>OKQS01000001.1 GCA_900290095.1 Khoudiadiopia massiliensis | reverse complement strand
AAATCATTAATGCCTGTAATTACTCTGGTCCTATACTTTGGAGAGAGAAAGTGGACAGGGCCAAAGAGCATACTTGAGATGACCAAACTGCCAAGAGACCAGTGGAAAAACTATGAGAACTATCATATTAGGGTGATAGATGTAAGAAGGCTTGATGAGGAAGAACTTGAAAAGCTGCCTGACAATATAAGATATTTCTTTGAATTCCTGCAGAAGCTGATGAAGCCGAAGGAGTTTAGAGAGTATTTCAAAGATAATGAAGAAGAGATCAGCAGACTGGATAAAGACACAGCATTAGCAATAGCGGCATTTTTTGGGCAAGAGGTGGCCTTTAATGAGAAAGAAGGGGGTAAAGCTATGTATTCAGGGTTAAAAAATGTATTCAAAGAGATTGAGAAGGAAAGTAAAAGTTTGGGAATAGAAGAAGGCAAAGAAAAAGGCAAATTAGAAGGTAGGGCTGAAGGTATAGCAGAAGAAAGACTTAACAGCTCAAAGTATTTCAAAGAACAGATGGAGCTGGCCGGAGTTGACCCCGCAAAAGTGGAAGAGATATTAAAAGGCTTCGAAAACACAAAATAGAAAGACTGTAAAATGCAAGTACCGGAGCTTTTAGCTTTCGGCACCTTTCTTAATCCGGCTTGAAAACTTAACAGGCATTTAATATTCAAGTGATACTTTAAAAAAATAAAGATAAATTACTGTTCAAGTATAAGGGGGAAAGTTTGTTCGGCTATGGTAGGAAAGAAGAATTGCCCGATCAGCGGCAATTTTTTCCTTTAATAAAGAGAATGTATGAAAACAGCGATACGGAAGAAATTAGTAAGTACTGTATGGCTGTTCAGCAAAGGGCCTTCAAGAACGAAATTGATACGCTAAAAAAATTTGGCATTAAGAAGAGAATTAAAATCACTGAAAAAGAGGGGGCTGAAGAGTTGCCGACATCTCGGGAATTTACCGACGGAAAGGTGAAAACCCTTCTCTCAGTGACCTTGGCTGATACTGTGGAGGATTATTACAACTCACAGGGCGATAACATTCATCATCAAGCTATAAGAAACTCATTTATTAAAAGCTACATGATTAAAATGGGGAGGAAGATCAAAGAGAATTCCGACCCGCCCCTATGCATGAATTGTGGAGCTCCTTTAGAAAAGCAGGGGGATATACTGATTTGCAGTCATTGCAAGGTCCGGTATAAGACGGAAGCCTATGATTATTTGCTTTCACATATTGAATTTGAGAGCGCTTTTAGAGGGTTTGGCAAGTTCTGGATTTTCCTAATAATTATTTTTGTTTTTGCCCTTCTATATTATTTGGGCTTTTTAGGTTTCTTGGAAGCAAGCGTAAACGAATTGAATTCCCTAAGTCCCGATGAGTTGCCAAGCAATCCTCTATACTTGGCTTTAGTGATATTGGTCGGCAGCGTAGTTATATTGGGGATCTTTTTTTTAGCAAAAAGCATAATTCAACATTATGTGGCTTTAAAAGAGGTTCGTCAAGGGGATCCCGATTTTTCTTTGGGGGTATTTCAACTCAGGATTATGGATATGCTAAAAGGCAAACCGGAACTTTTGAGGAAATCAGATGAAGAAGAAATTATATGCAGGAATTTGCAGGACCTTATTTTAGTTGGACATAATGTGGAAAGAGGCCGGGAAGAACTTGATTTCATATGTAAGATAGGCGGACTTAAGTTGACTGAGGGGAGATCTTATCCTAAGATAAAGGACGTATTGATAAAGAAAAGATTTAAGGCGGTTAGAAAATTTGGCCTCAAAACCCCTGTATATTATGGGGCAGATCTTTATACCTGTCCGTCCTGTGGGGGTCACAGCTTTATAGAAAATGAGGATAGCCAAATCTGTGATTATTGCGGCAAAGAAGTGCCGATGAAAGAAGTTGATTGGATAATAGAGTGATGAAGAATATTTGGGAAAAGTACAAAGAAATATTTATTATAGGGCTGGCCTACTATAGCCTGCCAATGTTTCTTATCAGTGATACGGCAAGTGCCATGCTGGCCCTTCTTTTGGTCACCCCCTTGATTGTTTGGGTGCTTTCAATAAAATACGGGGAAAAGTGGGGGCTCAAGTGGACCTACACCTTGCTTGTGGCCCTTATTTGGCTCCCGACAATTCCCCTTTTTTATAATGAATCTGCTTGGGCCTATGCCCTGATCTACGGTGGCCTCAGCCTGCTTGGCCAGTGGACCGGCAAGCTCCTTGCTAAAAACAGGAGATAGTCCGAGGCTCAGCCAAGCTGAATTGCCCTGTGAAGCTAAAAGGCAGGACCGGGCCTGAGATTGGCAGCTAATCTATAAGGAAGGCTGAAGGATTGTCCTTGTCAACCAGGGCCTTGGCCTCTATTTTCGCCCCCATGTATTTCTCGAAGAGATTGGCAAGCTCATCCAGGGCCTTTTCCAGGTCGCCGACCCTGTCGGGCTCTATGCATTCCATAGCCACGAAAGAGATCCGGGTTTCATCGGTGACTTGGGTTCTTTTTCCGTCACGCCAATTCCAATTGCGGCAGATTACTCCTGTATTATCGTAATAGGCAAGTTCCCCTTCTTTCGGGGGATCCTGACCCTCTTCGCCTATTGGGACAAAGTCCTCTCCGCCCTTCATAAAGCCCAGGCGGATGTCGCCGTCAAAGGCATCGCAATCCTCAACCCCTATTGGAAAGGCGTATTTCAGAGAGATTGAGTTGGTTATGTCGACTGAGGGGTGGATGGAAGAGACAGGGTTGTTCTTCAGGACCCTCTTCAGGAGGTTCTCTATTGCACACCTGGCCCCCTTCTTGCCCGGGAATTGCTTATATGCCTCCCTCCAAACTTTGACCACCTCATTGGCGGAGATTGGGTCATTGGGAACGTATTTTTCAGCTTTTTTATTGGCCTCCTCGAGCAGGCTTCCTATTTCTTTTTTCTGATCTTCGGTCAATTCCTTGCCTTCGGCCCCGGTAAGGCAGAGTACGCCGATTGTTGCTTGGGGGAAGAGATCAAAAAATTCCTTGTCACATATAAATTGTTTCAATTAATACCTCCTATGGGTTTTTCTATTGGTTTCCTATTGTTTTTTCCAGCCGTCTTTCAACAGGCTCTCTTCTACAGACTTGTACTCCAGCTTCTCGGGATCCTGGTTGTTGGCATTATTGTTGAAAATGCCCATCTGCTTGATCTTTTCTATTGTGTCCTTATCGGTGAGATCCATGCTGTAGCTAAAGGTGAGTTCCGTCTCGGTTTTCTGAATATTGACGTCGATGCCCATTGTCTTCTTAAAGTTTTCTTTCATGGCGTTGAAGGTGGATTCCAATGTGGAAACCTCTAAGTCCGACATCTTTTCAAGGTCAACCTTGCTCTCTGCGAAAATTTTTTTAACGTATTCGCCGTCGACGTCCAGGGTCATGGTGGCCTTGGTTCCGTTTTCTTCTTTGAAAAAGCTTTGCTTGCTGCTTGATCCTGAGCATGCTGCCAATACCAAAACCAGCGAGACCAGGAAGATTAGGATTGCATTATTCTTTTTTAACATATAGGACTCCTTTGTCTTTGATTCTACGGGTTGACTGAACAGATTAGGCTGCTTGTGTGGTCCGCCTTGCCCAACCTAATTCATTATATCATGTGTGATTACGTGACGTTTTGTAACATGTCTGTAGTGAATTTTTTAAATCTATAGGATAATATAGTTAAACAACGGTAGTATAATAAATTGCAAGATGAAAATATATGGAAAACATATGATAGAAGGGAAAAGCGGAAGATGGACAAGGATCTTAAAAACAAGCCACATAATCTGAAAAGACAAATACATACTTTTTTAAATCAATTGCCCGCCCGATCAAGGCTGGTCCTCTTCTCTGCAATATTTGTAATCTTCATAGTCGTGGCATTTTTGCTGCTTTCAAGGGGAGCCGACGGCGGAACCCTTGTAGACACCTCAAACCTCGAAATAAAAGTGGGCTTTGAGGGCTATGACGGCTACGGCAAGGCCAAGGCCGAGATTGTGGGAAAGCCCGCCATAAAAAAATTGGCAGACAAGGATAAGTACGACGTGTTGGAAAAAGAGCTGGCTCAGCCCGAGATCAGCTTCAGCAAGCAGGAAGGCCTTAAAAACGGGGACGAGCTCATTGTCACGGTCAAATATGAAACAAAGAGCGTCAAGGCCAAATTCAGCGAGCAAGTCATAGAGAGAAAGGTCACAGTTGAGGGCCTGCCCAAGCTCATCAATTCCGTTGCCGACATAGACGAGATGGACCTTGCGGCCATGGACAACAAGTCAATTGAGAAAATTGCCGATATGTATGCCTATGACAATTATTCCAATTTGGTGATAAATAGGATCCGAGTCTATGAGAAGAAAAATAAGGAAGAAGATATACAGTCCGGTCTCAATGGGGCCAACAAGTTCAAATGCCTTTTCCTCTATCAGGTGGATTACGATGAGGGAAGGTACACCAAGAAGCACAAGTCGACCCTGCAAAGCGTGGAGTTTTACAATTTTGAAGCCAAGGACGGCAATATGGAATACTTGTCAGCCATGAGGAATTCAGCTGCCTATTCAAATGACCTGACCTCAATCAATGAGAGATTCTCCGCCGAGGGCTTTGAGGAGTATGAGAAGCTGAGGAGCTTAACCCAGGGGACTTCGGGGACCTCGGGGACTTTGGATCCTAACACCGGCAATCCGACAGAGCCCGGACAAAACGGGGAGACAGGGGTAAGCCAGGCACAGTTGAAGAAAGCCGATGACCTGGTAGGTCAGACCCTTGAAGTCAGCAAGGGGGGCAATCTTAGAAAAGAAGCCGGCATGGACGGCCAGGTTATCATCATGCTGCCCAAGGGAACCAAGGTTGAGATTGTCAAAACCAAGGCCGAACCCTACAGGATTTGGTGCTATGTCAAGGCCACCAAGAAGGACGGGACCCAATACGAGGGTTGGATGTCTGACAAGGTCATAAAGTGAGCGGGTTAAGTGAGTTTGATAAGTGAGCACGAAAAGTGAGCGGGGTTGAGATTTCTTCTGATGGTATAAAATGGGCTTCAATCATAATAATTTTTCTTATCCAGGCCTTCCTTTTGAGGGGGCCTGGAGCTTTGAAGTGGACGGGAGCTGCGGGATTCACAGTGCTTGCCGACTACTTTCTCCTATTTACAAACAGGTGGGAGTTTGGCATCCTCGCCTTTATATTGGCCCACTATCTGAGAATCCTGACCCTAAGCGTGACCCTAAGCAAAAAGAGGGGAGGCCTCTATGCGGGCCTCATAATATCGGCCATAGGGCTTATATATATTTTCCACCTGCCCCGGACGGAGGGCCTGGGCCTCATTTATGCGGCCTTGATCCTGGACGGCACATATCTGGCCATAAAAAAAGGCAGTAAGCTGCTTATATGGGGATATCTTCTTTTTCTGGCCTGCGACCTATCGGTGGTCTTGGCCAATTATCCGCTTTTCGGGCCCGGCATTTCGACTATACTCAGAAGGCTAATCTGGATCTTCTATTTGCCGTCACAGGTCCTGCTGGCAGCAGGGGGATTCAGGGATTTGGGCAAGAGGTCAAACTCAATAAAATAAAACGGACCCTGGCCGGGCTCGGGCTCGGAAATCATGGGGATTCGCCGAAAAGTGGCCATCCCCATGACTTATTTGAGCTCTGAAATCAATGGGGTTGTGCGAAAGGTGGGAGACTCCCATGACCAAAGCCGGCCCGAAAATCATGGGGATTCGCCGAAAAGTGGCCATCCCCATGACTTATTTGAGCTCTGAAATCAATGGGGTTGTGCGAAAGGTGGGAGACCCCCATGACCAAAGCCGGGCTCGGAAATCATGGGGAAAGTCCGAAAAGTGGACCATCCCCATGACTCATGCTAGCTCTGGAATCAATGGGGTTGTCCGAAAGGCGGACAACCCCCCTGAAAAAGCTCGAGCCGGCGTTCATGGGGAAAAGTCAAAAAGCGGGCAGCCCCCTTGACCCGAGCCGGCGATAGTGTTGGTTTGCCGAAAATGCGAAACCAACTCTAATGAATTCGGCCGAGAGGCGGCCCGGAGATAGTGTTGGTTGGCTAAAAACGCAGAACCAACACTAGAGAATTCGGCCGTGAGATCGCCGTGGACTAGTGTTGGTTAGCCGAAAACACGAAACCAACACTAGAGAAGCCGGCCGCAAGATGGCCAAAGGCTAGTGTTGGTTAGCCGAAAACGCAAGACCAACACTAGAGAAGCCGGCCCCGAGATGGCCAAAGGCTAGTGTTGGTTGGCCGAAAACGCAAGACCAACACTAGAGAAGTCGGCCCCCGAAAAATCTAAAGCTCCTGGCCCTCAATCTTCTCAAGCCACTCATGCTCATCCATGCCGTGGCCGATCTTTCCGTCGGACCTGGCCAGCCCTTCAAGGGCCGCGACTTCCGGGCCCTCAAGAGCGAAGTCGAAAATATCGAAGTTCTCGTGTATTCTCTCGGCGTGAACGGATTTGGGGATTACAAGGGTGGACCGGGCCACCTGCCAATTCAGGATTATCTGGGCAGGGGTCTTGCCGTAATTGCGGCACAGGTTGGCCACCAGCTCATTCTCGAAAAGCTCGGCTTTAGCCCGGGCCAGAGGACAGTAGGCCACAGGCAGGATATCTTCCTTTTTCAAATAGCTCAAAAGGTCGGTCTCAGGCCAGAGGGGGTGGATCTCCACCTGGTTCAGGGCCGGCTTTATATTTGCCTTAACGGACAGGCCCTCAATCTGACCTTGTGTGAAGTTAGAGACGGCAATTGACCGAATAATCCCTTCCTCTTTATATTGCTCCAGGACCTTCCAGGCCTCCCGGTATTTTGAGCCCCACCAGTGGAGATAGACAACATCAAGATAGTCGGTCCCCAGGCTTTCCAAAGACCTGTCTATGGACTTCTTGGCCAAGTCATGGGAAAAATAGTTGGGCCAGACTTTCGTCGCCAGGAAAATGTCATGCCTGTCGAGGCCCGACTCCTGCCAAGCCTTGCCCACATCTTCCTCATTATTATAAATCCAGGCCGTATCGAAGAGCCTGTAACCCGTCTTAAAGGCCTCCAGCATGGCAGGAATGGCGTTTTTTGCCTTATAGGTACCGAAGCCTATGGCCGGCAGGGTATTTCCGTCATTGAGCGTAAAAGTGGGTATTCTCTCCATATCGATTCCTTTCTAAAAACATTTTTTGCGGTTGCCAATCATCGGAGCAAATCCCGGGGGCCCGGGATCAAGAGTCTACCCGGGCCAAATTTCCTGTCCTCGGCCAAGCCTAAGGCCCGGGGTCCAAGCCGCAGGCCCGGACCTGGACGCCAAGCCCAGAAACCAAGCGGCGCCCCTCCCGGGCCTAGCCCCGTCTCAGGCCCGCAAGCAGCCTCAGAACCACGAGGATAAGCAGCCAGAGGCCGATTATAAGCAAGGCCATTTTCTCAAAAAAGGACTGGGGCAGGTAGAAAATTATGGGGTCCTCCTGATAGGAAAAAATCCAAAAGTCATTATTGAAAAATATCTTGTGAAAGGCCACAAAGGCCTTGTCAAAGGCAAAGTAGAAAATGGGGGCCAGGACCAGGAGGGCTCCCAAGGAGATGGCAAGAGCAATTTTCACGCTTGATCGCCACTTGGCCTGGCCGGCAAATTTCTTATAAACAATGAGGAGGGGGATAGCGGCCAAGCCCGCTTTGAAGATGACTTGGAAGATATCCTTGACCTCCTTAAAATGAGTCCTAGCCTCATCCGACATTGGAAGGTCCTTAAATTCAAGCTTATCCTTGAAGGGATTCACATTGTAGTCTATTAAATTCCTGTAATTCCACCGGATAGTCTCTTGGCTCAGCCCCCTGCGATTATCCATATCTGAAGCCAGGCGGGGATAGAGGAAGGATGCCTGAAGGGATATGAATATTGACAGGGCAAGAGCTGCAAAACTCAGCAAAAATCCTGAAATTGTCAGCATTGTGGCGGTAAAAAACTTTTTCATAGGACCTCCTTTGCACAAGTATATTCTATACATAAAGGGAACTTAAGGGGAGAAAATAAAAATAAATAAGAACAGGGGCCTTTATTTGTGTACAATATAGTAGATTATTCATTTAACACTTGGATTCAGTTGAAAGACATCATAAAAAGGACAGAGAATTATGAAAAAATTTTTTGCTATTTTAGTTAGTAAGATTATCAGGGCGATCGGGTCCGCCATGAAGAGGGGAAGCTCACTTCCCGGCAAAACAGCCCTAAGGATCGAGCCCGATATTCTTAAAAAGATCCAATTCCCAAAAGAGATAATTGTCGTGACGGGGACAACGGGCAAGACCTCCACAACTCAGATGATAAGTGAGATATTCAGGGCGGCAGGTAAAAAAATCTCCACCAACCCCGAGGGGGCCAACCTCCTATGGGGGGCGACCACAGCCATCCTCAAGGGGGTCACATTGACAGGAAAGACCAAGGTCGATGCCTATATCCTGGAGATTGACGAGAGGTATATTAAGAGGGCTTTCAAGTTTTTCACCCCGACCAAATTCTGCATAACCAATATTGCCAGAGACCAGCTGGCCAGGAACGGCCACTATGAGCTGGTTCTCAATGAGATCGCCTCATCTATCAAGGACGAGAGTCAGCTTTTTCTTAACTTCGACTCCTCAAAGATGCAGGGTCTGGTCCTCAAACACGGGGGCCCTGTAATAAGCTACGGAATTGGCAGACACGAGGGGATAAGAACCCAAAGTCCCAATGCCTATCTGGATGAGATCTACTGCCCTAAGTGCCACACCAGGCTTGACTACGACTTCTACCACTATGGGGAATTCGGCAGCTACACCTGTCCTTCATGCGGCTTTAAAAGAGGCCCTGTGGACTATGAGGTCACCGAGGTCAATCTGAAGGAAAAATATTTCGTGATAAACGGAAAGACCAAGATAAGGCTCCCCAATGACGTCTTTTACAACATATATAACGAGGCCCTGGCCTACTCGGTCTGCAAGGAGTGCGGCATAGATGAAAAAATCATTGTCAAATGCCTGGAGAGCTTCAACCAGGCCTCGCAGAGGTACAGGGAGTTCGACTTCGAGGGCAGGCCGGTCTATATCATGACCACAAAAAACGAAACTCCGCTTTCATACAATACATCTATTGACAATATAGTCTCGGCAAAGGGGCCTAAAACAGCGGTCTTGGGCTTCGAGGAAATCGGCCGTCACTATTCAATGAGGGACTTGTCCTGGCTCTGGGATGTGAATTTTGAAAGGCTAAAGGAAGCCGAACTCAGCCATATTGTTCTGATCGGGCCCTTTGCAAGTCAGTTGAGAGCAAGGCTGGTCCATGCCGGCCTTGATCCCGAAAAGATGATAATTGAAGAAGACACCTTGAAGAGCCCGGAAGCCTTCAGGAAGACGGGCAAGGATCCCATCTACGCGGCCCTCTACTTTGACAGTGAGGAAAAATTGGCCGGGATTTTAGGAAAGGAAGTTCATGATGAAGGCTGAAAGCATTAAAATATTGAACCTGTATCCGGATCTTGCCAATCTTTATGGGGATTCGGGCAATGTGAAAATCCTAGTGGACTATATTGAGGAAGAGGGACTTGAGGTCCAAGTTGACCGGCTTGAGCCGGGCCAGGACTGGCCGGAGGCTGCCTATGACCTCTACTACTTGGGATCCAGCACAGAGGGGAATTTCAAGCTTATCCTGAGTGAGCTTTCTAAATACGGTGACAAGATAAAAGACCTGATTGAGGGCGGGAGCCGCTTCATCTTTACCGGCAATGCCATGGAAATTCTGGGCCGGAACATTATAGTTGAAGGCAAGCCGGCTAGGGGCTTGGGAATTTTCGATTTCAATACCAAGGCCTTGGACAAGCGCTGGTCCAACGAAGTGATTTTTCAGGATGAGAGGGGCAGGGACATCCTGGGCTACCAGAACCTGGCCAATATGTCCGACAAGACCCCCTATCCTCTTTTCAAGGTCCTCAAGGGCCTGGGTGCCGGGGCAAGCAGGCTGCCTGAAAAGACCGCCCCCGACCAGACCGAGTCCGCTCAGGCAATTGCAGATGAGGGGATAAGGTATAAGAATCTAAGGGCATCTTCAGTAATAGGCCCCTTGCTGGCCAGGAACTACTTCCTTGCTCAAGACCTTGTCAGGGAGATCATGGAAGAAAAGGGCCTGGAGTATAGGGAAATAGACCATCCCTACGACAAAAAAGCCTATGAGGACTTCAGGGAAATCCTGCATAGGCCGGGTAGGCAGCACGGTTGATTTAAGGTTAAGCTTATTGGCCTGAAGCCTCTTAACCGTCGGTTCTCTTATATTTTCTAAAGTAGTTTATGTCACGGGCAAGGATATAGAGCTTGTGGCGGAATGAGGGCTCATTTTTATACTTGAGAGGGTTGACGAAATGCCCCTCCTTTATAAGAGTGAGGCCCTCTTTTTTTATGTCCTTATCCGGGATATATTTCTTCAGGACCCCAACAGGGGCATAGGAGGTGATTTGGGGACTATAGGGGAAGAGGAGGTCCTCTTCTTTCCCGTTTATAAGGTCATCAACGAAGTAGGGGGCCAAGCCCTTGGTCATGGACTCGATGTAAAAGGAAAGCCTGCCCTGCCTGAGATTTACCTCAAAGACCTTAAAAGTCCCTGTTTTTTTATCATACTTCATATCGAAATTGGCAAAGCCCGTATATTTCAAGTCTTCCATCATGGCGACCAGCTTATCCAGAAAATCAATCTTCTTCCTGTTTATCATGGCCACATAGTTGCCTATGGCGGTCTTGGTGTGTTCCTGGAGCATGACCTGGCCGAAGGTGATGAGTTGGGCCTTTCCTGAGCTTGATCCGTAGTAGACCGAGTCGAAAAGACTGCTGTCATCCCCCTCAATATATTCCTGGAGAATGAGTTCCTCGCTATAGCCTGACCCATATATGGTGTCAATGACTTCCCGGGCCTTCTCCGGAGTCCGAGCAAGATAGAGCTTTTGGAGCCCCTCAAACTCGTGCTTATAGTATTGGATCCCGTCAGCCGGCTTTATGATCAGGGGATAGGGCATGTCCTTCAGGTCCCTCCCGTCGTCCTTATGCCAATAGTAGGTAATTGGGGTGGGTATCCCGTACTGAGCGGCCGTTTTGTAGAAATCCTTTTTATTGTAAAGCTTGTCAAAAAGTTCGGGACTGACCACATTGGTAAGGACATTGGCAGGCAGCCTATGTCTCAAAAAAATCAGGTTCTTCTGGTACTTGTCATTGGTAGCCACGACCAGGAATTTTTCAATGGTCTTATCAAGCTTGGAATATTTTTCTATAATTTCCATGAGGGCTGAATAGTAGACCTCAATGTCCTCGATTCCCTCATTATAGACCTGCTCTCTGTAAAGTTTGGACAGGGAGGTCACGGGCAGGGGGGCCTTGGCAAGCATAACCGGTTTTATCCCATAGTGCTCATGAAAAGACCGGGTCATGGTGTAGGTATTGATGTCGGATCCTATTATTATAGGGAGAAAGTTGAATTTTGATGAATTTTTTAACATTTCAATATCCTTTTGTTTTTAAAGGGGGTAAAATCTCGATTTAACGGATTAATTATAGCACAGAGGACCAGCTTAACGTATAATGACAGGGTCAGGACTATGCTGAAAACACGAGTTGAGATAGGAAAATTAGGAGAAGAAGATGAAAATTTTAGACAGGTCCGTCTTGGAAAAAAACAGGGTGGAGTTTGTGATATTGGGGACCGACGATATGGCCTACAGTCTGGCCCATATTGTCCATGAAAATTACGGGATCAAGCCCACCCTTTTCGGGTCCAAGGCTGTTACACCGACTGAGGGCAGCAAGATCCTGAACAGGATTATAATTAATAATTTCCGCGATGAGAAGGTCTTCGTCGACAGCCTTATCGAATACGGGAAGAAAAATGCAGATAAAAAGTTGATCCTCCTGCCCATTGCCGATATTTATACAGGTCGCCTGACCAAGCACAAGGATGTCCTCAAGGATTATTATTATTTTTCCGTCAATGATCCCGAGGTGGAGCATAAACTCCTCAGCAAGGTCGATTTCTACCAGCAGTGCAGGGAGCTGGGCCTGGACATCCCCAACACTCTGTATTGCAAGCCCGATGAAGAGCCCCCATATGGAGAAATCAGATACCCCCTGGTTGCCAAGTATGCCAATTCGGCCATGTTCAGGGCCCTTTCGGGGAGGGATATAAAGAAGGTGTATTTCATATACAGCGACGAGGAGCTCAAGGCCGCCCTGGATGAAATCTATGCCAACGGCTATACGGATGATGTGGTCCTCCAGGAGTTCATCTCCGGCAAGCCCAGCCAGACCTTTTCCATGAATGCCTTTTCCGATTCAAAGGGCAAGGTCCGGATGATGGCCCTGGGTCGGGTCCTGCTTTATGACATAGATCCGGGCAGGATAGGCAACAACAATGCCATCTATACCCTGGGCAATCAGGAGCTTTTTGAGAAGTATGAAAGATTCTTGAATGCTTTAGGATATAAGGGATTTTCAAACTTCGACCTAAAATATGACCCGGTAGACGGGAAGTTCAAGGCCCTGGAGATGAACATACGCTTCCCGGCCAGCATGGGCTTTGTTGATTGCGGGGGGGCCCATTTTGTGGACTTCTATGTTAGAGAGGCCCTGGGCATAGATTACGATCAGGAAGTCTACTATCATTTGGATTGCGACAGGATATGGCTGAATTGCCATCCCAAGCTCCTTAAAAAGTATGTTGAAGAGGACTACAGGGACTTATGTGAGGACCTGCTGAAAAAGGGCCCCTATTATTCCCAATACTATGAGAAGGACAGGTCGATCAAGCGTTGGCTGAGGCTCAAAAAGAGGCAGTACAAGACTTTAAATGACTTTAAAATATATGAGGATTTGCCACGGGAGTGATTCCGCGAGCTTTTAAGAAATGAGGATGGACTTGACTTCAGAGTCTTTCCCCGAGGTCAGGTCTCTATAGGCAGCCATTGCGTGGGCACCGCCAAGGAGGGCAATGCAGACAAACCTTGTCCATATGAAGAGACCCAGGATACCGGCCAGGGACCCGAAGTAGATTGACAGCTTTGAAATATTGTCCATGACAAATGCGTAGGCCACAGTGATTAAGAAGATTGAGATGCCGGCGAAGAGGCCCCCTACAAGGGCTTCTTTGAAGCGGATATTACCCTTGGATACCACGGCCGAAGTCTTGTAAAAGAGGATGAGGACAATCAGGAAGAAGATGGCCGGAAGCATCTTGGTCAGGATTGATTCAAAGATTGCCAGGAGGGGGTCAACCAGATTTTTCAAGGGCAGGATCTTTTCCAGCCTGTATAGGATGGCACCAAGATTTCCCGAATAAACCGTGAAGAAAAGCATAAATATGAGTGAGAACATAAAGAGGACTGTGTAGACAATGGCAATGAGCCTGGTGATGATAAAGTTGCCTACAAAGTCCATATCCATGCTCTCATTGACAGAGACCATGAGGGTTTTGATCCCGTTTGAGCCCAGCCAGATGGCCGTGATAAGGCCCAGTCCCAGGCTGGTGCTTGAGCTTTCCATATATAGATAATTTATTATATTTTCTATGATTGTTGCTACCTGGGTGGGCATGAGGTCCAGGTACTTGTAGAAGATTGATTCGGGATTTGCCAGGAAGTTTGAGGCAAGCTGGAAGAAGACCAGGAGAAGGGGGATGGCAGCCATAAGCATGTCATAGCCCAGGGAAGCAGCCCTTTGCGATATGTTGCCCCTTTTAATTCCGGTCAGAAATAGCCTGATGAAGCGCCTTGTTTTATTAGAAAATTTCTTTATGTTCTTTTCAGTCATAATTTCTTCCTTATTTTTCTCGATTCATTTCATTATATAACAAAGGCGGGGGCCGGGGGCTTGTTAAAGCTGATTTGTATATAATAGAATAAGACATGATAGGAATTCATCACACACTTTAAAGAGAAAGGGGCCAATATGAGGGTTAGGAAAGCCGTTATTCCCGTTGCCGGACTTGGGACCAGATTTTTGCCGGCCACAAAAGCATCGCCAAAGGAAATGCTGGCCATTGTGGACAAGCCTGCCCTTCAATATATTGTCGAAGAAGCGTCAAAGTCGGGCATAGAGAGCATCTGCATGGTTACCAACAGGGGCAAGGTGGCAATTGAGAACCACTTTGACCATAACATAGAGCTGGAGCTTAGCCTGGAGAAGAGGGGTAAGGACAAGGCTTTAAAACAAATAAGAGAGATAAACGATCTGGCTGAAATCTTCTATGTCAGGCAGAACGAGACCAAGGGCCTGGGCCATGCCATACTTACGGCGAAAAATTTTGTGGGCAATGAGCCCTTTGCCGTTCTCCTGGGCGATGACCTGGTCTACAATCCCGAGAGGCCGGCCATAGGCCAGCTCATTAAAATTTATGAGGAGTATGGGTCTTCCGTGGTGGGCTGTCAGACCGTCCCCCATATGGAGATAAGCAAGTACGGGTCCTTGGAGGGTGAGCGGATTTCAGACAGGCTCTGGCTTGCTAAATCCATGGTGGAAAAGCCCCAACCCGATGAGGCCCCTTCGGATATGGCGGTCTTGGGTCGCCATGTTTTGGATCCGGACATATTCGACTACCTGGAAAATACGGAGCCGGGCTATGGCGGAGAGATCCAGCTTACGGATGCTCTATGCGCCATGGCGAAGGATAAGAAGGTCCTGGCCTATGACTTCGAGGGCCGCCGCTATGATATAGGTGACAAGGAGGGCTTCCTGGAGGCCACTGTCGAGTACGCCTTGAGAGATCCCAATCTGTCGGAAAGCTTTGAAAAATATCTCAGGAAGAAGTTGGGATAAGAGCAAGTTGAGACAGTAGCAGGTTGGGCCCGGAATAAGTTGGGATGATTTTCCGGCCCATAACATATTTTCTTCAGATTCTTTCATTAACATCATATTAAGTCAAAACCACCGGTCGTCAGCAGGTAGCGCGACCGGTTTAATTTAATTAGGAAAACACGAGAAAGGTAAGACGGGAAAGAAAATGAGGGAAAGGAATTGTTATGGAAGAATATAGGGAAAATACTTGGGCTGAGGAAAAAGCGGCCCGTGAAGAGGAAATAAGGATAAGAAAAACTGTCAGGGATGAGATTCAGAGAAATTTTAAGCCCAAGAGGTCATTTTTTTCTGTGGTCGCCCTGGTTCTTGTCGGAGCCATATTGGGATCATTAACCTCCCTGGCCCTGATTAAAACCGGGAGTGTGGATATTCCCTATCTGGTTCAGAGGGATGGGGACCGGGCAAGTCAAGATGTCAAGATCAGTCTCAAAGAGGGTTCAACCGTGGAGTCGGCTGTGGCCAAGAAGACCATCCCCTCGATTGTCGGGATCACAACGATTGGCAAGGGAGTGAGCAACAACCCCTTCTTTTATGGCGTACCTAAATACACGGAATCTGTGGGCTCGGGCGTTATAGTCTCCAGCGACGGCTACATAGTCACCAATTCCCATGTGGTTGACAATGGCAAGGCCGAGAGCATCAAGACCCTCCTCTCAAACGGGGAAGAGGTCAATGCCAAGCTGGTTTGGAACGATTCGACCCTGGACTTGGCCGTTATAAAGATTGATAAAACCGGACTCAAGCCAATAGAGTTCGGGGACATGAAGGCTGTTAATGTCGGGGATAAGTCAATAGCCATAGGCAATCCCCTTGGCCTGGAACTCCAGTCCACCCTTACGTCCGGCTATATTTCCGGTATGGAGAGGTCCATTACCGTGGAGGGGGGCAATATTATGGACGGCCTGATCCAAACTGATGCTGCCATAAACGGGGGCAATTCAGGCGGGGCACTTCTTAACGCCGAGGGCAAGCTGATCGGCATCAATACGGCAAAGCCGGCTTCGGCTGACGGCATAGGTTTCGCAATTCCGGTTTCGACTATTAAGCCCATAGTCGAGAAGATCCTGAAGACCGGGTCTTACGATGCCCTCTACCTCGGCGTGACCGGCTACAATGTGGCCCTGGCCAAGCAGCTGGGCAAAGAGAACCTGCCTGTTGAGAGCGGAGTGGTTATTCACGAGGTTGTAGCCGGCTCACCCGCTGCCAAGGCCGATCTCCAGCCGGGCGACATCCTGGTGGACATCGGCGGAAGCAAAATAGATTCCATGAACTCTTTAAAGACGGCCCTCCTCAAATACAAGGCCGGAGACAAGGCCGGCGTCACCGTTTACAGAGGGGACAGTAAAATGCAAGTGGAGGTTACCTTCCAGGCCGAGGGCAAGACCTTTAGGCAATAGGCCTATTTACAGGAAATGGGCTTCTTGATAAGCATTAGCCATTTTATGGGCCGGGCCGGGGTGGCCCGTCGGCCTGGCGGCGGAGCTCGGGCCTGTGGGCCCTGGGCTTGGGTCCGCAGTACGAGGCCCAGGTATGGCCTAGGGTCTTAGATGTGGCCGGGGTTTGTCCTGGGCACAGTCTTGGTTCAATATGGAAATAGAGGGGGTTTGCCGGATTTGGCAAACCCCCTCTACTATATTTGGCCCGGAAATCATGGGGAGAGGGCGAAAATCTTGTGACTCCCATGATTTCCATGGCACTTCTACTGAATCCGGCCAAGAGGCGGCCCGGTTTTATTGTGAATTGACAAAAACCGCAAATTCACACTACAAAATTTGGCTGATCGATAGTGTGAGTTGGGCAAAAAGCGGGAACTCACACTACTAAATTTGGCCGGTTGATAGTGTGAGTTGGGCAAAAAGCGGAAACTCACACTACTAAATTCGGCCGGGCGATAGTGTGAGTTAGCCAAAAAGTGGAAACTCACACTACAAAATTTGGCTGATCGATAGTGTGAGTTGGGCAAAAAGCGGGAACTCACACTACAAAATTTGGTCGGATGATAGTGTGAGTTGGCCAAAAAGCGGGAACTCACACTACTAAATTTGGCCGGACGATAGTGTGAATTGGCCAAAAATGCGAATTCACACTATCGCATGCCAAAAAGCATGGATCAAGGCGATATAGATAAAAGGGCAAGCCCCGATCGGAGATTTCCATCGGCGCTTGCCCTTTTCATCTTATATTTATATATTGTGCATTGCCGAGCCACGCCCGGCAATGGCCGGATCCGAGGTAGGCCCAGGGCCGCAAGCCATCCCGGCATCCGGTACCCAGGATGGGGCCTGGCAGCCCGACCACAGCCGTCACCTGCGTTAGTCGGAACCGGGGCATTAGCCGGAACCGGGGCATCAGCCGGGCATTATCCCGCTACAGTAACATTCTCGAAGGCCACGATAGAGGGACTGATTGATCGGGCCCTCTTTTTTGTTTCCTTGGAATAGTACATGGTGTCCTGGACCTTGAACATGTTCAAAGATATGGAACCCCCGGTCAGATAAGAAACTTGTCCGTCCTTGACAAGCTTGGCCAGGCGGAACTCTCCGCCAAAGTCCCCTGTCCCCACATCCATAACGAAAGAGGAGAAGGCCAGGATTTCAAGATAGTCGCCCTCTCTCAACTCGGCCTCGGAGAACTTCTCTCCCTTAAGCTCAAAGAGCCTGGAGGAGCCGAGGTTTTCTTCGGACAGGTAGTGGCAGAACTGGGCGGAACCGACCAGGTTTACAACAGTACCGTCTTTGTAGAGCTGGTAAGGGTGGAGGGCCCGGCCCTCATTATCAACATTTTTCCTATGGCTTGAGTGGTCAAGCAGGGGGTTGATCCTGAGGTTAAAGGGCTCCCTGCCTGTTAAAAAGCTTTGGCCCTTTTTAGCCCTTGAAAAGCCGTTATAAATTCCGGCGGCTGAAGCCTGATCCAGGTAGAAAGAGAAAAACTCATCCAGGTCGGCACCCGAGAGAATAACCTTGATTCCCTCAATTTTTCCGGTCCTATTGGCAGCTGCCCTGCCGTCAGACTCCATTTCCTGGGCCTTTACAATTTCCTCAACCTTTTTCAGGTCAATGCTTGCCATGGAATAGTCGCGGAAGATCTCAACGGGCTCAACTCCGAAGTCATTATCGGTAACAAGCTCAAAGGCAAAGTTATTGGCAGGATAGGAAATATCGACACCGCGTGAAGTTAAAACCCTGACTTGGGAATTATTGGCAAAAAGCTCACATGAATTGACCTTGGACTTGTAGCCGTAATCCTTGTATATAACATCGATGAGGTCGTCAAAGCTGCCCATGAAGCCAGCCTTAACGTCGGGAGCTGTGATCTCTTCAGCTTGGTCCTTTTCCGGCAGGGGATAGGCCTTGTTCTTTATATAATGGGCGTCAATGACGGCCTGTGAAATTTTTTCGGCCAGGTCCTCGTCCGAGTCCGCAGGGGATGTGTTGAAAGAAGCATCTCCGCGGAATTCATCAAAATCAATAAAAAGCCTTACAAGGTATTCCTCGGTTTTGCAGGCCCGGTTCATATCAACCTTATCTTTTATCAGAAAAACGTGCTTTTCATCATTAATAACTTGCTTTATGATCCAATCGGATATGGAGGAATTTTTTTCCAGCATTGTCTTAATTTTATTTATCATCAGCTCAAAACTCCTCTCGCTTTAATATAGCTGCCGCCTGTGGACACGCGGACCCATTCCTTCCAGCCTTTTCCGCAATAGCCGCTGCCCGAAAGCTCGAGATCCGGCGAAACCATGCTGATGGACCCCAGAAGATCGGGGACATAGCCGGTCATATAGACAGGGCTGACAATTTTTCCTGTAAGCTTGCCGTCAATGATTTCACGACCCTTGAGCGCCACGCATTGGATGCCCCAGTTCTTGGGATCCTCCATGCCTGAGTGCATACCCTCGAGCAGATAGCCCTTGTCAATAGACTTGATCATATCTTCAAGCTTGTCATTGCCACCCTCAAAGAAGGTGTTGGTCATGCGGGTATAGGCCTTGCGCTTATAGCTTTCCCTCTTGCCGTTGCCTGTGGGCTCAATGCCCAGGACCAGGGCTGACAATTCATCACACATGCCGTTTGTAAATATGCCCTTTTTGATTATTGTCGTGTCCTTGCCGAAATTGCCCTCATCATCGAACAAATAAGAAGATACCTGTTCAAAGGACTTGGCCCCGTCATGCATGGTCAGCTTGTCGGAACCCACTCTTTTTCCAAGATAGTCGGCACCCTTGGCCCTGTTTTTTACGAACATATCCATTTCCGTCCCGTGGCCGAAAGCTTCATGGGCAATAAGGCCGGTAAAGGTGGGGTCGCAGATAATGTCATATGTTCCGGGCTCAACCTTGTCGGCTTTCAGGAGCTCTTCGGCACCGGAGCAGGTCTTTTCCATAAGGTCATCGAGGGAATCGATAATTTCGGAACCGACCATACCCGACACGTCGTTATAGTCGTATTGGATTTTATCCCCCTCTTTGGCCATAGCCATTACCATGCCGGTTGTGTAGATATATGACTGATAAAGCTCACGATTCTTGGAAATAAAGAGCTTGTTGACCTGGTCGACTTCCATTGACAAGACCAGCTGGACAATCTTAGGATGGGCCTCTTTAAATTTATCGTGGAGCTTGCCCATCTTGCCGATTATCTCCTCTGTTTTATCATCCTCAGGCAGGTTTCCTGCTGAGCCGACAAAGCATTCTTTTGCAGGCAAATCCTCAGGGACCTGAGCATAGGCCATGGGTTCGTTATTCTTCAGGAAAATTTTCCTGTCCCCAATTGCCAGCTTTTCGACTTCCTCGACAATATCATCGGTCAGATCATTGAAAGAGTATTCGCTGAATCCGCAATCTTTTTGGAAAACCCTGATGACAAAGCCTTTTTCCTCATCATTGGCAGGCCCGGTAACTACGCTTGCCGTGCTGTAACGGTAATTTTTTCCATAAACATCATTTCCAAGTATTGAGACATAGGGAAAGGTCTTACCAAGACTGCTGACAATCTCGTGCATCCTATCTTTTCTGTCCAATAGGAAAGATGAAACATTTAATTTTTTCATTGTTACTCCTTTCTATCGCTATATTATATAATCTTATCTATGGAGGGGCAAGAAGAGGATCCGGATCGGACTTGGCTGAGTTATGGAGATTGGAGCCCCGTGCAGTTATTGATCGTTATGACTAAGTAAGCCAATTAAGTGTGACGATCAAGTGTGATAATAAGAGTGATGATTAAGCGTGATTTTAAATTCAGGGGGAAGAAAAATGAAGAAAGCCCTATACCGGGCCTTTAGACCCAAGACTTTCGACGAGGTTCTGGGCCAGGACCATATAACGAGAATATTGAAAAATCAGATCAGGAGCGGAAATCCGGGCCATGCCTATCTCTTTGCCGGGACGCGGGGGACCGGCAAGACTTCCTGTGCCAAGATCTTTGCCAGGGCAGTCAACTGCCTTAATCCCAAGGACGGAAACCCCTGCAATGAGTGTGAAAATTGTAAGGCCATATTGAATGAGACAACAATGGATGTTGTTGAGATGGATGCCGCTTCCAATCGCAGGATTGACGATATCAGGGAGCTCAAGGAGCATGTGATTTATCCGCCCGCAAGCCTGAAATACAAGGTCTACATAATTGATGAGGCCCACATGATCACCAAAGAGGCCTTCAATGCCCTCCTGAAGATTATGGAGGAACCTCCTCAGCACCTGATTTTTATCATGGCCACGACCGATCCCGACCAGATCCCCGTGACTATACTGTCAAGGCTCCAGCAATTCGAGTTTAAAAGGCTGGATATGGAATCGATAGAAAAGAATATTGAGAATATTGCCAATGTCCTGGGTCTGAGGGTTGAGCCCGATGCCCGCCATGCCATGGCCATAGCTGCCGATGGGGCCATGCGTGATGCCCTGTCCCTGATGGACCAGGTTTTATCAGGCGGGGAGACGGAGATCCGGGAAGAGACGGTCAGGCGGGTTCTGGGAACTATCGGCTACGAGGCTACGGACAGGCTTGTCCGGGCCATCTTTTCGGATGATCTTTCGGGTCTAATGGGAATAAGCCAGGACATCTTGGCCCGAGGCAAGGATCCTCAGGTTTTGATGCGTGAATGTGTTGAATACTACCGCCTACTTATGTTGGCCAAGGGCTTGGGGGAAGAGGCCTATGGACTTCCGCCCGATCCCTTCCAGAAGAACGCTCTTTTAGAGACTTCATCCATGGCCGATATGGAGAGGATCCTTGACGGCCTGGACCTCCTGACTTCCACGGAAAAATTGCTGAAAAAGTCGGACTTTGCCCAGGCCCTGGTCCAGGCAAGCCTGGTCAAGCTGGTCAATTATGCTTCTGAGGACAGGCTGGAATCGAGGATTGTAAGGCTTGAGAGGAAGATTGAAAAATTGGAGGACCAAGGGGGACTGCCCAATGTTAAAACCGGGAGGGTTGTCGGTCCTGCTGAATCCGGATTGGCAAAGGCAGGGGCGGCCGAGGCCGCAAAAACAGCAGTTACGGATACGGCCGACTCGGACTTAGTAGCTGCTGAAAAACCTGAACATACCGACATACCAAATGCCATTTCCAGCGAGATCACTGACAAGAGGGAAGTTCCGGAGCCGGAGGAGGACCAAGTAAAGGAATCTGAAATTGCTAAAGACCAATCGGGGAAGCAAAGTGAGATTCTCGAGGGTCTCCTGAAAAAGATTGAGGAGTCCGGACTTTTTGCCCCGGCCCTCTTTAATATGTATAAGGAAGTAAAGCTGGAAAATAATAATTTATACATTATCTATCCCAAATCAAGCCCTGTAATAGGGATAATAAAGGACAAAAAAGAGGGGATAGAAGGCATACTGAATGAGAATGCTAAGGGAGTTTCCGGGAAATTCAAGGTCTATATCGGAGAAGAAGGGGATTACAACTTGGGTGCCGGGGGCAAGGCCGGGGGCCGGCCGGAGCCAAAGCCCGGAAAAGAGAAGGGCTCAACTGCCAAATCACCCACCGAACAGACAATCGATCAAACCGAAGAAAAACTTAGGAAGGCCCTGCCGGAGGACTTGCTCAACATTCATCCTTAAACTTGGGGGTAATGATGAAAGGATACCTAAAAAAGGAAAGTCCAAGGATAGCTTTAACTTTATTGTTCTCAATCGTAGGATCCGTCCTATACATGTTAAACGGAGTGCTGGTAGGGAAAATTGTTGATGCAGCCACCTAGACGGAATTCAACAAAGTCCGGATGCAATAGCAAGTGTCTCAACAAGTGTTGAAATAGAGGATCTTAGATTTTCATATGGGGAGAAAAAAATTTTTGACCACCTGAGCCTTTCAATACCTAACAAAGAGTGCGTGGCTATTATCGGGAAAAGTGGGTCAGGTAAAACCACACTTGTTAACCTAATGCTAAAAGTCCTTGATGAATATAAAGGAAAAATATCCATTATGGGCAAGGACTTAAGAAGTGTTGAAGAGGATGAACTATATAACAGGTTGTATTTGATTCCCCAGGAAGTCTTCGTGTTTAGCGAAAGTATCTTCGACAATGTTTAACTTTTCGATGAACGAACTGAAGAAAATGTAAAGAGGATGCTTGGAATACTTAATGAGCTCAATATTGGTTATCTTGTAGATGAAGATGGAAATGACAAAGCAGTTGATCTTGGCAAGCTTTCAGGAGGGGAAAAGAAGAGGATAGCAATAGCTAGGGGACTCTACCAGGATTCCGGTATTTTGATATTCGATGAGCCGACAGCCGGCCTTGATCCTCCGCAAGCAAAAGTTATAAATGAAATCATCTTCAACTTGGACGACAAATTGAGAATAATAATTACCCATAACTGGGATAAAGATTACTTGAGCAGTTTTGATCAGGTTATAGATATAGAGCGAGAATAAGCAGGAATTAAATCTTAATATCGCAGAAAATGACTTCGAGTAGGGCCGGCCAATGACTCAATTTGGCCTGGAAATCATGGGGGTTTGGCGAAAATGCCGAACCCCTTCTACTATGTTTTGACCCTTGGATCATGGGGGTTTGGCAAAATGTGGACCATCCCCATGACACGAGTCGGCCCGAAAATCATGGGTAAACACCGCAATGTGGAAGCCCCCCATGACTCAAGTATGATTGGAAACCGTGGGGAAATGTCGAAAACCGGGCTACCCCATTGACCCGAGCCGAATTGGAAATCATGGGGAAAGCCCGAAAACCGAGCGACCCCATTGACTTGAGCCAAATTGAAAATCATGGGGAAAGGCCGAAAATCGGGCTACCCCATTGAAAAAGGTTGGCACGGCAATCATGGGGAAAAGCCCAAAATCGGGTTACCCCATTGAAAAAGCTCGGATCTGCGATCATGTGGATTATCCGAAAAGTGTACAATCCCCATGAAAGAAATGGCCAAGTGCAAATAAAAGAGGGCAGATCCGAAATATCGGATCTGCCCACATCATATAGGCCAATGCGGAGTGCCGCTTGGAAAGCTGCCTGCGGCACGTATAGGCCCCGGCCCCACTAGATAAAGTGGAAAAACTGGTTCAGCTGGACCAGCAAGATGAAAAATAGGAAGATTGTCGCCAGGTATTTCATTGAGAACCTATAGAAAGGCCTGGTTTTGAAGCTGCCGGAAAGGGCAAGCTCATCATCAACATAATCAGGTTCAATCCAGCCCAAGAGGATGGTCATCATAAAGCCGGACAGGGGCATGAAGAGTCCCTCGGCCATAAGGTCGAAGACGTCCAGCCAGGAAGATTGGCCGAAGGGGTGGAAGAGCCCTGATGAGCCGAGAGCATCATAGGAAACAAGCCCTGAACCCACAAAGCCGATCAAGGCCATTATAAGGGTGACCTTGAGCCTCTTGTTTTTTGTATTCTTAAAGATATCGGCATCCATCATGGATGAAACTCCGCCCTCCATCATGGCAATGGATGATGAAACAGCTGCGAAGAGAACAAGCAGGTAGAATAGACTGCCGAATAGAGGTCCGCTTGAACCCATATTTGAAAAGACCGTCTGCAAGCTCACAAAGAGTAGACCGGGGCCGCCTGAGGGTTCTAGCCCGAAAGCGAAAACCGCGGGCATGACGGCCATTGCCGCCAGCAGAGCCGCAAGGGTATCGGCAAAGGGAATGATCAGAGAACTTTGCTCTATATCATCATCCTTGTTCATATAAGAACCGTAGGCGATAATTGCTCCGGAGGCAAGGGAGAGGGAGAAGAACATTTGACTTCCCGCAAGTCCCAGAACCTTTAACCAGCCCCAACCCTTGAAAACGCTGAAATCCGGCTTAAAAATAAAGGCCAGACCCTTGGAAGCCCCGGGCAAGGTGCATGACCTTATCACGACAATGAGGAGCATGACGAAAAGAGCAGGCATGGCAAATTTGTTAAAGCCCTCTATACCATCCTTGATACCCCTGACGACAATGAAAACAGTTACGCCTAAAAACACCCAACCATAGAACATGGCTTGAAGGCCGCTCCCAACGAAGTTGTTGAAGAAATTGGCGGAATCCGAACCACCAATACCGAATGACAGGTTGAAAAGGTCACCAAGATTGGCAAGCAGGTAACGGATTACGTAGCCACCGAAGGTCGCATAGAAGCAGAGCAAGAGGAAGGGAGCTATGCAGCAGAACCAACCGGCAGCCGTAAACTTGGGATTAACCGATTTATATGCACGAATAGCAGCCTTGTCCGATTTTCTGCCCAGGGCAATCTCGCCGATCATCAGGGGATAGCCCACGAATATTACTAAGACAACATATAAGAGTAGAAAGGCAAAGCCGCCCCCAACTCCCATTTTATAGGGGAAGCCCCAAAGGTTACCCAGACCGACTGCGGAACCAATGGAAGCCATCAAAAATCCGAAATGAGATCCGAATTTACCTTTATTATCGTTTCCCACATTAGCCTCCTTTGCAATAATAAAATGAAACTTTCAGGCACAACTTGCCAACCTGAATTAAATGAATAAAGTCAATTATATCATTTATTAAAAAAAAGCAATAATAATTTGGAAATTTTCAAATTTCCATCTTTCGCCCTCACACTTGCAACAGAGCGCACATATACTGCTATAATGTTTATACGAAATAAATAGTTTAAAACCCATGGCAAAAATATTAATAAATACAAAAAAGAAAGGTGAGATCATGGCAAAAAGAAGAGGTGGATTCGGCGGCTTCGGCGGCGGAGCCAACATGAATAAGATGGTAAAAGAGATGAAGAAGCTCCAGAAGCAGATGGAGGAGGCCCAGACCAAGTTGGATGAAACCGTGTTTGAATCTTCTTCAGGCGGCGGAGCGGTCAAGGCTGAGATGAACGGGAAAAAGGAACTTTTAAAGATTGAGATCCAGCCGGAAATCCTGGATCCGGAAGATGTTGAAATGCTGGAGGACCTGATCCTGGTTGCCGTAAATGACTGTTTGAAGCAGGTGGAAGACCGGAGCGATGCTCAGATGAGCCAACTGAGCGGTGGACTCAATCTTCCGGGTATGTAATGGCTGACTTACCTGAATCCCTGGAAAAGCTTGTCGGTGAACTCAGGCGCCTGCCCACTGTAGGACAAAAAACCGCCAGGAGGATGGCAATCCATCTCATAAGCGCAGAAAGCAGCCAGGCGGAAGACCTGGCCAAGGCCCTCATTGACGTGAAGAGAAAGCTCCACCCCTGCCCGGTTTGCGGAAACATAACCGAGGATAGGCTGTGCTCAATTTGCTCCGACCCCAAAAGGGACAGGAGCCTGATCTGCGTTGTCGAAGACGTTCAGAACCTCATGGCCATGGAAAGAGGGGGAGCCTACAGGGGCCTGTATTATGTATTGAACGGCCTTATCTCTCCCATGCATGACCGGGGCCCGGACCAAATAGGCTTGGATAGACTTTTGAAAATCTTAAAGAATGCCCGGGAAAAGAAGAAACCCATAAGGGAAGTGATTCTTGCAATATCCCCGACAGTGGAGGGGGAGACAACCATGCTCTTTCTGGCCGACCTGCTGGACAAGGAGGGGGTCACTGTAAGCCGCATAGCTTCAGGGATACCGGTTGGGGGAAATCTGGAGTACTATGACGAACTGACCCTTACAAAGGCCATGCAGGACAGGCATAAAATGAATCGATAAAAGCCAAACGGTGTAAAAATGGGCACAAAAAAATGGACCACACTGGAGTCGAACCAGCGACCTCCACGATGTCAACGTGGCGCTCTAACCTACTGAGCTAATGGTCCATACCGAATGATTATAGCAACAAATGTGTTAATTGGCAAATATTGTAGAAGGCCGGTCGGGAATTTCCGATTGGCCGATAATGTTAGAAGGATAGACCATGTCTCATATTAATAGGAAGTTCTTAGCTTTTTCTATAGCTTTATTCATTTTATTAACAGCTTGTGGAGGCCGGGAAAAAGGTCCGGACCAAAATTCCAACTCTCAGGACTTGGGTCAAGGCTCGGAATCCGGGACTTACATAGAGAGGACAATTCAAGATCCTGACAAAATGCCCATAACAAATGGGGAATTTGTTGAAACTCCCTCGGGAAGCCGTCTATACAAGGGCCAAGGGACCTTTTTTGATGCCTTTGATACGGTAATCAGCGTGACCTACTATTGCGAAGATCAGGAAAGCTTTGAAAAGCTCTTTAAACTCACCCATGATGAATTCCTCAGGCTCCACAAACTTTATGATAATTACAATACATATGAAGGGCTTGTCAATGTTATGACCTTAAATGAGGCTGCGGGAAAAGAGGGGATCCGGGTGGATGAGGATCTTTTCCAACTCATACAAATGGCTAAGGACCTTTATGACAAGGGGCTTGGCAAGGTCAACATAGCCATGGGCTCTGTTTTATCCCTCTGGCATGAGGCCAGAGAATTTGCCGAGAAGAACCCAACAGAGGCCAAGCTGCCCGATCCTCAGGCCTTAAAAGAGGCAAGCCGGCACATGGATATAAACAAGCTGGTCCTGGATGAAAAGAATAGGACGGTAAAGCTTGAAGACCCGGCCATGTCTCTTGATTTGGGGGCTGTGGCCAAGGGCTATGCTACGGATAAAATCGCTCAAACTGTAAAGAAATCGGGCCTTAAGAGCGGACTCATATCAGCCGGGGGCAATGTCAAGCTCATAGGAGAAAACCCCATGGGCAGGGAATGGCGTGTCGGGATTGAAGACCCCTCGGAGAGCCGGGGAGACCCAAAAGTCGTGGTTGACCTCAAGGCCGACATGTCCCTGGTAACTTCAGGTGACTACCAGAGATATTTTATTGTGGACGGCAAGAGATACCACCATATAATCGACCCTGTAAGCTTGGAGCCGGGCGGAAGATCCCCCTCATTAACTATAGAAACTCAAGATTCGGGCTTGGCAGACTTCCTGTCGACAGCACTCTTTCTGGCAGATGAATCAGAGGAGAAGAAGATACTGGATAATTTCAAGCAGGCGGGTCAGGCTGTTGAGGATATAAGGATTGAAAAGGACGGGTCATACAGGGCAAGCGACGGCATAAAGGGGGACATTGAATAGCCGGCAAAACCAATTTTACAAGCTAACGATTTTACACCAACTTAACATAGATTTGTTTTTAGTTTAATTCTACTTCTTTACACTATCATAGGATCGATTATTGATATTGCAAATGAGTTTGTAGAAAGCAAGCATAAATAAATGCTGAGAAAGGAACAAATCTATGAAGAAGAAAATATTGGCATCAGTCCTGGCAATTGCCATGGTAGCAACTTTAGGCGCATGCGGAAACGATAAGGGCAACGACAAATCAGGCTCCGATTCCGGAAGCGCCGGACAAGCACCGGCAGAAGCCAAGGAAATTCACGTAATTTCACGCGAAGAGGGCTCAGGAACACGTGGTGCCTTTATCGAGATTACAAAAATCAAAGATGGAGATAACGACAATACACGTCCGGACGCCGTGGTCCAAAATTCAACAGATGCTGCTAAAACAACCGTATCGGGAGACCCCGCTGCAATCGGATATATCTCCATGGGTTCGATGGATTCAACTGTAAAAGCTATAAAAGTTAACGGCGTTGAAGCTACCGAAGAGAATGTCCTGAACGACAAATACGCCGTCAAACGTCCCTTCAATATTGTATATAAAGAGGACAAGCTGACAGACGCCACAAAGGACTTCATAAACTTTATTATGAGCAAAGAGGGCCAGGCCTTGGCTCAAGCTTCACACGTGTTGGCAGCAGACGGCCAGGCGGCTCCTTATGCCAAGAGTGGTGACCTTTCCGGAAAAATCCGTATCCAAGGTTCAACTTCCGTAACTCCTTTCATGGAAAAACTTATGGAAGAATATAAGAAAGTCCAGCCCAAAGTGACTTTCGACTTTACCTCCAACGGATCGGGAGCCGGAATAACAGCAGCTATTGAGGACCAGGCCGACTTGGGAATGGCTTCACGTGAAGTAAAGGACGAAGAGAAGGCCAAGGGTCTCACCGACAAGAAGATAGCCATAGACGGTATTTGCGTAATTGTCAATAAAGACAATGCTTGCGAAGACCTGACAATGGACCAGATCAAAGGCATCTTCACCGGTGAAATCAAGGATTGGAGCGAAGTATCTAAATAGGAATTTTGCTGAATCAGGAGGGATCCGGGATAATACCGGGTCCCTGCTTTTTTATGAAGTCGGCTTTTTAAAGCTTAGTTAGGAGCTTGTATGGCAAAAACCAAGACGACTCCGCTCGAAAGAATTATGAATGTACTTTTCATACTTGCAACAGCGGTTTCAATAATAGCTGTCGGCTTGATTTGTTGGTTTGTTTTTTCAACCGCTATTCCTACCATTGGGAAGATTGGCGTCAAAGAGTTTGTTTTGGGATCCACGTGGAAACCCTCAAAAAATTTATTCGGAATTCTGCCTATGATAGTGGGTTCGCTCTATGTAACGCTTGGAGCGGCTGTGATCGGAGTTCCCATAGGAGTTCTTACCGCCGTATATATGGTTTTCTATTGTCCCAAAAAGATCAAAGGCCTTCTTCAGGCGGGGATCAATCTTCTGGCCGGAATACCTTCTGTAGTTTACGGTTTATGGGCCTTGGAAGAGATAGTTCCACTGATCCGGAACACTATGGGAGGCTACGGCCTGTCAATACTTGCCGCTATGATTCTACTGGGAATCATGATCCTCCCGACAGTTATAGCCCTGTCCCAATCGGCACTTGAAGCGGTTCCGTCCGTATATTATCAGGGGGCCGTGGGTCTTGGGGCAAGCAAAGAAAGGGCCATATTTACAGTTGTGGTGCCTGCAGCCGGGTCCGGTATTCTCGCATCTATAATCATGGGCATAGGAAGGGCCATAGGAGAAACCATGGCTGTTCAGATGGTTATAGGCAACTCTCCTCTTTTCCCGACCGGCCTTTTAAAGCCGGGCAGGACAATGACCACAAACATTACCACCGAAATGGCCTATGCTTCAGGCCTTCACAGAGAATCCCTTATTGCGACCGGGGCAATCCTCTTTATTTTCATATTGGTCATAAATATTATTTTCAACATATTCAAAAACAAGCCGGCCAATAAGGAGGCCTGATATGACAAGAGATAATAAAAACAAAAAGGCACCTTTAAAACCGGGCTCGGCCGTAGCAAAATTTTTTATCCATTTTTCAACGGTCTTCGCCATAGGCGTCCTGATCCTTGTTATAGGCCAGGTTGCCATAAGGGGAATCCCCCACTTAAAACCGGAATTGTTCTCCCTGAAATGGACCAGCGATAACCAGTCCATGATGCCTTCCATATTCAACACCCTGGAATTGATCATTCTCACCCTGATACTGACGGTTCCTGTAGGAGTGGGGACGGCAATCTATATGGTGGAATATGCTAAGCCGGGCAACAGATTTGTAAAATTGGCCAGGATAATGACGGAAACCCTACAGGGGATACCCTCGATAATATTCGGTATCTTCGGAATGATCTTCTTTGTCAATAAGATAGGCTGGGGGAACTCCATAATAGCCGGAGCCTTGACAATGTGGTTTATGACCCTTCCCCTGGTGATCAGGGCAACCGAGGAGGCTCTTTTGGCGGTACCCATGAAACTCAGGGAGGCTTCTTATGGGCTGGGAGCAGGAAAGCTCAGGACAACTTTCAATGTTGTATTGCCGGCCGCCTCAATGGGAATTTTTTCAGGAATAATCCTTACCATAGGCAGGGTGGTCGGAGAGACCGCGGCCCTCATATACACGGCAGGATCCATGAGCCGCTATGCCACACCCTTTTTAAACGGACGAACTCTGTCAATCCATATGTACCTCTTGCAGACTGAGGGACTTTTCAAGGACCAGGCCTATGCGACAGCCGTGATTCTTCTGGTAATAGTTTTAGGGATAAACGGCCTGTCCGGTTTGATAGAAAAAAAGTATAAAAATAAGGAGATGGGTGAATGAGCAAAATACAAATAAAGGATTTTCACTGTTTTTATGGGGACTTCGAAGCGATAAAAGGGGTCAGCATGGAAATAGCGGAAAATGAAGTAACAGCTTTTATAGGGCCTTCGGGTTGCGGAAAATCAACAATTTTGAAATCCATCAACAGAATGAACGACCTGGTCGAAGGCTTTTCAACCAAAGGCCTTATAGCCCTTGATAACAAGGATATATATAAGGATATAGACGTTTACAGTTTAAGAAAAGATGTTGGCATGGTTTTCCAGCAGCCCAATCCCTTTCCTAAGACGATTTTTGATAATGTTGCCTATGGACCAAGAACTCACGGGATCAGGGATAAACACAAGCTTGAAGAGATTGTGGAGAGATCTTTAAAGCAGGCCGCGGTTTGGGATGAAGTAAAGGATATTTTGAATAAATCCGCTGTATCCCTTTCAGGCGGCCAGCAGCAGAGGGTTTGCATTGCAAGGTGTTTAGCTGTTGAGCCAGAGGTGATTCTTTTGGATGAACCCACATCGGCTCTTGACCCGATTTCAACTACAAAGATTGAGGACTTGCTCTTTGAACTGAAAAAGGACTACACCATAGTCATTGTCACCCATAATATGCAGCAGGCAACGCGCGTTTCAGATAAAACGGCCTTCTTCTTTTTAGGAGACCTGATAGAGTATGGGGATACTGTGCAGATATTTGAAAATCCCAAGCAGGAAAAAACGGAACGCTATGTTTCAGGACGTTTCGGTTGATAAAGGGAATAATTTAGGGGGCTAAGATGAGGATTAGATTTGAAGAAGATTTGGATAGGCTTAATGGAGATCTAATAAGTTTGGGGGAGATGTGCATAAAATCCGTCGGCCAGGCTTTGAGGGCTCTTAATGACAAAGAGGAGGCCTTGACAGACCTTGTTATAAATAGGGAAAAAGAGATAAACGACCTTTCAAAAAAAGTGGACCAGGAGTGCACCCTGCTTATACTACGTCAGCAGCCGGTGGCGTCTGATCTCCGCTTTATTTCAGCAGCCTTGGCAATGAACATAGACCTTGAAAGAATAGGCGACCAGGCCAGGGATATATCAGTCCTTGTTAAGCAGATGCTCAACAGCGGCTATAAGAAAAGAGATTTGGGCAGTCTCTTGGATATGGCGGACAAGGTAAATTTCATGACCGAAGAGGCCCTTAAAGCCTACATTGAAGGCGATACCGACCTGGCTGCAAAGTGCGTTCTGATGGATGACCAAGTGGACGGGCTCTTTCTCAAGGTAAGGGATGAGCTTATTAAAGATATAAGGGAGGAAAGGCTTGATGCCGCAACCCTCATTGATATTCTTATGCTTGCAAAATATCTTGAGAGGATAGGGGACCACGCTACAAATTTGGGTGAATCCGTACTATACTCCTTGACCGGGAAGAAAATTAAAGAGCAGGATTTGAAGGAAAAAAATTTTTAGAATCCTGAAAAAATATTGTCCTCCTGAATATCCCGCCGACTCTTTACGGAGGGATATTCTTGTATAAAAGTATGTAAAAATTGGGGGATTTCGTGTATTCTTAATATAGAAGAAAGGTGGCGAAAATATGTCAACAATCTATATTGTGGAGGATGATCCAAATATTCGTCAACTTATTAGCTATGCTCTGGAAAGCAAGGGCTACAAAACCAGGGCTTTTGCCAAGGCGGGTGAACTTTATGAGGATCTTGATAAAGAAATCCCGTCGCTTTTCCTTTTGGACATTATGCTGGAAGGGGAGGACGGCTATCAGATTTTAGAACGTTTAAAAACTTACGGACCCACCAAGCCAATCCCGGTAATTATGCTGACCGCAAAGACAGCCGAGTATGACAGGGTAAAGGGCCTTGACATGGGAGCCGATGATTACATATGCAAGCCCTTCGGGGTCATGGAGCTTATGAGCAGGATCAAGGCTGTCCTGCGCCGCTACGGATCCAAGGAAGACAAGGAGATCATAAGCATTGGCAGACTGGAACTTGACAGGGAAAAAAGAAGGGTAAGTATAGACAAGAAAGAAATCGTATTGACATATAAAGAATTCGAACTTTTGAGTTTTTTAATGGAGAATTACCGGCTTGTTATATCGAGGGATAAGATAATGGAGGAAGTCTGGGGTTTTGAGTATGCAGGGGAAACAAGAACCATAGATGTCCATATAAGGTCCCTAAGGCTCAAGCTTGGTGAACTTTCATCATATATAAAAACTGTTAGAAATGTAGGATATAAATTGGAGGCTGAGTGATGAGAAAGAAGCTCCTGGTAAGATTTTTTGCTGCCGCACTTATAATAGTAGTTTTGGCTTTGGCCTTTCTTTTTGGAAGCATATATAGGCTGACCAATATAGGGGTTGGACAGGCATTAAAAGCCATGCTGGTCCCGGCTATAATTTTTTTGATTCTGGCACTGGGAGTAAGCTATTTGCTGGCACAAAAGCTGTATGAAACGGCCCTTAAGCCCTTTCAATCCATAGCAAGCTATCTTTTAAATCTCACCAGAGGAGACTATTCCGTCCAGGCTCCGCCTCTAGAAGAAGAAAAAGCCCTGTCCGACTTCCTTTTAGACGAAGAGGACAGGAAGGCCTTCTCTGATCAGCTTTCGGAAATAAGAGAAAACGAGAACATGCGCCGGCAATTTACGGCAAATATAAGCCATGAGCTGAAAAGCCCCCTAACCTCAATAAATGGCTATGCTGAAATGCTTGAACAGGGGATGGTGGAAGATCCTGAAAAAGTTAAGGATTTTGCAAGCATTATCCATAGAGAGGGCAAGAGGCTCATGATGATAATAGACCAGGTCATAGAGCTGTCAAAATTTGACACAGGCATGGTCAATATGAATGACCTCACTGAATTCAATATCACCGAAATGGTGGGCAAGAAACTTCTGGAAATGGAAAACTATGCCAAAATCCATAAAGTCCTTCTCTATGCTCAAGTGGGGGCCATACAGGATAAGGATGATATGGCAAACAAGCCTTTCTGGGAGGATATTGAAGAGGGTGGAAGCAAACCCGAAGTAATGATCAAGGCTAATCAAATTCTAATAGATGAGCTTTTGGATAATTTGATCAGCAATGCCATAAAATATTCCAAGGAAGAAGGCGGAAGGGTTCGGATCCGAATATCCGAAGATGAAGACAGCGTATATTTATCTGTAAAAGACAAGGGCATAGGAATCAGCAAGGAAGACTGTGACCATATTTTCGAGCGCTTTTATGTGGCCAACAGGGCCAGGACCAAGACCGAAGAGAACGGGACAGGCTTGGGACTTTCCCTGGTCAAGCATGCGGTTAAGGCCCATAAGGGAAGCTTCAACGTCAAGAGTAAGCTTGACAAGGGTTCCAAGTTCACAATAACCCTGCCCAAAGATCCCCATATAAAAGAGCCTGCCAACAAGGGGAAAAAAGTTGGAAAGAAGGACAAGGATAAGGATAAGCCCAAGCAAACAGACCATGAACCGGACAAGGAAAAAGGACGGTCTAAATAAACTTGCAAGGACCACAGAAAATAGATTATCATAATATCTATAAAGATTTGCCACTGAGAAGAGTGAGAAGGCAGCGTTTAAGGCTAGCTTTGCTTGCTCTTTTTTTTAGCAGGTCGGGGCAAAGGTTTTCTAAGATTAGGGGGTATTGTGAAAAACAGACTTTTGGAAGCGGTGGACAAGGACGATCTCATAATGGCGGTCAAGGATGATGAGGGCTTGGAAGAGGCCATCAGAAGCAAGCACAGGGTGATTTTTTTGCTTTATGGGGACATAATCAACCTCCCACAAATTGTGACCCGAATCCATGCCAAAAGGAAGCTTGCCGTCGTTCACCTGGATTTGATAGAAGGTCTGTCTCCCCAGGAAATCAGCGTAGACTTTATCAAGAAAAACGCCAATGCCGACGGCCTGATTTCCACGAGACCCAAGCTGATCCAGAGGGCCACAGAAATCGGGTTGCCGTCAATACTGCGCTTCTTCCTGATTGATTCCCTGTACTTACATAACATCAAGAAAAGTATGGAAAGGGCTAAGCCGGACATGGTTGAAATCTTGCCGGGACTTGCCGTAGGCCTTATAGAGGAGGTCAAAAACACGACATCTCTTCCTGTCATAGCCGGAGGCCTGATCAGGAGCCGGGATGACTATGTCAAAGCCATAGAGTCGGGGGCGGTTGCGGTTTCAACATCCGCAAGAAAGCTTTGGAAAGAAAAATGATATAAGCTTGGCTTTAAACATAAGTTAATGTAGGCGATTTTTAGTGGAGAAAAGAGGCATTGATGGGAAAAGCTTGTTATGATGCGATAGTCATAGGCGGCGGGGTCAGCGGATCCGCCATAGCCTATATGCTTTCAAAGAAAAAGGGAAAATTTCTCCTTCTTGAAGCTAGGGGAGATGTCTGTGAGGGTAGTTCCAAGGCTAATTCAGGTATAGCTCACGGCGGATATGATGCCGAGCCCGGAAGTTTAAAGGCCAAGATGAATATCAAGGGGATTTCAATGATGGAAGAAATCTCAGAAAAGCTGGACTTCGACTTTCAAAAGATAGGAAGCCTTGTAATTTGCAAGAGTCAAGAAGATTATCCAAGGCTCGAAGCCCTATATGAGAGGGGGATCAAGAACGGAGTTAAGGGCCTTTCCATAATCAAAGATCCTGAGCTTCACGAAATGGAACCCAATCTTCAGGACAATATTGTAGCCGCACTTTACTGCAGCCAAGCCGGCATTGTCGATCCTTTTATGATGACAATAGCTTTTGCTGAGCAGGCGGCTGTAAACGGATTTGAATTTAAATTCTACCAGGAAGTAATAGGGATAAATAGGCAGGAAGACGGCCTGTGGCTCGTAAAAACACCGACCGATACTTACCTGACCCGTGCGGTAATCAATGCTGCAGGACTTTATTCAGACAAAATACATAACATGGTCTGCAAGGATGAGTACAAAATCATGCCTAGAAAGGGCGAGTACATGCTCTTGGACAGGAGCCAGGAAGGCTTTGTTAAAAAAGTTATCTTCGACCTGCCCACAGAAAAGGGCAAGGGGGTCCTCATTTCGCCAACATGTGACGGCAATATTCTCTTGGGACCAACTTCGGCCTTCATAGATGACAAGGAAGAGAAAGAAACAACCTTGGAGGGCCTGGACCTGGTTAAAGTTCTGAGCTCCACAATGGTCAAAAACATAGCCTTCAACCAGACCATAACCTCATTCACAGGCCTAAGGGCTCATGGGGTGGGCGATGACTTCATATTGCAGGAGCAGGATCCGGGATTTTTCGATTGCATGGGGATCGAATCTCCGGGCCTCACATCAGCCCCGGCCATAGGCCAATACATGGCTGATCTTGTCCAGAAGAGGCTGAATTTACCCGAGAATGAAAACTTTATAGAAAGAAGGAAGGGCCTGGTCAAGACCCGGACAATGTCCAAAGAGATGAGGGAAAAGCTTGTTGAGGAGAACAGGGATTATGGTCAGATCATTTGCCGGTGCGAAAGCGTCAGCGAGGGAGAGATCATAGATGCCATAAGAAGGCCCCTGGGAGCCAAGAGCCTGGACGGACTGAAGAGAAGGGTTCGCGTTACGGCAGGACGCTGCCAAGGCGGCTTCTGCACTCCGAGGCTCATAGATATCCTTTCCAGGGAACTTGGCCTGCCTCGTGAAGAGATAACTAAAAAAGATCGGGAGGCCTACCTCCTGACTCAAAAGACCAGATAGGAGGGCCTGATGAAAAATTATGATTTAGCAATAATTGGCGGAGGTCCGGCCGGTCTGGCGGCGGCTTGTGCAGCCTATGATGAGGGTTTAAGAAGCATCATTGTAATTGAAAGGGATAAGGTCCTTGGCGGCATTTTAAACCAGTGCATCCACAACGGATTTGGACTCCACAGATTTAAAGAGGAGTTGACCGGTCCGGAATATGCCCACAGATATATAGATATGGTTGAGGAGAGGGGGATCGAGTGCCTGGTCGACACCATGGTAATATCCTTCCAAGCCGATAAAAAGCTGACAATAATGTCAAAAGAAAAGGGCATAGAGACAATTCAGGCCAAGGCTGTGGTCCTGGCCATGGGCTGCAGGGAGAGACCCAGGGGAGCCCTGAATATCCCCGGCCAAAGGCCGGCGGGCATCTATACGGCCGGAACAGCCCAAAGGCTCATAAATATGGAAGGTTATATGCCGGGCAGAAGGGTCGTTATCCTGGGCTCAGGTGACATAGGCCTGATCATGGCCAGAAGGGTGACTCTTGAGGGCGGCAAGGTCTTGTGTGTTGCGGAGATCATGCCCCACTCGGGTGGACTTAAAAGAAATATTGTCCAGTGCCTGGATGATTTCAATATCCCCCTGTATTTCAATACGACTGTCAGCAAGGTGGTCGGAAGGGAAAGGCTTGAAGGGGTCTGGCTGTCCCAAGTTGATGAGAAAATGCGGCCCATTGAAGGGACCGAAAGATTCGTCGAATGTGACACCCTCCTCCTTTCAGTAGGTCTGATACCCGAGAACGAATTGTCAATTGAGGCTGGTGTTGAGCTGGATCCCAGAACCAAGGGGGCCAAGGTTACGGACAGGTGGATGACAGGGATAGATGGAGTTTTTGCCTGCGGCAATGTCCTTCATGTCCACGACCTGGTTGACAATGTTTCATGCGAGGCTGAGATAGCCGGGAAAAATGCAGCCATATACGTCATGAAGGGCTTTGAGGAGTCCGAGGGCGGCAAAGTTTCTGTAGTGGCAGGTCAGGATGTAAGCTATGCCCTTCCCCAGGAAATCAATATTTCAAGTATGCCTGAGACATTGGAGATCTCTTTCAGGGTCAGGAGGCTCTTCTTCCAGAAATCGGTGGCCCTTTATATGGACGGGGACCGGGTGTATAGGAGAAAGAAACACGCCCTGGCACCGGGTCAGATGGAGCAGATAGCCATAAAGAAAGAGGATATGCTGGCTCACAAACCTGAAAAAATAGAGATAAGGGTGGAGGACTGATATGAACATTAAAGAAATGACCTGTATTCAGTGTCCTATAGGTTGCAGACTCAAGGTCAGCCTTGACGACCAAGGAGAAGTCCTCTCAGTAGAGGGTAATAGCTGCGGCAGGGGGGTCAAATACGCAAAAGAAGAGGTCAAGGACCCCAGAAGGGTTGTATGCTCAACCGTTGTAGTCGAGGGCGGCAAGGACGAGGAAACCATGCTCTCGGTCAAAACTCAGGAAACAGTCCCAAAGGACATGATTTTCCAAGTTATGGAAGACATTAAGACATTAAAAGTCCAAGCACCTGTAGAGATCGGACAGGTTATAAAGGAAAATATAGGGGGAACAGGAATTAACCTGGTAGCTACGGAGGTCAAAAGATGAAAAAATATATAATGGCCCTGGATGCGGGAACGACAAGTAACAGATGCATAATATTTAACAAACAAGGAGAAATTATTTCCCTGGCCCAAAAAGAGTTTACCCAATATTTCCCCCACCCGGGCTGGGTGGAACATGATCCCAAAGAAATATGGTCAACCATGATAGGGGTAATGATGGAAGCCATGGCCAAGATCGGCATAGAAGACAAAGACCTTGCCGGGTTGGGCATAACAAACCAGAGAGAGACCACCATTGTTTGGGACAAGGAGACCGGAGAGCCGGTATACAATGCCATAGTTTGGCAGTGCAGAAGGACTGCCGATATGATTGATAAGCTGGTTGCAGACGGTCACAGGAAGACCATCCAAGACAAGACGGGCCTGGTTCTCGATCCGTATTTTTCAGCAACCAAGGTTCGCTGGATTCTGGACCACGTGGAGAAGGGCCAGGAGAGGGCTGAGAATGGGGAGCTCCTCTTTGGAACCGTTGACAGCTGGTTGATTTGGAAGTTGAGTGGGGGCAAGGCCCATGTTACGGACTATTCCAATGCCTCCAGGACCATGCTTTATAATATAAATGAATTGAAATGGGACAAGGATATATTGGACTTGCTGAAAATCCCTCAAGCCATGTTACCGGAAGTCAAACCCTCCTCCTGTGTCTATGGATATACAGAAACCGGCCATGGAAGGATACCGATAGCAGGGGCAGCGGGTGACCAGCAGTGTGCCCTTTTCGGCCAGGCCTGCTTTGAAGAAGGCGAAGCTAAAAATACTTACGGGACCGGGGCCTTCCTGCTCATGAACACAGGAAATAAGCCTGTTAAATCCGATAGCGGCCTGGTAACAACAATAGCCTGGGGACTTGAAGAAGGTCAGGTTAATTATGCTCTTGAAGGATCCATATTTGTTGCAGGATCTTCCATTCAATGGCTGAGGGACCAGCTTAGAATTATAGACTCGGCCCAGGATACGGAATACATGGCAAGAAGGGTCGATTCCACTGACGGAGTTTATGTTGTCCCGGCCTTCACAGGCTTGGGTGCTCCATACTGGGACCCCTATGCAAGGGGAGTGATTTGCGGCATAACCAGAGGAACCAATAAGTACCATATTGTAAGAGCTACTCTGGAATCCCAGGCCTTCTTATCCAATGACGTTTTGCAGGCCATGGTCAATGACCTGGGCAGCCCCATAAAGCTTTTGAAGGTTGACGGCGGAGCTTCTGCCAATAACTTCCTCATGCAGTTCCAGGCGAACATGATCCAGGCCAAGGTCTTGAGACCCAAGACTCTTGAGACTACAGCTCTGGGAGCAGCCTATTTTGCCGGACTTGCAGTGGGATATTGGAAGGATTTGGACGAGATAAAGATGAATTGGCAGGCTGACAGGACTTTCCGGCCTGAAATTTCGCTCGAAGAAAGAAATGTTCTGGATAAAAATTGGCAGTATGCCGTGGCACGCTCATTCTCCTGGGCAAAGCAGGTAAAAGATTAAGAAGACCGGCCCTTAGCCGGGGTTATATCAGGCCAATATGTAGGAAAGGAATTTTTATGATCAGCGAAAGAACTTTAAACTATGCCCACAGGGGCTTTAAATCCAAATACCCCGAGAATACCATGCTGGCCTTTAAAAAGGCCGTGGAAGAGGGAGTAGACGGGATAGAATTCGATGTCCATCTGACCAAGGACGGTGAAATAGTTATTATTCACGATGAGCGCCTGGACAGGACCTGCCAAGCTGAGGGAAGGATCAAAGACTATACCCTTGAAGATCTCAGGAAGGTCAACGCAGCCAAGCTTTTCCCCGAGATAGAGTTTGAAGGCATACCGACCTTGGAAGAATATTTTAAATACATAAAAGACAAGGACATAATAACCAACATTGAGCTGAAGACCGGGATATTTTGGTATGAGGGGATAGAAGAAAAAGTTTATGCCCTCCTGTCAAAATATGACTTAAATGACAGGATCCTGGTCTCATCCTTTAACCATGATAGCCTTATGAAAATGAAGGAATTGGGCCCGGAACTCAAGTTCGGAGCCCTTGTAAGCGCATGGCTGGACAGGCCCGAGGACTATCTGGAAAAAATGGGCGTGGACTTCTACCATCCTGCGGCCTATTGCGCCAGCAAGGAACTTGTGACAAGGCTCCATAATCGCGGAATAGGAATAAACGTTTGGTTTGGCAAGGAGGAATACGATTTCAAGGCCCTTGTTGAGTTGGGAGTTGACGGAATAATAAGCGACTATCCGGATCAGGTCAACAAGCTGATCCGTACACTATAAAGAAATTTTTGCACAAGTTACTGTAGGCCGGGGGCCCAATTCTTGGGGAAATGACAAGGAGTATAAGAGATGTCAAAAAGGTTTAAAAGTTTCGTAGGAGTTATGTTGGCAATGATGCTGGTATTGACGGCATGCGGCGGTGGCGGACAGACTGGGGGAGGAACAGGCTCCGGAGAGAGTCAGGAAGCCAAGGCACCTGAAGGAATAGGTAAGTATGAAGGTGACGGCATCACCATTACATGGTGGCACGCTCTTGAGGAACAGTACAATGACCTTGTTAAAGAAGTTGTTGACGGATTTAACAGCACACATGACAAGATCAAAGTTGAGGCAAAATACATAGGTGCTTACAGCGATGTAAACGAAGCTTTGGTTGCAGCCCATGCAGCAGGAACCGGACTCCCCGGAGTAGTAGTTGCCAACACCGACTATGTAGCCGCTTACGGAAAGAACGGGGTTTTTGAAGACCTTACTCCATATATCCAAGCCACAAACTATGATGTGGGCGACTTTGCCAAGGGACTCCTGGTAAGTGCTCAGTATGAGGGAAAACAGGTTTCACTGCCCTTCCTCCATTCAACACAGGTCATCTATTACAATAAAACTATCGCTGACCAGGAAGGAATTGAGATTCCGACAAGCTTGGACCAGATGGACGCTTTCTTTGCCAAAGCAACCAAAAAGGGAGCTGACGGAAAAGTTGAGCGCTACGGACTTGAAATTCCGGGTTGGGACCAGTGGTACTTTGAAACAATGTATCTGAATGACGGAGTTAAAATCATCACCGATGATAACAAGACCGATCTGAACAGCGAAGAAGCAATAGCAAGATCAAACGAGATCCAAAAATGGATCAAAGACGGCAATGCAGTCTTCCGTGTAGGAAAAGACGGATCCGCCACAATGAGGCAGGATTTCTATGACGGCAAAGCTTTTGCCATTATGCACACATCTTCACTCTACAACAACCACGTAGACAAGAGCGGTTTCGATGTAGGAATGGCTTGGTATCCGGCATCAGCCAAGACCGGAAATAAGTTCAGCGAAGTCGGCGGCTGTGTATTGGGAATTCCTTCAAAGAATGACCAGGATACAAAGAATGCTTCATGGGAATTCTTACAGTACCTGTGCGGCAAGGAAATTAACATGAAATGGGCCGAGAAAACCGGATACATCCCGACAAGAAACTCAGTGCTTGATACAGATGAGGGCAAGGCCTTCCTTGAGAAGAAACCTGCATTCAAGCCGATTTTCGCAAATCTTGACCTTATTAATCCGAGGATTCAGCACGGTTCATGGAGCGAGTTGGCAACAATCTGGAAAAACTATATGCAGTCTATGATGGTTGACAATGCTGACGTAAAATCCTCATCGAACAACATGGCTTCAGAAATTGATGAAATTCTTGAAGATGCAAAATAATAGGAGAGTAGACTATAATTTGATTTAAGTGATTAAATTAAGTGTTTTGTGGGTCCCGCAAGCTCCCTCATCGAGAAGTCTTTCGATGAAGGGGGCGGGCGGCTTGCCCATAAAGAGATTTAGGGGTAATTTGCAATGAAAAATAAAAAAGAAATGAAATTACCGGACCTCACAATTTCAAAAAAAATAAAAGCAAATAGGAGAAAAAAGAAATTTATAGATTTTCTTTTTATCTTGCCTGCGATAGTTCTTTTGGCCATATTTGTTTACTATCCAATAGTTAAACTCTTCCAGATTAGCCTTACTGACTGGAACCTGCTCAGGCCAACCTGGAAATATGTGGGAACCAAGAACTGGGAATGGCTCTTCAAGGGTACGGGGGCCAAGTATCTCTGGAATTCATTAAAAGTAACCTTCCTTTATTCAATCGGCGAGCTTTCTATCACCATAATAGGCGGCATGCTTTTCGCCCTGCTTTTCAACAGGCTGACCAAGAGTTTTGCCTTTATGAGGGCGGTCGTCTTTATGCCTAAGTACATAGCAATGTCTTCAGCTGCCGTAATATTTTTATGGATCTTGAACGCTGATGCAGGAATTATGAATTTTTTCTTAACAAAAATCGGGCTATCGCCCGTAAATTGGCTCAACCAGAAATCAACGGCCCTTATATCGGTTCTTATGCTTACCGGCTGGAGGGCCATAGGCTATGGAATGATGATCTATTTGGCGGCCATGTCCGGGATCTCCAAAGACTACTATGAGGCTTCATCCCTCGATGGGGCTACAAAGAGCCAGCAATTTTTCAAGATCACCCTTCCCATGCTGGGGCCGACAACCCTGTTCCTGTTCGTAACGACCTTCCTTTCTTCAATGAAAGTTTTCCAGTCGGTCGATATCCTTACAGGAGGCGGGCCAAACAGGTCAACGGAAGTATTTGTATATTTGATTTACAGATACGCCATGGTGGACTTCAGAATGGACAGGGCTGCCACAGCGGCAATAATGTTCTTCCTGATTTTGTTGGTAATAACAGTAGCGACTTTCAAAGTTTCAAAGAACAAAGTCAACTATGATGCTTAGAAAGGCTCGGTTATGGAAGATTATAAAGTTATAAACAGCGAGGGGAAGGAAGTCAGCATTGACTTAAATGCCAAGGAAAAGAAAAAGAGCCCCCTCTATCATTTGAAAACTATAGTGGCCATAATTGTGGTCATCATCATGATGTTCCCAATATATTGGATGATCACGACCTCCCTTAAATCGGCAGAAGAGGTCCAGCAGGCCATACCCACCCTTATTCCAAAATCATGGCACCCGGAAAACTATCTTTATGTTTTGCAGAAGGCCAATTTTCTGAAATACTATTGGAACACTATAGTTATGACAGCCGGTATTATGATCACTCAGATAGTGACGGGGGTCTTTGCGGCCTATGGCTTTGCCAGGGGGGAATTCCCGGGCAGGGACATATTTTTCTATATAGTATTGGGAGCCCTTATGATCCCGATCCAGGTTACTTTTATACCGGTCTTCATAATGTTCTCCAAATGGGGTTTAAATGATACCTATCTTGGCCTTATACTGCCTTCAACAGTTTCGGCATATTACATCTTCATGCTTAGAAACAGCTTTATGGCTATTGACCAGTCTTACATAGATGCAGGCAAGATAGACGGTCTGGGCAGACTGGGAACCATTTGGCATATCCTGGTTCCAATGAGCAAGGCCAGCATCTTCACTATAACCCTTGTAACATTCACAGGATCCTGGAACTCATATTTTTGGCCAAAGATCATAGCACAGAATGAAACAAGAAGAGTTTTGACGGTCGGGCTTGCTTATTTGAAAAATACCTTTGCAGGCCAGGCGGTTGCCAACTACCATCAGATTATGGCCGGGGCCGTATTGGCTATCCTGCCGGTAGTGATCCTCTTCTTCATATTCCAGAAGTACATGATGACGGGCTACTCGACAGCAGCCATGAAATAATTAGAGAAAAGGAGAGAATATGGCCGGTATTCGTTTTGAAAACATATATAAGATTTATCCGGGAGATGTTGTAGCCGTAAGCGACTTCAACCTTGATATCAAGGATAAAGAATTTGTCGTATTTGTAGGGCCGTCAGGTTGCGGCAAGTCCACCACTCTTAGGATGATAGCGGGCCTTGAGGAGATTTCCTCCGGTGAGCTCTACATGGACGACCAACTCATGAATGAAATTTCACCCAAGGATAGGGACATTGCCATGGTTTTCCAGAACTATGCGCTGTATCCCCATATGACGGTTAGAAAAAATATGACCTTCGGCTTGGAGTTAAGAAAATTGCCCAAGGACATCATAGATGCCAGGGTTAAGGAAGCTGCCAGGATTCTTGAAATTGAGGAGCTCCTCGACCGCAAGCCCAAGGCTCTTTCAGGTGGCCAGAGACAGAGGGTAGCCCTGGGCAGGGCCATGGTCCGCAAGCCCAAGGTTTTCCTGCTTGATGAGCCCCTTTCCAACCTGGATGCCAAGCTCAGGGCAAGCATGAGAACCGAGCTTAAGCAGCTCCACAGACGCCTGCAGACAACTTTTGTCTATGTTACTCACGACCAGACCGAGGCGATGACAATGGGGGATAGGATTGTCGTTATGAAAGACGGCTTTATCATGCAGGTGGACAGTCCTCAAAACCTCTATGACAAGCCAAACAACCTCTTTGTTGCCGGATTTATTGGAAGTCCGCAGATGAACTTCGTTAATGGTAGGTTGATAAAAGAGGGCTCAGACTATGTCCTGGTAATAAATGATTATAAAGTCTACCTGCCGGAGGAAAAAACGAGCAAGGCAGACCTGGCCTCCTATGTTGATAAAGAAGTTGTCGTGGGAATCAGACCCGAGCATCTCAAAGATGACACCAGGCACCTCCAGGAGCATCCCTCACACATTGAATGCAAGGTCAGAGTTGTTGAAAAGATGGGCTCGGAAACCTACCTATATGTGAACTTCGGTGGGGATAATATAATGGCTAAGGTTGATGCTTCATCAACTGCAGAGCCCGGGGATGAGGTCACTTTGGCAATTAATGAAAAGAGGATTCACATCTTTGATAAGGAAAGCGAAGAAGCTATACTTAATTAATTAGCAGTTGATTTAATATTGGGAAGAGGAAGAAAGGTTTTATGAAGGAATTTTTTAATCCGGAAAACAAGATGTGGAATTCCATAGGAAAGCTTGCCGATACGACCGTATTGAGCTTTCTTTGGGTTCTGACTTCTCTTCCCATAATAACTATGGGGGCTTCGACCGCGGCCTTTTTCGACTTTTCATTTAAAATGGTTCGCGACCATGAGGGTATGGTTTTTTCGGCCTATTTTAAAGGCTTAAAAAAACATTTTTTTAAGGGAACCCTTATAAACCTGGTCAGTCTGGCCTTCTATATTTTTATTTTTTGGGATTTCAGGCTGGCTCTGGCCTACTACAGGTCGGGCGGAGGCTTTTTGGCCCTGACATTGGCTATTTGTCTCTTTGCCATAGCCTGCGTCTTCACGGTGTATATTTTCTATGTTTATGGACTTTTGGCGGTCTTTGATAAGGACCTGAAAAAGCTTGCCGAGGACGGCTTGGCCATGACCTTTGCCAATCCGGCTTCCAGCTTACTGATTTTTCTGACTTGCGTCATATGCTTTATCCTTATCTATTATCTGAGCGGTCTCTTCTTTTTATGGTTGGGCTTGCTCTTCCTGCTGGTGTCATATATTTTGACTCCGGTATTCTGGAATATGTCGAAAAAGTCGGAAAGGGAAGACCATGTGTGAAAAAATAAAGGAGAAAACCTATCTCCTCGATATGGACGGAACAATCTATCTTGGAAACGAGCTCATTGACGGGGCCTTGGATTTCCTGAATAAAATAAAAGAGGTAGGGAAGAATTACATATTTTTAACCAACAACGCCTCAAGAAACAAGGGAGATTATATTGCAAAGCTTAGGAGACTTGGAATAGACAGCGGTGAAGACGATATTTTCACCTCAGGAGAGGCGACGAGGTTCTATCTCAATGATAGGAACATAAAAAAGATTTTTTTGGTCGGTAACTCTTCACTGGAGAAGGAATTTTCAAATGACGGCTTTGACCTTGTCCATGAGAGGGGCCGGGACATAGATGCTGTCGTCACCAGCTTTGATACTGAGACTGATTATGATAAGCTTTGGACAGCCTGCGATTATTTAATGGAGGGTTGCGAATATATTGCGACTCATCCGGACTTTGTCTGTCCTTTGGAAGGCAATAAGTTCATGCCGGATGCCGGGGCTTTTATAGCCTTCTTTAAGGCTGCAACGGGAAGGGAACCCATGGTTATAGGCAAACCCGAGAAGCCCATGTTGGACGCCATTTGCGCCAAGTTTGGGGCCCGGGCCCAAGACTTTATTATGGTGGGGGACAGGCTCTATACAGACATAGCCTTCGGAGGAAAAAGCGGCATAACCAGTGCCCTGGTCTTATCGGGGGAAACAGATATAGAAATGTATGAGAAAAGTCCTGTCCATGCCGACTATATATTTAATTCGGTAAAGGACATGATTCCCTATATATAAAATGACTATAAAAAGAAAATTTTGACAAAATCACTTCTTTTGAAAATAGAAAGGCGGGCGTTTTACGCCGGTAAAAAATGAATCTGTTTGATACAATCTTGAGACTTGCACTATCCTCCATCTTCGGAGGCATAATTGGATACGAAAGGGAGAGAAAGGGTCATCCAGCCGGACTTAGGACCCATCTTTTGGTGAGCATGGGATCGGCCTTGATCATGATTATCTCCATATACGGTTTTCCGGAAAAATTTTCAGGAAGGGACCCTGCCAGGATTGCGGCCCAAGTGGTCAGCGGAATCGGTTTCATCGGTGCCGGGACCATCTTCAAGGAAGGCCCCACAGTAAGAGGGCTGACCACGGCTACCAGCCTTTGGATAGCTGCCGGTGTCGGGATGGCGGTCGGAGCAGGGCTTTATATGGCCTCCATGTTTGCAGTTATCATTTCAATTTTGGCCCTGTCCATGCTCAATGTTATTGAAAGACGGTCCAGCCTAATAAATAGGAGAAAAGAGAGGATAATTTACATATACTGTGACCAGAAAGAGGGCTTGCTGGAAAAAATTGAGGACCTTCTCGAGGAAAAGAACATGCCGGTCATACAGATGACAATCAGGCCCTCGAACTCATTGCATAACTACTCGAAAGAAACAACGGTCGCCTCCAAGGAAGTTAAGCTGAAAGTTTCAAGCCCAAATGAAAAGATGCTGGATGCTCTGGACAGGATAGCTGATTTGGATGGGGTCGAGTCAGTCTATTGGAAGAATGTCCTTATTGAGGCGGAACAAGAAGAGTAATAGCAATTGTATATCTATCAGAAATACAAAGTGATATAATTATTGTTAAATGGAGGTGATAAGCATGGCAAAATCTTCAAATATATATGTAAGAGTAGAATCTAATGTTAAAGAACAAGCTGAAGTAGTTCTTAAGAAACTGGGAATTCCAATGTCAAATGCTATTTCTATTTTTTTAAGACAAGTAATAATGCAAAAGGGTTTACCTTTTGAAGTTAAAATTTCAGATGAAAGACCTCTATCTTTATCAGAATTAACGGATTCAGAATTCGATATGGAAATGCTTAAAGCACATAGTGATTTTGAAAATGGAAGAATATATTCTTTTGAAGACCTTGAAGAGGATATAAGAAAAGAGACCAATAGTGAAGTATAAGATAATGTTCTCGTCAAGTGCCAGAAAAGATAATCTGTGTATTTTGAGATATATATCAGAACAGCTGTTAGAACCTGTCATAGCTGAAAAATTGGTAAAAAGAATATTAGAAGAAATCAAGTTACTAAACGAGTTTCCGATGCGTTATAGATTATATTCAACCAGGAAGAGCCAACTAAAGGGACTTAGGGCTCTTCCTGTTGAAAATTATATTGTCTTTTATATAGTTGATGAAGTGAGCCAAACTGTAAAGGTATATCGTGTTCTATACGGCAAAAGAAATATAAGTACCCTTTTATAAAATAAACAAAAGAGTACTTATTTCTAAAATCACCTTATTAAAGTTATTTTTCCAAATTAAATTGCAAAATCAGAAGCAAAAGTTCCCGTCTTTGAAAATCTGTACCTCTTTACCATCCTGAGTCTTTCCGACAATTGACAAGTCCTTGCTGCCTACCATAAAGTCAACATGAAGGCTGGAGTCATTGCCTCCCCTTTTCATGAGTTCTTCAGGTGATAAGTCAACCCCGCCCTCAATGCAGGTGGGATAGCAGGCTCCGAAAGCAAAATGGCAGGAAGCATTCTCATCGAAGAGGGTGTTATAGAACAAGGTGTTTGACAGGGAGATGGGGGACTCATAAGGAACCAGAGCTATTTCCCCAAGCATCCTGGCACCTTCGTCATGCTCAAGCAGGCTCTTAAGAGCCGGGCCGCCCTTTTTTACGTCAAAATCCACAACCTTGCCATCCTTGAAAGTGAACATGAAGTCCTCAATCAGCTGGCCGTTATATGACAGGGGCTTGGTTGCCACAAGTTTTCCATTGACCCCGGTCCTGTCGGGAGCCGTAAAGACTTCCTCGGTCGGCATATTGGGGATAAAACTTGTTCCCTTGGCATTTTCGGATTTTGCCGCAAGCCATATATGGTTTTTCGGCAGGCGGACCTCAAGGTCTGTGCCCAATGAGTTTTTATAATGGACCGACTCGAACTGGTATTCGTTCAGGGTCTTTGCACGATTTTCCAATACTCTTATATGGTTTTTCCAGGCAAGCTCCGGTGTCGGGTTCTTGGCATAGCAGAATTCAAGTATGGAGTCCCAGAGCTTTTTATAAGCCTCCTCATAGCTGCCCAAGTCGGGATAGACCTTCATGGCCCATTCCGGGTTGGGGTAGGCCGCTATGCACCAGGAATTCTCATCGTTCATGGTGTAGTGGTCAAGGGGCTTCATCTTTTCGGCATAGGCCTTGGAAGAAACGATCAGCTTTTCGCCGTCAACGCCTTCAAAGATATCGGGCATATGGGAAGTAATGCCGATGATGGCAGCATTCTTCTTGTAATAGTATTCCATACGGTCATAGGCCCAATCGGGAACGGTTTTGAAAGTTTCAAGGGGGGCGTAGTCGTACTTCATCCTGTCAATGTCCTCATTGTGCCAGAAAACGGCCACATCGCTTGCTCCTCTTTTGTAGGCTGCAAGGGTCAGCTTCTCTGCAAATTCATAGGCCTGGACCGGGCAATTGATAACCACGGGCTGGCCCTCCTGAACATTGGCACCGATATCGACTATGAGGTTGGCATAGGTCTGCAAATGCTCATCGATTTTTACATCATAATAAATGTCCATATATTACCTCCAATTTATTAGTTCAAAAACTATCAGGTTCCCTACTTGAGGGAGACCTGAATATTTTTCTTGGTTAAACGCTTGGTCTTGTAATCACTTAGAATATCATAGATGGTCGAGAAGATAGGAATGAAAATCAACATTCCGAAAATTCCCATAAAGGATCCGCCAACAGTTACTCCCAAAAGGACCCAGATAGCCGGAAGGCCTACAGACTGGCCTACAATTTTGGGATAGACGATGTTGCCGTCAAACTGCTGGAGGATGACTATGAAGATGAGGAAACCTATCCCCTCAACAGGGGAGCTTGATAGCAGGATGATGAAGCCAAGGAAGCCCGCCAAAATCGCTCCAACCATAGGGATCAGGGCACCGAAGCCCACCAGGATTGAGACCATGAGGGCAAGGTTCATTCTCAATATCGTCATGCCGGCAAAAGTCATAAAGGCCAGACTTAAGGCCTCCTGGAACTGGCCGGTGAAGAAGTTATAGAAGTTGTCATAGGCTGTATAGGCCACATACATAATTTTATCAGCCAGGCTCTCAGGCAAAAACGAATAGGTCAACTCCTTGCAGTTTCTTATAAGAGTCTCTTTTGAGGCCAGCATGTATATGGAGAAAACCAGGACCAGGAAGGCTGTGACGAAGCCTGAAAGTATGTTGTTCAGGGTCGGGACAAGCTCGGTCATGATCTTTGAAAAGCTATTTGATAGAGAGGTGTTGCCGAAGCGGTTCCACAAATAGTCAGTGATTGACAGGGACCTGACTGCATCGATACCCTCGAGTATAGGTTTTTTAACTGAGCCCAGCCAATCCGCTCCCTTTATGAAGTTGGTGAAGTCATCAAGGAATTTGGGAATTGACAGGATAAAGCTTCTTATTGAAGTATATAGCTGGGGCAGGACTATCGAGAAAATCAATATGAGCAGGAGTATAATCACCAGGAAGGCCAGGATTATGGCTATAAATCTGGCGGTCTTCTCCTTTAGAGGCAGCTTGCTCAAAAAGCGGTTTTCTATAAAACTCATCGGTATATTGATGATGAAAGAGACCAAAAATGCCATTATGAAAGGCGAGATTATTCCGATAAGTCCATGCAGGGCATTCCAAAATACGGGGAAATTGGAAACAAAAACATAAATCATTATGGAACAGGCGACCGTAAATAAGATCACTTTTATTCTTCTTTTGTCCTCAGCTGTAAAATGCATTTAAAACCTCCTCAACATATCACTTTATTTTAACCCATTAGGGTCAGAAATGAAAACAAGTCAGGGGGCTTTTGATATAATCAAAGATGTAATAAGAACGAAAAGAGGAGGAAGAATGGAAGCTATTTTAGTGATCATGGCTGCCGGTATGGGGTCAAGGTACGGCGGGCTCAAACAGCTGGACGGTCCGGGACCCTCGGGCGAGCTCATTATCGACTATTCCATATTCGATGCCATAAGGGCGGGCTTCAAGCGCTTTGTCTTTATTATAAGAAAAGAGCACGAGGACCTGTTCAGGAAGGCCATCATAGACAGGCTGCCCCAAGATATTGAAGTAAAGCTTGCCTATCAGAGTCTTGAAGATATGCCGGGGAATTTTCAGGTGCCCGAGGGGAGGGAAAAGCCCTGGGGGACTGCTCATGCGGTTTATTCGGCAAGGGAATATATAGATGCTCCCTTTGTTGTCATAAACGCCGATGATTATTATGGGAGAGAGGCTTTTTCCCTGGTTCACAAGTTCCTGACCGAGGAGGCCGAGACCGGGGCTCTTGCCGGACTTAGGACCGGTGCCGGGACCGGGGCTCTTGCCAAGAAAAAGTATGCCATGGTGGCCTTTGACCTCTGTAAAACCTTGACTGAAAAGGGGTCGGTTTCCAGGGGATTATGCAAGGTCAAGGACGGGATTCTTGAGGAAGTGACCGAATTTACGGAGATATATAAGGACGGGGACAAGGCCTATGCCATGGTTGAGGCTCCCAATTCCGATAAAAAAGTCAGGAAAGAATTGGACCCTGCCAATCCCGTGTCAATGAATTTCTGGGCCTTCGATCCGGGCTTTATTGAGAGCCTGGAAAGGGAGCTGAGGATTTTCACGGATGAGGGGCTCAAAAAGAATCCCCTTAAAGCCGAGTGCTACCTGCCCACGGCGGTAAGCAGGGATATTGAAAGCGGCAGGGCCGAGGTCAGGGTTTTAAGAACCCCGGACCATTGGCTGGGCGTAACCTACAGCGAGGACAAGGATATAGTCAAGGCCGGATTTTCGGACATGGCCCGTCAGGGCAAGTATCCGGAACCCTTGTGGGGAAGCCGTTAATACGGCGTTGAACAGGTCAATGTGGTTCAATATAGTTCGAAGGAAGTTTAGATTCGGTGGGGCATAAACTGCTGTGCCGAGATTGTGCATGAAAATCAGATTATGGAAATCCAAAGGGGGAAAAAATGAAAATTTTGGTAATTAATTGCGGGTCTTCTTCATTGAAATATCAGCTTTTTAACATGGATGAGGGGGAAGTTATAGCCAAGGGCCTAGTCGAGAGGATCGGCAATGAAGGGTCCAGGATAGAGCAGGACACTAAAAAGGGCGAGTATGAGAATGTTACTGACATTCCCGATCATAATAAGGCTGTTGAGCTGGTTTTCCAAGCCCTGACCGACAAGGATCACGGAGTTATTAAGAGCTTGGATGAGATCGGGGCCATAGGACACAGGGTTGTTCATGGTGGTGAAAAAGTCAAGGAATCTTCTTTGATAAACGATGACATCATCAAGGCAATAAAGGAGATGATCCCCTTCAGCCCCCTGCATAATCCGGCCAACCTCCAAGGTATTGAGGCCTGCAGGAAGATGCTTCCGGACAAACCAAATGTTGCCTGCTTCGACACTTCCTTCCACCAGACAATTCCGGAGCACAACTACATCTATGCCTTGCCATATGAATTATATGAAAAATACGGGATCCGCCGCTACGGTTTCCACGGGATCAGCCACAAGTTTATAGCCAACAGGGCTTCCGAGCTTCTTGGAATTCCACTTGAAAAGCTCAATATCATATCCTGCCATCTGGGCAACGGGTCATCAATAACAGCTATTAAAAACGGCAAATCATACATGACCTCAATGGGCCTGACCCCACTGGCCGGTCTGCCAATGGGAACCAGGTCGGGTGACCTTGATCCTTCAATTGTGACATTTATGCTGCAGAACTTGAAAATGACTCCTGAGGAGGTTGACAGTACTCTAAACAAGAAGTCGGGAGTTTATGGGGTTTCAGGCAAGTTCTCAGACTTCAGAGACCTGGACAAGGGCTTTGAAGAGGGGGACAAGCGCTGCACCCTGGCACTCGAGATATTCTATACCAAGGTCAGGGAGACCATAGGAGCCTATGCCACCATGCTTGACCACATTGATGCCATAACCTTTACCGGCGGGGTCGGAGAGAACGGGCCCGAGAACCGTGAAGGAATCTTGAGGGGCCTTGAAATACTCGGGGTAAAGCTTGATAAGGAAGTCAACAACAAGCGCAAGCCCAAGGAAAAGGTAATTTCAAGCCCGGACTCAAAGATCAAGGTCATGGTAATACCGACAGACGAAGAGCTCATGATAGCTCGCGACACTCAGGCCCTGGTGAAATAAGGCGGCCGGGGGCCGGGATTAGTCAATATAGCTTGAAAATAGAGGGGGTTTGCCGAAGATGGCAAACCCCCTCTAGTATTCTTGGCTTGGTACTAGTGTTAGCTTGCCAAAAACCGCGAACCAACACTAGTGAATTTGGCCGGGAGATGACTAAGGACTAGTGAATTTGACCGTAAGCTGGCCATGGATTAGTGTTGGTTCGCTGAAAATGAGGAATCAACACCACTGAATACGGTCTGGCGATAGTGTGAGTTAGGCAAAAAGCGGAAACTCACACTACAAAATTTGGCTCAGCGATAGTGTGAATTGGCCAAAAACGCAAATTCACACTACTAAATTTGGTTTTTCGATAGTGTGAATTGGCCAAAATCGCAAATTCACACTACTAAATTTGGCTCAGCGATAGTGTGAATTGGCCAAAAATGCGAACTCACACTACTAAATTTGGTTTTTAGATAGTGTGAATTAGCAAAAAACGCGAACTCACACTACTAAATTTGGTAAACTACTGCCCCTAAATTAGACACTTTTCTGACCTTTGATCCGGAGCTACCCCCTCCATTTCATTTAGTATTATTCAGCCCAAAAAGCCTTCAAAGCATTCCAATCACTTGATTTGAGTAGAATTCCACTTCTTCCAATGCTAAGCTTTTCTTAACATTAACCAAGAAATCATTTAGCCCAAAAATATCAAATCCCCGGCTAAAGGATTTAAAGAGCTACTCCGTGATATAATCAAGAAAACATATGGCAATATCTTAAGCCTATATGGAATAGAAAATCAGACAGAAATAGACTATTCAATGCCGGCCTCGACCCTGTAAAAGTTGAAGAAATATTAAAAGGCTTCGAAAATACAAAATAGGAAAATCTAAAATAGGGCGTGTGTGCTAAAAAGAGAATAAGACTTTGACCAAAAGACTTGGCTAATTTAGGCCGAGTCTTTTGAATTTTGACCCAATAACAGAATCCCTAGAATAAATGCGCTACAACAGTGGATTTAAAATAAATGACGCCCTTGGAATGCTAATAAGGCGCCGGTCATATTGCCGTAAGGAAATGATCAGAGTTCAAGTCGGGCAATTTCAGATAGCCGATAAGGCAAGGACCGGCTAGTTGATCAGGATGTCTTGGCCTGCATATTCAATAGTGGATATGTAGGTTGTTGTCTGACCCTGAAAATATTCCTTGAAGGCCCTGGTAATCTGGGGAGTTTCCCTGAAATGCATAGGGATGAATAATTGGGGATTCAACTTTTTGATAAGCATAATTGACCCGAGATAGGCATTCTCCATCAGGCGCGGATCAAGGGGAGCGAAGGCTATGTCAACGGGATAATTGGCTATGTCATCAAGAATGGCCTCATAATCGGCAACTTCTTTCTTCTGTTCTTGGATAGGGGTGTTGGGCCATTTCCAAGCGGTCAGGTCGCCGGCATGGAAAAAGCTCACGCCATTGACAGAAAATAGCGTGGAAATCCCCAGATCGGTAGACTTGAAAGTGTTCCAATCCAGCCCGGCAAATTCAAAATTCATGTCCGGCTTTGCCCTGAAGCACCTTTTGGGGTTGTAGATAATTTTCTTTCTCTCGGTCTCGGCAGCTGAATCCGTCAGCTTTATAAATTTGCCGTCGCCGTAAACATTGCAGGATTCGACATCGTCAGAAATGACATAAGAAGCTTTTTCCGATCCGGGCATGGAAAAAATGGCCGGGTTATAGTGGTCGGCATGGCTGTGGCTGACGACAAAAATAATTTTTTTATCTTTGGGCAAGTCGAGTTTGCCCTTTTCATAGTCAAGAACTATATAATACTTATCGAAATCAATGGCAAAACCGCTGTTATACAGATATTTCACTTTTATTGCTACCGGCATAAAGGCTCCTCCCCAAGATCCCACACGGGCCCAAAGACCCCGGGCCTCAAAATCTATCATGCCCCAGGCCTCAAGCCCGGGCCACAAGGCCAATTCTTCATTCTTTAATTCTACCAGCTGGCCAACTTAAAGCAAAGAATAATGTTCATATATGCCGGGCCAATGATTTAATGCCGGATTGGGGTATAATAAAGTTTAATTGGCGATTTTTTAATTCAGAACTTTGGAGATTGGACAAAAACATGCTTACAAGAGAAGAGAAAATTAAAAGAATATGCGACATCATGACCGGAAATTGGGGCAAAGACAGGCCCGGCCTGGTTGGAATAGAGATGGAGCATTTTATAATCGATAAAAAAAGCGGGAAGAGGGTTTTTTATTCAGGCGATAGGGGGGTTGCCAAACTCCTCGAGAAGCTTGCCGAAAGGGACGATCTTGAAAAAATCGATATAAACAGCCATATTGCAGGGGCCAAGGATGAGGACATGGCCATATCCATTGAGCCGGGTGCCCAGTTCGAGATAAGCCTGACAATGGCGGAAAAGATCCGGACACTTGAGGAAAGATATGAAAAAGCCATGGCCAAAATAAGGCCGACATTGGATGAGATGGGCTTGGAAATGGTATCATTGGGAGCCGACCCGATAAACAGGGTTGAGGACATTGAGCTGATTCCAAAGAGCCGCTATGCCATGATGAACGACTACATGGGCAGGCATGGGGAGAGGTCGAGAAATATGATGAGACAGACCTGCGCCCTTCAAGTTTCTATAGACATGTTCTCGGAAGAGGATTTTATAAAAAAATACAGGGCCTTAACAGCCATGGTTCCAATGCTTTACACCCTGTTTGATTCGGTGAGCCGGCTTGGAGGAGAAAAGCTTGAAAAGCACAATGCTCGCCAGGAAATCTGGAGGCGGACCGACCCCAAAAGAACCGGGATAATTCCGGGGGTCTTCGATGAAGACTTCTCAATAGCCAAATATGCCGAGTGGCTCCTGGACCAAATAATCATTTTCAAGCTTGATGATGAGGACAGGGAAATAAGCACGGGGGACGACACAACCCTGTCAATGGCAATGGATGCCGCCCAAGATGATCGGGAGATTCAGAGGCTCATAGACCACGCCATCGGTATAGTCTTCCCGGACATTAGGGTCAAGAACTTTCTTGAAATAAGGCCAATGGACGCCCTGCCAATAGACTATTCTCTGGGGGCAAGCGCCATGATAAAAGGTCTTTTCTATGATGAAAAAGTCCTGGACAAGCTGAGTGAGGCTCTCAAGGACGCCAGCGAGGAACGAGTTTTGAGGGGACTTGATTCCGGAAGGGACAACGGTATCCAAGGCTACTATATGTCAGATTATTTCTGCAACTGGGGACTCAGGCTGCTCGACCTGGCCCAAGAGGGCTTGGATGCTCAGGAGAGTGAGTATTTAACAGCGTTGAGAAAGCTTTGGGAAAATCTTGAAAGCCCGGCCGACTACTTTAGCCGAATTTACAAGGAAGAGGGACAAGCCGCATTTTTGGAATTGATAAGGGATAAATGAGAGCGGAGGAATACTTATGTTCATAAATGAATTTACAAAAGAATATCTGGATCGGGTTATGCAGGACCCCTCCGAATACGAGATGGAATATAGGAGGATTATGAGCAGGACCGATAAAAAGCGGATCCTGTGCAGGGATGAGAAAATTGACATAAACTATCAGGGTTTCTTTTTTGAAGAAAAGGACCTGACCTGTTTCAAGGACATTATCCACACTATGGTCTCGATCGGGGAAAAGGTGACGGCAAAATTCATTGAAGACCCGGAATATAGGAAAAAATTCAGGTTTTCCAAGGCTATGGAGGACCTAATAATGATTGATCCGGGCTATACCATGCCGGTACCGGTGGGTCGCTACGACATTTTCTATAACGGTGACGGGGATTTCAAGTTTTGCGAGCTCAATACCGACGGGTCTTCGGCCATGAACGAGGACAGGGTTTTGGGAAAAATCCTCAAAAAGAGCCGGATAATGCAGGAGATGGAAGAAGAGTGGGACATTCAAAGGTTCGAGCTCTTCAGAAGCCTGGTCAAGGCTTTGACCTCCCTATATAAAGACTATATGAATAGGCTGCCAAACAGCGTGGCAATTGTGGATTTCGATGATAAGGGCAATCCCAGAGAATTTAAGCGCTTCCACAAGATATTTGAGGAGATGGGCTTCGATTGCACCATAGTTGACCCTTCAAAGATGGTTTATAGGGACGGCAAGCTCTATGGAGTTGACGATTACACCGGACGCGAGGCCGCAATTGACCTGGTCTACAGGAGGGTGGTGACATCCGACTTCTTGGATAGGATTGATGAGTGTTCCGACTTCTTACAGGCCTATAAAGATCGGGCCTTCATAATGATGGGGTCATTCAGGTCCCAGATCATGCATTCAAAGCTCATATTCAAAGTCTTGAGGGATCCGGACACATTGGAATTCCTTTCGGACAAGGAGCGGGCTTTCGTAAAAGACCACGTACCCTTCACCAAGGAAATATTGGACAAGGATGACTTGGAAGAAGTGAAGAGGAACAAGGACAAGTACATTATAAAGCCCTACAATTCCTACGCTTCGCAGGGCATAATCCTCGGCCGGGATTGGAATCAGGAGGAGTGGGATAAAAAAATTGACCTCCTGCCCCTGGACAAGTACATTTACCAGGAATATGTTGACGTCCAGCCGACCCCCTTCCTGCACATGGAGGACTATAAGTTCAAGATCGAAGGTTTCAACCACGTCATAGGGCTCTTCATGTACGGAGAGGAATTTGCCGGCACCTACTCAAGGATAGGCCGGGAGGGCCTGGTCTCGGGGCCGAGAAAATACTATGTGGCCCCGGGATATATAGTAAAAAGGAAATAGCCGGCCTCTTGGCGATGAGGGGCCCCATAAAGCTGCTGTTTGGAGCTTTATGGGGCCTTTATTGTATGGCTTTTATGGGGCCGGGCCCGGGCTTGGCGGCGTGGGCTTGGCTGGCCGGGAATTGGCGGCGTGGATTCGCCGGTGAGGCTTGGATTGCGGGCGGCAGGCTGAAGAAAGTAGTGTGAATTCGCGTTTTTGGTCAATTCACACTACCGCTTAGTCAAATTTAGTAGTGTGAATTCGCGTTTTTGGCTAATTCACACTACCGCTGGGCCGAAATTAGTAGTGTGAATTCGCGTTTTTGAAGAATTCACACTATCGCCCGGCCGAAATTAGTAGTGTGAATTCGCGTTTTCGAAGAATTCACACTATCGCCCGGCCGAATTCAGTAGTGTGAGTTTCCACTTTTTGCCCAACTCACACTATCCCCGGCCCAAATTAAATAGTGTGGATTCGGCTTTACGCCAAACCCACACTATCAATTACTATATTTAAGATGTTCAGGCCGCCAGCCAAGGCACCGGGCAATCAAGTGGCCCGGCGATTTATATCGGACAAACTAATCGGTCATTACGTGGCTCGGCCGCCCAGGCCATCCCCAGCCCGGTCCACCAAGATAGGCCCAGGCAATATCAGGCCCAGGCCGCCAACCCGGGCCCGGACCCGCCCATCAGTCTCAACTATTCAAGGACTCCGAAGGAGAAGCCTTCATTCCTTAGAGCCTTTACTATCTCTGGAAGAGCTTCCCTGGTCAGCTTCTTCGTCGGAACATCGTGCATCAATATTGTTATTACCTTGGGACTGCCGTAGGCCTTCCAATCCTTTATGATGTGGTCAACCTGGCCCTGGACAGTCTTTGGAGCCCTCTTGCCCTCGGCATCGGCACTCATAGAATTCCAGTCAATCCAGTGGACATTGAGATCTTCGAGAGCCTTGTCGGCTGGTTCAAGATTTTTCCAGCTCATGTGGCCACCCGGATAGCGCCAGGGGCTCACAGGGATCTCAAAGCCGAAGAGCTTATTAAGGGCCTGCTGGGACAAATTGTACTGTTTGACAATCTCTTCAACATTCGCATTCCTGCCCGGATAGAGCTTCTTATAGCTGTGGTCGAAGGAGTGGAAAGCCAGAGCGTGACCTTCGTGGAAGATTCTCTCCAGCGAACCTTTATTTTTTTCAGACATTGTTGAGCCAAGACTGAAGAAGGTCGCGGGTACCCCTTCTTTTTTGAGCAGATCTAGAAGGAGGGGGGTTGAATTGGGGCTGAGTCCGTCATCATAGGTTAAGAAGGCGATCTTTTTGCCCCCGCCAAGCTCGCCGCCATGGTACATGGCATTCTTCACATCGCTTACCTTGTAGGCATAAACAGATGCCGCCTTGTTGTGGTTTTTCCCGTCACCCTTGGAATCCTGTACTACATCGCCGGTATTGGCATTGGGCATGGCAGTTCCTTCATATAAATATGAGGGATTAGCACTGTTCCCGTTGTCTGTCGATGCCGATGCATCGGTTCCGGACTTGTCATCGGAATTGGCCAAGTCTGAACTTTCGTTTTCCCCGGTCGAAGCCTGGGCTGAGGTCGGATCTCCTGTTCCCGGGCCTACACTTGGAGCCTTGGTCTTCTTGTAGCTGCCCACAACAAATATTACAATTGCTGCTATGATAACAAGGAGTAGGGCACTGAACAGGTTTCTTGACCTGCGTTTTTTTCTCATTTTCATAATTTTCCTGTCGTATCTTTCCTCGGGACTTTCATCCAACCTATAGCTGGAGCGGGCCCTTGCAGGCTCTTTTTTCTCTTCAATTACTTCTGAGACTTCTTCGGAAGATTCCCCGAAAACTTCATCGGGAGCTTCACCCCGGGCTTGGCCGGGAGCTTCATCTTGGGCTTCTTCGGGGGACGCATCAAAGACGGGAGCTTCATCGCCGAAATCACTTGGATCTTTGCTCAAGTCCTCAACATTCTCATCCTCATTGTCCGTGACTTCAGGGCCCTTGCCCAAATTCTCGGGCCTATCATCGAATTTTTTATCAATATCAGTCATTGTCAATCCTTTCTAAAGCTGTTTCAAATAAATCTTATTTCTTTTTATAAGTTCAAGAGCATAGTCATCTATCCTATAAGCTTCATTGTAATATATGGCTGAAATGCCCGACTGGATAAGGGCCTTGGTGCAGTTCAGGCAGGGGAAGTGAGTTACATAGCAGCTGGTCCCCTTCACAGGGATCCCTTCCTTGGCACAATAAAGCAGGGCGTTCATCTCCGCATGTATTGTGGCTATGCAGTGGCCGTCCCGCATGGTGTGACCGACAGCGTCACAGTGGGGATTGCCTGCCAATGATCCGTTATATCCCGTAGAAACTATCCTGTGCTCGGGATTTACCAGAACGCAACCGACAAAGGCCCGGTCGCAGGTGGATCTCTGAGCAACTGACTGGGCCAGTTCCATAAAGTATTCATCCCAACTCTTTCTGACCATAAATACCTCTTTCTAAAGCTCCTTCTTGTTTGAGCTGAAATATATATTAATATATAACATATAAAGTGGAAATAAAGATTTCGAACAATCTTGTAAACCTATATGAATTATAGCAAAGTTTGCCCCCTTAAAATGTAGCAAGTGTGAAAGAAATGCCCATGGAAGAAAAAAATAGAGAATTAGACCAAAAAGAAATCAAATATAATTCCGACCAGTTGGAAGCCATAAAAAGCACGGAAGGCCCCCTGCTAATAATCGCAGGTCCCGGAACAGGTAAGACTGCAACCCTCATTGCCAGGGTGGAGCATATCATTGCCTCAGGCTTGGCAAGGCCAGGACAGATCACCATGACCACCTTTACCAATAAGGCCGAGGAGGAGATCAGGGCAAGGCTTGCCCAAAATCCCCTAATTCAAGAGATTGCCGCCCGGTCGACTCAGGGTTTGCCAGAGGAGGTCCGTGTGGGAAATTTCCATAAGCTCTCACTTGACCTTATTGAAGGCCACAGGGAAGAGGCGGGGCTTGCCCCGGGGTACAGGGTAGTTTCAGGAACGGAAGTGGGGAGCCTGGTCGAAAGATATTGGTACGCATTGACAGGATTTTCAAAATCAGGGCTCTACGGAAGGGGAGAAAATGACGGGGGACGAGCCCAAAGGCTCAGGCATGCCATGACCACGCTTTTCCCCGGTATCCGGCAGGAGGACCTGGCGGGAAAAAGCTATTGGAAGAAAGAATATATCCGCCTTATGGACAGGATTAGGGAGGGATTTTCGGATTTCAATGGAGCAAAAAATCCGGAAGAATCAGAGGCGGTGGAGGCTGCCAAGCTCCTCCTGAAACGCTACCGGGATATGATGGCCTATCAGAACATTCTCGATTATTCGGAGATACTCTGTCGAGCCCTTGATCTTTTAAATAACAGGGAGATCCTCAAGGAGGAGCAGGACAAGGCCCTATATTTCATGGTCGATGAGTACCAGGATACCAATCCCATCCAGGAGCAGATCATTGGAAAGATCAGTTCAGGGTCGGGCAATATCTGTGTTGTGGGGGATGATGACCAGAGCCTTTACAGGTTCAGGGGGGCCAGCGTGGAAAACCTTCTGAACTTTGAGAAAAGATATCCGGGAGCCAAGCTCATCAAGCTGGAGACCAACTACAGGTCGGGCCGGGAGATCGTAAGGCTGGCCTCGGAATACATGAACGCCCCTTACGGTGACAAAAGAGATCGGGAAATAGAGGAAAGGCGTTATAAGAAGAACCTGAGGTCGGGGACAGACCTGACCACGGGAGCCGTCTATTCCATCCTTGAAGACGATCCGGAAGCCTGGGCGGGGAGGATCATTGAGCTGATTCGCCAAGTCCACTGTCAAGGCAGACCCTACAGGGACATAGCCGTCCTGGCCAATTCGGTCAGGGCCTATAACCCGGCCATAAGCTTTTTGAAGAGGAGCCTGAAAAAAGAGGGAATCCCCTTCATATCTGACAAGACCTCGTCAATCATGGCTTCGGACATCGTGGAGAAATTTCAGGCCATGGCCTTTGTCCTGTTTTTCTATGGTTACGATCCCGCAAAGCTTTCCGAAAAAGTCGTAAACATCATAGCCGGCATTAAGCCGGACGACAGGGAAGAGCTTGTCATAAAAAGGGAAGAAATCATGGCCGAGTTTGAGGAAAGGGGATCAATGAGCCTGACTGAGGCCTTCCAAAGATTCTTTTCCCTGGAGGCCTTTAAGAAAGTTCTCTCTGAGCCCGACCTCGAGGATGAAAGGCAGGGTCTGGCTATATTCCTGGCAATGGTCCAAAAATTGCAGGAAGGCAGGCTGGATCGGGGAGGAAAGCTTGTGACCGACCTTACTCCCGGCAATCTGCTGACAAGGGGGCGGGAATTCTATGCCGACCTCAACACCATTGACGAGTGGGGGCTTGACAATAGGGAAGCCGACCAAGATGCTTACAATGACGGGGTCCGCATTATGTCCATCCATGCGTCCAAGGGCCTTGAGTTTCCGGTGGTTATCCTGGAAGAAGCCAGAACAATGTATGTCTATAAAAGAGACCCCAGGGGGGTGGACCTCCTGCCCAGGTCAGCCCTTTTAGGCCAAGAAATTCCACAGAAGCTGGAAAACGACCTGGACCGGCTCCGCCAATACTACACCGCCATGACCCGGGCCCAGGACATCTTGATACTCACGGCCACCTCCCTGTCCCCGGGCAAGTGGGAGAGGCCAATTGACAGCTCATTTGTCAGGCTCAACAAGAAGCTGGAGGACCTGGACTTGGAAGGGGCCCTTAAAGCCCTGAGACCTGCCCAAGCTCAGGCCAAAACGCAAATAAAAAATTATTCATATACGAGGGACCTTGCCCTCTACCGGGCCTGTCCCCTGAGCTACTACTTCACACGATACCTGGGAATGCCAAGCGAAACGAGCCCCCAGGAAATTTGGGGCAGCATCATCCACGAGGTTCTCTGCCAAATAAACAGGGCCGGGGTGGAAGTTAGCTGCCTTGGCGAGGTTCGCAAGCTCATTGACAGGACTCTGGAAGGCTACGGAGCCCGCCTCAAAGATGAGGATGAGCAATCCGTCCGGGCTCAGATAGACAAAATCCTCATATATATAGAGAGGGAAAAGGACCGACTGATCAAAAATTCTAAGAAGGCCGAGTTGGGCCTGAACGCCTTTATGGACACCTATATGTTCAACGGCAACCTGGACCTTTTGACAATGGACGACGGCATAGTGGATTTCAAGTCCAGCCTTTCGGCCGGGGCCTTGTCCTCGGATACCTACATAAACCAACTCAAGTCCTACAGGATCCTATTCAACAAAAGCATGGGCAAGGACCCCTATGACCCGAGTCGACTCAACGCCCTTTATGACCTCTCAGCCCAAAGGGGGGAGGAGGCCCTAAAACGCTTTGACTTCACGAGGGAGGATCTGGTGAACTGGAGAGAGGTCATGGACAGGAGTGTAAGCGGAATAGAGGAGGGGATTTTCGAGAAGCCGGAAAAAAGGATTGGCATGTGCGGGTCCTGCCCCATGAGGTTCTACTGCTGGGGCTAGGTGGAGGCGCAGATCCTAGTTTCGGGCTTCGTGTCATAATAGTTATAGAGGTAAATAGTTATGTAAATATAAGGAGTTAGTAAATTGTCAAAAATTAAGAAAGAGCAAATTTCTGCTAAGGGATTTTCAATTCAAGTTTATACTGAAGATTTTAAAAATGATTATATTAGCTTAACGGATATTGCAAAATATAAAAATACAGACGATCCAAGATTTGTTATCCAAAACTGGATGAGAAATAGAAACACCATTGAATTTATGGGATTATAGGAAATTTTAAACAATCAAAATTTTAACCGTGTGCAATTCGACACGTTTAGAAGTGAAGCAGGACTAAATAGATTCACAATGACCCCAGGAAAATGGATAGAATCTACAGATGCCATAGGTATAGTTTCAAAAGCAGGCAGATATAGAGGAACATATGCACATTATGATCTTGCAATGGAATTTGCCTCATGGATTTCACCGGAATTTAAGCTTTATATTATTCAAGATTATAAGAGACTTAAGTCAGATGAAAACTCAAAATTATCATTAAGTTGGAATTTGAATAGGGAAATTTCAAAGATTAACTATAAAATTCATACATATGCAATAAAACAATATCTCTTAAAAGATCTTACCAATGAACAGTTATCTTATAAATACGCAAATGAAGCAGATGTGCTTAATGTTGCCTTATTTAATAAAAGAACTAAACAATGGCGTGAAGAAAATCCTGACCTAAAGGGGAATATGAGAGACTATGCAAGTCTAAATGAGTTATTGGTGCTTGCAAATATGGAAAGCTATAATGCAGTTCTTATCGGTAAAGGTATGGATCAAAAAGAAAGAATGGTAGAACTTAGAAAACTCGCTAGAACACAATTGGTGTCACTTGAAAAACTTGGTTATAGTGGTATTAAAAAATTAAAAGGAAAGAAATAATAATTTTAAGTAATAAATAGATAAATTTGTATTTGTGGAGGAGGGAATAAAGCAGGCCCCGACTAGGGCCTAATCAAAGCCAGGGGCCATACTAATCCGTGCCGCCTGCTGCTTATCGAGCGGCACTCCACTTTGAACAATATGGGGGCAGATCCAAAATTCGGATCTGCTCCTCCTTTTATTTGCGTTTAATTTTGAAATTTTTTGGAAATGGAAATTATTTTCAATGGGGTTTGGCGTTTTCAGCGAATCCCCATGATCGTCAATCTGACCTTTTTCAATGGGGTTATCCAGTTTTGAACGTTTACCCATGATTGCCGGCTCGAGCTTTTTCATGGGGGTCAAACGATTTTCAGGGTTTCCCCATGATCGTCAATCTGACCTTTTTCAATGGGGTTGTCAAGATTTGGCCAAACCCCCATGATTTTTGATCGGGATCAGATCAATGGGGTAGTCCGGATTTGGCCAAACCCCCATGATTTTCGATCCGGATCGAGTCAATGGGGTTGTCCGCTTTTCGGGGTTTCCCCATGATTTCCGGACAAAAACTTGTCATGGGGGATCTCCACTTTTCGCAAAGCCCCCATGATTTTCGCTTCGAATTGAGTCATGGGGATTTCGCCTTTTCGGCGAATCTCCTCTATTTCATGGCAAATTAACATCAACCCCGGGGCCGAACAAGCCCAAACGCAGGCCCAGGCCACCACATATAAGCATCAGGTATGGACAAATTGTATCAGGCCCGAAAAATTGTATCAGGTGCGGACAAATTGGCAGAAGCTGTAGACCAAGCCCTCATGCTCCTTCCTCTCGGATCGGGCCACCATTGTCCAGGTCCCATCCTTGCGGATATCGGGGATGTGGGAATCGGCCTCGTGGAAGGCCTTCTCCACCAAAGTCAGGTCGGCTTCATCGACCAGGTCCATCATCTGCTCGACCAGGACTCCGCCGCCAATGAGGAAGACCTCTTTGGAACCGTCAGGATTCAGGCGGGTCAGCAGGTCACCGAGCTCATCTCTGTCCTTAACATAGTTGAGGTTATCGGGAAAGTCCGCCCCCAACCTGGCCTTCTCAGACTCGGTGGTCAGACTCCGGGAGAAAACCACATTCTCCCTCTTGGGCAGGGGCTTGCCGCCCGGGAAAGAATCCAGGGTCTTCCTGCCCATAACAATTATATTTCCGGACGTGAGCTTGCGGAACCTCCGCTGGTCCTCGGGAATCCTGAAAAGCATATCCTCGTCTTTTCCAATAGCAAAATTCTCATCAACAGCCAAAAGCAGCTTCATAGTTCCTCCTTATATCTCATAGCCGACAAAGCTCGGCAAAATTGTTACAGGCCGGCAAACCCAGTCAAACTTGTCAAAGGCCGGCAAACCCGGCAAAGCCTGTCACAGGCCGCTAAACCTCGGTAACTTTTTATAAGTTAGTGATCTTGTCAAAGTCGTATTTTTCAAGCTTTTCCTTAGAACCGATAACCGTCAGGCTGGCTCGCGTCAGGAAATCCTCAAGCTGAGCGGAGAGCTTCTTGACATCGGAAAGCTCGGTATCCTTAATCTCCTGGAGAACCCGGTTGTAGAGGTCGGGATCAACTCCCTTCATATAGTTGGACAAATCCTTCTTGCCCAGAGCCTCCTCAGTCATGGGGATATCGAAAGCCCCGATAGTTCCGACCAGGAAGCTGTAAAACTCATTGTCATCCATATCCAGCTTGTCAATGAAATCGCCCATGGTCATCATAATATCCACAGTCCTCTTGAGGTGGGGATCACGATAGGACATGACCCGGGCCATATCATCCAGGCTGACCGCCATACCCTGGCCATAGGCACCCCCCTTGGCCCTTATCTCATTATATAAATAGGTGAGGGAGAGGATATTTGCCAAAACATCATAGGCACCCTTATGGGGAGATTTGACCTCATGGAAGGGAGCGGCAAGACCGGCAAACTGGACATCGGAAGCCAGGCTGAAAGCCTCACTCATTTTTTTAGGCTCAAATACCAGGAGAGCCCTCTCGGGAGCCTGAGCCTTGGGCAGGACTTCAAGACCCTTTTCAACAAAGCCTGTCGCCTGATCAAGCAGGTCGGAAGATCCGGTCAAATTAATGATCCTGTTTTCCCCAAGAGTCAGGGCCGAGTAGATCCGGGTCAGTTTCTCAACATCCTCGTCACCAAAGTCCTTGGAAAGCTTCTTAAGGAACATATAATATGAAAGACCCCCAAGCTCCTCCATATAGGCCGAAGCGGCATTAGACTTGGCCATGGACCTCATAATGGCATAGGCGTGGCCGGAGGGAATAATCGAAGACTCCATAGTCGCCAAGCTTATATTTATAAGCTCTTTTATCCTCTTTTTATCCGTGAAAAGGCTGTCAAGAGCCTGCTCGGTCATAAGGTCTAGGCCCTTCTTGAGGTTCTCGAGTCCCAGGAATTTCGATGACAGGGTGAAATTCAGGTTAAAGTCCCTTGACGAGTATTTTTCTATAGCCGCAGCCCCTGCACTTATGCCGCCCGTGTAGATAGACTCAAGCTTTCCGTATTCCTCATAACTGTGTTTTTTAGTATCAAGTTGTCCCAAAATATTGGCAAGGAGTCCCACGTAGGGCAGGTCCTCAAATCCAATGTGATTAATATCGAAAACCAGGTCAAGGTAGACAATTCCGGAAGTGTTCATCCGGTGGAGGAGTAGGGTGGAGCCCCCGACATTCTTAACTTCACGAGGAGCCGCAACAATGGATTCGGGCAGCTGGTCCTTGGATAGGGTGGGCAGACTTGCCTTCTCCTCCGGAGTATCATCGGCATTTTGCCTTGCCTCCAGGGTCCTGTTCTTCTCAATCAGAGAGTCAAGCTCTTCAGGACTGAGGGAATTTTTATAGGCAGCCAATTTCTCTTCCACAGCCTTGTCCTTGGAAACATTGAGGCCCGGAACAGCCTTATGGACCACCAGGACCCTGTGGGGGTTATTGAGGAGTTTCTCATCAACATACTTCTCCAAAGCGCCGTCGGCCAAGAACTTTTTCAAGTCATCAAGCTGCTTGTCATAGGCGAGAATATCCATGGAATTGCAGCCGTAGAGGCCCTCATTCATGACCCGGTCCATAAAGACTATGCCCTTGGTGGCCATGCCGTCTTTTTCCCTGAGCCTGTATTCCATTCCCCTTACCAAGCCTTCCAGAGCCTGCCTGTCAATGCCTTTTTCCACCATTTCCCCGAGCTTGTCCTTGACAATCTTCAGGAAGAGGTCCTTCTTATCGGCGCCTAGCCCCTTGACTATGATGGAGAAGCCGATTTCCTTGACGTCATAGAGGCTTGCCCTGACATCCAGAGCCCCCAGCTCATCAAAGAGGGCCCGCCTTAGAGGTGAGGATTCGGACTTTATCAGGGCACCTGATAAGAGCCTGGACAGGTAGCGTGAAGAGTCACTCTTCGCCCGGTCAACTATCCAGGAAAGGGAGAGATAGTCCTTGCCCTCGGGATCGTCCCCGCTTGCGATGGCAAAGGGAACCTCGGTCTCAAGCGGCTTGTCAAAATGTTTGACATCGCCCGGCATGGAATCCACATCTTTTCTTTCAAACTTATCCAGATATTGACCTATGTGGGCGTAGGTCTTTTCGGGATCCATATCCCCGTAAAGGAAGATATATGAATTTGAAGGATGGTAGAAATTGTCGTGGTACTTTATGAAATCCGAGTAGGACAGGTCGGGAATGTGGTAGGGGTCACCGCCCGAATTTTCAGCATAGATGGTTCCAGGGAAAAGGGACCGGCAAATGGCATCTTCGATCTGGTCATCAGCCGATGACATGGCCCCTCTCATCTCGTTATATACGACGCCCGAATATGTGATGGGGTCGTTTTTATCCATAATATGGTAGTGCCAGCCCTCCTGGCGGAAAATGGGCTCATTTTCCTTTACTGCCGGGAAGAAGACCGCGTCCAGATAGAGGTCCATGAGGTTTTGGAAGTCGGCATCATTTCTTGAGGCGACCGGATATATGGTCTTATCCGGATAGGTCATGGCGTTCAGGAAGGTGGAAAGCGACCTTTTGAGCATGTCCATGAAGGGCTCCTTGGTCTTATATTTTCTTGAACCGTTGAGTACCGAGTGCTCAAGTATATGGCAATTTCCCGTTGACCCTATGGGAGGGGTCCTGAAGCCTATCGAAAAGACCTTGTTATTATCTTTATTCTTCATATGAAAGAGCCGGGCCCCGGTCTTTTCATGTTCATAGTATAAAAGGGAGGAGTTCTCTTCTTCCAGCCACCTTTCTTCTATTAGATTAAAGCCTTGTATTTTTTCCATATTTTTGCTTTTCCTTTCATTATTAAGTTTTCTCACAATACATATCCATTTTATCAAAACGTAAATATTTATGTTCTATATGGAAAATTTTACGAAATATCCACAAAAAGGCTGAAATTCCGCTCTTATCATTTGCAAAGACCCTCCGGTTTGTTATAATATTTCGGTATGTCGAGAATCGGAGCAATATCGGAACTTGGCAGAATCTCTGCTCCGCAGAAAACGGGGCAAATCCAAAGGGAGGTGAAAAGTATGAACAAGTATGAGATGGTTCTCATCCTAAAGGCCGACCTGTCAGATGACGACAGACAGAAAGTTCTGGACCGCTTACAGGAAGCGATCAAGGCTGACGGATCCGTTGAAACTATCGACGATTGGGGAATCCGCAAACTTGCTTATACGATCGACTACAAGAAAGAGGGCTACTATTACGTGATGCACTATGAAGCGGAACCCTCGATCGTAGCTGAAGTCGAACGTCGAGCAAGAATTTTAGACAGTGTTCTGCGCTATCTGACTGTAAAAAAAGAAGCGTAGAAATAGGAGGAATCCATGAACCGAATCACTTTAATGGGTCGTTTGACCAGAGATCCGGAATTGAACTACAACTCCTCAACAGGCAATCCCATGGCCCGCTTTACGCTGGCGGTGGACCGTCGCCTGTCCAAGGAGAGAAAAATGGAAATGGAAGCGAAAAATCAGCCGACCGCGGACTTTATCCAGGTTGTGTGTTGGGGGCGTTTGGCCGAATCGGTCAGCCGCTACACGGAGAAGGCTAAGAGGGTGATTGTTGAAGGAAGAATCAGGACCGGTTCCTATGAAGGAAAAGACGGGACCCGCAGGTATACCACGGACGTGGTCGCCAGCGCCGTTGAATTCATAGATTGGAAGGACCATCAGGATTCATCTCAACAGCCAAACTACGGATCCGGCTCCCCCTATCCAGAGAATAGGGCAGTGGATGAGGAAGAGGACTCCGATGATTTCTTCGGAGACGACTTCAGCCCGGTTGATGATGATCGCATTCCTTTTTAACAGGGAGGTATGATGAGCCGTCGTAATTTCAGACCGCGCAGGAAAGTTTGTGCTTTCTGCAAGGACAAGGAAAAAGTATTAGATTACAAAGATGTTGACAAGGTAAAACAGTATATAAGCGAAGCGGGAAAAATTCTTCCCCGCAGGGTAACAGGTGTATGTGCCAAGCATCAGAGAGATGTGAACAGGGCAGTTAAGAGGGCCAGGGCCATAGCACTGATTCCATATGAAGATAAGTAATGAAAACATTTTAGATTGTATCAAATCACATAATATGCTATTATAAGTGTGATCATGAATATCCAAGAGTGTTTCTAAATGCACCTTGGAAAAGAGAAAAACAATTGTTGCATTATTATTTTAAGGAGGAAAGAATGAACAAAAAGTTTAGTAAGCTTTTAGGTATGCTTCTGGCTTTGGCATTAGTATTTACAGCTATTCCTGTAAGCTTTGCTGCGCCGAAAGAAGATCCGGCAGATCCAAAAGGCAACTCCGTTACTGTAGCTGAAGATGAAAAAGTAACATTTAACTTCACCATTACAGCAAACGGACTTAACTATTTCCAGTGGAAAAAATTATCTGTAAAATTCCCGTTTGATTTTCATTGGGAAGCAATGACAGATAAGGGCGTTAAACTGCACAGTGAAAACATGGCTTTTGACAATTTAGATAATGAAAGAACAAAAGCTTTCGCAATGCCTGCAAATAACGAAGTCGAAATGAAGACTGATGAAGTTGGGGCTACAGCAAAAAAATATGACCTGAGCAAGCTTAAAGATGTTCAGTTCGTACTGACACTTAAGAAAGAAGCTGTAATTAATGATCCTGACATCGATGTTGCTGTTGACGGACAGAATCTCGACGGAGAGACATCTCAGTATGAGATGAAGTTCCCCGTGGTTTTCAAAGACGGTAAACTCGTTCAGTTCGGCGAAGACAAAGAAGCTCCCTTCACAGTTGATGTAGTAAAGGATTTTGAGCTTACTTATAAGATGCCCGGACTTGACAGCTTGAAATTAACACTCAGAGATCCTGAAACTAAAAAAGGTGTTTCCGGAAAAACCATCAAAGCTTTCCCGGTAATGACAAAGGATGGAGCTTATCTTACTGATGAGAACGGTGACTACATCGTTGATGAAAATGAAAGCATGAAATTAACTGATAATAACGCTCTGGGCGGAAATTCTAGTTCACGCTGGCCAAAAACAAATGCTTTGGGTGAATATGAAGTTAGTGCGAATGCAATAGGGTCGATTATTGGAGGATTGTCCGCTCTGAAGAATTATCCAAAACCGGAAGCCGGTAATGGAACCGTAATAGCTTTTGCAGCTTTTGAAGACGGTAATAGAGTAAGCGAATATTCATTTGTAACAATTAAAACTCCCTATGGTGGAAAGCCAACCTATAATACACACTTTGTAGAACTCTGGCTGACACCGGACGCAAACAGCGTAACTTTCAAGATTCTTGTTCGTGAACTCTATGGCGAAAAACCCGTTCAGGCAGGCGAAGGTTATACAATAACCTACATGCAGAACACTGCAAAACATGAGGAAGCTCCGAATTGGCAGCCCACAAAGTTCACAGCAGTAACAGATAAGAACGGCTATGTTGAACTTAAAGTTCCGAAGGATCAGCTAAAACTCACTCATGAAATGATGAGCGCCTACAACACGAGTGGCAATGTAGCTAAAATCCTGAAATATGTTGTAGAGGGTGGACTCCAGGCTACAAGCAAGACCGGAGAAAAATCAGAGATTAAATCTTTGAGCAAATTAGAAGCTAAAGACAATAAAGTTATATTTGATTTTGTTGTAACAGGACCCTATAAACTGCACAGAATTGCCGGCGAAAATCGTTTCGAGACAGCTGTTCAGATTGCAAAGAGGACCTTCCCGAACGGACTTCAATCAAAGGTTGTTATCCTTGCTGAATCTGAAGACGGTGCTGACGCATTAGCAGCTTCAGGCCTTGCACACATTCTCCAGGCTCCGATTCTTTTAACGGGCCGTGGAAGCAAGACTCTGAACAACTCAACATATGAATATCTGAAACAGCTTAAGAAAGACGGACAGCTCAAGTATGTAGTAGTGCTTGGCGGAACCAATGCTATCCCGGGAGAAATCGATGAATTCCTCCAGGCTGACAGCAAACTGAAGCTCAAGACAAGCCGTATCTATGGTGAAAATCGTTTTGAAACTGCAGTTGATATTGCTTCTTTCATGCACAAAGAAGGAAAGATTTGGACCAGCGTATCTAATGCTATGAAAGCAGCCGATGTTGATATTGATAAGTTTGGCGAAGTAAAATCTGACGAAGTTCTTCTTGCGAACGGCTGGAGATTCGCTGACGGAGTTATTGCTTCAGTTCCTGCAGCAAAATTCGGCACACCGATCCTTCTGACAGATGCTGACCATCTGACAGGTGTAACAAAAGATTGGATTGATAAAAAAGCTTCTACTGAAGAGAACTTCAAGACATTTGTTCTTGGCGGAACAGCCGTTGTATCTTCAACAACATTTGGACAGATCCAGGGCGAGAAGGCTCGTCTTGCCGGTGAAAACCGCTATGCAACTAACTGGAAAGTTAATGAGAAGTTCTTTGCTCGTGCAACCAAGCTCTTCATTGCTACCGGCACAGCTCTGCCCGACTCATTAGTATCAGGAATGCTTGTTGCTAATGACAACGCAGCTCTTATGTTGGTAGGACCTAACGGACTCACAGATGCTCAGAAGAAGTACTTGAAGGAAAGCACTTCTTACAGCTCAGTCGAGATCCTTGGTGGTTTCAATGCCGTCTCTGCAGCAGTAGAAGACCAGATCATTGAAATCATGGCTAGCAGATAAAAATTGTTTTTCTCAATTGATCTGAGGTTCATTTAATAAAGCTTAAATGGACAAGGGCACCGGATTTATCCGGTGCCCTGTTTTTTTCTTATTTTGGCTTTACCCATAAAGTGGACACCTTCTGATTTAAAATAGCATGATAATTAACATGATCTTTTTCAGGTCAAACCCATTGTGTGGATACGCTCGTACACTAAATTTTATGGGAAAACATAATATATAGACATATGACTCCTAATTCAACACCAATAATGAAACCTTTTTTCTCAATCATAATCCAGGGACTGGGTCCCCAAGTTTCATTCTGTTTCATTCAGTATAAGAAGCTCTCAAACCGTTCCAATCACTTGATTTGGGTGGATTGGATCTTTCTCCGATGCTAAAGTTATATTAATGATTTTCGCTGATCAGCTTCTCACAAATATAAACCTAAAAAGTTAGCGGAAGGAGATTAATTTATTAATGATTGATCATGCTTTAAAAATATTTTTTAAAAGAGATGAAAATTTTGCTGCTCTCTTCAACACTTTTATGCCAAATGCCCCTCACATTGATGAAAATAGCCTGAGCGACTACGACACATCTTCACAGTTTACCTTGATAGACAGTAGGGGAAAAAGTGTAACTAAAGAAATACGCCGTGATATAATTAAAAAAACAGAAGGAAAAATTTTAAGCCTTTATGGCATAGAAAATCAGACAGAAGTTGACTATTCTATGCCGGCAAGGATGCTTTTATATGATGCTGTAACCTTGGCGCAACAAGCCTTCAGAATAAAAAAAGATGAGTACATTATCCCCGTTGTCTCAATCGTTCTATATTATGGGATAAAGCCTTGGAAAGGTCCTACAAGTATACTTGAGATGACCAAATTACCAAAGTATATGTGGAATCATTACTGGAATTATGAGATAAGGGTTGTTGATATTAGAAGATCAAGTAAAAAGGATCTGGAGAAGTTGCCCGGAGATTTGGCATATTTCTTTGAATTTATGCAGAAGATAGCAAAGAAAGAAGAATTTGAGGACTTTATCAGGGAGACATCAGACATAATGTCAAACCTTAGGGCAGATACGATCTTAGCTTTAAATTCATTTTTAGGTGTAGATAGTGAGATTGAAGGAGGAGATACAATGAAAGGAGAATTTCAGAAAGTCTTGGACTATATCGGTGATAAGAAATTAAAAGAAGGAAAGATCCTTGGAATAAAGGAAGGACAAATGGAAGCAAAAGAGACAAGCTCAAGGTATTTCAAAGAGCAGATGGAGCTTGCCGGTTTAGACCCGGTAAAGGTTGAAGAAATATTAAAGGGCTTCGAAAATACTAAATAGTACGTCAATGCTTAAAAATCTGAATAACAAAAAAGAGAGTGTGCCCAAAAAGCACACTCTTTTAAAAAGCGGAGACGGTGGGATTCGAACCCACGTGTCCCGAAGGACAAACTGATTTCGAGTCAGCCCCGTTATGACCACTTCGATACGTCTCCGAATAAATTGCCATTCCATTATAGAAAATATTAATAATAGGGTCAAGGGCAGGGACCCTGTCCGGCCCTGACAGTCACTTAGGGCTTATTTAAAGCCCATATACGAATAGGGAAAGGCCCCCATATCCTCCTTAAAAAGCCTTGCAGCCACATCCTTGAGTATATCCAGGTCACCCGAGCTTGAGAGCCTTCTGAAATAAGCAGCTTCTTTGCCTTCGCCTTCAGCCTTCAGGGGCCTATTTTTTTTCACATCAAGGCCTTTAGTTAATACACTTGCCAGCTTCTTGGCCATGCCATAGGCAGGGTCTACAAGATGGATATGAGGCCCCAGGTAATTTTGCACATAGTCCCGGATCAGGGGGAAGTGGGTGCAGCCCAGGATGATGACCGGGGCCATTGCCTTTTTTTGGGAAAGGTCCAGGTCAATTGCCCTGTATTTTTCCTCATCTGTCCCGGACTTCTCGATTACGGGAACCAGGTGGGGGCAGGCTTGCTCCTCAACAGTAAGATCAGGAGCCAGGGACCTGATCATATCCTTGTAGGCGTGTGAGTTGACCGTGACCCTGGTCGCCATCAGACCAATATTGGCGGCATATTGAGTCGGATCTGTATTGGGGCCTGCTTGTCCCTTGATGAGGTCATTAAAGGTATTGACCGCAAGCTCAGATCCCGCCTCTATCGTCCCTATGACGGGGATCTTCACATCCGAACCTATGAGGTCATCCTTGTACGCCGAGATGGTGTTGCAGGCCAGTATAAGGGCGTCGGGACTATCCTCCAAGGCTCGACCGATCAGTCTAGCCGCCAGATCTTCCATTTCCCGGGGAGCCCTGTCCCCATAGGGGGCATTGGCAGAATCACCGTAGTAGATATAAGAGTTATTGGGATAGGTCTGAATAAGAGTTTTCAGAACACTCAGACCGCCCAAACCGGAATCCAGGACACCGATGTGATATCCCTCTATATTTGCATTGTCAGCCGTATAGCTTTTCATATATATCTCCTTAAAGTTCTCTCTCATTTTCAACTTTAACACATTTTCTGATATACTGAAATCCTAAAGATCAAGTTTAAGAAAATTGCAACCGGAGAGAATGCGAGGAAATATGAAAGCACTTATCTTTGATATGGACGGAACTCTTCTTAACTCAATGCCTGCATGGAACAGCTTGAATGAAGAGCTTTTAAAGGAAAACGGACTGGGCCGGGAGGACATTGACTACGACATGTTCATCACCCAGGGCTTATCCTCGGTTATTAAAACATTGGAAGAAGAATTCGGTATACATATTGACGAGGTCCAGGCCAAAAAGAGGGCCCTGGCCAGGATGGAGGAATGGTATTCAAATTCCGCAGTCCTAAGGCCCGGGGTTGAGAAGGTTTTGAAGGACCTGGAGGGTCGGGATATCAAGTTGGTCGTCGGGACCGCCACGAGGCAGCATTTGGCTGAAAAGGGATTGAAGACAGCCGGGATACTTGACCGCTTCGAATGGGTATATTCATCATCGACGGACGGATATGATAAGAATAATAAGAGGTTTTTCCGGGCGATTCTGGACAGGTTGGACCTTGAACCCGGGGAAGTGGCCCTTTTCGATGATGCCCTATATGCTATATTGACTGCCAATGAGTGCGGAATATATACGGTGGGGGTCGAGGATCCCTCATATCAGCAGGATCTGGCCCAGATGAAGAGACAGGCGGATTGCTTGATTCCCGGATTTGACGGCTTTGATGTAAGGTCATGGTTGGCCGATATTAATAAGACTAAGTAGAGGAGGAAGAATATGGAGAGCTTCAAAGGCGGAAGATGCCTGGTGGCAAATGAAGTCATAGATACGGTGACCGCATTGGCGGCTTCAAGAGTTGAAGGGGTTATGGAAGTCCGAGGCTTTAACAGCAAGGAGGGCAAGCTCAGGAGAAACTATAAGCAGAAGATCCTGACCAAGTCCGAGGGCGGCCATATTGTGGCCGGGTTGACTCTGGTAATAGACAGGGATTACTCGATAATCAAGGTTTGCGAGGAAGTTCAGGAAGCCGTGAAGGCTGAAATCGAGTCCATGTTCGGTTTAATCTGTGACAAAGTGGATATAATAGTAGAGTAAAGACAAGACCGATCCTAGGGTCGGTCTTTTTATGGACCAATGGTCAAAGTAAGTCAGCCTTGCCTTGGCCGGGAAAGGGAGAAGAAGATGAGAGAATTTAAAGCGGAATCCAAAAAGCTTTTGGACATGATGATTCATTCAATTTACACCAATAAGGACATATTTTTGAGGGAGCTGATTTCCAATGCCTCGGATGCCCTCGACAAGCGCTATGTCAAGGACCTGGAGACCAATCCTTCAGATTTTGACAGGTCGGACTATGAAATTCGCCTGGTGTCGGACAGGGACCGGAGGACCCTCACGGTTTCCGATTCGGGCATAGGCATGGACGAAAAGGACCTGGACAAGAACCTAGGGACAATTGCCCACTCGGGAAGTCTGGAATTTAAGGGGGCTTCCGGCCAGACCGGTGGCCCTGATACGACCGAGTCGGGGAAGTCGGACGTTTCCGGGAAAAATGATGATATGGCTGCCAATATTATCGGCCAATTCGGGGTCGGCTTCTATTCCGCCTTTATGGTTGCTCAGAGGATTGAGGTTATCAGCCGTGCCTATGGGGCTGACAAGGCCTTTAAGTGGGAGTCCCGGGGTAGCGGGGGATACAGTATTGAGGAGGCCGAGAAAGAGACCTGGGGAACCGATGTTATCCTCCACCTGAGGGACAATACCGAGGATGAGGTCTACGACAAATACCTGCAGGAGTACGAGTTGAGAAATCTCGTGTCCACCTATTCCAACTACATCCGCTATCCCATAACCATGGAGGTCACAAGGTCCAGAAGGGTTGACCTGCCTGACGATGCGAGCGAGGAAGAAAAGAAAAAGGATCAGGAAAACCCCCAATATGAGGAAAAACTTGAGAAGATCACCCTCAACTCCATGACCCCGATTTGGGACAAGAACAGGAATGAGCTCAAGGACGAGGACTATATAAGATTCTATAAGCAGGAGCACCTGGGCTTTGAAGATCCCATGGATTATGTCCACATGGTGGCTGACGGGACCCTTTCTTACAGGGCCATTCTATATATTCCGGCCCGCCTGCCCTGGGATTTCTATTCCAGGGAATTCAAGAAGGGCCTGAGCCTCTATTCCCATGGAGTTAAGATCATGGACCATGCGGAAGCTCTTTTGCCGGACTATTACTCATTTGTCCAGGGCGTGGTTTCCAGCGAAGATTTCAAGCTCAATCTTTCGCGTGAAACCCTCCAGGAAGACCGGACCATCCTTGCCATCAGCAAGAAGATAGAGAACAAGATCAACGATATGCTGGTAAAGATGATGAAGAATAATCCCGACAAGTATGAGAAGTTTTTCAGCATCTTCGGAAGCGTTCTTAAGGCGGGAATCTATCAGTCTTACGGTGCCAAGAAGGATCAGCTGGCTCCCCTCCTGATCTTCAACACTTCCAAGGGCAAAAACAGGAGCCTGGACGACATCGTTGATGACTTGGAGAAGGTCAGGGCCGGGGAGGATGCCGGGGTTCAGTCCGGCGACGGGGCCAAGCCCGAGAATGGCGGGGTTGAGGCCGGTTCCGGGACCGGGGCCGGGGCGGAAAAACAGCCAATATATTACATCTCCGGGACAAGCCTGGACCAGCTGGACAAGATGCCGGGCCTGGAAGGCCTTAAGGAAGAGGGCAAGGAAATCCTCTATCTGACCGAAAGCATTGACGAGTTCACCCTCAAGGCAATGATGGATTACAAGGGCCACAGCTTCCAATCCGTCCAGGATGCCGATTTTGACGGGCATTCGGCCGGGTCTACGGATGGCGATTCGGATGCTGATAAGGCAGGAGACAAGAAGCCGGAAGATGATGCACACGGCAAAGCCTATGCCGCGGTTAAGGATCTCTTTGCGGGAGAGCTGTCAGAGGTAAGGACCGGCAAAAGGCTCAAGAACGACGCCGCCATGCTGGTGACCAAGGGGGAGATTTCAATTGAGATGGAGAAGGCCTTTGCCGGCCAGGCCGGACCCGGTGGGGACATCAAGGCCGAGAAGGTCCTGGAACTCAATCCCGACCACCCCGCAGTTAAAAAGCTCTTTGCCTATGAAGAAGAGGGCGATGAGGACAATTTCAAAAAGTATGCGGGACTCTTATATGACCAGGCCAGGCTCATAGCCGGCTTGCCAATAGCTGACCCCATAGAGTTTTCCAGGTCTATCCAGGAGCTCATGTAGATAAAAAAAGAAAGGTCCGACCAAAACAGGTCGGACCTTTTTAACAAAAGTGGAAGGAATCAATACTCATTCAGCTTTTCCACCAGAACATCAGGATCTATCCCATGTATGAGGGCACCCTGCTCAATGGTCTCCATCATGGAAGAGGGGCAGCCAATGCAACCCAGACCGACCATCATGAGAGGCTGGAGAATCCTGGGCTTCTTCTGTATGGCCTCGGTTATGAGCATATCCTTAGTAATAACAACGGAAGATTTCTTTTCTTCTGTTTTTTCGACCTTATCTTCATCTGTATTAAATAACTTATCAAACATTTTTGCACCTCCAATTCACTTCGAAAATATTTTATACCCAATATCGGCAAATGTAATTAAATTTATGGGAAAAAGCTCAACTTTTGGGTATATAAAAATAGCGTATTGAAGATCATACATCAAATACAGGAAAAAAGTAATATAAACCATAAGGAGGTATAGATGGCATACGAGAGGAAAAAAGTCCTGAATGAAATTTCAAAAGCGGAGAAAAAGGAACTTGAAAAATATAGTCAGGGATATATAGATTTTTTATCATTGGCAAAGACTGAGAGATTGGCCTGCAAAGAAATAGTCAAGGCAGCTCAGAAAAGCGGCTACGTTGAACTGGATAAGGCTCTTGAAAAGGGCGTGAAGACCGGGGACAAGGTCTATGCTGTAAACAACTCAAAAGCTGTAGTCCTCGTAAAGCTGGGAGAAGACTTGAGTGAGGGATTGGATATAGTGGGATCCCACATTGACAGCCCCAGGCTTGACCTCAAACCCCTGCCCTTCGATGAGGCCGGAAACATGGCCTATATGAAGACCCACTATTACGGCGGTGTAAAAAAATACCTTTGGACCAATATTCCCCTGGCCCTCCACGGGGTGGCTTTCAGGAAAGACGGGACCAAGGTTGAAATAAGCATTGGGGAGAAGGACACCGACCCTGTATTCTATATCAATGACTTGCTAATCCACCTTTCACGCAAGCGCTTGGAACTGAAGGGTACCGAGCTTATTGAGGGCGAGCAGCTGCAGATTGTCATAGGTTCCGACGGATCCGGAGCTGACAAGGACCAGAAGGAGCCGGTCAAGGCCAAGGTTCTGGAGTATCTGAAAAAGGAATACGGACTTGAAGAGGAAGACTTCCAGATAGCCGAGATTGAAGCGGTTCCTGCGGGCAGGGCAAGGGAAGTCGGATTCGACAGGTCCCTGATTGCCGGCCACGGCCATGACGACAGAATCTGCTCATATGCAAACCTCAAGGCCATGCTTGACAGCTCAGACAGCAAGAGGACCAAGGTTGCCCTATTTGTGGATAAAGAGGAGATCGGGTCTGTCGGAAACACCGGAATGCACTCCGACTTCTTTGTCAATGTCATTGCCGAGCTCATAAATTCAATGAAGGGCTCATATTCGGAGCTTGATTTAAAGAGGGCTCTATCCAATTCAAGGGTGCTTTCTGCAGACGTCACTGTGGCCTTTGACCCCATGTTCCCGGAAGTTTGCGACAAGCTCAACACAGCGGTTATCGGTGGCGGAGTGTCTATAAATAAATATACCGGATCGGGCGGCAAGGGCGGCTGCAATGATGCCAATGCCGAATTCCTCAACCAGGTACGCAGAATCTTTGACGAGGCCGGAATAATTTGGCAGACGGGCGAGCTTGGCAAGGTCGATGCAGGCGGCGGCGGAACCATCGCATATATCCTGGCTAGATATGGAGCTCAGGTAGTTGATTGCGGAACAGGAATGTTGTCAATGCACGCACCTATTGAGTTGGCTGCAAAAGCCGATGCTTTCGAGACTTATAGGGCCTACAAAGCCTTCTTCAACGCATAATTTGTAAAAATTACCGTTTTATGGTATAATTTTACGGACTATATTCACCGACCTTTTTAATCGATAAAAAGGTAAGCTTGAAAATATATGAGAAAGTTGGGTGGAACTTTGCAGGATAACAATACCATGGATGCGATCCGTAGAGAAGTTGAGGATGCCATTGGCAGGCGTGTCGTTGTAAAGGCGGATAAGGGCAGGAAGAGAATTGTGACCAATGAAGGTGTCATTGATAATGCCTTTGAGGATGTTTTTACTGTACGAATCACCAATAACTTCGGAGATGAGAGAGTGGTGTCCTATACTTACACGGATATGCTGACTTCGAATGTAAAAATGACCATTTATTAATTAAAAGAGGGGAGGGCCCGGCCCTCCCTTTCTTAAATTGCCTATGTATTGTGGTGTTGGTGGGGTTTTTAGCCGGGTAATCATGGGGATTTAGCGAAAATGGGGAATACACATGACTAAAGCCGGATCGGAAATCATGGGGAAACTGCGAAAACCGGGCAACCCCCTTGACTAATGCGGGATCGAAAATCATGGGTAAACAGTGCAATGTGGAAGACCCCCATGACTCAAGTCGGCTTGGAAATCATGGGGAAAGCTAGAAAATCGGACTACCCCATTGACTCGAGCCGAATCGAAAATCATGGGGAAACTACGGAATCCGGGATACCCCATTCAAAATGGTCGGATAGTCAATCATGGGGAAAAGCCCAAAACTGGATAACCCCATTGAAAAAGCTCGAGTTGGCGATCATGGGTAAAGGCTTAAACACGGGAAACCCCCATGAAAAATCTTGAATGTTCAACCATGGGGAAACGTCGAAATATGGGAAACCTCAATGAAAAAAATTGGCCAAGTTCAAAATCTCAAAACATTAGAAGGAGTTCGCCGGTAATGGCGAACCACTTCCGGATTCGTCCTGGAGATGGCCGATGGCTAGTGTTTATTCGCCAAAAATGGCCAACCAACACTAGTAAATTCGGCTGGGATAAGGCCGATGGCTAGTGTTTATTCTCCAAAAATGGTCAACCAACACTAGAGAAATCGACCGGAATAAGACCAAGGACCAGTGTTGGTTTGGCGAAAATGCGGAACCAACACTAGAGAATTAGGATCGGAGCTGGATAAGCGATAGTGTGAGTTAGGCAAAAAGCGGAAACTCACACTACAAAATTTGGCCGGGCGATAGTGTGAGTTAGGCAAAAAGGGGGAACTCACACTACAAAATTCAGCCGGGCGATAGTGTGAGTTAGTCAAAAAGTGGGAACTCACACTACAAAATTTGGCCGTCGATAGTGTGAGTTAGGCAAAAAGTGGGAACTCACACTACAAAATTCGGCCAAGCGATAGTGTGAGTTAAGCAAAAAGCGGAAACTCACACTACTAAATTTGGCCGGCAATGGAATCGCCGATACTACAACCCCGAACCCCACCGACACTTAAGTCCGGAATCTCCCCACCAACACCACACGCTAAACAGTAATTAAGTCCTATCGTTTATACCTCAACATACACACACTTCAACACATCTAAACCGCGAACTTACAGGAGGAAATATGGAACTGGAACTGCAGGCCAATGCCAAGATAAATTTGGCCCTTGACGTCTTAAGCGAGAGAAACGACGGCTATCACGAAGTAGACATGATAATGCAGGAGATATCGCTTAGCGACACCATAACGCTGGAGGAGGGAAGGGGCGGATTTGTCCTGGCCTGTGACGACAAGAATTTGAAATTGGACAGGGATAACCTCATCTATAAGGCCTGGGCCGCCATGAGACACCTGGCTGAAGACGACTCGGTTGTCATTGAGATGGAGAAGAAGATCCCAATGCAGGCCGGCCTTGGCGGGGGCTCATCGGATGCCGCAGCCGTTTTGAAGGGGCTGAACAAGCTTTGGGGCCTGGGCCTTGAAAGCAGCCAACTTGAAGAAATTGGGGCCGGCATAGGATCGGACGTTCCTTTTTTCATAAAGGGAGGGACTCAGAGGGCTCAGGGTAGGGGCGAAAAGCTCACCCCATTGAGGAACTGGTATGGGAAGCCACTCCTGCTGGTAAATTCGGGCCAGAACCTTTCCACAGCCTTCGTCTATAAAAATGTGAAGATAGGCGGAAAGATCTCGGTCGATGAGATCGCAGAGCTTATTTCAATAGATTCTCCAAGGGCCACCGACAAGATGGCAAATCAATTGGAACAGGCCGCCATCGGCATGCAGGGTGAAATAAGGGACATTTTGAAAGAAGTTGACAAGGCCGGTGCCATAAAGAGCATGGTTTCGGGATCAGGCCCGACCGTTTTCGGACTGTTTGAGAGCCTCCACGAACTTAAATCCGCCTATGATAAGCTAAAAGGCAAGTATCATTTTGTGGAAATGGCAAGAACTGTTTAAAAATAATAAATTTTTCAGTATAAAGTCTGATTTTCAGAGCATTTAGCCAATCCTAACGCTTGAAGCTCATAAGCTGCTGGGTTATAATAACTGTGTAAAGAAAATTTTACTAATTCCATTCGGATTTTTATATATATTAAGGATTGCTTATGCCCAGAGATTTTTTTGAAAATAAAAGAGACATTGACCGTCGGGCGAAAAGAGACAAGCAACGCAGAAAAAGGGCCGCCATCAGGAAGAGGCAACAAGCCCTTGCCCTCGTTGTAGCAGCTCTTGCACTATTTTTCACCGGACGGTTTGTTTTATCCGGCATGTCCAATGACTCATCAGCCCAGAGCAGTAAGCCTGAAACCTCAATTTCCCTGGTGGAAAAGCAGGAGGTGGAGAAGAAAACTCCTGTAAAGGAGGATGTGAAAATAGACTACATCACGGCGGATGAGGCCAAGGCCAGGAAATTTCTGCCCAGGACCGAGAAGGTCCAGGCCGAAGGCTTCAGAGACAAGCTGGATACTTTTTTAGTTACCAATGATGACACCATCTTGTATAACAGGGACTCGGCCAAGTCCACGGAAGTGGCCAGGATTCCCAAGGGCACATATGTAGAAACTTACGGCCATGAGAACGGCTGGACCAAGATTTCATCGGTAGGCCGCAAGGGCTTTGTCCCGGATAATAAGCTGGACGTCATAAGTGACGCATCCACTTTTGTTGTGGTTGACGGCAATGTGATTGTCAATGCGGATTACAGCCTGGCCGGAAGCTATGAAACGGTCTTCAGGGAAGATGCAGCCGCAGCTTTGAGGGTCATGATGGAAGCCATGGAGAGAGACGGGGTAAAGGTGAATGTTGCCAATACCTACAGGTCTGCAGCCGATGAGGCCAAGGAGCTGGTTCTTTCGGGCAATCCCAAGAATGCCCCTGAGGCCGGACATTCTGTTTTCCAGACCGGGGCCGGAGTCAAGTTCTATGTTGAAGGGACCGATCCCAGGATCGACAATAATTTCCAGGACACGGATGCCTTTAAGTGGCTCAAGTCCCATGCCCATGAGTATGGCTATATCCTGAGATATCCGGAAGGCAGCGAAACCATCACAGGTTACAGGGCCGATCCGACCATCTTCGTCTATGTGGGCGTTGAAGATGCTTCCATAATAAGGAACGAAGGCTTGACCATGGAAGTCTTTTACGGTGTTCAATAATTTAGGTTAGGGGATATTAAATGAAAGTATTAGTTACAGGGGGACTCGGTTATATCGGGTCCCATACTTGTGTAGAGCTTGTTAATCATGGCCATGAACCAATTGTCATAGACAATCTCTACAATGCCGAAGAAGGCGTAAAAAACAGGATAGAAAAGCTTACAGGCAAGGAACTCAAATATTACAAGGCTGACTGCTGCGACAAGGAGGCCTGCCGGGAAATTTTCGAAAAAGAAATGCCCGACTGCGTCATCCACTTTGCGGGCTACAAGGCTGTTGGAGAGTCTGTACTTAAGCCCCTCAAATACTATAGAAACAACCTTGATTCAGCCATGACGATCTTTGAGTGCATGAGGGAATTCGGGGTCAAGACCTTTGTTTTCAGCTCCTCAGCCACAGTTTATTCGAAAGACAATGCTTGCCCCCTCTTGGAAGGCATGCCCATAGGAACGACCAATCCATATGGCGAAACAAAACTCATGATTGAAAGAATAGTTGAAGATATATGCAAGGTCGAAAAGGACTTTTGCGGCATCCTCCTCCGCTACTTCAATCCCATAGGAGCCCATGAAAGCGGACTTTTGGGTGAGGCACCGGTTGGAATACCAAATAATCTAATGCCCTATGTGTGTCAGGTTGCCAATGGCAAGCTTGAAAAGCTCCATGTTTTCGGGGATGACTATGACACCGTGGACGGTACAGGAGTTAGGGACTATATCCACGTTATGGACCTGGCAGAGGGCCATGTAGCCGCAATAGAGAAGACTCAGGGTAAAAGCGGAGCTCTACTATATAACCTGGGCACGGGCAAGGGAACGAGCGTTCTGGAGCTGGTCAGGGCCTTCGAGAGGGCCAATGACATCAAGATCCCCTTCGTAATCGAAGGCAGGCGGCCCGGAGATATTGACTCCACATATGCCGATGTTAAAAAGGCTGAAAGGGAATTGGACTGGAAGGCCGGTCGAAGCCTTGAAGAGGCTTGCAGGTCATCCTGGGAATTCCAGAAGTCCTATGACGATAGAAACAACATTTGATCTTATAGGTAGCCAAAGAAATAAATATGAAATTAATCCAGCCGGTCAATTATGATCGGCTGATTTTTAAAGTTTTAAAGTTTAGAATTGAACACCGGAGTATCACTAAAGCTCCTAAACCCGGGCCAACCCGAGCCCCACTAAGCCCGCCTTTTAATTTTCTTAATGGCCTTGTTGAGCAGGATCCTGGCCTCTCTGACACCAAGGAGAAGGATTGACAGGCCATAGATCAGGCAGGCAGCCAATATCATAAGGAAGAACCTCAAGATTTCAGGACCCGGCAAGGGAAGCTTGTAGAATATGAGCCAGGCAATTATCGACATGAGGGTCGAGGCAGATATGATCTTGGCCATGCTCTTGAAGGTCCGGGACAGGCCCAGGGCTCCTATTTTTTTGCGCAGAAGGACCAGCATTATGAAGGCCCCGGCCCAGCCGCCTATGGTGGTCGAAGCCGCCAAGCCCATGAGGCCGAAATAATAAGACAGGACGAAGTTCAAACTTATGTCTATAAACACCTGGACCAGGCCGGCAATAAAGGGAGTTTTGGTGTCCTTTATGCTGTAAAAGGCCCTGACGCCCAGGCTGTAGATCAGTGAAGATATGAGGCTGGGGACATAGAAGATGAGGACGGAAGCCACCATTTTGGTCGACTCCGCAGTGAAGGCCCCGCGTTGGAAAAAGATCCTGGTTATGGGGGTAGCGAATATTAGCAGGCCGAATATGGCCGGGATTACAAAGATGGATCCCATGCTTATGGACCCGGTAAGGAGCTTCTTAAAATCGGACCTGTTTCCCTCATTGCCGGCCAGCTTGCTGAGCTTGGGATAGGCCGCCGTAATTATTGAAACGACAAAAATTCCCCTGACGAAGTCAAGGATTTTTGTGGCATAGTCCAAAGCCGAAACTCCCCCGTTGCTTGCAACGCTGGAAGCAATCGACTTATCCACAACAATTGAAATTTCAGAAACCAGGATTGACAAGATAGCCGGAACCGCAATTATCAAAGCCTCCTTTATGAGAGGATCGAAGGGCTTTAAGAGGGCCCTGTGCCTGTAGCCGGACTTCCGCATTGCTCGGGGGAAGAAGATGTATTGGATGCCCTTGGAAAAAACAACCCCTAGGGCTAAAATTAGCATGGAATTGAATTTTGCCGAAAAGTAGGCCGCAAATATCAGGGCCAGGTTCATTATCATGCCGGTCGTGGCCGGGGTCAGGAAGTCGTTATATATATTCAGGTAAGATATGGGGGCCGAGGAAATGGCCGAAAAGACTATGCTTACCATGGTGATCCTGAGAAATTCTACGGTGGCCCGGAACTTGGCACCGGTAAAGCCGGGGGCCATGAGCCTGGTTATGGGCTCGGCGAAAATCCAAGTCAGAATTATTATTATTACGGAAAGAAGGAGGAGGGTGTTGCTGAGATTGGCCGTGAAGCTGTCGGCCTTTTTGCGGTCATATTTGTCCATGATCCCGTTGTACATGGGTATAAATGTGGATTGCATGGACATAAAAATGAAGCTGAAAAGTATTGCTGATATACTTGAAGTTATTACGTAGACATCCTTGATCATGGAGGTCCCGAATACAGCTCCGTAGTAGACTTCGCGGATCAGCCCGGTCAGCTTGGAAAGAATTGTGATTACCATCAATTGTATAGCTATGCTACCCATAAAAATCTCCTTGTTCCGTCCCTATGAGTTTACCATAATTTAGGGCTATTCCATTGTAATTGTTTTAGGAGGGAATATGTATATAAAAAATGAAGAAGCCATGAAAAAATGGGCCTTTAAATTTGCTCATAGCCTGAAACAGCCTGCAGTGGTCAGCCTCAAAGGGGACCTGGGCGCAGGAAAGACCAGGATAGTCCAATGGATAGGTCAGGCCATGGGGTCAAGTGACAGGATAAGTTCACCAACCTTCGACCTAATACATATATATAAGAGCGAGAGGGGGCCCATCAGGCACCTTGACCTTTACAGGTTGGAAGACCAGGAAGAGATTGAGGAACTTGACTATGAGGAGGCATTTTTCCCGGAGTCGGGTTTTACATTTATAGAGTGGGCCGATAAGGCCAAAGATTACCTGCCGGAAAATATGATAGAGGTTTCCATCAAAAAGGGGCAGGACCAGGAAAGAGAGGTTGAAGTCAGATGAGGATCCTGGCAATAGACACATCGTCAGCTGCAAGCGCCTGCGGAGTTTTCCGCTGGGAAAAGGGCAAGGAATCTCCGATAACCGGGGGCCAAATCGAGGCTGTAAATATAATTGACCATGACAGGTCGGGGGCCGAGGAGATGATCTCGGCAATAGAGAAGACATTGAAGAAGGTTGGGCTTGACATAGGGGATATAGACGCCTATGCGGTTATAACGGGGCCCGGGTCGTTCACGGGGATCAGGATAGGCCTGACCATGGCAAAGACCATGGCCCAATTTTCCGGAAAGAAGCTTGCGGGAATAACCAGCCTGGAGGCTCTGGCCTGGGGCAAGGAAGGCGAGAGTACCCTAAAAGTCCCCGTCATAGATGCCAGGGGCAACAGGATCTATGCTGCCTGCTATGAAGGCAAATGGGAGCTTAAGCAGGTCAAGGAAGAGGGCCTCTACTATGAAGATGACTTTATCCAAGACCTCAACGGGCTTGTCAGGGAAGGGGACTTTGAGGAAGTTCTTTTCACGGGCAGGGGCATAGAAAGCCACCCCTCAATCCTTGAAAAAGCTGAATTTAAATATAGAATTGACAGGGACGAATATAATATTTCGCCCATACCCTCCCTGCTCAGGATGGGGGCCTTGAAGATAGAAAGGGGCCTGGAAGACTCATATCTGGACATCAAGGCCAACTACTTGAGAAAATCCCAGGCCGAGCTTGAAAGAGACAGAAGGAAATAATGGTGGAAGTAATCGATAAAAATCAAATACTGAGGCCCATGACTCCGGAAGACCTTAATGATGTTTTAAAGATCGAGAGAAGGTCTTTCCAATTTCCCTGGACCAGGCAGATGTGGAAGGATGAGCTCCTAATTAACGACAGGATCAAGTGCTATGTCGTGGAGCTTGACGGAAGGGTGGTTGCCTGCTACTCTTCCTGGCATATAGCCATGGAATCCTTTCTAAACAATATAGCCGTGGATCCGGACTACAGAAAGATGGGCCTGGGCTCAAAGATGCTGGACCATTTCCTCGAGGAGGCCGGGAGACAGGATTCGGAAGCCTGCTATCTTGAGGTGGCCGAAGGGAACTCCGATGCCATTGACCTCTACGAAAAGAAGGGCTTTATACATATTGACACAAGAAGAGACTACTACACTATGGAACATAAGGATGCATATATAATGAAAAAAGAAATGGGGGCTGACAATGATTCATTTGGCAATTGAGTCTTCATGCGATGAGACATCCGTCGCCATCCTTGAGGATTTGAGAAAAATACATTGCAATCTGGTTTCAACCCAGATCCCCATACACGCCCTCTACGGCGGGGTGGTGCCTGAGATAGCATCAAGAAAGCACCTGGAGACTATTAACCGCCTCTTGGACATGGCCTTTGAGGAGTCGGGCTTTGGACCCCAAGATATTGAGCTGGTCAGCGTGACCAAGGGACCGGGTCTGCTGGGGGCCCTCCTAGTAGGCGTTTCAGCCGCCAAGGCCCTGGCCTATGTCAGGAAGATCCCGATTGTCGGGGCCAACCACATGCAGGGCCATATCTGTGCAAATTACCTTGCCAATCCTGATTTGGAGCCGCCATTTATAAGCTTGGTGGTATCGGGGGGCCATACCTATTTGGTCAGGGTTGACGACTACAGGAGCTATAAAGTTTTGGGAACAACCCGGGACGATGCGGCCGGAGAGAGCTTCGACAAGGTATCAAGGGTCCTGGGTATGGGCTATCCCGGAGGTCCCAAGGTCCAGAAGCTGGCTGAGGAGGGAGACCCCCAAGCCATAGATTTTCCAAGGGCCATGATGAAAAAATCCGACGGCTACGACTTCTCTTTTTCAGGCCTTAAGACGGCGGTAATAAACTACTGCCACAATCAGGAGCAAAAGGGAGAGGAAGTTAACAAGGCTGATGTTGCGGCATCTTTTCAAAATGCCGTGATAGACGTCCTGGTCAAGAAGTCGGCCGGGGTCCTGGACCAAACGCATATGAAGAACTTCTGCCTGTCAGGCGGGGTTGCTGCCAACAGGCCCTTGAGAGAGGCCCTGGAGGCCATGTGCCTGGAGAGAGGGGTTAAGTTCCACTATCCGGGTCCGGAGCTCTGCACCGACAATGCCGCAATGATTGGGGCGGCCGGCTACCTTCAATACAAATACAAGGGCGGGGATGACCTGGGCTTTGCTACGGATCCCGGCCTTGGATTATAGACTTATGTACGAACAAATACTTATAACGAAAAATTGATTTTTGAAAAGAGGAGACTTATTGATGATGAAGAATTTTATTATGGACCTGCATACCCATACTTTGGCCAGTGTGCACGCCTACTCAACCCTTATTGAAAATGCCAGTGCCGCTAAGGAACAGGGTCTGGAGATAATGGGCATGTCGGACCACGGCTATGGAATGCCTGAAACAACCCACATCTCATACTGGTGGAACCTGGCGGCCATACCGGACTATGTGGCCGGGGTCAGGCTTTTAAAGGGCGGTGAGCTCAACATCTACAACCACAAGGGAGACCTCTACGAAGAAAACCTGCTTGACCAACTTGACTATGTCATAGCCTCCATCCACGGCAATGTCTATGAGTATGATACAAGGGATATCCACGACTACACGGACGCTGTCGTCAATTGCCTGGACAGGCATAAGAAGATCTCCATCCTTGGCCATCCCGATGACGGCAGGTACCCCCTGGACTATGAGGCGGTGGTTGCCGCCTGCAAGAGAAACGGGGTTGCCATGGAAGTAAATGTCGCCTCCCTGGGTCCGTCCGGGTTCAGGCTCAATGCGAGGGACAATATCCCCAAGTACCTGGAAATCTGTAAGAGGGAGAAGCTGCCAATAATAGTGAATACGGACTCCCACTTTGCAAGTTCCGTGGGATATTTTGATCCGGTTATCGAGCTTTTGGAAGAGTGCGATTTCCCTGAAGAACTCATTATCAACAATTCATGGAAAAAACTTGAAGACCTGCTTGGCCTTACGATTTAGGTGTAGAGATGGATTTAAATAGACTCAATCAAAAACAAAAAGAGGCGGTCCTGGCTGAAGACAAGGCCATATTGGTCCTGGCCGGGGCCGGGTCGGGTAAGACCAGGGTACTGACACAGAGGATAGCCCGCCTGATACTGGACGGAGAGATCGACAAGAATTCAGTTCTGGCCTTCACCTTCACCAACAAGGCGGCCAAGGAGATGAAGGATAGGGTGGCAAAGGAACTTAAGAGGCCCGTCGACTCCATGTGGATAGGGACCTTCCATTCAATTTGCAACAGGATCCTGAGGCGGGATATAGGCTTTTTGGGCTACAACAGCAATTTTACGATTTATGATTCGACCGACCAGAAGACCCTGGTAAAGCAGATTATTAAAAAATATAACTACGAAAGCCTGGGCATGAGCCCGGCCGGGATCCTGGCCGGTATATCCGACCTTAAAAACCGGGCCTACAGCCCCGAAGAGGCTGCCAATATGGCCAAAAGTCCGATAGAAACCCTGGTCTCCGCCATCTTCTTACGCTATGAAGAGGAAAAGAAAAAAAACAATGCCCTGGACTTTGATGACCTCATTTTAAAGTCCCTGGAAATCCTTAATAAGAGCGAGGAGATCAGAAAGCACTATAGGCAGCGATTCAGCCATATTTTTGTTGATGAGTACCAGGACACCAATCAAGCCCAGTACCGCCTGATCTTGGCCCTTTGCGGGCCCGACAGCTCCATTTTTGCCGTGGGTGATGCAGACCAGTCCATTTACGGCTGGCGGGGGGCCGACATAAGCAACATCCTTAATTTTGAAAGGGATTTTAAAGGGGCCAGGACAATACTCCTGGAGCAGAATTACAGGTCCAGCAAAAAGATCCTCAATGCCGCCAATATCCTCATAAAAAACAACATTGAAAGAAAGGATAAGAGGCTCTGGACAGAGAATGCCGAGGGGTGTGATGTGAGCTTCAAGGTCTACGAAAGCGAGTACGAAGAGGCCCAGGCGGTTTTATCAAATATTGAAAAGGAGAAGGCGGCCGGCAGGTCATATAAAGACCAGGCCATCCTATACAGGACTAATGCCCAATCACGGGCTTTTGAGGAAGCCCTGATAAGGGAGGGCATACCCTACAGGATTGTCGGGGGGCTCAAGTTCTACGACAGGGCCGAGATAAAGGACCTGGTTGCCTATATGAAGCTCATTGTCAATCCGGGTGACGACTTGTCATTCGAGAGGGTCATAAACCGGCCCAAGAGGGGGATAGGGGCGAAGAGCCTTCAGGCCTTGAAAGACCTGGCTTTTTCGAACGGCATGGCCCTCATGGACAGCCTGAGGGAAGAAGAGATCATAGAAGACCTGGGCCCGGCCCAGAGAAAGAAATTTCTCACCTTCCTGGACTTTATGGACCAAGCCGCCGGCAAGATTTCAGAGCCGATTAGCGAGATTGCCAAGTTCGTCTATGAGGCCAGCGGCTACAAAAGCATGCTTGAGACTTCTCCAAATATAGAGGACAAGTCGAGAATCGAAAACATTTCTTCCTTTTACGATGCCATTGTCCAATACGAAGAGTTCGAGGAAGAGGCAAATTTGGTCGACTATCTCCAGAACCTTTCCCTTATGTCCGACCTTGATAAGACCGAGGAGGCAAGGGACGGTGTGACCCTCTTGACCATGCACTCCGCCAAGGGCCTGGAATTTCCCATTGTCTACCTGGTGGGCCTGGAGGAGGGCCTTTTCCCCTCACAGAGGTCCATGGAGGAGGGAAATTTGGAAGAGGAGAGGCGGCTTATGTATGTGGCCATAACCAGAGCTGAAGCCGGTCTCTATCTTTCAGCTGCCAATGCCAGGCGGGTCTACGGGACCTTTATGCCCTCAAGACCCTCAAGGTTTATTGAGGAGCTGGGGGATTCCATAGAAAAGGAAGAAATCCTGTATTCAGGCGGTCAAGACGAGGGCTACGGTGAATCGTCAGGAGGCCAGAGCGGCCACGCCTACAGAAAGGGCTTTGCAGACCCGGCCATGAGGCGGGAATACGACAAGCAGAGAGCCCGTATAAGGGAAATGATAAGGGCGGAGAAGGCCGACCGGACCGGATCCGGATCTGCCAATTATAGGGTCGGAGATAAGGTCAGCCACAAAAAGTTCGGCAAGGGGACTGTGGTTTCCGTCATGGCCAACAGTGACGGTGACGAGATTACGGTGGCTTTTGAAAACAAGGGGCTAAAGCGCCTCCGTGCCGATATTGCGCCACTGGTTAAGGTAAACTAGGACCTGAGGAGTTTTTATGTTTGATTATCATGATATGCGAGAATTGGTTGATAAGCTGAACAGATGGAGTTTGGAGTACTATACCTATGACAGGCCGTCCGTATCGGATATCGAATATGATGAGGCCTATGACAGGCTGCTGGCGATGGAGAAGGAGACCGGTCAAGTTCTCCCGGATTCCCCGACCCTAAGGGTAGGCGGCAGGGTCCTGGAAAACTTTGAGAAGCATAGCCACCTGGCCCCTCTTTATTCACTTGACAAGAGCAGGTCAAGGGAAGAGATTGAGGCCTGGGCGGACAGATGCCTAAAACAAATAGAGGACTTCAATGAGAAAAACCCCGATAGGCCCCTCCCCAAGCCACTTTTTATCTGTGAGCTCAAATTTGACGGTCTGACCATTAATTTGACATATGAAGGGGGCAAGCTGACCGTGGCCTCCACACGGGGCAACGGGAGGATAGGAGAAGAGGTCACAGCCCAGATAAGGACAATCCGGTCGATACCTCTTTCAATACCCTATGAGGGCAAGCTCGAGGTCCAGGGTGAGGGGGTTATGCCCCTATCAGCCTTGGAGGACTACAATAAAACAGCCGACAAGCCCCTGAAGAACGCCAGAAATGCGGCTGCCGGGGCTATCAGGAACTTGGATCCCGGGGAGACGGCTAAAAGGAAACTTGACGCCTACATATATAATATTGGATACAAGGAAGAGGACCTTTTCCATAGCCAGCTGGAGATGCTGGACTTTTTGAGGAAGCAGGGTTTTAAGGTACATCCTTTTTTGAGGGAGTGCAGGAACATTTCAGAGATAATGGATGCCATTGACGAAATTGACAAGATCAGGCACGAGATTGACATTCTGACCGACGGGGTTGTTATTAAGATAAATGACCTGAGGACCAGGGAAGTCCTGGGGGAGACCGCCAAATTTCCCAGGTGGGCCATGGCTTTCAAGTTTGAGGCCGAGGAGGTTACAACCATTCTAAGAGACGTTGAGTGGAATGTGGGCCGAACCGGGAAGGTCACACCTTCGGCCATTTTGGATCCGGTGGAAATTGCCGGGGCCACGGTTTCAAGGGCCACCCTAAATAACTATGACGACATAGTCAGGAAGAACTTGAGCCTGGGCTGCCGGGTTTTAATAAGGAGATCTAACGAGGTTATCCCCGAGATTTTGGGAGCCACCCCGGATCCCGATGTTGAGACCAAGCCGATTGAAAAGCCTGAGTATTGTCCGGCCTGCGGGACCGAGCTTGTCTATGACAAGGTCCACATGTATTGTCCGAATTCTCTGTCCTGCCTGCCCCAACTTGTGATGAGGCTAAACCACTTCACTTCAAGGGCCTGCATGGACATAGAGGGCCTGTCGGAGAAGACTCTTGAGAAACTTGTTGAGAAGGGGGTTAGAGAGCTGGCCGACCTCTATAAGCTTAAAGAGGCCGACCTTATGGAGCTTGAGGGCTTCGGGCCCAAGAAGACCGCCAATATTCTGAATGCCCTGGAGGAGTCGAAGAATCCCGAATTTGCGGCTTTTATAAATGCTCTGGGCATACCCGGAGTGGGTCAAACCGGGTCTTTTGATCTGGCCGGCCACTTCAAAAATTTGGATAATCTCAGGAATGCCCGCCAAGAGGAATTGGAAGAAATCGAGGATGTGGGACCGATAACGGCTGCCAATATAGTCGAGTTTTTCCACGATTCCCACATAGTATCCGCCTTGGATGAGCTTTTAAAGCAGGGGATAAGGGTTAAGGAAGTGGAAGATAGTGAGGATGGCGGGTCTGAGCTTTTACAGGGGAAAAATCTCGTGGTGACCGGGTCCATAGAGGGCTTTAATCGGAAGGAAATTGAAGATAAAATAAGGATGATGGGAGGCAAGGCTTCTTCATCAGTTTCAAAGAATACCGACCTGGTCCTGGCCGGGGAAAAAGCCGGATCAAAAAGGGACAAGGCCCTAAAACTCGGAGTTAAAATATTGGAAGGCTCTGACTTGGAAGAGTATTTAAATAAATATTTCAGATAGGACTGAATATACCGAATATAAAGAATAATTAGAAAGGGCGCTTATGCAAACAATAGTATTGTCAACGCACAATCCCGATAAGGTCAGGGAGATGACTGACCTCATTGACCAATCCCGCTTTAAGGTTTTATCCAAGTCCGACCTGGGCCTGGAAGACCTCGATATTGAGGAAACGGGTGACACCCTGGCTGAGAATGCCAAGATCAAGGTGGAGGGCCTGGCCCGGGCAATGAGGGAAAAGGGAATTGACCCGGACAAGTATTGGATTATTTCAGATGATACGGGCCTCTTTGTTGATGCCCTTGACGGCAGACCCGGAGTCTACTCTTCCCGCTATGCGGGGCTCAATGTGTCATATGATGACAATATTAACAAGCTTCTTAGGGAAATGGAGGGGGTTGAGGAAGGAAAGAGGGCTGCCCACTTCTCCACAGTAATAGCCCTGTTGAAGGCCGGGCGTCTCAAGGAATATGAGGGCAGGCTGGACGGAGAGATATTGACCGAGAGAAGGGGAAATGAGGGTTTCGGCTATGATCCCCTGTTTTATATACCGGCTATAGGAAAGAGCTTGGCCCAGCTGCCGGAGAAGGAGAAGAACGCCATCTCCCACAGGGCCGGTGCCTATCGCAAGCTTATGGAGGACATCAATGCAGGCCAGGATAGCAATTTGTGCTGATACGCATAGAAAAATAGATGATCTGTGTTTTGAACTTTCACAGATTAAAGATATTTCAAGAATCATTCACCTGGGCGACCACGTCAGTGATGCTGAGGAGATGGAGCTTATCTTGAACAGGCCCATTGTCAAGGTCAGGGGGAACAACGATTATATGGACCTGGATACCCCCAACAATCTTATATTGGAGATTGGCGGACACAGGATTTTCATGACCCACGGCCATCTTTTTGGGGTTTACAGGGGGCTTGAGAATATCATCGAGAAGACAAAGAGGGAAAAGTGCGATATCTGCCTTTTCGGCCATACACACGCCTATATATCCGAGGAAATCAGCGATATCAGGATAATTAATCCCGGATCAACATGCTGGGCCCGTGGCGACCTGCAGAAGAGCTTTGTCATTATGGATATAGAAGATGACGGGTCTCTGGATATCAAGAGGGTCCTTCTTTAGAAGCCTCTTTTCCGGCTTGACTTTGATATCTTTTTTAGCATATAATAAAAAAACCGTTTTCGTGTGCCATTAGCGCAGAGGAAGCGCGCCACTCTCCGGAAGTGGAGGTCCAGGGTTCGAATCCCTGATGGCACGTATACTTCGGGAGAAAAGAACGGTTTTATACTTATGGTGGATGTGGCCTAGTTGGTCTAGGGCGCCAGATTGTGGCTCTGGAGGTCGAGGGTTCAAATCCCTTCATCCACCCTTTTCTTTTTTATGCGGATGTGGCGGAATTGGCAGACGCGCCAGACTTAGGATCTGGTGACTTAGGTCGTATGGGTTCAAGTCCCTTCATCCGCATTATTTTTAAATCTTAAAGCAATATTTTGGGGCTGAGCCCCTTTTTTTATTGCCCATTTCGGCCGAGCGACAGTGTGAGTTTGGCAAAAATTGGGAACTCACACTACTAAATTTGGCCGGGCGATAGTGTGAGTTAGGCAAAAAGTGGGAACTCACACTACAAAATTCGGCTCAGCGATAGTGTGAGTTAGGCAAAAAGCGGGAACTCACACTACAAAATTTGGCCCAGCGATAGTGTGAGTTGGCCAAAAAGCGGGAACTCACACTACTAAATTTGGCCGGATGATAGTGTGAGTTAGGCAAAAAGCGGCCAACACCAATGACCCGAGCCTGTTCCAATCAACATCATATAGTTCAGACAATCAGAATTTTTTTCTTTCGCCCTCCCTTGCGACAAATTAAAACAGTTTTCCCCTCAAGAGTTACCGGGTGAAACAGTTGAGACATAAGAGGTCGGGGACTTGGAACACATAGATTTTCTCGTCATTTTATAGTGTTTGTAGATGGCCGTCATCAAAACAATTTTAAGGGGGAAATGATGAGAAAAATCAAGTTGAAAAAAATAGGAAAATTAAGTTTGTGCCTACTATTGGCCTTTACCATAATAGTAGGGGAATTTGTGACAAGCTCTGGTTCGGCCAGGGCAGCTGAGTACAAACTGAGGAAAGACCCGGGAAAAATACCGGGAAATATTTATGCCGTTACAGCCTTTGCCACTTATGTGGATCTTCCTGTATACCAAGATCTGAGGGTTGTTTCAAAATCTCCTCACAGAGCCGGATCAAAAGGACAGGAAACATCCTACCAGGATAAAAAATACTATGAGTGTAGGGGCTTCTTCTGGAAAGACAAGTTCGCAAGCGAGGATGAAAAAGAAAAATATTCGGCAAATATAGGGAATTACGACAAGATCTTATTATGCCTGGAGAATAACACGTCAACTCCGGAAAATATATATGAGCATGCCTTATATGAAAAAACCGACATAATAAAGAAAATCATGAAGCCTTTGTATGAAGTCAATGAAGCCGATTTCCAAAGGGCAGGACAAATCGATTACTATTTCCACAAAAATTCCAAGCCGGTATTTTTAAGGCAAATAGCCGTCTGGACCATTTTCGGTCAAGTCGGATTTGCAAGTGTGTATAAGGGCCCTGATTCTGCCTCAATGAGTATTTCAGATGTAGAGAGTCTGAATAGGAACAAAGAAAAGATACCGGCCAGGGGCGACAGGGAATTTTTAAAAGAACTGGCCATTGCCGATTTAATGGTACTGAGATCAAAGGAAGAAGCTAAAATTGAAAAGACCTTGGAAGTTAATAAAAAAGGGGATTACACTTTCCCTGTTATTAGGGGCTACTCAGTCCCGGGGACCAGGGTGGTCTTGCCGGAGAACTCGCCTTTGCAGATATCGGAAGAGCTGACCCAGCCCATGAGAACGGAAGATCCGGCTTTGGAAAGCGGAAATTACAGTTTGAAGTTCAGTGTTCCTGAAGGAACAAAAGACGGGGACTATGAGGTCTATGTAGAGAGACCAAATTACGGAGGAGATCAAACCTGGCAAATATACTCAACTGAGAGTGATAACAATAAACAGCAGGAGTCTTATCAGTATGTAGGAAGAAGCTATCCGACCAATCCCGACCAGGAGTATAAGAGGGATGTTTTCACTGTGAAAGTCAGCGGTATGGAGGCCGGACTCCCGGCAGGAACTGAAGATCCCAAAAACACCGAGGATCCCAAAGCCAACGAAGATCCAAAAGACACGGAGGATCCCAAGACCAACGAAGATCCAAAGAATACCGAGGATCCCAAAAACACCGAGGATCCCAAGAATACGGAGGATCCCAAGGCCAACGAGGATCCAAAAAACACAGAGGATCCCAAGGCCAACGAAGATCCAAAAGACACAGAGGATCCCAAAGCCAACGAAGATCCCAAAAACACCGAGGATCCAAAGGCAAAAGAGGATCCAAAAGACACCAAGGATCCCAAAGTCAACGAAGATCACAAAAATACCGAGGAACCCAAAGTCAACGAAGATCACAAAAATAACGAGGAACCCAAGGCCAATAAAGATCATAAAGATGTGCGGGATCCTGACACAACAAAAGATACCAAGATCTATCCGAAAGGAAAAGATCAGGAGTACGGGGCGGGTCTTAAAGAGGGCTTGAAAACAAAGGGGCAGCTGGAAGACGATGATGTCAGGGACGGTAAGAAAACCAAACTTGTAAAAAGCTCGGGTAAAAAAGCCCCCAAAACAGGCGACCTATTCCCAACTATGGCATTTCTTGGAAGCTTGCCTCTGCTGGGCCTACTGCTATTTTTCTACGTAAAAAGAAATGATGGGTCCTACAAGAAAAACAGACGCTGAATAAATGGAAACAATAGGATAATTGCCAAGTCCATAAGTATTAGAATATAATGATAAGAGTTGACGGGCATTTGCCCAAAAGCTAATTTTTAAGATTTAACGGTCGGAGGAAAAATGGACAGGGAAACTAAAATATATGGGAAAGCGGGCGTAGAGGCCGGCCCGGCTTTCGAAAAATATATAGGGGACCAAAAAGGAATTCGTCTTGCCGCCAGGATAGGCAGCAGGGTGAACCCGGGAGGACTTGTCGATAAGCTGACACCTTACATTTGGTGGCTGGGATGCGATGACTCTTTGTCCGGAGAAAGCTTCCTTTTGAAAAGCAAGTGGGAAGATATTTTTGGTCTTAAAGCCAGACAAAAAAACATATATTCCAGGGATCCCTTGTCGTTAAGACTTTTTTTCGAAAACAACATGAGAGTTGATATATGCTTGGACAAGGCGGATGCCATGGAAAAAAGGATAAGGGAGGAATCCTTGTGCAAGATTATCATTGACAGGGATGACAGGTTCCCGGAGGAACCCCTTGTGACTGACCTATCTCAGAGGATTAAGCTGCCCGACATGGAAAGCATAAAACTTTGGCCCCAGGAATTTTTCAGGTATATAACGGATATGGCTTTTTATCTTGAAAGGAAGAAGGCCTTTGCCGCACAGAATTCTCTTAATAAGGCAAGAGAGGTCTTATTAAATATGCTCAAGGCATCTTTGATAAGGCAGGAGGGATACTCTGTAAACCTTGGAGATGATGGGGAAAATCTGGATGTGTACCTGTCAGGGGAGCCCTATCAAATGCTCCTGAGGACCTATTCGGTAAGCATCATTGACGGCCTTTGGGACTCACTGTTCCAGGCATGCAGACTATTTAGAAGGGCCGGACTGATTATGGACCGGGATTCATCCTTTGAATACCCGAGGAAGATGGATGTTGAATTAATGAAAGCCTTTCGCACTATGTGGGAGGAAAGATCGTGATGAATAAATCTAAAAAAATATTTTCTATATTTCTATGCTTAATTTTAGTTTTCTCTGCACTGCCGGTAAAAGCCGGTCCTGCAGAGGAAACGGCTACGGCTTTTAAAAGCCTCATTACCTATTATGACCAGGTTCCCACAATCCTGATAGGCAAGGCAGACAGGGATCAGGTCATTTTAGCCAAGGGGGCCGATGAAGCTTACGGCATAGCTTCGATGTCAAAACTCATGACCTACTATCTGGTCAAGTCGGCAATCGCTGAGGGAAAAATGAAGCCTGATCAGATGGTCACAATTTCAGAACATGCAGCATCCTATAATATGCCCGGTTCTTCGAATTACGGAACGAGAGTAGGAGAAAGTATCAGCGTTGAAAACCTATTAAAGGGCATGATGGTTGTATCGGGCAATGATGCGGCTTGCGCCCTTGCTGAGGCACATTCCGGAAGTGAGAGTCAGTTTGCTCAGGATATGAGCAACAAGGCCAAGGAGCTGGGCCTGAAGTCCATGTATTTCATAAATGCCTCGGGCCTTACTCTGGGGACTGACTACAACAGGTCTTCGGCCAAGGACCTCTATCTTCTCGTTAGAAAGATATTGGAAGAATTTCCTGAAATAAGGGAATACGCAAAGATAAATGAGCTTGATGAGCCCGAAAGGAATATAAAGAAGCAGTCAACCATAAGCCAATATATGCCAAATCTGAAGGGGATCGAGGGCTTAAAAACCGGGACTTCAAATGAGGCAAAGGACTGCTTTGCAGGACTTTTCGGGGTAAAATCCAGCAGCACGAACATTAACTATGAAATAATAACAATAGTTATGGGGGCACCGACAAAGGATGCCCGTTGGAGAACGACAAAGGAGCTGGTTGATATAGCTGAAGGAAGTTTTTCTCCAAAGACTATAGTCGACATAGGCCAGCCTATTAAAAAATATGATATTCCCAACTCCAAAGAAGGATCTGTAACCCTTTATCCCAAGGAAAGCTTTGATGCTTTCACCTATTCTCATGCCAAATTCGATGTTGACTACAATATTAAAAAGGGAATAAAGGCGCCTACAAAAGAGGGCCAGGTCTTTGGAAATATTGTGATATCAAAGGACGGCAAGGTTTTAAAAGAAATAGACATTATTTCTCACAAGGCGACAAGGGTTGCCAATATATTTGAAAAAATGATAAGAGGAAGTCAGCTCTTTTTCGGATTTTTAATGGATATGATTTCTTAAGGTCCCACAATAAATGGACTCTAAAATAAATGTGACCAAACCTAAACAGCCGGAAAACAAAAATCCGCAGGTATTAAAACCTGCGGATTTTCTTATTACGCAGCATGGAGGAGTTGAACCCCCGGCCTTCCCCTTAGGAGGGGGACGCTCTATCCATCTGAGCTAATGCTGCACGATGTGTCTATTATAGCATATAAATCATAAATTGCATGTAGAAGAGCAAAATTTTTTGTTTTTTTTAGAGAAAAATAAAAAGTCATATTTCTTGAACGATAAGTGTCCGCTTGCTATAATTGAGTAAACGTTTACACAGTATATCTCAAATAAGATATAAATAGAGGAGGAAACGATGAAGAAGTATGAGAGCAAGAATATACGTAACCTTGCCCTGGTCGGGCATAGCGGTTCCGGCAAAACAAGTCTGTCGGAATCGATGCTGTACTTAACCGGAGCAGTAGACAGACCGGGAACAGTTGAAAATGGCAATACTGTTTCAGATTTTGATCGCGAGGAAATCAACAGAAAAATATCAATAAGCTTGAGTCTTCTTCCCGTCGAATGGAAAAACACAAAGATTAACTTGCTGGACACTCCGGGCTACTTTGACTTTGAAAGCCAGGTCCTGGTAGCCTTGAGAGCTGCCGAGGCGGCCTTGATGGTCATAGATGCTTCAGCAGGCATTGAGGTTGGCAGTGAAAAATATTGGAATTACACAGAAAAGATCTCCCTTCCCCGCATAATTTTTCTGAATAAGATGGACAAACCGAATGTAGATTTTAATGCCAGAATTTCCGAACTCCACATAGAATTCGGAAAGAAGGTATTGCCCCTGGTCCTCACCATAGGAGCAGGAGAGAATTTTGAGGGCTTAATTGATGTTATGGATAAGAAAGCCTTCAAGTATGACGGCTACAAATCAACCGAAATCCCAATTCCTGAAAACAGGGTGGCCGAGATGGAAGCGGCCTACAATGAGATTGTTGAAATCATAGCCATGACTGATGATAACCTGATGGAAAAGTACTTCGCAGGTGAGGAATTCACAGACGATGAGATAAGAAAAGGAATGACGGCGGCAGTTTTAAACGGGTCCGCAGTGCCTCTGATTGCAGGTTCTGCAACCATGGGAAGCGGCGTTGACCTGCTTTTGGACACTATAGTAAAATATGTGCCTTCTCCTGACAGCCCGGGAGCCAATGCAGGATTCAGACCGGTCGAGGGTGATGCCATTGTTATGTCCAAGGATAAGCCACTGAGCGGTGTTGTTTTCAAGACCGTAATCGATCCATATATAGGAAAGATATCCTTTGTTAAGGTTCTATGCGGCGAGCTGCGCAAGGGTGAGATTTACAATATAAATAAGGATAAAACCGAGAAGTCGGCCGGCCTGTATTTCATGCAGGGCAAGAAACAGATTGATACCGATGTCATTACAGCTGGAGATATAGGGGCCCTGGCTAAACTTGAGAGGACTGAGAGCGGTGATTCAATATCAGATCCCTCGCACCCGATCGAATATAAGCAGATAAAATTGCCCGAGTCAAACCTGAGCTTTGCCATTGAAGCGGACAGCAAGAATGATGAGGATAAGCTCAGCCCGTCTCTGAGCAAGTTGGCCCAGGAAGATCCTACCTTCATACCTGACAGAAACCAGGAAACAAAACAGCTCCTTATAAGGGGCATTGGCAATGTTCAGCTTGAAGCTATGATGAACAAATTGGCAAATAACTATGGAGTTAACGTTCATAAGATTGACCTCAGGATTCCATACCGTGAGACCATAAGAGGAAAATCAGAGGTCCAGGGAAGACATAAGAAGCAGACCGGCGGAGCCGGACAGTTCGGTGATGTGTGGATTCGCTTTGAGCCCATAGCTGAGGGTTTTGAATTTGATGAAGAGGTCTTCGGCGGATCGGTTCCAAAGAACTATTTCCCGGCTGTTGAAAAGGGGCTTGAGGAATCTTTGGATAGGGGACCATTGGCAGGCTTCCCGGTAACAGGACTTAAAGCAACTCTTTATGACGGATCCTATCACCCGGTAGACTCGAACGAAATGGCATTTAAGACAGCCGCCCAATTGGCATTCAAGAAGGGTGTCACTGAGGCCAAACCTGTTTTGCTTGAACCCATCATGACGGTTCAGATCACAATTCCCGACGCTTACCTGGGAGATATTATGGGTGACATAAATAAGCGCCGCGGCCGCATACTGGGTATGGAGCAGGATGAAAGTGGCAATCAAATTGTTAACGCCGAGGCTCCTTTCGCAGAAATGTGCGAATATGCGATTGATCTCAGGTCAATGACCCAGGGCAGGGGCAGCTTCAGCATGGAATTCAAGAGCTACGAAGATGTTCCGATGGAAATTGCCAACAAGATCATAGAAGAAGCCAAGCAAGAAGAAGAATAGAGGGGTTACGTCAGAAACGCCAGAATTTTGAATCTATTAAATAACCCGGCAGGTTGTCAATGGCCTGCCGGGCTTTTTCATTTCTTGTAGAATTCTAATTTGTGATGGGCCTATTAATCCACATCTATCTCCATTTTCTTTAGCAGTAGGGCCCTCCGAGCCTTTTCTTCCGCCAGGACCATTTGGTCAACGGCGTCACCGGAAGCCTTTTTGCCACCGGTATTTTTAACCTTTTTAAGAACCATGACTGTCCTTGCCGGGCTGTATATTTTTATCCCGTTGGAATAGTCATTTTGTGAAAGCCTTTCAGTCACATATTTATAGTCCTTGTCAATCCTTCCGTAGCCTCCGAACTCAGGATCATCGCTGCTGAAGACAACCTGATAGGTCCCGTCCTGGTGGATGGGCAACTGGAAGCCCTCATAGGAATCTGTAGGGTGGAAATTGTAAAGGAATATATAGTTGTTTTTTCTGTAGGCTATGATTTTTTCAGGCTGATCAAGATAAAGAACCTGCATGCCGCCCGGGCCCATGATATTGTCGTGTTTGCAGAAATCTATCATTGCATTGTCAAAATTCAGCAGGTACTCATACTTGAGTGAAGTGTCATCAGCCAGGTGCCATTGTCTCCTGGCATAGTGGAAGGACCAGCCGTTTTCCTGTCTGGGGAAGTCCACCCACTCGGGATGGCCGAACTCATTGCCTATAAAGTTCAGATAGCCGTCAGCTCCCGTGGTAAGGGTTATAAACCTGATCATTTTGTGGAGGGCTATGGCCCTCTCAACAATATAATTGTCATCGTTCTTGCTCATGTGCCAATAGGCCTGGGCATCAGCCAGCCAGAAGAAGAGGGTCTTATCCCCGACAAGAGCCTGGTCGTGGCTTTCGGCATAGGCAATCCTCTTTTCGTTGGGACGGTGGGTTGTCAGCTCGTGGTAGATCTCATAAATATTCCAGTCATGATCGTCTTTTTTCATGTTTTTTATCCAGAAATCCGGGATGCCCATGGACAGCCTGAAGTCGAATCCTATGCCGCAGCTTGATATAGGCAGGCAAAGCCCGGGCATGCCGGACATGTCTTCCGCTATCAAAACCGCATTGGGGTTGAGCTCATGAACCAGTTCCGATGCCAGGGTCAGATATGTGACAGCATCGGTATTAGTATTGAGAGAGAAGTACTTTTTATAGTCCGTGAAATTGGTTCCCAGGCCATGGTCCCAGTAAAGCATGGAAGTTACCCCGTCAAACCTGAAGCCGTCAAGGTGGTATTCCTCAAGCCAGTATTTAAGGGAGGAGAGCAAAAAGTGGATAACATCATTTTTCCCATAGTTAAAGCACATTGAATCCCAGGCACTGTGGTAGCCGCTTTCACCGGGCATGAAAAACTGCTCCTGGCTTCCGTCAAAGAAGGCTATACCCTCGTTTTCATTCTTAACAGCATGGGAATGGACCAAGTCCATATAAACCGCAAGACCCATGGAGTGGGCCTTATCGACCAAATATTTAAAATCATCAGGAGTCCCGAACCATGAAGAAACGGCAAAGAAGTTGCTGACATGGTAGCCGAAGGATCCGTAATATGGGTGCTGCATGATGGCCATGAGCTGGACAGCAGTGTAGCCGTCCTCAGCTATGCGTGGAAGGGTTAAGTCCGCAAATTGTCTGAAATTGGAAACCCTGCCTTCTTCCTGGGCTATTCCTACGTGGGCCTCATATATTAATGGATTATGGACTTTTTTCTGGCGAAAATCATCATTCTTCCACTCATATTCCTCCTCAGGATCCCATATTATACCAACCCAGCCGTAAGAGCCGTTTTCATAATGCTCCTGCATAACTTTTTTTATGTACAGAGGGATTTTATAGTGGTCGGATCCATGGGACTGGACTAAGACCTTGATTTTCTGGCCGTGTTTTAAAGCATCCTTGCCATCAAGTTCAATGACCCAGTCTCCATTGCCTATGGGCTGAAGGGGATGGCTGTAAGGCTGCCAATTGTTGAAGTCCCCGACCAGGAAAAGGTGGCCGGCTGCCGGAGCCCACTCTCTGTAGATCCAGCCTGTCTCGGTCCTGTGGAAGCCATAGTAGTTATGGCCGTTGGCGAATTCACTCAAACTCCCAACTCCGTTGAGAAGATCACGTTTTTTATTTAAATAATTGCGTTGCCTCAGTTCCAAGTCACTGGAATAATCGGCCAACCAGGGATCAATATCCAGTATATTGTCCAATGCGTCTTGTATGAACTTTTCCTCCATATATAGCCTCCCTGCCTTATGCTTAGAATACAACCCACAAATATGAAATCGTTCTCAAACAAGTATATCACGTTTTTAGCCATGTATTTGATATATCGGCCTGGTATAATTGTGTTAATATTGATTGAAAAGAAGCATATAAGGAGTGTCCAATATGTATAAAGAAAATATGAACAGAAATGTGGTAAATAGAAGGAAACCGAGCAGAAAAGCCAACTCCGGGATAGTGGCGATCTTCACAGTCGCAGCCATATTAATCCTTATTTGGCTTGTCACCCTCCAATTTATAAGCAGCGTGGGCTCAAGGAAAAACGGGGTCGCGGTTTCGGAGGATAAACACAGTCAGACTTCGGATGCCAAAAAAGGCGGAAAAGCCGATAAGAAGGGAGAGAAGGCCGGCAAAGGTGAAGGGTCAAAAGAGTCCACAGGCCAAGGAGAAGGCAAGGTCAAAGTCCTGGTTGAAGGCAATGGCGACTACCGCAAGGCCGACAGCTGGATAGGAAAAACATTTACAGTGAAGGAAGCCTCAAATGTAAGGTCAGGCCCGGGCACAAGTAACCCGATTTTAGCCTCGGCAACCCAGGGCAGCAAGATTTACGTCAAAGAATCCGAAGAAGTGGATGATGCCATCTGGGTAAAAGGGGAGATCAGCATACAGGGCGGAGAAACCCTTGAAGGCTGGCTATATGTATTTGTTCTCTCAACGGAAGCTTCCCAATAGGCGGATGGGAATTAAGGCAAAATTATACCTATGGAAAGAGAAAAAATGATAAAAATAAATGTTACAGCAGCCTCGCCTGCTATAGCCTTGAATCAACCAGATAAGAATATGGAAAGGGCCCTTACCTTTTTGGAGAAAATCTCCGGGGAGGGTGGGCAATTGGCCATCTTTCCGGCCATGTCTTTATGTGGAGCTTCTTTGGGGGATATGGCAGACAAGGACCTCCTACTCAGGAAGTCCAAGGAAGCCCTTGAAGGCCTGGCGGAAAAGACTGCAAATCTCAATATCCTGTATTTTGTCGGATTGCCAATCAAGGTTGGGGACAGGGTCCTTCCGGCCCAAGCTGCAGTTTATAGAGGATCTGTCCAGGCAATAGCCTACAAGCAGGACGAACACAACTGTGATCGTTGCCAAGAGCTGATAATAAAGCCGGGCTCCGGAGATGAAAATTGCCGGGAAAGCGAAATTATTCCTGCACAAAGATTGGTCCTGGATTATGAAGGTCTCAGGATAGGGCTTTCAATGGAGACTCCCCGGGACTATTTTTCAGCTGCCAATATCAAAGATCTGCATGACAAGAACATTGATATTCTTTTAATGCCCCTTGCCCAGGCCGACCGGTCCGGGCTCAGAAGGGACAACATAGAAAAATTGAACAAACTGAGTCTTGGGGGAAGGGCAATAATCCTGGCATCGGCGGGCGAGGGAGAATCAAGCGGTGACCATGTTTATTCGGGCCAATGCCTGATCTCTTATGACGGCAGTCTTGTAGCTGAAAAAGACCCGGAGACCTGGTCGGGCCATATCAGGGCCTGCCTGGAATTCGAGGCTGATAGAGAAAATAGGAGATCGGCCAATCTTCCTGAAATAGAAAAGTTGCTAAAAGAGGACCAAGCTGAGACTGATCCAAGGCCATTTATCCCTAAAGATGATCAGGGACTTGAGGAGATACTGAGAATCCAATCCAGGGGCCTGATGCAGAGGATGAAGTCAATAGGAGCCAAGGATGCCTGGCTTGGCCTTTCCGGAGGCTTGGATTCCTGTCTGGCTCTACTGGTTATCAAGAGGGCCTATGACCTGATGGGCCTGGGGCCGGAAAAAATTCACACCGTATCCATGCCCTCCTACGGAACAGGAAAGAGGACCCGGTCCAATGCGAAAATTCTGGCTGAGAAACTGAAAACGGATTTCAGAGAAATCGACCTGGAAAGGGCCTTGGTCCCGCATTTTCTGGACATAGGCCTTCAAAAAGGAGACAGGTCGGTGGCCTTTGAAAATGCCCAAGCCAGGGAGAGAACCCAGATACTCTTTGATCTTTCAAATCTTTATGGCGGAATAGTGGTGGGAACCGGGGATATGTCGGAAATTGCCCTGGGATGGGCAACATACAATGGGGACCATATGTCATCCTATGCCGTAAATTGCAATATTGTGAAGAGCCTGGGCCGGGAATTGCTTAGATATGAGGCTAAAAAAATGCCCGACCTTTATGACATTTTGACGGATATAGTAGAAACGCCGGTATCGCCGGAACTTTTACCCCCTAAAGACGGGAAAATAAGCCAGGAGACTGAGGCCATAATCGGCCCCTATGACCTCCACGACTTCTACCTCTATTATTTTATGAAGTACGGCTATGAGCCTGAAAAACTGTTAAGCATCGGCAGGAAAGCCTTCCCTGAAAGAAAGTGCTCAGAATTGCTGAGGGTCATGAGGATCTTTTTTTCAAGATTTTTTACCAACCAATTCAAACGCTCATGCTCGCCGGACGGACCCGGTGTATTTGATATATCCCTGTCCCCGAGGACAGGCTTAAAGATGCCCTCGGATGTCGGATCCGCAATTTATATCAAGGAAATTGACAGGCTTATGATAAAATATAGGAACTAGAGGAGATTTTTATGAGGGGAATATTTATTGACCTTGAGGGATCTGACGGGTCAGGAAAAACAACTGTTGTCGACGGGCTTAAAAAGAAGTTCGAAGAAGCGGGAATAGATATGTATTTCACCCGGGAGCCGGGTGGAACAAGCATCGGAGAAAAGATCAGGGACATCCTTCTGGACAAGGATAATGAGGATATGGATTTTCGCTGCGAAGCTTTGCTATATGCAGCAGCCAGGGCCCAGCACACAAGCCGCCTGATCCGCCCTATGATTGAGGAGGGAAAAAACGTTTTTACAGAGCGCTATACCCTCTCATCATTGGCTTATCAGGGTTGCGGCAGGGGACTTGGCTTGGAAGAAATCTATAAAATCAACTATTTCGCCACCAAGGGCTATGAACCCGATCTTGTCCTCTATCTTGAAGCCAACCCCATTGACCTTTTGGAAAGAAAGAAGAAACAGAAAGAGGCCGACAGGTTGGAGGCCTCAGGGGAAGAGTTTTTCAGCAAAATTTCCCAAGGTTTTAATGAGTCTTTTAAATATGCTAAAAATGTCAAAAGAATTGACGCCATGCAAGACAGCCAAGATGTAATTGAGGATTGCTGGCAGGAAGTATTAAAACTCTTAAAGGAGAAAATATGAAACTTTTAATTTGCATAGTTCAGGACGGAGATGCAGCAAATTTGATGGAGGAGCTCCTGGACCACTCTTTCAGGGTAACGGAACTCTCAACAACCGGAGGCTTTCTTAAAAGGGGCAATACCACACTTTTAATGGGAGTTGAAGATGAAGAAATTCCCACAGCTCTCGGAATCATTGAGCAGAACTGCTCGAGAAGAAAAACCATCACACCGATGATGTCAACTCAGATTGACCCGGGTCTTTATCCCAGCATACCTGTAGAGGTTGAAGTGGGGGGAGCCACGGTTTTCCAACTTGACATTGACCAGATGTTCAGGCTTTAAAAGCTTTATCCGTGAAATACCGGAGAGGAAGATTTGATTTGCTGACCCTTAATGATTACAAAGATGAAGATAGGCTCTTGTTGGACAAGGCCGGCCTATACTTCAGCGAGGATAAGTTGAGCCATGCCTACCTCTTTGAAGGGGGGAAGGATTCGGTTCAGAGGCTCTTTGAAGGCTTCTGCAGGCGGATTTTCCATGACTTTGACGGCTTGGATATTGCTGATGGCCGGATTTCCAATATTGAAGACTTGCTCATTGAGGAAGACGATAGGATTGGCATCGACAGGGTCAGGGAAATAATCGGCCTTATATATAGGAAGCCGCTCAGGGCTAAGCACCGGATCATTTTTCTGAAAAATGCCGGAAATATGCTTGAGCCCGCACAAAACGCTCTACTCAAGTCCCTTGAGGAGCCACCCGACCACCTGGTCTGGATCCTGGGGGCTGTAAACAGGTCAAGCCTTCTTGATACCATTAGGAGCAGGTGCAGGTATGTAAGAGCCCCTGAGCTTAAAAAAGATTCAGCTGAAGTTCCTTCGGAAGATGAAAAGTTTTTCGGGGATCTCCTGTTGAGCTGCCTTAAAGGTCAAGGTTTGGAAGTTTTTATGAATGGGGATATCCTGGATGCCAAGAGTAGGGACCTATCGGAAATCCCCGGAATATGGATAGGAATCTTAAGCGAGTCTCTTGAATATAGCCTGACAGGCATTGAAAAAAACAATCATACCGGCAGATGGGCTATTATTAAGGAAATAGCCGAACTATTGGGCCCGGATAAAATAAGCCGGAAAATTATTGAAGTGGAAGAGACCGGACAGGGCCTGAAAAACAATTGGAATCATTTACTGGCTTTGGAAAACCTGTGTTTGAAATTGGGGGCCTAAGCCGTTTAATATAGAGGAGGAGAAATGAAGGAAGTAATAGGAGTAAGGTTTGAAGGTTTGGGTCAACTTGCCTACTACTTGCCGGGCCAAGAGCTTTTTACAGCAAGGGACGGGGTGGTTTGCAATACCGATCGAGGGCTTGAATATGGTGTTGTGACCCTTTCAAATATTGAGATCCCGGAAAAAATGCTGCCTGATAATTTGGAGAAGGTTGTCAGAAAGGCAAGCCCGGAAGACTATGATACATATAAAGAGAATGAGGCCATGGCCGAAGAGGCCCTGAAGTTCTGCAGGGAAAGGGCCAATGATGACCAGCTGGATATGAGCCTTGTAGGGGCTGAATACACCCTGGACAGGGCAAAGCTCATCTTTTATTTCACATCCGACCACAGGGTGGATTTCAGAAAGCTGGTAAGAGAACTGGCTCAGAATTTCCACACCAGGATTGAGTTGAGGCAGATAGGTGTCAGGGACCAGGCCAGAATTTTAGGGGGCATCGGGCCCTGCGGTCAGGAGCTCTGCTGCCGCCGCTTTATGAATGATTTTGAACCGGTTTCCATAAAAATGGCTAAAACCCAGGGCCTATCACTCAATCCGACTAAAATTTCAGGCCTGTGCGGCAGGCTTATGTGTTGCCTTAACTATGAACAGGAGGTTTACCTGGCCAATACCAAGAAGGTGCCGGCCAAGGGAACACTGGTGCTGACTGAAGAAGGCCAGGGCTATATCGTGGAGAGGGATGTTCTCCAGACAAGGGTCAGGGTCCACATATATAAAGAAGACGGGACCGAGGACGAAAAATATTTCGATGTTGCCAATATTGAGGTCCTGCAGAAGAGGAAAAAAGGCAAACCAAAGCCGGAACTTTGGGAATCCCTCGATGATCATGAATTTGTAACTGAGGGGGAGAAGAAAAGCCTGGAGGAAGACAGTAGGCCCTTCACCTGTCCCAGGATGAAGATGCAGACGGAATATGAAGAGGTTGAGGTCTTAGAGGAAGAGGAGATTGTGGAGTTGGATGAGCGTGAAATCGTCCTTAACAAAAAAATCATCCCCGAGCCCGGGCCTGAAAAAATCCGGGAAAAAGAAAGTGAAGAAAAGAATTTTAAAGTTCCCTACGGGCTTAAGGGTAGGGCAAAAGCACCAAGAGGTAAGGGCGGCAGGAGAAGATTGAGGAAGAAGCAGAAACGTTGAAATCTTAAGCTTTGTTAGCCTATGCTGCCTTGACTTTGGAAAACAAAATGCTAAAATTAAGCATGAAGTAAATTAATACGGAAGTAAGTATTTGATATTAATAGGAGGATAAAATGGCTTATCATATTAATGACAGTTGTATTGCTTGCGGTACATGTATTGATGAATGCCCCACAGGTGCTATTTCTGAGGGAGATATTTACGAAATAGATGCAGATACATGCATTGACTGTGGCGCATGTGCAGAAGTTTGCCCAACCGAGTCAATTCATCCGGAAGACTAATTTCGGGGATAGAATCTCTAAAGATTCAAAAGTATCAAAGCAGGAAGGGATGTAATATTGTCCCTTCCTGTTTTTCTTTATATTGAAAAGGTGGAAAAGACATGGAAGAAAACAAGGGGATCCTGGTCCTTCTGGCAAGTCCCATAGGAAACAGGGAAGATATAACCCTGAGAGCCCTAAGGATATTAAAAGAGGCAGATCTGATTGCCTGTGAGGACAGCCGCCATACCGGACCGCTCATGGACTATTACGGGGTCAGTGCAAGCTTGATAAGCTACCAAAAATTTAATGAAAAGAAAAGGACGGGAGAAATCCTTCAAGCCGTCAGGTCGGGGAAAAAGGTCGTCCTTATGACCGATGCCGGCATGCCGGGAATTTCGGACCCCGGAATGGTTGTTCTTAAAGAAGCTATAAAAGAGAATGTGCCCTTTACAGTTTTGCCGGGCCCATCTGCGGGGGTGACATGCTATGTGGCCTCGGGCCTCGGTGACGGGACTTACTATTTCATAGGCTTTTTGCCGAGGAAGGGTAAGGATAGGGAGGCCTGGCTTAAAAAGCTGGACTCTCTGACGACAAGTGCGGTTATCTATGAGGCCCCTCACAGGATAAGGAAGACTATTGAGGAGTTCGGTAAAAGGTGGCCGGAGAGGAGGCTTGTCCTTTGCCGGGAGTGGACCAAGACCTTTGAAGAGAGAATATCTTTTTTAGGCAAGGAAGCCGAAGACATAGACCTGACGGAGCGGGGAGAGTTTGTGATCATCCTTGAAGAGGCCGTCAAAAACCGGGATTCCTCCGAAGGGGATGAACTTGAAAGTAGCCGGGACCTCCTTAAAAGCCTTATTGATCAAGGATATTCCACAAAAGAAGCCATAAATAGGGCCAAGACAAATTCAAGCTTGTCAAGAAATGAGCTATACAGTCTGGCTCTAAATATTACAAAAAAGAAATAAACAGCTCCCATTTTTCCCAATACCTGCAAAAACTCTTGAAACTATTTTGTAACCTTTGTAATATAGTTGAGGTTCCAGTTGGTAACAAAAAGGTTACAAAAACACGAAAAAGGCAGTAATATCATTGTTAATAGGCCTTTTTTGAGAAACAGGAGGAAGAATGAGAGACTACTCTATAAAGCTTCAAGTAAAAGTTTTAGGGGTTATACTGCTGATAGCAGCCTTGCTGGGGGGCTATGCTTATGCCCAGCGTCCCAAAGATGTGAAACTTAATGCAGATGGAGTTGAAATCAATTTATATACAAGTGCGGACACGGTGAGGGAAGCCCTTGCTGAAGCCGGATACAAGAATATTGAAGGAGCGAAAATTTCACAATCACCCGACAAACAAATTGAGGACGGGATGGAAGTGGAATTAAACACTTTAAAAACCATCAACTTCAGAGACGGCGATACTGAGAAGACCGTTAAGACATATTCGAACACAGTTGGCCAGCTTCTGGATGAAACAGGTACCGAATATGATGAAGACGACATGATCTCTCCGGCCAGGATAGGACTTTTGCATGATGGCGACAGGGTCAGCCTGGACCATATTGAGAAAGTACAGGAAAGCCAAAGCCGGGAAGTGGCATTTGAGACCGAGACCAAGGAATCAGATAAACTACTTCAGGGACAGACCAAGGTCGAGAGAGAAGGCAAGGTCGGACAGAGGCTTGTAACAACTGAGATTGTTTACAAAAACGGGATCAAGATTCGCGAAGAAGAGATCAGTAATGAGATCAGCTCAGAACCTGTAAACAAGATTGTTGTTAAAGGAACAAAAAAAGCGCCTAAGAGCTCAGTAGCTTCAACAGCTGAAATTTCATTGAGAAGCTTCATGAGTCGGGGAGTTGTCAATTGGGGCGGCTACAAGTTCACCTATTATTCACAAAGGGTTTTGCCCGGTGGAGGACTGAGAATACCCGGACGTCATGTAAACTCAAGGGGTTATGTATGTGACGGAAACGGCTACATAGTTTTGGCCGGATCTGCGGCCAGGGGAACTGTATATCAGACCCCCTTCGGAGGACCGGGAAAAATTTATGACAAGGGAACCCAAGGCAGACATCTTGATGTCTATATAAGATAAGAAAAATCGTAGGTCGCCTTTGCCGGCAAAAGTCGTGCAAAGGCGGCTTTTCTTTATAATTTATCTATTTTTATTTTTTATTATTATTTTCATGAGAGGCATTTAGTGTTAATCTATTTCATTGGGAAAATAAGGAAATTTAAAAGCAAAAGCACACCTATATTATAATAGGCCGGCTTTTTGTATAATGGTAAGCAGAGTAATTCCGAGAGGGGGATAATATGAAATATTTCGGAACCGATGGTTTCCGCGGGGAAGCCAACAAAGAATTGAAAGCAATCCACGCCTATAAAATAGGCAGATTTTTAGGAAATTATTATTTGAAAAACTTCGAGGGTAAGGACGGGAGAAAGAGACCGGCCATAGTCATAGGCAAGGACACCAGAAGATCAAGCTATATGCTGGAAAATGCCCTGGCAAGCGGGATCAGCTCAAGCGGGTCCGATGCCTATCTCCTGCATGTAACCACGACTCCAAGTGTGTCATATGCGGTCCAGTCTGAAGACTTCAGCTGCGGCATCATGATATCGGCAAGCCACAATCCCTTCCACGACAACGGGATCAAGCTCATAGGCCATGACGGAGCCAAGATGGAAGAGGACCTCCTCATGAAGATCGAGGAATACATCGATGACGAGGAGGATTCCCTGCCCCTGGCCAAGAGGGAGAATATAGGCGAAGTAAGGGACTATGTTTTCGGAAGAAACAGATACATAGGCTACCTCATCTCAACAGTAAGAAAATCATTCAAAAAGCTCCGCATAGGTCTGGACTGCGCTAACGGGGCTTCATTCACAATAGCAAAAAATGTTTTTGACGCCTTGGGTGCCGAGACCCATGTAATAAATGATAAGCCGGACGGCTTGAATATAAACTTGGACTGCGGCTCAACCCATATCCATAAGCTTGTGGAATTCGTAAAGGAGAACAAGCTGGATTGCGGATTCGCTTTTGACGGTGACGCTGACAGGTGCATAGCCGTAGACAATAACGGAGAAGTTGTTGACGGAGACGGCATTATGTATATAGCTGCCAATGCTTTGAAGGAGAGGGGTGAGCTTTCAAAGAACATGGTCGTAACCACGGTTATGTCGAACTTTGGACTATACAAGGCTCTCGAGGCAAGCGGCATTGAATATATCCAGACTCCGGTTGGGGACAAGTATGTTGCCAAGGAAATGCTGGATCACGGCTATTCAATAGGCGGTGAGCAGTCGGGCCACATAATATTTTCCAAGTATGCAACAACCGGTGACGGGGTTCTGACCGCTATAAGAATCGGCGAGATCATGGTAGAGAAAAAGACCGACCTGGCCAGCCTTCACACAGAGCTTGCTATTTATCCGCAAATTTTGGAAAACATAAGGGTTAAGGATAAGTCAAAGGTTATGCATGATCCCAAGGTTCTGGATGCCATAGAGAGGGTTAACAGGGGCTTGGAAGGCAACGGAAGAACCTTGGTCAGACCTTCCGGTACAGAGCCCGTTCTGAGAATAATGGCCGAGCATTCTGACGAGGAAACCTGCAGATCAGCTGTAAGCGATATTATAGAGGCTATAAAAGAGGCGGGTTGGCTCCTATGATTTCTCCCGACCCCGCCATAAGACTTATTAAAAGGCTTGAGGAAGGCGGGTTTTAGGCCTGGGTAGTAGGGGGGGCCGTTAGGGACGCCTGGTTAAAAAAAGATATTCACGACATAGATATAGCAACATCTGCAAGGCCGGGTGAAATTGAAGAGGTCTTTTCAGATTGTAAGACCATAGATGTGGGCAAGGCTTTCGGAACCATAAGGGTCATCTGGGAAGACGCAGTATATGAGCTTACAACCTACAGGTCAGAAGAGGGTTACAGGGACGGCAGACACCCGGACAAGGTGACCTACTCAAAAAACATTGAGGACGACCTGTCGAGGCGTGATTTCACCATAAATGCTATGGCCTACAATCCTTCCAAGGGGGTTTTGGACCTTTACGGGGGAAGGGATGATTTTAAAGAAGGAATATTGAGGGCGGTTGGAGACCCTGACGAGAGGATAGGCGAAGATGCCTTGCGCATGCTCAGGGCCGTGAGATTTGCCGGACGTTTCAAACTCAAAATGGACCCGGAACTGGATAAGGCAATAAGGAAAAGGAAAAGCCAAATTGCCCGCATATCCGTTGAAAGGTCTATGGATGAGATAAATAAAATGCTTATGGGAAATGGAACCGAGGAGTCATTAAAGATAATGAAAAGCCTTGGTTTGGCTGAGATACTCCTGCCGGGAATAGACCGGATGCCCACAGACGAAATCCTCAACAAATTGCCAAAACAGCAGGAATTCCTATGGTCGGCTCTCTTGTCGGACGGAGGCGGGGAGGGATTGGAAGCCGGAGAAAAGGCCGTAAATATCTTGAAAGCCTTTAAAGCCTCCAATGAACTTATGGCCCGGGTCGGACTTTTTGTGGGTACGGACTTTAAAGGCCTGCCATTGGACACGGTCTCCTGGAGAATATGGTTAAAAGACCGGACCATCGAAGAGGCCCGGGCGCTTTTGGAATATAAAAGAGCTTTTTTGGAATTGGAAAGTGATCTGAATAAGCTTACAATGATGCAGGAAATCCTTGAGACAATTCAAAAGGACAAGCTTGCAATAAAGATAAGTGACCTTGATATTTCAGGCAGGGACCTGATCGCTTGCGGCTTCAAGCCGGGCAAACTCATGGGACAAATTTTGGACTCTTGCCTGGAGGCCCATATTCAGGGAAAACTGGCAAATGATAAGAGGGAACTGCTTGATTATATAAAGCACAAATGGTCGTCAGATGCAGGGGCCTGATTTAAGCCCCATAATTGTGGTATAATAACCGAATGACATTTACTTGGTTACAAGGCCGACTTAACCGGGTCTGCCCAAATATTTTAAGCAAAGCGAGGAAAAGTAAGAATGACAGCAAAACTGATTTCAAATGAAAACAATAAGGCCACATATACCGTGGAACTTGACTGGAAAAAATTCGAGGATGAAGTAGAAAAAGCATATAAAAGGACCAGGGGTCGCTTCCAGATCCCCGGATTCCGCAAGGGCAAGGCACCTAGAAGGCTCATCGAAGCCAACTACGGATCGGAAGTCTTTTATGAGGACGCACTTAACGGAGCCCTGCCGGAGTTATTGGAAAAAGCTTCAGAAGAACTCCAATTAAAGCCGGTAGGAAGGCCGGACATCGACCTTGAAGAAATGGAAGAGGGCAAGCCTATCGTAATTAAAGTTACTACAGAACTCAGGCCTGTGCCCGAGCTTGGAGACTACAAGTCAATTGAAGTCGAGAAGCAGGAAGTTAAGGTCAGCGACGAAGATGTGGACAATGAAATTAAAAAAGAACAGGAAAAGAATGCTGTTATTCAACCTGTTGAAGACAGACCTGCCAAGAATGGCGACAAGGTAAATATTGACTACTCGGGAAGTGTTGACGGGGTTAAGTTCGACGGCGGCACAGCTGAGGCATATGATTTGACTCTGGGATCAGGACAGTTTATTCCAGGATTTGAAGAACAGGTCGAGGGCCATTCAATAGGTGAGGAGTTCGACATCAATGTCAAATTCCCCGAAAAATATCATTCAGAGGATTTGGCCGGAAAAGATGCGGTGTTTTCAGTAAAGATCAACAGCATTTCAGAAAAAGAAATTCCTGAGGCTGATGATGACTTTGCTCAGGACGTTTCGGAATTTGACACTATTGCCGAATACAAGGACTCAATTCGTAAGAAGTTGGAAGAAGAAGCTCAAGAGGCTGCCAAGGCCGAAATGGAAAACGCTGCAATTGAGGAGCTCATCAATATTTCAAAAGTTGACCTTCCCCAAGCCCTGATCGATGAACAAATTGATATAGAGATCAGGAACATGGCCAATCAGCTGAGCCAGATGGGTCTAGGACTTGACCAATACATGAAGTACACCGGAGGAGACATCGAAGCTCTCAGGGCTCAGAAGCTTCCTTTAGCAAAGATGAGACTTTCAGGCGACTTGGTTCTGGAGAGCCTTATTGCCGAGCAGAAAATCGATGCTAGCGAGGAAGAGGTTGAGAAGAAAATTCGCGAATTGGCCGGAGTCTATGGAGCCAAGGATGAAGATAAATTCCTGGAAGAAGTCAAGGCGATGGGAAGCCACGATATGTTTAAGGAGGACCTCCTTAAGCATAAGGCCATAGATTATCTCATGAGCCAGGTAAAGTTGGTTGATCCTAAGCCTGCTGAGGAAAAGAAGAAAAAAGCTGAAAGCAAAAAGAAAAAAGAAACTAAGACAGAAGTGAAAAAAGAAAGCGAAGAGAAAGATCAAGCTGAAAAGGAGAAATAATGACTTTAATTCCTACAGTTATTGAACAGACAAACAGGGGCGAAAGGGCCTATGATATATATTCCCGCCTGCTTGAGGAGAGGATAATATTTGTTACAGGTGAGATAGAAACCCACATGGCAAACCTTGTGGTTGCCCAGCTCCTATATCTGGAATCGACCGATCCCAGCAAGGACATACAGCTTTATATAAATTCGCCGGGCGGTGAAGTCACAGCCGGGCTGGCCATATATGACACCATGAACTATATTAAGAGCGATGTTTCTACTATATGTGTAGGCATGGCGGCTTCCATGGGAGCGGTTTTGCTTGCTGCGGGCCAAAAGGGTAAAAGATTTGCCCTGCCCCATTCAGATATAATGATCCACCAGCCCTCAGGTGGTGCTCAGGGTATGGCATCGGATATTGAAATAACCGCTAAAAAGATCCTTGAGACAAGGGAAGAAATTAACAAGATTTTAGCCTCATGTACAGGCCAGAAAATTGAAAAGATTGAATTGGACACCGATAGGGATCGCTGGTTGACCTCTGACCAGGCCAAAGAATACGGACTGATAGATTCTGTTATAGACTCTATGTAACAACATTGTAAGGAGGAGAGATGGCTGATTTTGAAGATCAAATTGTGCATTGCTCTTTTTGCGGCAAGTCATCCGACCAAGTAAAAAAAATGCTGGCAGGAACTGCCGGAGTTTTCATATGTAACGAGTGTGTGTCCCTTTGCAATGAAATAATCAAGGACGACGTTGAAAGAGGGGATGCTTTTGAGCCCTCAAGGAGGCTGCCAAAACCGGCCGAAATCAAGAAATGTCTTGATGATTATGTTATAGAGCAGGAAGATGCAAAAAAGACTCTTTCCGTAGCCGTGTATAACCATTATAAGAGGATATATAGGGGTCGGGAGACGGGAGTTGAGATTCAGAAATCCAATATCTGTCTTTTGGGACCCACCGGATCGGGCAAAACCCTATTGGCCCAGACCCTGGCTAAAATCCTAAGGGTACCCTTTGCCATAGCTGATGCCACAACTTTGACGGAAGCGGGCTATGTGGGTGAAGACGTTGAAAACATAATCCTTAAACTCCTCCAGGCTGCTGACTACGATATAGAACTCGCCGAGAGAGGGATCATCTATATTGACGAGATTGACAAGATTGCAAGAAAATCCGAGAACCCGTCCATTACCAGGGATGTTTCCGGAGAAGGGGTCCAACAGGCCCTGCTAAAGCTTATAGAGGGAACAACTGCCAATGTGCCGCCCCAAGGCGGAAGGAAGCACCCCAGGCAGGAATTCATCCAGGTAGATACAAGCAACATACTTTTTATAGTGGGCGGAGCTTTTGACGGAATAGAAAAAGTCATAGAAAAGAGGAAGGGCGCCAATCCAATAGGTTTCAATCAGGAAAAGGTGGAAATGAAGAATGAGAACCTGTCGGATATTCTGAAGGAAGTTATACCGGAAGATCTGATGAAGTTCGGCCTCATACCTGAGCTTATAGGAAGGTTGCCGGTCCTGGTATCTTTGGAGGAGCTATCAGCCAACAGCTTGAAGAGGATACTTCAGGAGCCTAAAAATGCCCTTATAAAGCAATATAGAGAACTTTTAAATATGGATAATGTTGACCTGCAATTCACGGAACCCGCATTGGATGCCATAGCCAATAAGAGTTTTGAGCGGAAGATGGGGGCCAGGGGACTGAGGTCAATAATGGAGAACTTACTGAGGGATCCAATGTTTGAAATACCGGGAGATCCGGGGATTCGCCAGTGTATAATAAATAAAGGGGCTGTTGAAGGCAAAAACAAGCCAAAGATGTTGCGGCAAACAGAAATGGAAGGTCAACAAAAGATGCCCCTTAAAGATCGCTAGATCAAGACTTACATAAAGACAGCCGGCAAAACCGGCTGTCTTTTTAGCAGGAGGTGGTATAGTTGGAGAAATACTATAGTGAAAGTAAAACCGTGTGCCCTATATTGTTGTCAAGAACGGAGATTGTTTATCCGGGAAGTGTTTTGACCTTTGACCTGACAAGTGACAGGGAAGAGGCGGTTCTTGAGAGGGCCTTGCAGAGCGGCCAGGCGGTTCTTTTGTTGGCAATGAAGGACCCTTCGATAGAGAATCCTCAGCCGGAAGATTATCTTACAATGGGAACAATGGTTTTAATAAGGCAGCATTTTCAGCTCTTAAACGGGGCCAGCAAGGTCATTGTTGAAGGGATTTGCAGAGCCTCATTGAGCAAAATAATAAGGACAACGCCATATGTCGAAGGGGAAGTAATAGAGTATCACTATAACGGAGACCGGCTGGAAGAGAATGAAGAAAGGAAAGTCCTTACACGCTTGGTGTCAAGTTCAGCCATAAGATTTTTCAAGTCCAGCACAGGCCTGCCCGACTTCCTCCTCCTGCCCAGATTGCAGAAAGAGGACCCGGGAATCCTGGCGGATGAGGTGGCTGCCCATCTTGACCTAAACTACAAGGAGACAGTCGGGATACTCGAGGAACTCAACATTGACAAGAGGCTGGTTATGGTTCAGCATGCCCTGGACTTGCTCAGCAAGTTGAACAACTTGGAGCAGGAAATAACCGAGAAGGCCATGGACAGAATGAAAAAGACCCAAAAAGACTATCTTCTCCAGGAGCAGCTTCAAATAATAAGGGAGGAATTGGGAGAAGACGGCAGTGACAACTATTCCATTTCCGAGCAATACAGGGAAAAAATCCTGGAGCTTTCAATGCCTGAAAAATCCAAGGAAACCCTGCTCAAGGAAGTCGATCGCCTTGAATACATTCCACCCATGTCCCCGGAACTCAACATAAGCAGGTCATATTTGGACCTGGTCTTGGAGCTTCCCTGGGGAGTCTACACAGAGGACAGAAATGACCTGGTTTTAAGCAGGAAAATTCTGGACCGGGACCACTACGGCCTTAAGGATGTTAAGGAAAGGATCCTGGACTTTTTAGCCGTAAGGCAGCTCAAGGGCAATCCCAAGGGCTCAATTCTCTGTTTGGTGGGGCCACCAGGAGTTGGAAAGACTTCAATAGTCAAGTCGGTTGCCGCCGCCCTTGGCAGGGAGTTCACTTCAATGCGCCTTGGAGGTGTAACAGACGAGGCGGAAATCAGGGGCCACAGAAGGACCTATGTTGGCTCAATGCCGGGCAGGGTCATCAGCCAGATTAAGCAGGCCGAGACCATGAACCCCGTATTTCTTTTCGATGAGGTGGATAAGATAGGATCGGATTTCAGAGGGGACCCGGCTTCGGCCCTCTTGGAATTGCTGGACCCTGAACAGAACAACGGCTTTATTGACCGCTATCTTGAAATTCCCTTTGATATGTCATCGGTTTTCTTCGTGACAACGGCAAATACGACCTCTACCATACCCAAGGCCCTGCTTGACAGGATGGAGGTCATAAGGATAGCCGGCTATACCGACGATGAAAAATTCAAGATCGCATCTTCATACCTTGTAAAGAAACAGAGGGAAGAGGCGGGGCTCAGCTCAAAAGATCTGACCATAAGCCCCGGAACAATCAGGGAGATAATCAAGTCATACACAAGAGAGGCCGGGGTCCGCGAACTTGAAAGAAAGATCGGAAGGATATGCAGAAAGTCAGCCAGACAGATTGTCGAGGGCAAGGACAAGGTAAGGGTCAACAAGAAAAATTTATCGGAATTTTTGGGCCCGGAAACATATAAAAAAGAAGACCCCAATGAAAAGCCCGAGCTTGGAATGGTCAACGGCTTGGCCTGGACCGAATCGGGAGGTGAGATCCTTCTGATCGAATCGAACAAGATGGCCGGGGGCGGAGGTTTGATCCTTACCGGTTCAATGGGAGAGGTTATGAAGGAATCGGCGGAGCTTGCCATATCATATATAAGGGCCAATGCCGACAGGTACGGCATATCTGCAAATTTCTATAACCTATACGATATCCATATTCATATGCCAGAGGGAGCCGTGCCCAAGGACGGGCCATCAGCCGGAGTTTCAATACTGACCTCACTGGTCTCGATATTAACGGGAAGGCCGGTAAGAAATGATCTGGCAATGACCGGGGAGATAACCCTAACGGGCAAGGTCCTTCCGGTAGGGGGAATAAAGGAAAAAGTTCTTGCAGCCGGAAGGTATGGCATAGACAAGGTCTATCTGCCCAAGAAAAACCTAAAGGACCTTGAAGAAATTGATGACGAGTCGATTAAAGGCATGAAATTCATTGGCCTGGACAATGTGGACAGCCTCCTGGAATCAGTCCTCATGAAACCTGCCGAGGAAAAAAAGAAGATAATTTTCCAAAGCGATGAGGCAAAGACAAAGATAGGCTTCAACTTGGACAAGGAGGGCAAATGAGAGTAAATAATCCATATCTTGAAGTTATGGCCGTTTCAAAAAATGGCTGGCCCCGGGAGAATTTGCCTGAAATAGCTCTTGTCGGCAGGTCAAATGTGGGAAAATCCAGCTTTATCAACAGCCTCTGCAGGAGGAAAAAGCTGGCCCACACCTCGGCCAACCCGGGCAAGACGGCCACCATTAATTTTTATAACATGGACGAAAAATTCAGAATAGTAGATTTGCCGGGCTACGGCTATGCAAAAGTTTCCAAGGCCGAGAGAACTAAGTGGGCTAAGTTTGTCAATGACTATCTGGCAGACAGGAAGAATCTAAAGGATGTAATCCTTGTATGCGACATGAGGAGAAAACCCAATAATCTGGACATTGAGATGTATGAATGGATCTTGGATGCGGGTTTCAGCGGCAGGGTCATAGCCACAAAGGCCGATAAAATCGCCAGGACCAAGTGGCCTGCTCAAATCAAGGAGATTATGGCGGGCCTGGGCATGGAGGATAAGGGAAAGATCTATCCATATTCAACGGAAAAAGACTACGGCTTCTCTGAAATTGAAAAATACTTTACGAATTACATAAAAGCTTGATATTCTTATGTGAAAATTCTTCTAAATGGGTCAAGTCCTGTATATGTGAGGAGAAAAAATGAAAGTTCTTTTAACTTCCGATTTAAATCCCGGTCAGGTAAACGGGGTAGTGGTATCTATAAAAAATTTGATGAAGGAGCTGGAAAATAAGGGGGTCGACGTCCGACTCCTCTGCCTTTCTCCCGACAGCAGGTCATATGTTGAGGACAATATCTATTATATGGCCTCATTTCCCTTCAACATCTATCCGGATATAAGGGCTTCAGTATTTCCGTCTTCGGAGCTGATGGAAAAAATCCTGACCTGGAAGCCTGACATCATCCACTCCCAATGCGAATTTTTCACATATTCCTTTGTAGAAAAGCTGGCGAAGAAGCTTAATTGCCCAATTGTCCACACCTATCACACCCTTTATAGGTATTATGTGGGCTATCTTTTGCCCGGCCATATGGCTGAGAAACTGGTGGCCCCGATCATGAGGATGAGGCTGAACACAGCTGACGTCATCGTGGCTCCAACGGTCAAAACCAAAAGGCTCCTATTGGAAGGCGGCATAGCCGACCACATAGTTGTTATCCCAACAGGGATTGACCTCGACAAGTTCGAGAAAAAAATCAGCCGGGAAGAGAAAAATAATCTGAAAAAAGAACTTGACTTGCCTGAAGATGCCGTAATCTATGGAACTGTGGGCAGGCTGGCTCAGGAAAAGAATATTGACGAAATAATTGAGGCCCATGCGGACCTCATAAAAAAATGGGACAAGCTCTATTTGGTCCTAGTCGGAGACGGCAAATACAGGAAGGACCTGGAGAAGCTCGTTGACAAGCTGGGAATCAGGGATAAGGTGCGATTTACCGGAATGGTGGAGCCTGACAATATTTATAAATATTACCAGCTCCTGGATTTCTTCGTCTCAGCATCCGTCTCGGAAACTCAGGGTTTGACATATATAGAGGCCCTGGCAAACGGCCTGGGAGTCATTGCCAGAAGGGACTTGGCTTTGGAAGGCGTGGTTCAAGACGGAAAAAATGGCCTGATCTACGATGACCGGTCCGACTTGATAAGAAAAATCGAGCGGGTCATAAGTGACAAGGATCTAATGATAAAACTGCATGAAGAGGCCCTGAAATCCAAGTGGAAATTCGGAACCGAGGAGTTCGGAGATAAAATCTACAAGCTTTATGAGAAAGTTCTTCGAATGGACGGACTTAGCAGACTGAAAAGAACCCGCCTCATAAACAGAATGAGACGGGGACTCTACAGGGCAGGCAGCAGGAGCAATTACGTACAATTCTATGCCAATATCAAGGCCAAGTGGGTCAGGGCCCGCTTTCGCCAAGAGAAGCAAAAATAGGATACCGAATAATGGTGAGAAAAAAGCTTGAAGGGAAAAAAGAAGAACTGAAGCAAAAATCCGAAGAGTTGAAGATCCGCCGCAAACAGGAAAGAGATGAGCGGGAAGAAAATTGGGAAGAAAAGGAAAGGGAAGTCCAGGAGAAGCTGATCAACAGCAACAGGAAGCTGGTCACCTTTATTACGGTTATAGGCCTCCTTTTAATGGTTGCCATAGCTGTTTGGGCTTTTAAAAAGGGCCTTTTTAGCGACCGCGAGCTGATGAAAGAGTTTATAAAGAGCTTTGGCATCATGGCTCCCCTGGCTTTTATCTGCCTGCAGATCATTCAATGCATAATTCCCATAATCCCGGGCGGGGTGGCCGTTGTCGTTGGAGTATACCTCTTCGGTCCAATCCAGGGCTTCTTTTATAACTATATAGGGATCGTTTTGGGAGAAATCGGAGACTTCCTCCTGGCCAGGTATTTTGGGGTGGTCTTTGTTAAATCCATGGTTAAGGAAGAAACCTACAACAAATATAGCAACTGGATGGAAAGAAACGAGGGCAAGGTTAAAAAGGCCTTCATAATAACCATGGTTTTACCAGGCATGCCGGATGATCTAATATGTATGCTGGTTGGCCTGTCAAATATGTCATTCCACTTCTTTTTCCTCCACCTCCTATGGACCAAGATACCGGCCATTCTGGGCTACTCACTTTTCCTCAACTGGATAACAAAAATAGCAAGTTATTTCTTTTAAAGCTTAAAAGTTGGGGTATAACTGAATAGCAGGAGTTGATGAGAGGGGAGGGAGCCAATGTCATACATATATTCGGGTTGTGTTCCAAGTGAAATTTCCTCTGTCTGCAGCAAAACAAAAACTGTTGTTTCCGAACTTTCAAAGCATACAGACTTAAATGAAGAAGAAATTCAAAATCTCAGACTGATCCTGTCGGAGCTGATGATTAACAGCTGTGACCATGGAAACGGCAATGATTCCAATAAACTCATATCCTTGACCATTAAGGTTGATGAGGAAAGCATAAGCTTAATCGTAAAAGATGAGGGCAGGGGGATCAAGTGGTCAAAGGATCTTGCTTGCCGGAGGAACTTGTCTGCTTCGGGAAGGGGACTCAGGATAGTATGTGCCCTTACGGACGATTTTACAATTAAAGAATCTGAAGTTATGTGCAGGATAATCAGAAAAAAATAAAATGACTTGGCATTGCCGGTGGGTGCATATGGAAATTCAATGAAGTATAATTATAATGGAGTGACCCGAGCATTGCAGTATTAATGTCAAAGTTTTATCATATATAGGGTATTTTGCAAACAGTCAGGGTTGTACCCTGATTTTTTAAATTGATTAGAGGGAAAAATGTCAGAAAGAAATAATGTAAGAAATATAGCTATAATTGCCCATGTTGACCATGGCAAAACCACACTTGTCGACGGCCTGTTAAGAACGGGCGGATCGATCAGGTCAAATCAGGAAGTTCAGGACAGGGTTATGGATTCCAATGACCTGGAGAGGGAGAGAGGAATCACCATCCTTTCAAAGAACACGGCCATTCACTACAATGATGTGAAAATCAACATCATAGATACCCCCGGCCATGCCGATTTCGGCGGAGAAGTCGAGAGGGTTCTTAAGATGTGTGACGGGGTTGTGCTTTTGGTGGACGCCTTTGAAGGCCCCATGCCCCAGACCAAGTTTGTCCTGAGGAAGGCCATTGAATTAAAGCTTCCCGCCATTCTATGCATAAACAAGGTCGACAGACCTGATGCCAGGATAGAGGAAGTCAAGGATGAGCTCCTGGACCTCTTTATTTCCTTAGATGCTCCGGAAGAATACCTGGATTCGCCAATGATTTATGCTTCGGCAAAAGAGGGCTGGGCTGATCAGTCCATGGAAAATCATGCGAAAAATATGGAACCCATGCTCAAGTTGATCATAGACTATATTCCGGCCCCTCACGGGGATTTTGACAAACCCTTTAAACTGCTCATATCCACCTGCGACTACAATGATTATGTGGGTAGGATAGGAATTGGAAAAATTGAGCAGGGAAGCGTAAAGGTCAATGATAAGGCCGTGATCAGAAACTATAACAATCCTGAAGTTAAAAGGCTTGTACATATAACCAAGATGTTTGAGTTTGACGGTCTTAACAGGGTAGCCGTTGATGAATCGTCAATGGGATCCATTGTTGCAGTTTCAGGAGTCGAAGGTATTGAGGTCGGGGATACGCTTTGCTCCGATCAGGACTTGACCCCCCTGCCCTTCGTTAAAATTTCGGAGCCCACCCTGAGCATGAAGTTCTCGGTCAACGACTCACCCTTTGCCGGCAAGTCCGGCAAGTACGTAACCTCAAGGCATATACGAGACAGGCTCTTTAAAGAGCTTGAGACAGATGTCAGCTTGAGGGTTGAAGAAGGGGAGACGACAGAAGAATTTAAAGTGAGCGGAAGGGGGGAACTCCATCTTTCAGTCCTAATTGAAAAAATGAGAAGAGAGGGCTATGAGTTCCAGGTATCAAAACCCGAGGTCCTTTTAAGAACTGATGAGAATGGCCATATACTTGAGCCTATCGAAGAGGTTGTTATAGATATTGATCAGGAATATTCCGGCACCGTGATCCAGGCTCTTGGAAGGAGAAAGGGTGAGCTTAAGGAACTCAAATCTTCACCTTCCGGCTTTACCAGGCTTGTATTCCATGTTCCGGCCAGGGGCCTCATAGGCTATAGGCAGCAATTGATGACGGACAGCCGGGGAACCGGAATCCTGAATTCGGAATTCTACGCCTATATGCCCCACAAGGGAGAAATACCGAAAAGGGCCATGGGCTCGCTCATTTCCTTCGATACCGGAATATCCACAGGCTACGGTCTCTTCCAGGCTCAAAACCGTGGGGATCTTTTTATAGGACCGGGAGAAGAAGTTTACGAGGGCATGGTCATAGGCAGGGACCCCAAGGGAGTTGATGTGGAGGTCAATGTCTGCAGGAAGAAGGCCATGACCAACATCCGTTCGGCCGCATCAGACGATGCGCTTAAACTTACTCCGCCCATAAGACTGAGCCTTGAGCAGATGATGGAATTTATTGAAAAAGATGAGCTTATAGAGGTAACACCTGATGAATTCAGGATGAGAAAGAGGATTTTGGATTCAGGCAAGAGATATAAGTCGATGAAGAATCGCTGATTTGAGACTTAAACCATAAGAGATAAGCAGGGGGAAAGTATGAAGATGTTCTTTAATACCATCAGTTTGATATGGTCAAACGCTTGGTGGCTGAACATATTTTTAACTCTTATAGTTATTTATTCGGGGAGGAACCGCCAGCCAAGGTCAACCATGATGTGGATCATGGTTTTGACCCTCTTTCCCATTGTAGGTTTTATCCCATATATACTCATGGGAAGGGACACCAGAAGAATTAACATGTTCAATTTCAAAATGGACAGAGACCTTGCCATAAGCGATAAGATCAAGCTCCAGCAGGAAGAAATTGACAGGATACCGAGTAAATTGGCACAAGCCAGCAAGAATGAGGAAGCTGCCGCAGCCAGGGAACTGGCCCTTTTGGGCCTTAACCTCGGAGGAAGCCTTATAACCGCTGATAATGATGTAGAAATTTTTGTTGACGGCAGGGAAAAATTTAAGAGCCTTATAAGAGATATAGAAGGGGCCAAATACAGCATAGAGTTTCAGTACTATATCATAAAATCTGATAATCTGGGCAAGACTATTATCGATAAGCTCATAGAGGCGGCAGGAAGGGGCGTTAAGGTCCGCTTTTTGACTGACGGCGTGGGCGGCAGATATTTGAGAAAATCTGAGGTAAGGGATATGAAAAGGGCCGGAATAGAGACAGCATTTTTCTATCGCTCAATTTTGAAATACTTTAATTTGCGCTTGAACTATAGGAACCACAGGAAGCTGGTCTGCATAGATGATGAAATAGGCTATTGCGGAGGTTTTAATGTCGGTGATGAATATTTGGGCAAATACCCAAAATTCGGATATTGGCGGGATACCCACCTGAGAATCAGGGGTTCAGCTGCAAAGGCTATAAAAACAAGATTTTTGCAGGATTGGTTCTATGCAAGCGGCTTGCAAGCAGATCTTGAACCTCCATGCAGAGATGTTTCGGGATCAGGAGATACCCCCTGCCAGCTATTGACCAGCGGTCCGGACACGGAGCTTAAAAACATAAAATTATCCATGACAAAAATGATCATGGAAGCCAATCACAGCGTCTATATACAGACCCCCTACTTTATTCCGGATGCGGGCTTTTACGAAGTGTTGGTTATGATCCTTCATCAGGGGGTCGAGGTCAACCTTATGATACCGGATCGGCCGGATCATCCGATAGTCTATCCGGCGACCCTTTCATTTGTATCGGATATCATAGATGCGGGAGGCAATGTCTATCGCTATGACGGCGGTTTTCTCCATTCAAAAGCAATAATGGTGGATGACTCTTTATCAATGGTGGGTTCGGCAAATATTGACGAGAGGTCATTTTCCTTGAACTTTGAGGCTTCAATGATCATATATTCGGCTGAGGTCAATGCCAAGCTGAGAGAGGCCTTTATCCAAGATATGAAGAAATCAACTAAGTTAACAAGGGAAAAATTGGATAAGAGATCATTTTTCATAAGGGCAAAGGAGCCGATTTGTCGACTTTTTGCTCCGCTGTTATGATTAAGTAAGTAAAACGGGAAAAGTGAAAATCCAGGGAAGGGAGGCATGTCGATGAAGAAGGTTATGAAAAAAATCCCCAAGGCGGTGGTTAGGAGATTGACCAAGTATTATCGCTATTTGACGGAGCTCCAACATCGAGGAACTGAGAGAGTGTCTTCAGCGGAACTCAGTCGGATAACGGGATTTACAGCATCTCAGATCCGCCAGGACCTCAATCATTTCGGAGGCTTCGGCCAACAGGGCTTCGGATATAGGGTTGCTTCTTTGAAGGAACAGGTAGCTGAGATTTTGGGCTTGAATAGGGGAGAGAAGTTGGCCATAGTCGGTATTGGACATATGGGAAAGGCCATAGCCAATTCCCAGCTTTTTACCGACCGGGGTTACAGGCTGACCGCCCTTTTCGACAGTAGCCCTGAAAAGATAGGAAAATCCTTGAGGGGAATAGAAATCCTGGATGTAAAGGAACTTGAGGAGACTTGTCGGAAACTTGAAATCAATATTTTAACCATTACCACACCGCCCGAATATGCCCAGGAAGTGGCAGAGGCCGCTGCCAGGGCCGGTATCCAGGGGATATGGAATTTTGCATATTCGGACCTGGTTCTTCCGAAAGGCCTTGTTATAGAGAATGTCTCTCTTGAGGAGAGCCTGCACACATTAACTTATTACATACATAACCCTCACGATTATTGGGAAAACTAGAAGAGAGTTTATAAGAAGAGTTTGATATGGCCATACTGACTGTTGACAATTTAACCAAGAGCTTTGCTGATAAAACCATAATAAATGACGTCAGCTTTCAGATCGATGACGGGGACAAGGTGGCCATCATCGGGGCAAACGGAGTTGGCAAAACCAGCCTTTTCCGCATGATTGTAGGAGAAATGGAGGTCGACTCGGGGAATATCTTTAAAAGCGGGGACCTGAGGATTGCCTATTTAAAGCAAAATGTCCACATAGAGTCGGAAAACAGCATCTTCGAAGAATGTAAAAAGGCCTATTGGCGGGCTTTTGAAATAGAAAAAAAGATGGGGCGCTTGGAAAAACTCATGGGAGAAAAGCAGACCAAGGAAGAACTGACCAGGATCATGAGTGACTACCAGTGGCTTACAGATAAGTTTGAGGAAGAGGGCGGCCTTTCCTATATGTCTGAAATTAAGGGGATATTGAAGGGCATGGGATTCAGCGAGGACAGGTATGATGATCCTGTCAATGTCCTTTCGGGTGGGGAAAAATCGAGATTGGAGCTTGCTCAAATGCTGAGCGGCCGGCCCGACATGCTCCTACTGGACGAGCCCACCAACCATCTTGACATAGACGCCATAAGATTTTTGGAGAACTTTATTGGGGATTTCAGGGGAGCCTGTATGATTATTTCCCACGACAGGTATTTCCTGGACAAGTTGGCCGACAGGACCTTTTTGATCCAAGGCAAAAAAATACATATATATAACTGCGGCTACGGGGAATACACGGTTAGGAGGGCCAAGGATCTGGAAATCCTTGAAAGAGCCTATGAAAACCAGCAGGAAGAGATTGCCCGCCAGGAAGAAATAATTGAAAGGCTGTCAAAGCTTGGAGGATCCAAGAGGAAGAGGGGGATTTCCCAATCCAGGTCAAGGCAAAAACTCCTTGACAAGATGGAGAGGATAGAGCTCCCGCCAAAAGATCAAAAGCAGATGGCCTTTAACCTAAAAGCCAGGTACAGGTCGGGAGATGATGTCCTGATAGTTGAGGACCTTGAAAAAAGCTTTGACGGTAGGCCCCTTTTTAAAAACCTGAGTTTTTACCTGGGCAGGGGGGAAAAAGCCGGGCTTATAGGTCCAAACGGGGCAGGAAAGACAACCCTTTTCAGGATGCTTATGAAAAAAGAAGGCATTGACGGGGGAGATATACGCTTCGGATCGGCTGTTAAGGTGGCCTATTTCGACCAGGAGCAAAAGACCTTGGATGATGACAATACCGTTATTGAAGAATTCTGGTCGGCCTATCCGCAGATGGACCGCTACGAGGTCAGGTCAAACTTGGCCAAGTTCCAGTTTAAGGGGGATACCCTGTTCAGAAAAGTCGGAGGCCTCTCAGGCGGTGAAAAAGCCAGGCTGGCCCTACTCAAGCTAATGCTTTCACAAGCCAATCTTCTTCTAATGGACGAGCCCACAAACCATCTCGATATGGAGAGCCGGGAAATCCTGGAAAATGCCCTGAGGGACTATGAGGGGACTGTGCTTGCCATAAGCCACGACCGATATTTTCTAAACAGGGTCTGTAAGAAAATCCTCCGCCTGACAGAGGGAGGCATTGAAGAGGTTAAGGGAAATTACGATGACTATCTGGCCTATATAGATTCAGTGAATAAAAAGGAAGAAGAAAATTCAGACTCGGCCTTGCTGACAGAAACCCAAAAGAAAAAGGAAAGAAAAAAGGAAAAGCTGGCCAAGAAAGAAATTAGGCGACTAAAGACCCAAATGAAAGAAATTGATGATAAAATTAAAGAACTGACTGAAAAAGAAGCGGAATTGCAGAAGAAGGCTTTGGACGGGACTCTTTATGAAAACTATGAGGAAGCCATGTCTCTGCATGACCGGCTTTCAAATATAGCCAAGGAAAAAGAGGAACTTGGGGATTCGTGGCTCGAGCTGGCCATGCTCTTTGATGAAGAGGATGACCAATTTTGAGTCCGGAAGGGGGAAGAGATGAAGATTTTCGCCTATAGAGGGGTTGACGATAAATATCCCGAGAATACAATGCAGGCTTTTCAGGAGGCCATTTTTGCCGGAGCCGACGGGATCCAGCTGGATGTTCATTTCTCAAGAGACAGCAAGCTGGTGGTTTTTCACGATGACTCCGAGTCAAGGATGATAGAGGGGGTGGGCTTTGTCCGCCACCATACCCTGGCAGAGCTCCAATCACAGACATTCAGGAACTTTACTTCCAAGGAAGATGTCCATATACCCAGCCTTGAAGAGTATCTTGAATGGGCTGAAAGACTCCCTCACGAGAGCATAATCAGGATGAAGAACGACAATTTCCTATATCCGGGGATGGAAGAAGCCCTGCTTGAAACGGTCACACGCCACAAGCTTTTGGACCGAACAATCTTCACCTCAAACAGGATTTCAAGCATGAGGATAATAAGGGACCACAATTCCGAGGCCAGGCTGGCCCTCTTGGTGGAGAACCCGCCCCAGAACTTTTTCGAAGATATAGGGGACCTCAAGCTGGAAGCCATCATAGTCAGGAATATGAGCATTAAAGAGGCTTTTGTAGAGGAATGTAATAAAAGGGAAATAGAGCTTTGGACAGGAGTGGTTGACAGGCCTGCAGCCCTAAACCGCCTGAAGATTTTTGAACCCAAAGCAATTCTAAGTAGGAATGTAAAAGCCTTGAGGGAATACCTGAAAAATCCCATGCCATTTTCCAAAGAGGAGATGGACCTGGCCAGAATTATTCCCGAGGAAGATGAAAAAATCAACACAATGGATTTCACCAATATAAAGAAGAGATTCAGATTGGGGAAAAAGAAGAAGTCATCGGGAAGACTGGGTGGAGTTCTTATTTCAATGGCTATTTCCATTGGGGCCTCTGCCCTGGCCACCTATATAGTCATGAGCTTCATAAAAAGCTTTTTTAAGTAAGAGCAGTTTTATTTAAAAACAACCCTTACAAGTGGATATCAAGTGGATCCGCAAGTAAGGGTTTATTTTTATTTTATTTGATAAAGATTTTAGAATATGGGGCACATACCGTCAGAAGCCTGATCATCCTTTGATTCGGAAATATCTTTTCCCTGCAGGAGGCTTTCTTTCAAGTATTCAATGATGTCATCAGACTCATACATAGCCTTGCCGTCGATAAAGAGGCAGGGAACCTGATCAAGTCCACCCTCTTTTATCAAGAACTCCTCATTTTTTGGATCTTCAATAATATCCTTCATTTCAACGCTGTCGATGCCGTTTTTGTCCATGAAGTTCATGACTTTTTGGCAGTAGGGGCAGACATCTTTTTTATAGAGAACTAATTTTTTCATATTATTTCCTTTCCATAACTCAGAAAAACTTTTCTATCTTTCGGAAATTATTTATACCCAAGGTATGGAGACCTAATAATATTTCAAAAAACTCAAAGGGAACAATTGTTCAGGCCACAATATGGGGTGGACTGTAAATTGAAAACCACAAGTGAGAGAATATTTTTTCAAGCAAATGGGCATATTTTAGGTGGAGAAGATTGCATACAAAAAGTAAAGGAAATGTCAAATTTTAGTAAAGTCCACAAGTTATCCACCAAAATGTGGACAACTTGTGGATAAAAATGGCTTATAAAGGCTTATACAGAAAATTATCAACATTATCCACAATATTTTCCCACCTTTTCCCACAAGATTTAAGCATGGTGTAAAACGGCAAATTGAAAAATATTTATTCAAAGGTCTAAAACATGGGCTTTGAAATTTAAGGATTAATTAATATTCTTTTTTCGGACCCTCTTGGCATTTTAGAGAAAAAATATGAAAACTTTTTCCCAAAATTCTCCGCTAAAGGTGAAAATAGGGTAAAATTGAATTAATAGAAAAGGAGGACGCTATGAAAGCTCGTTTTGTAGGTAAGAATATTCACGTTCGCGACAATTTCAAAGAAGAAACCTTGTCAAAAGTAAACAGGCTTGACAAGTACTTTGAAGAAGACGTTCAGGCAACCATAACCATGTCCACTGAGGGCCAGCATAAAAGGGTTGAAATAACAATTCCTGTGCCGGGTTCAGATACGATTTTCCGTGCAGACCAATCCTCCTTCGATATGCTGCAGAGTGTGGACCAATGCGTGGATGCCCTGGTATCACAGATAAGAAAATTCAAGACCAAATTGCAGAAGAAGCATAGGAAGACAAAAACAGGCCTGGTATTCGAAGAAATCAAAGACCTGCCCGAAGAGGCTCAGGCCGGCGAAGGTGTTGATCTTGAGAGGGTAAAGGAAATAGATGTCAAGCCCATGACACCTGAAGAAGCTGTTATGCAGATGGAGCTTTTGGGCCATGACTTCTTCCTCTTCCTCAATATGGACCTTGATACCCTCTCAGTTGTATATAGAAGAAAGGCCGGAAATTATGGCATGATCAGCCCGGCTGAGGGACACTTTACCAAGTAGTTGCTTGACTAGAAAATAGCAGAACTTGAATAATGCTAAGTTTTAGGAGGCAATATGAAAAAAATTTTTGTTACACTATTCGCGATTATAGTATTGCTTACATCATGCGGAAGAGAAGACAGAAGTTTTTTAACATCACCTTCTTATATGACCTATATATTTTTTGGATCCAATTCACCGCGTGTTTTCGAAAAAGAGGATTATGCTGTAATAACAATGCCGCAAACATTCTTCATATATGATAAGAATAAAAAGGAAATAACCCATGCCTATTCTCTTGACGATGACAAAGCTTTTGCTCCAGGGTATTTAGCTTTACCCGTTTTGGATTATAAAAAAGATCAAGTCATTTTAGAAGGAAGGGATGAAACATTTGCTGATTTCAGAGACTTTTATTATGTATATGACGTCAAAAATGATAAGTTTAGTAAGGTGGCTGGAACTACAGGATATATTAGTAGATGTGATGAAATAGACTCAGAATACAGTTTGGGCTATGATTATGGTAAAGATTTGACTCCGGAACTTGAGTCTTGTCCACCAATAGAACTCCCTGAAAATCAAGACTTTTATTCAGAACTAAATGATGAAGTCATGAAAAAGCTTTTCTTCAAAAGCAGGTTCACTGGCAAAAGAATCTATCCGTTTAGAAACAACTTTAATAAAAAGGATTTTGAAATAAAATAGTTATAAAAGGGGTTATGCAAAAGGCGAGGCCTGATGCATGGCCCCTTTTCAATGTATCTGAAGTTTTTTTATTCCTTAACAGCTTTCCTACTCATAATTTACACACTTATAAAGTTCAAATTTGATATAATAACGAGAAAAATTAAAAGAAGGTTGATTTTGAGACATGCTGACTATATCAGCATGTCTAATATTGTGTATAATAAATCTGTATGACTATTTGTAATTTAAGAGGAAGTGAGAAAGGAAAGTATGGGCTTATTTGATTTCTTTACAAAATCCTTTTCTGAAAAGGAAATTGCCAAAATCCAACCCCTGGTAGACAAAGTTCTGGGATTGGAAAAAACCATGGAGACGCTTAGCGACAGCCAACTCAGATCTAAGACTGCCGAGTTCAAGGAAAGATATAAAAACGGGGAAAGTCTTGACGACCTTCTGCCGGAAGCTTTCGCAACCGTAAGAGAGGCGGCTTGGAGAGTTTTAAATATGAAACCCTATCCGGTCCAGATCATCGGAGGAATTATCCTCCACCAGGGCAGGATAGCCGAGATGAAGACCGGTGAAGGAAAGACCCTTGTATCAACCATGCCCGCATATTTAAACGCCATTGCCGGCAAGGGCGTCCACATAGTAACCGTGAACGACTACCTGGCCAACCGTGACTCTGAATGGATGGGCAAGGTCCATGAATTTTTGGGCCTGACAGTAGGATGTATTTTGCAGGAGATGACCACGACTGAAAGGCAGTCTGCCTATAATGCCGACATCACCTATGGTACCAACAACCAGTTCGGTTTTGACTACTTGAGGGACAATATGGCCATCTATGAATCGGGAGTTGTCCAGAGGGGCTTAAATTTTGCCATAGTCGATGAGGTTGACTCCATCCTGATCGATGAGGCCAGGACCCCCTTGATAATTTCAGGCCAGGGCGACCCCTCAACAGAGATGTACAGCAGGGCCGACACCTTCATCAAAACATTGAAGGGAAGGATTCTGGACCCGGATGAGGACGACAAGTCTAACCCACTTGACAATCTCTTGGAAGAGCACAAGATGGAGACCGTGGACTATGTTGTGGACATGAAGAGAAAGTCCGCCAACCTCACAGAAAAAGGAAACGGCAAGGCTGAAGCTTTTTTCAATGTTGAGAATATCTCGGATCCCTCCCACATGGAGCTTATGCACTACATAAACCAGGCCCTGAAAGCCAGGACCACCATGAAAAGGGATATAGACTATGTAGTCGTTGACGGCCAGGTCAAAATAGTCGATGAGTTTACCGGACGTATTATGGAGGGACGTCGCTACTCCGACGGCCTCCACCAGGCCATTGAAGCCAAGGAAAATGTTGAGATCCAGTCCGAATCGAAAACATTGGCAACCATAACCTTCCAGAACTTCTTCTTAATGTACGGCAAGCTCTCCGGTATGACCGGTACAGCCATGACCGAAAAAGATGAATTTGCCGAAATATATAACCTGGACGTTATAGAAATTCCAACAAACAAACCAATGATAAGGGCCGACAATGATGACCTCATCTTCAAAAACGAAGAGGGGAAATTCAAGGCCATTGTTGAAGAAATAAGAAGCGTCCATGAGACTGGCCAGCCTATCCTGGTAGGTACCGTCGATATCGAGACATCGGAGCTGATCTCAAGCCTTTTGAAGAGGGCCGGAATCAAGCACTCAGTCTTGAATGCCAAGCAGCATAAACTGGAAGCCCAGATCGTAGCCCAGGCAGGTCGATTGGGAACAGTAACCATAGCAACCAACATGGCCGGTCGTGGTACCGATATAGTTTTGGGAGGAAACCCCGAATGGATGGCCAAGGATGCCATGAGAAAACAGGGCTATACGGATGCCCTCATAGAGTGGGCCGACTCATTCAGGCATGTTGAAGAAGATGACAGGTTCCCGCTTGATCCCGTAGTCAATGAGGACGGGGAGATCGAGGAAGAGGCCTGGGTAAGCGGCAAGGAAATCATGGAAAGCCGTGAAAAATTCAGCAAGCTCAAGGAAGAGTTTTCAGTAGAAACCGGAGAAAACGCAAGGGAAGTCGTCGAAAGGGGAGGCCTCTATATCCTAGGCACCTCCAGGCACGAGTCCAGGCGTATTGATAACCAGCTCAGAGGCCGTTCAGGCAGGCAAGGAGACCCGGGCGTTTCAAGATTCTTCATATCCTTGGAGGACAAGCTCATGTTCCTCTATGGCGGTGAGAAGATGAAGCAGATGTCCCAATCAAAGTTCCTTCCGGATGATGACCCCCTGGAAGCCAGGATGCTGACCAAGTCCATAGAAATGGCTCAGAAGAGGGTTGAGGCCAACAACTTCTCAATAAGAAAAAGAGTTCTTGAATATGACAATGTCATGAATGTTCAGAGGAATACGGTCTATGGGGAGCGCAACAGGGTCCTAAAGGGAGAAAACATGAAAGACTACATCAACGAGATGATAAAGTCTGTTATCTCTGAAGCTGTGGATTCCTTCTGCTCAAAAACCGTATCGCCCGAGAATTGGGAAATGAAGGGACTTTTTACTTATCTCAACAATCTTTATTTGCCGGAGGGCATGCTTGCCATTGGCCGAATCCGGGATATCAGCCAGGAAGACCTGAAGAAAAAGCTCATACAGATCGCCGAAGACCTTTATGAAAAGAAGGAAGAGGAACTTGGCAGCGAAAACATGAGAGAGCTTGAGCGCGTTGTCCTCTTGAGGGTGGTCGACACAAAATGGATGGACCACATCGATGCAATGGACCAGCTCAGGAAAGAGATAAATGTCAGATCCTACGGAAACGAGGATCCGGTCAGGGCCTATGCCAACGAGGGCTATGACATGTTTATGGCTATGAATGATTCCATTAAGGAAGAGACTGTCCGCCTTATCTATCATCTGGTGCCGGCTTCAAGTATTGAGAGAAAGCAGGTTTCAGGTCCGATAATGGAAGGTGGAGCCCCGGACGATGAGGGCAGCAATCAGCCATTCGTAAGAAAGTCAAAAAAAATAGGAAGAAATGACCCGTGCCCCTGTGGCTCAGGAAAGAAGTATAAAAACTGCCACGGGAAAAACAAATAAGGGGAATGGTATGGAAAAGTACGAGATGGAAAAAGAGATCGATCTTCTGGGCCAAAAGCTTGAAGACCTAAGGGGGTCCCTTTGACATTGACGGTTTAAAGGTCGATGCCGAAGAAATGGAAAGAAAGACCATGGACCCGGGCTTTTGGGACGACTCCGATTCGGCCCAGGATCATATGGTTGACCTAAATGATAAGAAAAAGACCATAGAAAGCTATGAGAACCTGGAAGGCGCTTACAGCGATATGGCCGATCTCTTGGAATTGCTCTCTGAAGAGGAATACCACAAAGAGGCTGACCAGCTTGAAAGCGAACTCCTGGATATTAATAAAAAATACAACGGGCTTAAGACCCAGGCCCTCCTGTCCGGAGAATATGACCACAACAACTGCTATTTTTCCATTCATGCCGGATCCGGAGGAATGGAGGCGACAGATTGGGCCCAGATGCTCCAAAGGATGTATGAGAGATGGTTTGAGTCCCGGGGCTGGAAGGTTGAGATGACAGCAATCAGCGAAGAAGAGGGGGCGGGAATAAAGTCCGTCAACTACCTCATCAAAGGCCCCTATGCTTACGGCTATTGCAAGGGAGAGAAGGGAGTCCACAGGCTGGTTCGTATATCGCCTTTCGACTCACAGAGCAGGCGCCACACATCCTTTTCAAGCATAGATGTTTATCCCGAAATCAAGGATATCGGAAAAATAGAGATAGATGAAAAAGACCTGAAAATCGACACTTACAGGTCTTCCGGAAAGGGTGGTCAGCACGTAAATACCACTGACTCCGCCGTAAGGATAACCCATCTCCCGACCGGGGTTGTGGCCACCTGCCAGAATGAGAGATCACAGATTCAGAACAGGGTCAAGGCCTATGAAGAACTGGTAGCAAAGCTGGTTCAGATTAAGGAAGAAGAAAGAAAAGAAAGAATAGAGGATATCCAAGGCAAGTACACCCAAATCTCCTGGGGCAACCAGATCAGGTCCTATGTATTCCAACCATATACCATGGTAAAAGACCATAGGACAGCATGCGAGACCCCCAATGTTGCGGGAGTTATGGACGGCAACCTGGATGAATTTATTGACGCTTATCTAAATTGGAAGGCAAAGGAAGAGGAGAACAAGCAATGAGAATGAAAAGGTACTACATGCCGACTCTTAGAGAATCGCCGGCAGATGCCGAGATAGCAAGCCATAAGCTGCTTCTAAGGGCAGGCATGATAAGAAAGACCGCATCGGGGATATACAGCTATCTTCCTTTAGGAATCAGGGTCCTGGAAAAAATTGAGAAAATTGTCAGAGAAGAGATGGACAGGTCCGGTTCCCAGGAAATCAGGACATCGATTATACAGCCAAGAGAAATTTGGGAGGAGTCAGGTCGCTGGCAGACTTTCGGCCCTGAAATGTTTAAATTAAAGGACAGGGGAGACAGGGAATTCTGCCTGGGACCCACTGCTGAAGAATACTTCACAGCCCTGGTTTCACAGGAAATCAGGTCATATAAGCAGTTGCCATTGAATATTTATCAAATACAGTGGAAGTACCGCGATGAGAAAAGACCCCGCTTCGGCATTAACAGGTCCAGAGAATTCTTGATGAAAGATGCCTACAGCTTTGACAAGGACAGGGCCGGCATGGAAGAAGCCTATCAGATTATGTGGGATGCCTATGTCAAGGTCTTTGACAGGCTGGGGATAGAATACAGGGTCGTTTTAGGGGATTCGGGAGCCATGGGCGGAAATGTGTCACATGAGTTCACAGCCCTTTCCGAAGTTGGCGAGGGTTTGATCGCCTACTGCAATTCATGCGATTATGCGGCAACCGATGAAAAATGCGGTGTCAGGACGGGAGAAGAGGAAAAGGTCGACATGCTTGATGTTGAGAAGGTCCATACTCCCGGAATAAAAACAATTGATGAGTTGGAAGATTTCCTATCTGTTCCTTCCGACAGGATGATGAAGGCCATATGCCTGTCAGTTGAGAAGAAGCCGGTAATAGTTTTCGTCCCGGGAGACAGGGAGCTAAATATGGCCAAGCTGGTATCCTACCTCAAGGTGCCTGAGCATGAGATTGAAATGCTTGATGATGAGAGCATTGAGAAAATAACCGGGGCTGAGGCGGGCTTTACAGGGCCTCTGGGCTTGGCCGAGGAAGCCAGAGTGATCATTGATAAGAGCCTGACATTGAAGAAAAATCTTCTTTGTGGGGCCGATGAAACAGGCTACCATATTAAAAATGTGAATTATGGAAGGGACTTTGAAGGAGAGGTCGCCGAGGATCTCCTTATGGTTAAAGAAGGAGACCTTTGCCCGTCTTGCGGAGAGCCCTTGGAGTTCGCCAGAGGCATCGAAGTCGGAAATATCTTCCAGCTTGGAACAAAGTACTCTGAATCCATGAATGCCACCTTCCTGGATGAAAACGGCAAGGCCACACCCTTTGTAATGGGATCATATGGCATAGGAATCAGCAGGACCATATCTGCCATAGTTGAACAAAACCATGATGACAAGGGCATTGTCTGGCCACTCATAGCGGCACCATTCCACGCAATAGTGACTATTGTCAACTGCAAAAACCAAGACCAGGTAAAATTGGCCGAAGATATTTATGAATCATTGACCAAGTCAGGGGTTGAAACCCTACTGGATGACAGGGATGAGAGGGTCGGAGTAAAGTTCAACGATAGGGATCTTATAGGAATCCCGCTGAGAATAACAGTGGGCAAGAAGGCTCCGGAGGGGATTGTTGAGTTTTCCACAAGGAAAGAAATGGAAAATTTGGAAATTCCATATGAGCAAGCCATAGAAAAGATTCATGAAGAGTTGGGTAAAATTTCATAGAATTTTTATAATTTTTCAACCTTATTTTAGGAGAGAAAGAGATGAAAAATAAAGCGGTTTTTTTGTCAATAATCTTGGCTACATCCCTGGCAATTATGGGGTGCTCGGGCAGGGGTGGCGAAGATACGGATTCAGCCGGGATTTCAGATCAGATATCACAGACTGAAAGCGAGAGCACTGAAAATTCTGTAGCGGAAAGCTCAGATGGGGGGAGCTCCGAGAACGAGATCCCCGAGGAAGAAAAGCAGGCTTATGAAAAGGCCATTGGAGATTTCAAAGAAATTACAATGGATGAATTAAAAAAGCTGGAAAAGGATAAAAAAGAGGCTTTTATTTATTCAGGAGCTTTGTATTGTCCCTATTGCAGAAATTTTGCGCCAATCCTGGATGAACTCGCCAAAAAGAAAAACGTAGAGGTATATTATCTGGATGCAGAGAAGGCAGGGACCGATTTTGATGCCTATGCCGCCGATAAAAATGTCGAGTATATACCGGCTATTTTCTATTTGAAAGACGGCAAAAGTAAGGGATATGATACATATTTCTTTAATGTACCTTTCAGCAAGTCAGATATTTCAAACAAAATAGATGAAATCGTAAAAACAAAATAATTAAAGAAAAGTTTAAGAGCAGGCCGCCCAATTAGTTAAGTGTTTAAAATCACTTAGTCTGAGGGGCGGCTTATTTACTGCTCTTAAAGCATATTTATAAAAAAATATTTTTTAGAATTCGCCTTTTTAGAATTTTGTGGTATACTGGTAGCAATTCATTAGAAAAATGAATAGGTTATTCCCAAGGAGGACAATATGAAAAAGAAATGGCTATCACTTATGCTGGCAGCCGCTTTAGCACTTACAGCTTGCGGTGGCAGCAAACCGGGCACATCAGGAACTTCAGGAAGCGGAGAATCACAAGCTAAGATTGAAGATAAGGACATTACTGTTACATATGCTACAGATTTGGACAGCATGGACTATGTAACTACAGCTCTTCAGACCAACCACAGAGTCAACGCCAACCTGGTTGACGGACTTGTGGAAAATGATGCTTATGGAAAGATCGTTCCATGCTTGGCTGAAAGCTGGGAACACAACGAAGATTATACAGAGTGGACATTTAAGATCCGTAAGGGAGTTAAGTGGGTCACAAACCAGGGCGAAGAATATGGCGAGCTCAAAGCTCAAGATTTCGTAACGGGCGTCCGTCACGGTGCCGAATTCAATTCAGGTACAAAATGGCTGCTCCAGGGCGTTATCAAAGGATACAATGAGTATCTGAGCAGTGATTTCTCTGACGCCGAATGGGATAAGGTTGGAGTAAAGGCTGAAGATGACTACACAGTCAAGTACACCATGGAAAAACCGATTCCTTATTTCGATTCTATGACAACATACACAGTTCTCTTCCCGGTCAACAAGGACTTCCTGGAATCAAAGGGTGAAGGCTGCAAACTTGGTAGCCCGGACACAAAGAAGTGTGAATTCGGTGCTGTTAAATTGGACTCAATCCTTTACAACGGCGGATTTATTCTTACTGAAAACACAGCCAAATCACAGCGTGTTTTTACAAAGAATGAAAATTATTGGGACGTAGACAATGTACACGCATCAAAGGTCACAGAAGTTTATGATGACGGCAAGGACGTATATTCAGTAGCAAAGGGCTTCGACCAGGGCGTATATTCAAGCTTTGCTCTTAACCCTTCATGGAAAGACTATAATGACTACAAGAAAAAGTATGAAGGCTTGACACATTATGAAATGCCCAACTCATCAACCTTCGGTCTGGTCTGGAATTACAATCGTCAGTCATTTAACGAGACAAACTACGCAAAAGATAAAGACATGAGGAAGAACACTCGTGAAGCTGTCATGAATGAAAACTTCCGTAAGGCTGTTCGTGCCGCATTCGACGTAGTTGCTTATAACGAAATATCAGCACCCCATGATTTGGCCGTAGCCCAGTTGAGGAACATCAACAATGCTCCTGATATGGGAACCAAGTCTGACGGAACAAAGTATTTTGATATTGTAACAAAGGCTTATAATGAAGCAACAGGTGAAAAACGTGATTTGAATGACGGACAGACACCATTCTTCTCAAAAGAAGAATGTGCAAAATATCTTGCAAAAGCTGAAGAAGAAGGAGTCAAATTCCCGGTACATCTGGATATGCTGGTAATGGAATCGAGTGAACGTCTGACAAAGCAAGCTCAGTCCATGAAGAAGTCAATTGAAACCAACACCGAAGGCAAGGTAATAGTCGAGCTGGTCATGAGGGACGAAAATACCGTAACAAACATTGCCTATATCAACACAGATCCTAAGGGAATGGATTATGATATTTCAACATTCACAGGTTGGGGTCCGGACTATAAAGATCCTAAGACATATGTTGACATCTATTCACCGACAACAGGATACTACATGGCGGCTATGGGCTTAGGAACAACTTCTCTCAATGACAAGAAGGAAGAAGTTGTAGATAATGAGGATATAAAAGAGAAGATCGGCCTGATGGAATATGAGAAGCTCTATAGGGCTGCTGATGCTATCTCAGATGATCTTGATGCTCGTTATGAAGCATTTGCAAAGGCTGATGCCTACCTGATCGAACGCTGTATCTTCATCCCGACAACTCAGAAGGCACGTTTCGAAGTCGTAACAAAATTCCAGCCCTTCACAAGACCATATGCAAGCTACGGTTCTTCAGTAGAAAAATACAAGGGACTCGTATTACGTGACGACATAGTAACTACAGAAGAATATGACAAGGCTTTTGCTATATTCGAACAAGGTGGAAAATAATTAAGTCTTGATCAAACTGTAGAAGTCAATAGTGTTCATTTGGAAAGGGCCGGTTTTTACCGGCTCTTTCTTTTTTCGTATAAGTATTGGAAATCTTAAGATATTAAAAAAATATTTGCCATATGCATTAATGTTGCATTTATTCGGAAAATACGGGATAAGTATACAAAAATATCTAATATAATTGAAAAAAATCTTGTTTTTTATTTAATAAATTTATGTTTATGTGCTATACTATCTGATATTCGTTGTAGGAAACTGGAAACTTTAGAAGAAGTTAGTAATGTAGTTAGGAGACAATATGACTCGATATATCCTAACCCGCTTGGTTAAATCAATTCTATCCATTTTAATAGTAGTATCTTTGGTCGTTGGGATTGTATACAAGCTTGTGCCCATTTCCAGGATTTTTCTCCAGGATGATGCGTACAAGAAGATGAAGGGAAATCCCAAGATTGTTTATATGTACGAAAAGATGGAGAATCTCGGTTACCTGGATTTTATGACACAGGCAGAAATGTGTGCGGCAAAATCAGGCAAAAGCGGGTGCGCAGAAGCAGGGAGTGAAGAACAAAAAAGGGTTGCTGAAGAGCTTAAGAAAGACGGTTACACTATAAAAGTATTGGATGAACCCGGTGAAGGCAATGGAGCAATGGTTGCCTATAAAGAGTATTCGGCTTTGCAACTTGTGGGAAAATTTTTTAGTAATCTGATTGTAGTGGATAATAAAAACTTCATTCAGGATCCCAAGAACCCTGATCTGGAAAGAGGATATAGGATCGAAAAGGGACCCAACGGGATTCCGGCTGTAGCTTGTTCAGGTTGTAAGTATAAGTATCAACTATATATTGATGGGAAATTTCCATTCATCCATCAAAACAAATTCAAATTGAATTTTGGGGAATCTTTTCCAAGCAATCAGGGAGTTGCAACCTTGGATGTTATAGGTGTAGGACAGGGACCTTTGGTTAATAGGGAACAGACATTCCCAACGGGAGAAGTACTAAAGAGCCCGATCAACCAATACACATTAAAGTACAAGTCTGAAATAGATCACTTGGATCAGAAGCGCTTTACTGACCATTATGCAAGCGGCGAGAGCGTACATGAAAATCCATCTATGATAACCACTTCATATATTTTCGGAGTTTCATCAGTTATACTGGCCTATGCTATTGCCATACCGGCAGCTGTTGCCATGGCAAGGAATAAGGACAGGCTCATAGACAGGATAGGTATCGGTTATATAAACCTGACCATATCTCTACCGTCATTGGCATTTATATTCTTTATAAAATATATTGGAGTCGCCATGGGGCTGCCTGATAAATTCCCTCACCTGGGCTTTGGAAACCCTATATCGTATATATTGCCGATTATAATAATGGCTCTATTAAGCACACCAAGCATTATGCTTTGGGTAAGGCGTTATATGGTCGACCAGGAAAACGCCGACTATGTAAAATTCGCCAAAGCCAAGGGTCTTTCTAAAAAGGAAATATCGAGAAGGCATATACTGAAAAACGCTATTATACCTATTGTTAACGGCTTGCCGTCATCAATAATAATGGCAATAGGCGGAGCCGTTCTTACAGAAACGGTATTTGCTATACCGGGAATGGGCAAGATGCTTCCCGATGCTATACAAGCATCGAACAATAATATGGTTATAACCCTGACATTTATATTCTCAAGTCTTGCAGTTATTTCAGTTTTCATAGGCGACCTGCTTATGACAGTTGTTGACCCGAGAATTTCACTGAATGTAAAGAAAGGAGAATAAGATGACAAATGAAGAATTGGATAAAATGACCGTTCACCATCATTTGCCGACTTCCGAAGAGGCGAAGACCGATGAAGAACTTTTCTCCTTTTACAGAATAGATGAGGTGGAGTCTGAAAGAATAAAAGCACCGGAATACTCATACTGGTCCAATGTTTTCAAGAAATTCTTTTCTTCAAAACTGGCTGTGGCCATGCTGATTCTTCTCGTTTTAATACTGCTTATGTCTTTCATACAGCCCTTAATATCAGGATTCAGCAACATGGATGCTGAAAACATAAACGACAGGTCCCAGTGGTTTAAACCGCCTTCGCTTGAGCACTTGTTCGGTACCAATGACAAGGGCCAGGACCTCTTTAACCAGGTATGGGCCGGGGCCAAGACCAGCCTATATGTCTCCATTGTATCAACAGCCATAGTAACCGTTATCGGATTGGTAGTAGGTATGTGGTGGGGCTTTTCAAAAAGAGTTGATGCGGTGATGATTGAAGTCTATAACGTCATTTCAAATATCCCCTTCATCCTTATAGTAATGGTTTTGTCATATGCACTCGGATCAGGTATGGCTCAGCTGATATTTGCCTTGACCGTAACGACATGGGTTGGAGAAGCCTATTTTTACAGGGTCCAGGTAATGATCATACGTGATCGAGAGTACAACCTTGCATCAAAAACTCTGGGATCATCGACAAAGAAGATATTGATCCACAATATTTTCCCCTACCTGATCTCGGTAATAATGACTTCAATATCCAGGTTGATACCGGCCTTTATTTCAACTGAAGTTTTCCTATCCTTCCTGGGTACGGGACTTTCAGAGGAATACGCTTCATTGGGCAGGATTGTACAGAAGAACGTCGATTTTATGACATCGGCACCTTACCTCTTCCTCATACCCCTGGTAATCACAGCTCTTATTTCGGTTACCACATATCTTGTAGGCCAGACCTTAGCGGATGCTTCAGACCCGCGTAACCACATGGCTTAAAGGAGGGAAAAATGGAAAAACAGGAAAAGAATCCGGTTATATCCGTCCGAAATCTTGAAGTAAAATTTAAGGTTAGAGACAGGGAACTCGTAGCCATAAGAAATATAAGTCTGGACTTTGAAGAGGGCCAGGTTATCGCCATAGTCGGTGAATCAGGCTCCGGAAAATCCGTATTTACCAAGACTTTTACCGGTATGTTGGACAATAACGGATCCATTTCGAATGGTGAGATCATATTTGAAGATCGAGATATATCAAAAATAAAAGAAGATCGTGAGTGGGAAAAAATCAGAGGCAAAAAGATTGCCATGATTTTCCAGGACCCTCTAACATCACTTGACCCGGTCAGAACTATCGGATATCAGATTTCCGAAGTTATAATAAAACATCAGGGAAAATCCAAAGAAGAAGCCAAGGACATAGCAGTTGATCTTATGGACAGGGTCGGTATAAAAGACGCTGAGAAGAGATATGATGAGTATCCCTTTATGTTCTCAGGCGGCATGAGACAGAGGATAGTCATAGCCATTGCCCTGGCCTGCCAGCCCAAGGTCTTGATTTGCGATGAGCCGACAACGGCGCTGGATGTTACCATTCAGGCACAGATTATTGAGCTTATTAAAGAGCTCAGCCACGAGTTCAATTTCACAACCATATATATAACGCACGATCTGGGCGTTGTTGCTAAAGTTGCCGATAGGGTTGCGGTCATGTATGCAGGTCAGATTATAGAATATGGAAATATTGAAGAGATATTCTACGATCCACGTCACCCATACACTTGGGGACTGCTTTCTTCCCTGCCCCAGCTGGGGGACAAGGCAAGCGACCTCTATGCCATACCGGGGACTCCTCCTTCTCTATATAATAAGATAGTGGGGGATGCCTTCGCACCTCGTAACCATTATTCATTGGCAATAGATTTTATCAAAGAGCCGCCCATGTTCAAGATTACGGATACCCACTATGCCAAGACTTGGCTGGAGGATCCAAGGGCTCCTGAAGTGGAAAAGCCTGAGGTTATCCGGAGTTTGCATGAGAAGATGGTTGCATTAACGTCAAAGGGAGGTGTTTACAGTGATAGAAGCCACTAAAGATAAGGAAGTTTTACTGGAAGTTAAGCACCTCGAAGTAACATTCTATAATAACAAGAAAAAGTTCAGAGCTGTAAAAGACGTTAACTTTCATATAAATAAAGGCGAGACCTTTTCTCTTGTTGGAGAATCGGGATCAGGAAAGACTACAATCGGACGTTCCATCATAGGCCTCAATGAGACTTCGGGCGGAGATATAATATATAAGGGCCACAAGATCAACGGCGGTCTGGGAAGAAAAGAGCATAGGGAGCTTATAAGAGAAATTCAGATGATCTTCCAGGATCCGGCAGCCTCACTAAATGAAAGGGCAACAATAGACTTCATAGTAGCCGAGGGCTTGGACAACTTTAATCTCTATAGCAGCAAAGAGGAGAGGGATAGGAAGATTACTCAGGCTATTGAAGATGTAGGACTACTGCCGGAGCACAAGTCACGTTATCCTCATGAATTTTCAGGCGGCCAGCGTCAGCGTATAGGTATCGCCCGCTCAATAGTAATGGAGCCCGAATTCATAATTGCCGATGAGCCGATCTCAGCCCTTGACGTTTCCATCAGGGCCCAGGTTTTGAATCTGCTGAATAAGTTCAAGAGGGAGAAGGGAATCACATATCTCTTCATTGCCCATGACTTGTCCGTAGTCAGGTATTTCTCGGACAGGATAGGTGTTATCCATAACGGAAGAATAGTGGAAATGGCCCCGACAGAGGAACTTTTCGCTTTCCCCATGCACCCGTATACAAGGTCACTTCTCCAGTCGGTTCCGATTCCGGATCCAAGAATTGAGAAGGCAAAAGACCTTATAATTTATGACAGCATAAACCGTGACTTATCAGGGGAAAAACCTCTACTAAGAGAGCTGGTTCCCGGTCATTATGTTTTCATGAATGATAGGGAAAAGGCTGAGTATGAAGAAGAGTACAAAAATATGAAGCTTGAAAAAGAGAAAAGCGGAGTTTTATAAGAAATAAATACTTGCAAAGATATCAAAGTGGGATCCTTTCGTATTAAACGGAAGGATCTTTTACTTTTTTAGTATGATTTTGAATTGTTCTTATCCAGTTTGGGTAATAAACTTTTAGTTTATAGTTAGTAAGGAGTCGGCTTTGAAGGAAATGGAAAAAGGAAATTTTAATAAGGAAAGCAGTCTTTCAGAATATTTAAATTTTAAGAGGGAGATCTTGGAAGAAGGCAGGGCTGTTTATTCATGTATAATTACGAAAGAAGTATCTAACAGGATGAACATGGCTCATGGAGGGCTTATGCTGGCCTTAGCCGATCACGCCATGGGAATGGCCTTTGACAAGACTTGCAATAACTATGTTACTACCGATGTAAATTACAGGTTCCTGAAGGCCGCTCCAATAGGAGAAAAAGTATATGCGGAAGCCAAGATAGTCAGGCAGGGAAGAAGTATAATGGTGGCAGAGTGCAGGCTAAGATGCAATGGAGAATTAATAGGCATAGCCGGGGCTCAACTGTATAGGTTAAATGATGGCAAATAGTTAGAAAACCGTCTAAGGAAAGGGAATATTCTATGAACTCATTTGAAAAGCTCTACAAAGAAAAATTGACGACCCCTGAAGAAGCTGTAAAAATCGTAAAATCCGGAGATTGGGTGGATTATTCCCACGCTTCTCAGATGCCAATTGTTTTGGACAAGGCATTGGCAGCCAGGGCCCATGAACTTGAGGATGTTAATGTCAGAGGTTATCTGCTTTTCCACCCCTTGGCGATAATGGAAGCCAATGAAAAAGAGGATAGGGATGTATTTACTTGGAATTCTTGGTACATGGGGGGATATGACAGGAAGGTCAAAAGGCCGGGAGTCCTTTTCCACGCACCCATGCGTTTTGCTCAATTGCCCGAATATTATAGGCGGGAAGAGGATGTGGAAGAATTAGACGTTCTCTTTATTCAGACCGGAAGAATGGACAAGTTCGGCTATTTCAATATGGGACCCTCCATTGCCCACAGCTGGTCACTGATTCAGAGGGCTAAAAAGATAGTGGTCGAGGCCAATGACAGGATGCCTTATGTCAACGGGGCCTTTGGAGACATGCTCCACATCAGAGATGTCGATGCCGTTATCGAAACAAGCACAGATCTGGATACCATACCGGATTCAGAACCCGGAGAACTGGATAAGAAGATAGCGGAAGTTGTAATGCCTTACGTCCGTGACAGGGCCACCCTCCAGCTGGGGATAGGGGGAATGCCAAATGCTGTCGGGAGCATGATAGCCCAGTCGGATTTAAAGGACCTATCCATCCATTCAGAGATGTATGTTGACTCAATGATGAAGATGACCAAGGCGGGTAAGATCACAGGAAAATATAATGAAATCCATCCGGGCAAGCAGATGTTTGCATTCTCTACAGGTACAAAAGACCTATATGAATTCCTTGACCGCAACCCCGAGATGATTGCGGCTCCTGTTGACTATGTCAACGATCCGGCAGTCTGTGCCCAGATGAAGAACTTCACCTCAATCAATAATGCGGTAAACATTGACCTCTTTGGCCAGGTAAACGGGGAGTCTGCAGGAAGCAAGCAGATTTCAGGTACAGGTGGACAGCTTGACTTCGTGTTGGGAGCCTATCTGTCGGAAGGGGGGATTTCAATAATCGCCCTCTCATCCACTTTCAAGAACAAAAATGGAGAAGTCATGAGCAGGATCCTTCCAACCCTGCCCCAGGGATCCACAGTTACGGACCCAAGGACAACGACCGGCTACATTGCTACGGAATATGGAATTTATAATTTGAAGGGTAAGTCAATGTGGCAGAGAGCAGAGGGTCTGATCAATTTGGCCCATCCGGATTTCAGGGACCAGCTTATTAAAGAAGCTGAACAGATGGGAATTTGGAGAAGGTCCAACAAGCGTTAAGCTCTGAAGTGCCGAGCCTTGTCAATATTTGACAAATCGTAATTAATAAAATAAAGAATTAAAAGGAGCGATCGATTTTCGGATTGCTCCTTTTTAGCTTCAAAATTCATGCCTTTTTATATGCTATTATTATCGATATATGAGATAGCGCAAGTTTTGAAAGGATTTGGGATGGATAATTGGGTCTTAGAAATTTGCACAAACAGGACTGAGCTATATATTGAGCTTTGGGGGAGGCTGCTTGATAAGGGAATTTCCCTGCAAGCATTTCACTTCAGCAAGAAAGAAGAGGGTCTGCCCGGATCCGATTCCCCATTTGATAAACCATATATACACTCTTTTTTGACCTATAAAAATTGGAACAGGCTGTTTTTCTTTTATAAAGAAGGAAAGACTCTTGGAAGTCTTAAGAAATTTCTTGATAAAGAGGATAACTTGCCGGCCCTGGTCCATGCCCACACCCTGTTTTCTGACGGATACCTGGCCTATAGGCTCCACAAGGAGAAGGGGATACCCTATGTTGTAGCGGTCAGGTCAACCGACTATGCCTATTTTTTCAAATATCGTGTCTATTTACGGGGCCTGGGCAGAAGAATCTTGGAAAATGCCTCCAGGATAATCTTTCTGTCACCGGCCACTAGAGAAATGTTTTTTGACAAGTATATAAGTCATGATAAGAGGCAGGACCTTATGGCCAAGAGCCTTGTAATGCCTAATGGGATTGATCCCGTATTTTTCCAAAACCCGCCGGATCAGGCACATAAAAAACCGGAAAACCGCAGGATAAAGCTCCTTTCGGTGGCCACGATAATGCCCCAGAAAAACCTGCTTACCGCCTGCCTTGCCGGCCAGATCTTAATGGATGAGGGCTATGATATTGAATACACAATAGTGGGACCTGTGAAGAATGAGGACTATGCTGAAAAACTTCGGGCCTTCCCATTTGTAAATTTGATAGATAAGAAAAGCAAGAAGGAGCTTATCAGCTTCTATGAGTCCAATGACCTCTTTATTCTGCCCTCCCATGTGGAGACCTTCGGCCTTGTCTACGCCGAGGCCATGAGCCGGGGTTTACCTGTCCTATATACCAAGGGCCAGGGCTTTGACGGCCAGTTTGAGGAGGGCAGGGCAGGCTTCGGTCTGGATGACAATGATCCGGCCCAGATTGCCCAAACCATAGTCAGGGCCCTGGATGACTATGAGGCCAGGTCAAGGGCCTGCATAGAATTGGCAAAAAAGTTCGACTGGGACAGGATTACCGAAGAGTATATTGAAGTCTATAAAGACTTTTTGTGATAGAATGTCATGGTTTGTTAGCTTTAGCGGGATAGACCGTGTTTGGAGAGTTTTATGAAAGAATTTTTAAGGAGACTGGCCGGTTTCTCTTTGGGACCGATTATCGGAGCTATTATTTCAGTAGCCCAGATTCCGATAATGACCAGGCTAATGACAAGCAGCGACTATGGGATGTTCAGTTTCTTTAAGACCCTTATTTTTCAAATACCGGTTTTCCTATGCATAGGCTTGGACCAGTCTTTTGTGAGAGAATACAACACATCTGACAAAAAGGTACATATATTTCAGCAGGCTGTAGTCCTGCCCTTGATAAGCGGATTGAGCTTTTTTATCCTGTCAATGATTTTTTCGCCACAAATTTCCAACTGGATGTTTGGTAGGCCCGATGAGGGTCTGATGGTCATATTGGGTGGCCTATGGTGCTTTATGGGGGTCATTGAGCGCTTCATCTACCTAATTATCAGGATGGAGGAAAGGGCCATGGCTTATTCAAAGATGGCCATAACCATAAAATTGACCGTGTTTATATTGAGCATCATGTTCCTTTTATTCGGAATAAGGACTTACCATGGGCCAATCCTTGGCCTGACCCTGGCCAATATTTCGGTTGACCTGGTCCTCCTATATCGTTTCAGAAAATTCTTTGATTTCAGAACCTTTGAAAAAGACAGGGAGCTCTTCAAGAGAATGCTGGTATACGGGGTACCCCTTATATTGGTAATCGCCTTGCAGGCGGGCCTTAATACCATAGACAATATCTTTATCCATGCCTTCGCCAGCAAGGAGGACCTGGGAATTTATAATGCAGGCCTTTCAATAGTAAATCTATTCAGCCTGATCACCACGGCCTTCGCCAACTTCTGGGTGCCCACAGCTTTGAGGTGGTTTGAGGAGGGCAAGGATATAAAGCATTATTCTTTTATAGCCGATGCCCTGCTTGCAATTCTTACACTGATATATTTTGCCCTTATGTGGATGAGCCCGCTTGTCAGCAAGGTCTTGGGGCCTCAGTATAGGGCGGTGGAAGGAATTTTGGGCCTATTGGCAATGAGGCATATAATGACTATAATGTCGGAGACCACCAATCTCGGAATAACCTTTCAGAGGAGGAGTCACTATAATTTAGTGATAAGTATAATAACTTTTATACCGGGACTTTTGATAAATATGATATTAACACCTAGAATTGGATATGAGGGGGCCGCTCTGGCAACCGCCATCTCATTCGTGGTTTTCTACCTGGCCAGGACCTTTTTCTCGAGCCTATGCGGCTTTAAGATAGGCCAGACCAAGCAATTCTTAACAATATTGCTGATGATGCTTTCCGGAAGCTGGTTGGGCCTGGGCCTGGCCGGCAGGAATTTAGTCTTAGCGGCATGTTTTGCCGGAGCCCTGATAGTTCAGCTGCCGACATTAAAGACAGCCAAGGATATACGCCGGGGCGAGGGTAATTGGGATTTCAGATAGGTTTGGTCAATTTCTAATATTTTAAAGACCGCAGTAATGATCAAGGGGAATATATTATGACGCTATTTTCATCAATCCTATCGGCTTCAGTTTTTTTAGGCACTCAATTTGCCATAACGCTGGGCATAGGAAAGATGTCTTTATATAGGCTTATGATTTTCTTGGGCCTTGCCTTGCTTTTGATAAGCATTATACAGGACAAAAAAAAGCTTGTTTGGGACAATAAGCTCCAAGCAACAAAAATATATATAATTTTTATTATTTTCTTTTTTATTTCCTTGCTGACAATAATTTTGGCCAAGGATGTGAAAGCCTGGTTCAGAGCCGCCTATTTCTATTTTCTGGGCTTCATGGCAATAAGCCTTCTCTTTTTCACTATTGAGGATATGAAGGCCTGGAGGCGGGTCATGGATGTGGTGTGGATTTTTCTGGGGGTCCTGGTCTTTATGGGACTATATGAATATTTCACCAAGTCATATCTATTCAGCGATGCCGCTTATAAGGCCCTGTATAGGTCAAAGGCGACCTATGACCCCATGATACCCTTCACCATCTTTGCCAACGGCAACGACTATGCAACCCTCCTGGTTGCCTATCTGGCCCTGTCTTTCAGATACATAAGTCCGGAAACTAAGCTCAAAAAGCTGATTCCGGTTTTGCTTATGGACCTATTGGCCTTTTTTCTGATAGCCAAGTCAACATCGAGAATGGCTGTCCTGTCATCCTTGCTCTTAATTTTAATTTTCGTCGCCTCCCGCTATAAATTCCACGTTGATGTAAGGAAAAACAAGTACTGGATCTGCATAGGAATTTTCCTGCTGCTTATTTTCCTTTTCGGCGGGTTAAAATTGTTAAAAATGCTCAAAAGACATATGATTATAGCACAGGATGGCTACATATCCTCGGAGCAGATCAGGGTCAATGTTATCAAGAGCGGTATATTATACTTGGCCCGGAGTTGGGGATTGGGAATTGGCATAGGCAATGTTGAGTATTATTTGTCAACATTCAAATACTTCCCGACAAGAAAAGTTATAAGAATGCACAATTGGTTTATAGAAATTCTGGTCAGCGGAGGCATTCTAAGCTTTATTTCATACATTGCCGCCTATGGCCTGATCATATTCTGCCTCTTCCAACGGAGGAGACACCTTGAATATAAAAATGATTGCAGGGGCCTTATTGCCTTTGCTGTGAGCTTTATTTTAACCAGCGGGATATCTTCCAGCATGGTGACTATCGAATGGCACTGGGTTGTATTTGCCCTGATGCTAAGCTTCATAAAAGTGAGTGAAATGGAAATGAGGAAAAAGAATGAGCTTGAACACAATAATTAAAGAATTTATACGTATGATAAAAGAAAAGATTATTTTCGTTATTCTTGCTATTGTAATCATGGCCTGTGCTATGACAGCTTTCGGGATGGCTAAGAATAAGAAGGGAACGCAGACAGAAAAAGTCTCAAAGAATGATGCTCTGGATTATCTGGAAAGCGTCTATGCCAACAATCCGGCCACCTTTAAACTTCTCTACATATATACAAAAGACGGGACCTATTTCATGAACTCATCCTTCCTGGACGAGTACTTCAGCTCGGATAATTATCTTGATGCGTTTTCAGCCAAACACCCGGAACTCGAGAAAGACATAAGGACATGGGCTGAAAATGAAAGAAACATGCATATAGCTGAAAAATATGAGGGCAGGGGAGGAATTTTTTTCCATAGGGACAAGGTCAGCAATGTAATAACCGCCTATATAAACTGTTTAAAAAGCTCTAAAGATAATCTTGTTTTGGCAAAAGATATATTTGATGTCCTTAGTAAGGGCTTGCCCTTGACAAACAACACCACAATGACGGTCCTCAAGGCTCCCTCAATTGAACCCGAACATATATATCCAATAGTGCCGGAAAGTGGAAAGGATGCTGAGGAGCTGGATCCCAACTCCCCGATCAACCTGCCTTCAGACGCAAAGATTTCAAAGATCAAGACGAGGCCGCTAAAGATCTGGGCTTTCATAGGAGCGGTAGGCGGAACCTTCATGTCCATAGGTCTCATATTCTGCTACTATCTCTTCAGAAACAGGATTCGCTATGCCTTCCAATACAGCTGGGATGTCAATGACCTTCAATTCATTTTCAACATGAAAAAAGAGGAGGATAGAAAAGAATTCCAAAAACTCACAGAGGCAAAACAGGGCCACATAGTCCTGGCCAAGCCAGGATTCAGCTCTCTTGAGAGCATAGACGACCTTATAGGCTTGGAAAATGAAGATAATATTGAAAGGATCAGCATAGTTGTTGAGGAGAACAAGACCTTAAGAAGCTGGTACAGGAAGCAGAAGTACATTGCCGACAGGATCAAGGCCCCTGTATATATTCTGCATATAATCGGGCTTGATAAGACACATAAAAATTAAAACCGACATTAGACGGTTAGAATTGTTGTGCTATAATAGCTAGGTTAAAGATGAATATATGGCCGGCCGCAAGCTTTTATTCTAAAACTGCCCGGCTGATATTATAGGAGATTTATTATCATTTGATAATGAAAGGATTATAGCGATGATGAAAAAGGAAATGCTGAAAAAAATAGAAGCGAAGGAAATAGCCTGCTCGGTCGTAGGACTGGGCTATGTCGGTCTGCCCCTGGCTGTTGAAATGGCCAAGGCCGGCTTTAAAACCATAGGTTTTGACGTGGTCAGTGAAAAAGTCGACCTGGTCAACAGCGGAAAAAACTATATAGGAGATATTAAGGATGAGGAGCTGAAAGAGATGGTTGACTCAGGCATGCTTAAGGCAAGCACTGATTTCAGCCTGATTTCAGATATGGACTTCATTGCCATCTGCGTTCCCACACCCCTGGACAGGTACCAACAGCCCGATATTTCTTATGTTAAAAGTTCAACCGAGTCGGTTTCAAAGTATTTGTCGGCCGGAAGTGCGGTTGTTCTTGAATCAACAACATATCCGGGTACTACTGAGGAACTTTTGAAACCCATTCTGGAAGAAGGATCGGGCCTCAAGTGCGGTCAGGAATTTTATCTTGGATTCTCACCCGAGAGGGTGGATCCGGGCAATGCCGTATACAAGACCCACAACACCCCGAAAGTTGTCGGAGCCCTTGGACAGGATGCCACCGAAGTAATTAAAAAGGTTTATGAGAGCTTCCTTGACGGAGGGGTTTACTCCGTATCATCGCCGGCCGTGGCCGAAATGGAGAAAATCCTGGAAAACACATACAGGAATATCAACATAGGTTTGGTAAATGAGCTGGCCATGCTCTGCGACAGGATGGGGATCTCCATCTGGGAAGTTGTAGATGCCGCCAAGACTAAGCCCTACGGATTCCAGGCCTTTTATCCGGGACCCGGCCTGGGAGGTCACTGCATACCCCTGGATCCCTACTATCTGTCATGGAAGGCAAGAGAATACGGCTTCCACACATCAATGATTGAGTCATCCATGATGATAAATGACCGCATGCCGGAATATACGGTTGACAGGGTGGCCCGCATGCTCAATGAAAGAGAAAAGGCCATCAAGGGGTCAAAGATCCTTCTTTTGGGAGTTGCCTATAAAAACGACATTGACGACTACAGAGAGAGCCCGGCCATTAAGGTTTTTGAGATCCTTAAAGAGAGGGGAGGGGATGTGGAATTCTTCGATCCCTATATTAAGGAGTTCAAACATGAGGGCAAGACTTGGAAGGGTCTGGATGACTTAACTGAGAAAAAACTTCAAGAAGCTGACATAGTTGTCATAACAACAGCCCACAAGGCCTATGACTATGAGAAAATCCTTAAAAACTCTCAGGCGATTTTTGACAGCAGACATGCGATAGAAAATCCCGAGAAATACGATTTTGTTGATATTCTCTAATAGGACGGAAGTACACGTTTATGATAATAAATAAAGGGGATGGGAATGAGAGTCTGGATTGTAAATAACAACGCCATACCTCCCAGTTTGGGCGGCCTGGTCAGACACTTTTACTTTGCCCGTGAATTGCAAAAAATGGGTCACCGGGTCAGGATCATAACCGATAGCCAGGTCCACAACACAGAGGTAAACTTTGTGGAAAAAGGGCAGTTAATGGCTGACAAGGACTTTGACGGGGTGACTTACACATTTGTAAGGGGAATGTCCTATACAAAGAATGACTACAGGCGGATTTTCAACATAATTCAATTTACGAGAAATGTTAAGAGGGCAATGAAAGCCCTATATAAGTCCGGCGAGAAGCCGGATGTCATATATGCTTCTTCTCCTTCACCATTTGCTCCTTATAGAGCCTTTTCCTTTGCCAAGAAGCTGGGAATACCATATGTCTATGAGGAGAGGGATCTTTGGCCCATGGCGATCAGAGAATACGGGCATTTCGGAAAGTATTCCCCGATCATACCGGCAATAAAATTCCTGGAGCATTGCCAGCACAAGGCTCACCGTAACAGCGCCGCCTCTATCTTCACCATTGAGGGTGGCAAGGATTATGTGGAGGACATGGGCTGGACAGATGTCGATCTTGACAAGATATATTATATAAATAACGGGGTTGACCTTGATGAGTTCTATGAATTCCTGGAGTCATGTCATTATGAGGATCCGGACCTGGATGATCCCGAGACCTTCAAGATTGTTTATACCGGCTCAATTAGGAGCATTTACCATATAGATATAATTATAAAAACTGCCGACCTTATCAGGAACAAGTTCCCCCAAGTCCGCTTCTTTTTCTATGGAGCAGGGCCGGAAAGGGACAAGCTTGAGAGGGAGGTCAGGCAGAGAGGGCTTGAAAATTTCAAGTTCAAGGGAAGGGTCAGCAAGAAGGAGATCCCTTCAATATTGAGCAGGGCCGACATGACTCTAATGCACCACGAGGCTGTCGGACTTGTGCGTTTCGGCACTTCAAATAACAAGCTTTTTGAATACCTGGCATCGGGGGCCCCTGTTTTATCAACGGTAAAAAGCGGCTATTCCATTGTCAGAGAGGACAATTGCGGTATAGAGTGCCCTGATCAGAGGCCGGAGACCATAGCCAAAGCCATAGAAAAGGCCCTTTCATGGACACCGGAGGAGAGGGCTGAAATAAAGAAAAATATGAGAGAAGTTGTCAAAGATTTTGATTTTAAATACCTGAGCAAAGTTTTGGAAAAGATCCTAACAGGAGCCATATCATGAAAAAATTTTTTGAACATATTAAGGGAAGGATTATAGCGACCATTATATGGGATATATTGGTTATCAATATAGCCTATTTCGGGTCAATCTGGGTTCGTTTCGATTTCAGATACACAGCCATACCCTACAATATGTCAATGCAGATGCTGCCGACAGCTCCCATTTTCACCCTATTGGCAATAGTTATTTTCTTCATCTTCAGGCTATACAGGGATATGTGGAGTTATGCGGGCATCCAGGAGTTCATAAGAATTCCTATAGCCGTCTTTTTCTTCAGCCTGGCTCATTTCTTAATAAGTAGAAAAATGATTGACGAGGTCTGGCTGCCCGGCGGTTACTTCTTAATTGAATATTTTATTCTGGTAATCCTGGTTTCCTTCCAAAGGTATTTCTATCGTTTTACCAAGGTCATAGAGAACAAGATAATCAGAATGAATGAGCACACAAAGTGGAGAAACACCATGGTAATCGGAGCCGGGGAAGCCGGCAAGTCCATAATCCACGAGATGAACGTTTCCGACCGCTTGGATAATAAAGTTTTGGCCATAATCGATGATAATCCACAGAAGAAAGGGTCATACCTTGAGGGGGTCAAAATTTACGGGGGCAGGGACCAAATTATTCCCCTTGCAAAAGAGCTGAAAATTCGCGAAATTGTCATAGCCATACCCTCGCTGGATACCGACGACAGGATGAATATACTGGAATATTGCAAGAAGACCTCTTGTAAATTGAAGATTCTACCGGGAATGTACCAGATTATAAGCGGGGAAGTTTCGGTTTCAAAGCTTAGGAGTGTTGATCTTGAAGACCTTTTGGGCAGGGAGCCGGTAAAGGTGGATACCGACCAGATCGGTGAGTACATAAGGGACAAAATCGTCATGGTTACCGGAGGCGGCGGAACAATAGGTTCTGAGATCTGCCGGCAGGTGGTCAATTTCAGCCCCAAAAAATTGATAATCTTCGATATATATGAAAATAATGCCTATGCCATCCAGATGGAGTTGGAGAGAAAGTATCCCGACCTCAACCTCCTGGTCCTAATAGGATCTGTGAGGAACTACGAGAGGCTTTTGACCATAATGGAGGCGGAAAAGCCTGATATTGTCTACCACGCAGCTGCCCATAAACACGTTCCCCTCATGGAGGTGAGCCCCAACGAGGCCATAAAGAACAATGTTTTCGGCACTTATAATACTGCCAAGGCGGCCGACAAGTGCGGAGTTAAGCGTTTTGTCCTTATTTCAACGGATAAGGCTGTAAATCCCACTTCAGTTATGGGAGCGACCAAGCGCATGTGCGAGATGGTCATACAGTCTTTTGATGAGAAGTCAAAAACGGAGTTCGTGGCAGTCAGGTTCGGCAATGTTTTAGGGTCGAACGGATCGGTTATTCCCTTATTCAAAAAGCAGATTGAAGAAGGCGGTCCGGTAACGGTCACCCATCCCGACATAGTAAGGTATTTTATGACCATACCTGAGGCGGTCTCACTGGTCTTGCAGGCCGGATCCTATGCTGAGGGCGGGGAAATTTTCATACTCGATATGGGGCAGCCGATAAAAATTTTGGACATGGCCAAAAACCTCATAAGTCTTTCAGGCTATAGGCCGGATGAGGATATAAAAATAGAGTTTACAGGTCTGAGACCGGGAGAAAAGCTCTATGAAGAGGTTCTTATGGACGAAGAGGGGCTTCAGACCACTCCCAATAAGAGAATAATGATAGGACATCCGATAGATTTTGATTCTGAGAGGTTTTACAAGTACCTTCCGGATTTAAACAAGGCAATATATGATGAAACGGATGATGCCAGGGATTGGCTCAGCTTCTTCGTCCCGAATTTTAAAATATCCATAAACGGGATCCCCGAAGACTATGCAGAATATCGCAAAAAGCATGGTGGGGTCAGCAACGAACAGGGTATGAAAATGCTCAAGGAGGACAAAAATGAATAAGAAGCAGATATCTTTTTCTCCACCGGATATCAGAGAAGAAGACATAGCAAATGTTATAGATGCACTGAAGTCGGGTTGGATCACCACAGGACCCAAGGTAAAAGAGTTTGAAAAAGAATTGACTTCATTTATGGAGTGTGACGGTGTGGTGGCACTGAATTCCTGTACGGCAGCCATGGAGCTGACCCTCCACTTCTTGGGAATCGGACCCGGAGATGAAGTGATCGTTCCGGCATACACCTACACAGCCTCGGCTTCACCGGTTTGTCATGTTGGAGCCAAGCCGGTTTTTGTCGACATCGAGGAGGACAGCCTCCGCATGGATTTAAAGGCTCTGGAAGCAGCTATAAATGAGAAAACCAAAGCTATAGTCCCTGTGGACTTGGCCGGACACATGGAAAACTATGATGAGATTTTTAAGATAGTTGAAGGGAAAAAAGACCTTTTCAAGCCCTCAAACGACCGTCAAAAAGCTCTTGGCAGGATAGCCATAACAGCTGATTGCGCCCATTCACTTGGAGCTTCAAGGAAGGGCAGGAAGGCGGGATCTGTTGCAGATTTTTCAACCTTCTCCTTCCATGCGGTCAAGAACCTGACAACAGCTGAGGGAGGCTGTGTGGCTTGGAGAAAAGGCCTGCCTTGGACCCATGATGAAATATATAAAGAATTCCAGCTTCTTTCACTACACGGTCAGTCAAAGGACGCCTTGGCCAAAAACAAGCCCGGGGCTTGGGAATATGACATTGTCATGCCGGGATATAAGTGCAATATGACTGATATCCAGGCCGGACTCGGACTTTCACAGCTTAAGAGATATGATCAGATAGAAGCCAGGAGGCACAACATCTGTGCCAGGTATGACAAGGCTCTTGTGGAAGGCCTGGGTCTCAAATCCCTTAAACATGACGGAAAAGACTTCAGCTCCTCAGCCCACCTCTACCTTCTGAGACTCAATTTCCATGATGTGAAAAAGAGAAATGAGTTTATTATCAAGATGGCTGAGCGTGGAGTGGCCTGCAATGTCCACTACAAACCCTTGCCCATGATGACAGCATACAAGAATATGGGGTACAAGATTGAAGACTATCCAAATTCATATAAATACTATATTGACGAGGTGACCCTGCCCCTGCACACCCTTTTGTCAGATGAAGATGTTGAATATATAATCGAGTCTGTAGGAGAAGTGGTCAAGGAATTGTCATGATTAGGAAATTTAGAGACCTGCCTGATTTTATGAGAAATGATGAGGTAAGGCCTTATTACAGGAAAGTGGCTAAAAAAAGAGTCTATTTGTTTTTTAAAAGACTTATGGATATAGTTCTTTCAGCCCTTGCCCTGGTCCTGGTCTCACCGATTATTTTGATAACGGCCATCATCATAAAATTAGGATCAAAGGGGCCACTTTTCTACAGGCAGACCAGGGTGACTCGCTATGGCAGGGAATTCAAGATTTTGAAATTCAGGACCATGGTGGTGGATGCCGATAAAATAGGCTCAAGCGTTACAGTAGACAATGATCCCCGGGTAACAGGAATAGGTCATTTCCTCCGCCGCTTCCGTCTTGATGAATTTCCCCAACTGATTAATGTTCTGATCGGGGATATGAGCCTAATAGGGACTCGTCCGGAAGTGCCTGCCATGGTGGATAAATATGACAAGGTCATGTATGCAACCTTGCTCACGAGGGCCGGCATGCTTTCCTCAGCCGCTATAGAATTCAAACACGAGGCCGACCTGCTTAAGGAAGTGGAAGATACGGATACATACTATATTAAGGAAATTCTGCCCAAAAAGATGGAATACAACCTGTATGATATAGAGAATTTTTCATTCTTAAATGAGCTCAAGATATTCTTCAGGGCCCTGGGGGCGATTTTCGACCTATAGTCATAAACTTGAGTTTGCAAGAAATTTTATTTCGTGCTATACTTTTTAGGCTATTCAAAATAAGGCGAACAGGCTCGAAAGGGCTTTTAAATTTACGGAGAAGAGGTGATCGCATTGCAGAAGGATATTCAACCGGAATTCTATGAAGATGCAAAGGTTACATGTGCTTGCGGAAATACTTTCACAACCGGCTCAACAAAAAAAGAGCTGCGCGTCGAAGTATGCTCATCATGCCATCCTTTCTATACAGGTAAGCAGAAGAGCCACGAGAGAGGCGGCCGTGTGGAGCGCTTCAAGAAGAAATACAACTTGGACTAATAAAATCGCCGGCCCTGCCGGCTTTTTTTATGCATAAAACGTTTTTACTTCCGGGGGCAGAAAAATTAAGGTGGTGAGGGATAGATGAAGGGAAAAGATGTAATAAATGGTCTGAAGGACGGCGAAGGAAAATACTTTTTATCATATGCCTGGGACCTGTCTTTTTCGGAGCTGGCCATTAACCTGGACAGGGACCTGTCGGCTGAGGAAGAGGAGACTTTCAAGCGGATCCTAAAAGACAGGGCAAAGGGCAGGCCCCTCCAATATTGCCTTGGAAAGTGGGATTTTTACGGCAGGACCTTTAAAGTGGATGAAAGGGCCCTCATACCCCGTCCCGAGACTGAGAGATTGGTCGAGGAGGTTCTTAAGAGGGGGATCGAAGGAAAGATTCTTGTGGACGTCGGAACCGGAAGCGGTGCCATTGTTCTGAGCCTGGCCCTGGAGTCCTTGGAATCGGGCAAGATGCCGGAGAAATTAATCGGATCAGACATATCGGGACCCGCCTTGGACCTGGCCCGGGAAAATGAAAAGTTATTTTTCAGAGATAAAATGGTACAATGGACAATGGGTGATTTGCTGGAGCCAATAAAGCAAAAAGTTGATTGGATAGTATCCAACCCACCCTACATAGATTATGCTGAAAAGGGAAATTTGCAGAGGGAGCTTGACTATGAGCCTCAAGAAGCCCTTTTTGCAGAAGAAAGAGGATTGGCAGTATACAGGCGGCTAATAAGTCAGGCGGCTTGCCGTCTTAAAGACGGGGGCAGGATAGGGCTGGAAATAGGCCAAGACCAGGCCCGGGATATCAGTGCCATGCTTGAGAGTCAATCCTTTGAAAACATTGAAATATTGAAAGACTATAACAATAGAGACAGAATGATTTTTGCGGAGTGGAAAACTCGGGGAGGTTTCTGTGTTTGACAACTTAAAAAACATAGATGAGAAAATCAGGGATATGGAAATTAAATTGGCAGATCCCGAGCTTTTGAGCGACATAAATGAGTGGAAGAAATTCAACCGGAAGTATGTAGAGCTCAAACCTGTGGCCGACTGCTATAAGAAATATGAGGAAGCCCTTCAAGGGGCCCAAGAAAACAGGGAATTGCTAAAAGAGGCTGATGACCCTGAGATGAAAGAAATGCTTGAGGCCGACCTGGCGGAAAAAGAAGAGCAGGCGGAAAAACTTGCCAATGAATTAAAGTTCCTGCTTGTTCCCAAGGACCCTAACGACTACAAGAATGTAATTGTCGAGATCAGGGCCGGGGCAGGAGGAGACGAAGCCGGGCTCTTTGCCGGAGACCTTTATCGCATGTACCATATGTTTGCCGACAAAGAGGGCTATCAGACTGAAGAAATCGATATGCAGGCCCAGGGAATAGGAGGAATGAGAGAGGCCGTCTTCATGATAAAAGGAGAAGGGGCCTATTCTAAAATGAAATATGAATCGGGGGTGCACAGGGTTCAAAGAGTGCCTGAGACTGAGTCATCAGGCAGGATCCAGACATCCACCGCTACGGTTGCGGTTTTGCCCGAGGCTGAAGATGTGGATATAGATATAGATCCGTCAGATCTCAGAATAGATGTTTTCAGGGCCACAGGCCACGGAGGCCAGTGCGTCAACACGACAGACTCGGCAGTAAGAATTACCCATGAGCCGACAGGAATCGTGGTCACCTGCCAGGATGAAAAAAGTCAATTAAAGAACAAGGCCAAGGCCATGAATGTTTTAAGGGCCAGGCTATATGAAAAAGAGTTGGAAGACCAACAAAAGGAATTGTCGGAAGAGAGAAAAAGCCAGGTTGGAAGCGGGGACAGGTCCGAGAGGATCAGGACATATAATTTCCAGCAGGGCCGTATCACCGATCACAGGATAAACAGAACCATCTATAAGCTCCAGGAGTTTTTGGACGGGGACATTGGTGAAATGATAACAGCGCTTCAAATGGAAGACCAGACTAAAAAACTTGAACTTATGTCGGAAAAAGCGGCCCAAGGCAAGGATTGAGCCGGCTAATTTGATCAGTGGTAAGAGTTTTTAACAGGAGGAAGTATGGATAGGCAGAAATTTTTGCAAAGCTATAGGGATAATCTTCATTATCTTTTCGCTACAAAGTGGGAGAATGCCACAAAATTCGAAAAGTACGGAGCCCTATCAAGGACCATAATGAACAGTCTGGTTGAAGATTGGATTAAAACCGAGGAAAAAGAGCAGAAAGTAAGGAATGAGTTCTATCTTTCAGCGGAGTTCCTCATGGGAAGGTCCCTGGGAAACAATCTCCTTAATATGGGGATAATAGATGATGTTAAAGAGATATTAAAGGAAGATCTGGGCCTGGACCTGGAAGAATTGGAAGACCTCGAAGAGGACGCCGGCCTGGGCAATGGTGGACTTGGACGTCTGGCAGCTTGTTTTGTGGACTCGGCGGCAAGCCAGTCTCTGCCTGTTAAGAGCTATGGTGTAAGGTACTCAGAGGGCATATTCAAGCAAAAGTTTATTGACGGCTTCCAGAAAGAACTTGGCGACGACTGGACCAAAAAGGGTGATTTCTGGTCAATCAGAAAGGTTGAGGAAGCGAAAGTCATAAAGTTCAGAGACAGTGCGGTTTTGGCAGTTCCCTATGATATGCCTGTTGTAGGCTATAAAAACGGGGTTGTTAATACATTGAGACTTTGGCAATCAGAGGCCCTTGATTCAGGCTTCAATTTTGATTTTTTTAACAACTTTGAGTACAGCAGGGCTGTTGAGGGCAAGAACATTGCCGAAGATGTCACCAGGGTACTTTATCCAAATGATATCCAGAGGGCAGGCAAGCTCTTAAGGCTCAAGCAGCAGTACTTCTTTGTTTCAGCCTCAATCCAGGATATAGTTGAAAATTATAAAAAGAATTTACCGGATGACAAGGAATTTGAGAATTTCACAAAGATGACCGCCATTCAGCTGAATGACACCCATCCGGTAATTGCCATACCCGAGCTCATGAGAATACTTATTGACGAAGAGGGCCTGACTTGGGACAGCGCTTATCAGCTTGCTAAAAAAGTCTTTGCCTTCACAAACCATACCGTTCTACAAGAAGCCTTGGAAAAATGGTCCCTGGATATTGTTGAAGAGGTTAGCCCCCGTTGCTTGGTGCTGATCAAAGAGATCAATGCCAAAATGTGTGAGGAGCTGGACTCAATGGGCATTGACAGCATGGCTAAAAACAAGTACCTGATTGTCCACGACAATGTTGTGGAGATGGCCTACCTGGCTGTTTGGATGTCGACCTCAGTAAACGGTGTGGCAAAAATACACACGGAAATACTTAAGACTGATACTCTTAAGATCTGGTATGACATTATGCCTGAGAAGTTTAATAACAAGACCAACGGGGTTACTCCAAGAAGGTGGCTCCAATACGCCAATCCGGAACTTTCAGATTTTATCAGCAGGAAACTGGGCAGTGAGGATTGGAAGCATGATCTGAAGCTTTTAAAAGGGCTGGAGAAATTTGCTGACGATCCAGAGACACTGGATGAACTGAATGCCATAAAGTACAGGAGAAAGCTTGACCTTGCAGCCTACATTAAAAAGACTGAAGGGATAGAGGTCGATCCGAACTCAATTTTTGATATACAGATAAAGAGATTGCATGAATACAAGCGCCAGCTCTTAAACGCCTTCCATATTTTGCACCTCTACCATAAGCTCAAAGAAAATCCGGGTTTGGACATGATGCCGAGGACCTTTTTATTCGGGGCCAAGGCTGCGCCGGGCTATTTCAGGGCCAAGGCCATAATTAAGTTTATCAATGAGATTGCAAGGATAGTCAACGGGGATCCAGATACAAGGAACAAGTTGAGGATCGTATTCCTGCAAAACTATAGGGTGAGCTCGGCTGAGAAGCTCTTTCCCGCAGCCGATGTTTCAGAGCAGATCTCAACGGCCGGCAAGGAGGCCTCAGGAACAGGCTGCATGAAGTTCATGATGAACGCCACGCCTACTCTTGGAACTTATGACGGGGCCAACCTTGAAATCTTCAAGGCTAGCGGAGAAGAGAACAACTACAGGTTCGGAGCCACGGTTGAAGAACTTACCCAGGTGGGACCAGGCTACAATTCAAAGGAATACTATTACAAAAATCTTGATATAAAGGCCGTTGTGGATTGCCTGCTTGATGAGGACAATTTCTCGGATGCCGGAACCTTCATGTTCCTGGATATATATAATTCTATGGTAAACCCCCAGAATGGAGAAAAGGGGGACAGGTACTTTGTCCTTTATGATTTCGAGGCCTATGTAGAAAAGCAGAAAGAGATCGACAGGGACTACAGGGACAGAAGGGCTTGGGCCAAAAAATGTCTAATGAACCTGGCAAATTCAGGCTACTTCTCATCAGACAGGACCATAGCCGACTACTCGAGAGAAATCTGGAAGATAGAGCCCATATATTAGTATATAAACAGCTTAATTTGATACGAAACGCTCCAAGTAATTTTTATATTTTAAACTTTATTTGGAGCATTTTATGTTATAATCCTCTGGTGGGCATTTAGGCCCCTTTATCACAAAGTTTCAACAAAATTCTTGTTTATTCTTACCCTGATATAAGACAGCTTTAATTTAATATTTGTCCTTCAAATTCGGGTTTAGGAGATTTTTTATGAAAAAATTTTTAAGCGGCTTCCTCAGTGTGTTTTTTTTGGCGGCCATGGTTATTTTTGCCTTAACACTCATGTACTTCAACTTTCTGGTGCTTTGGCAAAGAGTTATATTAATAGTACTTTTCACCCTGCTGGGATTTTTGGCTTTAAAAGGAATTAAACACAGGTCAAACCTGACTTCCGTAGTGAGTCTTTTTATCCTGCTAATGGTAATAGGATTCGATGTGATGTCTTCATATTACATATATTCTTTCTATACAAGCTACGGAAGAATTTTCAAGCCGACTGAGCATTGGACACAGGATGATAACAAGTCCCCAATAACATCTGACCATCCGGGATTTAATATTTATATCTCAGGTATTGACACTTTCGGACCATTAAAAACCCAGTCCAGAAGCGATGTCAACGTTGTATTTTCTGTAAATCCTGAAACAGGCAAAGGCCTGATAGTAACAGTGCCCAGGGACACCTATGCCAGGATAGCGGATGGGGGAAAGAACAGGTATGATAAGCTGACCCACTCGGGAAACTACGGGGTCAAGTCTTCAGTCCATACCTTGGAGAATCTCTTCGATATAAACATTCCATATTATGTGAGGGTTAACTTCAATTCGCTGATTAAAATTGTAGATACTGTTGGCGGCATCGATATAGACAACCCCTATGCATTTACGATCAAGAACGGGACTCGCTATGCTAAGGGCAGGATACACTTGAACGGAACCCAAGCCCTGGATTATGCCCGTGAAAGAAACCATCTTAAGGACGGAGAGCTAGAGAGGGGACGTCACCATGTTGTCATCATTAAGGCTATCTTGGACAAGGTCCTGAGTCCCCAGATAGTCATGAGGGCCCACAGCTTGCTGGCAATAATGGAAGAATATGTCGAGACCAATATGCCGGCTGACGTATTGACAGGCCTTATCAACCAACAGATAGAGAAGGGAACCAAATGGAGATTTGATTCGGGCCAGCTTGGAGGTAAACCCAGGATGGGTCTGCCCTCATATGCCATGCCGGGAAGCAAGCTTTACATGTATGTTCCTGATCCTAGCAGCATTAAAGAGCTCTCAGGACAGATGAACAAAATAGTCGAAGAAAAAGATGAATAATAGAGCAAAGCAACAAGCGCGGAGGAAAAGTTGAAAGACTATCAAGCAATGAAGCTCAGTGAGCTTAAGGAAGAGGCTGCAAAGCTGGGATTAAAATCGGTCTATAAATATAGGAAGACCCAACTTATCAGCTGGCTGGAAGAAAATGAAAAGCCCATTGACGATATTTTGCCTGAATCGGACTCCAAGGACTTTGAAAAAGAAGAACCTGAAGATACAGTGGGCAAAAAGAAGAAGGAAGAGAGCAATGAAATAGCCTCCGGTGTACTTGAGGTCATGCCTGACGGTTATGGCTTTTTGAGAGGGGAAAACGAAGAGGGCGATAAGATAGATTTCTATATGCCTTCGGGGCACATCAAGCACTTCGGCCTTAATACCGGAGACATTATCGAGGGGGTTGTTGGAAATATAAGGGACAAGGACAAGTATGCCCCTATAATCTACGTAAACAGGGTAAACGGGACATCACCTGTTGAATATAAGAAGAGGGCAGACTTCGAGGCCTTGGTCCCAATATACGCGGATAAAAGGCTAAGGCTTGAAAGAGGATCTGCAGACACATCAAACAGGATTATTGACCTGGTAGCCCCCATAGGAAGGGGCCAGAGGGGATTAATAGTCAGTCCGCCCAAAGCTGGAAAAACCACCCTTTTAAAATCAATAGCCCATGCCATCGAATCAAAGTATCCCGATATTTACTTATTCATTTTGCTGATAGATGAGAGACCTGAAGAGGTCACGGATTTTGAAAGAACGGTTAACAGGATCAGGAAAGAAGACGATCCCATAAAAACCGAAGTTATAGCTTCAACATTTGATAAGACAGCCCAGAATCATGCTCAAACAGCCGAAGACCTTCTGGAAAGGGCAAAGAGGATGGTTGAGTCGGGCCAGGATGTATTTATTCTTTTGGATTCACTCACCAGACTTTCAAGAGCTTATAATATAGTTACACAACCAAGCGGCAGGACCCTTTCAGGGGGGCTTGATCCGGTCGCCCTTTATCCTCCAAAGGCATTTTTCGGCGCAGCAAGGAATATTGACGGTGCGGGATCACTGACAATATTGGCAACTTGTCTAAGGGACACTGGCTCACGAATGGACGATATGATCTATGAGGAGTTTAAGGGGACAGGAAACATGGAAGTCCACTTAAATCGTGAGCTTTCGGAGATGAGGATTTTCCCGGCAATAGATATCTTCTCTTCCGGAACCAGGAGGGATGACCTTCTGCTCACAGATAAGGAAGAGGAGGCCATGATCAGGGTTCGTCGTGAGGGCTTGGGTCAAAACTTACTTGACAGCTCAGCTCAATTTATCAGGCTCATAAGAAACACAAAGAGCAATGAGGAATTTTGTGATATCATGCTGAGGCAGAAATAGGAGGATAGGATATGAAAACGATGAGGACTCTGCTAAGCTGTTTTGCCCTTTGTTTTCTTCTTATTGCTTGCGAATCTTCCGAAAAGTACAAGACCGGAACCTTTGAAGGAAGCGGGAGAGGCTACTCAGAGGAGAATCCCATCAAACTATCTGTTACAATTGATGAGTCGGGCTCAATTTACGAGATCAAGATTTTGGATCACTCGGAAACCGAGGAAATAGGCGACAAGGCTTTAAAGACCTTGGCTGATGAAGCAAAGAGGAAGAATTCGGCTGAGGTCGATACCATTTCAGGGGCAACCAGGACTTCAGAAGGTTTTCGCCAGGCCCTTAAAGAGGCCTTGAGCCGGGCAAAAGAAAAGTAAAATTTATTAAAAAAAGCGATAATTAAGGCATTTGTTGATATTTAAGCATTTTTTAGCTATAATTTTAAGATGCATGTGAACTATTTTTAAGGAGGATGTTATGTCTAAATACGTGCTGAAAACACAGCGACGTGAAGCTGTAGGAAAGAATCGTGTCGATAAACTGCGCAACGAAGGATTTATTCCGGGCGTTGTATATCATAAAGGTGCGGAATCTGAAAGTGTAAAAGTTTCGGAAGCGGAATTTAATAAAGTTTTTGCAAAAGCCGGAACTTCAACCCTGATTGACCTGGATCTTGACGGCAACAAAGTTACCGTTTTGATCAAGGATGTTCAGAGGCACCCCATTCGCGACCAGTTTTTAAATATTGATTTCCAAGAGGTACAGGCGGATGTAAAGTTAAGGGTAACCGTACCTGTAATCCTGAACGGCCGCGATGAAATAAGAGTACAGCCTTCAACACTACTGCAGCTGCTTGAAGAAATTGAAGTCGAGTGCCTGCCGGCCGACATACCTCAGACAGCAGAGGTCGATGTTAGAGATATGCAGATCGGCGATGTTTTGACCGTCGGCGATTTGGACATAGCCGGAAACGACAAATTGTCATTAGAGTTTGAACTCGATGAGCCTGTTGCTTCACTGAACGAGCCCAGAGAAGAGGAAGCTCCTGAGGAAGAGGAAGGTGCAGTCAGCGCTGCCGATGTACCGGAAATCGGTAAAGAAGAAGAGGAAGAAGAATAATCCTTGCTTTGAAGGATATTATTATTCAGGGAGGTGGCCTTGCCGCCTCCTTTTTTTAGGAGATTGTTATGGATAAAGAAAAACTGGCTAAGGTCTTAAGAGGGGCTGAAGGCTTTATCTTTGATCTGGACGGGACCCTAATTGACAGTGAAGGGGTCATGTCGGAAATTAATAGAGAGATTCTTGAAAAAGCCGGTGAGGAAAAGGTCAATTACTACTTGGAACTAATAAAAGGAACAAACTCTAAAATTCAAGATACGCTTTTTAAAGAGACTTTTGGAGACTCACTTGGCTTCGATTATAGGGCTTATGTCAGAAAGTTTTTTGACCGGTTTAATCTGGCAGTAGAAGAGGGTAAAATTCCCTTGAAGGAGGGGGCTAATGAGATCTTGGAGCTGGCCAAGTCCATAGGAAAAATTTCCCTGGCCACCTCAAGCAGCGAAGAAACGGCCAGGCATAAATTGCAGTACAGTCCCTTAAAATCTCAACTCTTTGATAACTTGATTTTCGGAGACCATATAGAAGCCTCAAAACCCGATCCTGAAATATTCTTAACAGTTGCAAAGAATATGGGGGTGGACCCGGCGGGGATAGTCGTATTTGAAGATTCAAACAACGGGGCCTTGGCGGGCATTAGAGGGGGCTTTATAACCCTCTTTATTAAAGACCTTTCAGAGGCTACCGACGAGGTCAAGCGGGGAGTTGATGGATACTTCAACTCGCTTAATGAAATAATTGAATTGATGAGGGGCTAGGATGGAAAAAGTTTTGATGGCCATGTCGGGCGGGGTGGATTCGTCCGTGGCTGCCTATCTTTTAAAAAAACAGGGATATGAGTGTATAGGGGTTCATATGAAGCTCTATCGCAGGCCTGAGGATAAGGATAAATCCATCTACGACAGGGATACTAAGGATGCGGCTGACGTTTGCGAAAAACTTGGCATAGAGTTTAAAGTCTATGATTTTTCCAATCAATTTGACCAGGATGTTATAGAAAAGTGGATTAGGACTTATGAGTCCGGATCAACCCCCAATCCCTGTGTCTACTGTAATAAGCACATAAAGTTCGGAAGGCTGATGGACCTGGCTGATGAGCTTGGCTGCCAATATGTGGCAAGCGGTCACTATGCACAAATTTTAGAGGACGGGGATGAGTATATCATCAAAAAGGCAAAGGATAGCCACAAAGACCAGTCCTATGTCCTTTATCAGTTTGACCAGGCCCTACTCAAGAGGACCCTTATGCCCCTTGGAGACTACAGCAAGGATCAAATCAGGGGGATTGCGGAAGAACTGGGCCTGAGCGTGGCGGAAAAAGAAGAGTCACAAGATATATGTTTTGTTGAAAACGGCAACTATGTTGAATTCATAGAAAAATATAGGGGAGAAAAATTTGAAGAGGGCCGGCTCTTGGATACGGAGGGCAAGGTTTTGGGTAAGCACAAGGGGGCCATTTCCTATACCATAGGGCAGAGGAAGGGCCTGGGCCTGGCCATGCCTTATCCTGTATATGTTTTAGATAAAGATATGACTAATAATACAGTAACCGTTGGGAAAAATGAAAGTTTATTCTCGGAAGGACTTATAGCGGTTGACTTCAAATTGATATCGGGAAAGGTCTTGGACGGGCCCCTTTCATGTCAAGGGAAAATACGATACAACGCTCAGGAAGCGGACTGTACGATCTATCCATTAGATAACGAAGGAAAAAAAGTCAAGGCAATCTTCAAAAAAAATCAAAGAGCTATTGCAAAAGGACAGGCTTTTGTGGTATATAATTATGACGTACTTTTAGGAGGGGGAACCATTCTCCGGGCAGGAGTTGAATAAGGCTTCTGTCGGCTAAATTTAATATAGGAAGGCAAAAAAAGTATGAAAATAATAATATGCAAAGACTATGACGAAATGAGTAAAGAGGCGGCAAAGATTTTTTCAGACCGCATTAAGAACAAGAAGGACATAATTTTAGGCCTGGCAACAGGATCAACCCCGATTGGGATGTATCAAAACCTGGCCAAAGAAAATCAGGAAGGAAAGCTTGATTTCTCAGAAGTCAGATCCTTTAATCTTGATGAATACCTGGGAATCTCAGAAGATAATGACCAGTCATATCATTACTTCATGAACGACAATCTTTTCTCAAAAGTCAACATTAAAAAGGAAAACACTCACTTCCCATGCCTTGATGAAAATGGCCGGGGAGACCACTATGACAAGGAAATTGAAGAAGCGGGCGGCATAGATATCCAGGTGCTTGGAATAGGCAGAAACGGCCACATTGCTTTCAATGAGCCGGATAAAGAGCTCAATGTAAACACCGGGAAAATAAGCTTGACCCAATCAACAATTGAAGCAAACGCAAGATTCTTTGAGTCCGAGGACGATGTTCCGGTATCTGCAGTTTCAATGGGCATGGGTTCAATAATGAAGGCAAAAGAGTTGGTTATTTTAGCTTCAGGCAAAGAAAAAGCCGATGCCGTAAAATATCTGATTAAAGGGGATAAGGTAAGCACCGATTGTCCGGTAAGCTTCGCCCTTCTTCATCCCAATGCAACATTAATAGTTGATGAAGACGCAACAAAATAAAGTATCTCAAGGGGCCCGGTCACGAAGATCGGGCCCCTATTTTGTTGCCCTTTGTCTTTTTGGCCAAAAGAGTGTACAATATTAATAGTTAGAGAGATTTCCGCGATTAATGAAAGATTCGTGGTTTTTTTTTAGAAAAGAAAGGTCAAAGTTGGTCAGTCGGTAGAACCAATCAGCCACACCTTATTTTAGAATAGGAGAAAAAATGGGAGGACTTAGCGGAAGAATCGAGGATTTCCTTTTGGAACTCATGCAGGACTGCGCGGATGGTAGAATTGAGATTGGCAGGAATGATCTTGCGGAAAAATTTGATTGTGCCCCTTCTCAGATCAACTACGTATTGTCCACAAGATTCACCCCATATAACGGGTATTATATTGAATCAAGGCGGGGAGGGTCCGGATATATAAGGATAGTTCGCTTGAGCTATGAGACCGGCGGGCTTATTAAGAAGATAGTTAATGACCCGGGCTTGGACAGCCTGACCTCCGATCGCTGTAAAAACCTGCTCAAGGGTCTATATGACCAGGATTTAATAAACGAGAAGGAATACAGGCTCATGAAAATGGCAACAGACGAGTCGGCCTTGAAAGACCTGAGTTTGGATATGAGAAAAGCGGTCAGAGCAAGTATTCTTAAAAACATGTTGTTGGTACTTTTAGATTGAAAGGAGCTTCATATGCAGTGTGATTTTTGCGACAACGAAGCTAATTTAGAAATAAAAATGAGCATTAACGGAGAAATAAGAACCCTTCATCTCTGCTCATCATGCTATAACGAAAAAATGCAGGAGATGCTGTCCAATATTCCCGAGGAGTGGGGCGGTGAGGAGTTGAGCCGCCAAGTCATGGAGATCATGAACAGGTCTGCTGATTTTCGGGAAATGCCAAAAGAAGAAAAAGCGGATGAAGGGGACCCCTATGATAAGGCTTACAGGTATCAAAGGAAGTCTTTGAGAAGGCAGAGGGCAGAGTATACCAGGATGTTGGAGATGGCCTTGGAAAATGAGGATTATGAGCACTGTGCCATATATAGAGACGAGATTAACCGGATAGGGGATGCCCTTGTCAGGCTTAATGAAGAAAGGAAAAATGTAAATGGGGCTTAAAAGGACTGAATCACAGAAACTGATGCAGTTGGCTGCTATGGAATGCCAGGCATTCAGACAGGAGCTGATAGATACGGAACACATACTCCTTGCCATGATGAAGACCGGAGGAATTGAAACGGAAGCCCTTGTCAAGGCCGGAGCCAATTATAATACATTGAGAAAGATTGTTATGTCCAACAGCGGTGAAGGGACAAGTTTCGGCATGCCAAGCCAGACTACCGAGGCCGTCAGGGGACTGTTTGCCAGGGCGGGAGGAATCGCCAGGCAGAACGGGGAGAAGGCTGTATATGCAGACCACCTCCTGCTTGCAATTTTGAATGATAAATCCGGCATGGCTTCGGTCATGCTCACAATTGCTGATGTGGATAAGAAGCAGGTCTACAGCTTTTTGATAGACGCTTTTAGGGCCGGGATGTCGGACAAGGGGGATGAAAATTTAAACCGCTATGCCAGAAACCTCAATTCCGAAGCTCAGAAGGGCCGCATAGATCCCGTCATTGGCAGGGACATGGAAATAAACAGGACCATACAGATCCTTTCCAGGAGGAGTAAAAATAACCCGGTTTTGATAGGCGAGCCCGGGGTGGGGAAAACCGCCATAGCCGAGGGCCTGGCCCAGAGGATCGTTAATGGTGATGTACCGGACATTATGGCAAACAAAACCATATATTCATTGGATATGGCCACCATGGTTGCCGGGACCAAATATAGAGGAGACTTTGAGCAGAGGCTGTCGGATACTCTCGATGAGATTATCAAGAGGGATGATGTTATAGTCTTTATTGATGAACTCCATACAATAATAGGTGCAGGATCGTCTGAAGGTTCGCTTGATGCTTCCAATATCCTGAAACCCGCCCTATCAAAAGGCGATTTAAGGCTCATAGGGGCCACAACCATAGATGAATACAGGAAAAGAATTGAGAAGGACGCGGCCCTGGAAAGGCGCTTTCAGCCTGTCATGGTTGAAGAGCCAACCAAGCAGGACACCATAAAGATCCTTCAGGGAATAAGAAAGAATTATGAGAATTATCATAAAATAACTCTTGAAGACTCGGCCATAGAAGCAGCCGTGGATCTGACCAGCCGCTATCTGCCGGACAGGTTTTTGCCCGACAAGGCCATAGACGTGGTTGATGAAGCCATGGCAAGGCTCAGGGTCGAAAGCTTTGTTGTTCCCGATGAAATAAAGGAGCTTGAAGAGGAGAGGGAGAGGCTTGAAAATGAAAAAACCAGGGCTGCTCTCACCCAGGATTTTGAAGAAGCAGCTTCATTAAGGGACAGGATAAATGAGCTGGAAAGTAAACTTGAAAACGCAAATCCCGGTGACAAGGAGACAAGAGAGAATTGGCCAAGCATAGATGAAGAGGCCATAGCATCCATAGTTTCAGATTGGGCTCATGTACCCGTAAGCAAGCTAACAGAGTCGGAGAGCGATAAATATAGGAACATAGACAAGAAACTGAAGAAATCGGTCATTGGCCAGGATTACGCGGTTGACAGCGTGAGTTCCGCACTGAAGAGGGCCAGGGTTGGGCTTAAATCTCCCGACCGCCCAATAGGCTCATTTATCTTTGTTGGGCCCACAGGAGTGGGGAAGACCTATCTTGCCAAGCAAATTGCCAAGGAACTCTTCGGATCGGACCAGGACATGATAAGGATAGACATGTCAGAGTACATGGAGAAATATTCAGTCTCCAGACTTCTGGGTTCGGCTCCGGGATATGTGGGCTACGAAGAAGGGGGCCAGCTTACCGAGCAGGTCAGAAGCCACCCATATTCAGTCATTCTTTTCGATGAGATAGAAAAAGCCCATCCTGATATCTTCAATGTTCTGCTCCAAGTTCTGGATGACGGACGGCTGACTGACAGCCAGGGTAGGACGGTAGATTTCAGAAATACAGTAATAATATTGACCTCAAATGTCGGAGCCGAGAGGCTTAACAAGTCAAACAGGCTGGGCTTTGCCCCTGAAGAAGACCTAGAGCAGAGGGACAGGGACAGGATGAATGACATCTTACACGATGAGCTCAAGAAGACCTTCAGGCCGGAATTCCTCAACAGGATTGACGATGTAGTGGTTTTCCATAGGTTGAGCCAATCATCAATACTAAAAATCAGCAAGCTCCTCATTGACGAGCTTATGGACAGGGTGAAAGAGCTGGGCTATGAAATATCATATACTCCGGCTGTGGCTCAGAAGTTGGCCAAGGATGCCTATGAGCCCGAATTCGGCGCCAGGCCGCTTGAAAGAGCCATCAGAAATAAATTGGAGGATCTGCTCTCAGAAAAGATGCTGGGCGGAGAAATCAAGCATGGGGAAAAATATGAAATTTGCCTCAGGCAGGGCGAAATAGATATAAAGATCAAAGAAAAAGTCATGAGTAAAAAAGAAAAAGAAAAAAATATAGAAGATAAGGTTGGGGCTTTAAATGGCTAGTAGGATTCGCTACATCTGTTCAGAATGCGGCCATGTTTCAACAGGCTGGGTCGGCAAATGTCCGTCCTGCGGGGCCTGGGGGACCATGGAAGAGACCCTGGTTCAAAAAAATGACAAGGGCTCATCAGGCTCAGGTTCAAAAAGGGGCGGAAGCGCCAATTTGAAATCTGCCTTGCCCATCAAAGAGGTCAAGACAGACACTTCAGAAAGGTGGGATTGCGGCCTCGAAGAGCTTAACAGGGTACTTGGTGGCGGGCTGATCAAGGATTCAATCACAATGCTGACGGCAAGGCCCGGGGCAGGTAAATCCACCCTCCTGCTCCAGCTTGCGGGAAAGCTTTCAGAAAGGGGCGTAAAGACCCTATACGCCTCAGGTGAAGAGTCGGCCTCGCAGATAAAGGACAGGGCAATAAGAGTTTTTGAGGAAATGCCTGAGAAGCTCTATGTGCTGAGTGGAAATTCCATGGACAGGGTCAGGGAAGAAGCTGAGAGGCTGATGCCCGACCTCCTGATCATTGACAGCATTCAAACCTTTGAATTGGAGGAGTATCCCCAGAGAAGGGGGAGCCCGACCCAGACTTTACAGGTTACATCTGAAATCGTTGATATGTGTAAAAACGGTCAAAAAGCCATGGCCGCTTTTATAGTTGGGCATATGACCAAGGCCAATGAAATGGCGGGCCTCAGGACACTTGAACACCTGGTTGATACCGTTTTGTACCTTGATGATGCCTATGACGGAAGCCTGAGGCTTCTGAGGGCCAGCAAGAACAGGTTCGGATACACAGGAGAGGTTGGCCTTTTCAGGATGGAGGAAAAAGGTCTGGAGGAGATCTCGGACCCCTATGAGCTTTTTTTAACAGGAAGAGAAAAGGCAGTATCCGGAACAGCCATTTCACTCCAGAAGGAGGGCTCAAGGCTCATCCCCATTGAGATAGAAGCTCTGGTTTCATCATCCAGCGATCAGTATCCGGTCAGGATAGGTGATTCCATAGCCAGGGACAAGTTAAATACTTTTGTGGCCATACTTGAAGAAAAAGCGGCTTTCAGCTTGGCCAGGCAAAATGTAATTATTAAGGCCGTCGGGGGATTGAAGATAAAGGAGAGGACCTGCGACTTGGCGGTCCTAATGGCCATAGCTTCCTCATCAAAGGGATTTATCATAGGGTCTGACCGAGCTTTCCTGGCCGAGGTAGGGCTAACCGGAGAGCTCAAACGCATAGAGGACCTTGACAGGAGGCTCAAGGAAATGGCCAGACTGGGCTTTAAGAAAGCTTACATTTCTGCTTATTCGGACCCGGCCCAACAGGATGGCTTGGAAATAATAAAATGTAAAGACATAAGAAAGCTTTTAGAAATCTTTACAGAAGGAAAAGAGCAAAAATAGTTAATTAAGACTTTGCCATGTTGACAAGGCAAGTCACATAATATAAAATATATCATTTTGCTTAAAATCTCGATATTTAGTATAATAAATATCGGAGGTGAAGCCTATGTATAAGGTTGGTGATCGGGTCGTCTATCCCATGCAGGGAGCAGGGAAAATCGTCTCGATCGAAAGCAAGGAAATAATGGGGGAAGAGCACAGCTTTTTCATATTGAAGATGCCTATAGCGGACATAAAGATCTCAATACCTGTTGATAATATAAACAGCATAGGGATCAGGCCTGTAATGTCCAAAGAAGAAGGTGAGAAGGTCATGGAGATCCTTCATGACGAGTGCACGGATATGCCAGAAAACTGGAGCCAGAGATATAGGGAAAATATGGAAAACCTTAAAAGCGGGGACCCCTTTGAAATGGCAAGCGTTATTAGGAACCTGCAGACCCGGGATCTGGAAAGAGGTCTGTCTACTTCCGAGAAAAAAATGCTTAACAGGACCAAGAAGATGCTTGTCTCCGAGCTTATCATTGCCGGTTCAATGAGCGCAGAAGAAGCGGCGACGATGATAGATGAGGCTATCACATTGGAAAATGATTTGGAAGAAGATTGAGATAACAAAGAATCAAGAGAAAAGCTGTAAATCTGTTGTATGAGAAACAGTAAGCCGGTTTGTGATCAGTACGCACGCTGTTTTTAATAACGGCGTGCGTTGCTTTTATATATGTTGTCGTGTGGGTTTTCTACAATGAAAACAGTGAAGACTTCTCAAAAAGAAGCCGGAAAGGAGTGAAAATGGGAAAATTAATTCGAAAGATTGTGGCCCTCTTCGGAGCCGCTATCGGACTTGCAGCAGCCTTGTTGCTTAATGATTTAAAAGTATTTGCAAAATTCTCGGATCCATGGCCTATAGTTATTCAAGTCATTATCGTAATCGCTTTTATTATTCTTTTTTATTTTTTAGGACCCTTTATTGTTAAAAATATTAAAAAAGGCCAGGATAATTTGCTGAGATATTTCGACGGAGTCCCTCTTAATGAGGTTCTTATAGCCACAGGAGGGCTTGTAATAGGCTTGCTTATAGCAATGCTTGTATCCAGCCCTGTGCTTTCACTGTCGCTCGACTATCTGGGCAACTCCATAGGGGTGATTTTGGCAATAATACTATATCTGTTCTTCGGTATCCTGGGACTCAGGCTGGCCCTCAACCATAAAGAGGATATTATGGAGATTTTTAATAATATATTTGACCCTGCCAGAAGGTCCGAGAGAAAGAAAAACAGAAAGCATAGGAAGGACGAAGACGAAGAAGGTGAGGAACAGTTTGTTTTTGAGGGAACCAGAGGTGTCAAGGAACAAAAGGTGATACCGAAGATATTGGACACCTCAGTAATCATAGACGGGCGAATCTTCGAGATAATAAAAACCGGATTCCTGCAGGGCCCCTTGATACTCTCCCATTATGTTTTGGAGGAACTCCAGCACATTTCCGACTCCGCCGACACTCTGAGGAGGAACAGGGGACGTAAGGGGCTTGACTGCTTACAGAACATGCAGAAAAATTCCGATATAGAAGTAATAGTGGATAATTCCAATATTACGAGGGTCAAGGAAGTGGATTCCAAGCTCCTTGTGCTGACAAAAAAATACAAGGGGAAAATCATAACCAATGACTACAATCTTAATAAGGTGGCTGCAGTGCAGGACATTGATGTTCTCAATGTAAATGACCTAGCCAATGCCATTAAGCCTATTGTGATCCCCGGGGAGCATCTGGAAGTTTTCGTCCTAAAAGAGGGCAAGGAAGCCGGTCAGGGCCTGGCCTACCTGGATGACGGAACCATGATAGTGGTTGAAGACGGGAGAGAGGCCATAGGAAAGACAGTTGATACGGTGGTCACATCGGTCCTTCAGACCTCCGCAGGAAAAATGATATTCACAAGGATCCATCCTCTTTTTTAAAAAAATGGCTGCTCGGTTGTTAAGACCGGGCAGCCATTTTTAATTCAATACGTGATAAACATATATCAGATCATATTCCTCATAACCATTACCAGTAGAACGGAGCTGGCAATTATTATCGAAGCTATAACCAAGGTTGAGGGGTTGATAAGCCTATGCTTATCTTCACCTATGGAGCTTGACGGCTCTACCAGACTTCTCTTCCTAAGTGCAGTAACGATTGGATTGTAGAGGAGAAGAATAAGGCCGGAGTTCAGGCCGGATTTAATCAGGTTGAAGGGGAGTATGGCAGGAACGAGGAGTTTGACAACCTCTTCTCTTGGAACCTTGAGGAAAATCGGGGTGATTATATAGTTCCATAGGATCATAACAGCAGTCATTATCATGGCTCCTGTGAAAAGTCCAAGAATAGCCGATTTCATTGACCTTCCCTTACGATAGATAATTACAGCCGGACAGGCAAAGCAGACGCTGGCCAAAACATTCATTATCATACCTAGGATCCCCGTATCCGAGAGCACAAACATTTCCAAAAGAGAAGTTAAAAAAGAGGTCATAAAAGAAACTGCCGGACCGAAAATAAGGCCACCAATTGTAATGATAACGTCTTTTGGCTCGTACTTTAAGAACAGGACGATCGGGATTCTTATCAAGGCAACCGATATAAGGCAGAGCGCCGTTAGAACCCCTATTATGGTGATTTTTCTGGATTTTGAATTCATATTTTAAGCCTCCAATAATAAAATAATAATATAAAAAGCGATAAACGCACCATGATATGGTAGCATATAATTTATAAAATGGTAAGGAGAATGACGATGTCAGACATAATTAAAGTGCGAGTGCCGGCTACAAGCGCCAACCTTGGCCCGGGCTTTGATTGCCTGGGGATGGCCCTTAATATATATGCTACTTTTACTTTAAAATTAAATCAGAATGAAAAGAATAACAGGTATAAAAGCAACCCTTATTCAAATAATAAAAACAATATGGCGATAGACTGCTATTGGCTCTATGCCAAAATGACAGGCAAGGACTTGCCAAGGCCCTCAATCCATGTGGAATCAAACATACCATCCACAAGGGGCCTGGGATCTTCAGCCGCCTTCGCGGTGGGTGGGGCTATCATGGCCTCAATTGCAGCAGGAGACTTGATTCTTAGAGGAAACAATGAATTCCTTCCGGCCCTATCGGCAAGCAGGTCAAACAAGTTGCAAAAGGTTATGGACACGATTCTTGAGGTGGCGGCCGAATCGGAAGGTCATCCGGACAATGCCGCTCCAGCCCTTTGGGGAGGTCTGGTGGCAAGCAGAACCATGCATGATGAGATCTGCCACGTTCAACTTCCGGTTTCAGACAATCTGGAATTTGTCGTCTTGGTTCCGGATTTTAAAATGAGAACTTCCGAAGCCAGGGCGGTATTGCCGGAAAAAGTTTTAAGGGCCGATGCAAGTGCAAATCTGGCCTATCAGGCCTTTCTTCTGGAGGGACTTAGGAGCGGGAGAGGAGACCTCATTTCTGCAGGCATGAAAGACAAGCTTCACCAGCCCTACCGTTTTCCATTAATAAAGGGATCGGACAAAATAATTGATATGGCAAAAAAGGCCGGAGCCCTTGGCTGCACCATATCTGGCGCGGGTCCCAGCCTTATGTGTATTCTGGAAAATAAATTCACTCTAAGAGATTTTATACAAAGGATGTCAGGCCTTCCGAAACAATGGTCATTGATAATCCCCGGAATCAACAATACGGGGGCCTCTATTAAGAGGGTAAGTTGATATCAGCGGTCAGGCACCAGTCGGGAATCCATTGTCAGGCTTGTGCCGTTTAAGTTTTGCTGGAGGGTTACGTCAAAGCTTGCCACATAGCCCGAGTGATCAAGCATGAGATAAAAGGGAGGAATGTCCCAGGCGTTACCGAAAGTTTTTTCACCGACTATGGTTGCCAGGTCGTTGTATTGGAAGAAGTCTGCAAAACTTTCAGCTGCATTTTTAGTTTTTTCGTCAACCAAAAAGATCAGCTTATCGGGTTCAAGCCTCATTCTTTGGCTGACAACAGATGCCGTAAGCTTTTTTTGATATGCTGTATCTTCTATTTTCTTTCTTATGGATTCAGGAACCCTATATGAAACTTCTTCACGACCGTCCTCCAGGTCTATGCTTTGGGATTTTTCTTCAGTGGACAGGTAGTCTACGAAATTGTCAAAACCCTTGCCGAAATACAGGTAGCTTTCAGCGTGGTAGGAGCCCGAAACAATATAGGGGGCTATGCATTCCAGCCAATAGCTTTGGGAGGTCCCGTCAAGCCCCCTTAGATCAATTGTCAGGCTCGATGCTGTTTTCGCCTGGCTTAAAAATCCCGGTATGGTTTTTTTTGCCGACTCAATGTCACCCTCATCAAAAGATAGGCCTGAAAGTATTAGGCCTGTCCCGTTTTTTTTGAGGACCGGGATCTTTTGAAATTGGCTTGCCTCAATAGGGATCATCTTGGAATAGCGGGATTTGACCCGGGGATGGCTGAGTATTTTTGCATATGGAGAAGATTCCTCATATATTCCGTGACCCAAATTCTTCACAGCCCTGTTATAAGCAGCCAAGTCCAGTATCTTGACATTGTCTCCGCAAGAAAGCTTGGCAAATTTTTTTAGGATTTCATAGAAACCCTCATCGCTTTTCAATTCTCTAATTTCTTTTTTTGCATCTTCTTTGGCCTGGAGGTATTGGTCCTTTTCTATATCCGACCTGTTCTCTTTGGGGAGGGCTTCAATGCTGTTAGTAAGGATATCAAAATCGGCCGCCATTTCAGCCCCGGTGAGCTTGCGCCCTTTTGTTTCCGAGGGCTTTATATTTCCGCTTATATTTTCATTAAGCCTCTGCCTGATGTCGGGAATACTTTCCGGTGTGTCTGTAAAAAACAGCCTTCCGGCCAAAATATAAATGCTTGTAGGAATAAAGAAAATCAAAAAAGCAAAGAGACCGAGCTTCAAGCGATTTTTTATCTTCTTTTTTCTCAAGCCGGCCCTTCTTTTTCTTTTTTCCATTCTCTTTTTAATTTGTCTATCTTCACTGAGTCTAAGCTCACTCTCAAGATCGGCCATCGGCTCGGTTCTGTAATTTCTTTTATTAAACCTTGTTTTCCTTATCATTATGAAGCCTCCTATTGTGGATAAAATTATAATATCAAAAATTGAGATAATTATCAGTTGACAAAGGCTTACTTTTCGTCAATAATTTAAGAAAAGGATTTCCTAAAAAGCTTAGGGCCTTTTTTAATTCTTTTAGAGACCATAAAAGATTTCGAATCGTTTTTGAAAGAGAGGGGAAAATGCGAGAAAAGCAGATCATGGTTGCAAATGAAATTGGCTTGGTATCAAGGGCAGCAGCTAATTTTGTTGAAAGATGCAAGCTATATGATTCGGATATTTACATAGAGAAGGGAAATAAAATATATAACGGAAAGTCCATTATGTCGGTACTGAGCATGGGCTGTCCGGGTGGAAGTATCATAAAAGTCAAATGTGACGGTAAAGACGAGGATGAGGCCATCAAAGCCCTGGATACTTATTTAACTGATGAAATCAGACAGTACTGATTTTGAAACTCAGTATTTCTAAAAATTCGAGCAGGTTTAGCCTGCTCTTTTTTTAAGTTAGAATTAAGTGGATTCCCTCCAACATTACTGTGTTAAAATAAAAAGAAAAGGAGGTCGGTATGGACGCATTTCAGAATTTTACTCAACTTTTTTTAACCTTTAAATTATCCGACTTGATCGACATACTGGTCATCTCGGTAATAATATATTATTTAATTCTCTTAGTTAAGGAGACAAGGGCCGAGCAGCTTATTAAAGGCTTTCTGGCCATATTGATAATGGCCCAGGTAAGTGACTGGTTAAATCTTTATACGGTAAATTGGCTGATGTCCAACATACTGACCGCAGGCTTCATTTTGGTAATAGTAATTTTCCAACCCGAGCTCAGGAGGGCTTTCGAGAGGCTTGGTAGGTCTCAAGGCTGGCTGCTCTCCTTTGTTAATAATGACGACAGCGATGACAATCCCCAGATTGACGAAATAGTCAGGGCCTGCCTGTCCCTATCAAGACAGAAAATAGGGGCGCTTATTGTAATAGAAGGCCGGACGGGTTTGAGTGACCTGCTTGAATCAGGAACTGAGATAGAAGGCCTTGTTACAGCCGAACTTCTGATAAATATATTTATTCCAAACACTCCCCTTCATGATGGGGCCGTGGTGATAAAGGGCAATGAGGTCAGGGCTGCCGGGGTATTTCTTCCACTCACGCAGAACAACAATTTAAATAAAGAACTTGGAACCAGGCATAGGGCGGCCTTGGGCATAAGCGAGAGGTCGGATGCCTTGGTCATAGTTGTTAGCGAGGAAACAGGCCTGATATCCGTATGCAGGGATGGCAAGATCGCTCGCCGTCTAGATGAGGAAACCTTAAAATCCGTCCTTGTAAATTTTGTGGAAGAGGAAAGCAAGTATAACGTATTGAACAGATTTTTTGCAAAGAGTAAGGAGGAAGCCGGTGAAGATTCTCAAGAATAACTGGAAGTGGAAGCTTTTTTCACTGATAACAGGCTTCCTGCTCTGGTCATATATAGTTTCCGGGGTCAATCCCATGCAAAGGAAAACTTTCAACGATATAAATCTTGTTATAAACAACACCGAAACCTTGGATAATAGGAACATGTCAATAGTCACCGTTGACCCCGCCTCATTGAGTGTGAGGATAATAGGGAAAAGGAATGTTGTCGGAAGAATTAAGAAAGGTGATATAACGGCAAGCATAGATGCTGCCGGCCTTCATGAGGGGGTGCAGACCGTCAGGGTCAGATACGACCTGCCGGACAATGTCAGTTTAAATAATGACGGCACCACGGAGAGGATCAGCGTAGAAGTTCAGGGCATAATAAACAGGAGTCTCCCGGTTCAGGCCGGGACCAAGGGAAAACTGGATCAAAATTGTGTTCTGGAGAAGGTCAGCGTTAATCCGTCCAAGGTACCTTGCAAGGGTGTAAGATCAAAGATAGAGGCGGTTGACCACCTTGAAGCCCTTATAGATTTGAGTGGGCTCACAGAGGATACGTCTGCCAATGTAAAGCTGGTCCCGGTTGATAAGGACGGAAACAAGGTGGACGGGATCCACATGTCCCTGGAAGAGGTGAATTTGACAGCCAGGATTCTTAAGCAGGCTCGTGTTCCGGTCAAGGCCGTTTTCACAGGAGTTGGAGCTGAGGGAATGAGAATAAGCGAGAACAAGCTCAATCCTAATGAGGTCCTGGTAAAAGGTAAGGCCGAGTTTCTGGATAATTTGGAATTCATCAAGACAGAACCTATAGACATGAAAGACATAGGCAATTCCGGAAAATATACTGTAAAGCTGAATTATCCTGAGGGCGTAGAGCCCGTTGAAAATATCAGAACGGCCGAAATGGATATTTTAATGGAGTCCATAACAGAGAAGGAAATAAGCCTGGTGGCCGGGGATGTCAAGGTCATAGGGATAAACAAAGATTTAAAGGCTCTCCCTGTAGATCCGAGCCAAAATATAAAGGTCAAGCTTAGGGCTTTTCCTTCGGAATTGGCAAAGATCAATGACGGCGGATTTGAAATATACTGTGATTTTTCACACCTGGAAAATCTCGTTGAAAACTCGAGGATTGATGTGAGTTTAGACGCCATCTTACCTGAGAATATGAGTCTCTTGGGACTCAGCCCGGATAAGATTGCTTTTAGGATAACAAAGAAATAGGATAAAAAACAGGGCCCGGATTTGGGCCCTGTTTTTTGTGGTTTTATACAATTTTCAGATTGCCGGCAAAAACCTTGCTGTTTATAACCAGGGTTGTATTGTTTTCGGCATCCTTATCGTTTGTTGAAGTTGAATAGTAGTGGGTTCCGTTGACGGTTACATGCCAGTCTGAGGGCACCATGATCTTGACATTGCCGAAATTTATGGTCAGGTCAAGGCGAACCACATCTTCCAAGGGCCAGACATTTTTAAGATCCAGGGTAACGTCCGAGAAATCGGCTTCAAGTCGGCCCCCGCTGAAATTGTCAGACCTATAAATCCGATTTGCCTGGGTGAAGATGAAGCGCTCATCAATGATATCCTTCTCCTCATAGAAGGTGTTCTCATATCCGCTTTTCCTATATTCATATTTGGCTTCTTCCTCATCTTCAGACTCCTCATCGGTCTGATGGTCGCCGCCTGAACCTGGCCTGTTGACATTGAAGGAGAAGGTGTTTGTCCTGGTCTTCTCATCAAGCATAATTTTCAAACCGCAAAGGATCAATATAATTGCCATGATAATTCCGGTAACGGAACCCTTCAAGACACCCAAGCTTCTTACCAAGGACAGGCCACCGAAGGCTATTATGAATAATGAAATATAGCGAGATTTGTTTTTTTGGGCCAGTCGCCTTATCCCATAGATTATCAAAAAGGTTGGCCAAAAGTATTTCCAAAGAAACCAGATGCTTTTCGCAAAGACCTGCCCCAAAAGGAGGAGACAGCCTAAAGCAAATATTAATAATCCGACAAACATAATAAATCCTTTCAATTACAATACATATACGACTTGTTGTTTTTTTTTCTATAATAAAACTCCCTAGATTCTAAATTAAATCTGTGTAGCATTTATGGGGAGATAGGGGACGGAATTGTGCTAAAATAAATATAATTGCCGATTTAAGTGAAAACTTTATGCTTATTTATTTTTATTGATTAGGAGGCTAGAGATGTCTAAAATCTGCGTGCGTTTTGCACCCAGTCCAACAGGATACATGCACATTGGGGGACTCAGAACCGCCCTGTTTAACTTTCTTTATGCCCGTCATTATGGCGGCCGATTTGTCCTCAGAATTGAGGATACCGACAGGACCCGCTTTGTTGAGGGGGCCTTGGAGAACCTTATTAGAATAATGAAGTGGTCGGGTCTGGAATACGATGAAGGCCCCATGCTGAACGACAAGGGGGAGCTTTACCAGGAAGGTCAATTCGGACCCTATATCCAGTCTGAAAGGGTTGATAAGGATATATACAAGCCTTACATAGACCGGCTTCTTGATGAGGGAAAGGCATATTATTGTTTCTGTTCCCAGGAGAGATTGGACAAGATCAGAGAAGAACAAAGGGCCAAAGGGCTTACAGCCAGATATGACGGCCATTGCAGGGACCTGAGCCGGGAAGAGGCCGAGGCCAGGGTCAGCCGGGGAGAACCCTACGTTATCCGCTTGAAATTGCCTGAGAATGAGGACGTAAGCTTCAATGACAGGATCAAGGGCAAAATTACCATAAATACTGACGAGATGGACGACCAGGTCCTGATAAAATCTGACGGCTTCCCAACCTATCACTTTGCAGTTGTGGTTGACGACCACACTATGGGAGTTACCCATGTTGTTAGAGGGGAAGAGTGGATATCCTCAACGCCTAAACACGTCCTTCTTTTTAGGGCTTTTGGATGGAAGGAACCCGAATTCATCCATCTTCCCACAGTTCTTGGAAATGACGGTAAAAAGCTCTCCAAGAGGCAGGGAGATGTTTCAGTAGAATCTTTCAATGAGAAGGGTTACCTGCCCCAGGCCCTGGTTAACTACATGGCACTCTTGGGCTGGAGCCCCAAATCAAACAAGGAAATCATGAGCATGGAGGAGATGATTGAGGAGTTTGACTTTGACAGGGTGGCCAAAAGAGGCGGAATATTTGATATAAAGAAACTCAATTGGTTTAACCAGGAATATATCAAAAAGATGGCCCCTGAAGAAATTGCCAAATATATTGAAAAATACCTGAAAAAAGCCGGCCTAATTGACGATTCATATCCGAATGAAAAGATCCTTCTCTTGGCGGAGACCTATGGGAACAGGATCGAATATTTCGACCAGGTTCCGGAAATGACCCGTCACTTCTTCTGCAAGAGCCAAGACCTGGCCTATGAAGAGGAGGCCGAGGCCGCATTGAAGTCGGACGAGGCCAAAATCCTCCTTCCTCTTTTCCATAAAAAAGTCAAAGAGGCGGAAAAGTTCGACAAGGACTTTGCCTCGGGCCTGGTCAAGTCGATTCAGGAGGAAAGCGGCATTAAGGGGAAAAAACTTTGGTTTCCCATCAGGTCTGCGATTGTAGGATCAGCTTCAGGTCCGGATTTCACCAACACCATGCTGGTATTGGGCAGGGAGGAGATCCTGTCAAGGCTTGAGAGGGCCATGAAAATATAAAATATAATGAAAAGAGAAGCCGGGAAAGGAAATAATATGCAAGTATATAACACCCTCACCAGGAAAAAAGAGGAATTTATACCCATAGAAGAGAATAAGCTGAAGATGTATGTATGCGGACCAACCGTATATGACTATATTCATATAGGAAACGCCAGACCCTTGGTGGTATTTGACTGCTTCCACCGCTTTATGAAATATATGGGCTATGACGTTGACTATGTTGTCAATTTCACCGATATAGATGACAAGATAATAAATAAAGCAAACTCGGAGGGGATCCCTTTCGATAAGGTTACGGAAAAATATATTCAGGCCTTCAATGAAAATGCTGCAGGGCTGAATTTGCTGGAAAAAGAGACCAGCCATCCCCGCTGCACAGCCCATATAGAAGACATCATAGATTTCGTTCAGGGCCTAATCGACAAGGGTTGTGCCTATGAGGCTGAGGATGCCGTGTATTTTGATGTTTCAGGCTTTAAGGGCTATGGGGAGCTTTCAGGTAAGAAAGTTGATGAACTCAGATCAGGAGCCAGGATAAGCGTTAATGATAAGAAAAATGATCCTGTGGACTTTGCTGTTTGGAAGAAACAAAAGGATGTTAATGAACCTGCTTGGGACTCACCTTGGGGACCCGGAAGACCGGGCTGGCATATAGAGTGCTCGGCTATGTCCAAGGCCCTCTTAGGGGAAACCATAGATATTCATGCCGGCGGGTCTGATCTGGAGTTCCCCCATCACGAGAATGAGCGGGCCCAGTCTGAAACCCTTACCGGCAAGACCTTTGCCAGGTACTGGATGCACAACGGCATGATCACCGTATCCTCAAAAGACGGAAAACAGGAGAAGATGTCCAAGTCCTTGGGAAACTTCTTCCGCTTGGTGGATATTGAAGAAGAATTCGATTTGATCATTGTCAGAATGTGGCTGCTTTCAGCCCATTACAGGTCACCCATAAATTTCTCAAGGGAAGTTATGGTCCAGTCAAAAGCCGGCTATGAGAGACTTATGAATGCCAAACATGAGCTTGAGCGCTATATTGAGCATGCCGGTGATCAGGGCGAAAGCTCGGAGGCGGACCTGCTTGATGAGGCCGAGAAGGCCAGACAGGATTTTATCAGGGTCATGTCCGACGATCTGAATACGGCAGACGCTCTTACGGCCCTTTTTGACATAGCCAGGCTGGTCAACACCAAGCTTTCGGAAAAGATTTCAAAGGGAAGCCTTGAAAAAATATATAAAACATATACGGACCTGCTTGATGTTTTGGGCCTGGAAGACCGCAATGAAGAAGCGGAAGGCCGGGAAGATATTGACAAGTTGGTTGAGGAAAGGGAAGAGGCCAGAAAGGCTAAAGACTATGCCAAGGCCGATGCCATAAGAGATAAGCTCAAGTCTATGGGGATAGTCATCAAAGACACGTCAACCGGGGCTGTTTGGGAAAGGGAATCCTGATGGAAGAATATATATGCGGCAGAATGCCGGTACTTGAATACCTTAAATCCGGAAAGGGAGTTGAAAAACTCTATGTTGAAAGAGGGGAGAAAAAGGGCTCAATTATAAAGATAATAGGCATGGCAAAAGAAGCCGGGGCAGTCATTGTCGACTTGGACAAGGGCAAGCTCACCCAGATGACCAACGGAGCCCACCACCAGGGAGTGGCCTTGCTGGCCATGAACTTCGAGTATTCCGAGCTCGATGACATCTTGGAGTCTGCCGCGGCCGCGGGCCATCCGCCATTTTTGATTCTTCTTGATGAAATCACCGACCCCCATAACCTTGGGGCCATAATAAGGACGGCTGAATGCTGCGGAGTTGACGGAATTCTGATCCCCAAGAGAAGGTCGGCCCTGGTAAATGCCACTGCAATAAGGACATCGGCAGGGGCTTCAGCCTATCAGAAGATTGCCAAGATCGGCAACATAAACACGACCATAGATCTGCTTAAGAAAAAGAATATTTGGATCTACGGGGCCGAGGGCAAGAGTGACAAGGACCTTTGGCATACCGACTTTTCGGGCGGTGTTTGCCTGGTAATAGGAAGCGAAGGCAAGGGCCTATCAAAACTCACGGCGGAAAAATGTGATTTCATGGTTTCAATCCCCATGCTGGGGAAAATCGAAAGCTTGAACGCTTCGGTATCTGCCGGCATATTGATGTACGAGGTCTTGAGGGGAAGACAGAAGGGAAATTGAGATGCCTGTTACAGGATATATCGAGGAAATTCAGAGCTGGAAAATGCCAATACTAAAGACCGACCATGAGCCGGTCCTTATAAGGCTCTCAGTATGCGCTAACGGGGAAGAAGCCTTGAAGCCTGCTGCGGTATATCTTTTGGTTACGGGGTTTTTTAAAATAATTCACGAGCTTGATGTCTATTCCTACAGGTATGAATTTGACCGGAGGGGCCTGAGCTTTTATATAGAGGTCAGGGACAGCCGGTCGGCTACAAAGGCCTATCTGGACAAGATAAAGCAATTCCATGTCTTGGGAAGGTCATGGCGCTTTCAGATTATTGAAGGGTCCAGGATATCCCTTATAAGGGGGCTGAGCCAGGAAAACAGGCCCCTGGACGGGAAGAAGCTGGAGTCAATGGCTCAATCCCACATGGCTATGGGGTCCAGGCCTTTGAGGTTTTCACGCTACTTCCTGTATTCAGCCCTGGTCCCCTATTCAAGGCCAAGGGGCTATGGATGTTGCCTGTTTAACAGGGAAGATGCCAAGGGCCTTGATAATTTCAATCTCATCCTTCAAGGCATAGAAATTTTGACAAGGTCATTTTCCGCAATTGATTTTTCGGATATTTCTTCATTGGAGGAGCTGAGGAAAAAAGGCAGAATCATGGAGAATGCCGTTTCAGACTATAGCGGCCGTCAGGGCCTATTGAAGGGGCTTTTGTTTCAGAGTTTAATTCTGGCAACTATATACGAAAGAAAGACGGCTTTTGAAAAAATCCCCGAGGAAATCATCAACTTGACCAGGGGCCTGGACAGGGACTTTAAAGGGGGAGCAAATTCAGACGGCATTAAGGCTTACGTGGAATACGGGGCCGGGGGAGTTAGAAAGCTGGCAATGACGGGTTTCAGCTTTGTCTTGGACCAAGCCCTGCCATTTTACAGGACAAGGATGAATATGGATGACCTGAGCCTTTTCATCTTGGCCAACACTGTCGACACAACAACCATTATTGATTCAGGACCCGACCTATATGAGGAAATCAAGGACAAGGCGGACAGGGCGGTTTTTCCGGGAGATGTGGACAGGGACACTCTAAATGAGCTCTTTTACAAGCAAGGTCTTGTAACAAGAGGTGTTAGAGACCTTATTTCAATAACCGTATTACTTGACCTCATCGAAAAGGAAGATGACCTGTCATAGGATTAATATTTGCAAATAAAAAAGACTCTTTGTTTGGACAATCGGTAAAATCCGTACATGACAAAGAATCTTTTTTATTGTTTTATTATCTTCAACTATTGTTTTTCATTCTCATTTTTTCTGAAATATGAATAGGCAGCCGAAATGTTTATTGCGGTGCAAATCTTAATACAGGTTATTGCATCCGTACCGGTCAGCCTAAAGACCTGCTCATCTAATATCAACAATATAATCAGTGCTGAAGAAAAGCAAAGATATAGACGATTTTTTCCGGCAAGGTATATTGAAGCTATAGTCAACAGGAATAGAAAAGCAAAATTAAAAAGATGGAGAAGGTTATGCTCATTGTGGAGCAGGGGATCATAAGGATCATATAGTAAGAAAACCAATAATACCGAGCTGTATGTCAATATTAAAAACCATTTTTGTTTTTTAGCTTGCATTACTTTCCTCCTAAAAATGATATAAAAACAAATTCAAACAAAACCAAAACTAATTGTACTCTTAGCTTATAAAAAAACAACAATAGGGAAAAATTATTTGAAGGCTAACAATTCAATAAGACGCAAAAAGAAAAGCCGCTTGAAACTTTTGATTTCAAGCGGTTTTTAAGTCCACCCTCGGGGACTCGAACCCCGGACACCCTGATTAAGAGTCAGGTGCTCTACCAACTGAGCTAAGGGTGGTCATATTTAGTTGCCATATATTATAGAAAAGCCAAGCTGCCTGCCGGGATTGAACCGGCGACCTCAGCCTTACCATGGCTGCGCTCTACCTTCTGAGCTAAGGCAGCACGAATGCGTAACAAAAATATTATAGAGATTAAAATCAACTTAGTCAAGCCCAATAAAGGATTTGTTTAAAAGATAATAAATATCGTCTGATTAGTGTATAATGACACTCAAGAAGATCGCCATAAACAAAATTATCGAATCTAAGTACAAAAATCTGTTTTTTGTCAAAGAAATGAACAGGAATAATGAAAATATGGTATGATTATAAAATATTGTAAGACGATACAAGGCATATTTGCGTATATTTGGAAGGATTGAATTATGTTGGTTAAAATTGAGGATCTATTAAAAGAATTAATAGCAGCTGCTGTAAAGGAACTTTACGACCTGGAATTGGAAGAAGTTATTGTTGAAATTCCAAGAAATTCGGACAATGGTGATTACTCGACCAACACTGCTATGCTGCTTCCCAAGCTCCTTCATAAGGCGCCCAAGGAAATAGCAGATCAGATCAGCCAAAAGTTGGCCGAGCACGACGATCTGTTAAGAAGCGTGGAGGTTGCTGGACCGGGATTTATCAACTTCCGAATTCAGCCCGAATTCTTATCCAAGGCAATAAAAGAAGCATTTGATAAGAAAGATAATTTTGGAAACAACTATAGCGGGAAACGTAAATCCATACTTGTTGAGTATGTATCAGCCAACCCCACAGGAGACCTTCACCTTGGACATGCAAGGAACGCTGCCTGGGGAGACTGCATAACCAGACTTTTAAAAGCGAGCAACTGGGATGTCTTGCGTGAGTACTATATAAACAACGCCGGAAACCAGATGGTCAACTTGGCAAAATCCGTATATGCCCGCTATGCCCAATATTTCGGGGAAGATGTTCAAATTCCGGAAGACGGCTACTTTGCGGAGGACGTTAAGAAAATCGGAGAAGATATAGCTAAAGAAGTCGGTGATGAATGGCTACATAAAGAAGAAGGAAGAGAAGAATTCTTTATGCAGAGAGGCTATGAAGAGGAAATGGCTAAGATTGAGCGTGACCTCAAATACTTCCGCTGCGAATTCGATTCCTGGTTCTCTGAGAAGTCATTATATGAGAGTCCGCTGATTAAAGAGACCTTGGACACAATGGCAGCCGAGGGAATGACCTATGAAAAAGACGGGGCCCTCTGGTTCAAGACTACGAAATTCGGAGACGATAAGGACAGGGTTCTCATTAAGAGCGATGGAGCTTACACATATCTGACACCGGATATTGCCAATCATATGTTTAAATTCTACCGTGGATATAGCCAGTTGGTAAACTTGTGGGGCGGTGACCACCACTCATACGTTGACCGTATGTATGCGGCCATGGAGGCTCTGGGACACAAGGGTGAACTTGAAGTCGACCTGATCCAGATGGTCCACCTTGTTGAAGACGGTGAAGAAGTCAAGATGTCAAAGAGGAGCGGAACAGCTATTACAATAAGAAACCTCTGCGATACTGTCGGGGTTGATGCGGCACGTTACTTCTTTGCAAGCCATGCCATAGAATCCCAAATGGACTTTGACCTGGGCCTGGCCAAGAAGCATTCGTCTGAAAACCCTGTATATTATATACAGTATGCCCATGCCCGTTCTTGCGGTATCCTGAAGAATGCTCCATGGATAAGAAAGCAGAAGGTATATAAGCGTCTGCAGTTGGACAGTGAACTTAATCTCATGAAGATTGCCTATGACTTTCCATTTGTTGTAGCAAGGGCTGCAGAGAAGAGAAGGCCCAACCAGATTTGCCACTATTTGATGAACTTGGCATCTCAGTTCCATTCTTATTATGGACAGGTTAAGATCAACGATCCTGACCAGCCTGAGCTTTCAAATGAGCGTTTGGCACTTGTTAAGACCGTTGAGATAACCATTAAAAACGGACTGAGACTGATCGGCGTTTCAGCACCTGAAACAATGTAAAAAAATATAATATTTAAATTTTAAAGGCTCCTTGTCAATTTCTTAAAAGATAAATTGACGGGGAGCCTTTTTTTTTGACATTCATTATAAAAGCTTTTTTCCCTTTATGAATGATCAATTATGATTGATTTTGACCGTTTCCGATCAAAAAAGATTGAATAGTGATTCATCTAATGATATTATTAAGAAAAGTGAGGTGGATCATGCTTAAGGATGAAAGATTAGCAAAAATAATAGATCTGGTTAATATAAACAAAACACTTAGGACGGTTGAAATTGCTGATAAGATGGACGCTTCCTTAGCCACTGTTAGAAGAGACCTCAATGAGCTTGATAGAGCGGGCAAGGTCAAGAAAGTTTTTGGCGGGGTTAAGTCCCTTTCTCCTATTGACTACATAACCGGAGAAGAGGACATGGGATCTAAGATCAAAATAAATATGAAAGAAAAGATCGCCATAGCTGAATTTGCGGCAGGATTAATCGAAGACCATGACCTGGTTTATTTGGATGCAGGCACAAGCGTAGAAGCCATGGTGGCTTTCATACAGGCCAGAGACCTTACTTTTGTGACAAACTCTTTAAGTATAGCAAGGGAACTGTCCGCACTGCAAAAACACGTTTACATATTGCCGGGAGAAATAAAGCTTGTAACGGATTCAATAATAGGGGTTGCAGCTGAAAGGTATTTAAGAAATTTTAATTTCACAGTAGGATTTTTCGGAAGTAACGGGGTTCATAGAGATATAGGTTTCACAACCCCCGACTTTAATGAAGCAATGGTCAAATCGCAAGCCATTGAACAGTGCAAGAAGGCTTATGTGTTGGCGGACAGCAGCAAGTTCGGGAAGGTTTCACAAGTAACTTTCTGCAGCAACAAAGACATTCCGGTTATAACAGAATGTAGAGGGGAAGAACAGAAACTATATGCAGAAATCGTATATTTAAAGGAGGCCTGATGATTTACACGTTAACACTCAATCCAGCTATTGATCATGTCATTCGCTTAAATAATCTCGAAAATGGAGAGACCAACAGGGCTTTTGAGGAAAGTATAAGCGCCGGGGGCAAGGGAATAAATGTAAGCAAGATATTGAAAAATTTTGGTGAAGAAAGCATGGCTTTGGGATACTTGGCCGGCTTTACCGGGAAAGAAATTGAGAGAATACTAGAAGAAGACGAAAAGATAGCCTGTGATTTTATTTTCCTTGAAAAAGGCTTTACCAGGATAAATACAAAAATCAAGGCCGACCATGAAACTGAAATAAATGGTCCGGGTCCGGTATTGGATGAAAAAGACATAGACCTCTTGATGGAAAAATTTGATGCTATAAAGGAAGGCGATTACCTCTTCCTATCCGGCAGTATACCGGCATCTCTGGGTGACGGCTTTTACGCCATCATTATGAAAAGATTGAAAGATAAGGGAGTCTCCATAGTTGTTGATTGCACAGGAAAAGCCTTGGAAGAGACCCTGGAATTTTCTCCAATCCTGGTCAAGCCCAATGTGAGGGAATTGGAAGATTTCTTTAAAACTGAAATAAAGGATAATGGGGACATTGAAGAGTATGCTAGGAAGCTCATGAACATGGGCCCAAAAAACGTAATAGTTTCAATGGGTGGAGAAGGAGCATATTTCATATCCCAAGATGGAGAAAGTTTATTCCTTGATGCTCCAAAAGGCAAGGTTGTAGATACGGTAGGATCCGGCGATTCTATGGTTGCCGGTTTTATATATGGGCTGAAGAAGGGCTTCAGTCCGGTGGAATCATTTAAATTTGCGGTCAGCTGCGGATCGGCCAGTGCCTTTTCCAGCAAGTTGGCCACAAAAGAAGAAGCATTCGGAATTTATCAGAAATTAACCGGGAGGTAGACAATGAAAATCACGGAATTGCTGAAAAAAGAAGGGATTGCCCTAAATCAAAAAGCCGGTACAAAGGTCGAACTGATTGAAAGATTAACGGCATTGATGGACAAGACCGGAGCAATCAAAGACAAGGACGTATATATGAAGGATGTTCTTGCCAGGGAAGAATCGGGAACAACAGGAATAGGTGAGGGGGTCGCTATACCTCACGCCAAGTCGAGTGGAGTCATTAAAGCCCAGCTAGCGGCTATGACAGTTCCTGAGGGAACAGATTTTGAATCTTTGGACGGGGAAGCAACCAAGCTCTTTTTCCTGATTGCCGTACCTGAGAACTCCAACGATGAACACCTCAAGGTGCTCTCACGCCTCTCAACCATGCTCATGGATGAGACCTTCAGAAGGGATCTTTTGGGGGCTGCTGATGAAGATGCCTTCTTAAAGATCATCGAAGAAAAAGAAAAGGAAAAATTCCCTGAGGATTTCAAGGGCGTTATGGGAAATTCCACAGGATCAGCTTATGATCTCTTGGCTGTAACAGGGTGCCCGACAGGAATAGCCCACACTTATATGGCAGCCGAGTCCCTTGCAAATAAGGCAAAGGAAATGGGCTACAGCCTTAAAGCTGAAACCCACGGATCCACAGGAATTGAAAACGCATTAACTGAAGAAGAAATACAAAACGCCAAGGGTATTATCATTGCTTGTGATGTCAGTGTGGAAAAGACGCGTTTCAATGGCAAAAAGATTGTTGACACCAAGGTTGCAGACGGGATCAATAAGCCAAAGGAACTGATTGACAGGGTTCTAAGCGAATCCAACAAACCATATAAGGCCAGTGGGGAAATAAAACACGAAGAGAAGCAAAGCTCAACTGTTGGACAAACCATATACAAGCACCTCATGAACGGTGTTTCTCATATGTTGCCATTCGTTGTAGGAGGAGGAATCCTCATTGCATTGGCTTTCCTATTGGATGATTACACAATTGATCCGGCCAATTTCGGATCAAACACACCGTTTGCAGCTTTCTTTAAGAATGTCGGCGGAGCAGCTTTTGGATTTATGATGCCTGTTTTGGCCGGATTTATAGCAATGAGTATAGCCGACCGTCCGGGACTTGCAGTAGGTGTTGTCGGAGGCTACCTTGCTAATGAAGGCGGATCGGGATTCTTGGGAGCCCTGGCCGCAGGTTTCATTGCCGGTTATCTGATTCTCTTATTGAGAAAAATTTCCGCACCCCTTCCCAAATCTATGGACGGTGTAAAGCCCATGCTAATCTTCCCGGTATTTGGAATATTGTGCATCGGGGCAATAATGATATTCCTGCTCAACCCGCCACTTTCTTCTGTAAACGTGGCAATAAGCGATTGGCTCAACAATATGGGCGATACTTCCAAGCTCCTCTTGGGAGCCTTGCTTGGCGGCATGATGTCTGTGGATATGGGAGGCCCAATCAACAAGGCAGCCTATGTTTTTGGAACAGCTTCACTTGCTAACGGTTCATCCGCAGTTATGGCAGCAGTTATGGCCGGCGGAATGGTTCCGCCCCTGGCCCTGTCAATTTCAATGCTTTTGTTCAAAAACAAGTATTCAGCAAAAGATCGTCAAACAATACCTTCAAATATAATCATGGGACTTTCATTCATAACTGAAGGTGCCATACCATTTGCTGCAGCAGACCCCCTCCGTGTCCTGCCTTCTTGCATAGTCGGCAGTGCCGCGACCGGACTTCTGTCAATGCTTTTCGGCTGTGCTTTGAGAGCTCCCCATGGTGGCATATGGGTTATCGGAGTTGTTGAGAATCCGCTGATGTATATGGTGGCGATTCTTGCCGGATCAGCCATCAGTGCCTTGCTCTTGGGAGTGCTGAAGAAAAAGGTTGTTGAATAAAATAAGACAAATGTAAAGCTGTTATTAGTGAAAGTTTATAAATAAACAGAATATTTATTAAAGATAAGTCCCCTTCAAAATACCGGTTTTGAGGGGGATTTATATATTTTTTGTCATTATTTTCTCAAAATTGAAGAAATTGTGTGAAGAAAACCTTTTTTCAGTTTACAAGCCTCGGTTACATCATGTATAATGATTGACGGTTGTGAGATAGCGATCAGCTTTTTGCGACCCGGGAAAATTATTGTTACTAAATTGTAGAAAGGGAAAATTTAATGAGACCAATTAACGTACACAGTGAAATTATGCCCCTGAAAAAGGTGGTAGTACACAGACCGGGAAATGAGTTGAGGTATTTGACTCCAGCAACTCTTGAAGAACTTCTTTTTGACGATATACCTGATCTGAAAAAGGCTCAAGAAGAACATGATGCTTTCGTATCCATCCTTAGAGGCGAAGGCGCTGAGGTTGTTTATTTGGAAGATTTGATGGCTGAGACCCTCAAAGCAAATCCTGGTTTAAAAGAAGACTTCCTGAAGGAATATCTTGATAACGCAGGCGTATATACAAAAGCATATCGTGAAGCCCTCCTTGAATTCTTTGACAATATCAAAGACGAAAAGGAATTTGTCGTTAAGACAATGGCCGGCGTACCTTTCCATGAACTTGGAAAAATTAAGACCAACACTTTGGTAAGCATGGTAGACCGTCCTTACATGGCTCTGAACCCAATGCCGAACCTTTATTTCACACGTGACCCGTTTGCAACAATCGGCAATAATGTTTCAATAAACACCATGTTTGCAGAAACAAGAAACCGTGAAACAATTTACGGCGACTATATCTTCAAATATCATCCTGAGTATAAGGGACAGGTTCATAATCTCTTTGGACGTCATGAGAAATTCCACACAGAAGGTGGAGATATCTTCAACGTAAACGAGGAAACACTTTTCATCGGTATTTCACAGAGAACTCAGGCCGGTGCTATCGAAATCTTGGCCCACAATGTATTCTTCGGTGATGTCGATAACAAGATCAAGAAGATCATCGCTTTCACAATTCCTGAGAGCCATGCATTCATGCATCTCGACACAGTATTCACAATGATCGATCACGATGCATTCACATATCATCCTGAGATTCTGCAGACCCTGCAGGTATTCGAACTCACAGCAGGTGACAATGAGACAGTTCATGTTGAAGAACACCACGGTGAGCTTGCAGAGATTCTTGCAAATATTCTCGGAATCGACAAAGTTCGTCTCTTCCCATGCGGTGCCGGAGACAGCTGTGCTGCAGAGCGTGAACAGTGGAACGACGGTTCAAACACCCTGACAATTGCTCCGGGCAAAGTTGTTGTTTATGAACGCAACGACGTAACAAATGCAAGTCTTGAGAAAGCCGGATTCGAGGTTCTCAAACTTGACGCTTCCAACCTTACAGTAGGTAGAGGCGGCCCACGCTGCATGTCAATGCCATTAGTTCGTGAAGACTAATTTGTGCGGTCAATTAGTAAAAATCTTTAATCAAGGTGGACTTCCGGCTTAGGCCGGAGGTCTGTTCCTTGTGTTTATTTTTGTTTTTAGATTTTAGTTATTAGTATTTTAGGTCTATATTTGGTCGAAATTTCGGCCATAAATATTTATTTAAGCCCATAGGGCTAAGAAAGGAAAAAAATATGCCACAAAATTTACAAGGCAGAAGTCTCCTGACACTCCAGGACTTCACGGTAGATGAGATCTATTATCTCTTGGACTTGGCAGCTGATTTCAAACACTTAAAAAGAACCCACACTCCTCATGAGTATTTAAAGGGAAAGAACATCGTTCTTCTTTTTGAAAAAACTTCGACACGTACACGTTGCTCATTCGAAGTTGCAGGTATGGACCTGGGAATGGGAGTAACATACATCGGACCCGGAAGCAGCCAGATGGGTGCCAAGGAATCAATTGCCGATACAGCAAAAGTTATGGGCAAATTCTTTGACGGTATCGAATATCGTGGATTCAGCCAGGAAACAGTAGAAACCTTGGCTAGAGATTCAGGAGTACCAGTATGGAACGGTCTTACAGATCAGTATCATCCGACACAGATGTTGGCTGACATGATGACCATGAGAGAAGAATTCGGTGACCTCAAAGGCCGTAAGTTGGTCTTCATGGGTGACTGCAGAAACAACGTATCAAACTCTTTGGTAATCACATGCGCAAAACTCGGCGTAGATTTCACAGGCTGCGGTCCTAAGGAACTCTGGGCTGAAGAATCCCTGATCAAGAGGGCAAAAGAAATTGCCAAGACATCAGGCGCAAAGATTGAATATACAGAGAACGTCGAAGAGGGCGTAAAGGGTGCCGACTGTGTATACACAGACATTTGGGTATCCATGGGTGAACCTGAAGAAGTATGGCAGGAAAGAATTAAACTTCTCCATAAATATAGGGTAAACCAGAAGGTTATGGACATGGCTAAGCCAACCGCAATCTTCCAGCACTGCCTGCCTTCATTCCACGACCTTAAGACAACCATCGGAGTTGATGTTGAGAAGAAGTTCGGCAAAGACTATGAACTTAACGGCATGGAAGTAACAGACGATGTATTCCTGGGCAAACAGGCACGTCAGTTTGAAGAGGCTGAGAACCGTATGCACACCATCAAAGCCGTAATGTTTGCAACACTTAAATAAGAGGTTAAAATGGCTAGAAAACTTATAGTAGTCGCCCTCGGCGGAAACGCTCTGGGAAAGACTCCTGAAGAGCAGCTCAAATTAACTGAAAACACAGCAAAAGTTATTGTTGAGCTTGCAAAAGATAATGACGTTGTAGTTGGACACGGAAACGGCCCACAGGTCGGTATGATTTATAACGCCATGGAATTTTCAAATAAAAACGGCGGAAAGACACCAGCAATGCCTTTCCCCGAGTGCGGAGCCATGAGCCAGGGATATATAGGCTACCATCTTTCCCAGTCAATCAGAACCCAGCTTAAAAAGCAGGGAATGGAAGACAGGGGAGTTGCCTGCCTGGTAACACAGGTAGAAGTTGACGCTGAAGATCCGGCTTTTGCAAAACCGACCAAGCCCATAGGCTCATTCATGACCAAAGAAGAGGCCGATGAGATCCATGAAAAGACCGGCTATACATTCGTAGAAGATTCCGGTAGAGGCTACAGAAGAGTAGTTCCAAGCCCAATACCCAAGAAAATTCTTGAAGAAAAGGAAATCAGGGACCTGGTTGATCTTGGAACCATTGTTATAGCAACAGGTGGCGGCGGAGTTCCGGTTGTTAAGGCCGGGGAAGGCTATGAAGGCAGGGCTGCAGTTATCGATAAAGACAGGTCAGCATCAAGGCTTGCTATCGATATGAAGGCTGACAGGCTTGTTATTTTAACAGCTGTTGAGCATGTAGCTATTAACTTCGGAAAAGAAAACCAAGAAGAGCTTAAAGATATTTCTCTTGAAGAAGCTCAGCAATATATGGCGGATGGCCAGTTTGCCGAAGGTTCAATGAAGCCGAAAGTTGAGGCTTGTTTGGACTATCTGACCAATCGTGCGGGAGGAAAGGCACTTATAACCTCTCTTGAAAAAGCGGCAGAAGGTATACAAGGTAAGACAGGAACGGTAATTCACGCTTAGTGAAGACAGGGGTGGGTTATTGCCCGCTCCTAACTTTCTTGAATTGAAAGGAGAAAGTTATGGCAACTGAAAAAAGAAAAAAACACTCCCTTTCGGCCTTTACGATTTTGCTTATCATTTTGGCTGTGGTTTGCCTTATAACTGTTATTTTCAACGGTAAACCCATCAGTGATGGTATTTTCCAGAATCTTGATCCTGACAAGTATGGGGATCTGATGAAGGTCGTTCAAGATGGCGGTCATGTAACAGTCGAAAAAGCTCATCTTAAAGATTTTATGATGGCCATACCAAACGGATTCGTTGATGCATCAGACTTATTAGCATTTATTTGTGCATTGGGCGGATTCATCGGTATCGTTATGAAGACCGGCGCTCTTGAAGGCGGAGTTAACCGCCTGGTTCACAAGATGAAGGGAAAAGAGTCCTGGTTAATCGGTATCCTTATGTTCCTCTTCTCATTGGGCGGATCAACATACGGAATGGCCGAAGAGACAATCGGTTTCTACGCACTTATAACAGCAGCTATGGTAGCTGCAGGATTCGATACTCTGGTAGCTCTGGCAGTTATCCTTCTCGGATCAACAGCAGGATGCTTGGGATCAACAATCAACCCCTTCGCAACAGGCGTTGCAATGAGTGGTCTTTCATCAATCGGAATTACTCCGAACAAGACCCTGATCATGGGAATCGGTGCAATACTTTGGTTGGCAACAGTAGCTATCAATATTGCATTCACACTTCGTTATGCTTTGAGTGTTAAGAAGGACCTGGGACACTCAGTTCTTTCACAGGGCGAACTTAACGATATGAAGACTCATTTCGGTGAGGAATCTGATGAAGTTCTGGAATACAACGGAAAACATAAGGCTATAATGGGAATCTTCGCATTCACTTTCCTTATCATGATTATTTCACTGATTTCATGGGAAGATATTATTTTCCACGGTGACTCCGATGCTTACGCAGCTGCTTTCGGATGGACCGAAGGTCTTGTAGGTCTTCCACTTGGACAGTGGTACTTCCTTGAACTGGCTTCATGGTTTATCCTTTCCGCTATCATTATCGGTCTTATAGGCGGTTTGGGAGAACATGGTATTGTAGAAACATTCATAGACGGTGTAAAAGACTTGATGAGCGTCGGCATGATCATCGCCGTATCCCGTGGTATCACCGTAGTTATGAAAGCCACACATCTTGACTTCTTCGTTCTTGACAAGGCTTCACAGCTTCTGAGCGGCGTACCCGGATTCGTTTATATCCCGATGGCTTATATCATCTACATCCTGCTGAGCTTCCTGATTCCTTCAACATCAGGTCTTGCAGGCTTGTCAATACCTATCACCGGAGGACTTTCACAAACTTTGGGATTCAACCCCTCAGTTATGGTCAACGTATTCTCCGCAGGTTCAGGTATCGTAAACATGGTCACTCCGACATCAGGCGTTGTTATGGGTGGTGTCGCAGCTGCACGTGTTGAATACGCAACCTACCTCAAGTGGGTAAAGAAGCTCTTGATCTTTGTCTTCCTCGAAAACGTAATTGTTTTGATGGTAGCAGAGGCAATATTCTAAAAGACAACTATACTGATTAAATTTAAGATTTAAGACAGTACCGTTCCTTGTATATATGTCTTGCAAAGGGGCACCTCATTTTTGGAGGCGCCCCTTTTATTATTGGTATAATGGTCTTGAGTACGACAAGGGGGTTTTTATGAACATGGAAATATATGATGATTTTTTAAACCTTGAATGTAGGACTAAAATTGCGGACCAAAAGGATTCCTACTACGCTTTTGAAGAAAGCCCTTTCTGGGGAGAGAAGGGAGGCATGCCTTCAGACAGGGGGACTGTTAATGGTCAGGAGGTTTTAGATCTCAAGTGGATTGACGGGACCCTTTACCATGAATTAAAAGAAAAGCTGGCCGATCCGATAGTGTGTAAAGTTGATTTTAAAACCAGGCTTATCAACACAAGTGTCCAGTCGGCCCTCCACCTTATGGACGGCTTCTATGGGCGCAGGGGTCAAATAATAGTTGCCATAGGAACGGACTGGGACAATCTTTGGTATGAGCTGGACTGCCGTATCAGTGATGAAGAATTAGAGGAGGCCCAGGCTTATATAGATAAAGCTATTTTTGATGATATTCCTCTATCTTTACAATATGTTAAAGGTCAGGACTATCCTGATGAGAATTATAGAAAATATGATAGGGTGAGGATCGTTGAGTATCCGGGTCTGGATAAACAACCTTGTGGCACGCCCCATCTGAACTCAACCGGCCAGATACAGAGCTTTGTTATTTTAGGAAAAGAAAAAGCTTCCAGAGGGGACAGGATCCACTTTACCTGCTCACTCCTGACGGGCCAAGTCCTGAAAAGCTTATACAATGATATCAGTCAAATGTCCCACTCAATAAATTGTAAAAAAGAGGAAGTTGCTGAAAGAGTGGACAGGCTTATTCAGGATTCAAAAGAGGATAAAAAACAGATTAAAAATTTAAAGGATAAGTTGGCTGTTTTTGAAGCGACCCGTTTTTCAAACTTGGAAGATAGGATTATATGCCTGGAAGATATGGATGGAGGAGACCTGAGAAACATTGCCAACAAGATGAAACTTGGGGAAAATCAGACCAAGGTCCTGGTATCCGAGTCGGGAGGAAAAACAGGCCTGGTTATAGTTTCGTCTGAAGATAGGGCAAGGGATGTATTAAATATAATTCAGGAAAGCTGCCAAATCAGAGGGGGAGGTTCACCAAAGATAGTTACAGGCAACAGCCCCATGGGAATCGGTGAAGTAAAGGATCTCTTGGAAAAGCTTGTTTAGTGAAAATCAGGCAATAAAAAAGCACCTGTTTTATCAGGTGCTTACGTGCCATTGAGGATTCGAACCCCAGGCCTTCTGGTCCGTAGCCAGACGCTCTATCCAGCTGAGCTAATGGCACATGTATTGTTTATTAAATTTAGCACAACTTAAAACAAAAATCAAATTATAAAGTAAGTAACTAGTTATATAATGGGTATTAAAGCCTAAGGACATATTTAAGAGCCCCGGGCTTTTAAATAGAATTAAGCATGTATTTTGGGAAAAAGAAAGGGAATAATATGATTAATTTTGAAAAGGTTTTGCAAGCTTTTGAAGAACTGTCAAAATACCCCAGACCCAGCGGTCAGGAGAAGAAGGTTTCGGACTTCCTTGTATCATGGGGAAAGGAAAGAGGCCTTGAAGTAAAGCAGGACGGGAAATATAACGTCTTGATGACAAGACCTGCCGCTAAGGGCAAGGAAGGCATGCCGGGCATAGTTATGCAAGGCCATATGGATATGGTTTGCGTAAAAACAGATGACTCAGACCATGATTTCAGCAAGGACCCGATTGAAATCGTCAAGGACGGCAAGATGATCAGGGCCAAGGACACATCCCTTGGTGCAGATAACGGCCTGGGCCTGGCCATGGGAATGGCAATCATAGAAGACGAGAACACCAACCTGCCCATGCTGGAACTGCTTGTCACCACTGATGAGGAGACCGGAATGACCGGAGCCATGGAGCTTTCAAAAGAATGGCTCAAGGGCAAGTCCCTTATCAATATAGACTCGGAAAAGGAAGGCGAATTAACAGCCGGCTGTGCGGGCATGGAAACCTTCTTTATCGACAAGCCAATTGAGAAAGAAGAAGCAGGCCAAGGATTTAAACCCTATAAAGTAGTATTCTCAGGCCTCTTGGGCGGCCATTCGGCCCATGCCATAGTTATGAAGCACGGAAACATGGTCAAGATAATTTTTGAATTCCTGGGCAATCTGAGCAAAGAATTCAAGATAAAGGTCAAGGGAGTGGAAGTTGGAACCTATGACAATGTCATTCCAAGCGCAGGTTCTGCTGAAATAGCTATTAAAGATTTTGATGAAAAGAAATTCCAAGACCTGGTATCAAAGACCTTGAAAAAATATGAGGACCTCGACGGCCAACTCAAAATTGAGCTTGTAGAAGCTGACTGCTCCGAACAATGCAAGGTCTGGACAGACCAATTTCTTGCAAGCGCCGTTGAAGCGGTTGAAGAGATGCCAAACGGCCTAAACACAATGCTGGAAGAGCTTGGCCTACCTGAAAGCTCATCTAACCTGGCCTTGGCAAGGGAGGAAGAGGGCAAGCTCCACATGGAGATTTCACTCAGGTCCGCTGCAACAGACAAGCTCAAGGATATGCATGGAAGAATCGCCAAGGTATTGAAAGACCATAATTTCCCGTATGATATCGGGGCTGAGAGTCCGGCATGGAACTATGTTGAACACTCGGAGCTCCGTGACAAGGCATGCAGGATCTACAAGGAGCACACAGGCATGGATATGAAGGTCATTGTAACCCATGGCGGCCTGGAGTGCGGTTGTATAAATGAAAAATATCCGGAAATGGATATGATCTCGGTCGGATCCGATATCTTTGGAGCCCACAGTGTGGACGAACACTTTGATATCGAATCGGGTGAGAGGGTATTCGGCTATATCCAGAAGCTTCTCAAAGAACTGAAATAAAATATTTGAGCAATAAAAAAGCCTTTTCCAAGACAGATTTTTTTGGGAAAGGCTTTTTATTGTTATAATGAGAAAGTAAGCTTAATTTATATTAGTTATGATAGAAACGTTACCAAAGTAGGTGTGAGGAGAAAGGAGGAAAGCCATGGCAGAGGAAGCTGTACGCGCTGTTCTTCAGGCTGAGGAGAGTGCCCGCAACATCATAAAAGAAGCGGGAAACAAAGCTCGCCAAATTGAAGAAGAAAAAGCCGAGGAGCTTTTAAAAGAAGAAAAGCAGCTTCAAAATAAATATAAAGAAGACTTGGAAGCTTTTAAAAAGTATATAGCTGAAGACGAAGAAAGTAAGGTCAAACCGTCACTGGAAGAAGCTTTGAAAGAAGCGGAAACTTGGAAGTCTTTAAGTGACAAAGACCTTAAGAAAGCCGTGGATCGTGTAGTTGAAGAGGTGAAGAAATATGGCAATTCTTGATATGACCAAATTCAGCCTCAGTTTTTTTGCAAAAGACAGAGAGCAACTGACACAGAAACTACAGGCTTTTGACTGGGTTAATTTTAATGAGCTCGTCGAAGATGATACGATCACGGGACTGACAAGCCCGGATAATTCAAGGCTTATTGCTATCAATACGAATGATATGACAGCCACGGATGAGGCCATAAAGATCTTAAAGGAATATGACAGCGGTAAAAAAAGCCTTAAGGAAAAGTATTCCAACCGCCTGCCGGAATACAAGATCAGCGAGCTAAACAAGCTGGTGGAAAAAGAAGACCCTCAAAAAGCGGTAAAAGATTGCTTGGAACTTTCAGAAAAGATAAGAAAGGCCGAAGATACCGTTAAAAAGCTTAAGGAAGAAAAGAAAGACCTGGAAAACTGGAAAAAGCTGGATATATCCCTTGATATGCTGGATAAGCCCGGAAAAGTCAAAGCCATGCTGGGAACCATTCCCAACAGGTGGGCCGAGGATGCCAGGCTCTTCCTGGTTAAAGAAGCAAAAAGCACGTATATAGAATTTATCAGGGCCGATGATAAGGTCCAATACGTAATGATCCTGACGGACGGTAGAGACAAAGGCCTGGACGATATGCTCCGTGATGTCAACTTCAGCAGGGTCAACTTTGCTGAAAAGGGCACAATAAAAGAGGGAATGGATGAAAAAGACCGCCTCATACACGAGCAGGAAAGGAATATTGTCCAATACAAACTCTCGTTGAAGAGACTGTACGAAGAGAAGTTTTTTGCCATAAAGGCCGGTTATGAGCTTGCCTCATATGAGAAGGCAAGGCTGGAAGCCGAGACAAAGCTTATGGAGACGGAGAAGATCTGCTTCCTGGAAGGCTATGTCCCCAGCGACAAGTTTCCGACTTTCAGAAAAATAGTAGGGGAGACCCTTGACAGCTCAAGATATTCCTTGGATGCCCAAGCGGCCGACAGAAATGACCCCGAAGTTCCAATTGTGTTAAAAAACAACACCATATTGGAACCCTTTGAGGATCTGGTTGAGACCTACTCTCTACCACTATATAAAGAGATGGACCCGACCCCGCTTATGGCACCCTGGTATATGTTTTTCTTCGGAACCATGATGGGAGATTTGGGCTATGGCCTGGTTATGCTTGTAGCAACAAGTCTGGCCCTCTCATATTTCAATTTTTCCGACAAGACAGCCAAGAGCTTGAAATTTTTCAGGATACTGAGTATACCGACAATTTTAGCCGGTCTTGCCTTCGGATCAATATTCGGAGGGCTCATACCTATGAAGCCCCTGCTCATAGATCCGACCAGTGATATCATGCCGATGATAGTCTTCTCGGTGGTTTTGGGAATCATACATATTTTTGTAGCCCTGGCCATCAGCGGAGTGCAGAAAATCAGGGAAGGCCGGCCTGTGGCGGTCCTTTACGATGTAATATCCTGGTACCTGTTAATTGGAGGACTGATTCTGGGAGGAATGGCAAAAGCCATGAATTGGCAGGCCATGATAGCAAATGCCGGTTTCATAGGGGCCATAGTCGGAGCGGTTCTTATTGTCCTATTCTCAGCAAGGGACGAGAAGTCAATGTTCTCAAGGATTGCATGGGGTATCTACAATCTCTATGGAGCCACCAGCTACATTGGAGACTTCGCCTCATACACCAGGGTCACAGCCTTGATGCTGTCAGGAGCCTACATTGGATTCTCATTTAACCTTATAGCTTCAATGATAGGCGGAGGGGGGATTCTAAGCCTGATAGTGAGGGCTGTTTTATTAATCTTCCTGCACGCATTTAACTTGTTCCTGTCGGGACTTTCAGGCTATGTTCACTCAATGCGTCTGATATATGTTGAATTTTTCGGGAAATTTTACGAGGGCGGGGGCAAGAAATTCAAGAAGCTCCGTCCCGAAGGCAAATATATTGACATCAAATAATTATTAGGAGGAAAGACAAAATGATGGAATTTTTAAATCAGTATGGCGGCATTATTTTCTCAGTTTTGGGAGCAGCACTTGCGGCAGCCTTGCCGGGAGTAGGATCCGCCAGAGGTGTTGGTCACGTTGGCCAAGGAGCTGCAGCAATTATAATTGATGACCCGGCAAAGTTCGGTCGAAGCCTGATTCTTCAGCTTCTCCCGGGTACCCAGGGGCTTTATGGAATGATCATTGCCATCATCGTCATGATCTTTAAATTTGACGCCGCTATGCCTTTACAGCAGGGTCTGAGAGTCCTATTCTCATGCCTGCCCATAGCAATAGTCGGATATGCATCAGCCATACACCAGGGCAACGTTGCATATTCAGGACTTGAGATCCTGGCAAAGAACGAATCACAGTCAATGAAGGGCGTTATCTACGCCGTAATGGTTGAAACCTACGCCATCCTTTCATTTATCATTTCCCTGCTCTTTGTATTTGCAGCTTAATTTTGACAGGCAAAGGGCAAAAGGAGGATATGATGACAAATTTAGATAATATCGTAAAAAACATCCTCGAAGATGCCAAAATTGAGGCTGACCGTATAGTAGAAGACGCCGAGAAAAAGGCTTTAAAAGCTCGAGAAGATAAAATTGCATCTATTGAAGCTGACCATGAAAAGGCCATGAAAGGTCGTGAGAGTCTTGAGTCCCAGATTAGGGACAGGGTGAGAAGCGGAGCAGAAAGGGATATAAGGAACCGCATACTTGAGGCAAAGCAGTCCACCATAAAAAGAGTCTTCGACCTGGCAAAAAATGAATTGGCTTCCATGAGTGATGAAGAATATACAAAACTGTTGGATAACTTTTTGGATAAGAAAGACCTGTCCGATGAGTGCAGGCTGGAAATTCCTAAAAACCGGACCTACAAGTCAAAGAAAATTAAGGTTGAGAAAAACGATGACCTAAAAAGCGGTTTTCGTCTTGTAGATGGCGGGGTAAGGGAGAATTTTGATTTTTCAGAACTTGTCGATACATTGAGAACGAGTATGGAAACAGTGGTCCTTGATCTGATCAAAGAAAGGTAGGCGTATATGGCAGTCAGTTATTCATTTGCCTCTATGCGTATACGTATATTGGAAGGTCAATTGCTAAGCCCTGCATTTATGGATCGCCTTATAAACTCTGAGGATTCCAAAGATTTCCTGGCGATACTCAAGGAGACAAGGTATTCGCGAGTTTTGGAAAAGGAAGACGAGATAGGTTCATTTGAAGATTGTCTGGCTGAAGAATTGAAAAACCAGGCCCTAATTCTCGACGACTTGATTGAGGAAAATTGGCTGAAAAAGTTTATCTTTGCCCAGTATGACCTCCACAATTTAAAAGTCATAATAAAAGAGGAAATGGCCAATGAGATGGGGCAAAAGCCCGTAAACTCACCCCTCTTCCCCTTTGGAAGTCTTGATATAGCAAAGATCAAGGATATAATTGCAAATCCTGCAAGAAATTCCGATGATCCGGACCTTAAAGAAGTCCTTATCAAGGGTATGGAGGTCTGGAAGGAAAGCCAAGATGCCCAGGCCCTGGACCTTATCGTGGATTCCAATTATTATACATTGATAGGCCGGGCGGCCGGAGAGGGCAAGTCATCTTTCCTTGTCGATTATGCCGAGAAATTGGCGGATTCGATAAATATTCTTTCATTTTTCAGGGCCAAGAGAAGGGAAGAGACCAAAGACTTTATGGTCAGGACCCTGGTCAATGGAGGAAAGCTAGGTGAGGATGCTTTTATCAAATTGTATGGCATGGATAATATAGACTTCAGCAAGTACTTTTCTCAGGCCGGACTGGGTTACAATTTTGACAAAGAACTGGAGGACTATTCTTCAAGCAAGGATATTACAAGGCTGGAGAAGGCAAGAGACAATATGGCCCAAGGCTTGGCGGACAAGGCCAATCACTTTAGGGAGGGCCCGGAAGTCCTTTTCGCATATTTTACAAAAGTTGAGAATGAGATAAAGAACTTGCGGATAATAATGTCGGCAAAAAGGGCCGGACTTGACGTGGAAGCGATAAAAGAAAGGATAAGAGCCTATGCTTAAAACAGCGGTTGTTGGCGACAGGGGTTCGGTTTTAGCCTTTCGCGCCATCGGAGTGGATGTATTCTCACCGTCAGGAGACGATTCAATCAGGAACACCCTTGATCGTCTGGCCAGACAAGATTATGGGGTCATTTATATCACAGAGGACTATGCTGTGAGGGTAAAAGAGACCATAGATAGATATAAATCAAAGCCTACGCCCGCAATAGTTCTCATACCTTCATCCCAAGGAAGTTTGGGTTTGGGCATGAAGACAATTTCGGAAAATGTTGAAAAAGCCGTAGGCATGGACATATTTTAGAAAGGAGGAGACCTCTTGAAAGAAGGAATAATTACCAAAGTCTCAGGACCTCTGGTTGAGGCCCGAGGCATGGAGGATGCCAATATACAGGATGTTGTCAAGGTCTCCAACATGGGCTTGATAGGCGAGATCATAGAGATGAAGCAGGATATCGCCTCAATCCAGGTTTATGAAGAGACCACGGGCATAGGCCCCGGAGAACCTGTTGTAACAACAGGAGCCCCCCTATCCGTAGAGCTGGGCCCCGGACTTTTAGGCCAGATCTATGACGGAATCCAGAGGCCCTTGGATGATCTTGCAGAAGCTGCAGGAGATTTCCTTGAGCGCGGTGTTACCGCAAATGCCATTGACCATGAGAAAAAATGGGATTTTAAGGCAGCTGTGAATGTCGGAGACCTCTTAGTTGAGGGAGATATATTGGGCAGCGTTCAGGAAACCGAGGTTATTGAACATAAGATTATGTTGCCCCCGGGCCTGGAAGGAAAAGTAAAAGAAATAAAAGACGGGTCATACAATGTACTTGAAACGGTCTGCCTCATAGAGGACAGCAAGGGAAAAGAACATAAGGTCAGCATGATGCAGAAGTGGCCGGTCAGAATGCCCAGGCCAATAAAAAAGAAAAAGGATCCTGTCAAACCCTTGATCACAGGTCAGAGGGTTGTCGACAGCTTCTTCCCCGTAGCCAAGGGCGGTACGGCCGCTATACCGGGTCCCTTCGGATCAGGAAAAACAGTTATTCAGCATCAGCTCGCCAAGTGGGCGGATGCCGATGTCATCATATATGTAGGCTGCGGAGAGCGCGGTAACGAGATGACGGATGTTTTGAACGAATTCCCGGAAATCATAGACCCCAACACCGGAAAGAGCTTGATGTATAAGGTTGTATTGATAGCCAACACATCAAACATGCCGGTTGCGGCCCGTGAGGCTTCAATTTATACAGGAATAACCCTGGCCGAGTATTACAGGGACATGGGCTATTCGGTAGCCTTGATGGCCGATTCAACTTCCAGGTGGGCCGAGGCCCTAAGGGAGATGTCGGGTCGTCTGGAAGAGATGCCCGGCGATGAAGGCTATCCGGCCTATCTGGCTTCAAGGATCGCCTCCTTCTATGAAAGAACCGGAATTGTAGACTGTTTGGGAAGTGACGGCAGGGAAGGATCACTGACGGCAATCGGAGCCGTTTCCCCTCCGGGTGGCGATATGTCTGAGCCTGTAACCCAGTCAACCTTGAGGATCGTAAAGGTATTCTGGAGGCTGGACTATGACCTCTCATACGCAAGGCATTTCCCGGCCATTAACTGGCTGGAGTCCTATTCCCTCTACCAGGATAAGATGGATGAATATTTCGACAGGGAGGTAAATGAGGAATTCTCAAAGAACCGCTCATATGCCATGGCCCTGCTTACTGAAGAAAACAGCCTCAATGAGATTGTCAGACTTGTAGGCGTGGACTCCTTGTCACAGGAAGACCAGCTTAAGCTCTTCTCAGCCAAGTCTTTGAGAGAGGACTTCCTGCAGCAGAACGCTTTCGATGATGTTGACACATATTGTTCAATCGAAAAACAGCAAAAGATGATGGATATGATTTTGAAATTCCACGACATGGCCAATGAGGCCCTGGCAAAGGGAGTTTATCTGAAAGAGATTGAAAATATGGAGGTCAGAAGTCAGATCGTTCGTATGAGACTGATTCCCGAAGACAGCTTGGACAAGATAGATGCAATCGAAGGTCAAATGAAAAATGAGTTTGCTCGCATGATAGCTGACCGGGAGGTGGAAGATGCTTAAGGAATACCAGACAATAAAAGAAATCGCCGGTCCTATAATGTTTGTCACAGGCATAGAGGGTGCCAAATATGAGGAGTTGGTCGAAGTCGAGCTACAGGACGGAAGCCGCAGAAGGGGCAAGGTCCTGGAGGTAAGTGAAGAGTCGGTTTTGGTCCAGCTCTTTGAAGGTTCTTCAGGAATCAACATGAAGAAGACTTCCTGCCGCTTCTTGGGCAAGCCCCAGGAACTCGGAGTATCTCCCGACATGATTGGCCGTGTTTTCAACGGAATGGGAGAGCCTATTGATGATGGCCCGGAGATTTTGCCGGAGAAAAGGCTTGATATTAACGGATCAGCCATAAACCCCTATGCCAGGTTATATCCTGAGGAGTTCATACAAACAGGCGTTTCGGCCATAGACGGCTTGAACACCCTGGTAAGGGGCCAGAAGCTCCCTATATTCTCAGGAAACGGTCTGCCCCATAACCAATTGGCCGCCCAGATAGCCCGTCAGGCTACCGTCAGGGGCAAGAATGAAAAGTTCGCCGTAGTCTTTGCCGCTATGGGAATCACCTTTGAAGAGGCCCAGTTCTTTATCAAGGACTTTACAAAAACAGGCGCCATTAACAGGGCCGTTCTCTTTGTAAACCTGGCCAATGACCCGACAATCGAGAGGATTTCAACTCCTCGTATTGCCCTTACAGCTGCTGAATACCTGGCTTTTGAGCAGGGAATGCATGTTTTGGTTATCCTGACAGATATGACCAACTATGCAGAGGCTTTACGTGAGATCTCCGCAGCCCGTAAGGAGGTTCCGGGCAGGCGAGGCTATCCCGGCTACCTGTATACGGACCTTTCACAGATATATGAGAGGGCAGGAAGGATCAAGGGCAGAGAAGGATCGATCACACAGATCCCCATTCTTTCCATGCCTGAGGACGATATAACCCACCCCATTCCTGACCTGACAGGGTATATTACCGAAGGCCAGATAATATTGAACAGGTCTATATATAACAGGGGCATAAACCCGCCTATAGACATACTGCCATCACTTTCCCGACTTAAGGACAAGGGAATCGGTGAGGGCAAGACCAGAAAAGACCATGCAGCAACCATGAACCAGATCTATGCGGCTGTTGCAAGAGGTAGGAATGCCAAGGAGCTTTCAACGATCCTGGGCGAGTCCGCACTTTCTGATGCCGACAAGGCCTTTGCAAAATTCTCCGAGGCCTTCGACAAGGAATACGTAAATCAGGGCTTCCAGACCAACAGGTCCATCGAAGAAACCCTCGATTTGGGCTGGGAACTTCTGAAAATCCTGCCAAGAGAAGAACTCAAGAGGATCAAAGACAATATGCTTGATGAATTTCTTGGCCCTGAAGAAGGAGATGGGAAAGCCGAGGTGGAATAATGGCAAAGCTTAATGTCAATCCTACCAGGATGGTAATGGCCCAGCTCAAAGGCAGGCTTGCCGTTTCCAAGAGGGGCCACCAGCTCCTGAAGGACAAGCAGGATGAGCTCATGAGGCGCTTTATAAACCTGGCTCGTGAGAACAGGAAGAAAAGGCAGGAGGTTGAGAAGGCCCTTGAAGAGTCCTTCGCTTCTTTCTCCATGGCTTCTGCAGTTATGAGCCCGGAAATGCTTGAAAACGCCCTTCTGTCATCCAAGCAAAAGCTTATGGTCGATGTCAAAATACAGAACGTAATGTCTGTCAGGATTCCCAGCTTCCACTTTGAAAGGCTGGGGCTTGAAGAGGGCAAGGAGGCCAATGCGACCCCCTACGGCTATGTTCAGACATCACCCAGGCTGGATGTTGCTCTTGAGGAGTTGAACGGGGTCATGGAACAGCTTCTTGAGCTGACAAGGATAGAAAAGGCTGCCCAGCTTATGGCTGATGAGATTGAGTCGACCAGAAGAAGGGTAAATGCTCTTGAGTACAGGACAATACCTGATCTCGAAGAGACCATTTCATATATTCAGATGAAGCTTGATGAGGAAGACAGGGCAACCATAACCAGGCTTCTGAAGGTCAAGGATCTTATAAGCCAGGCCAAGGAGGGCAGGGACGATATAGAAACCAGACTTCAGACATCGGGAGCCTAGTCTAGGAAATAAAGCCTTAAAAATTATAGGGAGTGTCGGGATGGATATAGTCTTTCCGGCACCCCTATTTCTTTTGGAATTTTCAGGTATTATCAATTCGAAAAATAAAACTAACAAAAGTTAAAAATCAGTATGGAGAAGAAATGAAAGATAATAAAGCACTCGTGAGCAAAAGCAATTGGCAGCTCTTTAAAATCTTGCTGCCCTATTACAAGAACAATATGGGGGTACTTTTAACGGACTTCTTTTGCGCCGCATTGACCACAGTCTGCGACATGGTCCTGCCCCTTATAATGTCATCAATAACGGATACGGCGGCCAATAGAACGGAAAGTCTGACCATGACCTTTATATGGAAGATGGCCGGGTTATACGTCATATTGCGCCTGGTTGAGATTGTGGCCCGCTACTATATGCAGGGCCTGGGTCACATCATGGGGGCCCAAATTGAAAGGGATATGAGGGCGGACATGTATTCACATTTGCAGACCATGCCCCATGCTTTTTTTGCAACCCATAAAACGGGCCACCTCATGTCCAACCTGACCAATGACCTTTTTGATATAACCGAATTTTCCCACCATTGTCCGGAAGAGTACTTCATAGGGGCTATAAAGCTCCTGGTGTCTTTTATGGTTTTAAGTAGGGTCAACCTGACTATAACCCTCATACTTTTTGGCCTAATACCAATATATTTTATTGTCTCCTCACACTACAGGCAAAAACTCAGGTCCGCCCAAATGGCCCAAAGAAAGCAGATAGGCCGCATAAACGCATCGATAGAGGACTCATTTTTAGGGTATTCGGTGGTCAAGTCATTTTCAAATGAGGAGATTGAGGAGAAGAAATTCCAGAAGGACAATTCGGCCTTCTTACAGATCAAAAAGAAATTCTACTATGCCTTGGCCGGCTTCCAATCCGTATCCAGGATTTTTGACGGTCTCATGCTTACGACAGTCATCTCGGTCGGAGGATATTTCCTGGTCAAGGGGGCAATAAGTCCGGGTCAATTTATAGCCTACATACTATATACTCAGACCCTCCTGGTAACCCTGGCTAGGATAATAGAGTTCACTGAGCAGTTCCAGAGGGGCATGACAGGCTTGGAGCGCTTTGACGGGATTATGGCCATAAAATCCGAAATAAGTGAAAAGGAAGATGCCCTTAAATTGGATAAGGTCAAGGGTCATATAGAGTTTAACAATGTTTCGTTCAACTATCCGGATTCAAATGAGCCCGTAATTGACGATCTGAGTCTTGATATAAAGCCGGGGCAGAATGTAGCCCTGGTAGGGCCATCCGGCGGGGGGAAGACCACCCTGTCAAACCTCATACCCCGTTTCTACGATGTGAGTTCAGGCAGCCTGACCATAGACGGGATTGACGTCAGGGACGTTACCTTGGACAGCTTGAGGCGGCAAATAGGCATAGTCCAGCAGGATGTCTATCTCTTCTCCGATACCATCAAGGCCAATATAGAGTACGGGAGGCCGGGAGCTACACATGAGGAGATTATAAGGGCTGCCAAGCTTGCCGGGGCCTATGATTTTATCAATGACCTGCCGGACGGCTTTGACAGCTATGTGGGTGAGAGGGGAATGATGCTATCAGGTGGCCAGAAGCAGAGGATCTCCATTGCCAGGGTTTTCCTGAAGAATCCACCTATACTCATACTTGACGAAGCTACATCGGCCTTGGATAATGAGAGTGAGAGATGGATACAGAAATCTCTTGACAGGCTTTCAAAGGATAGGACAACTATCACCATTGCACATAGGTTGTCAACCATTAAAAATGCTGAAAAGATAATTTTACTCAGTCAGGGTAAGATTGTGGAAAGTGGAAGTCATGAGGAGCTTATGGCTCAAAACGGCAGATATAGGCAACTCTATGAGGGCGTGGACCAGGAAACTCAGCTTATAGGATAATATATATTATGAAAGGAGAAAAGCTATGGTTAAACACAAGAGGATCTTAACCTTTATACCTGCTATATTGGCAATTTTTATTTTGACCGCATGTACAGGATCAAACAGCAAGGACGTGTTGAGCAAATTTCCCCTGGAAGATAACGGCTATCCTAAATCGAACTATGCTTTGATAAACGGGGAGGCGACAGAGCTAAAAAAATACGGAGAAAATTCAGGTCTATATAATTCCATTCATGAAGCCCCTGTGGAGGAAATAGAGGTAAGCACAAAAGACCCGGAAGGCAATATAGAGCTGGCCTTGCCAAAGGGGGACGGGGCAACAATCTGGACCATTGAGGGAAAAAACATAACCCTAAACTCCTACTATGTTAAGGGAATAGATGTTAAAGAAGTGTTGGAGGGAGGATCAAACCTTATACAGGTATTTAACTTCAGTTCAGGCAAAGGAACTGTAAGATTAAAGCTCCATAATATTGATGAGCTTGATAAGGGATTTGATAATATCAAGGCCTACTACATTTTAGTCTTAAAGATAAAGCAAGCTGAATAAGGCTTGAGATAAATATCATTCTTAAGAGAAATATGGGTAGCCATCAATTTTATAACACGCAATTATTGCATATAATACTAAAAATGTTTACGCAATAATTGCGTGTTTGTGTTTCTTTAGGCAAAATATGATTGAAGTGATATATATGATGCTGAAAGAGTTGCGAAAGCAAAATAATCTGACACAGGTTAAGTGTGCAGAATATTTGGGTCTTCCACTTCGCACTTATCAAAATTATGAGAATATGGTATATTTTGTGCGTGACGGAGTTAAAATAGGCGCTTCTCAGTACTGCACTTACAAAAGCGAGGACGGAAAATGTTTCATTCTTGATTTTTGGGTGTTCCCGGAGTATAGAGGGAACGGGACAGGACACAAATGTTTCCAAACGCTTATGGAATACACAAAAAACGACGGCGCAATTTATTACGCCCTTAACTACGCAAAAGAGGATTCACATAGATTTTGGGCATCGCTTGGTTTTTCTGACAATGGAACAGATGAATACGGCTCCCCATTAATGATAAAAAGAAATTGCCAAATCCCGGTTTGCAAAGGAAATTGTTGTGATGAAAATAATAGGTAAAATGGTACATGGGACAGTGGATCGCCCTATCGGTATTCGTCATCCTAAGTATGAAGATATAATCTACCCGATTAACTACGGGTACGTTGATGGCGTATTTGCTGGTGATGGTGAGGGACAAGATGTTTATATCTTGGGGACAGATAAGCCTCTCAACAAATTTGAAGGGATGGTGATAGCCATTTATCATCGCATCAATGATAACGAAGATAAATGGATTGTTTCTTTAGACGGAAGCGATTACTCTGATGAAGAGATTTTGAAAATGATTCAATTTCAAGAACAGTATTTCGAGGGTGAATTGATAAAATAAATTCTAATTGCAGCGGACTTGGACTCTTACCCTCCCACTACATTTCTTTGCCAACTTCCATTCTGCAACGAGCATGCAGACCTAATGCTTGATGTAGGTTATCATCAGGGTAGTCTTAATACACGTGGAGACAGTAGCTCTGTTGTCCAAACTAAATACAGAACATCATTTAGATATAGAAATAGGGGAAGATGAATTATCTGAAATTGACTTTTCAAAAGACGCAACTTATGGAGAAATTAAAAAGTATGTGTTAGATAAATACGGACTAAAAGTTTCAAGCCTATATATTGCACAAATAAAAAGGAAACATGGTCTAATAGAGAGAGAAAATTATAATTTTAGTAAGAAAGAAAATCAAAGAGTGCCAAATTGCCCAGAAGAAAAAGAAAAAGCAATCGAAGATGCTTTAGAGCATTTTGGAATGATTTAAATAATATCTAAGATTGAAAATTTTAAAATTAAGACTTAAAAACTTTAAGATTAAAAAGATATGTACTTCTTATATAACCTAAGAAGATTAATTGAAAATCAGGGGAACGATGATGGTAAAATAAAAAAATTTAACAACTAAAGAAGAATTAGGCATTATTGCAAAAGAGGTTTTTATGAAGTTAAAAATACTGAAAAAGACTTGTTAGAATTGAAAATTTTAGATCATTGTGCAGGGTTTCGTGTCATAATAGTGATAGAGGCAAATAGTTATGTAAATATAAAGAGTTCAAGACTTCTACCAAAGTTTAAAACTCAAAAAATAAATAGTTGGTGTGCTGCTTAGAGTAACCATTTTGATAATGTGGATGCGAAACAAAAAGAGATAATCAGACTTCGTAAAAAATTGAAACAGGTTGAAATGGAGAATGATATTTTAAAGCAAGCTGCACTACTGTTAGTCAAAAAATAGACCTCATTATCTCGAACCGAGATAAATATAGCATTAGTGCAATGTGTAGACTACTTGGGGTCACAAGAAGTTTAGTCTATTATCATTTGAACAAAGAAAAAGATGTGAAATTAGATGAAGATGAAAAACTAATAGAAGAAATAAAAGAAATATTCAGAAGAAGTAGAAACAACTATGGAACACGCAAAATAAAAAAAGAACTAGGGAAAATTGGATATAAAATATCGAGAAGAAAAATAGGCCGAATAATGAAGAAAAATGGCCTAGTCTCAAACTATACAGTAGCACAATATAAAGTAATAAGATCCAAATGCAACGAAGAAGACATCCCTAACCTTTTAAATAGATAATTTGACAATAGAGACTATTTAGAAGCAATAGTAAGCGACCTAACATATGTAAGAGTAGGAAAAACATGGAATTATATATGTTTAATAATAGACTTAAACAGCCGTGAAATAATAGGATACTCATCAGGTAAAAACAAAGATGCAAATCTAGTAGCAGAAGCATTTTACTCAATAAGGCAGCCACTAAATCGTATAAAAATATTTCACACAGACAGAGGAAGAGAATTTAAAAATATAAAAATAGAAGAAATATTAAAGGTATTTGGGATAAAAAGATCGCTAAGTAAAAAAGGAAGCCCATATGATAACGCAGTAAGCGAAGCAGTCAATAAAGTAATGAAGACAGAATTCATATATCAGGAGAACTTTACTAATTTCCAAGAACTTAATCTAAAATTAGCAGAATACGTATATTGGTATAATAACCTAAGAATTCATGGATCTTTAGGATATAAAACACCAGTAGAATATAGAAAAGCAGAATAAAAAGCTCTGGAAGTTTCATAAATTAAATAAAATATATGAACAGACTGTCAAGGGCAAATTTCAACGAAATTTGGGCGAAGCCTTTACCCTTGATTGTCTGAGAATATATTTTATAATCTAAAGAAACTTTCAAGCTTGATAATGTTCGGTTATAAATTGTCTAAAAAAGGGTTGCCATTCCATGTATTTGGGTTCATTAGAAGAATGCCGAGCAATGGGTAACATGACGCTGATGTGTTTATACACAAAAAAGCTACACGTGCGTTGGCTGACAACAGGGAGCTAAGTAAATTAACACCAGCTAAAATGTTTGACGCTATTAATAAATGACAAGTATATGAAATTGGTTTTACCTAGTTTAAAAAAGAAATTATAATGAAAATATGGAGTCTAAGAATATGAAGATTAATAATGAATGTTGTTGTGGATGCAAAACAGAAAAGCCGGATCAAATTAAAGACAATTGTCCTGTATGTAATAATGAAGGGATTTCCGTTAGTAAAGTAACTGTTGAACATCTAGTGGTAGATGATTATCGTAATGCTGTTAACGGAGATCAATATAAGATTTGCATGAACGAGGACTGCGACGTTGTTTACTATAACTTAGATAATGAAATAAAATTCTTGAAAGACCAAGTTAGAGTTCCTATCTGGTTTAAGAAAGATGCAGATCCTAAGTATGCTTGTTATTGTAGCGAAGTCACAGAAAATCAGGTAATTGAAGCAGTTGTAAAGCATGGCGCGAAATCCGTAAAAGAAGTAAATGCCATCACTGGGGCAATGAAAAATTCTAATTGTAAAGAAAACAATCCGTTGGGAGTTTGTTGTCATAAGATTATTCAGGAAGCTATCGATAAAGGCTTGAAAATGAAATAATTACAGTCGATATGTTCCTACAAACGAGAGCCAATCTTTGATATGTTTCCATCTACGAGCGTGGATATGTTCCCCATAACCATAGGGGTTGAGAGTGTTGTATTGATGTCAAAAGTGGATTAGCAGCTGTTGTTGCGCGCGTGGATCCTTGCGTTTGACAACAAACGTATGTTTCTGTTGCCTTATTCCGTACGTTCTCTGTTAGTTTTGTATAAATTTCTTTTGAAACAGCTATTTTCACATAATTATGTGTGCGTGTGCTAAGAAAATGCCATGTTACGATTCGTAACGTTTGTGTTCTCGTTCGTTACTTTTCTTTTCATATGTTGCTCGTTAGTATGTAATTACGCAGTGCGATTATTAATTGCATTACGAGCAAAACAAATAATCGTTAAGAACGAAAACTCATAGCCAATGAAAGGAGTTATACGATGTTGTTAGGAGAAAAAATCAGAAATGCGCGCGTGGAAGCGGGTTTAACTCAGGAAGAACTTGCTGAAATGATTATGGTTTCGCGTGCTGCGGTAGCGAAGTGGGAAGGTGATCGCGGTCTGCCGGATGTTGCAAATTTGAAGGTGATTGCGGATGCGCTGGGTGTTACTGTCGACTATTTGTTGGATAAAGACAATGCTATTGATTTGTCAATCATTAAGAAGCCTATTGATTTAGCGAAGTATGGTCTTAATGCAAAATTGGGTGTTCGTAAGAAAATCAAGATGAAGGAACAAATTATTCGCGATGAATATGAAGACGCTGAAATTATTATGCTCACAGTGACGAAGTTTATTCCAAATTCGTCTGAAAAGTTTATGGATAATTTTATCGGGGGTATTACTACTTTGTCCGGTGGTATTCCTTTGTTTGATACGTTTGAATTCGGTAAAGCGGTAGAGAGTATTGGCAGTGAACAGTATTACTTGGTGAATAAAAAAGAAAAGCAATTTTTTGTGCTGATAACGGATGAGTATATTATTAGCAGGATGATGCGAGTAAAGTTCACTTATAAGAAGATGCGTATTGGGGATAAGGAATTTACGCAAGTTGGTAAGTTGGGTGATAAGTAAGAACCGGCAGTTGGTTGGGAATTGGTCAGAAGAATGTGGTTTTCAGTTTTGATTTCCGCATTCTCCTGATTTTTATTTTGGCTCTAAAATAAATGGTGTTGGTGGACCGCTGATCAGAAAATGATCAGCGGTCCACCAACACCATTTTTGATACAAAAAAAGACATGAAGACCATTTCGCATTACAAATGTTTCTGAAAAAAGATATGGCTAATAGAAATTATGTTTCTATTAATACTGTTTCGAGAATTATAGATAATGCTTTCATCGCATACGACCCGCCTTTTAACGACCTTTTTGAGCACTTATGCTTTATAGACAAACTAAAGAAATTTATATTAGCAACTATCATTCTTCTATATTGGAAATATCTTTTCTAAGCACTTCAGTTCCTATGTCGGAGGAGATATTATTGCGAACAGAGTGGCAAAGATACAGCAGAATATGGGCAAGGTTTATTGCTAGAATTGTCTAAACAGATGACAAAAGACTTTGGTAAAGGCTTTACAGTTACAAATCTTAAGAACATGAGACAATTTTATCTTACTTTTCCAAATGGCTACGCACTGCGTAGCGAATTGAGTTGGACACATTATCGAAGTCTTATGCGTGTTGAAAATGAAAAGGCGAGGAACTTTTATTTGGAAGAAACGGTAAAATCAAATTGGAGTACAAGGCAGCAAAGATTTACCTTTGATGGAAGACATTTCAGAATAGATTTAGTGTTTTATAACTACATACTGAAATGCTTTGTCTTGATAGATTTAAAGATTGGAGATTTAACACACCAAGATTTAGGACAAATGCAGATGTATGTTCATTATTATGAAAGAGAAAAAATAAAATAGACAATTAGTCAGAGGACATCTGACTAATTGAAAAACGAAATTTAATATTCAAGGTAGTAATTCCTGATTTTGAAAGAATGAAATAAAACGACTGGAAAATAAAAAAGGCTGCCTAACCCCTAAGGGATTAGACAACCTTTAAAGACTATTTAATCATGCGAAATGTCCACCAAGGCCATTTGACAAAGAGCCACTAATTTGATAGCTAAAGTTTACTAGATAGGTGGATAGATTGTCAACATATATTTACAATATTTTTGAAGGTATTTATTCTGGGTAACAATAGTAGTAAATTGTCAATAAAGCTTATTTGAAAGGACTTTTATAGTGGGAGAAAAATTGATAAAAAAAGAGAGATATTCCGTCAAAGGAATGTTCTGTGCCTCCTGCCAAGCCAATGTCGAGAAGGCTGTTAAGAAGCTTGACGGGGTGGAAGAGGCCAATGTTAGCCTTATGACCAATTCTATGGACGTCAGCTACGAGTCTGAGGCGATCACTTCGGATCAGATCATTGATGCAGTGAAGAAGGCGGGCTATGAGGCTGATTTTGATCAGACCCTGACCGGCGGAGACGATAGGGTTGAAAGGAGGCCGGAGAAGGCCAAGACTGAAGAAAAATCAATATTCGAGCAAGAAGCCGAGGATATGAAAAAGAGGCTTATAATATCCTTTCCTTTTTTAATCGCCATTATGTATGTGGCCATGGGGCCTATGGTTGGCCTCCCCTTGCCGTCTTGGCTGGAGGGATACGAGGGGGCGGCCAACTTTGCCCTGGTTCAAATGCTCATAACCCTGCCCGTCCTCTTTGCAAACAGGCTTATATTTATAAGGGGATTTAAGGGGCTTTTCAGGGCCATGCCAAACATGGACTCATTGGTCGGAATCGGGGCGGGGGCCTCATTTTTATACGGGGTCTTTGCGCTTTTTCGCATAAATTACGGGATAGCTCATGGCCTGACAGATCTTGTCGAGGCATACCGCCACCAACTGTATTTTGAGGGGGTGGTAACCATCTTGACCCTTATAAGCCTGGGCAAGTATATGGAAGTCAAATCAAAGATTAAAACGGGTTCTTCTATAAAGAAGCTAATGGGGCTCAGACCTAACGTAGCCAGGATAGTCAGAGACGGGAAAGAGTTGGAAATCCCCATAGATGAGGTTGGGGTAGGGGATATTCTTTCCGTTAAGCCGGGTGAGAGAATCCCGGTGGACGGGGTTTTATTGACCGGAAGGAGCTCTGTGGATGAATCGGCCATAAGCGGCGAGAGCATACCGGTTTTGAAGGAAGAGGGGGACAAGCTTATCGGTGCCACCATGAACAAAACCGGGGCCTTTACTATGGAAGCCAAGGCTGTCGGAGAGGATACCATGCTTTCTAAAATAATAGAACTGGTCAAGGAGGCCAATGCCGGCAAGGCCCCCATCCAGTCCCTGGCAGACAAGATTTCCGCCGTATTTGTCCCGACCGTTATAGTTATCGCGATTTCCGTATTTGCGGTTTGGATGATGAAGGGGGCGGGATTTGAGTTTTCACTGGGCCTGGCAATCTCGGTCCTGGTTATTTCATGCCCCTGTGCCCTGGGCCTGGCCACACCGGTAGTAATAATGGTGGCAACGGGCAAGGGAGCTGAAAACGGGCTATTGATAAAATCAGCAGCCGCCCTCCAGGAGTTGGAAGAGGCTGACACCTTTGTCTTTGATAAAACAGGGACAATAACTGAAGGTAAGCCCGTCCTGACCGATATAATTTTGTATTCTGATGCATATACGGAGACCGAATTTTTGAAGCTGGCGGCCAGCCTTGAAAAATCATCTGAGCAGCCCTTGGCCGAAGCCATACTTGAGAAGGCTGAAGAAGAAAAGCTGGAACTTGCTGAAGTTAAGCTTTTTGAGGGCATTCCCGGCCGGGGAATAAAGGGAAAGGTCCTCAGGGAAAATGGAAAGATCCTGGATATATTGGCGGGCAACAAGGCCCTAATGGAAGAATACGGGGTGGACTTCGACTTTGCGGGGTCGGATGAGGCCAGGCTTGCTGATGAGGGCAAGACCCCCATGTATTTTGCATTTTCATATGAAGCCTGCGGAATAATTGCAGCAATGGACCCGGTCAAAGAGTCAAGTAAGAAGGCCTTAAAAACCCTCAAAAAGAGGGGAATAAGGACCATTATGCTGACAGGAGACAATGAGCGGACGGCTAAGGCCATAGGGTCCGACCTGGACCTGAGCTCATTTAGGGCGGGCCTCCTGCCCGAGGATAAGGAAAAGGAGATCAAGGGCCTGGGCTCAGGTCAGGGCAAGATTTGTATGGTTGGAGACGGGATCAACGATGCTCCTGCCCTCGCCAGGGCCGACATCGGCATAGCTGTTGGAGCCGGAACTGATGTGGCCATGGAGTCGGCGGATGTGGTCCTGGTCAGGTCGGACCTGATGGACGTCATAGCCGCCTATGACCTGTCGAAGAAGACCATGAAAAAGATAAAAGAAAACTATTTCTGGGCCTTCTTCTACAATGTTTTATGCATACCCCTGGCAGCAGGCCTCCTATATCCTTCATTCGGCATCAGGCTCAACCCCATGATAGCTTCGGCGGCCATGAGTCTGTCGTCGATCTTTGTGGTTGCAAATGCCCTTACACTCAGATACTTCAAGGTTAAGCGATAGGCCTTCAATAGCCGCTACCTATTAAAAAACAATTTTTATAGAACAACAATTAAGAGAGGATCCGGATAGAGCCGGGTCTTCTTTTTTTTTAATACTGGAACATTTTGAGAAACCCTTGAAACACAAATCCTGATAAACTCAGGTTATGAAAGAATATATTGGCAAATACAGGATAATTGAGGAGTTGGGCAGGGGAGGCATGTCCAGGGTCTACCTTGTCGAGGATAGGGTCTTGAAGAAGAAGTGGGCAATGAAGCTGGTGGAAAAAAGAGGAGAGGATGGGCACTTTTACGGCAGGGACCTACTTGAAGAGGCAAGGATCTTGAAAGACCTGGACCACCTCCTGCTTCCCAAGATCCTTGAAATCTTTAATACGGACAAGTGGATCTGCCTGATTATGGAATATATCCCCGGCAAGAGCCTGGAAGAAATTGTTGCGACTAAGGGCAGACTCAATGAAAAAGAGGTGGGGGTCAGGTTTATGGAATTGGCTGACTGCCTGGCCTACCTCCATTCACTCAAAAATAAAGTCATATATTCGGATATGAAGCCATCAAATATTTTGATAAGTGACAAGGGACGGATGAAGCTGATTGATTTCGGAGTTTCCAGGTCTTCCAATTGCAGGGATATTTTTCCTCAAAATTTCTATGCCAGCAGGGGCTATGCTCCGCCCGAACAATACACGGGCAAGCAAATCGATGAAAGAACCGACATATACGGCCTTGGCATGACCATGTACAGGCTGCTTTCGGGTCTGGACCCGGCTTCAGACGACTTTATATATAAGCCCTTGAGGACCTTGAGACCGGAGATTTCCAAGGACATGGAAAGAATTATAGGGCTCTGCATCAAAGAAAAACCAGAGGAAAGATACGGCTCGATAAAGGCCTTGATAAAGGACCTGGAAAAATATGATAAGAAGAAAGAAAAAAAGAGAAAATATCTAAAAATCCTGTTGATTTTGGCCCTGTCTATAACGGCCATATTTTATGAAACCGCAGGGAGAAAAGAAGAAAGCCCATTGAATTCCCACCTATTAAATGTCGATCCTGCTAATGCCGGAGTTTGTCAGTTTATCAGGAAAAATCCAATTGACTTGAAGAGGGGGAGGGCCGGGGAAAAAAACATGGACTTGTTTTTAAAAAGAACTGTTTATGAAGGCAAAGGGACAGATTTGCAGGGAGATGAGCTGAGAAGGGAGAGGGAGGCCCTATATTTAATTTTCGATTATTTAGATAAGGCCCTATCAGTTAAAGATCAAAAGCCGGAGCGACCGGAAGATTTGGACAAGTTGAAAAGGCTTTTTTGCCCGGATAAGACGGGTCAAAGTAGGCTTTTCCTGGAGGCCGGCCCCTGGGGTCGGGCCTTTATCGATAATTTTATTGAATATTTTGAATATAAAGAGGGTGTTTGCCTTGGGAAAGAGCTTTAAAAATTTATTACTTATGGCCTTCCTGTTTTCAATCGCCTTTCTCTGCCCCTTTGGGGCAGGAGTCAAGGCTGAAATAGATCCGGCCATGCCGCCGGAAGGGCCCGGGATTGAAGTTGCCGAGAGGGCCGTATACATATCACAAAGCAGGGGAATAAAAACCTACATATTTGATGACCCGGTTCCCATAAAGATCATTTGGCAGGGGCCGGAAGAATTGGCAGGATCATTCCAAATTATAAGCAGGCTGGAGGGAGAGAGCCGGGAGACCCTTATCGAAAAGAAGGACATGGTCCGGTCAGGGGGCAGGCTTTCCCATACATTTTTATTGGACAGGAAATATGCCGATAAAGTCTTTAACCTCAAGGTCAGGGCTATAAGCAGGTATGGGCTGACAGGACCCTGGTCATCAATAGACGGTAACTATATTCTTGACATGGAAAGACCTTCAATAAAGCTTGATAGGGAGGCCGGAACCGAAAAATCATATGAGATCGATTTTCTTATTAAAGACGAAAATCTTGATAAGGACAGCCTGGACCTCCTTGTAAGTGCCGGGGACAATCGGGGGAAAAAGCTGACAGTGGGATACGATAAAAATCTTTACCGGGTCTCAAAAAACACTTATAAGCTTAAATTAAAATTCGGGGAGCCTGCCTCTTATACTGTAAAAGTCAGGTCCTATGATTTGACAGGTAAGGTATCCGATATCTTTAAAAAACAATTCACCTTGGGCAATCCGGGACCTGTGGGCCAAGTCATAGAAGAAAAAGTTATAGAAAATCATATCGAGATCCCGAGCCCACCGCCTCAAATAATAGAAGAGAGAGGGTCGGAAAGCAGAGAGCCTGAAAGTGAGGAGTCCTCTGCGGCCCAAATTTCCAAGGAAGAATCTGAAGAGATCGAAAGCAGGGAGAAGGAGGAGGCTGAGCCCATCTATATAAACAGCTTGAAGATAAATCTTTCCGGAGCCTTTAAAAAGCTCCTGGCCGGGGATAGGATAAATTTCAGGGAGATTGGGGAGGATTTTATCGTCAAAGCCTATAGCCGGGACCCAATTGACAGGGATAAGTTGAAATTTATGGGCTTTAGAAATGGGTTGGCACTAAGGCTCAAGCCGGATTACAGTTTTCAAAAGGATGAAGGGGGCTACACCTATAGGCTTACCCTTAAAAAAGAGGAATTTGCCCGGCCCGGTTTTTATGACCTGGCCTTCCGCTATGATGCAGGTAAAGATGAGATGATAAAGTTTACCTTTAAAGTAAAGGAAAAAAGGGGCAAAAGCCATCTCCTCACAATATTAATATCTCTTTTACTTTTTATCATTATCATTTATGAAAGGATTAAAAATTTTATCCTTTTTTAATAATGAGTGTTATTATATATGAAGCTTGTTTAATTTTTAGTAAGAGGAGGATATAGTGAAAATTGTATGTATGGGCGATGCCCACTATGCTTCCCTGCCTTTTAAAAGCAAGTTCTTGAAAGAAAAAAATAAATTGTTTTATACAAATATATTCAGTGAACTATTTAAAGAGGAAGCGGATATCTACATTTCCCTGGGAGACCTGACCAATTACGGAAGGAAGGCTCATACAAGGGAAGTCTATTCAATAATAAATTCGTGCAAGAGACCTGATCAGAGATTTGTCCAGGTCACGGGCAACCACGATCTTTTGGCCATGACCAAGGAAACATATATGGAAATAACCGGCCAGAAGCTATATTGGACGGAAGAAAACGAAGAATGCAAGATGATTTTCCTGGACACCTGTAAGCAGAGACATCCGGGCAGGTCTTCTTCAAAGCTTGATTGGGACCAGAGGCTTTTCTTAGAAGAAGAATTGGCCAAGGCAGGTGAAAAGTTGACCCTGATCTTTGCCCACCACCCGCCTGAGAGGGTTGTTTTTTATGACAGGGAGGGTCAGGTTGACGGCTCCGTAACCATGGAAGATATACTTTCAAAGAAAAAGGGTCGGGGGGTCTATATAAATGGCCACCTCCACAAGGACAAATTTTATACCAAGGGCCAGTGGGCTTTTCTGCAGTTTAATGACATCTTGGATGAGCCCACAATCAGAGAATTGGTTATTGAAAATGGCAAGCTGGAGATGAGAACCAGGGCTATTGAAAGGCCGGAAATTATGGAAGCCGCTGCACAGATAAGCCGCGCAATTCTGACTTTTTACAGGAAAAGGAACGATGAGCTCTATGCCAGGGTTAGGGATTTGAAAATATTCGAAAGCCGTGGAGGAGATGGAGGCGACTGCTCTATGGACTTTGTAAAATTGACCTCAAACCCTCGTTTTTCCAAGGAGGCGGTTTCAAGATTAAGATCTTTTGTTCGATTCTTCAAGCCGGGACTGAGCAGGGTATCTTCCTGAGTTTGGAATCAGGTTAAAAATTATAATGTACTTGCTTATGTTAACTTTTATTAAGGGGGGCGTGAAAACATTTTCACGTTCCCCTTTCATGTTATATAATTAAATACAGTTAGATAATGACGGGAGGTGATCGGTCTGAAACTTCAATTATTCTCTTATATTGATGATATTATTGATTACAAAGATTCGCTGAGGTTTGAGCTGGAGGATGCCAGGGAGGCCATAGACAAACTGTTTTCTGAGACATTTGAGAAAAAAGAATGGTTTGTAAACTACTCCTCAAGAATTAAGGATGATGCCAGTTTAAAAGAAAAGATAATAAGGTTGGGATTTTGTCGGGACTATAGCGATCCGGCGACCATGCTGGGCCAATTCTCGGATATTATAGGGTGCAGGCTCGAATGCCGCTTCATAAATGATGAAGAAAAAGTATACAAGTCACTTTTTAAATTTTTCTCAAACAGGACCTCTGAGGGTTATTACAGGTCGGATATTGATCCCAGGATAGAGCTTAAGCTTGACGATGACCAGCCCAAGTCACAAAAGAACGGCTTCTCATCTTATAGGATAGATGGAAGATTTTTGGGGGATGTGGTCCTAAATTTCGAGCTCCAGATCAAGTCCATAGTCAATGTTTTCTGGAACGAGATAGACCATAAAATTTTATATAAAAACTATAATTATCTAATAACTGAAAGCTTTGTAAGGCAGATCATGGCTTCAATCAAGGGGGACCTGTCAATAATTGACGGCCAGCTGGAAATGGTCTATGACCACTTGCAGAGCTTGGATTCTGATGACTACTTCTCACCCCAGGATCAGCTGCAAAACTTTATAGGCCGAGTTATGCAGGATGCCTATGTTGTTCCATTGAGAGACAAGTTTAATCTATTCTTCGATTTTAGGGACTCCACCGATCTTTTGACTGAATTCCTCTTTGCTAGGATTCGCTATGAGTCTCGGGAGGGCGTAGCCAAAGAGTTTATAAGGATCCTGGAAGAGATCAGCCGGGGAGGCTTAAATTCTGTTAATTTCGGCCAGAGCTTGGACTTTGACCCTCCGATAGACTACCATTCCCGGACTACAAAAAAATTGGGCGGCAAGATCAATCAATTGGTAAATGAAGATTTGACCTGGAACCTCCTTGCCTGTATTTTAATGGATGTCAACACAGACAAAAAAGAGAGTGAGACCTTCAGGACCTTTGTCGACTACCTGTATTTTATGATTATCCACACCATAAGAATCGATATGAGAAAGGCCGGACTTGACCCGTCTGAAAATGAAGACCTGGTGGACAAGCTGACCCGTCAATACACCCGCTGTGCCCTACAAGATGCCGGGGCCTCATATTTTACAAGGGCCGGTATGGCTGAGATGAGCCTGATCCTGGATCCATTATTGAAAAAATTCAAAGAAAATAGGGATGTGGAAAGCCTCTTGGAGGACTTTGCCGAAAAATTCTCATATAGTGAGGAAAGGGATAAAATTTGACCACTATTTTTGAAAATGCCCGCGTTTTGACTATGAATAAAAACAGGGAGGTCCTGACGGATGTCAATGTGACGGTCGAGGGCAACATTATCAGCAAAATAAGCAAAGACAGGCCCCGGATAAGCGGAGCCCGATACATAGATTGCCGGGGAAAGCTCTTGATGCCCGGCTTAATTAATGGGCATTGCCACGCCTCAATGAGTTTTTTCAGAAATTTCGGGAACGACGTCAGCCTTAAAACCTGGTTGGAGGACTATATTTGGCCAATTGAGGCCTACCTGACAGGGGAAGACATAAAAAAGGGGGCCAAACTTGACTGCCTGGAGATGATTAATAACGGGGTGACCACATTCGTCGATATGTACTATGAGATGGACTGTGTTGCTCAGGCTGTTGAGGAGATGGGGAACAGGGCCGTATTGACAAGGGGCATTACCAAGGATTCGGTAGATGAGGCTATAGGAGACCAGACCGAATTTTTCAGGAAGTGGAACGGAGCTTGCAATGACAGGATCAGGGTGATGGTGGGCTCCCACGCCATCTATACCAATGATGAGCGGGCCCTCATGATGGAAAAAGATCTTGCCGACAGCTTGGGAACCGGTATTAATATTCACGTATCGGAAACCAGAAAAGAAGTGGAAGATGCTGAAAAAGAATTGGGCATGAGCCCGGTTCAATACCTGGACAAGCTGGGCCTCTTAAACAATAAGACCATAGCGGCCCACTGCGTCTGGCTTTCTGACAGAGACATAGAGATATTGGCCCAAAGGGGAGTAAGCTGCGTTTACAATCCGGCTTCAAATATGAAGCTGGCTTCGGGCTTCATGCCATTGGAGAAGCTTTTAAAAAGCGGGGTTAATGTTGCAATAGGGACAGACGGGGCGTCTTCAAATAATGAACAGGACCTCTTCAGGGATATGACCCTGGGCTCGCTCATACAGAAGGGGAAGAACCTGGATCCAAAGGCTGCAAGCGCCTCAACCATGCTGGAACTGGCCACAATTAACGGGGCCAAGGCCATAGGCAGGGAAGATGACCTGGGAAGCATTGAAGTCGGAAAGAAAGCGGACATAATAGTTATAGACTTTAACGATATTAATCTCAGGCCCTATCCTGAAGATATTGAAGCCGCCTTGGTTTATTCGACATCGGGCAAGGACGTCTGCCTGACCATGGTGGATGGGAAAATCTTATATGAAGACGGAAAGTTTACATTAGCTAACAAAAATACTATAATAGATGAGGCTGAAAAAGCCTGGAAAATGCTTATCAAAAGGAGTAGGGAAGATGAAAGCAGGGCTTGATCTCGTTGAAATCATCCGTATGGAGAGGATCATTGCAAGACCTGAAAGCATGAAAAAATGCTTCTCTGAAAAAGAGATTACATATATAAATGAAAAATATAACAGGGCACGGACAGCCGCGGGTATTTATGCAGCCAAAGAAGCTGTTTTAAAAGCCTTGGGCGGGGGCCTTTCGACCATGTCCTTGTTGGACTTATGGGTTGACCATGATGAAAAAGGTCGGCCTTTTATGGCTTTTTCGGATAAGGGCAGGCGGATTGTCAAAGACCTGGGTTTTTCGGGATTTTCAATATCAATAAGCCATGACGGAGGTCTGGCAGGAGCCCAGGCCATAGGCCTGCCACTTGATTCGGCCGGTCGCCTTAAGACGGAAAGCCCGGATCTTCTTGAAGACCTGGGACGGAAGATGCTTAAAAGGGAAGAAAGAGGCCACAAGGGAAATTTCGGGAAAGTTGCCCTGGTTGGTGGGTCTGAAGGTATGGCCGGGTCCATATGCCTGGCGGCTCAGGCGGCTATGAGGTCCGGGGCCGGCCTGGTTTATGCACTTGTGCCAAAATCCATTGCAGGCCTTGTCCAGGTCAAGCTTAGTGAGGTCATTATAAAAGGAATTGAGGATGATGGCAGGGGGTATTTTTCTCCAAGTTCAAGAGACCGGGTCCTCCATGATCTGGAGGGCATGGATGCTGTGGGTATTGGGCCCGGCCTGTCCCGGCATGAAGGCCTGACGGCTTGGCTTGGGGATATAATAAAGGACTTGAACGCTCCGCTTGTTCTTGATGCGGATGCCCTTTATGCAGCATCTTTTAATACGGATATCTTAAAAGAGAGCAGGAGGGGAATAACAATAACTCCTCATGAGATGGAGATGAGCCGTTTAATTAAGCAGGATATTGAAGAAATAAGGACAAATCGGGTCCAAACTGCAAAAAAATTTGCAACTGAGATGGGAATAAGGGTAATTTTAAAGGGTTCAGGAACAGTAATAAGCGACGGCCAAAAAACTTACATAAATTCGACCGGAAATCCGGGTATGGCCACGGCCGGATCCGGTGATGTTTTAACAGGGATTCTTACAGCCCTGGCTGCCAGGGCCTATGAGCCCATGCTGGGGGCCAGAATGGCCTGCTTTATACATGGACTGGCAGGAGACCTGGCCGCAGAAGACCTGGGCATGGAAGCCCTAATAGCCGGAGACCTGATCAGCTACCTTCCCAATGCATTTAAAATGCTTCAGAAAGCCGGGTCAAGCTGTGACCAAGGAGGCATGTTTGCAGAAGATTGAGAGAGGGGACATATTTTATGCAGACCTTAGCCCCGTCATAGGTTCTGAGCAGGGAGGAACCAGGCCTGTCGTCATAATACAGAATGATGTGGGTAACAGGTATTCACCGACCACCATCATCGCCCCCGTAACATCACAGATGACAAGGTTGGGCCTTCCAACCCACGTTAAAGCAATAAGTCGAATCAGCGACTTGCCCAAAAACTCGGTGATTTTATTGGAGCAGATCAGGACGATTGATAAAAAAAGGCTACAAAAAAAATTGGGATCCTTTGATCAGAAATTTATGGACAGGATAGACAGAGCCATAAAAATATCTCTTGGGATCTCAGAGGGCTGGTCAAAATAGTTTTGTGAAAATATTAAATATATGATTAGAAAGTGCAGCCATGATTACGATAAAAACTGATACACAAATTGCAGGAATGAAAAGATCGGGAGAAATCCTGACCAAAACCCACCACGCCATCAGGCGGATATTGAGACCGGGACTTACGACTCTTCAGGTCAATGATTTTGCCGAGGCTTTTATGAGGTATAAAAATGCCATACCGGCCCAACTGGGCTATGAGGGCTTTCCATTTGCCCTGTGTACAAGCGTAAATGACGAGGTTTGCCACGGCTTTCCCAATGACCGCCCCTTGCAGGAAGGGGATATTCTTTCCATTGACAATGTTGTGAATTTTGAAGGCTACCTCTCGGACTCATGCTGGTCTTACGCCATAGGAGAGCTGTCTCCTGAGGATCAAAAGCTCATGGAAGTGACTGAAAAGGCCCTATATATCGGCATTGCTCAAGCAATGCCGGGTCAGCACCTGAACAATATAGGCAAGGCAATACAGGAATATGTTGAAAGTCAGGGATTCTCTGTTGTTCGGGATTTCACAGGTCACGGTATAGGCCAGGAGATGCATGAAGACCCCATGGTCCTCCATTACGGCATAAACCGTAGGGGGATGAGGTTGAGAAAAAACATGGTAATCACGGTTGAGCCCATGATTAACATAGGAGATTGGAGAATAAAGCTTGATGAAAACGGCTGGACGGCCAGGACTCAGGATGGAAAAAAATCCTGCCAATTCGAGCATACCTTCGCAATAAAAGAGGAAGGGGCCGAGATCCTCACAGATCAGAATTTGTCATCCCTGGACCGGGAAGAGTTGGATTGGATAGGGGCCTATAAATTCAATTAAAATGAGCCTTGGGACTTGACCAAACCGGATGGTTATTTTATGATTGGTAAGGTTAATAGAAAAATTTAAAACATATTACTTCTTTAAATGCGGTACAGAGAGACCCGAAAGAGGAATTGCCCGATGGGTAAAGTGGACTTGTCCGAGCCTTGAGCCGGCAAGCATATTCGGATGATTTACGTCCTTACGGTCTGACCGTGGGGACGTTTTTTTATGCTTAACATAAGGTTAAAAAATTTTGCTTATTATTAGGAAAGGAAAAGTTTATGAAGGTCAAGGCCAAGCTTATGGACCGGGCGGCTATTGAAAGATCCCTGAAAAGAATGGCCCATGAGATAATCGAAAGGGACCCTGAAGAATCCAAATATATAGTTCTGGGGATAAAGAGGAGGGGGGTGCCCCTGGCTAAAATCCTTGAGAACAACTTAAAAGAAATAGGACATGTTGAGGTGGAGACCGGCTACCTGGATATTTCTTTATATAGGGATGACCTGACTGAAATCGGGGACCAGGCAAGGATCTCCGACAAGGGCATATCAGACCTCAAATGTCAAAACCGGTCGGTAATAATTGTGGATGACGTAATCTATACCGGGAGGACTGCCAGGGCCGCCATGGAGGCGGTAATAAGCATGGGAAGGCCCAAGGCCATACGGCTGGCCTGCCTAATAGACAGGGGACACAGGGAGATGCCTATAAGGCCGGATTTTGTGGGGAAGAATGTCCCAACATCGAGAAATGAAATTGTCAGGGTGGAGCTGCCGGACTATGATGGCGAGTGTCAGGTTCTTTTAATGGAAAAAGAAAGAAACTGATGAGGAGGAAAAATGACCCAATCAATATTTATTAAAGGCATAAAGATATATAAAGATAAGCAGTTTAAACAGGGCGACATTTATATAAAAGACGGGATCCTTACCAATGCCACTGAAAAAGTGGACCCGGACACTCAAATCATTGACGGACGGGGTCTACACTTGTTCCCCGGTTTCTGTGACCTCCATGTCCACTTCAGAGAGCCCGGAAAAGAGTATAAGGAGACCATTGAGAGCGGGGCCATGGCTGCCGCCCACGGAGGCTATACCAGCGTCTGCACCATGCCCAATCTGAACCCCGTTCCGGATACATTGGAAAATCTCAAGGTCCAGACAGACAGGATAAGAGAGGCTGCAAAAAAGCGGGCTATTCCAAGGATTATCCCCTATGCATCTATAAGCCGGGGTGAGCAGGGTCATGAGCTTTCGGCCATGGAAGATCTGGCTCCCTATGTGGCCGCCTTCACCGACGACGGAGTCGGGGTCATGGATGAAAAGCTGATGGAAGAGGCTATGAAAAAGGCCAAGAAGCTCAATAAGGCCATAGTAGCCCACGCAGAGGACATAAGGCTGGTCAAGGGCGGAGTTATACATGATGGGGAATATGCAAGGCTTCACGGGCATAAGGGCAATCCTTCAGCTTCAGAATATGAGCAGGTTAAAAGGGACCTGGATTTAGCCGAAAAATCAGGGGTCCACTACCATGTTTGCCATGTATCAAGCAAAGAATCAGTAGCTGAGATTCTAAAGGCCAAGGACAAGGGCCTGAATGTCAGCTTTGAGACCGGGCCCCATTACCTGACCTTGACAGATATGGATTTACAGGAGGAAGGGAGATTTAAAATGAATCCTCCTATCAGGGGGGCCGAGGACAGGGAGGCCCTGAGAAAGGCCATGCGTTCAGGAAAGCTGGATGCCATAGCAACCGATCATGCCCCTCATTCGGAAGAGGAAAAATCAAGGGGCCTGGACAAGTCATTAAACGGTATTGTCGGCCTTGAAACCGCCTTTCCCGTTTGCTACACGGACCTGGTAAGAACAGGAATTATAGACTTGGAGGATTTAGTCTACCTCTTATCCATCAAGCCATATAGAACCCTTGCTTTGGATTCAGTAAAAGCTCCCAGGGGCATAAAGGCTGATCCCGAATTGGGTTTAATGCCGGGAAATAAGGCCAATTTCACCATATTCGACTTGGAAGACAGCTACATAGTTGATCCTGAAGATTTCCTGTCCAAGGGAAAGAGTTCACCATTTACCGGAAAAGAAGTTTACGGGTCTTGCCTTATGACAATGGTTGAAGGGAACTTTGCATATATAAATCAGGATGCTATTGAAAAGAGGGCGGTAAAATGAAAGACCTCATGCTCAGAATTGTCTCAAACAAGCCCCTAAACGACAATATTTACGACCTGGTACTGGAAGGGGAAGACCTTGAAGGGGCTGTTCCCGGCCAGTTTGTCCAGCTGGGCTTGGAAGGCTTTTTTCTAAGAAGGCCAATATCTATCTGCGATATTGAGGGCAAGCGCTTAAGGTTGGTGTATAAGGTCTTTGGAAAAGGTACCGACAGCCTCTCAAAAATTGACCATGGCAGACTCAAGGTTTTGATGAGTTTGGGTCGGGGCTTCGATATGGACCAAGCCGTTCGGAATGTTTTTATTGTAGGTGGTGGAGTGGGACTTCCTCCCATGTATTTTCTGTCAAAAAAACTTATAGAAAAGGGCTTGAAACCCGTCGTATTTGTCGGTTTTAATACAAAATCCCAATCATTTATGCTGAAAGATTTTGAAAAAATCGGAGCGGAAATTCATGTGGCAAGCCTTGATGGTGAAATGGAATTTAAGGGTAATGCAGTTGAACTTTTTAAGGATTATTTTGACCGCACAAGACCGGAAAAGGCAAGGGTCTACGCCTGCGGCCCCAAAGTTATGCTTAAATCCCTGGCAGAAGTAATGAAGAAACATAATTTGAAGGGGGAGTTCTCTCTTGAAGAGAGGATGGCCTGCGGCTTCGGAGCCTGCATGGGCTGCAGCATAAAGACGGCCCGAGGCATGAAAAGAGTCTGTAAGGAGGGGCCCGTTTTCGATTTGGAGGACATCATATGGTGAAAGAAAGATCAGATTTAAATAGGCTTGAGGTGAAAATCGGAGACATGGTCTTGGACAATCCAATTATTCCGGCTTCAGGTACCTTCGCTTTCGGCCATGAATTTTCACAGCTTTACGACATTAATATTTTGGGATCCATTTCGATCAAGGGAACCACTTTGGAAGCAAGGGAGGGCAATCCGGCTCCAAGAATTGCCGAGTGTCCGAGCGGCATGTTGAATTCCGTGGGCCTTGAAAATCCGGGATCACAAGAGGTGGTTAACAAGATCCTGCCCGAGATGAAAGAATTCTACAAGAAACCGGTAATTGCCAATGTGTGCGGCTTTTCCATAGAGGAGTATGTCGAGTGTGCCAAGAAGCTTGAAGAAGCTCCAAATGTAGGACTTCTGGAGATCAACATATCCTGTCCCAATGTCCATGGTGGCGGGATGGCCTTTGGAGTTGATCCCGTCCAGGCTGCCAAGGTGACTGAGGCAGTAAAAAAAGCCTGCAGGAAGCCTATTTTTATAAAATTGTCGCCCAATACCGGGTCAATAGAAAATATTGCCCTGGCCTGCCGGGAGGCGGGAGCGGACGGCCTCAGCCTGGTCAACACCTTTTTGGGTATGAGGCTGGATCTGAAATCGGGCAAGCCGATTTTAGCCAACACCTTTGGGGGCCTGTCGGGGCCGGCGATTTTCCCATTAGCCCTGTCAATGGTTTACCGGGTTTATAAGGCTACAAAACTTCCTATAATCGGCATGGGGGGAATATCAAGTGCCGAGAATGTTTTGGAGATGATGATGGCCGGGGCTTCGTGTGTCCAGATAGGGGCGGAGAACCTGAGGGACCCCTATGCCTGCCCAAGAATTATCGAAGATTTACCGAAAGTCATGGATAGGCTCGGCATAGACCGGATCAGTCAAATCATAGGAAAGGCCCACTCATAATATCTTAAGGTTAATGAGAGGTATTTAACTAATCGAAAAGAGGGAAAAATGAAAAAAGAAGTCATAATTGCCATGGATTTTCCGGACAAGGCCGGCCTGCTTAATTTTTTGGACCAATTCGACCAAAAGCTATATCTCAAGCTGGGCATGGAAATCTTTTATAGGGAAGGCCCGTCAATTGTCAGAGAGGTTAAAGAGAGGGGCCATAAGATTTTCCTGGACCTGAAACTCCACGACATACCCAACACCGTAAAATCGGCCATGAGGAACCTGGCCTGTCTGGATGTGGATATGGTAAATCTCCACGCTGTGGGTGGATTGGAGATGATGAAGGCCGGACTCGAAGGCCTTGAAGAGGGGGCAGAAAAAAGCGGCCTCTTAAAAAGGCCGGAACTTATAGCCGTCACTCAACTTACGTCGATATCCCAGGAGATTATGAATGATGAATTGGGGATAGACGGAAAAATCGAGGACAGGATACTCAGCTATGCGAGTTTGACCAAAAAGGCCGGCCTGGACGGGGTTGTGTGCTCACCCCTGGAATCAAAGCTGATACACGACAATCTTGGGCAAGAGTTTTTGACGGTTACTCCCGGGATAAGGTTTAAGGGCCAGGACAGGCAGGACCAGAAAAGGGTCTGTGATCCACATATGGCGGGTCAGCTGGGATCAAGCTATATAGTAATGGGAAGGGCAATAACGGGGGCTGATGACCCTGTATCAGCCTTGAAAAGGGCGGTAGCCGAATTTGAAGGAGGCGCTTGTGGAAAATAGGGAAATAAGAGAAGAAATATCCGGTGGACTTTTGGATATTAAGGCCGTGTTTTTGAGACCTGATCAGCCTTTTGTATGGGCTTCAGGTATAAAGTCCCCAATCTACACGGATAACAGGTTGATCTTGTCATATCCCGAGCTCAGGACCAAGGTGGAAAAGGCCTTGGCTCAGATGGTCAAAGACCACTTTCCTGAAGCACGGGTGCTTATGGGAACGGCCACAGCCGGCATAGCCCATGCTGCAATCGTTGCCGACCTGCTGGGCCTGCCTATGGGATATGTCAGGTCTTCTTCCAAGGACCATGGCAGGAACAACAGGATAGAGGGCAAACTTGAAAAGGGCTCAAAGGTCGTCGTTATTGAGGACCTTATTTCAACCGGAGGATCTCTACTGGAGTGTGTAAGATGCTTGAGAGATGCCGGAGCTGATGTTCTTGGAGCCATATCAATCTTTTCCTACAATATGGAAAAATCCAAAAATAATTTCAAAGAAGAAAACCTGTCAGTTTATAGCCTTACGAACTTTGACACCATAATAGAGACAGCTGCCAAGTCTTCATATATAAAAGAAGAGGATAAGGTAAAACTGCTGGCTTTCAGGGATAATCCGGATGATGAATCCTGGATAAGGGCTTAAGGGCCTATAAATTTAAATTAGGAGGAAAAATGAAAGATCTGATAAAAATTAATGATCTAAGTCCCCAAGAAATCGACCAACTCATCAAGGTGGCCGAGGACATAATTGAGCATCCCGATCAATATAGGAAAGCTTGTGAGAACAAGATATTGGCAACACTTTTCTATGAACCGTCAACCAGAACCAGGCTTTCTTTCACATCGGCAATGATGAACCTGGGAGGCAATGTTTTGGGATTTTCTTCAGCCGGGGCATCATCAGTTGCAAAGGGAGAGTCGGTTGCTGATACAGCCAGGACGGCTGAGTGTTTCGCCGATATCATAGCCATGAGGCATCCCAAAGAAGGGGCACCCCTGGTAGCGGCCAATAATGTTGATATACCGGTGATTAATGCCGGCGACGGGGGCCACCACCATCCCACTCAGACCCTGACAGACCTTTTGACCATATCGAGGGAGATGGGCCACTTGGATAATCTGGTTGTGGGCTGCTGTGGAGACCTTAAATTCGGCAGGACTGTTCATTCGCTAATAATGGCCATGTCCAGATATAAGAATATTAAGTTCATATTGATCTCTCCTGAGGAACTGGAATTGCCGGAGAATGTCAAAACGGAAATCCTGGATAAAAATAAGATCCCATATGAAGAGATAAGGTTACTTGATGAGGCCATGCCTAAACTCGATATACTCTATATGACCAGGGTACAAAAAGAAAGATTTTTCAACGAGGCCGACTATATGAGACTCAAAGATTCATATATTTTGACCCCGGCCAAGCTCAAAAATGCGAAAGAGGATATGAGGATCCTTCATCCTCTGCCAAGGGTTAATGAAATATCAACAGCGGTTGACTCAGATCCAAGGGCTGCATATTTCCGCCAGGTGAAGAACGGCAAATTTATAAGAATGGCACTTATTATGAAATTATTGGGGGTTGAAAAATGATTTTAGGAGATTTAAAAGAAGGCATAGTAATCGACCACATTCCTAACGGCCAGGGAAGGGCCCTGTACCACTATCTTGAGCTTGATAAGCTGGATTGCCAGGTTGCCCTGATCGAACATGCGGATTCCAAAAAAAGAGGTAAGAAGGACATACTCAAAGTTGGCAAGCCTATAAAGTTGAATTTTGAACTCTTGGGATACTTTGATCCCAAGATCTCCATAAACGTGATTGAAAATAACAAGGTGGTAAAAAAGATTCATCCTGAGCTGCCTGAGACAGTAACAAATATTATACATTGCAAAAACCCCAGGTGCATAAGCTCAATTGAGCAGGAGTTGCCCCATATTTTCCGCCTTACCGACGCCGAGACCAAGACCTACAGGTGCATATACTGCGACACAATCGGGGAGCATATTGAAGAGGCTTAGTGGGGTAGAAAGCTTCTGATTATCTGATATAATAAAGATTCCAAGGGTAAAAGTTTTCAAGTTATTTGAAAATAGACTTGACAAAGGCTCTGATTTTAATTAGACTGTGTGAGTAACTTAATTTCAGGGCCCTATGGTCAAGCGGTTAAGACATCGCCCTTTCACGGCGGTATCCCGGGTTCGAATCCCGGTAGGGTCAGACCGGGGCGCTTAGCTCAGTTGGGAGAGCATCTGCCTTACAAGCAGGGGGTCATAGGTTCAAGTCCTATAGCGCCCATTGTTACAAGGCCCGGTAGTTCAGATGGTTTAGAATGCCAGCCTGTCACGCTGGAGGTCGTGGGTTCGATCCCCATCCGGGTCGTAATGAACGCTTCGGCGTTTATATGCTGGTGTAGCTCAATCGGTAGAGCAACTGACTTGTAATCAGTAGGTTGAGGGTTCAAGTCCTTTCACCAGCTCTTCCAAGGTCGTTTTTATAACGGCCTTGGTAAAAATTTTTTCTATCTTGCGCCTATAGCTCAGCTGGATAGAGCAACGGACTTCTAATCCGTGTGTCCGAGGTTCGAATCCTCGTAGGCGCGTTATAGTGGGATATAGCCAAGCGGTAAGGCACCAGACTTTGACTCTGGCATTTCGCAGGTTCGAATCCTGCTATCCCAGTGGACACAAGTCGTTTACTGATAGTGGGGTATAGCCAAGCCGGTAAGGCACTAGACTCTGACTCTAGGATTCGCAGGTTCGAGCCCTGCTACCCCAGTAAGCCCGATCAGGCGGACTTTTTTATTGCCTTTATTGAGCCGGAACCATCCCGTGCCTGCGACAGTGAAGCCCGCTAATGGGCCTGATAATTTTTATAAGATCCATTAGCTCAGTCGGTAGAGCACCTGACTTTTAATCAGGGTGTCCGGGGTTCGAATCCCCGATGGGTCATGTGGAGAGATACCGAAGCGGTCATAACGGGGCGGTCTTGAAAACCGTTAGGGCGCAAGCCCACGGGGGTTCGAATCCCTCTCTCTCCGTAGTGGAGAAATACCCAAGCGGCTCAAGGGGCTCCCCTGCTAAGGGAGTAGATCGCCTGAAGCGATGCGAGGGTTCGAATCCCTCTTTCTCCGATTGGGGGCCATTAGCTCAGTAGGTTAGAGCAGCCGGCTCATAACCGGCATGTCCGGGGTTCAAGTCCCTGATGGCCCACTTATTTCCACTTCGCAAGGCTCGTGGTCAAGTGGTTAGGTCTTCAAGTCGGTACCCTCCTTCGCTTGAGAGTTGGACTTGACATAAAAGTTGAACTATCTATAATAAATAAAGTAATTCATATGCCCAGATAGCTCAGTCGGTAGAGCAGGAGACTGAAAATCTCCGTGTCGCTGGTTCAATTCCGGCTCTGGGCACTCAAGCTCCGAGATTTCGGAGCTTTTTTATTTGAAAAATAATAGAATAACTTATGGGAAAAAACCCTTTAATATGCTAAGCTTGGTAAGTAATAAGGACATCTTGCATAGGAGGATGAAATGGAAAATATTGACGAAGAAAAAGACCGGTCATTTGAACTCATAAAGCATAAGCACCACTTTAAGAGCATGGGTTTGAGGGTCAGCATGATACTGCTGTCAGCCCTTGTTTATGCGATTTGTCTGAACTGTTTCTTAAACGGAGCAGGAGTTTTGCCTGCCGGTTTTGGTGGACTCAGCATACTCATACAGCAGATTGGCCACAAATATTTTAATATTGATATACCTTATAGCGTCTTGTTCATTGGTTTCAACTCACTTCCATGTTATATGGCATATAAAGAAGTCGGTAAGAAATTTGTTTTACTCTCCTTTTTGCACATAGTGGTATCGTCAATACTTGTCGATGTTCTTCCAAAGGTAAGGCTCATACAGAATGATATGCTCCTTGTGGTTGTGAGTGCGGCCGTGGTTCATGGTATTGCCGCCATCCTGTCCCTGAATGCTGATGCAAGCCAGGGCGGCACGGACTTTGTTGGAATGCTATATGCGAACAGGACCGGAAAAACCTTCTGGAACGAGATATTCGCATTCAACATGGTGGTCCTTTTGACCTCGGCAGTTCTATTCTCTGTTGAAGCTGCCCTATACTCAATAATATTCCAGTACCTGTGTACGGTTATTATCAACCGTTTCTATAAGAGGTACCAGAGAAACACAATTGTGATGATTGTTGACGAAGTTGAGCCCATAGCGACAGACCTCATGAAGTTGACCCATCATGGAGTTACAACCATGGAATGTGTGGGAGAATACAGCGGGATCAAGCGCTATATGCTATATATGGTCGTTTCGAGGCAGGATATGCCCCTTATTCATGAATATATTAAGCACAGCGGAAAGAAGATTTTCATGAACATTATGGACTCAAGCGAACTTAGCGGACGTTTTTACCTGCGCCCATTAGACTAAGGTTGAATTGGGATTTATAAAACTTTATTAAGGATTTGGAGGCTCTTACTTGTATCGACCGATTTCGATAAGATAAGAGCCTTTCTTTGTCCTTTTTATTTCCGAGACAAAGCGGAATTTCCCCTTGCGGCGGACAGAGACCAGGTCCCCGGGCAAGAGGGGGTGGTTGCTGTTTTTAATCTGAATGCCGTTTACATAGACAAGCCCCTCATCGATAGCCAAACCGGCCTTTGTACGGGACAGCCTGAAGGCCGAAGATATGACTTTATCAGGCCTTAGCGAACTCACCGTCAGAGTTTCCTCAACTATAACCGTCTGGGCTTCGCTTGGGAGGCTTTCGAGCACCTCAGCAAAAACCCGAGCCCTGCCGACTTCGGACAACTCCTCAATTATGAAATCGGAAACGGAAGTTTTCACATAGACATAGGCATGGTCAGGATAGGCAACAATATCTCCTATAACCCTTCTCTCCAGACCAAGACCAAGTAGTGCACCCAGATAATCGGGATGGGCAAGATTAACGAACTTGGCAGATTTTGAGGTGATTTTAATTAAGGAAATTTCAGCCGGGCCATAGCCGAAATGGATAAGCTTTCTCTCCCAATCCTCACGGTAGACTTGAGGATCGGCATAGGCAAGGTCGTTTTTTATCTTAAGGTATTCGGCAAATTCATCCAAAGTTAAAAAATCGGAGTCAATGCCCCGGTTCCGGGAATAGCTTTGTTGGGCTAAATCTTTCAGTCTTTCTTTCATAAAAACCTCACAAATCAGCAAAAGGTACAAATTGCAACATTTTAAGCCCATTTTTTGTTGCTATTATTAAAATGAATTGATAGAATAGGGCTTGAATTTTTGATAATAAGAATTCTTTTACAGACTAGCACAGATAGGGAAAGGATACAAAGTGAAAAGTAAGAATAATCCTCAAAAAGTGGACAAAGGCCGCTATCGTTATTTAATTTTACTGCTCTTTGTCTTTGTAATAACAGGAGTTACGACTGCCGGCATCTTTGGTCGTGCCTTGGGCCTGACAGGTATGGTGTCAGCCAGCAAAAACGAGTCTTATGAGCTGGTAGAGGTTTCAGAGGACCAGAAGAGTCAGCTCCAGTATTATAAGTCGAACGGCAAGGCGGGGAATTAACAGTCCCTAAAATACAAAAAGCCTTGAACTTTTACAATTCATTTGTTATACTTATCGGGTCAGCTTTAAGAGAGACCCATTTTTAGGGGTATAGTTCAGTTGGTAGAACGTCGGTCTCCAAAACCGGATGTCAGGGGTTCGAGTCCTCTTACCCCTGTTCAGCAGGGGCCTGTAGCTCAGGTGGTTAGAGCGCACGCCTGATAAGCGTGAGGTCGGTGGTTCGAGTCCACCCAGGCCCATGGAGCTTCCAAAAGGAAGCTCTTTTTTATTGCCTTCATCAAGGTGTGATACATTAAATGTCCTCTGCCAGGCTCAGAGTCAGGGCTTGGAGGAGTTTGACAATATTTTTCCCATAGTCCTTATTCTGATCCGACACCGTAAATATTGGAGATTTGAGCTTATATGGAGAAGAGTCGTTAAAGGGGAGGGGGCTTGCGGCCACCCTGAGTTTTTCCCCATTCAGATAGCCTCCATGGAGGGGAAAGGTCAGGCGGAGATTCTCGGCCTCCCATTCAATTTTTCCATAAGATGATTCCTGGAAACCTTTTAGGACTGAGGTTGGATTCAATTTAAAATCGGCAATCCCTTGATAAGAATTGTGGCTGAAGGCGGTCAAGCTGGCCAGCCTTTCTTTAAGGGGGCCCCGGTCGATCACAAATCCAAGTGCATTTTTAAATTTTTGAAAATAGTTGAAAACCGCAAGACTGCCGATTAAATCATCGTGATTGTGAAGGAGAAGCAAGTCTTTGACTTCACTCTCAAACCTGAGGGGAGCTGAGTCTGCAACCTCCTTGGAGGTAAGTCGGTCTGTCCTCTCATAGGCAGCCAATTTTTCGATATTTTTGAGACTCAGACTCTTTAAACCCATTATCCTGCGCATGGCCCTCATCTCATAATATATGTCAATTTGGTCCGGGCTGTAGTCTCCAAGTCCGTATTTTTCTGATCTGGTATTTATAAAGGGAAGGTCAAAGGCCCTGCCGTTGAAACTTATAAGGGTCCTTGAACCGACAATTTCAAACATGGCTTCAAGCATGGCATTTTCCTCTTCCTGAGAGTCATCTTCAGTCATGATTTGTATAATCTCATAATCTCCGCCATCTTCATCAGGCGATATAAGTAGGCCGATTAGGAAGATTGGCTGATTTTTGGCAAAAAGTCCGCAAGTCTCTATATCCAAGATAAGTGAGTTTTCAGGCAGGTCATGGCTTATATCAAAAAAATCCCCTATATTCACTTTTTTCTCGATTTTCAACAAAATAGGTCCACCTCTTAAAGATAAAATAATTTCAAAACAAGTATAGCATTTAAAGCCGGCTGAAATTCATATATATTTCATTGTCAGCCCCTATGGTTTATCCTTATAATTGATGGAGTCTAAGAAAGACTTAAGTTATTATACATAGGAAAGAAAAAAGAGGTAAGCATGATATATTTTGACAATGCTGCAACAAGCCCTGTCCTGCCTCAAGTGGTGGAATTGGTAGACAAGATTTTGCTGGAGGATTGGGGGAACGCCTCATCCCTGCATAAGATGGGATTTAGGGCACAAAAATACATAAATTATGCCGAAGAGGTTTTGGCCCGGGGCCTGGGAGTTAAAAAATCGGAGCTTATTTTTACATCAGGAGCCAGTGAGTCAAATAATATGGCAATTAAGGGTCTTGCCGGGGGAAAAAAGGGAAAGAATATCCTTATTTCCTCGGTAGAACACGCGTCGGTATCAAAAACGGCGGAATTTGCGGAAAATGAGGGCCTTGAGGTCAGGTGGCTGGCTGCCAATGCCTATGGGACTATAAGTCCGGAAGAAGTTAAATCTAAGCTTGATGACAATACAATTATGGTAAGCCTTATGCATGTTAACAACGAGCTGGGGACCATTGAGCCCATATTTGAGATCGGTGACCTTATAAAATCAATAAATCCCGGGACCATCTTCCACGTTGACGGAACCCAGGCTTTCGGCAAGTTTAACTTAAAGCTTGGCAAGGCCTGCATTGATTCATATGCAGCAAGTGCCCATAAAATTCACGGACCCAAGGGAGTTGGTCTACTCTATGTAAAAGACGGGATAAACTATCCGCCCCTGGTATTGGGCGGGGGCCAGCAGAGAAACAGGCGCTCAGGCACTGAAAATGTCGCTTTTATAGGTGCTATGGCCAAGGCCTTTGAACTCATGGAGGAATTCCGAGAGAAAGAGCCAAGGAAAATTTACGAAATAAATCTGGCCTGCAGGGCCCGCATAAAGGATATGGCTGAAAGGCTTGGGGGGATAAGAATAAATAGCCCCCGGCTTGCCGAGGAAGAGATGGTCCAGGGAGAGGATTATGCAAGTCCATATATTCTCAATATAGGAATTGAGGGGATTAAGGCTGAGGTCCTTCTCCATATGTTGGAAGAAGATGATATGTATGTATCAAGCGGGTCGGCCTGTTCAAAGGGGAAATTAAGTCCTATGGCCAAGGCCTGTAATATGGATGAGTCATATACCGACGGGCTCATAAGACTGTCTTTTTTAACTGAAAATGATTTAAGCCAGGTGGACCCCTTTTTCGATAAGCTCGAAGAGGGAATAGAAATGATCAGATCTATAAAGGGATGGAAAAGGAAAGATTGATATGAATAAGGATTGGGTGCTGGCCGTTTCTTTCGGGGAATTGATGCTCAAGGGCAAGAACAGGAATTTTTTTGTACAGAATGCGGTCAAGCATATCAGACAGGCCACAAAAAATATAAATATAAAGGATGAATTTTTTCAGATCGGCAAATATTTTTTAAGCCTTGAAGAAGCGGACATGGATGAGGCTATCAAGGCCCTTCAGGAGGTTTTCGGCCTGGTCTACATTACCCCTGCTTTGAGGGTTACCAGGGAAAAAGATGACATTTTGAAGGCCGCCCTATTTCTTTTGGATAAAAAAATAGAGGAAATTCAGGACGACCGGGAAAAGCCGGATAAAATCACATTTAAGGTGGAGAGCAAGAGGGCAGACAAGCAATATCCCATGAAGTCACCTGAGATATCGGCAAAATTCGGGGAGTATATACTTAATGCCAGGCCCCAATTAAAGGTTGACGTGAAAAATCCGGATATGACAGTTCATATAGAGATCAGAGATGACGCCTTTGTATTTATGGATAGGTATAAAGGAGAAGGTGGGCTTCCGGCAGGCTCAAGCGGAAGGGGACTTTTATTATTGTCGGGCGGCATTGACTCCCCGGCAGCAGGATATGAGTTGGCCAAGAGGGGCATGTCAATCTCATATTTACACTTCCACTCATATCCCTTCACAAGTCCAAGGGCCAAGGAGAAGGCGGTCAGATTGGCAGAACAGCTGTCAAACTATATAGGCCCGGGCAAGGTCTACATGATCAACCTAAAGGACAGCTATATAGCCATACGGAAAGACTGCAAGATTAAGAATACCACAGTCCTCTCAAGAAGAATGATGATGAGGATAGGCGACATTCTCTGCAAAAAATACGGTTTTGACTGCATGATAACCGGGGAGAGTTTGGGCCAGGTTGCTTCTCAGACAATACAAGGCATATCTGTGGTGAACAGGGCGGCTGAGAGGCCCATTCTGCGTCCTTTCGTGGCCAGCGATAAGGCTGAGATTATTAAAATTGCAAAGAAAATCGGGACCTATGATATTTCTATTGAGCCTTACGACGACTGCTGCTCGATCTTTGCTCCGGATAAGCCCAATACCAAGCCAAATATAAAAGAGATTGAAGAGGATGAGGAGAAGCTTGACATAGAGGGACTCATAGAAAAGGCCTTGGAAAGCCTTGAGATTTTGGATCCCACAGATCCTGAAGACAGGGACAAACTTTTTGAATAGAATAGCAAATAAGTTTATTGAAATTGATTTAATAAAAAGGAGATAATTATGGGAAAAGGAGTTAAAGAAGGAATCGGCTTCGGATCAGCATTGGCAATGGTTATATCTTACACGACCTGGCATTCAATACCATGGGCAATATTTCACGGGATCCTGGGTTGGGTATATGTCATATATTTTGCCATGCGTTATTAATCATTTTTTGAGTTAAAACCCATTGATCTTGAGGTGGAAGGAATACAATATGAAAAAGCTAATACTGTTTTTTCTCATGATATTAATTTTAATTCCGGCGTGTAAAAGAGATGACAGTGATATCTTGTGTTCACCGCACTTTGAGCGAGCATATTACTTGTATTTTGATGCACCCAACTATGTATATGAACAAGAAGATTACTCAATGATCAGCTCTTACAATACATTTTTCATTTATGATAAAAAGAAAGAGAAAATCACAAAGGTGTACGGAATTGATACTGACAGAATTTTTGCACCGAAATATAGGGTTTTACCTTTTTTAAATTATAAGGAGAATAAGGTTATTATTTGGGCATATAATACGGAAGAGGCTGTTGAAGACTATTACTACACTTACGACGTAAAAACGGACAAGTTTAAAAAAGAGATGGGTTCATATAGCAACTCAGACAATAGCCCCTTGGATCTGGAATATTATTTAGATATGGATGCAGAACTGCCTGAAATGCCCATGAAACATCCGGAAGATCCATATGGCCCGCTTTTTGATCTGGAGGATGATGAATTTAAGAAGTTTTACTATATAAGCCGCTTCACCGGGGAAAGAGTATACCCATTTAAAAATAACTTTAAAAAAGCGGATTTTGTAACCAAATAAGACTCTTCGTAGAGATATTAAAAGGCTTCGAAAACACAAAATAGAAAAAGCAAAAGGGGATTCGCCAAAAGTGCAAATCCCCTTTATAGTTCCGATTAAAGCAGTTTTCCGGCAGCTTCAAGAGCCTTGTCAAAATCCGGGAAATCCGTATTCTGCTTTACATATTCAACGTGGACAAACTTGTTATCCTTATCCAGGACAAATACAGACCTGTTCATAAGTTTAAGCTCATCAATCAGTACCCCATAATCCTTGGAAAAAGACCTTTCCTGATAGTCGCTTGCAACAGTCAAGTTGTGGATGCCCTTATCTCCGCAGAAACGCTGTTGAGCGAAGGGGAGGTCAAGAGAAACCGTTATTACAGCCAACCCTTGGCCAAGCTTGTCAGCCTCCTCATTGAATCTTATAGTTTCAAGCTCGCATACCTTTGTATCAAGAGAAGGCACTGCACTGATAATTTTTACTTTTCCGTCAAAGTCCTTAAGGCTGATAGGCTTCATATCTTTAGTAAGAAGATTGAAATCGGGAGCCTTGTCCCCAACCTTCAGTTCTGGACCGATAAGATGCAATTCCTGGTCTCCCATTAAATAGCCTGTACGTTTTTCCATATTTTCCCCTTTCATAATCTCAAAATGTTTAACATAAAATTTTCTTAACATAGAACACTATCCCTATACCCAAAAATAATAAGCTGTGTCATAAAAACACACATAAAGTATAATGAAAGAAACAGATTCTATAATTTATTAGGAGCAGGCCATGAATTATGTTGAATGGATAAGAGAGCTGGACAGGGGAGAGTGCTCAGGAACCTACCTTGTAAAAGTAACAGAGCCCTTTTTGTGGGAAAGTATGAAGGAAACCATAAAAAGAGACCTTCTCAATAACCGCCTGCTGGAGTTCAATTTTCAGCAAATAAATTTTGAGGGGCTTGATCAGGAAAAATTCCTAACCGCACTCGAAACAATGCCCATGGCTGCAGATTTCAAGGCCATAGTTTTGGAAAATATCCCCCTGACAAAAAATGACATTAAAAGTTGTGAAGGTTTTCTCCAAAGCCTTTTGTCATATCTGGAAGCTGCCAATAGTCAGACCATACTCTTTCTCCAATTCAAAGGGGAGTCGCCCTTTAAGGGTAAGTACCTGAAGAAAATATTGCCCTATGTCAAGGAAGTTGAGCTTTACAGACTTAAAAGAGACGGCTTGGAAAGCTTTATACATAAGAGATTCCTTGCGGCCTCAATAAAAGAGGATAGGCGGGTACCGGCCCTTATAGCCGACAAGTCTTCTTATCTGGATTACAAGTCGGACAAGAATTTATACCACGTAGCTTCCATGGTAGATGTGGCTCTTGGAATGGCCAAAGACGGGGTCTTGAAGCTTTCGGATGCCCGCAGAGCCCTCAGAGACCCCCTTGAAGAAAGCATCTTTGCCCTGATGGATGCCTTCAGTACAAAGGACAGCCGGCTTTGCCTAAAAATATTATCCGATTTTCAAAGGCAGTCCATTGATCCTGTGTCAATTTTTTATATGCTGGTCAGGCAGGTGAGAAAGCTTATAGGCGTCAAGCTCCTGACTGAGAGGAGGGCATCTCCGGCAAGCGGGCAAAAGAGGTTGGCCCTGTCAAATTTCGAGTATAGAAAGCTCGAAAAACATATCAACAACTTCAGCTTGGAGGAGCTCTTGAAAATGCATGAGTTTCTCTTTGAAAGCGATGTGAAATTTAAAAGTGAAAGTTTGGACCTGTATATGACTATCGAAGTATTCTTCGCCGGATTATCTGATATTTATTAAATTGAGATTCTTATTATGCTATGATAATTTTAAGAAATTGTTATTTATGAAGAGGGGTGGGTGAGGGTGCAATGAAAATTGATAACTTTAAAAAAATATTATTCATATTTATTTTAATTATTCTTCCTTTTATGTTCTTATCTTCTTGTGGGGCTAACAAACAGGAACCCATAACACTAACCATGTGGCACGTCTATGGAGAACAGGCAAAATCACCCATGGATGAACTTGTAAATGAATTTAATGAAACGGTCGGCAAGGAAAAAGGCATTATTATCAATGTTACGGCCTCTACAAATTCAGCTGAAATAGGGGATGCCCTGCTTGATTCCCAGGACAATAATTCAGGCTCAAAAGCCATGCCCGACCTTTTCTTCTGCCATATAGGCAATGCGAAGGATTTGGGCCTAGATAATCTTATTGATTGGAATAATTACTTCTCGAAAGATGAACTTGATGATTTTATTCCCGACTTTATTAAGGACGGAACCGACAATGATAAGTTGGTGGTCTTGCCCTTTTCAAAATCCACTCATATGCTCTATATAAATGGAAGCATGTTTGACAGATTCTCAGAAGCCACAGGCGTGACTTATGACCAACTGAAAAGTTGGGAAGGTTTCTTTGATGCAGCGGAAATCTTCCATACCTGGTCCGGAGGCAAGCCCTTCTGTGCCCTGGACTATTTGCTCAGGGAAGCCGAACTTGCCTGCTTGTCAGCAAATCCCGATAACAAACTTCACAATGATGTAGGTTGGTATGACACTGACAATCAGGCTTTTCACACGGAATTGGATGCTTTTCTGTCAAGCCTGGTAAAGGGTAATATTGTAGTATCAGATCTCTATGCTAATACACAAATGATGACCGGTGAGACTATGGCAGGGATAAGCTCCAGTGCCGCCGTCCTATATTACAACGATACGGTAACCTATCCGGACAACACTTCAGAAGCCATGAACTTAAAGGTCCTTCCTTTGCCCACAAAAAATCCCGGAAAAGATGTTGACACCTTGGCAGGGACGGGACTTTGTGCATACAAAACAACAGAGGAAAAGGCCAAGGCTGCAACAATTTTTGCAAAGTGGATCACCGAAGGTGAGAGAAATTTAAAATTTGTCACGGAAGCCGGCTATATGCCCGTAAGAAAAGAAGCCTTTGAGAAAATTTCAGACTTCAAATTTAAGAATGACAGCTATAAGCAGCTATATGAAGCCCTGGCCGAGATGAGAAAAACATATTCTTTTTTACCGGAAACATACAACTATGATAAGGTGCTGAAATTTTACGATTTTATCAGAAAGAATCAAAAGAATTGGGAAGACAGATATATGCAAGGAGAGAATGCCGGGAAGCTTGTCGAAGAATGCAGGCGGGGGCTGGAAAATTAAAATATAAATAGGAGAATTCTCTTGTTTGACGTATTAAAAAAGCGTAAAAAAAATTCCATGTATAGGAAGCTGTTTGAATATTTGATTTTGTTTGCAGGTTTACTGCTCATATATATTCTTGTGGCTATGGCCCTCTTTGGCCAATTTAAAAGTGTCAGAAAAGATTATGTCAAGAATTTCGATATGCAGTTGTCCATAATGAAAAAAGAGATCAAGGGATACTTCAGCAAATCTGCAATTTCCGCCATGGACCTTTCCAAAACTTCCGGGTCAAAACTGGAAGACCTTATGGAGAAAGAAAATATAAGTTTTGAGAAATTGAAGGATAATCGGAAAGCCCTGGCCAAAATTCAGGACTCAATATTTGAAGACCTGAAAAACAGCATGTTCAATGCCGACGCTTCCGGAGCTTTTGTATTGTGGAATACAACCGTCAATTCAAAGGTTAATAGGGAAGGAGAATTCAGGAGCGGCCTTTACATTAAGCTGGATACCAGGAGCCTGAAAGACTCTTCAATTATAGTTTACAGAGGGGATGTAGAGGTTGCAAAAAAGCACAATTCAATGCCCCACAGAAAATGGAAGTTGGAATATGACATCTCACAAATACCAAATTATTTGCATTTGAACAAAGGAGACGCTCCCCTTTATGAGTCATATAATATAACCCCGGTTTTTACCTTGCCCGGGACAGATCAGAGAATAATGCTTATAACCCTGCCAATCATAGGCAAGGATGGAAGCTTTTATGGGATCTGCGGTTTCGAAGTCGAGCAGATGTATTTCAAGGAGAAGCTGTCACAGCCAAGCAAATTGGACAAACTTACAACACTTTTTCTTCCGGTAGCGAATAAGGACGGAAAAATCGACCCTTCACTGACCTTGAGCAGCGGAACAGATAGCGGCTATTACTACCTGCCGAAAAGCACTTTGACCATAAAAAAACAGGGATCAAACTTGGTGGAATTTATTAGTAAGGACAACACCTATCTGGGGGTGACCAGAGAAATCCCCCTCTTAAAAAATGGCAACAGGTCCATGTTGGTCGTCATGGTGCCAAAGAGTGACTTTAATAGGGACCTGTTTGAAAATCTTATCAGCCTTGTAATTACTGTCATCGTGTTTCTATTCTTTTCTATAAGCGGAGGCTTAATTTTTACAAAGAGATATATAACGCCTATCACAGAAAGTTTGGAGATGATTGGGAATCAGGATAATATTTTAGATCCTAATGGGGGCTATGATGTTGAAAAATTCAGGTTTTATGAAATTAATGAATTGATCAAAAATCTAAGAAAGAATATGAAAACCGATAATTTTGACGGGGTGCCGGTTTACCTTGCCAATAAATTCAAGAATTTCATAGAAGCTACGGAAGATCTGACTCCTGCTGAGATGAATGTTCTATCCCTGCTCATACAAGGCCACAATATGGATGACTTGCCCGATTTGCTTTTTGTGAGCAAAAGCACTGCCAAACACCACATCTTGAAGATATATAAAAAGCTCAATGTGTCTTCCAGGGGAGAGCTGCTCCTATATCTGGATATGATAAAAGGTTGTGGAATGATCGATAATATTATCGGTAAAAATGAAAGTAATAACAAGAATAATAAGAAAATTTAAAATTTAAAATTGATCTTTATTGACAAATGTTGAAACAGTCACAGTTTAGGAGGCCTAAATTGTGGCTGTTTTTTATATAGACCAAAGGTCTATTTTGCAAAAATGGCCAAAAGATGAACCTTAGGACAATTTATTTTCTATATATACCGTGATTAAATTGAGTTGGATAAGCAAGGCGTATCTTTAGCCGGAAAGAGGAAAATCTTTTGGAGGTGAATTATGAGCGAAGAAAATAAAGATTTTAAAGTTATAGAAAATGAAGGGGGTCTAAAAGACGGGCAGATCAAATGCCCGAAGTGCGGATCGACCGACATTGAAACAAACACAAAGACGGGCAAGCTCAGGTGCAACTTTTGCCGCCATGAATTTGAACCTGATTTAGCCCCCGAGGATCAGGATATCAGCACCCTCGAAGGAACCAGCATAAGATCCGGGGCCCAGGACATTGACGACAACAGCGAAGACCTGATAACGCTCAAATGCGAAAGCTGCGGGGCTGAAGTTGTAATTGACACGAAGACCACAACCCAGGCAAGGTGCCATTGGTGCAGGAATACCCTGTCTTTGAACAATCAAATTCCAAACGGGGCTGTACCGGATGTGATTTTGCCTTTCAAGATTACAAGAGAAGATGCCAAGGAAAAGATTTCGGATTTTGTAAATAAGAGGAAATTCTTCGCCCATCCCAAGTTCACCAGGGAATTCAGCACAGAAAATATTTGCGGCGTTTACATACCCTACATGCTGGTCGATATCAACGGACATATGAGACTTGAAGGCAAAGGCGAGATTCAAACGGATTGCCGGGAAGTTGGTGAGGGCAAGAATAAGCACTTTGAATACGATGCCGATGTTTACAGGATAAAAAGGGAGTTTGACATCTACATTGACGACCTTTCGATAGAGTCGAGCACCGACAAATTGGACTACACATCAAAGACAAAGACAACAAATGTTATAAACGCAATTATGCCCTTCGATACTGAAAATTGTGTCAATTTCAACGCAAATTACCTGAAAGGCTACACTTCTGAAAAGAGAGACACAAATATTAAAAAACTCAAGAAAGTCGTCGACGTTCAAAGCTCGGATGTGGCAAGACTTGCCGCCCAGGACACTCTGACCCGGTACGACAGGGGGGTAAAGTGGGAGGACGAAGACTACACAGTTAAAGGTGATTCATGGAAGTCGGCTTATCTTCCGGTCTGGCTCTACAGCTACATGGAAAATAAGGGGAAGAAGAACCTCCTCCACTATGTGGCGGTAAATGCAAGAACCAGTGAAACCATGGGAAGTGTACCAATCAACTTCACCAAGCTCTTCTTATTCGCAGTCCTGGTCGAGATCTTCGGAGGCCTTGCAGCCTTTGTCATTAACATGATAGCGGCTATGGACAGGTACCGGGGCACGGATTTTCAAAGTTCAAGGCAGTGGTTCTATGTCCTTCTGCTGTCAGGATTTGTTTTTTACATAGTAATGTACTTGAGATACCGCAATTCAAATGAAAGGCACCACTATGAGCTGGAAACCAAACATGAAATTTCCAATCTCATACAAGAGGACGATTTTGAGACCAGCAAATATGGTCTCAGCACTGCGAGAATGTGGGGCGAAAACAGCACCATGCTCAAAGGAAATCGTGTGGATTTAAGTGAAGACGATCATTTAAAGGAAGCGATGGATAGGGGCGTGCTTGATGAAGCCTTGGAGGCTAAAAAAAGATTGGAGGAGATGGACGAGGAAAAAACGACCAAATAAAAAATTTTAATAGGAATTGTAATACCTACATAATTAAAAAATAAAAATAAGGAGGAAATCATGAAAAAAATGCATGTTAGTCAAATTCTTGTCATCATATTTGCCCTGCTGGTTTGTATTTCCACAGTTCTGCCAGCAGTTGAACTTTTCGGAATTTCGGCAAATTTATTAGAGTCTGAAAGCGGAGTCGGGCCCGGAGTTATATTAATATGTCTTGCAGTTTTGACAATAGTCACAACCATATTCAAGAAAAGAATCCCCGCCCTTATTTTTGCAGGCTTAAACCTGTCATTGGCAATTTATCGGTACAGCTCATTGGGAGAATTTAAAGAATTTGTAACATACGGATTCTACCTCTTGCTGGCATCAAGCGTTCTTCTCTTTGCAGCCACAATATTTATGTTTGTCAAATTACCTAAAGCGGTTAACTAAAAAATTAGGATAAAAATTAGGAGGTCGAGATGGGATTTATTAAAGCGTTTGCAGGGGCTCTCTCAGGGACCTTTGCCGATCAATGGAAAGATTTTTACCTACCTCAAGATGGGCTTTCCGCCACAGCCGGAGTTTTTCCGGCTATGGCCCAAGGCCAGAATAATGGCAGGGGAGAAAATACCAAGGGAAATAACAATATTATAAGCAACGGAAGCAAGATCATAGTTCCTGAGGGAACAGCCCTTATCACCATGCAGGACGGGGCTATTACGGGAATAGTGGCTGAACCCGGAGGCTTTATATTTACATCAGATGATGTTAATTCCCAAAGTATATTTGAAGGAAATGGCCTAAATGCGTCAATTATAAAGTCAACCTGGGAGAAAATAAAATTCGGAGGCCAACCCGGATCCCAGCAACTGGCCTTCTATGTCAATTTAAAGGAGATTCCAAACAACCGATTTGGAACCCAAAGTGAGATCTATTGGGACGACGCATTTTTCGGAACCCAGGTAGGGGCGGTAACCAGAGGAACCTATACTTTGAAGATTGTGGACCCTCTTCTCTTTGTTAAAAACTTCGTCCCGCAAAAATATATTATTCAAAACGCACCGGTCTTCGACTTTGGCGATATGGACAATCCTGCGGGTGAGCAGCTATTTAACGAAGTTGTGGGAAGCTTGTCAGCCGCATTTTCGAACTATACCAATGATCCGTCCAAGGGGAACCGCATGAGCAGGATACAGGGGGATCAAATAGGCTTTGCCCAATCTCTGACAACAGCGGTGGAAGATGCCTATCAGTGGAGGTCCGACAGGGGCTTGGCAATAGTAAAAACGGCAATCCTTGCCATAGAATATGACGAAGACACCAAGCTTCTTATGTCCGATGTTAAAAAAGCCGATGCCCTTTCAGGCAGACGTGGCAATGCTTTTTTGCAGCAGTCAGTTGCCAGAGGCATGCAGGCAGCAGGAGAAAATGGTGGCGGCGGAGCCGGTATGGCCTTTATGGGTCTGGGAATGAATGCAGCCGGAGGAATGATGGGCGGTCTTCAGCAGGAAGGTACAGACAGCACCTATAATCCGAATTTCGGTGCCGGGCAAGCGAATCAGACACAGGAAGATCCTACAGATAAATTAATTAAGATGAAAAAACTGTTGGATGCGGGAGTTATTTCCCAAGAGGAGTTCGATAAGGCTAAACACGATCTTTTAGGTCTATAGGTCAGGAGGGTTTGCCATGAAAAGTGGAAAATATAGGCTTCTTATATTGGCCTTGGCCTTAATTTTGGTAGCCTGCAGCGGCAAAGGCAAGACTTCGGATGGCTCCGAAAGTCAGGACCAATCAGGTGTAGGTCAGACTTCCCAAGTCTCTGCAACAACAGGCATAGCCACTAAGCTTGTAGCCGGAGGGATAAAGGATGCCAAGGCAAGGGGAAAACTTGTTCAGGGTGCAACAGCAGGGTCCATGTCTGACCACGTTGAGGATAGGGAAGTCTGGAAGGACTTCATAGAGCCCAAACATGAAAAAGCTGCAAAAAATCTCGTTAACGGTGTCCATTTTCCACGAATTCTTCTGGATTCTGAGGATGCTCAAAGGGCCAATAAGCAAATTGAGGAAACAATTAATCTCTTAAAAGAGACCTACAATGCTGCCAAGAATGATTTGGATCCTGATTATATAATGATAAGTTCCACATTTTCAGTGTATGAAGATGATCAGATTCTTAGCATTCACCTGCAATATACGAACGGCGGAGACGGAGACGGCTCCACACATAAGGTTTTTAACTTCACCCTGGATGACGGGAAATTCATCAAAGATGAGGACCTGCTTACATATCTAGGAATCGACAAAGAAGAAGCCATGGACCTTATGGAAGAAAGCATTGACTATGATTATCAGAGAATGGTGGAAGTTTGGAACTACAACGCCGAGAATTACCACTATCTGGGTGATGTAACCCACTATGAGGGCATGGCTTTGCAAGATATTTGGGAGGGTCGGGATGTGCCTGAAAGAAGATTTTATCTGGATCCTACGGGAAGGCCAATGTTCATTTTCAACGCTTACTATAGCTGGGGGCCGGGCCTATATCAAAATACCCTGGAACTCTATTCCAAAAAAGTTAATGACAGGGGCTATTCTCCGCAGTTCGTAAAAATGGCCAGGGCAATGGGTCTGGATCCCTACGACGAAAAGATCAAAGGATTGATAGTCTATGTGGGCTATGCCAATGCGGAGAAAGAATTGGAAGACGTGTTGACCAGATTGGATCCCTGCCAGAACATTTTCAACGATTTTGATGATCCCAGGCTCCTATTGGCAACCAGGGATAACCCGAACTTTGAAAACAGCGAGCTCATAGGAGAAGACTACTATCTTGTAGTCCCGAAATGGGACAAGGCCACCGTAAGCCTTAAGGAGATAAAGACAGAGAAGGACGGGTCTGTAAAAGAGGTGGAAAACAATATTCTGGATACCATAGCTCAGAGTTCGACCACCTTGATCTGTCAGAGGCAGGAAAAGGGGACAACGAATATTAGAATCACGATCAGGTACAGGGATGAAAAGATAGAGATGAGTCCCATGATTAATGAGAAGAAAGAGATCATTAATTTGCCGGAGGGGATCATAGACGCCGGGAAGGCCGCTGATCTGGATGGACTTAAGAAAAAAGATTTTTATTCTATGCCCCTATTCCAGAAGATAATATCGGTAATGGGAAGAGGATAATGTTGTGGGTGAACCCATAAGGAGGACAAAATGAAGATTAAAAAATTAGTTCTTTGCTTAGTAGTTTTATTAGCTTTTACGGCTTGTGGAAGTAAAAAGCCTGACGCCGGCAAGGAGAAGTCGAAAGGGAACGAATTGGAACAAACCCTTGGTCCGGGAGAAGAATGGGTGGTGGACGGAAAGTGGAAGCTGGTCATAAATTCCGTAAAGGTTCTTGATGGAAGAAACGAGTTTACAGATATGAAACCTAAACAGGTCGTATGCGTAGATTATAGCTATGAGAACATCGGCTGTACTGAGGAAGCCGACGGACTCTTCTTAAGTCCTGACAGCGTCATTGATGAGCAGGGTGAGATGGGCTCTTCATATCCTGCAGTAGAAGAGCTTAATTATCCACAATCAACTCCTGTCGGGGCCAAGATGAAGAATGCCCAGGAAGCCTTTGGCTTGAATAACGAAAGTAAGAAGGTCAAGGTAACTTTTACTAATTTATTGGTAGTCGATGGTAAGTTCCAAAACTACACGGCGGTTATGGAGGCCAATGTAGAGAAATAAATTCCGGAGAGAAAGAAGGAGAAAGAAATGAAAGGATTAAGACGACGGACGCTTGCCCTGGTCCTCGCCTTGGTCATGGTCCTGGGCTTCTTGCCCGGGACCCCAATTGCCAAGGCGGAAGGAGGGCTGGATATTAAAGTTACTACGCCAGTGGAGCTTGGACAAGCTCTCCACAAGATTCGGATGGAGGGTGAAGATGGTCAGGAGAACATCATTCGCTTAGGGGCGGATATTGTCATGCCTGACGGAGAGCACACTTTAGGAATTACAAAAGATACCATCCTTTTGGGTCAGGGACATACCCTAAACCTGAACAAATTCTGTTTCGCCATCGTCAATGATTCCACCCTGTCCCTGGGGAGGGAGAATCCACAGGGAAACGAGAATGATTTGACGATCACTTCTTCAGCTTCTAAAGATAATCCGCGAAGAATACCGGCTGTTTTTATCGGAGCCGGTGCTCCGGGTGGGGGAGGTTTAACCCCGGGTCATCTCAAGATGTATGGTGGGGTGGAAATTAAAAATATGGTAACCAGCGGGGACTATTGGGCCTCAGCGGTCAATGTCACCTCCGGGACATTTGATATGTATGGGGGAAAGATCCATAACAACCAGAGCCATATTGATAAGCCTTATTCTGCCGGTAGCGTTATCTTTCTCAATGGAAGGCCAAACGGAGTGCCGGAACAATACGTGGCCTTTACTATGCTGGGTGGTGAGATTTCAGATAATATCGCTACAGTAAAAAATAATGAAGTCCTCCTGAGTAGCGCTATTTATCTTGTCAATGGTCATCTAAACATACAAGCCGGACGAATCATGAATAATAGGATGGAGCGCACAGGGACAGGAGACCAGGGAAGGCTCTATGGTACGGCTATTGGGGCCAGGGACAGTGAGGTGAATCTCAAGGGAGCCAGCAGAGATTCCATCCTGATTTCCGGAAACAAAGGTGCCGCTTCCGGTGGAGCCATTTCCTTACAGGATTCTACTTTCACCGCTGAAAATGCCACAATTGAGGGAAACAGTAGTAGCCATTATGGAGGTGCCCTGACCACAAATGGCAAGGTGACCTTGAGAAATGTCCTGGTCCGGAACAACACATCCAAACAAGGTGGTGGGATTTTCCTGGATGAAGGCGGCGATTTAACCTGCGAAGAGAATACCCTCTTCCAAGGGAATACGGCCCAAGAAGCAGGCGGGGCAATTTATGATAAAAAAGCGGCTGCCATGCCGGACTCTTCAGCGGAAGAATACAAGGACCTGATCGTGGATCCAGGTACTTATTATAAGAATATCCATCTTGACGAGACCACCGGTTTTGACCAAAACAAGGCGGAAGGCGGCCTCTTTGTTCCCCCCTCCAACTGGTCTGCTTTTACCAACTTGGGCTATAAGCAGGACCCCACCCTCCACAACCCGACCGGTATTCCCAGTCCTCTGAATAATTACGACATCAACTACAAGAATGACTTCTTCTTCATCGGTTACGATGGCAATGGAGCGAAAGGCTCTATGCCGGTATCGGCCTATAAGAAGGGTCAGACCGTTACCGTGAAGCTTCCCGAAAACGGCTTCGAAGTGCCGGCAGGGAAGGCCTTTAACGGCTGGATGGTTGAGGGAGAAAAGAAGACGGTCGGCGATGAAATTACAGTGAATAAGAACACCATGGTCCAGGCCCAGTGGAAGACAGTTTACCAACCCGGACCGGATCCCAAGCCCGGAACGACGCCCTCAAATACGGAAAAGAGAGCGACGGAACGGATCGCCGGAGAAGACCGGATTGAGACAGCTATTGTCCTCTCCAAGAAGAACTTTGACCATGCCGACTATGTTATCTTGGCCCGGTCTGATAACTTTGCCGATGCCTTGACGGCCGGCGTATTAGCTAAGGCTCTGAATGCGCCGATTCTTTTAACGAAGACTCGGTCATTGGACGGAGGCGTCAAGGCAGAAACAAGCCGACTTGGTGCAAAAGAAGTCATCCTCATTGGCGGGAACAATGCCCTCTCCAATGAAGTTGAAGGCGCAGTAAAGAAGGGCTGGAAGTCCAGCCGGATCGGTGGGGCCGACCGTTATGAGACATCGGCTCTGATTGCCTGGAGAATGGCTAAGCTAAAGGGGAATCCGGAGAAGGTCATCCTGGCTACCGGGCTCAACTATGCGGATGCCCTTTCCATCAGCCCCTATGCCGGCAAGATGGCTTATCCCATCCTCCTCACCAAGACCAATGCCTTACCTGATGTCATTAAAAAGACAATCCAAGATATGAAGGTCTCTTCGGCCCTGGTCTTGGGCGGTAAAGCGGCCTTGACAGATTCTGTGGTGAAAGACATACCCCAAAAGATCGAACGGATCGGTGGGGAAACTCGTTATGAAACGTCAGCCATGATTGCTGAACGCTTCTTCCCCAAAGCCACCACCGCCTATCTCGCCTCCGGCGAAGACTTTGCCGATGCCCTGGCAGCGGGACCCGTAGCAGCAAGGGCAGATGTTCCCGTCCTTCTGACGAAGAAGGCAGACTTACCCAAAGCGATTGCCAAACATATCCAGAAGGCAAACTATGAGAAAATCATCATCGTTGGCGGATTGAAAGCAGTAAGCCAGGCGGTTGAGGATTCTCTAAAGTAAAGGGTTATAGGTAAGGTTATAGATCAAATAGCGAATGATTGAGCAAGATCAATTGCGTAAGCAGTCCGGCCTTCAAGGGTCGGGCTGCTTTATTAAATGAAAAAATTAATTTGCACATAGCTATCATATATGGTAAACTTCCTTGGTAGCTAATTTTATAAACATGATAGGGGGTGAGCAGATGGCAAATATCAAGTCAGCGAAGAAAAGAATAGAAATCGCAAAGAGAAATACCTTGCGTAATAAGAGCAAACGCTCTGAAATCAACACATACATCAAAAAATTTGGGGTAGCTATTGAGGAAAACAAGGGCGAAGAGGCTCGTGAACTTCTTAAGACCATCGATAAAAAGCTCAAGCGCGCTTCTTTGAAAGGTGCAGTTTCTAAAAACGCGGCTAGTCGTCGAATCAGCACACTTCAGAAGAAACTCAATGCTCAAGCTTCCTAAATTATAGATTTTCATTAAATAAGTAAAAAGATTGACCTGATTTTTATCAGGTCTTTTTTTGTTAGCAGATATTGACATGGAATAACTAAAGGTTTAGCATTCTTGTGGTCTATTTATTTTGGCCGGATTAAAGATGGGAGATATTTTATGTATCTTAAAAAAGTTATGAAAAAAGCAACAACGAAAATAAATAAGCAACTATGGGTGTTTGGACTATTTTTATGGATAGAGCTATTATTAATAACCCTTTTTTCTCATTTCTATATAGGCCGTTTCGATCAAAAAACAATGAGGTTAATCATAAATATTTTGGCATGCGGACTTTTTATTTTATCCGGAAGATATGTAAATAAGAAACACCTAATTGTCTATATAGTATTGTTTATTATTTTAGCAATTAATAAAGAAACTCGTTGGTCTGAAGGTTTGGCTGACGGGCCCTCTGTTGCCCCTATTATTATTGGTTTGGCTGAAGCCGCCACACTCAGTGCCTATTTAAAATATAGAAAAGGAATAAAGGCATTAAAAAATGATGAGACCGGGCAGACAGTAGTAGAAAAAGGAGAATAAAGAAGGAATATTATCAACTAAAAAGAGATGGATGAAATTCAAAACATCCATCTCTTTTTGTCTTTATAATATTTATACAAGCTATTATTAACATTGTAATAAGCCTTTAATAAGAAAGGACACACATATGGACAAAAAGAAAGAGATAGCAGAAGCGGTGATTGCAGCTGATAAGGCCTTGGACTGTCTTACAGATGCCGCAGAACAGCTAAGAGTCGCCGGCAAATGGGGTATTTTCGATATGCTGGGAGGGGGAGCTTTAACGACCCTGATAAAACATGCTAGGATCAGCGATGCTAATTCCGACATAGAAAAAGCAAAGCAAGCGGTTAAAAATTTAAGCAAGGAATTGGCGGATGTCGGTCAAGTCCTTGAGATAAATATAGATATATCGGCTTTCCTTAATTTTTCAGATTACTTTTTTGACGGGCTCATAGTAGATTGGATGGTTCAGGATAAAATAAGAGCAGCCGAAAAGCAGGTTAATGAAGCAATCGAAAGAGTTGAAGAGATAAAAGCCGGCCTTTTAAAAATGTGAGTATCCGGGCCTGTTTTTTGCCCAGCTTTAAAGTTAAATACAGCAGTCTGTGTTATACTATTCTGGTAAATTAACGATAAAACCGAAAGGTATTTTTAGATAAGGAGCCGCCATGAAAATAGAAAATTGGGAAGATCGGAGCGGAGACAAGGGCCTAGATGAAGATATGGAAAGCACCCGCCCTTTTGATCCTGTAGAGATCATGAGAAGCCTTAAAGAGGATTTTGAGCAGGATCGCAGAGAAGAAATGTCAGCAGCAGGAGAAGTGAAAGACGGCAGTGAAGATAGCGATTATGACATGGATGCACTGAAGTTCCAGCTAAGACGGAGACTGCTTCAGGAAGAACAGAAAGAAGAGGGCCCTGCTGAAGAACCTGTTGCGTCTGTTGAGGAAGAAAAAGAGGAAGAAGGATCTTCGCTTGAGAACCACATAGACGATACTGATGAGCTCTTCGGGGTCAAGTGGAACAATCAAGAAGAGCCGGTCGAGGAAAGCCCGGCCCAAGAGGAGTCACAAGAAAGCCCTAAAGCCGATGTCTCAGACACCGAAGACCTGGCCCAAGGAACTTATGAAATTTATGAAGATGAGGACTATGACGACGAGGATGCCTACGAAGACGAGCTTTTCCTTGTAAATAAGAAGAGGCCTGTAAATCAAGGGCCGGAAAGATATGATCAAGAAAATATCGAAGCACCTAAAAAGAAATCTTCATTTTTCGTGGCATTGAGGGACTGGGTTCTTCCATTAGTAGCCGCAGTCGCCCTGGCCTTGATAATCAGGATGTTCATAGGGGGTGCCACCACGGTCAAAGGGGAGTCCATGTACCCAACCCTCAGTAACGGAGATATTCTTCTTGTAAGCAAGATACCCACATACAGCCATCAATTTAAGAGGAGCGATATAGTCATACTTGACAGCCCCGACCATCCCGACGAACTCTATGTAAAGAGGGTCATAGGCCTTCCCGGAGAAACCGTTGAGATCCATGACGGCAAGGTCTTCATTGACGGCCTCCTTTTGGTTGAACACTATATTAAAGATCTGCCCACGGAAAGCTACCAGGACAATGTTTGGGTCCTTTCGGCAGACCAATACTTTGTCATGGGTGACAATAGGAATCCCGGAGCCAGCAATGACAGCAGGCTTTTCGGGCCGGTCCCTGCGGACAGGCTTGAGGCGGTTGCCCGTTTCAGAATTTGGCCGCTCACCCATATGAAGAGTTTTTATTAAGAGATTAGCCTGATCATGAATTGAGGAGGTTCTATGAGGGCCGGAAAAAAAACAAAACAGAGAAAATTCGGCCCCGTTTTGCTTCTGAAGATTTTAGCTTCAGCCCTATTGGTGGCCTTCCTGATCACCAAGTTCCTGGTTAGTGCAACCAGGGTTGAGGGTTCGTCCATGCTGGATACCCTCCATAGCGGGGACAGGCTTTTGGTCTTTAAACCCGGATCCGATGTCGACAACCTGGAAAGAGGAGACATAATTGTTTTCAGGCCGCCCGGTGAAAATCGCTTCTATATTAAACGCGTGATCGGCCTGCCCAATGAATACGTTCAAATTGACAACGGCAGCGTCTTTGTAAACGGGAAAAGGCTGGAAGAGGACTATGTCAATTCCGATTACACATATACAGGTGACAAGGCCGAGTGGTTAATAGGTGAGGGAGAGGTCTTTGTTTTAGGAGACAATCGAAAAGAAGGAGCCAGCAAGGACAGCAGGGTATTCGGCCCCATCAAGGGAAATACCATAGAGGGACACGCGAGTTTCCGCTATTATCCCTTCGGATCGATAGGACCGATTTAGGAGAAATCATGAAATATAATTCAGAACAAATAAGAAATTTTTGCATAATTGCCCATATTGACCACGGCAAATCGACCCTGGCAGACCGTCTTATAGAGAAGACCGGAGCGGTTACAGCAAGGGAAATGAGAGAGCAGCTCCTTGACTCCATGGACTTGGAGAAGGAGAGGGGCATAACAATCAAGCTCAAGTCGGTAAAGCTCTTTTATGATTCCAAGGACGGCAAGCGCTATGTCCTGAATTTGATCGACACTCCGGGCCATGTGGACTTCAATTATGAAGTTTCAAGGTCCTTGGCAGCCTGCGAGGGAGCCATACTCATAGTGGACGCTTCACAGGGGGTTGAAGCCCAGACTCTGGCTAATACCTACCTGGCATTGGAAGAAGATTTGGAGATCCTCCCCGTTGTGAACAAGATTGACCTGCCCAGCGCAGATATTGAGTTTGCCAAGGGGGAGATAGAGAATATTCTGGGCTTTGACAGCGAGGGAATACCCCTTATTTCTGCAAAAGTCGGAACCAACATAGATGACGTTTTGGAAGATATAGTAAAAAATGTCCCGCCACCCCAAGGGGACCAGGATAAGCCTTTAAAAGCCCTGATCTTCGACTCATACTATGACTCATATAAGGGGGTCGTCCTTTTCATAAGGGTGATTGATGGTAAAATTAAGCCTGGCCAGAAAATCAAGCTCATGGCTACGGGAAAAGAATATGACGTTGACGAGGTGGGCTATGTTTCGGGCGGCAACATACCAATAGGAGAGCTCATAACTGGGGATGTAGGCTATGTTGTGGCCTCAATAAAGACTGTGGGGGACGCCGGGGTCGGAGATACCATTACCGACGCCCTAAATCCGACCCAGCATGCCCTGCCCGGATATAAAAAAGTAATGCCCATGGTCTATGCGGGAATCTATCCTACAGAAAATGAGGATGTCAACTCAATAAGAGATGCCCTGGAAAAGCTCAGGGTTAACGATGCTGCCCTGACATTTGAAAAAGAATCATCCATAGCCTTGGGCTTCGGCTTCAGGTGCGGTTTCCTTGGAATGCTCCACATGGAGATTGTCGAGGAGAGACTTGAGAGGGAATTTGACCTGGACATGATTGTCACAGCCCCCTCAGTAATATACAAGCTTAAGCTCCATTCAGGCCGGGAGCTGGAATTGCAGAATCCGGCCGACTTCCCGGATCCAACAGATATAGAATCAATTTCCGAACCCATTGTAAACGCAAGAATAATGACACCCCAGGAATACATAGGGACCATCATGGACTTATGCCAAGACAGGAGGGGGATTTACAAGACTATGGAATACCTGGATGAGAGAAGGGTTTCCATTGTTTATGACCTGCCCTTAAACGAGGTAATTTATGATTTCTTCGATGCCTTAAAGTCAAGGACCCGCGGCTTTGCTTCGCTTGACTATGACCTCAAAGACTATGAGAAGAGCGACCTGGTAAAGCTGGATATACTCATAAACGGTGAGCCTGTTGACGCCCTGTCCCTCATAGTTCATAGGGATAAGGCCTATGACAGGGGGAGGAACATCTGTGTCCGCCTGAAAAAAGAAATTCCAAGGCACCAGTTCGCCATTCCGGTTCAAGCCGCAATAGGTGGAAAGATTATAGCCAGAGAGACCGTATCTGCCCTGAGGAAGGACGTCATAGCCAAGTGCTATGGCGGCGATATATCCAGAAAGAAGAAGCTCCTGGAGAAGCAAAAAGAGGGCAAGAAGAAGATGAGACAGATCGGCAATGTCACCCTGCCTCAATCGGCCTTCTTATCAGTACTAAAATATGATGAAGATGAATAAGAGAGAAATCGCAAATAGGAAACTGGGACTCTACTTCCATATACCTTTCTGCAAGGAGAGGTGTTCCTATTGCGATTTTTTAACTTTTCCCCACGTGGAAGCCTACCACTCACCATACATTGATTCCCTAATAGGGGAGATAAGGCTTTGGAGTCAAAAACTCAAAGACCGAAATTATCTGATTGACAGCCTCTACATTGGCGGGGGTACGCCCACAATAATTTCAGATGCCGACCTAAAAAGGCTTTTTAAAGCCATAAGAGCCGGCTTTACAATTTCCGAGGATGCCGAGTGGACCATTGAAGCCAATCCCGGGACCCTGAGTGAAAGCAAGTTGGATATTTTTCAGGAAGCCGGGGTCAATCGAATTTCCCTGGGTGTCCAGACCATGTCAGAAAAACTCATTGACTTCTGTAAGAGGGATCAGACACCGGACGGGGTGTATAAAGACGTCGAATTGGTTAGAAGTCGCAATTATTTCGATTTAAATCTTGATTTTATTTTTTCAATACCGGGTCAAACTCATGAGGATCTGGATATGGACCTCAGAGCCATTGGCAAAATGGATCCCGACCATGTTTCATATTACAGCCTGATCATAGAGGATAGGACTTTGCTCAAGTTTTGGATAGAAAAGGGCAAGGTGGCCCCAAATCCGGAATCAAGAGAGGTTGAGCTGATGACCGGGGCTTATAAAGGTCTTGAGGATCTGGGCTACAAGCGATATGAGATTTCAAATTTTTCCAAGAGGGGAAAGGAGTCAAGGCATAACCTCAAATATTGGTCTTTGGATGAGTATCTGGGATTGGGCCTGGGAGCTGCATCTTATATGAACCATGAACGCTTTTCAAATACGAGAAATATTCAAAAATACATAGAGTCAATTGCGCAGGATGGCCTGCCGTTTAGCATTGAAAAGAGAAACAGGGATGATGATATATTTGAGGGCCTCATGATGGGATTCAGAAAAATTTCCGGAATTGACAGGAGAAGATTCAAGGATCTTATGGGAGAGGACCCCCTTGAGAGGGCAGGGGCTTACTTTAATGTGGAAAAAGAAAGAGGCCTTGTTGAGTGGGATGACGATAGGGTCAGATTGACAAAAAAAGGCCTTGACTTGCAGAATTCCTTTCTTAGCGGCCTAATGGAGTATTTCGACATATTTATTTGATAAGTTATATGACAATTCATTCCCTATATGCTAATATTAACCTGAGGAAAGGGTTTTCACCTACAAGGTGGGAACCTAAAATTTATTATCCGCTTTTATTGGTCAAAGGAGGTAAGATGGAACATATGCAATATGAGGATTATCGTCCATTCGGAATCAAGGACAAGGTCTCCTACATGTTCGGAGACCTGGCGAACGATATGACCTTTATGCTTCAGAGCATGTATTTGATGGTGTTTTACACTCAGGTATTGAAAATACCTTCGGCTGCTGTAGGAACCCTCTTCCTGGTAGCACGTATTGTGGATGCTTTCACCGATACCGGTATGGGCAGAATCGTCGATATGGCAACCGTCGGAAAAGAAGGCAAGTTCAGACCCTGGATAAGGAGAATTGCGATTCCGGTGTCCCTGGCTTCCTTCCTGCTTTATCAGTCATCAATGCAGGCCGCTTCAATGTCGGTAAAAATGATCTACATGTATGTAACCTACCTGCTTTGGGGCTCATTCATGTATACGGCGATTAATATTCCATATGGTTCAATGGCATCAGCAATCACTGCCGATCCGGATGAACGTACGGAACTTTCAACTTGGAGAAGCCGTGGTGCAACATTGGCCCAGCTGGTAATCGGCGGCCTGGTTCCAATGGTAATCTTCACAACAGTTGACGGCCAGCAGGTAGTTAAGACCGATATGACTTTTCCGATTCTTGCAGCCGTATTCTCAATTATGGCGGTCGTTTTCTACTATTTCTGCTATAAAGGAACGATTGAGAGGGTAAAAATTCCTTCTCAGGGATCCAAGGGCTTTTCAGAAACATTAAAGGACTACAAGAGAGTTTTGGTTAATCGCGGTCTCATAGGTATAATCCTCGGATCACTCTTCCTGATCATGGCCCAGCTCATGGTAGGAGCCATGAACAACTACGTATTCAAGGACATATTCAATAGTGCCAAGGGCTTGTCGATAGTGAACTTTGTAAATCCGATCATAGCCCTGGTCATTGTCCAAACATCGGCACCCTATGTTGCCAGAAAATTCGGAAAAAAGGAAATAAGTGCAGCTGCTAGTATTTTGGGCACCGGCATGACCTTCCTGCTGTTTGTTTTGAACACCCGTAACCCAATGATCTTCATAGTTTGCCTCCTTCTTGCTTATGTAGGAATGAACTATTTCAATACGATTATATGGGCCAATATCATTGACGTTATTGATGATGTCGAAGTTCAGACCCACAACAGGGATGACGGCACGATCTACGGTCTATACTCATTTGCCCGTAAAGTCGGCCAGGCCTTCGCAGGTGCTGCAGCCGGTTGGGCCTTAGCAGGTGTTGGATACGACCAGACCGTAATAACTCAGACACCGCAGGTTATCCAGGGCATGTACAATATTTCCACCCTAGTTCCGGCCATAGCCATGGCCTTGTCAGCTCTCTCAATGATATTTATATATCCTCTGAGCAAGTCCAGGGTCCAGGCCAACGCAAAAGAGCTTGCGGACAGGCGTGAAAAGCAGCAAGCTTAGTTTATAAAACTTAAGTTATATAATTAAGAAATATTTTATTTTGATAATAGAGTTTTGGGAATAACTCATTTTTAAAGGGATCGACCAAGCGGCCGATCCCTTTTAGTTTGCAATATTTAAGCTTTATAAGCTGTTTATGTTTGCGAGAATTTAGAAAGTCAATCCGAATCCCGAGATATACTCGTTGCCGGCCTCGTCCACATAAGCATAGTGGAGGCCCTTAGGCATGTACTTCTGCTTGTCATAGCCGGGAACATCGTTGGGAGATACACACTTGTAGTCCTTATCCACAGCTATAACTTTTTCTGATGACGGTAGGGTCAAGGGGAGCTTTCCGCCTGGCTTGGCCTTGCCTGTATAAACATCGAGCTGGGCCTCAATGAGGGTCTCAAAGTGGGCGATCAGGCCGTCCGTGAGGGGCTCAACATTGTCGAGGATCCAGGGCATTATTGTATTTATAGAAACGACAAACTTGCCGCCGTGGGCATGGGCTATTTCAGAAAGCTCTTTGAGTCTTGCCACCTTTTCAAGGGTTGTCTCCTTGTATTTTTCACCGTCCAAAGCCATGTTGGTTTTGTTCTCACACAGGGTCAATTCAAGAAGGCCCGGAGTTGCGGTAAAGTAGTTGCCCGTTTTGGGATAGAGGAGGGCCCAGACAATGTCGGCATCCTCAGGTTTATCCACATAGACCAGGTCTTCACGGGTTTTCAGGATTTTAACCGCCTCATCCAAATAGGGAAGGGCTTTCTCAGCTTCCTTGTGGAAGGTTTCAACATAGACCTTGCTGTCCTTCTTCCAGGGGAAGCAGTCCTTGTTTTTCAGGGGAACTACGGATTTGAGGTGGGCCTTGTAAGCCTTCTTATGGGATTCAGGATTTTCAACGACCTCGACGGCCTTGTCGGGATCCACATAGGTTTTATCATCAAAAAGCCCCAGGGTGAACATCTCATGTAGGAGCCTGCTTACGGCCTCATCAATTCTGTCCATGGAGACCTTGCCCTCTTCCACAGCTTGCTTTATGAGGAAGACCTCGTTGGTGTCTGCTATTATGTCGGTTCCGGCATTGATGGCCTTGGCGGCGCGGTCAACCTGTGAGGCTTTTTCCATGCCCCAGCACATCTTGTCCAAGATTCCCGAGTCTGAGTTGACATAGCCCTTAAAGCCCATATCGTCTCTAAGCATATCTTTTAAGAAGGCCTTATTGAAGGCGAAGCCCACATCCTCAAAGTCAAGGGTTTGGCCCTTATATGTCTGAGGAGCGCTCTTTTCGCTTGAAGGAATTGAGTAGTAGGGCATTATTGATGTCGATCCGTAGTCGACGCATACTTGGAAGGGTGGCAGGTGGTATTTTTCAAGACTGCCTTCCGTTGCATAGACATTCAGTTTTCCCTCGGCATAGTGGGGGTCAAAGCCGTTCTCACGGGGACCGCCTGATGGGAAGTGTTTCATGGTAAGTGAGGTTGATTCCTTGCTGAGTTTTTCGCCTTGGAAGCCAAGCAGGAGCCTCTTTGCAGCTTCGCAGATGAGGTCGGTCCTTTCACCGAAGGTCCCGTAGATCCTCATCCACCTGGGGTCTGTGGCCGTATCGACCATGTACATATAGCCTTTTCTTATGCCGGTTGCCTTCCACTCTTCATTTGCCGTCTCGGCGAACTCGCTGAAGATGGAGGCGTCTTTGCCGGCTGCCAAGTCTCCCATGGCTGCTGCTGCAAGGCCAAGGGTTGAGGGCCAGGTTGAGAAAACGCCGACAGCGTCATTCATGCCGAAGGTTCTTTCAGCATTTTCGTTCCTGGAGTTTGAGGCTATTATGACCGGGATGCCCAGTCTTGATTCCTCCGCCAACTCGTTCATGGCGTTTATCCACAGGGCTATCTCTTTTTCAGAATAGTTTTCTCTTAAAATGAAGTGCCTCATTTTTAATTCTTCAACTGTACGGGTGTTGCCATATTCTTTTTGATTTGCAAATATGGAAGATTTTTCAGCTCTGTATTCATTGTTGAGGATACCGTCTTGGCTCCTGTTTTCAGGACTTGTGGACTGACCCATTTCCTGGGTGCAGATCATCATCATGCCAACCTTTTCGTCCAGGTTCATCTGTCCGACCAGGTCTTTAATCCTCTCTTCATAGGGAAGTCTCCAGTCCTCATAGGGGTCCAGCTTTCCGTTTCCGTTGAGATCCTTGAATTTAAGACCATCAACTTCAATGAGCTTTTTCTTACGGACTTCAAGATTCATTTTTTCCATGCCGGTCTCCTTTTCTATAATGGTTTTATAGTTTTTCGCCCTGCCTGTCCTTTGATTAGTATTTAATAATATTAAAGAACGAAAGGGACATAACAAGCTGATTCTAAAAGTACGCTGAATTTTACAAATAGGCGTGTTGTAGAAACGTTTGCTTGATATAATTATTGTATCATTGAATGCCATATAAAATTATTTTTATGGGCTTAGAGAGATTGCAAATTATCGAAAGGGGGACCTATGTTATTTCCAATTTCAACTGAAACAAGGGGTAAGTTGTCATTAGACGGTATATGGAAGTTCCGTGTGGATCCTGAGGACGGAAGCTGTGATGTTAAAGAGAAAATTAAGGACTATAAGCTCATGGCAGTACCGGCTTCTTTCAATGACCAGACTGTGGATACCGAGGTCCGCATGCATGCCGGCTATTTTATCTATGAGAGGGAATTTGTTTTGAGAAAAGAGGACCTGGAAAAAAGACAGGTTCTCAGGTTCGGATCGGTAACCCATGAGGCCTGGGTTTACATAAACGGACAGGAGCTGACCCACCATAAGGGGGGCTTCACACCATTTGAAGCGAAGATCAATGACTTGGCACAGGTCGGAAAGAACAGGCTGACCGTAAGACTTTCCAATTTACTGGACTATACAAGCCTGCCCGTGGGAAATTATTCAAAGACTCAGGATGAAAATGGGAGAATCATTCATAAGGTGGATGAGAATTTTGATTTCTTCAACTATGCGGGAATTCACAGGCCTGTGGTCCTCTACTCAACACCTAAAGACTACATTGAAGATATAAGCATCTGCCCGGACGTTGATGTTGCGGGAAAAAAAGCTGATGTTCATGTTAGAGTGAACAGCTTCGGAGACTTTGATGAAATCAAGCTTACTGTTTTTGATGAAGAGGGACAGCCGGTTGCACAGGGCCAAGGGAATGACACAAGAATTAAAATTGAGGATCTCAAGCTCTGGCAGCCACTGAATGCATATCTTTACACATTGAGGGTTGAGGCTCTTAAGGGTGGAGACCTGATTGATGTTTACGAGGAACCCTTCGGCTGCAGGAAAATCGAAGTCAAAAACGGAAGCTTCTATATTAATGACAAGTCCTTCTACTTTAAAGGCTTCGGAAAACATGAGGACAGCTACGTCAACGGACGCGGTCTTAACCAGGCCTATAATATCCTTGATATTGAGCTCATGAAAGCCATGGGGGCCAATTCATTCAGGACCAGCCACTATCCCTATGCTGAGGAGATGATGAGGCTGTGCGACAGGGAAGGTATAGTGGTAATTGATGAAGTCCCGGCTGTAGGACTTATGGTTAGCTTCGGATTTAACATTGCTGAAGGCGGGAAGAAAGATCAAACCTGGACCAAGCTCAAGACAAAAGAAATGCATGAACAGGCTTTGAAAGAGCTTATAAGCAGGGATAAAAATCACGCCTGTGTTGTCATGTGGTCCATTGCCAATGAGGCGGCAAACTTCTCCGACGGGGCCCATGAATACTTTGAGCCTCTCTTTAAACTGGCCCACGAACTTGATGAACAGAAGAGACCCAGGACCTGCGTTTCAATAATGTTCTCAACTCCCGAGACCGACCAGACCCTAGATCTCTATGATGTCATCTGCCCCAACCGCTATTATTCATGGTACATCAATACAGGAGACCTGGAAGCGGGCCGCGAGGGCATGAGAAAAGAGCTTAAAGCATTCCAGGACAAGTTCCCGGACAAGCCTATAGTCTTTACCGAATATGGGGCTGATACGGTTGACGGCATGCATTCCGCCTATAACGAGCCCTTCAGTGAGGAATACCAGCTTGAGTTTTATAAGATGTACAGCGAAACTTTCGATGAGTTTGCCAATGTTAAAGGTGAGCAGTTGTGGAACTTTGCAGACTTCCAAACAAAATTCGGGATTATGAGGGTTATGGGCAACCGCAAGGGAGTCTTTACTCGCGAACGCCAGCCCAAGATGGTAGTCAGGTATTTGACTGAGCGTTGGAAGGGCATACCTGAGTTCGGATATAAGGAATAGTTTTGATTTTGACCGGCGACAGCCTTTTTTTCGCCGAAAGGGTCGAAAGCGGGGTTTTCCGGCTTCCGGCCCTTTTATCTTGCCCTTTTTTCAAAGGCTGTCATGGTTTTTGCAAGGCACTTTTTTTTCTTGCCGAAGGCTTGTAATAATACTTGACAAAGAGGATAAAGCCCTTTAAAATAATATTAGCACTCGAAAAGGTAGAGTGATAATAAAGAATAAACGGGCCGGTAAAGATTGGTGATTGAGGAGGATAATATGGACGAGAGAAAATATTTTATTTTAAGCGCAATACTCTCTTCATATATTGAAAACGGCCAAGCCATAGGATCCAGAATTCTCAAGAGAGAGTACGATATGGACGTTTCCGCAGCAACCATAAGGAACGAGATGAGCGACCTTGAACACGAAGGTTACCTGGAAAAAACCCACGTATCTTCGGGCAGGATCCCTTCAGAGAAGGCTTTTCGCTGGTATGTGGACGAGCTTATGACCAGGGGACTTAAGGATGACCAGGTTTTGAGACTTCCAACAAAGAGCCTCTTCAGTCAGACCAACGACCCCAAGGAAGTTCTATCCAACGCCTTAAATCTCTTATCAGACGTTACCGGGTTGGCTTCATTTATATTGTTGCCTTCAAGGGAAAAGGACCTACTGAATAAGATAAGGATAATACCCATGTCGGACCGGGACCTGGTCCTGCTTATGGTCTTTAATTCAAACTTCATTCAGACTGACCTGGTCCACCTCCATGGCCAATATTCCAAGCAGAGGCTTGACAGGGCCGGGGAAATTTTGCAGGAACTTTTGGAAAACAGGAACTTGAAATCAATAGATGACTTTCTTCACTCAAGCTTCTTTTCCGGATCCTACGTTTCGGGCAATGTTATGAGTGAGCTGGTTCCCTTGCTAAGAGACCATATAAGGAGAAATATGGAAGCGGCCGTAGATTTTGCGGGCTTGACCAAGCTTATCACCGGGGCCAATTACAATGGTGAGGAAAGCCTTGACTTCATAAGAAGGCTTCAAAACGATCCGGATTTTATCGAATACATTGGGGGCCTGGATGCGAACCTTCCGGTCAGCATCAAGATAGGCAGGGAGAACCCCCAAGACTGGTTGCAGGAGAGGGCAATCATTTCAGTTCCATATAAAGTGGCGGGAGATTTTGAGGGCAGGATCGGAGTCCTTGGAAACATTGATATGCATTACAGGAGGATCATCAACGATGTGATCCGTATTGGCAGATATATTAATTCAGTAACTTTAAGGGGCAGGAGCTGAGAGGCTTGAGCCGGGAAAGGAGAGGCTTGTGCAGAAAAAGAAAAATAAGAAAAAGATAGATATCAATAACATAGAAGAAGAAATGGATAATAAGGAGATGGCAGAAGATAAGAATATAAATGAGGAAGAGATAATAGATGCGGAGCCTGCGGATGCTCCTGAAGTGAGTCCGGCGGACGGGGGCGATGAGCTCAGCGAGGAACTCGATCGGGCAAAAAATCAGATGCTCAGGATGCAGGCTGAATTTATCAACTATAAGAAGAGGGTTGAGAAAGATAAAAAAGACACAATTATCTTTGCAAATGAAAAACTACTAATAGAAATTTTAGAGGTGGTTGACAACTTCTACAGGGCCCTGGACAGTGAAAAAGAACATGACAGCTTTTTCCAGGGGATGGAAATGATTTTCAACCAGCTTGACAATATATTAAAAGAGAACGGCCTTGAAGAAATCGCATCCGACGGTCAAGTCTTTGACCCCCACCTCCACAGCGCAGTGCTTATGGAAGACAGCGATGAGGTGGAGTCGGGCAGAATAACGGAAACGATGAGAAAAGGCTACAAGCTAAACGGAAAATTGATCAGACCGGCCATGGTTAAGGTGGCCAAATAAAAACATTCAGGAGGAATTTGATATGGCTAAAATTATAGGAATTGACTTAGGAACAACGAACTCTGCAGTAGCGGTTATGGAGGCTGGATCTCCAAGTATTATCCCCAATGCCGAGGGCAACAGGACCACACCTTCAGTGGTAGCCTTCACAAAAGAGGGAGACAGGCTGGTCGGTGAGACTGCAAAACGTCAGGCGGTAATGAATCCCGACAGGACTGTTTCCTCGATCAAGCGTGATATGGGAAGTGCAAAAAAGGTAAACATTGACGGCAAGGATTATTCACCTGAAGAGATCTCAGCAATGATTCTTCAGAAGCTCAAAGCCGATACCGAATCATATTTGGGAGAAGACGTAAAAGAGGCTGTAATCACAGTACCTGCCTACTTCACCGACGCCCAGCGCCAGGCAACAAAAGATGCCGGAAGAATTGCCGGGCTTGAAGTAAAAAGAATTATCAACGAGCCCACAGCTGCAGCCCTTGCCTATGGCTTGGACAAGGAGCACAATTCAGCAAAGATCATGGTATACGATCTGGGCGGCGGCACCTTCGACGTTTCAATCCTCGAAGTTGGTGACGGAGTATTTGAAGTATTGGCAACCAGAGGCAACAACCGCTTAGGCGGCGATGACTTCGACCAGAAGGTAATGAACTATGTCAATGACCAGTTCATGAAGGAACATGGGGTTGACCTGCTCAAGGATCCGACAAGCGACCAGCGTCTCAAGGATGCTGCCGAAAAGGCGAAAAAAGAGCTTTCAACAGCCATGACAAGCACAATAAACCTGCCCTTCATCACAGCAGTTAACGGCCAGCCGGTCCACTTAAATATGGACCTGACAAGGGCCAAGTTTGATGAGTTGACAAGTGATCTGGTTAAGAAGACAGAAGCTCCTGTTCTTGATGCCCTTAAAGATGCGGGCCTGTCAGCTTCAGATATAGACAAGGTACTCCTGGTCGGCGGATCTACCCGTATACCGGCAGTTCAGGAATCGGTTAAGAAATTGATAGGAAAAGATCCTCAAAAGGACATCAACCCGGATGAGTGCGTAGCTATGGGTGCTGCAATTCAGGGCGGAGTTCTTTCAGGAGAGGTTAAGGACCTCCTACTTCTGGACGTAACGCCTCTGAGCTTGGGCCTGGAAACACTTGGTGGAGTTATGACAGTTCTGATTCCGAGAAACACCACCATACCTACAAAGAAGAGCCAGGTATTTACAACTGCTGCAGACAATCAGACAACAGTTGATATCCATGTTCTCCAGGGCGAGCGTGAATTTGCAAGCGACAATACAACTCTGGGACGTTTCCAGCTTACAGGCATACCTGCAGCTAGAAGGGGAATTCCACAGATCGAAGTCACCTTTGATATAGACGCAAACGGAATAGTAAATGTATCGGCCAAGGACCAGGGCACAGGTAAGGAGCAGAAGATCACCATAACATCTTCAACAAATCTGAGCGAAGATGAGATCAATCGCCGTGTCAAAGAGGCTGAGCAATATGCTGATGACGACAAAAAGAAGAAGGAGTTGGTTGAGGCCAGGAACCAGGCTGAGAGCATGGTCTACCAGACAGAATCAACCCTCAAAGAAGTTGGTGACAAGATAAGTGCAGATGAGAAGAAAAAGGTTGAGGATAAGGTTCAGGAACTTAAGAATGTAAAAGATTCTGATAATCTTGACGACATCAAGGCCAAGACCGATGCCCTCATGACTGAACTGAACAACCTCTCTCAGAAGCTCTACCAGCAGACCCAGGCGGGCCAGGCAAATCCCGAACAGGGACAGGGCCAGGCCGGTCCATCCTCAGATGACGACGTTGTTGATGCCGACTATGAGGTTGTGGATGACGATGAGGATACAAAAAATTAAAGAAGTTAATATTTGTCTAAGATAATACAAACTCTTCGATAGCCGAATCCGGAAAATTGCGGAGTTTCAGGACCGGGATTATCTCCCGGTCCTTTTCCTGTCTATTTGCCAAGTTGTAACATAGACTTTAAAATGGTGGGTATAGTCAAAAAAACAGATGATTGAAAGGAGCTAGCGTGAAAGATCCTTATGAAGTGCTTGGCGTGGATCGAAATGCCGATCTTAGCAGAATAAAGAGTGCCTATAGAAAAAAAGCAAAAAAATACCATCCGGACTTGAACCCCGGCGATAAGCATGCTGAAGAAATGTTCAAAGAGCTTTCTACCGCCTATGATATTCTCCAGGATGATGAGAAAAGAAGGCTATATGACACCTATGGGGCAGCCGCCTTTGAAAATGGCGGTATGGGCGGGGCTTCCAATTTCGGAGGCTTCGGTTTTGACATGAACGACATCTTCGGAGACCTCTTCTCCGATCTCTTTGGAGGGGGAAGGACATCCACATACAAAAACACCAGGAGAAAGGGAGAGGACATCAGAATTGAGCTGGAACTGAGCTTTAAAGAAGCGGTTTTCGGCTGCAAAAAGAAGATTCAGTTTACAAGAAAAGAGAGCTGTACCCATTGTCACGGGTCTGGAGCCGAACCCGGAAGTGATAAAAAAACCTGCCCTCGTTGTAAGGGCAGTGGCGTTGTCCAGCAGCAGATAAACTCACCATTCGGCAGGATGATAAATCAGACAACCTGCCCCCAATGCCATGGAGAGGGCAGAATTATAGAAAAACCCTGCAAGGCCTGTTCGGGATCAGGCAGGGAAAGCAAGAAAATCAGTCTTAATGTCAATATCCCGGCCGGGGTGGATGACGGCAATATTCTGCCAATGTCAGGCCAGGCCCATGAAGGCCTTAACGGCGGTCCGGCAGGGGACGTCTACGTTATTTTAAGAGTTCAGCCCTCAAAAATATTTGAGAGGCGGAGAAATGACCTATATCTGGATCTGCCAATTTCATTCGCCCAAGCTGTTTTCGGCGATAAGATAGAGGTCCCGGTTTTGGAGGGCAGGGAGGAGTTCGACCTTCCCGAGGGGACGGAGACGGGCAGAAGCTTTAGATTAAAGGGCAAGGGGGTCAAGGACGTGAGGACAGGACGGCCCGGAGACCTCATATTCAGAGTGAATATAGAAACCCCAAAAAACCTCAATGCAGACCAGAAGGAAGCCCTTAAGGCCTTCCAAGAGACTATGGGCGAGGAAACCGAAGCCAAGAAAAACTTCTGGGACAAGGTTAAGGAAGTATTTTCATGAAAGGGACTTTTTACTTCAAAACCCTGGGCTGTAAAGTGAACAGCTATGAGACCGAAGCCATGGAGGAACTCTTTATCAGGGCCGGCTATACCAAGGCTGAAAGGGCCGATTCAAGCGATGTATTTGTCATCAATACCTGCACGGTAACCCATGTATCAGACTCAAAATCCAGGCAGATGATAAGAAGGGCCAAGAGGAAAAATCCGGATTCAATAGTCTGTGTGGTGGGTTGCTATTGCCAAGTGGACCCCGAAGCCGTCTCGTCAATCGAAGGGGTGGACATAATTATCGGGAGCAAGGGCAGGTCGGAGATAGTCAAGCTGGTTGAGGAGTTCATGGAAAAGGGCCGGAAGATAATATCCATTCCCAACCTTGAGGAAAACAGAGAATTTGATGACCTGGAAATCCACACGGAGCTCGACACAACAAGGGCAGCCATAAAAATCCAGGAAGGCTGTGATATGTTCTGCACCTATTGCATAATCCCCTATGCCAGGGGCCACATAGCCTCAAGAAGCATGGATTCTATAATTAAAGAAGCGGAGAACCTTGCAAGCAGGGGCTTCAAAGAATTGGTCTTAACGGGTATACATGTGGCAAGCTACGGCAAGGAGCCGGGCGGCCAAGGGGACCTCATTGATGTCGTTGAAAAAGTCGGACAGATTCGCGGTCTCGAAAGGATACGCCTTTCATCAATAGAGCCCAGATGGGTCAATATGGAAAAACTCCAAAGGCTCAAGGCCACGGGCAAGTTTTGCCCTCACTTCCACCTGTCCCTCCAGTCCGGTTCAGACCATATCCTTGAACTCATGAACAGAAAATATAACAGAGAAGTCTACTACGAGAAGATCAGTATGATCAGGTCGGTTTTCCCAAATGCGGGCCTGACAACGGACATCATTGTCGGCTTTCCGGGTGAAAGTGAAGAGGATTTTCAGGACAGCCTGTATTTTTGCAAAAAAGTCGGATTTTCAAGAATGCATATTTTCCCATACTCTCCAAGGCAGGGAACACCTGCAGCCCTCTTCGATAATCAAATTGATCCCCGGGTAAAAAAAGCAAGGGCTGAAGAGTTTAAAAAACTTGAACTTGCCCTAAGATATGATTTTATGGATTCCCAGGAAGGCAAGGCCTGTGAGGTCCTGGTTGAAGAGGGGGACGGATCAAGCCCATATTTGGAGGGCTATGCCGGAAACTACGTCAGGATGAGGCTTGATAGGGATGAAAATATTATCAATAAGGTCCTGCGCGGAAAATTTGGAAAGAGAGTCGGAGATTGTGTAAAATTTATAAGGAACGGGGAAATTTAAATTAGAAGGAGGGGAAAAATGGAAGATTGCATTTTCTGTAAGCTTGCTAACGGCCAGATTCCAACGGATCTTGTATACGAGGATGATAAGGTGGCTGCTTTTAAAGATGTAAATCCGATGGCGAAAATTCACTATCTTTTCGTTCCAAAGGAGCATATTTCTTCAATGAACGAGTGTGCCCAAGATGGGTCAATTATGGCCCATATTTTTGAGGCCATAGCCAAGGTGGCAAAAAAAGAAGGCTTTGATGAAAGCGGTTATAGGATTGTTTCAAATTGTGGAAAAGACGGAGGTCAGACTGTTAACCACCTGCATGTACATGTGTTGGCGGGAGAGGCGATAAGATTTCCGGGCTTTGATGAAATGGAGTAGATTTATGAAGAAAAGAAGTATTGAATTATTATTGTCATTATTATTGGTATTAGCTGCCTGCTCAGGCACGGCAGAGGCACCGGCTGAAAATTCAGGTTCAGATACTTCCGCAAGCCAGGAGAGCTCGGAATATATTATTCCAAGCCAAACGGAAGATACTTCGGCTAAAACCCTGAGTCGCGAGGAAAGACACACATTTGCCAAATTTATGGAATCATTGGCAGGCCTCAGCCTGGATAAGGCAGGATCAAGCCTTGAAGTGGCCGGGCTTTTTGCAAATCTGGCCAATAACTTTGAATTTTACAAGGCCAAGGCCGACGTGGTAAAAGATGCTTGTGAAAACTATCTTGCCGATGTTCCGGGCCTCCCAAGCAAAGAAGTTCTGGTTAATAATGTTAAAGCATTAAAAGAATTTTTGAAAATGTATGAGGAAGATCCTGAATCTGCTAAGGGACAGATTAAAGATAGCGGCAATGAATTGAAGCCGACACTTGAGATTGAGGAATTGCAGGGCTTTGTAAACATGCTGCTGGATTCAGCGAATAAAGTACAATAATCAGGAGGTAGGGCTATGAAAAAATATAATGTGGCGCTGGTAGGATCTACGGGCCTGGTCGGCAGGACCATGCTCCGGGTTCTTGAGGAAAGAAATTTTCCTGTAAATAAGCTGATTCTCCTGGCTTCAAAGAAATCGGCCGGAACCAAGGAAATTTTCAGAGGGGAAGAGATAAGCGTCAGGGAACTCACAGAGGACTCTTTTACTTCTGATATAGACATAGCCCTATTTTCCGCCGGATCAGGGGTTTCCGAAAAATTCGGACCTATAGCAGCAGAAAAGGGAATTCTGGTTGTGGACAATTCTTCCCAATGGAGGATGACGGAGGGAATCCCCCTCATAGTCCCGGAGGTCAATCCTGAGGATTTCAGGTCACCGGGCATCATAGCCAATCCCAACTGCTCGACCATACAATGCATGGCGGTTTTGATGGTTCTGAGAGATTTATATGGTTTAAAAAGGGTTATCTTTTCAACCTACCAGGCCTGTGCAGGTGCCGGAGTTAAGGGCCTCCATGATCTGGAAAACGGGACCACGGAGACCTTTGATGCACCGATAATCAAGAATGTTCTCTGCAGGATAGACAGCTTTTTGGACAACGGCTACACCAAGGAAGAGATGAAAATGGTCAATGAGACCAGGAAGATTCTCCATCTTCCGGACTTGCCGGTAACGGCTACTGCAGTCAGGGTTCCGGTTGATTACGGTCACTCAATCTCAGTAAATGTTGAGCTTGAGAAAGACTTTGATCTAGGGGAAATAAAAGAGGCTTTTTCAAAAGTTAGAGGTCTTGTTGTTAAAGATGATCCTGAGAACCTCCTCTATCCAATGCCAATAGATATCAAGGGCAAGGATGACATATATGTTGGAAGGATCCGCAGGGACTTCTCATGCAAGAACGCCTTAAATCTCTGGATAGTGGCGGACAATGTAAGAAAGGGAGCGGCAACAAATACCGTTCAGATTGCCGAATTGGCCTTGAAAAACTCCAAGGAGGCCTAGATGAAGTACGATTTGGAATATTGTTCCAAAGCTGCGGATTATATAAAGTCTAAAATAGAATTTGTCCCTGAGATCGGAATAATCTTGGGGACGGGGCTTGGGCCCTTGGCCGAGAAGATAGAAGATCCGGTGGAGATCCCATACGGGGATATTCCTAATTTTCTACTTTCGACAGCGCCGGAACATGCCGGGAAAATGATCATCGGCAAGCTTTCTGGAAAGGGAGTTATTTGCATGTCGGGGCGCTTTCATTATTACGAGGGTTATTCTTATGAAGAATTGGTCCTGCCTGTAAGAGTTTTAAAACTCGTGGGAATCAAGGTCCTGATCCTTTCAAACGCCTGTGGGGGAATTAACCTCTCATATAAGCCGGGAGATATAATGGTCATCCGGGACCATATTAAAATGACCGGGGCATCTCCATTGAGGGGGCCCAATGACGAAGAGTTTGGGGCCAGATTTTTTGATCTTTCAGACATGTATTCTAAAGAACTCAGAGACCTTGCAAAGCAGACTGCTAAACAAGTCGGACTGGACTTAAAAGAAGGGGTTTACTTCTTTATGACAGGGCCCCAATATGAAAGCGCAGCGGAGGTCAGGGCCATAAGGATGCTTGGCGGTGATGTTGTGGGCATGTCGACAGTGACTGAAGCTTTGACGGCAGCTCACTGTGGCCTCCCTGTTCTTGGATTTTCTGTGGTGTCAAATATGGCCACGGGGGTCTCAGACCAACCTTTGAGTTCAGAAGATGTAGATAAGGTCGCCGGACAGGTTTCCCACACATTCAGCGATTATATTGCCGAACTCCTGAAGAGGGTTTGAGATCAGTTAGTAGCTTGGAGATTTATCCAAGGTAACTTGAAAAAGAACTTAATAAGGGAATAAAGTAGCCCCTCTGATTGGAGGGGCTATGTTTATGTAAACTCAGTTAATTTACCCAATAATTTTAATTTATTTCATTTACACGGTTTTTAGCATATTTTTCTTCCATTATTTTTCCATTTACAAATGCAAGAGCGATTTCAGCACAATCATGTTTAAGTTGTTGGGAAGCTTCTTCCGAGTACCATGCACTATGAGGAGTTATTATACAATTAGGCTGACTTAGAAGCGGATTGTCAGTTTCTATGGGTTCTTTGTTAAACACGTCCAATCCTGCACCTGCAATTTTTCCGGAGTCAAGGGCTTGGCTAAGATCTTTTTCATCTATTAACCCGCCCCTTGATACATTAACTATATAAGCACCATTTTTCATTTTTTCAAAGGATTTACTGTTCATGAAGTGATAATTTGAGGAATCAAGACCACAGTGAAGGGAAACAATATCAGAACTCATCAGCAGTTCATCTAATGTTTCTACGTATTTAATAAAAGGTAGACGTTCAGATTCTTCGGTATGTTTAACATAATATTCATCATAGGCAATAATATTAAAATTAAATGCATGTGCACGTTTTGCAAATTCTCTTCCAATTCTGCCTGTACCTATAATACCAATAGTTTGTTTTTCAGGCCTTCTTATTTTTGGGCCAATTGAGAAATCCCAATTTTTATTTTTTGTATCATTACCAAGTAACCAAACTTTCCTATAAATTGCCAGTAGTAAGGCCATAGCATGATCAGCGACTTCGTTCATACCGTAATCCGGTACATTACAAACTTGAACACCATAATGATTTGCATCGTCAATGTTTACATTATCAACTCCAACTCCATAGCGAACTACGCATTTTAATGTTGGAATGGCTTCAAAAACCTGCTTATCCAGTTTTGTGTACTGGTTAATTACAGCAACAGCACCTTTACACTGATCGATTATTTCTTCAGGCGTTTTGCAATCAAGCCATTTAAATGGTTCGCCGGCGGAATCAAAAACCGATTTTTCCATATTGACATCAGTATGGTCACAATCTGTTATGTAAATTCTCGTGTTCATTTTTTCCTCCTAAATATTCTTAATTTTATAATTTTAAATTAAACAAAAACTTTTTATCCGTATAATATTTAAATATTATACGGATATAGTAGATCCACGTATTTCCAGTATATTATTTAACACCTTTGTTACAACCTGTCTATTATCGTTATCTTTTATTTGTTGAAACAATAATTTTGCTGATTCAGCGCCTACATTCCAAGTATCCTGTGTAATTGTTGTAATTCCGGGCCCAATCAGATCAGCCCAACCCCAATTATCGAATCCACAAACACCAAGTTCAGTGCCTATTCGTATTTTTGTATTCTTTAATATACCGTTTAACACATCAAGTAAAGCTACTCCATTAACCGCAAGTATTGCAATGCGCTCATCCGTATAGTTCGAAACAAAATGTCTTACTTTATTAATACAATCATCTTTTTCATTATAAAAATAAGTTATTGGTTCATTCTCACGACCGTAAATATCCCGACTTGCTTTACAGAATGCTTGAAAACGTAGTTTTCTAACTTCATTTTTTTTCAAAGTTGATGAGAAGAAGGCGACCTTCGTATATCCAACTTTTTTTAAATAATTCATACACCTATATATACTTTCGCTGTTATCAGTCAAGACCGTGTTAACCTCTCCAGGTATGGAAAGAGGCCTATCGGCCAGCACTATAGGCTTTTTGTTTTTTACCAGTTCAAGAATATAGTCATCATTTTCACCTGTAGAGTTAATTATTAGGCCGTCAACGTCCTGTTCAAGTAAATTGTCAATTGCTCGTCTTTCATTTAGTGCATTGTCTTCACTATCAACTAATATGAGCATATATCCTTCTTTATGGCAAATGCTGCTAATGCCTTTTACAAGTATGGACGAGAAGGGAGAACCGATATCACTAACCAAGCAACCGATAACACCACTTGAACGAAGCCTCAAACCTTGTGCAAGTCGGCTGGGGCGGTAATCTAACTCATTAATTACTTTTTGTATGCGTAGTCTTGTAGATTCAGAGAGTGCATCAAAATGGCCATTTAGATATCTGGAAACAGTAGTTTTTGAAACGTTTGCTTGAAGAGCAACATCATTTATAGTTATCTTCTTTTTTTCCTTCTCCATGACACTCCTTTCTAGTTAATGAAATCGTTTTATAAAAACGCCTTAATATCATTATAGTAGTGTCATCAACAAATACAATTTATTTTTTATTTATTTTTCAAAATAAAGAATACACATTAAAAACGTCTATATTATCGCATTATTCTTAGATAAAAAAACAAAAAATATTTTTATCATTAAAAAATTATAGAAATATTTGCAATGAAACCGATTTCGTAATAATATTAAAAAACAAACTAATGAATCTCGTAACAAAAAAATAAGGGAGGGATTAATTATGAGGAAAAGGTTCTTAGCTACTGTTTTAACGTTGATATTATCACTAACCCTTGTCGCTTGTGGAGGCGGCGAGAAAAAACCGGAAAATTCTGGGGCAGCAACTAGCACAGAAAATTTAAAATTTACTTTAGCTATGGTTGATAATGAGCAATCCAACTTTTACAAGGGCGCACAAGCTATAGCAGAAGCCGTTAATAAGGCAACAGACGGGAAAATCACTATTGACATTAAAGCTGGAGGAACACTAGGTGGAGAAGGCGATACTCTTGATATGGCTATCCAAGGAGATCTGGACATTGCCACCTGTGCTAATGCTGTTCTTGCAAACTATATACCCGAGATGAGCATAATGGATCAGGCTTTCCTTTGGGACAGTCAGGATCAGGCCAACTATGCTGTAACACATGAACTTGGTGATTTGATCCAAGAAAAAGCTAACGAACACGGAATTCATGTAATAGGGTATATGGAATCAGGTTTTAGAAGCATTTTTTCAAAAAAGCCTATAACCAAAATGGAAGACTTTAAAGGTGTTAAAATTCGTGTAATGCAGAATGAAGGACAACTACAAGCTTTTAAAGCTTTCGGAGCAAATCCTATAGCTTTAGCAGCAAATGAGCAATTTACTGCATTACAGCAAGGCACAATTGATGCTTGTGAAAACGCTATTGCAAATTGCTTGGTTAATAAATTTTATGAAGCCGGTATAAATTCTGTGACAGAAACACACCACTGTTTTGTTCATATTCCAATTTGCATGAGTGATGCAGCTTGGAAAAAGATACCTGAAGATTTGAGAGATCCTTTCCTAAAGGCAGTACAGGAGGGTTGCGAAAAACAGTGGACATTCTTGAATGAGGCAAATGAGGCTGCTAAGGAAGAGCTGCAAAAAGATCATGGAGTAACAGTATATCAGATGGATTTGGCTCCGATGAAAGAAGCTTACAAAAAGCAACAAGAAGCTGATAATACCACCTTCGATCCTAAGTGGGAAGAAGCCGTTAAAGCAGCAAAAGAGGCTGTAAAGTAAGATAGTTTTAATCTTAATGGGTCGGCTTTGTTGCCGGCCCTTTAATTTATACAAAAGCCGGAAGAAACATATCAAGCTTGGAGGAATGTGTATGAAAGCTATAAAAAAAGCTATCAAATATTTAACAAAGGCTGAAAATGTTATTATGGTAGTAACTTTTGCGGTTATGGTTATTACATACTTTATATCTGTAGTCAATAGAAATATTATTAAAGGATCTGCTCCTTGGACGGAAGAATTGGCTGTTTATAGTATGGTTTATATGGCGTTAATTGGAATGGAAGTGGGTTTACGAGACGGGACGCAAGTTTCAGTAACAGCTTTAACCTCAAAATTAAAGGGGAAAACTAAAAAAATAGTTTGGATTGTTTCTCAAATCATATTACTAACATTTCTGTTTATGATGCTATATTATGGAATTGCCCTAGTTCAGAAACAACTAGCAACAGGACAAACAAGTCCGGTTCTTAAATTACCGATGTATACTATATATTTTTCATTGGTATTATCATTTGGCATTTCCTTTTTTGTACAGCTAATACTTTTGATTTGCAATATTTTAAATATAAACACTGATGATATTACTGGTTTACAAACAATAAAAACTCAGGAGGTGGAATAATGAATGCAGGAGTTTTGTTATTCGGTGCCTTTGCAATATGTGTAATTTTAGGGGTTCCAATTTCCATTTCTTTAGGTATTGGCTCTTTAGCGGCCGTAATGTTTGGCAACTTAGGAGTTTCAGCAGCTGTAATTGCTCAAAGAATTTTCGGCGGATTACAGTCAACATCAATAATGGCGATAGCCTTCTTTATTTTAGCCGGTAATTTAATGGCTGGTGGAGGTATATCAAGAAGGATTGTTAACTTTGCCAATAAACTGATTGGAAATGTTAGGGGAAGCATGGGAGTGGCTCTTGTTTTGGCATGTGCTTTCTTTGCCGCATTATCAGGATCAGCACCGGCTACGGTAGTAGCAATTGGTTCAATGTTATATGCCGATATGGTAAAAATGGGATATCCGGAAAGTAGAACAGCGGGACTTTTAGTCGTAGCAGGTGGACTGGGACCTGTTATTCCACCGTCAATAATTATGGTTTTATATTGTACTTTAACCGGAGCTTCTGTTACCGATATGTTTACACAGGGCATGGTGATTGGTTTTTCAATAATGCTTGTTTTGATAATAGAAGTAATTTATTTTGCTCATAAAGAAAAATGGCCAAAAAACGAAGAAAAGCGTAAGCCCGGTGAGCTGGGAAAATCATTTTTAGATGCTATTCCTGCTCTTCTTACGCCGGTTATTATTTTAGGAGGAATATATTCAGGCTTATTAACAGCAACAGAATCAGCGGCTATTGCTTGTGTATGGGCATTTATAGCGGGAACCTTTATTTATAAAGAATTGTCTTTGAAAAATATTATTCCAATACTAAAGGATTCTGCAAAAAGCTCAGCAATGATCCTGTTTATCATTGCCACTTCAACTGCATTCTCGTGGGTCTTTACTTACTCGGGAGCATCACAAGCATTAGTGGATCTTGTAGTTGGAATGAATTTGAATAGTGCCTTATTCTGCCTTGTGGTAGCAATAATATTGCTTATTTTCGGAACATTTATGGAAGGGACCGCAATAGCTGTTTTACTTGTTCCTGTGCTATGGCCTATTGCTCAGAGTATGGGAATCCATGCCATTCACTTTGGAATGATTGTATGTATTTCAAACGTTATAGGAACAATGACGCCCCCTGTCGCTGTTAATATTTTCTCGGCAATTTCTGTCACAAAATCTGTAAGGGAGCTTAAGGTCGGAGATATAGGAAAAGCGGAACTACCATTTTTTATAGGCTACGTAGCGGTTTTCTTCCTATGTGTGTTTTCTGAAACATTTTGCACATTCCTAATTAAATAATTAGTTTTGACTGTTTATTAAATTCATTTAAATATAATGTTATTTTTTATTAATCAAAGGAGCATTAAATGATAAGTGGAGAAATCAATAAGGAAAGAATGGAAAAATGGAAGGTTGTGTCACCAACTGAATATGGATTTTATGAGGTTGTTGCCCCACGAAAAAAAGACTGTCTTGAAAGTTATATTTATCGTTTGAATTTAAAAAAGGGAGAGGAATTTATATTAAATCCTTCTGAACTGACTAGGAACGAAAAATGGGAATTCGTTAAATTAGAGATGAATCCAATATTAATAAAAGGTAAAGCTGAAATTGAAAATGATTGTTTTAAAGAAAATATGGAGAAATTGGATTCATTTTATATAGTTAGCGAAACAGTAACAAAAATTAAAGCAATTGAGGATTGTATTTTCTATATTGCAGGTGCTTTGGACGAAGGATATGGCAAACCATATTTTCGTAAATTCAATAAAGATCTTCCTATAGGGGATATACATCAAATACATGGAGAACCCGGAACCAGCGGACAGAGAGAAGTTTTTATGACATGTGGGCCGGAGGTTGAAGCTTCACGTTTAGAAGTTGGAATAACATGGAGTGAAGATGGGACATGGACAAGTTGGCCGCCTCATCAACACGAAAAAGAACTTGAAGAGACATATTGCTATTTTGATATGGATGCACCGAGATTTGGCCTTCAAATGTCATATATTAACCCGGGAGATATCGATAATATTGCCGTACATACTGTTTATAGTGGAGTTTTTTGTATGGCACCAAGAGGATACCATCCTACGGTGGCAAGCCCAGGTAGTAGAAATGCATATGTTTGGATAATGTGCGCTCATTCCCATGAAAACAGACGCTATGATTTAGCTGTTCCCGATCCAAAAAGAAAAGATATATTACGTTGTGAAAAAACGCTTAAGGAACAAATAGCAGAAAAATAAGGATATTTAGATATGTCAACGAAGATAAGTGATATTCGTGTTTTTTGTACTGCACCTGAAGGAATTAATCTATTAGTAGTAAAAGTCATAACAAACCAACCCGGTCTTTATGGACTGGGTTGTGGTACATTTGCCTACAGACACCTTGCAGTTAAGCTTGTTATAGAGGAATATTTAAAACCTTTGTTGATTGGGAAAAGCGTTGAGGACATAGATGAATTATGGCAACTTATGCATCAGAACGCCTATTGGAGAAATGGTCCAATAGAAAACAACGCTATTTCAGGGATCGATATAGCTTTATGGGATATAAAGGGGAAAATGGCCGGTATGCCCTTGTATAAGCTTTTTGGAGGCAAATGCAGGAGTGGGGTTCATATTTACCGACATGCTAATGGAAATACTTTTGAAGAACTTTGCGAAAATATAGATGAATATATCGAAGATGGCGTAAAAACTGTAAGATGTCAAGTTGGAGGATATGGTGGTGGAGAGTATGGAACAGCACCATTAACGGCACCTGAAAATTCAAGAGAAGGAGTTTATCTGAACAGCAAAGAGTATATATCAAATACTATTAGGACTTTCGAAAAATTAAGAGATAAGTATGGAGATAAAGTCGGTTTAGTACACGATGTGCATGAAAGGCTTAATCCTTCAGATTCAATAAGATTTGCAAAGGAGATGGAAAAATTCAATCTAACATTTTTAGAAGACTCTTTACCACTGGAACAACTTGAATGGTTTAAAGAACTAAGAAGAAAGACGTCTATTCCTCTGGCTGAAGGGGAGTTATTTACAAATCCCTTCGAATGGAAACAATTGATTTCTGAAAGATTAATCGACTTTTTAAGGGTTCATATAACATTTTTAGGCGGAATAACTCCTTCTAGGAAGTTAATAATTTTTGCTGAGCAATATGGTGTACGAACTGCTTTTCATGGTCCTGGAGATATGTCTCCATTAGCACACGCTGCTAATATACATTTAGATTTATCTGCTAAAAATTTTGGGATACAGGAGTGGTCGGGAACCAGACCACCAAATTTTATAATTCAAAAATTAAGAGAGCAAGACAGTGCCTTAACGGATGTGTTCATAGGTATGCCGGAATACAAAGATGGATATGTTTACCCAAATGATAAACATGGATTAGGAATAGAATTTAATGAGCTGGAGGCGAAAAAATATCCATGTGAGAGTTCAGTTGTAAAATGGACTCAAACTAGGAGTTATGACGGAACGCTACAATTGCCGTAGGCATTAGTTTATTTCAAGGAGTTATATATGACACACAAATTATTTGATATTGAAGGGAAAAAAGCAATTGTTACTGGAGGCACCCGTGGATTGGGAAAAGGGATGGCTGAAGGACTAATGGAAGCAGGAGTCGAGGTTTGTATAGTAGGTACAAAGGAACGCGGGAGCAAGGATCATCCCGGAGCTATTGATGTAGCGGAGGAATTTACACAAAGAGGTTTTAAATGCCATGGCGTTGCAGCTGATTTAGGTTCTCTAGAGCTAGGAGAAGTTGCATTTAAGAAATGCTTGGAAGTTTTAGGCGGCGATTTGGATATTTTAGTTGTTGCTCACGGAATTCAGAGAAGACACCCATCAAATGAATTTCCGGCTGATGATTGGCACGACGTTATAGGGACAAATCTTGACTCGGTTTTCGGTATGGCTAGGCCGGCTTCGGATTTATTCAAGAATAAAGGATATGGAAAAATTATTTTAATTGCTTCTATGTGTTCATGGTTTGGAGGAAAAACTGTTCCTGCTTACTCTGCAGCTAAAGGTGGCGTTGCACAGTTAGCAAAAGGCATGAGCAATGACCTTATAGGCTATGGTGTAAATATTAATGCAATTGCACCGGGATATATGGCCACGGATATGAATGAAGCCCTACTAAATCCTGAAAATCCCAGATATAAAGAACTTACAGATCGAATACCTGCACATAGATGGGGAACTGGACAAGATATGAAAGGTTGCTGTATCTTTTTAGCTTCACATGCAAGTGATTATTTAGGAGGAGCGGTAATACCGGTAGATGGTGGCTATTTAGTGATGTAATAATGGATTAATTTTCCGAACTTTGTATTTGTCATAATTGCTTAGGATTCTATTAATGTCTTATAGAAATATTGTAAATGAAACATTAGAGTTGGTAATAATTATGTTTTATGATTTGATACAATATAGATAAGATATAGCATTCTATGCAATAGTAATACTTTGAACTTATAGTAACAACAGGTAAGTTCTATGACACAATGGATTAAGTAAAATATACAAATAATATTATAATTATATTTTTTTGTATAGTCCATTCAAAGTAAATATTAGGGAGGGAAATATGGAAAAGAGAGTTTTAACATCAGGAGAACCTATGGGGCTTTTCATAGCCCAAGAAGAAGCTCTATTAGAAAATGTAAGAAATTATAAAACATCTGTTGCCGGAGCAGAATTTAATGTTTCAATTGGACTAAAAAGACTTGGATTTTATGTTGGATATCTGACAAAGTTAGGAAAAGATCCCATTGGAAAAAGAATTATTAATGTAATGAAAGAAAATGGGATAGATACATCAATGACTGTAATAACAGATGAATATACAACAGGTCTTATGTTAAAAAGCAAGACGAGTGAAGGAGACCCGGATATTTATTATTACAGAAAAAATTCTGCTGCTTCTAAGATATCAATTAAAGATGTTGAACTCATAAATTGGGATGAGTGGGATGCCTTGCATACATCGGGTATACTACCGGCAACTTCAGATACTGCATATGAAGCTATCACTTTCCTAATGAAATCAGCAAAAGCAAACAATGTTCCTGTATTTTTTGATCCAAATCTAAGGCCACAACTTTGGAAAAGTCAAGGAGAGATGGTAAAAGGTATTAATAATTTAGCAAAATTAGCGGATTACGTATTACCTGGTGAAAATGAAGGAAAAATACTTTGCGGCAGTAAAGATCCACAAAAAATTGCAGATTTCTATCTTTCACAAGGAGCAAAAACGGTTATTGTTAAAGTTGGGGCTGACGGGGCGTGGGGTTTTGATTTAAACAGTGCAATACATGTCAAGTCATATGAACATGGCCCTATAGTCGATACTGTAGGAGCAGGTGATGGATTTGCAGCCGGGGTTGAAAGTGGTTTTTTGGAGGGTTTGTCTCTTGAAGAATCTTTAAAGCGTGGCAATGCTATAGGCACTATTCAGATAATGAACAGTAGTGATAATGAAGGACTGCCTACAAAAACACAACTATTGGAATTTATGAAGAATACTAAACAAGTTTTATAAGGAAAGAAAAATAATGCAAGAACTAAAAAGTCAAAAAATGAGAAAATTGGCACCGGAAATAGATCCTCTGAGGCTTGGAAGTGGATGGAAATTAGAAGATCTAGAAAAACCACAGATTTATATCGGTAGTAGCTTTGGAGATTCCCATCCGGGATCAGCCCATTTAAATAAATTAGTTGATAGGGCCCGTAAAGGAGTTTTAGATAACGGTGGGTTTGGAGCCAGATATTTCACAACAGACATATGTGACGGAGAGAGCCAGGGAACAGATGGGATCAATTATTCACTGACAAGTCGAGAAATGATTGCAAATATGATTGAAATTCAAGCCAATGCTACACAATTTGACGCAGGGGTTTTTATTTCAAGTTGTGATAAGGGAGTTCCAGGAAATTTAATCGGAATGCTTAGAGTTGATATTCCTTCTATTTTTGTTTCCGGAGGAACAATGAGTGCAGGACCCGAAATGCTAACATTGGAGCAACTGGGAAAATACAGTGCACAGTTTGAACGTGGTGAAATAGATGAAAAAAAATTTAGCTGGGCAAAACATAATGCTTGTCCATCTTGTGGTGCATGTTCTTTTATTGGAACAGCATCAACAATGCAAATAATGGCGGAAGCATTAGGATTATCTTTGCCTGGTAGTGCTTTACTTCCATCTACAAGTCCTGATCTATTAGAATATGCCTATAAATCAGGACAAAGAGCAGTTAAGATGGCAGGCCATCAAGATATGAAACCATCAAAAATTCTAACAAAACACAGTTTTGAAAATGCAATCCTTATTCACGCAGCAATTTCAGGATCTACAAATGCCCTTATGCATTTGCCAGCAATTGCTCATGAAGTTGGAATTGAAATTGATGGAGATACATTCGATAGAATCCATCGTGGAGCACACTATTTATTGAATGTTAGACCTACAGGGAAATGGCCGGCTGAAGTCTTTTATTATGCAGGTGGGGTACCGGCAATCATGGAGGAATATAGAGACATATTATATCTTGATGAGATGACTGTAACCGGAAAAACAATAAGGGAGAATCTAAAAGAATTAAGAGAAGACGGTTTTTATGAAAAATGTTCAGTCTGGCTAAATGAATTTAATAAAAGATATGGCTCTAATGTAAAAAAAGACGATATCATATGTCCTTTTAATAAACCCTTAGGGAAAAATGGTAGCGTGTCTGTTTTAAAGGGGAATTTAGCACCGGAAGGTGCAGTTATTAAACACACAGCTTGTCCGGATGAGATGAAAAAAGCCACACTTGTTGCAAGACCCTTTGATAGCGAGGAGGAGTGTCTTGATGCTATTTTGCATCATAAAGTGAATAAAGGTGATGCGGTATTTATAAGATATGAGGGGCCAAAAGGAAGTGGAATGCCTGAAATGTTTTATACATCTGAGGCTATAAGTTCAGATCCTGAGCTTGGAAAATCAATTGCATTAATAACAGACGGCAGATTCTCAGGAGCTTCTACAGGACCAGTAATCGGACATTGTAGTCCTGAAGCGGCTTCGGGTGGGCCAATAGCTTTGGTTGAAGAGGGAGATTTAATAGAAATTAATGTTGAAGAACGTAAACTTAATATAGTAGGCATTAACGGGAAAAAGTTACAAGAAAAAGAAATTGCAAAAGTACTTATTGATAGAAAAAAGCATTGGAAACCAAAAGTAAAAAAATATAAAAGAGGTGCCATTAGATTGTTTGCAGAACATGCGGTTAGTCCAATGAAGGGGGCTTACTTAAGTTTTGATGATTAATATATTAACAATTTTTAGCCGGATATACCGATCAAAAACTCCTTCCTTTATAGAAATAGATTAAAAGTTATATTTGACCGGCATATCTAAGATTCAAGGTGTCAGTATATGTTTAGTTAGGAAAAACGGATATACTGACACCTTTTGTTAATTTATTTTATTTAGTTCATAAAATGTCATTTTCCTATTTTCTAGCCTCCTCTATCCTCTCAAGAAAGACCTTGCATTTTTCCACAATTTCCTCTTCACTGCCTTTTACAAGCTGGGAACCCACGCCCACTGCAAAGGCACCCTTGGCAAACCAATCCTTTACATTGTCAACGTCAACCCCGCCCGTAGGCATAAGCTTGGCCTGGGGCAGGGGACCGTGAATAGCACCGAAATAGCTCGGACCTACCATTGATCCCGGGAAAATCTTTATAAGGTCAACACCGTATTTCAAAGCCTCGGTAACCTCTGTGGCAGTTATGCAACCGGGCATATAGGGAATTTGGTAGAGATTGCAAATCTTAGCAACTTCCTTATCAAAGGCCGGTGAGACTATAAAAGTCGCCCCGTTCATGATGGCAAGTCTTGCCGTTGTGGTATCGAGAACAGTTCCCGCTCCCAATAGGGCCTTGTCGCCGATCTCTTCCCTTATAGCCTTCATAACATCAAGAGCATCGGGAACGGTAAAGGTGATTTCAAGAATATTTACCCCGCCCTTAACACATGCTTTTGAGAAATTTATGGCCTCTTCCTTATCACGACCTCTTATAACGGCAACGATGCCGAGCTCATGTACTTTATTCAAAACTTCATATTTTTCCATTTAAACCTCCTTATTTAAAGCTTTTATTTATGGCTTCCCAAAGCCCGTTAATATATGCGACACCAAGGGCCCTATCATAAAGACCGTAGCCGGCCCTGCCTTCTTCGTCCCAGATCATGCGGCCGTGGTCCGGTCTGATATATCCGTCGAATTTAACATCATAGAGGGCCTTCATTATCTCATACATATCCAAGCTTCCGCATTCGGTAAGGTGGGCCGATTCGAAGAATTTGCGGTCGCCTTCGTGCTTGACATTTCTAATATGGCAGCAGCCTATCCTCTTCATCTCACCGAAGTGCCTGAGTATGGCGGGAATGTCAGCCTTGGGGTCTGAGCCTAAGGATCCTGTACATATGCAGAGGGTGTTTGATGGGGAGTCCACAGCCTTTAAGATAGCATCAAACTGCTCAACAGAGTGGGTGATGCGGGGAATGCCGAAAACAGGCCAAGCAGGATCGTCGGGATGGACAGCCATTTTTAAACCGTACTTTTCACAAGTTGGCATTATTGCCTTTAAGAAATATACATAGTTATCAAATAGCTTTTTGTCATCAACATCCTTATAGTCCTCCAGGACCTCTTCAAGCTCAGCCAAGCGCTCAGGTTCCCAACCCGGAAGAGTCAGGTCTCCTGCACCGGATAGGGTCTTATTGACCAAATCCTGGGGAGTAAGGCCTTCGAGGTCTTTTTCGTCATAGGAAAGGGTGTTGGACCCGTCTTCAAGAACATGCTTGAGATCTGTTTTCAGCCAGTCGAAAACCGGCATGAAGTTATAGACTATAACCTTGACACCGCACTCGGCCACGTTTTTAATGGATTGGATATAGTTTTCAATGTACTTATCCCTGGAAGGCTTGCCGATTTTTATATCCTCATGTACGTTTATTGACTCGATAACTTCGTACTCCAAGCCGTTTTTATGGCAGGCATCCACAGCCTCTTGGAATATCTTCTTATCCCAAACTTCTCCGGCCTTGAATTCGTTCATCATGCCCATGACACCGGAAACACCGGGAATCTGCTTTATATATTTCAGAGAAATGGGGTCATCTTTTCCATACCAGCGAAATGTCATCTTCATAGAATTTTACCTCCTAGATATTGGTTTATTTTAAAAGAAGCTGCATAAAGAACAATTCATAGCCTCAGATTAAACATATTTTTTAAGTGTTGCCCTCACAGCACCCTTGCCGGCGCAAAGCTCCTCAAAGTATGCAATCACCTTATCGGCAAGGCCCGCCTCATAAAGGTCAACTCCGAAGATTGAGGAGTTGTGAAGAAGCTCAACCAGGCCTTCAGTTTTCTTGAAATTGCCGACCTCTATGCCCTCAAGGCTCTTTTTGAGCTGGTCAAGCAGGGGATCGGAGCTTATATTGAATTCCTTGCCCTCATCCGTTGTGCCCAGCAGGTAGCGGAGCCAACCAGCCAGGGCCAGGGGAATGTACTTCAGATCAGAGGATTTAAGCTTAGGATCCTCCATATAGGTCTTTATGGTGTGGCCGAAGCGGATGCCGACCTTTTGTGAGGTATCCATGGCAATCCTTGACGGCTGGTCGGGAATATAGGGATTGGGAAGGCGGACATTTATAACCTCGTCTGCAAAGTCCTTTGGATTAATGATGCCGGGATCGACAACTACCGGCAGGGCCTCGTCATAGCAGATGTGCTTGATCAGGGAGACAATTTCCCTATCCTTCATAACCTCAGCTATTGAGGGTATTTGGAAAATGCAGCCATAAACCGACATTGCCGTGTGGAGGGGATTTAAGCAGGTCGTAACTTTCATGGTCTCGATTTTTTTTACGGTTTCCCTGTCTGTCAGCATAGCCTTGGATTTTTCAAAGGGGGGCCTGCCGTTTACGAACCTGTCCTCAATGATCAGATATTCAGCTTCCTCCGAGTTGACGAAGGGAGCGTGGGGAGGCCTGTTGGGACCGCGGTCGATCAAGCCCGCATCCTCAATACCCAGGTCATTGACAAGTTTGTCAGCCACCATTTTTGAAGGTGACGGGGTAATCTTGTCTATCATTGTCCATGGGAAGGACACCTGTTTTTCATCTTCAAGATAAGTCAGGAAGTCCTTTTCGAAAATACCTTTCTCAACCATTGCCTCGGCAACGGCAAGAACCGCATTTCTTAGAACCGTTCCGTTTTCGGAGCAGTTGTCAATGGACAGGAGTGTTAGGGGATAGGCGCCTGCCTTGTACCTCTCATACATAAGGAAGGCTGTCAGGACCATCAGGTTTTTAGCGTCCTTAGGATTTCCCTCCATTTCCGCTTTGACCATGTCGGTGAAATTTCCCTGACCGTCTTTAACGCCATAGCCCTTTTCCGTTATGGTGTATGAGGCCAATTGGAGGCCGGGATCACGGAAAATCTCCTGCATCCTCCCATATTCATTTGCTATCAGGAAACTCTCGGCAATATTTGCAATGAGCTCGGTCCGGCTGGTCCCGTCCTTGTGGAGGGTTACTGAAATAGCCAGGTTGTCGTGTGGGGTCATGCTGTTAACTATGTTTTCGTCGGAAAAAGACTCAACAGCAATAAGACCGGAGTTCCAAGCACCTGAATTGGCCATTTCCTGGGCAATCCTGGCAATATAGGCCCTGAAAATGTTGCCGGTTCCGAAAGCCAGCCATTTGGGATGGGCAGAGGTCTCCGCCCTCAAAGCTTCGACATCGTATTCAGGCCCCTTATCCAGGACCTTTTTAAGGGCTTCAAGATTTGATAAATTGAGTTTCATAGTTCCTCCTCATTCTCCAAAGTATGCAATTGCATTGTAGTAGCAGATGTTCTGCAGGATCTTCTTGAGCAGGTCATCATCGTCGGGGATCATATTGTTCTCAACCCAGCTGCCGATAAGGTTGCAGGCAGTCCTGCGGAAATACTCATGTCTGGTATAAGACAGGAAAGACCTGGAATCCGTGACCATGCCGGCAAAGCGACCCAGTAGGCCGAAATTGGCATAGGAAGTTAACTGCTTTTCTATCCCGTCTTTTTGATCATAGAACCACCAGGCCGTGCCGAAATTCACATAGGCAGGGTAGTTGGACCTGGGGAAGTTTCCCATCATAGAAGCAAAGACATCATTATCCTTATTATTTAAGTTATAGACAATTGTCCTTGGTAAGGAACCTGTTACATAGAGGTAATCAAGGTATCGGTTGAGGGCCGAGGCCATATTCCAGTCTCCCATGGAATCGAATCCTGCATCAGCACCAATAAGCTTGTGGAAGGACGTATTGTTGTTCCTCAAAGCCCCCAGATGCATCTGCATAACCCAGGACCTCTCCTTGTATTCATTGGCCAGGAAGCTTGTCAGATAGGACTTGAATTCAGTAGCCTCTCCCATACTTATTGAAGCCCCTTCAAGGGCCTTTTTAAAAATGCTGTCGGCCACACCGCGACCGGTTTTCTCATAAACGAAAGCTTCATATCCATGGTCGGCAAGCCTGCAGCCTACGGAATGGAAGTAGTTCAGTCTGCTTACCAGGGCCTTTTCAAAGCTGTCAATGTCGATAATTTCTATATTGCTGACGGATTCAAGCTTTTTAACCCAGTCCTTGAAGCCTGCTTGTTCGGGTTTAAAGGCCGGGTCGGGCCTGAATGTGGGATTTACTTTGACCTTAAAGCTGGAATCAGCCTTTATGGCCTTGTGCCATTTTAAGTCGTCACAGGGATCATCTGTCGTATTGAGATGGCTGACCTTAGAATCCAGGATCAGCGACCTGGCCGAGATGTTTTTGAGTTTCCTGTTGGCTTCCTCATATATCTTTTCAGCATTGGCTTCAGTCAAACGGCTGTCAATGCCGAAATAGCGGGAAAGCTCCAGGTGGGACCATTGGTAGAGGGGGTTGCCGAGGGCCTGGTCGAGGGTCTTGGCAAAGGCTTTGAATTTTTCCAAATCATCAGCTTCGCCTGTTATATACTTCTCTTCTATGCCATTGATTCTCATGGCCCGCCACTTATAGTGGTCGCCACCGAGCCAAACCTCGGTTATATTCTTATATTTCTTATCTTCTGCGATTTCTTGCGGATTAAGATGACAGTGGTAATCATAGATAGGAAGGTCTTTTACATATGCCTCAAAAAGCGCCTTGCCTTTCTCATTATTGAATAAAAAGTTATCGTTGATATATGCCATTTTTACTCCTTTCTCGAAAAATAAGGCTTAAGATAAATTACAATTTTCCAACAATATTATACCCTTTAAGGTAATCCTTTTCCTATTTTAACTTATAATTGGTGACTTTATTATTATGTGGATTAGAAAACTCGCCGGACGCCAATTCCTAAGAGAAAAGTTTGCAAAAGATTTTAATTTAGGCTATAATTTCCCTGTTGATTTTAACTCCAAGAGGGGGTGAGATTTTTGCCTGAGATTCAAGTAAGAGAAAATGAATCGATCGAGAGTGCTCTTAAACGCTTTAAACGCTCATGTGCCAGAGCAGGTACATTAGCTGAGTATCGCAAGAGGGAGCATTACGAAAAGCCATCGGTCAAACGTAAAAAGAAGATCGAAGCGGCCAAGCGTAAGAACCGTAAAAAAATTATATAGTTTTGATCGGGGGCTGTGTCAAACGAGCATATCGTTTGATGCGGCCTCTTTCTTATAGCTCTATGTGGATCGGCCAAAGGGTGTTATAGGGATTCAAAAAGAGACGTTTTTTTAGATTTTACATTTCAGGTAGAGAATAAGATAGGCACGAGCGGGTATAATATAAATGATGTTTTTGGTTAATAATAACTTATAAACGCTGATTCAACGCGATATTTGAAAACATACCGGGAAGGAGAAAATATGGACCAGACAATTTTAGCCGGCCTACTCCTCATAGCAGCCATGGTTTTAACAGCAGCTGAAATATTTTTGCCGACTTTCGGCATTTTGGGCCTGGCCGGATTTGCGTCATTTGCAGCGTACGTATACGTGGCCTATATCAACGGCTTTGCTTCGGCTGTTGACATAGTGCTAATTGTTGCCGGCCTAATACTGATACTGATCGAGTTGAGCGTCGCGGGCTTCGGGATACCCGGAATAAGCGGGTCCATCCTGCTTTTCTTAGGCCTGGTCGGATCGTCAGAAGACCCTCAAACAGGGGTAGTCACAGTCCTTTCAGGCCTTATCATAGCCGGAGGTTTGGGATTTTTGTTGGTCCACTTCGGATACAGCTCCAAAATCTTAAAAAAATCAATTCTGCATGTTGAACAGACAAAGGAAGCGGGCTATGTTGCAGGGGCCAAGTTGGAAAAATATTTGGACAAAGAAGGACTTGCCAATACCATGCTCAGGCCGAGCGGAATCGGGGACTTTTCGGGAGACCTGGTCGATGTGAGCAGCAGGGGTCAGTACATAAAAAAGGGAAGTAAGATAAAGGCCATTAAAATAGAAAACGGAAGACTTATAGTAAAGGAAATTTAGGAGGAAAAATGAACGTAAATAATATTGGGATTATTATCCAGGGAATAGTAATAGTTTTTGTAGTTTCAGTGTTTTTCACCTTTGTCCCTGTAGGACTTTGGATAGCGGCAAAATTCTCAGGCGTAAAGGTAGGTATTGCCAATCTTTTTGGCATGAGACTCAGGAGGGTCAACCCTTCAAAAATCGTAAACCCCATGATCAAGGCTACTAAGGCCGGTTTGAAACTCAATTTGGGAGAGCTTGAAGCCCATTATTTGGCAGGTGGTAACGTAAACTCCGTAGTTGATGCCCTTATAGCATCACAGAGGGCAAATATTGACCTGGACTTCCAGGAAGCCACAGCCATTGATCTGGCAGGAAGAAATGTATTTGAAGCCGTTCAGGTTTCGGTTAATCCGAAAGTAATTGAGACTCCTCAGATCGCCGCAGTTGCCAAAAACGGAATAGAGGTTATTGTAAAAGCCAAGGTGACTGTCAGGGTCAACATAAAGAGCCTGGTCGGCGGTGCCGGTGAGGCTACCATAATCGCCCGTGTCGGAGAAGGCATTGTAACTACTGTAGGATCTTCAGCTTCACATACAGAAGTTCTTGAAAATCCGGATGCCATTTCAAAGACGGTTTTGGACAAGGGACTTGACTCAGGAACAGCCTTTGAGATCCTCTCAATTGATATAGCTGATGTTGATGTCGGAAGAAACGTTGGAGCCAAGCTTATGACCGAGCAGGCAGAGGCTGATAAGCAGATTTCCCAGGCCAAGGCTGAGGAGAGAAGGGCCCAGGCCGTAGCGACCGAGCAGGAGATGATAGCTGAAATCCGCCGTCAAAGGGCCAAGGTTGTTGAAGCCGAGGCAGAGATCCCCAAGGCCTTGGCAGCAGCATTGGAATCCGGCAATATAGGTGTTATGGATTATTACAACATGAAAAATATAAATGCCGACACAAGGATGAGGGAATCAATAGGTGGTGAAGAGGGCAAGCAGAACGAAGACCGCTGATTTCCGAATAAAGATTCGAGGCAGCTATGACCGATAAAAAAATCAAGTACAAGGGAACAAGCTTCGAAGAGAGGCAGGCCATGAGGAAGGGTTCTGCCTGCAAGCAGGCTGAGGAAGCTAATAAGGCCAACCTGGCCGAAAGGAACCTCAATAAGGCCAAAGAATTCCTGAGAAGTTTGGAGAAGAAGTTTGAGGATGCTTATGGCTTGGCTGAAGAGCCGAAGAAGCCCGAGAGTGCCGAAAATCCCTATAATAAAAAGAGAGAGAAAGAAAAAAAGAAAAGTCATGAAATAAAAAAGGCCCCGCCAATGGAGACCAAGTTGGCCATTCACATGGGACCGGGATATGAAGATCGGGGAAAAAACTCCGTTAAGACAGGCATTTACGATGAAGGCAAAAAACAGGATTTAAAAAATGCTATAATCTGGAGTGAAATACTTGCCCCGCCCCTGTCGAAGAGGAAGGGCAGATAGGAGATTGAAAGACGTTATATGGTAACAAAACTTTGGACTGAAAAAACAAGAAGCATTGAAGACTACGAAGCTATATTCGGGCAATTGGATTCCAACAGGAAGCTGCTCGAGGACAGGCTCAGCGTAAGGATGAGGTTGGTGGACGGCATGCTCCAACTCAGCGGGGAAGAATATGATATAGCACTGGCAAGTCACATACTCAACAGTATGCAGGAAGTTATAGACAGGCAGAACTATATAAGCAAACCGGAAGTGGAGTATCTAATAAATATCCAACAGGAGGATACCAGCCTGCCCGTGGCCAAGCTCTTAAAAGAAGTTCTGATAACCACGGCTGCAGGACGGCCGATAAGGGCAAAGACCATGGGTCAGAAGAGGTATGTGGATGCCATTTCGGAAAACGGCTTTACATTCGGAATAGGCCCTGCCGGAACGGGCAAGACCTACCTTGCCATGGCTATGGCCATTAGGGCCTTTAAGGCCGGGGAAGTCAACAGGATAATCCTAACAAGACCTGCAGTTGAAGCAGGCGAGAGCCTGGGTTTTCTGCCCGGTGATTTGCAGGAGAAGATCGACCCCTATCTGAGACCCCTTTATGACGCTATTTATGAAATACTGGGACCGGATTCATATTTAAAATTGAAGGAGAAGGGCCAAATAGAAGTGGCTCCCTTGGCCTACATGAGGGGCCGAACCCTGGACAATTCTTTCATAGTCCTCGATGAGGCCCAGAACACGAGTCTCCAGCAGATGAAGATGTTTTTGACCAGGTTGGGCTATGGGTCAAAGGCAGTCATTACAGGGGATGTGACCCAGATTGACCTACCCTATGGGAAAAAATCGGGATTAAAAATAATTCAGAATATTCTCAAAGGCATTGACGGAGTATCATTCTGCTATTTTAACAGGGCGGATGTTGTCAGACATCCCCTGGTCCAACGGGTCATAGATGCCTTTGAAAAATACGATTCAAGCTTTGATAAGAAAAGTGGAAAAAAGGAAAAGCATAGTTTTACCGGGAGGAAAAGTGATTCTGGAAATTGATATAAGGGACAAAGAATTTAATCTGACCGATCAAATGAGAGGGCGCCTGGAAGAGGCGCTTTCTCTTGTTTTTACAATGGAAGGAATATCCTCTGATCCGGTGGTTTCCATGTCCTTTGTGGATGGGGAGGAGATCAGAAGGCTCAACAGGGATTTTAGAAGCATTGACAAGGAAACTGATGTCCTGAGCTTTCCCCTTTTGGAGAAGGAAGAGCTTGACAGCTTAAAAGAGGGAATCTACGGGGAAATGGGTCCGATTATGCTTGGAGATATTGTCGTCAACTATGACAGGGTAAAGTCCCAAGCTGAGGAGTTTGGCCATTCCGAGGAGAGAGAGGCCGTTTATCTATGTATTCATTCCCTCCTCCACCTCTTGGGATATGACCATATGGAAGAAGATGACAAGAAGCTTATGCGGGCTAGGGAAAAAGAGGCTATAAAGAGGCTGGACCTGTCGGATGAGAGAGAATTTCATTCAGGCTATGTGGGACTTATTGGCAGGCCCAATGTGGGCAAATCAAGTCTTTTAAATGCCTTGATGGAGGAGAAGCTCTCCATTGTTTCAGACAAGGCTCAAACGACAAGGAATGAGATACTATATATATACAACCAAGCCCATATGCAGGCCATAATTTTCGATACTCCGGGTGTCCAGTCACCAAAGAATGAGTTGGGAAAAGAAATGCTCAAATTGAGCAGGGACTCCTTATCGGGCCTGGACCTCTGCCTTTACATAACAGAAGTCGGGGATAAGCCGGGAAGGCTTGATTCCATGGTCCTTGATATGCTCAAGGAAAAAGAAGGCTTAAAAAAAGTTTGCCTCTTAAATAAGCTGGACCTGGCTGATCAGGTGAGCTTGGATGCAAATATAAAACTATACGAGGATATGGGGATTTTTGAGGAAGTCCTGGCAATATCGGCCAAGACCGGCCAAGGCCTGGACCGACTGAATGAAGTTCTCTATGAGCTTTTGCCTCAGGGACCCCAATATTATCCGGATGACATGATAACCGACAGGTCGGAGCGCTTCATAGTCAGCGAGATAATCAGGGGGGCCTGCCTGAATAATCTTAGAGAAGAAGTCCCCCACGGCATAGCGGTGGTCATTGATAAAATGCACAAGAGGGAAGATAAGGACCTCATTGACATTGACGCCTGCATTGTCGTCGAAAGGGACAGTCACAAGGGAATAGTCATCGGAAAGGGTGGAAAAACCCTCAAGATGATTGCCAGTGGCGCTAGAAAAGATATAGAATCATTCCTGATGACCAGGGTCAACCTAAAGACCTGGGTCAAGGTCGATAAAAATTGGAGAAAAAGGAAAAAGAGGATCGAAGCTTTAGGATATGGTGACAGAGACTAATAATTTAAAAGCCCTTGTTTTACGAGCCTATGATGTAAAAGAATCTTCAAAGATGGTTGATATCTTCAGCCGGGATTTGGGGAGGCTTTCATTCATGGCCAGGGGGGCTAAGAGGAAGGGAAGTCCGGCCACCAATTTGAGCCAACCCTATGTGGAGGGCATATTTAACCTGGTTAAGGGCAGGTCCTCTTTTTATTTCAAGGACGGTCAGATTGAAAAAGCCCACCTGGGATTAAGGCAGTCGGTCGAGAGGCTGGCGGGAGCCCAGCTGGGGATGGAAATTTTGACCAAGGTAATTTTTAGCCAGGCCGATCCCAATATATATGACTTAACGAGTGCCTACCTTGAAGCTTTGGAAAGGGCCGACAGGATCGGAGTCAGCAGGCTTTTAGGAGCTTATATTTTAAAGCTCATAAGCTTTTTGGGCTTCCGGCCATATTTGAACACCTGTGTTGAATGCGGCCGGGAAATAAAAGAGGGCCCATATTTCTTTTCTCCCGATTCGGGCGGTATGGTCTGTCAGGACCACACCGGCTTAGGACAGGTAAAAAAACTCAGTAGCGACCAATACAGGGAGGTCCTGCAATACATGGGAAAGAGCTTTGAAGACCTTCTTGACGGGACACGGAAAGAGAATAAAGATACATATATTGGTGTGGACCATATTGTGCTCAACTATTTTTTAATCCATACCGGAATCGAGCGCCTCAAGAGCGTAGGAATGCTACAAGCTCTTGGCGTTTTGTGATACAATCTGCAAGGAAAATGAGGAGGCTTTATGCATTTACAAGAGATGATCATGAAATTGGAAGATTATTGGGCCGGAGCGGGTTGTGCCGTTATGGAACCCTATGACATTGAAAAGGGCGCCGGAACCATGAATCCTAATACATTTTTAAGAACCCTTGGACCGGAACCCTGGCATGTGGTCTATGTCGAACCGTCAAGAAGGCCGGCTGACGGGCGTTACGGGGAGAATCCCAATCGCCTTTACCAGCACCACCAGCTCCAGATTATTCTTCAGCCGGCACCGGACAATATTCAGGACCTGTATTTAAAGAGCCTTGAGGTCTTGGGTATAGATCCAAAGATGCACGACATTCGATTTGTTGAGGATAACTGGGAATCTCCGACACTCGGAGCCTGGGGAGTAGGCTGGGAAGTCTGGCTTGACGGCATGGAAATAACCCAGTTCACCTATTTCCAGCAGGTTGGAGGTATAGCCTTGGATATTGAAGCCGGCGAAATCACCATGGGTTTGGAAAGAATAGCCATGTATATTCAGGGGGTTGACAATGTTTTCGACCTCCAATGGAATGATGAGTTAAAATACGGCGATATATTTAAGCTGCCCGAGTATGAGCAGTCCAAGTACGCTTTTGAAACCGCCAATATTGAAAGGCTGACGAGCCTTTTTGAGATCTACGAAGCCGAGGCCAAGGACCAGCTGGAAGTGGGTTTGGTCTATCCGGCATATGACTATGTTTTGAAGTGCTCACATGTTTTTAACCTGCTCGACGCCAGAGGAGCCATTGCCGTATCAGAAAGAAATCACTATATAGGCAGGGTAAGAGATCTGGCAAGGGCTGTAGCCGAGCTTTACTTGGAAAATAGGAAAGAAGCGGGTTATCCTTTACTGCATAAGGAGGGAATAAGTGAATAATTATCTTTTAGAAATAGGCGTTGAAGAGTTCCCTTCGAGGTATATTGATTCAACAAAAAAACAGCTTGAAGACAATGTTACAAGCCTTATGAAAGAGAAGGGGCTGGGCTTTGAAAGCCTGAGATGCCAATCCACCCCGAGACGCTTTGCCCTTTGGCTCAACGATATTAAAGAGTTACAAAAGGAAGATTTCGAGATTGTAAGGGGGCCGTCAAAAAAGGCCGCCTATGACTCTGAAGGAAATCCCGGCAAGGCCTTAATCGGCTTTATGAAAAGCAAGGGCATTTCCCTGGAAGACACCTATATCGAGAATACCGGCAAAGATGAATATGTCTTTGCCAAGATCAAGAAGGATGAAATATCAATACCTGATGTTCTGGCGGATGTCATTCCCAAGGCAATCAGGAAAATTTCAAATCCCAGGGCCATGCGCTGGGGCGGGAAGAACCTGAGATTTCTCAGGCCCATAAGAAGGATCCTGTCCATTTATAACGACCAGGTCCTGGCATTTGATCTTGAAGGCATTGAGGTAGGCAATGTTACAAGCGGCCACCGCTTTTTAGGAAGCGGGGATATAAAAATTGAAAAGATAGATTCCTATGAGGAAAAACTCAAAAAGGAATTTGTTATAGTCGATGAAGAGGAGAGAAGGGACATCATTTTAAGGGGCTTGAACAGGGCTGCGAGGGAGATAGGCGGCCTGCCCATGGAAGATGATGAACTGATGGATGAAGTTGTCCACATAGTAGAGTATCCCACGGTCTTCATAGGCAAAATCCCAAATGAATACCTCAAACTCCCCAAGGAAGTCATAGTTACCCCAATGAAGGACCACCAGAGATATTTTCCGGTCCTTGACGACAAGGATAACCTCATGCCCTTCTTCCTCTCAGTAAGAAACGGGAACGAAGAGGGTATTGAGAATGTCATCAAAGGGAATGAAAAAGTCCTTGTCCCCAGGCTTGAAGATGCCAAGTTCTTCTATGACCAGGACCTGGAGATAAAACTCGAGGACTACCTGCCGAAACTTGAAGAAGTAAAATTCCATGATGAGCTCGGGAATATGCTGGAAAAGAGCGAAAGAACGGCTGATCTTGTTGAGGGCCTGGGAAGGGACATGGAGTGTGGTGAAGAAACCATGGAGATTGCAGAGAGGGCTGCCAAGCTTTCAAAAGCAGACCTTGTAACAAAGATGGTTATTGAGTTTACTGAGCTCCAAGGGACCATGGGCAAAATATACGCGGAAAAATCAGGCGAGAAGGCCATTACAGCCCAGGCAATCGGAGAGCAGTACATGCCCCAAGTCTCAGGTGCCAAACTCCCCGAATCAACTGCCGGCCTAATTCTTTCCCTAGCCGACAAGATTGATACAATTGCCGGTCTCTATGCTATAGGAGTTGAGGTCACCGGGTCCCAGGATCCTTTCGGACTCAGGAGAGCCGCCATAGGAATAATTGACATAATAAGGGCCGAATCACTCCATATAAACCTGAAGGAGAGGTTCAGGGACGCCCTCTTAATATATCTTGAACAGCAAAATCTCATTTTTGATTATGATCAGGTGATGGAAAAAATTGGCGACTTCTTTATGGGCAGGCTGAGAACCAAGCTCCTGGAGGACGGAGTTCGCTACGATATAATTGATGCCGCCTTCGCCGGCATGAGCGAAGACCTCCTATCGATAGAGGAGATGACAAAGGCTGTCCAGGCCTATCTTGAAGAGGGGGGCAATGACCTTATAACGAGCTTCGTTAGAGTTGCCAATATGTCCAAGAATTATCAGGGCCAAGACCTGAATGTTGAGGTCCTTGAGGATTTGGACAAGGAGATCTATTCATCATTTGACAGGGAAGCTACCATTAAAGACAACATAGAAAAGGGAAACTATGAGCAGGCCCTCATACTTTTGGATTCTTGGATGAAGATCATAAACGACTATATGGACAAGACCATGATATTGGTAGATAACGAGGCCTTGAAGGCTTCAAGACTCTTCATGTTGAACAGGATTAACGACTTGATCCTATTAATCATGGATCCGACTTTGATAGTAAGAGAAGGGGATGAGTAATTTTATAAAATATTTATGCCTAAAGCCTAAGACAATAAAATAAAAACATTAAAAACACATTAATGGGGTATAAACTTCCCGTAAATATTTTTATTGTTTTAATACGAAAGGAGACAGGACTTGTTGTTGAGAGAAGACATTGAAGAGATGCAGGACAAGAGCCTGTCTCCTATTGCTTGTAGAGTGCATAACAGCAGGGGAAGGAAGAGCAGAGAGGAAGAGGACGATTTCAGGACGGCATTTCAAAGGGATCGGGACAGGATCCTTCACTCAAAAGCCTTCAGGAGGCTCAAGCATAAAACCCAGGTCTTTATATCGCCGGAAGGCGACCACTACAGGACCAGGCTAACCCACACCCTTGAAGTTTCACAGATTGCCAGGACCATGGCCAAGGCTTTGGGCTTAAATGAAGACCTTGTAGAGGCCATTGCTCTGGGCCACGATGTGGGCCATACGCCCTTCGGCCATGCAGGTGAGTATGTATTACAGAAGATAATCCCGGGCTTTTCCCATGCTGCCCAGTCTGTTAGGGTCCTATCTTTTTTGGAAACACGTAAAAAGGCCAGGGTGCAGATCGGCCTTAATCTGAGCTGGGAAGTCCTTGACGGGATAGCCAACCATTCGGGAAACGGCTTGGCCCATACCGCAGAGGGACGGCTTATTAAGTTTGCCGACAGGATAGCCTATGTCAACCACGATATTGACGATGCCATAAGGGCGGGAGTCTTGTCAGAGGACAAGCTGCCTCAAGACTGCACAAGGGTCCTGGGCCATTCGGCATCAGAGAGGATTGACAAGATGGTCAGAGCTGTTGTTGAGGAGTCTGACAGGATTGCCGATATAGGCATGGAGGAAGAGGTCTACCAAGCTTCGAAAAAGCTCAGGAAGTTTATGTTCAATGAGGTCTACACAAATTCTCTTGTCAAGAGTGAAAACGATAAGCTCTTAAAAATCATAGAGGACGTGTTTACATATTATCAGGAAAATCCCAAGGACATGCCGGAAAGCCACCTTTCTCTGTATCAGGGAGAATTTGCAGGAGAAAGTACAGAAAGAATCGTGGCCGACTATATTGCCGGAATGACCGATGACTTTTTGATCAGGACATACAAGGACATTTTTATTCCTAAAGCATGGACTAAGATATAAAGAACCTGTTGATAATTTTTCTGAGATTAGAGAAGAGAAAGGATAAAGATGCATCTTTCTGATGACAGCATTCAGGCGGTAAAGGACGCCATAGACATAGGTGAGCTCATAGGATCCTACGTTGAGCTGAAAGCCCAGGGCAAGAGCATGAAGGGACTTTGTCCCTTCCATAGCGAGAAGACCCCGTCCTTTGTTGTGACGCCTGAAATGGGAATATATAAATGCTTCGGCTGCGGGGAAGCGGGTGACGGGATCAGCTTTATCATGAAAATGGAGGGCCTGGATTTTATGGGTGCCGTCCGTTTTCTGGCCGACAGGTACGGAATCCCTTTGGAGGAGGCCAGGCCATTTGACGATGAGAAAAGAGAAAGAAGAAGGAAACTTTACGAGTTAAACAGGGAAGCAGCTCTCTTCTATTATAAGCAGCTTTTGATAGGCAAGGAGGCCCAAGCCTATCTTATGAAGAGGTCTTATAATGCCTCAATTATCAATCCCTTTCTCCTGGGCTATGCAGACGGCAAGGGAGACAGCTTATATAAGTATTTAAAGGAGCGCGGATACGAGGAAGAAGACATGCTTCACCTTGGCCTGATTGCAAGCTCAAGATCGGGCAGGGGCTATTACGATAAATTCAGAAGAAGATTGATTTTCCCGATAATATCAAACAAAAATAAAATTATCGGCTTCGGCGGAAGGGTAATAGGAGACGGCAAGCCAAAATACTTAAATTCCCCGGAGTCGGATATCTTCCATAAGGGTAAAAATCTCTATGGAATACATATAGTCATGAAGAAACATAAGCATGAAAAAATCCTGATGGTGGAGGGTTACATGGACGTCATAGGCCTATATGCCCACGGGATAGATTATTCCATGGCAAGCTTGGGTACTTCATTGACGCATGACCAGGCCAAGCTGATAAAAAGATACAGCGAAAATATTTATCTTTGCTATGACGGGGATTCAGCCGGAATAAAGGCCTCAAGGAGGGCGGTTGACATTTTTAAAGAAGTAGGGCTGGTCCCGAAAATGATCCTCCTTCCCGACAACATGGATCCGGATGACTATGCAAAGAAATTCGGCAAGGAAGAGTTTGAGAAGAGGATAGAGGAAGCCTTGGATCCGCCGGAATTTGAACTTAGAATTATAGAGACCGGCTATAACCTCGAAATAGACAAGGATAGGCTTGATTTTCTGAAGGAGGCCATAAAGTTTTTGGCCGGCCTTGATTCTGATTCCGAAAGAGAAATATATATAGGAAAAGTTGCCTTAATGGCTGGGGTGAGCCCCGAATCCCTTCATGGGGATGTGGCCAAGGAAATCCAATTTCAGGAAAAAGAAAAGCTTGAAAAAAGGACCCCGGTCGGCCAGAGTCAGGATTTTTCCGATCCTTATGGGTATTATGATGATATTGAAGAGGACGACTATCAGGATGACTACTTCCCAACAGAAGATGAGGACTACGCAGATATAGAAAGCGAAAGGGAAGAGGAAAGGGCGGTCAGGGAGAGAAAACAGCTTGAAAATGCTATAATACTCAGGTTGGCCAGGGCCAAGATTGACGACAAGAGGTTTGATTTTCTCTCGGACTTTTTATCGGATGACCAATACAAGGAATTGGCTTCAATAATGTTAAATATGTGGGCAAGGGGTATAACTCCGGCAGCTTCCCTTTTAAGGGAGAAAAAGCCGGGACCGGGGACGGAAAAAATCTTCGCATTGATTGAAGAAGATGAAAAAGGCCCCAAAAAGGACCGGGCCCTTCTTGAAGATCAGGAAATAGAGCTTTGTATAAAAGCGGAAAGAATTTTACTTTCGGAAGAAAGAGCAAAATTGAGACAATTGGTAAAACTTAGCGATGAAAAACTCGCCGGGCTTGGAAAAGACAGAACTCAAATTTTACAGGACTTGCTTGAGTTGGAAGCAAAACTTCGTTCAAATACAGGAGGCGGCCATGATAGATGGTGATATTAAACAAGATGATCTGATGGACTTGGATGATCGTAAACAATTTATAGTTGAGGAATTGCACAGGATTGCTTCTCAAAATCACGATGTTTTGCAGGAGAGCGATATCGAGGAGATAGAAAGCTTGGATCTTTTGGATGAGGAGGACCTCCAGGATATTCTAAAAGAGCTGGAGGAAAAAGGCATTGAGATCGAGGTCGAAAGCTACGAGTCCGCAATTGTCGATGAGGAAGAGGATGATGAGGAAGACAGCGATGAGGACGATTCAATAGAAGATATTGACAAGCTGGCAGAAGAAGATGATGAAGACATCGAGCTGATAAGTGCCAAGACCCGCAGGGAAGCTGAAAAAGAGCACAAAAGAAGTTTGAAAAACACGGCCGTTGACGATCCGGTAAAGATGTATTTAAAGGAAATCGGAAGGGTCGATCTTTTAACTGCCCAAGAAGAGGTTATCCTGGCAAAGAGGATGGAAAATGCTGAGATAGGGGTCAAGGCCAAGAGAAAAGAGAAGCTGAATTTAAGAGAATATATTGAATTATCAAAAAGGTCCCTGAATTACAGCCAGGCCCGGCTCCTGTTGGGGATAATAGAAACTTTGGAGAAGGGCGAGGCAGTCGGCCAAGATGACTTGAGAAAGTTTACTGTTCTTAAGAATTTCATAGTGAAAATATTAAACCAGGCGGAGAACAAGGAAGAAAGTTCCGATGAAGAAGCCGAAATGATAAGGACGGCGGCCTATGTTGAAAGATATGTTAGACGCCGTTTGAGCAGGGAGACCATGACCGAAGATGAGAGCAGGGCCCTGAATTTCTGTTTACAAATAGACAGGGCGGTCATGAGAAAGGTCCTTGATCCCGACAGCGTCGACAAAAATGACAAAAAAACCCTTAAGTATATCAGTGAAAATGCCGACCAGATTAAGAGGGCCATTGACAAGGTCTATTCCAAGGAAGAGAAGCCTGAAGACAAGGATAAGAGTTTGATTGAACTGGCTAAGGAAAGGAAACTTGAGCCCTTCAAAGGGGGAAATGTCATAAGCCCGGAAGATGCTGTGGTAATCTATGAAAACAACACCATACTGGACAAGATGAATGCAGGATTGAAAAAGGTGAAACCCAGGGACAGGCTGACAGAGTACGAGAAGAAGTCATATGAGATTGTTGAAGTAGAACTCTTAAAGTTGGCGGAGTGCCTGGATGGAAACAAAGAATTCCAAGCCGGGGACTTCGATAAGGAGGGTCTGGAAAGCATTTTGGAAGAAAACCTGCCGGCCAGAAAATTGCTCATGAAAGAAGATCTCGATGAGAACGACATGAAGCAAATGAACGAGATGATAAGAATAGGCAGAGCTGCAAAGCAGCACTTGGCAGAATCCAACCTCAGGTTGGTCGTCTCAATAGCCAAGAGATATGTGGGCAGGGGTATGAGCTTCCTTGACCTGATCCAGGAGGGCAACCTTGGCCTTATGAAGGCGGTACAAAAATTCGATTACCACAGGGGCTTCAAGTTTTCGACTTATGCCACCTGGTGGATTAGACAGGCCATAACCAGGGCCATAGCAGACCAGGCCAGGACCATAAGGATTCCTGTCCATATGGTCGAAACCATAAACAAGCTTTCCAGGGCCCAGCGCCAGCTCCTCCAGGAACTCAACAGAGACCCTACCAATGAAGAGATCGCCGCTGAAATGGGCATAGACGTTGAAAAGGTAAGGATTGTCAGGAAAATTGCCCAGGAACCCATATCTCTTGAAACCCCTATTGGTGAGGAGGAAGATTCCCATCTTGGTGACTTTATAGAGGATGATTCGGCGGTTGCACCCGATGAGGCTGCGGATTTTATAATGCTTAGGGAAGAGCTGAAAAAAATCCTGGATACCCTATCAGACAGGGAGAAAAAAGTCCTTGAACTCAGGTTCGGCTTAAATGACGGAACGCCCAGGACCCTTGAAGAAGTAGGCCGGGAATTTGATGTCACCCGAGAAAGAATACGTCAGATAGAGGCCAAGGCCATAAGGAAACTCAAGCACCCCATAAGATCCCAAAAAATTAGAGATTTCATGGAGTGATCCCCATATGCCAAGAGATATTGAATTAGGTAAAAAAGGAAGAATAGCTGCTCTGGTCGACATGGCCGGGGCAGCTGATTTTGCAATTGAGGTGGGTTGTGACCACGGTCTTATCTCTTGCGGCCTGGCTGAAAGAGACGATATAAAAAGGATCCTGGCTACCGATATATCGGTAGCTTCAATTTCAAAACTTAAAAATTTTTTAAAAGATCAGGAGTTTTCGGGGGAAAATCCATATAGCCGAAAAATTTCCTGCCTGGTCAACGACGGTTTGAAAGGCTTGAACTTTGAAGCCTGTGATCTTATAGTCATAGCCGGAATGGGCGGAAGACTCATACAGAGGATAATGGAGGGCAATATCGACCTGGTTAAGAAGACAGGCCAAGTCCTGGTCGGCCCACAGAGCGACCTTCCCATGTTCAGAAAGTTTTTAATTTCTTTGGGATGGTGTATTTCCGAGGAAATGGTCTATGATTCGGGTCATTACTACACGATTTTAGACCTCAATCCGGCAAAAAAGATAAATGAGGCCTATGTTGATATGTCAGAAAGAAAATTGGCCTTAAAATATGGACCCGACCTGTTATTAAAGAAAAATCCTGTTCTAAAAGAAAAGCTCGAAAAAGATTTTTCTTCAACAGGTCTTTTAATTGACAAGCTTGAGAGAGAACTGAAGGAAAAAGACACTAAAAATATTTCCGATCGGATCGGCCTTTTGAGTGAGGATAGGAAGGACATAGGAGTCCTTCTGTCACTTTACGATTGGCCTAGTAAGGAGTAATTTATGCTTATAGCTGAATGGGTTAATGAATGGGAAAAAAGAGTTCCGGCTGAACTACAGGAAGATTGGGACAACACCGGCAAGCAATTCGGAGATTTTAACAAGGAACTCAAGGGTGTGGTCTTTTCCTTGGACTTGACTGATGCCGCTATAGATTTGGCAATTGAGAAGGGGGCAAACCTGATATTCACCCACCATCCGGTTTTTTATAGCCCAATCAAGTCACTGCTTATGGATGACCCCCTTTCCGCCATGATAATCAGGTCAATAAGGGAGGGGATTAGCCTATATTCTTCTCATACGGCCTTCGATGCAGTTAATGGGGGAGTCAATGATTATATAGCTGAAATCATAGGCTTAAGAGATACTGAAGCCCTGGTGCCCATGTCTGAGGATCATCCTCTTTATGCTTTTTCAAGGGGGATGGGAAGGATAGGGTCTTCTCCTGGCCCAAACATGACCATAAGACAATTTGGTGAAATTTTAAATAAAAAGTTCGGGGCCAATGGCGTATTCATATACGGCGAGCCGGATAAAAAAGTAAGCAGGATTGCTATTCTTGGCGGAGGTGGCATGTCCTTTGTTGACCGGGCTCTGGCAGGAGGAGCTGACCTCTTTGTTACAGCAGACATCAAATACCATGAAGCCCAGGATGCTGTAAGAAGGGGGCTATCCCTTATTGACCTTGGCCATTTCGCTTCGGAGCAGCCGGCCATGGAGAGGGCAAAAGAATGGGGAGGGGAGATCTGTCCCCAAGTCCCCTGTTATTTATCGAAAGATTCCTGGGACTGCATAAGGCGGGGAATCTAAACCTATGTTATAATTCTCAGTGGAAGTAAGTTGGACTATCGCGACAGGTTCGAGGAAAGTCCGTGCACCAAAGAGCAGGATGCCGGATAACGTCCGGTGAAGGTGACTTCAAGGCAGGTGCAACAGAAATAGACCGCCCCTATTCAGGGGCAAGGGTGGAAAGGCGGGGTAAGAGCCCACCGGCATGTCGGAGACGGCATGGCCCTGTAAACCCCATCCGGTGCAAGATGGAACGGCATATAAGGAGTTGCTCGCTCCGCCGAATAATCGCTGGAGCCGGGCGGCGACGCCCGGACGAGATAGATGATAGTCAAAACAGAACACGGCTTATAGACTTGCTTCCAAATTTACATATTTTTCAAAATTGACATAGAAAATAGAAAGGTTGGACCATGCGTATAGGAGTAGCTTCAGACCATGCAGGATACCTGCTCAAGCCCATGATCGTTGATTACATTAAAGAGCTTGGCTATGATGTGGAAGATTTTGGGCCGGAAAACGCCGACCGGGTGGACTATCCCGACTATGCCTTGAAATTGTCAAAGGCTGTCGTTGATTCTCAGGTTGACCTGGGCATCCTTATTTGCGGTACAGGTATAGGTATGTCAATAGCTGCCAATAAGGTCAAGGGCGTGAGGTGCGCAGCCGTTTCAGAGACTTATTCGGCGGCCAAGGCCAGACAGCATAACAATGCAAATATTCTGGCAATAGGATCAAGAGTTGTCGGGCCGGACGTGGCCAAGGATTTGGTCAAGGCTTTCCTGGAAGCAGAGTTTGAGGGTGGAAGACACCAAAACAGGTTGGATATTATCAGCAAATATGAAGCTGAACATATGTAGGGTTGATTTGACATAAAAGCCTATATTTGCTATCATTGTTCGGTATCTGTGTGGGCAAGGTCTTTGCCCCTTGGATTCTTCAGCAATTATTTCGCAGCGTCGATGTGCGAAACACAAATTGTCGAATAAACAAAACCCGCCTCCCCCTTGTGCGGAGTCTAAATTATGGGGGCAGTAAGAAAGAAAAGGAGCAAAAATGAAAAGCACTTTGGCAAAACCGCTTGAAGTGGAGCGCAAATGGTATGTCGTAGACGCCAGCGACCAGGTAGTAGGTCGTTTAGCTACGAATGTCGCTTCAGTTCTCAGAGGTAAACACAAGCCCACATTCACACCAAACGTTGATACGGGCGACTATGTAATCATTGTTAATGCCGAGAAAGTTCGTCTTACCGGCAACAAGGAATTGAAAAAGGTCTATGTCCATCACACGGGATTCCCGGGTGGCCGCAGAGAGATCCCCTATGCAGAGATGAAAGAAAAGCATCCCGAGAGGATTCTTGAAAAGGCCATTAAGGGCATGCTGCCTCACAACAGCCTTGGTCGTCAGATGGCCAGGAAGTTGAAAATCTATGTCGGACCTGAGCACAAGCATGAAGCTCAAATGCCGGAAGAATTGAAATTTGATTGAGGAGGACAAGCATGGATCAGCAATATCGTGGCACAGGACGCCGCAAGTCGGCCGTTGCAAGGGTACGTCTTCTTCCCGGTTCAGGAAAGGTAGAAGTTAACGGCCATAAAATAGAAGAATATTTTGATTATGAAGAGCTTCGTCAGGATGCTGTTTCACCCTTAAAGCTTACAGGAAACCTTGATTCATTCGATGTTCTTGTAAATGTTAAAGGTGGCGGATACAGCGGACAGGCAGGAGCCATAAGACTTGGAATAGCAAGAGCCCTTTTGGAGTTCCAGCCTGATCTCAGGAAAACTTTGAAGAGTGCCGGCTATCTTACAAGAGACTCACGTAAGAAAGAACGCTATAAATACGGATTTAAGAAAGCTCGTAAGAGCCCACAGTTCTCAAAGCGTTAATTACAATACAAAACCTTCCCGTTTGCATTTCCAAATCGGGAAGGTTTTTTGTTGCCATTATTTATGATATGAATAATTCAAAGGGTAGGGTTCAGGGAGTCGATGTTATTAATAAACAGTGACAGAGGCTCCGACAAAAATGTTATTGAAGATTTTCGGCATTACTGAGGGCAGGATATTCACGCAGCCGTGGCTTCCTACCCGGCGATATGAAGATGAATCCTTATAAAAATTCCTTGATCTTTGCCAGGAGGCATCATGAATGCCGTAGCTTCCGGAGAAGGGGAGCCAATATTTGACCGGCGAACGGTAATCAGGGCCTACCAGAGTTTTATTGGTAGCCTTTCCTTGAATTGCAAAATTCCCTCTAATGGTCGGACTTGATGGCTTGCCCGATATTATCGGAGTATTCAGAAAGAGGCGGTGATTTTTAAAGAGCCACAGATATTGGTGCCTAAGGCTTATGACTATATGGCTGCTACCGACATTCCTTTCCCTGACAGCCGGCCCGGACAGGTAGCCCTTGCTATACGACCACTCATTTTTAACAGAGTAGGTTTTATCATCCTGGGCTCGGCCATCCGCATCAAAATAGTAGGGGTTCTTGCCCACGGTTTTGTAGCAGTTGGTCAGCTTCTGAGGACTATAGTAGAAGCTATTTCCCTTATCTTTTATCCAGCCTACATGAAGTTCTCCGGATTTAAGCCTATAGTATATTTTTCCTTCAGCTGTAAAAGCACCGACCCTGCCAAGGGGGATTTTACCGCTATCAGGTGCATAGTAAAGCTTGCCGTCGGAAGACTTTATTATGGTGGATCTCATTATATTCCCATCAAGGTCATAGAAATATCCATAGTCATCATTGACCCTGACAAATCTATTGGAGGGAAGATCCTCATTGCCTAATCCTTCATTTTCAGAAGGGGTGCTTTCCTCAGGGCTTGCCTTATATTCAGGATAGAGGATAGGATTTTCTTTAGCCTCCTCGATTGATTTAAAGAAGAGCTCTTTAGAAGAGGTGGAATCCTGAGCTTTCCCATTCGAATCCGCCCTTGCAGAAGGAAGGCTTAGGACCATTGAAAGAAAGAAGGCCAAGGATGTTAAAAGAACAAAGTTTTTTAGCAAACGTCCGATTTTTTTTAAAGCAAGATTGTTTTTATTTCTTATAAGTTTCATAAAATACCCCCTAATTCTAAATTCTAATTTGAGAAAGGGGTTTCAATTCCGTCAAGAGCCATTGGTAGGCCCCGGCATTGACCTGAGAACCGCAGTATTCACAAACCCCATTTTGATCTATCGATAAGTTTGCCCCGCAATTGGGACATTCAGTTACTTTTCCTTCATAGTCACCATTGCTCCGGGCATCAAGCTTGCGGAAAAAGAGCATCCTGTAGGTCATGATATAGCGGTCGTCCGGACGGCCCTTTATGATTTTGCCACTTGTATCGTCTATAACATAGTCCTTGTACCTGGCTTTTATTATGCAGGAGAGGTACTGGTTACGACTGTCTTTTGAAAATTTTTCAATTATGTTATCAAGCACGCTCAGGTCCTCAACAATATTTGTTTTTGATCTTTTTATATAGTCATCTAGCTGCTGCTTATGTTGGAAATATAGCTGGTCGGATTCAAAGGTTCTCAGAGTTTTGGGGTCTTTTTCCGTCCAGGCATTCTGGAGAGCTACAAAAACGCTGGATGCCCGACTCAAAAACTCCTGCTCTGAGAAATCCGGATCCATTTCCAGAAGCTCATCCAGTCCACTCTCTTGTGAAGTGGAAAAGTCTTGATTGGCTTCATCACTTTCTAAATCCGACTTGAATGAAGATGAATCTTTAATATTTTTAACATTCATAATTCTGAAGACCACCACTATTCCGACTATTATCAGGAAGGGTAAGGGAAACCTTGAGAACATATAGAATAAGAAGAAGGGATCAAACCCAAAAAGGCTACGGGAAGAACCTCCACTGAAGCCGCCTCCACCGCCCCATTTGTCGGAATCCCAGTCCAGCCCACCGCCGACATCAGCCATTGACGGCCTTAAACTGATCAGAACTATCAAAACAAGAAGAAATAAAAAGATTTTTAGCCATTTGTTTCTTTTCATAAATAATCCCTTCAATGAACTTTTTATTAAATATTGATTATTTCAACAAATATTTTAACGCACAAGTAATATAATTGCTATGGAAGAAAAAAGTATATCCTGTTTAGGGCTTGACCCTATGTGTTATTATAGATAAAAAACAAAGGAGTTTATTTATGTCCGGAATTTTTAAAATAATAAGTCAATACCAGGGAAAATTGATCATGTTCCCGATCCTTACCCTGTTATTTGTTTTAGCGACATTTGCTTTCTTCATCTTGGATAAGGGAAGGAAAACTAAATATTTGCCGGCCATTTTGGGAATCATTTCCGGCATAATTCTTATATTCATAGGTTGGGGAAGGCTTACCCATCCAAGCGGCCTAAAAACAGTATGGTATGGTCTGGCAACTTTTACAGCAGCTTGCATAGCCCTTGGCTCAGCTTGGCTTTTGACAATATTTGCAACATTTTCTCACACGCCTAAAACATCCGGCAGGACCGGAGGGGGCAGAAAACCCGGACCCGGGCCGGTAAGAAGGGTGAGAAAAAGCCCGGATTTAGCGACAGGCCCTAAAGAAAACAGATAAAAACAGAACACGATGATAAGAAACCCGATGATCATGGGACACATGGTCATCGGGCTTTTTTTTATAATTTATAGTGTAAGGACCTAATGGCTTAGTTCAAAGCTCATAATCAACTTGTTTTCACCGATTTGATCAAGAGAAAGTTTGAAAGAGCCGATCTCAGAAGTGAAAGCAACATGGGGGCCGATCCAGGGACAGGTAAAAACCCCGAATAGGGAAGTTTTTACCGATAGGCCGGAATTTTTACTCTTTATCATTAGGCCTGCAGAGATAAGCTTTTGGACCAGAAAATTCAAATTTTTCAGCATATCTTCCGTATCCGAATAAGTGAAGTGGCCGTCAAGTGAAAAGGTGCAAAGCCTATTGTCAAGTGAGTCGCGGCTCTTAAAATCATAGGGCTTGCGGTTATACAAGAAGGTGCAGGCATAGCTTATGAGCAACCTCAAGCTTATATCCCTTATATTGACAATCCTTTTTTCATAAGAGACCTGCATTTTTAAGTCCTGTGAGTCGGCCTGTCCATCAAAGACGTGAACCTGCTTATCCCCATCCATGTAAACGCGGATAAGACGGTTTGACCCTATGATGCCATCTTCCATAGGTATGGACAGTTCGGAATATAGAGGAAAAATGCTGTCGGTAAAGCTTATATGCTTATATTTTCCTTCAAGTCTTTTGTTGGTTACATGGGCATTCAGCTCACATTGGTATGGATTTATAATTAGGCTCTTCATAGCTCCTCCTATTTGCATATTGTACCACAGGAGCTGATTAAGGAATATGTTTCATGGAAAGGAATAAGCTTGCAAAGCATAGACAAATTTCTAATTTGGGCTCTCATTAGTTTTTATGCCTTCCGATTGGGCTTGGGGCCGGTCTTTATGGTGTTTGCCCTTATATTTTTGATTTGTTCAATTTTCAAAGATAGGGAACTTGCAATCTACGCCTTGGCCATAGGTCTGGCAATATTTCTGTCATCAATTTCTCAACCCCACTTGGACTTATATCTGGCTGACGGAGCTACGTTTAAGGCTGAAATAAGCTGGCTGGGAACAAGAAGGGAGAGGGGAGGGGAAAAGGGGATTTTCAGAATCACCCAAGGCCCATATAAAAATAAAAAGTTTATTGCGGATAATAGAGTGAGCCCAAGGGGGAGCCTGGAGCGGGCCACAATAAGACTTAAAGTTTTTAACCGACCTGCCTTCAACAACCGCTTTAATGAGGAAGCCTATATGGAGAAACAGGGTTTTAGCAGTCGGGCCGATGTCAAAGTTGAAAAAGTTATATATAGAGCTGAGGGGCCGGACTTCAAAACAAGTGTTCTGGAAAAGCTTCGGACTTCATTTGACCGGATTCCGGGCCAGGCCGGCTTATTTTTAAAAAGAATAGTCCTGGGATCTTCAGCTGTAGGGAATTTTTCAATGAAAGAAAGCATTAAGGATTTGGGACTCTCCCATCTCCTGGCTGCTTCAGGCCTACACGTGGGCATGATATTTTCCTGGAGCCTCTTTATATTGTCATTTTTTCCGATTAAAAGGGCTCTTGCCGACCTGGCCATTTTCAGTCTTTTATCATTTTATGCATATATACTGGATTTTCCGCCCTCTATTTGCAGGGCAGTGTTTTTCTTGTTCTTCAAAGAAATAGCCATCTTATTTAAAGGTCGAGCCACTATGAGGAGAGCCTTTCTCCTAAGCCTGTTTTTATGCCTTGTATTTAGGCCATATGCCGCCCTGGACTATGGACTCCTCTTATCGTACGCTTCGAGTTTTGCTATTAGCTTAGTTGAAAGAATTGAGAAAAGAAGGCCTTCAAACAGCGAAATCGTAAAGAGCCTTAAGTCCTCTCTGGCCATAAATATAATCAATTTTCCCATAATGGTCAGCATGGGGGCCGCCTTCAATTCCGCAGTGATATTGGGAAATATACTGGCAATACCGGCCTTTTCAGCCATCTTCGGTCTGGGCCTGGCTGCCTATATCCTTTCTTTTTTGCCCATCCTTGGAGGTCTTATGGTGAGCCTGTATATGGTCGCATATTTTCTCTTCCGGGCCCTCATAGAAAGCTTGGCAGCCCTGGACCTGCCAAAGCTCGACCTTGTCGGGTTTCAAGATCTCATGGGCCAATATATATTAATTGCCGCCCTTATCTTTGCTTTTATATTAGACAAGATGAGAATCATAAGGCTTAGGGGGCTAATTTTAGGTCCGGGCTCCGGCCGGTCCCGATTTGAACTTAAGAAACAGGCTCTGATCTTCAGCACTTGCGTTTTTGCTTTCCTCCCGGCCTTTAATAATTTTTCAAACAGTTTATTCATAGGCCTGGATGTAGGCCAGGGAGACGGACTTCTGTTTAAGTCAGAAACGGCCAATATTCTCTTTGACACAGGGGGAAGGTTTTTGGATGTAAAAGAAAAAACCGGTGACGGGATCATGCTCTACTCAAAGCTCAGGTCCTATGGAATTCATCGATTAGATGCGGTTTTTATATCCCATCCGGATTATGACCATATGGGGAATCTCGACAAGCTCATGGACCATATGGAGATATCAAGGATTTTTACTTCACCCATGTCAGACGGGTCCTTTCCCAAAGATTTGGAAAAAGTTGTAAGGAAAAGCAGAAAGTCATACCGTGCCGGATGCTCTGTATTAAAGGCGGATTATCAATACCTGTTCTCAAAGGGGCACCCTGCCGGCAACTTTAATAAAGTCGGTAAAAAGGATATTATAGTTAGGGTCGTAAGAGAGGGACGATATGATGCCGAGAATAAAAACGGAGGCTCATCGGTTGTCTTGCTTGATTACGGACCTAAAATCCTCCTGACAGGGGATTATGAAGCCGATATAGAGGCCAAGAAATTCGGAAGAGGCATTGACCTCTTGAAACTGGCCCACCACGGGTCAAAAAACGGGACTTCAGAGCATATGCTCAAATCCTGGAGACCCAAGCAGGTCTATATATCTTCCGGGAGAAACAATCGCTATGGCCATCCTGCCAAGTCGGTAATTAAAAGACTCAAAAAGCTGAAATTGCCTTATATGAACACAGCCTATGAGGGGGATATAATATACTTTTTCAAAGGTGGAAAATTGGAGGCATATTCAAAAAAAGAGGCCGACCTTTTATGGGCGACCTCATATATTAAAGCTTGTGCATCAGCCCTCATTATGATTTCAATAGTTGAGCGGGTAATAAAAAGCCGGTATCGGGAATTCATTCCGGATACTATCAGGTGAATTCCAGGGTTTTTCTCTGACATCCCACGGAAAGAACCAGGCCTATGGACATGAGGTTCAGGACCTGGAAAGTACCTCCCTTGCTTAAAAGCGGAAGAGGAATACCGGTTACGGGCATAAGGCCCATGGTCATGCCTATATTTTCAAAAACGTGGACGAAGATCATGGCCGCAATACCTATTACAAGAAAGGACTGGAAGGGACTGTTGGCCTTGTAGGCTATTACAACCATTCTAAACAGCATAAGGGCATAGGCCACTAAAAGCAGGCAGCCCCCTATAAAGCCGAACTCCTCAACCAAGGCCGTAAATATATAGTCGGTTTGCTGCTCGGGTATGAAGCCGTATTGGGTTTGGGTCCCCTTCAAAAATCCCCTACCGGTCAATTTGCCGGAACCTATGGCTATAATTCCCTGCAAGCTCTGGTAGTTGGATCCTCGCGGATCCCTGGAGGGGTCAATGAAGTTCAAAATCCTCAGTTTCTGTATATCGCTGAGCCTCGTATATATAAGAGGGATCAGGAGGAGGGCAACAATGAAGGCAAAGGCTATGTATTTCCAGGAAATTCCCGCATAGAATACCATCATGGCCATAAAGAACAGAAGTACGGCCGCCGTCCCGAGATCGGGCTGACGAAGGATCAGAAAAATCGGAACTCCCATTGAGACAGCCAGTATGAGTATAGTTTTGGGCTTGTTAATTTCGTTTTTATACTTATCCAAAAGGAAGGCCAGGAAAATAATTACCCCGAATTTTGAAAATTCCGAGGGCTGAAAGGTCACCGGACCAAGTTTTAGCCATGAATTGGCACCCCATTGTTCGGCACCGAAGCCGAAAGCCAGGGTGGCCAAAAGGAGTATTAATACGATTATAAAGACGGGCCAGGCCAACTTTTTCAAGTAATCAACATCAATATGCTGGATAATAGGTATAAGTATGAAGCCCAGCACTGTGGCCAATATCTGGGCCAATAAGGGGCCTATGCCGGGACTCATCCTGTAGGTGCTGGACCTTATAGCTATCAGTCCGATTCCGCACAGGACAAGGCTGGTTAATAATAGGACCCAGTCAAAGTTTTGAAAAACTTTTTTATTTCTGTTAAACATCTTTTCCCCTTCACGTCAAAATCTCAATCCTGTCGAACATATTTTGTTATCGACCTATTCTCCATTATAATGGAATAACCGTATTTTATGTAGGGGTAAAATTAATTGTAAACACCAAGGAGGGCTTATGGGACAGATAAGTAAAAAGGAAGCGGCAAAGATAATGGATATTTTATTTTCAACTTATCCGGGCCTTGAGCCCTTCCTTACAGCAGCCAACCCTTACCAAAGCCTGATAGCCACTATACTCTCAGCCCAGACAACGGACCTGCAGGTCAACAAGGTTACACCGGAACTTTTCCTGGAATATCCGGACCCGGAGAGCCTGTCCCGGGCCCCGGTTGACCGGGTTATTTCATATATTAAATCCATTGGATTTTTTAGAAACAAGGCAAAGAATATTATCAATGCCTCAAAAAAAATTGTTGAGGATTTTGAGGGTCGGGTTCCGGACAATATGGAAGACCTCTTGACCTTACCGGGTGTGGGGAGAAAGACTGCCAATGTTGTTTTGGCAAATTCCTTCGGAGTGCAGTCAGTTCCTGTGGACACCCATGTATTTAGGGTAACAAACAGAATAGGCCTTTCAGAGAGCAAAAATCCTCAGGAGTGCGAACAGGACCTTAGGAAAATCCTGGATAAGGACATATGGAACTACAGCCACCTATCCATTATCAAGCACGGAAGGGAAGTTTGCCGGGCCAGGAATCCCAAGTGTCAAATCTGCCCAATAAGTCAATATTGCAGGTATTTTGCTGAAAACATAGATGAAAAGCCGAAGAAAGAAAAGAGGTCGGAGGTAAAGTCATGAAGCTGGCGATAATAGGAGGAGGGGCAGCAGGCACAAGCCTTGTATCCTTTCTTGCCGTCCGGGGCCGGGGGAAAGAAATCCCGGAAACGGACCTTTTCGAATCTTCCCAACAGACCTTGAGGAAGGTCAGGGCCAGCGGAAACGGCCGGTGCAATTTTACAAACAGGAATATGGGGGCCGAATTCTACACCGGCTCAGAAAAAGACTTTGTAAAACAGGGTTTGGATCTTTTCTCATACGAGGAGGCGTGCAGTTTCTTCAGGAGTCTGGGCCTGCCTCATAGGAGCCTTGAATCCGGAATGACCTATCCTCTCAGCATGAGAGCCGACAGCCTCTGCCAAGTTCTGGAAGCCGGTCTGAAATATTCAAACTGCAGGGTCCATATTGGGAGAGAAATTGTCAATATAAATAAAGATTCTGAGGGCTTTGGCCTTCAGGCAAAGGCAAAAGATAAGGGAAAGCCGATCAATTACGGACCTTATGATGTCGTGGTTTTGGCAAGCGGCGGGGCCTACGGCATAGGAAAAAAAGAGTGGTCATGCGGCTACTCCTTGGCCAAAGGTCTAGGCCACACAGTTAGCCCCCTGCATGCGGGGATAGTAGGACTAAAAGTCCAAGAAAAAGATTTTTGTAAAAAACTATCGGGCTTAAAGATCATTGCCGGCCTGAGCTATGGGTCAAAATATCTGGAAGACGACCTTTTATTTACCGACTACGGCCTATCCGGCATGGCCGTTTTCAGAGCTTCTAACGAGATTTTGGATTTTGCTGAAGAGCAAAATAACTACAAAATTCAAGTAGACCTGGTCCCTGAAATCAATGCAGAGGACTTGCTCGAAGAGTTGAGCTTCTTATTTAAAAACAGGGAAAGCTGGAGCATAGAGGACTGCCTCCAAGGCTATTTACATAAAGATATATTAGTTGAAAGCTTGAAAAAATCCGGCCTTGATCCAAAAGCAAAAGCAGGAGGGCTTGACAGGCGCCTCCTTAAGGCCTGGATTGAGCAAATTAAGTCATTAGAATTTACTGTTTCAGGTCCCAGGAACAAGGATAAGGGCCAGGTGACCTGTGGTGGGATATTTTGCGATCAGGTGGACCCGATCAGCCTTGAGTCCAAATTATGTGAAAACCTGTATTTTGCCGGAGAAATCCTGAATGTTCAGGGGGTCTGCGGGGGCTACAATCTACACTGGGCCTGGACTTCTGCAAGGTTGATTGCGGACTCGATCATAGGCAAACTTGATGTTTAGAAAATAACATCAGGGGCTTTTTAATATCAAGTCTGAAATATTAATTAAAAAATGATAGAATAGAAAAATATTATGTAGAGCCCTTTACAGGGCAATGAAAGGAGCACACCTTGGCGTATAAAGAATTAGGCAAAGATGCAGGAGCGGTGGAACTTGCCCTCATAAAAAAGTGGAAGTCCATGGATCTTCTGAAGAGATCTATAGAAGAGAGAGAAGGACAGCCCAATTATATTTTTTATGATGGTCCCCCAACTGCAAACGGCAAGCCCGGTGTTCACCATGTTGTTTCCAGAACTTTAAAAGACATGACCTGTCGCTACAAGACAATGACGGGCCACAAGGTTAGGCGTAAGGCCGGTTGGGATACACATGGTCTGCCGGTTGAGATTGAAGTTGAGAAAGAGCTTGGCTTTTCACAAAAACAGGATATTGAAGATTACGGAGTAGAAAAATTTAATAAGAAATGCAGGGAGTCTGTATTTAAATATAGAGATCTTTGGATGGAGATGTCGGATCGCATGGCCTTTCTTGCAGATATGGATAAGCCATACATAACTCTTGATAACAATTACATTGAGAGCGTATGGAATCTAATGGACGACTTCTTTAACAAGGGATTGGTTTATAAAGGAGCCAAGATCCTCCCATATTGTCCTAGATGCGGGACCGGTTTGGCTTCACATGAAGTTGCCCAGGGATATAAGGAAGACAAGGTCACAACGGTTTATGCCATGTTCCCGATCAAGGGGAGGGAAAAGGAGTATTTCCTGGCCTGGACCACAACTCCATGGACCCTCTTATCCAACGTATCCCTGACTGTCAATCCTGAAGCTGAATATGCCAGGGTAAGGCAGGATGACGTTATTCTAATATTGGCCAAGGACTTAATACCTCAGGCCCTCAATGAGAATTTCGGAGAGATTGAGATATTGGAGACCATGAAAGGCAAGGACCTGGAATTCATGGAGTATGAGCAGATCCTGCCATTTATAGATGTAAAAGATAAGGCCTTTTTCGTAACATGTGCAGACTATGTAACATTGGAAGACGGTACCGGCGTGGTCCACACCGCACCTGCTTTCGGTGAGGACGACTACAACACAGGTCGCCGCTATAATTTACCTCTGGTCCAGCCTGTTGGAGATGACGGCTGCTTCAACCAAGGCCCATATAAGGGAACCTTCGTTATGGATGCCGATCCCGAGATAATCAAGTATCTCAAGGAAGTGGGCCGCCTATACAGGTCGCAGAAAATTGTCCATAACTATCCGCATTGCTGGCGCTGCCATACACCTTTGATCTACTACGCCAAGCCCTCGTGGTATATTGAGGCTTCAAAATTCCGCGATAAGATGGTTGAAGAAAACAATAAGGTCAACTGGTTCCCGGATTATGTGGGAGAAAAGAGGTTCGGCAACTGGCTGGAAAACTTGAAGGACTGGGCAATTTCAAGGAGCCGGTATTGGGGAACTCCTCTAAATATTTGGAAGTGCCCGGATTGCGGTCATACCCACTCAATAGGGTCAAGAAAGCAGCTGGTTGAGGAGGCCATCGAAGATATCGATGAATCTATAGACCTGCATAGGCCTTATGTTGACAGGGTCCACATCAAGTGTCCGGAATGCGGCGGAACCATGCAGAGGGAAAGCGACGTTATAGACGTATGGTTCGACTCGGGAGCCATGACTTTTGCTCAGATGCACTATCCTTTTGAACACAAGGATGACTTTGATAAGGAATACTTCCCGGCCGACTTCATTTGTGAAGGCATAGACCAGACCAGGGGTTGGTTCTACTCTTTGATGGCAATCTCTGTCCTTTACAAGGGCATAGCCCCGTATAAAAATGTCCTGGTCAATGATCTGGTTGTGGATAAAGACGGGATAAAAATGTCCAAGTCCAAGGGAAATACCTTGGATCCCTTCAAGCTTTTCGATGAGTTCACGGCCGATGCCATCCGCTTCTATTGTCTATACGTATCGCCTGCTTGGGTGACCACAAGATTTGACGTTGACGGAGTCAAGGAAGTCAATGCAAAATTCTTCAGGACCATTAAAAACGTCTACCAGATGTTCGCCCTTTATGCCAACACTGATGATATAGATGCCCGCGAATATGACATTCCTCTTGATAAGAGGCCTATGATAGACCGCTGGCTCATAAGCCGCTACAACTCTTTGATTGCATATTACAGAAAAGAAATGGAGATCTTTGAGTACACGAAGGTTGTTCATGCCCTGACCGACTTTGTTGTGGAGGATCTTTCAAACTGGTATATCAGAAGAAATAGGGACAGGTTCTGGTCTTCAGAGAAAAATGACGACATAAAATCAGTTTTTCTGACAACATATGAGGTCCTTATGGGACTTTCAAAACTCATAGCCCCCATTACTCCCTTCCTGGCCGAAGAACTTTATCAGTCATTGACCATGGGGGAGGAAATGGATTCAGTTCATCTGGAATATATTCCGGATTGTGAAGAAGACAAGATTGACAGGTCTTTGGAAGATAAGATGGACCTGGTAAGGAAAATCGTCAACCTTGGCAGGGCTTCAAGAGAGGATGCGGGTATTAAGGTCCGCCAGCCCTTGTCTGAGATTTTAGTGGATAAGAAATTCAGAGATAAGCTTTCAGACCTCATACCTCTGATCAAAGAAGAGCTCAATATTAAGAAGGTCAATTTCTCAGACCATCTGGAATCTTTCCTGAACATAAGCCTCAAGCCCAATTACAAAGTGTGCGGCTCAATTCTGGGCAACAAGGTCAAGGACTTTGCCAAGGCCCTGCTTTCAAAAAGCCCCGCAGACCTGGTTGAAAAGCTCAACAAGGGGGATCTTGTTCTTAAGATCATGGGCGAAGATGTCCATATTGATAAGGATTATGTCCAGATAAATTACCAGGCCAGAGAGGGCTATGACGTTTCAATGGACGGCAATGTGTCTGTAATATTGGAGACCGACTTGAGCAATGAGCTTATAAACGAAGGCTTCGCCAGGGAGTTTATATCCAGGATCCAGAAGAGAAGGAAGCAAAACGACTATGATATAACCGACAGGATCAAGATAAGCTATTCAGCCGATGATGTCCTGGCCAAGGCTTTTGAAGAGAACCAAGAGATCATTGCCGAGAACACATTGGCACTTGAAATTGAACGGGTTGATAAACTTGACAATGAATCTGAGGATCTTAACGGACACAATATAGTTTTCGTTCTGGAAAGGGTTTAACGTGGAGAAGATTGCTGTTTTCATGACAAAGAGCGGGGCCGACCTCCAATGCATAATTGATGCCTGCGCTGACTATAAAATAAAGGGTGTTATTGATTTTGTAGCCTCAAGCACAAATGACACTGTCGGCTTGAAGAGGGCAAAGGATGCCGGGATCAACCATCTCCACTATGACCCCGAAAGGTTTTTTAACACCGATGAGTTTTATCAGGCCTGTAGGGACAGGATTGAGAAGAGGGGGATAAAGTGGATATTCTTGATTGAGTATCCGGTGGGCCTCCCGGATTTCTTCATCGATTGGTTTGAACCATATATTTTGGGAGTCCACCCTTCACTGGATACCGACATGATGGATACGGAAGATGTGGGCCTTATGTCAGCTGAAGCCGCAATTGAAAACGGAAAGAAAGAAACGGGGCTCCTGATTTACCAGCTCAAGCACTCAAGCAGGGGAACTGTTCACCCTATTGCGGTGGAGAAAGTGCCGATTTTTGATGACGACAGCAAGTGGAGCGTTTACAACAGGATTAAAAAGGCGGAACACTACAGCATACCCCTGGTTTTGGGAAAATGTCTTGCCGGGAACTACAAAAATGATGAAGAGGGAATAATCAGCTTAAATGATTAAATAACTTAAAATACTTGGCCCTTCCTTTTAGGAAGGGCTGATTTTTTTTGCTATTTTTTGATGACTTTTTGAATTATTTTAATAAAATCGAAGAAAATCCTATAACTTCAAGTCCACGGATCCGGGCGTATTTTACTTGATTTTTTTAAACTTTAGCCTTATAATAAACAAAGTCATTTCTATAATTTTTTATTCTATATTTTGGGAGAGTTTGCTTGACCCCGCCCTTGTTTTTGTGCTACAATTTCAAATTGCTAAGTATATAGGTCGGTTTATGCCGATTTTTATTTTTTCTATTGAAATGACTGTTTCCTAATATTTAAATGAGCTTGAAAAAAGGGGTGGCTATGGCAATTTTTAAGCATACTGAGATGTATGGGCACACTGAACGCGAAACATTTTCGCGAATTCCATCTACACTGGATTTTCCAAACCTACTTGACATTCAAAAGAACAGCTTCAACTGGTTTTTGAAAGACGGACTCAGGGAAGTTCTGGATGATGTATCGCCAATCAGGGACTATTCCGGAGGCCTTATTCTTGAATTCGTCGATTATACATTTGAAGATGAATCAGAATATACTCTCGAGGAAGCCAAAGAGAGGGATGTAAATTATTCAAAGAAACTGAGGGTAAAAGTTCGCCTTATTAAAATGGAAGAGGGCGAAATCATGGACGTAAAAGAGCAGGATGTTTTCCTTGGAGATATCCCCATGATGACACCTTCAGGCACTTTTATAATTAACGGGGCTGAGAGGGTTGTGGTTTCCCAGCTAATCAGGTCACCCGGCGTATATTACACAAAAGCCTATGATAAGTCGGGAAACCTGCAGATATCTTCCACAGTAATACCTAACAGAGGAGCTTGGCTGGAGTACGATAACGACTCCAACGGAGTGGTAAACGTAAGGATAGACAGGACCAGAAAACTTCCGGCCACCACACTTATAAGAGCTCTTTTATTTGAAAGCAACAGTGAAATGATAGATGTTCTTGGAGAAAGTGACCATCTCTTAAAGACCCTTGAAAAAGATCTGTCTAACAACAGGGAGGAGGCCCTGCTGGAGATTTACAGAAAGCTAAAGCCTGGAGATATGGCGTCTCTTGAATCCGCAGAACCCTTGATTCACAATCTTTTCTTCGACCATCGCCGCTACGACCTGGCCAGGGTGGGACGTTACAAGTTCAATAACAAGTTGGGACTTGCCAACAGAATCTCAGGTTATATTTTGGCCAAAGATGCCATTTCAGAAGATGGGGAAATAATTGGCAAAAAGGATGACTTTATAGACGACAATCTGGCACAGGAGATAGAGAATTCCGGAATCAACCTGGTCGATATTTATACGGATCGCTTCCTTGAAGACCAAGTCAGGGTTGTCGGCAACCACTTTGTAGACCGTCATGTTTTCAGCGACAGGATACCGGACGTGGACCTGGATTCCCTGTATCTGGCAGATAAAATCTATTGGCCGGCCATGCAGGAAGCCCTTGATCTTTTTGAAAAAAATGAAAACGGCGAGTTTGACGAGGCCAGAAAAAAAGTCTTATACATAAAAAGACACATGAACGAGATTTCTCCCCGCCATATAACAGCTGCGGATATTCTCGCAAGCTTGAGCTATCAGCTTAACCTTTACAGTGGGGTAGGCAATACCGACGACATAGACCATCTTGGAAACAGGAGGGTTCGTTGCGTTGGTGAGCTTCTCCAGAACCAGTTCAGGATTGGCCTCTCAAGGATGGAGAGGGTCGTAAGGGAGAGGATGACCACCGGTGACCAGGACCTGGCCACACCGCAGAGCCTCATGAATGTCAGACCCGTAACGGCTGCTATAAAAGAATTTTTCGGATCATCACAGCTTTCTCAGTTTATGGACCAAACCAACCCCATGTCGGAGTTGACCCATAAAAGGCGTCTGTCAGCCTTGGGCCCGGGCGGTCTTTCTAGGGACAGGGCGGGAGCTGAAGTTCGAGATGTTCACGATTCCCACTACGGAAGAATCTGCCCCATCGAGACACCTGAAGGGCCAAATATCGGGCTGATCACATCATTGACCACCTACGGCAGGATCAACGAATTGGGTTTTATTGAGACACCGTATAGGAAGGTCATCAAAGGCACAGGCAAGGTAAGCGATGAAATTGTCTACCTTACCGCCGATAAAGAAGATAAATACATTAAAGCCCAGGCCAATGAGCCCCTTGATGAAAAGGGATATTTCGTAAACGAGAGGGTTTCAGGTCGTGGTCTCAATGCTGAAAACGGAATTTTTCCCAGAGAAGACGTTGACCTTATGGACGTTTCACCCCAACAGATAGTTTCTGTAGGTGCGGCCATGATCCCCTTCCTGGAGAATGACGATGCTACTCGAGCTCTGATGGGAACCAACATGCAGCGCCAGGCGGTTCCGCTAATCAAAACGGAAACTCCGATCATAGCGACAGGTATTGAACACAAAGCGGCTCAGGACTCGGGGGTTGTTGTTAAAAGTGATGTGGATGGTGTCGTAACCGGTGTAGACTCCAACCACATAACTATACTTGCCGATGACGGTGAAGAAAAAACATATAAAATATTGAAATTCAGAAGGGCCAACCAGGGCACCTGCTTCAATCAGAAGCCCATTGTAACGGAGGGAAGTAAGGTTAAAAAGGGTGAAATAATAGCTGACGGCCCCTCAACAGACAATGGAGAAATAGCCCTGGGAAAGAACATACTTATAGCTTTCATGGAATGGGAGGGCTATAACTATGAGGACGCCATGTTAATCAGTGAAGACCTGGTAGTAAATGATGTCTTCACATCAATCCATATAGAAGAACACTCCTGTGAAGCCAGACAGACCAAACTTGGACCGGAGGAAATCACAAGAGACATTCCAAACGTAGGCGAGGATATGAAGAAAAACCTCGATGAGGACGGAATTGTCAGGATAGGAGCCGAAGTTGTCGCAGGTGACATTCTTGTAGGAAAGGTCACACCTAAAGGAGAAACGGAGCTCTCACCTGAGGAAAGACTTTTAAGAGCCATCTTCGGAGAGAAGGCCAGGGAGGTCAGAGATGCCTCGCTTAAGGTTTCCCACGGAGAATTCGGAATTGTTGTTGATATTAAAAAATACTCTAGGGATGCCGGGGACGACCTGGCTCCGGGCCTCAATGAGGTAGTAAGAGTATATATAGCTACAAAGCGCAAGATCATGGTCGGAGACAAGATGTGCGGCCGCCATGGAAACAAGGGTGTTGTTTCCAGAATCCTTCCAAAGGAAGATATGCCCTTCCTTCCGGACGGGACACCGGTTCAGATATGCTTGAATCCTCTCGGTATCCCTTCTCGTATGAACTTGGGCCAGGTTTTGGAAGTCCATCTGGGTCTTGCCGCAAAGAAGCTGGGTTGGAAAGTTGCAACCCCTGTATTTGACGGCGCTCAGGACTATGAGATAGAAGAAGCTCTTGAAAAAGCCGGTTATGACAAGTCCGGGCAGATTTTGTTGAGAGACGGAAGAACAGGCAAGAACTTCGCCATGCCGGTAACTGTAGGTTACATGTATATATTGAAACTCCACCACATGGTTGAAGAGAAAATCCACGCCAGGTCAACCGGTCCATACTCACTGGTAACCCAGCAGCCCTTAGGAGGCAAGGCCCAGTTCGGCGGCCAGCGTTTCGGAGAAATGGAAGTTTGGGCCCTTGAAGCCTATGGTGCATCCCACACCCTCCAGGAAATGTTGACTGTAAAATCGGATGATGTTACAGGCAGGGTTAGGACATATGAGGCCATTGTAAAGGGAGAGAACATACCCGATCCGGGAATACCGGAATCATTCAAGGTTCTCATTAAAGAACTCCAGTCATTAGCCTTGGATATTAGCCTTTTGGATGAAGAAGGCCTTGAGGTTCAGCTTAAAGACGACCTGGACGATGTGACAAGATTCTCACAGATAAAGGATATTGATGAAGGTCGAAAAGACATCTTGCCTGAAAGCTTCATAAGGTACGCCGATCCTGAAGAGGATAGGGAGAGATCAGGCATCATGGAAGGGGAAGATGACCTTGATGACTATGATGAACTTGACGATGAAGACGGTGAGCTTTTAGACGATGACGATTTACTTGAAGAAGACGATGACCTCGCTGAAATTGACGAGGACTTTGAAGACTTGGCTGAAGACGAAGAATAAGGGCCGGAGAGGAGTTTATCTTGAGAACGACTAATACTTTTGATTCCATTCAAATCAAAATAGCTTCACCTGAAAAGATCCGCTCATGGTCTCATGGGGAGGTAAAGAAACCGGAAACTATCAACTACCGAACCCTGAAACCGGAGAAGGACGGTCTGTTCTGTGAAAAGATTTTCGGCCCAACAAAGGACTGGGAATGTAACTGCGGAAAATATAAAAGGATCAGGTACAAGGGAGTAATTTGTGAAAAGTGCGGGGTTGAGGTGACTAAATCCAAGGTCCGCCGTGAAAGAATGGGCCATATCGAACTTGCGGCCCCCGTATCCCATATTTGGTATTTCAAGGGCATTCCTTCGAGGATGGGGCTTTTGCTTGACATGAGCCCTAAGGCCCTGGAGCTTGTACTCTATTTTGCAAATTATGTGGTAACCGATCCGGGAATTGCCGAGGGAGATCTTTATGAAAAGAGAATCCTCACAGAAAACGAGTACCAGGAATATAGGGAGCTCTATGGAGATGGATTCAAGGCCGGAATGGGCGCCGAGTCTGTCCAGGAGCTGCTAAAGAAAATTGATCTTGAGGAAGAGGAAAAGAAGCTCAAGGAAGAGCTGGAGGAGGCCAAGGGCCAGAAAAGGGTCAGGATTCTGAGGAGGCTTGAGGTTGTAGAAGCTTTCATCATGTCCGGAAACAGGCCTGAGTGGATGTGCCTGACCGTTCTTCCTGTAATGCCTCCGGATTTAAGACCTATGGTCCAATTGGAGGGCGGACGCTTCGCTACTTCAGACTTAAACGATCTTTATAGAAGAGTAATAAACAGAAACAACAGGCTTAAGAGACTGCTTGATATAGGGGCACCTGAGATAATTGTCAGGAACGAGAAGAGGATGCTCCAGGAAGCGGTGGATGCCTTAATTGATAACGGCAGAAGGGGAAAGCCGGTAACAGGAGCTTCAAACAGGCCACTTAAGAGCCTTTCAGACCTGCTCAAAGGAAAATCCGGACGTTTCCGCCAGAACTTGCTGGGCAAGAGGGTTGACTATTCAGGAAGGTCTGTAATAGTTGTAGGACCCCACCTCAAGTTCTACCAGTGCGGCCTGCCCAAGGATATGGCCTTGGAACTCTTCAAGCCATTTGTTATGAAGGAGCTTGTCGGTCAGGGCCTGGCTAACAACATCAAGAATGCCAAGAAAATGGTCGAAAGAAAAGATTCAGAGGTTTGGGGACCACTTGAAAAGGTGATTAAAGATCATCCGGTCCTACTCAACAGGGCACCTACCCTTCATAGGCTTGGTATTCAAGCCTTTGAGCCGGTCCTGGTTGAGGGCAAGGCCATCCAGCTCCATCCTTTGGTCTGCACACCATATAACGCCGACTTTGACGGTGACCAGATGGCTGTCCACGTACCCCTGAGTACGGAAGCCCAGACTGAAGCCAGGTTGCTAATGATGTCAACCAACAACATATTGGCTCCGAAGGACGGTAAGCCTATCACCACACCTACCCAGGATATGGTTTTGGGTTCATACTATCTGACAGCACCTGCTGAAGAAAAGGGCAATGTCCCGGTATACAGGGATTTGAACGAGATGATGGCGGCCCTTGAGAATGAATATATAAACCTCCATTCAAAAGTGTCCGTGAGGACAAAGCTCGATCCGGACGACCATGGGAAGATCGTAACTTCTTCTGTCGGAAGATTTATTTTCAACTCATACATTCCCCAGGATCTGGGCTATGTGGACAGGGAAGAGGATCCCTACGCTCTGGAAGTTGATTTCAGGGTCGGGAAAAAGCAATTGTCCGCAATCATTGACCGTTGCTACAGGAGACACGGCAATATAAGAACCGCCAGGATGATGGACCAGATCAAGTCTAACGGTTACAGGTATTCAACATTGGGAGCCCTATCGGTTTCCATGAGTGACGTTAAGATACCTGAAGAAAAAACAAGGATCATAAAAGATGCCTATAAGGAAGTTGATAAGCTGACCAAGCTTGCAAACAGGGGTCTTCTGACCGAGAGGGAAAGGAAATACGCTGTTGTAAGAATTTGGAATGAGACCACGGAAGCAATTTCAGACCTGGTCTTCGGATCTTTGGGCGAGCAAAATTCAATTGCCATAATGGCCAACTCAGGCGCCCGTGGTTCAAAGAAGCAGATCTCACAGCTGGCCGGTATGCGTGGGCTTATGTCATCGGCTACAGGAGATACAATCGAAGTACCGATTACTGCAAACTTCAGGGAAGGCTTGTCTGTCCAGGAGTTCTTTATCTCAACCCACGGATCCAGGAAGGGACTTTCAGATACGGCCCTTAGAACGGCGGACTCAGGATATCTGACCAGACGTCTGGTCGACGTATCCCAGGATGTTATCGTCACCGAAGATGACTGCGGAACAGACCATTACATCGTCGTAAGTGATATAACTGACGGCAATGAGATGATTGAGAGATTGGAAGACAGGATTATAGGTAGGACCAGCTTTGAGGATATCTTAAATCCAAACACGGGTGAGCTCATAGTAAGAAAGAACGAAATGATCACCGAAAGGCTGGCTGAAGAAATAAATAGGGCCGGAATCAAAGAAGTTAAGGTAAGGTCAATTCTTGAGTGCAATACTGTTCACGGCGTTTGCGCTAAGTGCTACGGAAGAAACTTGGCTACAGGTAAAGAGGTCAATATAGGAGAAGCTGTAGGTATCATAGCCGCTCAGTCAATCGGAGAGCCCGGTACCCAGCTGACAATGAGAACCTTCCACTCGGGCGGAGTTGCCGGTACAGGAATTACACAAGGTTTGCCGCGTGTTGAGGAACTTTTCGAGGCACGTAAGCCAAAGGGACTGGCTATTATCTCTAAGAACGGCGGAAAAGTCGCAATAAAGGACAACAAAAAGAGAAAAGATATTGTTGTAACATCAGATGACGGCCATGAGGAGACCTATGCAATTCCCTTCGATTCAACTATCGTAGTAAAAGACGGGGATGTCATTGAAAAGGGTGCAAGGCTCACAACCGGATCCTTGAACCCACATGATATCTTGGAAGTTTTAGGCACCAAGGCTGTCCAGGACTATATAACCAGAGAAGTCCAGAAGGTTTACAGGCTCCAGGGTGTAGACATAGACGACCGCCATATTGAAATAATCATCCATCAGATGATGCAAAAAGTTGTCATAACCGATGCGGGAGATTCAAAGTTCCTGCCGGGCAGACTTGTAAACGGCAGGCTGGTCAATCTGGAAAATATCAAGCTAAAAGAAGAAGGAAAGAAGGAGATAAAATTCAACAACGAGCTCTTGGGCATTACCAAGGCCTCAATTGCTTCCGAATCCTTCCTTTCAGCTGCGTCTTTCCAGGAAACAACAAGGGTGCTCACCGATGCGTCAATAAAAGGAAAAATTGACCATCTGAGGGGCATAAAAGAAAACGTCATAATCGGAAAACTCATACCTGCCGGTACCGGAATGAAGATTTATAACAGGAATGAAATTGACTATGACGGAATGGAAGAGGACCTTCAAAGAATAGAAGGTCTTAACGCAGACGTAGACAATCCTGAAGAAGGGCAAGAAGCTGTAGAAGCTGAAGAAGCCCCGATCAAATTTTAGGCAAGTTTAATTACAGGTCACCGCAGGGTTCTCAGGAATCTTGCGGTGATTTTTTATAAGGATTTATTTGTTATTGATTTTTAAGTGTGGAAAGGGAGATGATGAAAAAAACTTTAGACAGAATTTTATCGAATAAAAAATCAGCAACCCTAGTTGTGATTTTTTGTATGCTTTTATGGGGGTCTGCTATACCCACAATAAAGACCACATATACAGCTTTTTTAATCGATAAGGCGGATACGGGAGCAAAAATTCTCACTGCCGGCATAAGATTTTTTATGGCGGGCCTTTTAACCTATTTTTATATGTTTCTTTTTGGAAAAAATAAGGTAGAAAAGAAGAATATAAATTGGAGATACATTATTGTTCTCTCTATCATACAAACCTCCCTGCAATACCTGCTTTACTATATAGGGCTTTCAAATACGACAGGGGTTAAGTCCTCTATAATTCAGGCATCAAACGCCTTTTTCGTTGTGATCCTGGCCGCAATATTAATTCCGGACGAAAAACTCAGTCCGGGGAAAATCCTTGCTCTTTTAATAGGTACCGGTGGAATATTGATAGCAAACTATAAACCGGGATCTGCGTCTTCTTTCAAAATTTCGGGCGAGGGAGCCATCCTGGCCTCAACATGTTTTAATGCTTTCTCAACAGTTTATGTTAGGTGGAGGGGAAGAGGGGAAGATGCATTTTTCACCACGTCAGCTCAGTTTATTTTAGGCTCGGTCATCTTAATCATTGTAGGGCTGGCAGCCGGCGGCGCAGGAGGTATACACTTTTCGGTAAGAGGGGCTCTGCTTTTGGCCTACGGAGCTTTTATATCGGCGACCGCCTACACGCTTTATACTTTAGTATTACATCATCAGCCGGCAGGAGAGGTAGGTTTTTATAAACTGTTTATACCGATTTTCGGCAGCCTGCTTTCAATAATATTTTTGGGCGAAATGTTCAATCTTCAACTTTTAATAGGGCTTTTCCTCCTGATAACGGGAACATATATCTTGAATATGGATAAAAAATAAATATGCAAAAATTAGCATTTTATTGACCGCGTTAAAATAGACTTGTAAAATAGCAACTAGGAGAATTGTCTCCGCTTTATGAACTGATTATTGAGAGGAGGAAGCTTTGAAGCTGGCGAAATTTGGCGGTAGTTCCCTGGCATGTGGGGACCAGTGTAAAAAAGTTATAGATATAATACGGGCTGATTGGGAGAGAAAAATAATCGTGGTGTCCGCACCGGGTAAGAGGGACAAAAAAGACCACAAAATAACGGATATGCTCTTTTTAATTCACAGGTTGACCTCTATCGGAATGGAATTCAGGGAAATTTTCCAATCCATCCAGGAAAGATATGAGGAAATCATAGCCGAGATTGTCCCTGAAATGGACTTAAGTCGGGATTTTGAGGAGATCCGTAATAAAATTTACTTGGGGGCAAGTGAGGACTATATCATAAGCCGAGGAGAGTACCTCATGGCCAAGGCTATGGCCCGGGCCCTGGGTTTTGATTTTATAGATGCTGAAGACCTCTTTCTCTTTGATGAGGACGGCAAGGTAGATGTGGAATATGTCAGCAAAAGGTATGAGGAGTTGGGCCGCGGAAAAAACATCATTGTTCCGGGATTTTATGGACGCAATAAAGAGGGCCAAATTGTAACCTTTGACAGGGGAGGATCGGATATAAGCGGGTCAATTTTAGCTGCGGCGGTTCCCGTGGACCTCTATGAGAATTGGACCGATGTATCGGGCTTTTTAGCCTGTGATCCTTCGATAGTGAAAAATCCCGTACCGATCAGGACTGTCAGCTATGAAGAGCTCCATGAGTTGAGCTACATGGGGGCCCAGGTCCTCCATGAGGATGCCATTGAGCCTGCCCGTAGGGCCAACATTCCGATCCAAATTCTGAACACCAATAAGCCGAAAGAGCCCGGAACAAGGCTTCTTGCCCATGTAGAGAAAACGGACAGGCCGGTAACAGGCTTGGCTGGGAAAAAAGGCTTTACGGTTATCAATATAAAAAGATCCCACGCCGGATCATCGGCAGGATTTTTTAGGAGATTGGCTTCGGTTTTCGAGGCCAACGGCTGCAGCATAGAGCACATGCCGACTTCAATCGACACGGTTTCCGTTGTTGTGGCGGATGAGGAGTTCAAAGCAAAAGAGAAGAAGATATTGGAAGAGGTTGATATTTTCTGTGATCCGGACGGGATCGAACTGACAGGGGGCCTGTCCCTCCTGGCAATTGTAGGAGAGGGCATGAATAGGAGGGCCGGTGTTTCGGCAAGGGCTTTTAAGGCCCTGGCCCTGGCAGGAGTGAACGTCAGGATGATATCCCAGGGCTCAAGCGAGCTAAATATCATAGTTGGGGTATCGAGCAGCCAATTTGAGTTTGCCATCAGGGCCCTGTATGAAGAATTTTTCTCAGGGGAGAATTGATATGAAAGTTGCTATATTAGGCCTGGGCAATGTGGGCTGTGGAGTCTACAAGATCCTGAAAGAAAAAGAGTCACAGATTGAAAGCCTTATGGGCCAAAAAATAGAGATTGAAAAAATCCTGGTAAGGGATACAACCAAAAATAGGCTGATAGACGTTGATACCGACCTCCTAACCGACTCCTTTAAGGAAATAGTTGAGAACCCCCAAATAGATACGGTCATCGAGCTGACCTCATCAAAAAGCCGGTCAATAGACTACATAAAAGTAGCCTTGAAAAAGGACAAGGATGTGGTGACTGCAAATAAGGCGGCTTTGGCGGCAGCCTATGATTCCATAGCCTCCCTGGCCAATAGCAGGGGAAGGTCCCTGCTCTTTGAAGCTGCAGTGGCAGGGGGCTTGCCTATAATCTCCCCAATACGTAAGAGGCTGGTCTTTGAGGAGTTTAACTTTTTCCAAGGCATAGTGAACGGGTCTTCAAACTATGTTCTTACAGAGCTGACGGACGGAAAAGACAAAGATCAAGTCCTCAACGAGGCCTCAAAGATAGGGGTTCTTGAAGAAGATCCGACAGATGACTTGTCGGGAAATGACGCCCTGAGGAAACTCACAATTTTAGCCGACCTCTTCCTGGCCGGGGGGATCGAAACCGCTCATATCCCTTGCATGGGAATAGAGAAAATTGAGAACGGAGACCTGGACCTATTAAAGAACATGGATAGGACAGTAAAGCTCATTGCCCAGTTTAACCGGCTGGACGGTGATAGGTATGAAGCAAGTGTTATGCCTAGGGCCTTGACTGATGACAATGTTCTGAGTTCGGTAGGCGGTATCTATAATAAAGTCCTTTTGACAGGGACCTATTCCGACAATTTGAGCTTTTTCGGCAAGGGCGGGGGCATGGATCCGACAGCAGATGCTGTTGTTTCCGACCTCATAGAACTCATGAGGAGTAAAAAGAGTGAATTGCCCCTGGATTCCAAAAGCTATAAGAACACTGCTTTAAGTGAAAAGGGTAAATACTATATAAGATTGGAAAAAGGTGCAGGCTATTTCAATGACCTGACTTTGGAGGAAGCCCTTGAGCTTTATGCCGAGGGGGCATGCATAATAAAGGTGGAGGACTAAATGCTTTATCATTCAACAAGAAACGAAGATATAAAAGTTGGCGGAGCCAAGGCAATACTTGAGGGTTTGGCACCGGACGGGGGCCTTTATGTGCCGGAAACAATCCCTAAATTGGACATTGAAAAACTTTTGCGGGAAGATTACAAAGGCATAGCAAAAAAGATTATTTCAAGCTTTTTTGATGAGTTTTCAACAGAGGAAATAAGTCAAGCGGTTGACAAGGCCTATGCAAGCAAATTCGATACGCCCAAGATCGCTCCTGTTAAGTTTTATGACGGACAAAAGTCCTTCCTGGAACTCAGCCACGGACCGACTTTGGCTTTCAAAGATATGGCCCTGAGCTTGCTGCCTCGGCTAATGACAATGGCATCTGAGGTCGAAAACAATAAAAAGAAAAAATTAATATTGGCAGCAACTTCCGGAGATACGGGCAAGGCGGCAATGGAAGCCTTTTCTGGCCTGGATGGATATGGTCTGGCTGTTTTCTATCCTGAAGGCGGGGTTTCCAATATGCAGGAAAGGCAGATGCTCAAAAGATCCCATAAAAATGTAAGGGCCTTTGCTGTCAAGGGGAACTTCGATGATTGTCAGACTGCCGTCAAAGAGATTTTTTCCGACAGGGACCTGGCGGAAAAGCTTGAAGAAGCCGGGATTGAGCTGACTTCGGCAAATTCAATCAACATAGGAAGACTGATACCACAGATAGTCTACTATTTTGATGCCTATAGGCAATACCTCTTTACCGGAAGGCTGAATTTGGGAGACAAGCTGGATGTGGTTGTGCCCACAGGTAATTTCGGCAATGTCCTTGCTGCCTTCTATGCCAAGGAAATGGGCCTGGACCTGGGCCGAATAGGGGTAGCTTCAAACACGAATAAAGTCTTGACAGACTTTTCAAAAGAAGGCATCTACGACAGTAGGAGAGACCTAATAATCACGCAGAGCCCATCAATAGATATCCTGATTTCATCAAATCTTGAAAGATACCTTTACTTGAAAATTCAGGACGCCAAGAAAATCTCAAGCCTTATGGATAATCTCAAGAATGAAGGCCGGATCAGTCTCTATGGCAGGCCGATATTTGAAGGTGATTGGGCCGATGAAGAGGAGACATCAAGGTCTATAAAAGAAGTTATGGATAAGTACAACTATCTGATAGATCCTCATACGGCCGTAGCCTATACGGTTATGAAGAAGCTCGGATACAAGGGGGCCTGCATGGTCCTTTCAACAGCTTCACCCTACAAATTCCCGGATGCCGTCTTGAAGGCTCTGGGCAAAGACGGAAGAGGGAGTTTGGAGGAAAAAGAGGAGCTTATCTCGAAAATTACGGGCAACCAAATACCCGAACAGATTTCACAGCTCTTTGACCGGGACTTAGATACAAAGGAAATCATTTCCATAGGAGAAATGACAGGAAAAGTTGAAGAAATGGCTGTTTTATAGGATTTAGGGCTTGACTAGCTCTTGATTTTTCAATACAATTATCAAGGTTGTTAAGGAGGAGATCGTCCTGATCTCCTCCCTGCCATTTAAAGGCGGAACCGTCAGGAAATACCGGTAAACCGGAATATTGAAAGAAGGAGGAAGAGTATGCCGACAATTAACCAGCTTATCCGCAGCGGCAGGCACAGCGAAAAGAAAAAGTCGAATACACCGGCTTTGGGCTACAACTTCAACACTTTGAAGAATCATGCGACCCCGGTACAGTCACCACAGAAGCGTGGAGTTTGTACTTCAGTTCGTACAGTAACCCCAAAGAAGCCGAACTCGGCTCTTCGTAAAGTGGCTCGTGTTCGTTTGACAAACGGGGCTGAAGTTCTGTCATATATACCCGGAATCGGGCACAATTTGCAGGAACACAGCGTTGTTTTGATCCGCGGCGGCCGTGTTAAGGACTTGCCTGGTGTTCGTTACCATATTATTCGTGGTACATTGGACACTGCAGGAGTTACAGGCCGTAAGCAGGCCCGTTCAAAATACGGTGCTAAGAGAGACAAGAAGTAGTAAATCAGTTCGTGCATATTGATTCCCATTATATAGGGTGTCCTGTGCACAGCAGCCCTGATTCTAAGGGTTGAGTACCAATAATTTACTTTAAATGAGTAAGGAGGGAAGAGAAGTGTCTAGAAAAGGACATATCCCCAAAAGACAGGTCATGCCGGACCCGCAATTTCACGACATCGCCGTAACAAAGTTAATAAACCAGGTGATGTTGGACGGCAAAAAGGGCTTAGCTCAGAAGATCGTCTATGGAGCTTTCGAGCTGGCTGAAAAGAAAGTAGGCCAGGAAGGCATAGAAGTTTTCCGCAAAGCCATGTCAAATGTAACCCCGATCTTGGAAGTTAAAGGTCGCCGTATCGGCGGTGCAACTTATCAGGTTCCTATGGAAGTTCGCCCCGAACGTCGTCAGACCTTGGCCTTACGTTGGATCGTAAGTTTTGCAAGATCACGCAGTGAAAAAACAATGATTGAAAGATTAGGAAATGAGATTGTTGATGCTTTCAACAATACGGGTGCCAGTGTTCGTCGTAAAGAAGAAATGCACCGCATGGCAGAAGCCAACAAGGCCTTTGCACATTTCCGCTACTAGTATGGAAGGAGATTCTCTGTGGCTATGAAGCATACAGATTTAAAAGACATCCGCAATATCGGAATCATGGCCCACATTGATGCCGGAAAAACGACCGTAACGGAACGTATCCTTTTTTACACAGGAAAAATCCATAAGATCGGTGAAACCCATGACGGTGCCGCTCAGATGGACTGGATGGAAGAGGAGCAGGAACGCGGAATAACCATAACTTCCGCAGCAACCACATGTTTCTGGAAGCGCAACGGAGAGACCAAGAGAATCAATATTATTGATACTCCGGGGCACGTTGACTTCACGGTTGAGGTTGAAAGATCTCTGAGAGTCCTTGACGGCGCTGTTGCCCTTTTCGATGCGAAAAGCGGTGTTGAGCCCCAATCAGAGACTGTTTGGAGGCAGGCTGCTAAATACAAAGTTCCGCGTATGTGTTTCATCAACAAGATGGATGCTACCGGAGCCGACTTTTTCATGTCTGTTGACACGATAAGAGATAAACTTAATGCAAATACGCTGCCTATTCAATGTCCTATAGGTGCGGAAGCTAAGTTTATAGGCATCATTGACCTGGTCACCATGAGGGCTGAGATCTACCACGATGATCTTGGACAAGATATAACTGATGAAGAAATCCCGGCCGATTTGAAAGACAAGGCCGAACAGATGAGAGCCAACATGCTTGAGGAATTATCCGAAGTTGATGACGACTTGGCCATGGCCTACCTGGAGGATGAGGAAATCAGCGAGGACATGATAAGAAAAGCTATCCGTAAGGGAACTCTTGCAGGCAAGATCTATCCTGTACTCTGCGGATCGGCATATAAGAATAGGGGTGTTCAGTTCCTGATCGACGCAGTAGTTGATTATTTACCCAGCCCCTTGGATATTTCAGCTGTCGAAGGCATCTTGCCGGGACAGGAGGATGAAGAAAATCCGGAAATTGAAACCAGAAAGCCTGATGTGGAAGAACCCTTCTCAGCCCTGGCTTTTAAGATTGTAACAGATCCTTATGTAGGTAAGCTCTGCTATTTTAGAGTTTACTCAGGAAAGCTTGAAAACGGATCCTATGTTTACAACTCAACAAAGGGCAAGAGGGAGAGGATAAGTCGAATTCTTCAGATGCATGCCAACAAGCGTGAAGAGATAGAGACGGTCCAGGCCGGAGACATTGCTGCGGCAGTCGGTCTTAAGGATACCACCACAGGAGATACCCTTTGTGACCAGGATCATCAGATCATCCTTGAGAACATGACTTTCCCCGAACCGGTTATCTCAGTAGCCATCGAGCCTAAGACCAAGGCATCACAGGAGAAGATGAGCATAGCCTTATCCAAGCTTTCAGAAGAGGATCCTACATTCAGGACCTACAGCAATGCTGAAACTGGACAGACCATAATTGCAGGAATGGGCGAGCTCCATCTTGAAATTATTGTTGACAGGCTCCTTCGTGAATTCAAGGTAGAGGCCAATATCGGCAATCCCCAAGTTTCATACAGAGAGTCTATCAGCTCCGGCGCTGAAGCCCAGGGTAAATTTGTTCGTCAGACAGGTGGCCACGGCCAGTACGGTGACTGTAAGATCAGGATTAAACCGGGCGAGCCGGGAAGCGGCATCGTTGTCCACAACAAGATTGTGGGAGGTGTCATACCCAAAGAATTTATCAATCCGACCATTCAGGGCATCAAGGATGCTTGCCAGGTTGGACCTGTTGCGGGCTATCCCGTTTTGGATGTTGACGTTGAACTTTTCGACGGTTCATACCACGAAGTCGACTCTTCAGAGGCGGCCTTTAAGATAGCAGGATCAATGGCAATGCAGTCCGCCATGTCAAAAGCGGCTCCGACACTGCTCGAACCCATTCAATCTGTTGAGATCATAACTCCGGATGAATATTTGGGCGATGTTATGGGAGATGTTTCCTCAAGAAGGGGAAGAATTGACAAGATGGGACAGAGAGAGGGCGTACAGGTTGTTGATGCTTTCATCCCGCTTAGCGAGATGTTCGGATATGCAACCGACCTCAGATCCAAGACCCAGGGTAGGGCAACCTATTCAATGCAGTTCGACCACTATGAGAGAGTTCCGGGAAATATTGCTGATGAAGTAAAAGAGGCGGCAAACAAGTAATCTTTGAAAAGGCTAACAGTAGACCTTTTTCATGATATATCGTATAATTGTAAGCGAATATTTCGCAAAGATCTTTATTAGGAGGAAGCAATGGCAAAAGAAAAATTTGAACGTAGTAAACCACATGTTAACATTGGTACCATTGGACACGTTGACCATGGTAAGACCACATTGACAGCTGCAATAACCAAGGTTATGAATGAGAAGTACGGCACAGGCGAAGCAATTTCCTATGCAAATATCGACAAGGCTCCGGAAGAGAGAGAGCGTGGAATCACCATCAACACATCAGTTGTTGAGTATGAGACACCCAATCGTCACTATGCACATATGGACTGCCCCGGCCACGCCGACTATGTTAAGAACATGATTACCGGTGCTGCCCAGATGGACGGTGCTATCCTGGTAGTTTCAGCTGCAGACGGCCCAATGCCCCAGACACGTGAGCACATTCTGCTCGCACGTCAGGTTGGCGTACCCAAGATCGCAGTATTCCTGAACAAATCAGACCAGGTAGACGATCAGGAATTGATCGAGCTCGTTGAGATGGAAGTTCGCGATCTTCTGAGCGAATATGATTTCGACGGAGACAACACACCTATCGTTGTAGGCTCAGCCCTTAAATGCCTTGAAGAAGGCGGCGAGTGGGAAGATCCCATCGTTAAGCTCATGGAAGAAGTAGACAGCTACATTCCTACTCCTGAGCGTGACACCGACAAGCCCTTCCTGATGCCGGTTGAGGACGTTATGACCATCAGTGGTCGTGGTACAGTCTGCACAGGCCGTGTTGAGCGTGGTATGACCAAGGTTGGCGACACTGTTGAGATCGTTGGATTGACAGATGAGTCACGTCAGGTTGTTGTTACAGGACTTGAAATGTTCCATAAATCATTGGATGAGGCTGTTGCCGGCGATAACATCGGTGCCCTTCTCCGTGGTGTTCAGCGTACAGACGTTGAGCGTGGACAGGTTCTTGCAGCTCCGGGATCAATCAAACCCCACAAGAAGTTTGAAGGTCAGGTATACGTATTGACAAAGGATGAAGGTGGTCGTCATACACCATTCTTTGGCGGCTATCGTCCACAGTTCTTCTTCAGAACAACAGACGTTACAGGAGACATCCAGCTTGAAGAAGGAACAGAGATGGTTATGCCCGGAGATCACGCTACACTGAAGATTTCATTGATCTCACCCATCGCTATCGAAGAAGGACTTCGTTTCGCTGTTCGTGAAGGCGGACGTACAGTTGCTTCAGGCGTTGTAACAAAGATTCTTGAATAGTAAAAACACTCAAAGTCACGACCTTTAAGGTCAGAATATTTGAGATCAGGCACTCGGCCCTTTTGGACCGGGTGCTTTTTTATTGTCAAGGAACAGAAAAACACAGACAGTAATTTTTAGGAATAAACTTGGGAAATTTGAGCCTGATTGAGGGACACGGGAAAACTTGGAAATTTGTAAGATAATAAGTGCCCAATGATTTGTTCGAAAGACTAGTAAATTGAATCCCCAGGGAGGATCCGACAAGCTCCGATTATGATCGCCAAAAAATTCTTTCGGACATACTGATCCACAGGGTATGTGGAGGCGGAGGACACGCTTAATGAGGGTAGGGTCGATTTTGTCCTGTCGACCCTGAAAGGAGTAAATTCAGGGAGGTTTGCATAGATGGAAAGCAAGGCCGGTCTTGTAAATATATTGCTAGAAGAGCTGAGATCCACTTCTCCTATATCGGAGATGAATGATGAAGAGCTCATGGACAGGTTGGAAGACCTGGTAGAAAAGAATCCGGATTTTAAAAAATTGGGAATCGGACAAAAAGCCAACTACATGGACAGGGTCTTCTCAAAGGTCAGGGGCTATGACATCCTGGATCCCTTGCTTCAAGACGGGGAGATAAGCGAAATAATGGTAAATGCCTACAATGAGATTTTCTTTGAAAAAGAGGGAAGACTTTCAAAATTCAAGGCTTCTTTTGACAGCGAAAAAAGTTACAGGGATCTTATACAAAAGATAGTCTCGGAAGCAGGCAAGGAAGTGAATATGAGAAAGCCTATCTGTGACTGCAGGATGCTTGACGGATCACGTGTCAATGTAGTCCTGGAACCCATTGCTGACGGGGCCCCGGTCCTAACTATTAGGAAGTTCAGGGATAAGATCTATAAGCTGGATGAACTGGTAGAAAAAGGCAGCCTAAGTCAAGAAGCTTGTGAATTTTTGAAGTTGTCCGTTGAAGCGGGTTTGAATATTTTCGTATGCGGTGGGACGGGGTCAGGCAAGACTACAATGCTTAATGCCCTCTCCAATGAAATTCCGCCTGAAGAGAGGATTATTACCATAGAAGACGCCAGGGAATTGAATTTTCAGAACAGGGAAAATTGGATTGCCATGGAGGCCAGGGCTGCCAATGCCAAGGGCCAGGGCCTTGTGACCATTAAAGATCTTATCAGGACATCATTAAGGATGAGGCCCGACCGGATTATAGTTGGGGAAGTCAGAGGGGAAGAGGCCATAGACATGCTTCAGGCTATGAATACGGGTCATGACGGTTCCCTGTCAACAGGCCACTCCAACTCAATACCCGATATGCAGTATAGGCTGGAAACTATGGTTTTGGAGTCAAAGCAGGGCCTTCCGATAATGGCGGTAAGACAACAGATAGGGGCAGCAATAGATATCTTTATTCACCTGTCAAGGATGCAGGACCATTCAAGGAAGGTCCTGGCCATAGATGAAGTTTTGGCAAAGGAGGGGAACCTATGCTACCACCATATATTTAAGAGGAATTTCAGTGATAAAAGCGCCGATCTTGTTTGGACAGGGGAGAAATTGAAGAATAGGGATAAGTTTTTAAGAGCGGGACTTACAGGTAAGTATTGCTAGTTAGGGAGTTTTAAATTGAGGATCACAGGAAAGCTTTCATTAAAATTAAAAAAACACAAAATGAGGAAAAAAGTAAATATTAAAAGAAGGCTGCTCTATCTCTCTATTTCCATGCTCTGCTCATGGATATATTATCCCAAGACAATCTTTATCCTTTTAGGCGGCTTGATTGGTCAGAGGATATTCATTAATAGCCATATTAAGACAATGGAGAATAAAGAAAAGGAAGACTTGGATAAATGGATATGTTTATTTTTTGAAAGCCTGTCAAATTATCTTGACTCGGGTTATAACCCTTTTGCCGCATGGTCTAGGAGTTTGGAGCAAGTGTCCAAAAGGCTTGAAGGGGAAGATAGAAGATCTCCGATCGCCGAAAACTTTTGCAGGGAGGTGTCCAGGTCAATTGAAAGAAGAAATGAGGGCTGGGCAATGGAGGAAAATCTTGATCTCCTGTCAAAAAATTTGAATCATAAGTACTTCAGTTCATTTTTAAAACACTTTATTTTGGGGACAAGGCAGGGGGCCGATTTAGCCGCCCTGACAGAAAATTTCCTCTTGATTATGAATGACAGGAGGGATCTGAGGCAGGAAAGAGAAACAAAACTTTATGCCGCAAAGAGGGAGCAGCTTATGCTCTTTGCCATGCCTTTCATTCTACTTCTGTGCATGAGAACGGGATCAATGATCAGCTCCCAATCCGGAATTTTCGACTTTATTATCAGGATGGTCTGCTTGCCCGTCTTTTACCTGGCATACAAGTGGTCTGAGGAAATCCTGTCATACGCAAATTTTGACTAGTTAATAACAAGGGGGTCTTGTGTCTGAGTATATTTTTAATCTCTCACTTTCGCTGATGATTTTCCTTGTCTGGCTCGGGTTTTATGTTTACTCATATAGGAAAAATAAGGAAGTCATGGCTATAGGGGAACATGAATATCCTGAACTCATGAACTACTGGGGCCGGAAAATGATGTTTTTGGATATTTTCAACTTTCTAGGCAGGGTCATTATGGAGATAGTAGGAGAGGAGCCTGCCCGGTTCAAAAATCACATAAATGAATATTGGGAAGAAATAAGGCCGGGCCAAAGCAAGAGCATCGAAGCCTATAGAAAATATGATGCAATTTCAAAATACAGGGATTGTTTCCTGATGGCCGGCCTCTTACCTTTTGTAGTTGACCGGGTATTGCTGGTCTTTGTTTTGATTGGTGCCATATGCCTAAGATACTATTATTCATTTTACCGGCTTAAAAAGAAGGCCTTGAAGGTTAGAAATGAGGTCAGCAAAAGCCTGGTAACGGTCATAAGCAGAATAATTTTGTCAATAAGGGCAGGATCTATCCTCCAACAGGCCTGGCTTGAAACAGGCCTATCACAAAAAGGTCCACTATATGACGAGATGCTCAGGGTGGACAAAAGTATAAAAGAGGGCCGGAGCATAAAAGAAGCCTACAGAGATTTCGGAAGGACGTATAAGTTGGAAACAATCAGAGACATGAACAGCCTTTTGCTGGACAGCATCAGGTTGGGGAGCAACAAGCTCTGTGAAGAACTCGAAATCCTGAGAAAAAGGGAGGTGAATCGGGAAATCAGAGAACTGAAAAAAGAAGCCGACCGAGCAAGTCAAAGAATGATATATCCGGGACTTTTGTTATTTATTGTAATTTTAATCTTGGCTATGGCACCGGTCTTAAGCCAAACATTTTTATAAAGGGGGGAAATATGACTACTTATTTGAAAAAAATTAAAAAGGCATGGCTGGCGGAAAGGGGAGAGATAAACATGGTGGCTATAGTGCTGATAATACTTGTTGTAATAGCCTTGGCAGCCATTTTCCGAGACAGCCTGACCAATTTGCTCAATTCGCTTTTTGACAAAATTGAGCAGGAAGCAATGCAGATATGAGATATCGGAAGATCTATAAAAAAATAAAAAGTTTGATCCGGTCTGAGAAGGGGGCGGTTGAACTTGTTGAAGGCTCATATCTTTATCCTATGGCCTTCGTTTTAATCTTTGTAATAGTTTTTTTTAGTATTTTTTTAATGAACAAGGCAATTTCGGACAGCCTGGCATACTATAAGTTCCAGCAAGCAAGCGACTCGGATAGCTTTAGGGATCCTAAAAGCCTGGCTGACAGCGAGGGACTGGCTGTTAAAAAACATGGCCTTATGATCAGGCAAATTAATGTGGAGAATAAGGGACTATTTCAAAGTCTCTACCCGTTCAGATATTTTGATAGGCAGAAAGCATTTAATACAGATCATAACAGAGACATAAATTGGACTTCAGCCGCAAATGATATTTGGCATATGCAGGCAATTAATTATCTGCAAAAATCAAATTTTTCAGGTGAATAAAATTCTAAGGGGCTCATATGCTTAAGAAGATAAAAAAACAAAATGGGTTGATTTCAGTTTTCTTTGCCTGTTTCTTATCACTTATTTTAGTTATGACGATAATACTGGCTGATTACTACAGGATTCAGGTTCTAGCCTCAAGGATGAGGTCGGGACTTAGGTTGGGATCAAAGCTTGCCCTTTCAAATTTTGATAAAGACATAGCCCGGGAATATGGGCTTTTTGCAATACGTGATATGGAAGAAACATCAGCCATGGTCAGTCAGAGTTGGCAGGAGGGCTTTGACGATAAGGATTTAAAAAGGGACAGCTTCCCGATAAAAGCGGGACAAATTGAAATTAGGGGCCGGGAACATTCTCAACTTTCCAAGCCTGGGAACTTGGCCGACCAGATAGTCCAATTCATGGAATGGCAAAGGGCGAATATCCTCCTGGACAAGTTAAAAATATCTTCAAATCTTTTTAAAGACCTTGATAAATTCAACAAGTCTCTTGAGAAAAAGTTCGACTATGAGAAAGAGTTGAATTCTTTCAACAAGCTTTTGAACAAGGTAGGGGACAAGAACAGCTCCCTGCCGGATATTCCGGACACTTGGAAGGAGGTCAGCGGGGACCAGGAATTTTTTAAGGGCATAGCTGATATGGGAAGTCAGGTCAGGGAAATCGCAAAAAGCTTTTCAGACATGGACAGGGTCTATGCCAAGGCCAAGGAGAGGGCCGAAGAGGGAGAGGGCCTATATGCCGATGACTATAAGAGCTTGAAAGATGACTTTAATAAGGTTAAAGACGGATTTTTAAAGCAGAAGAAATCCATCGAGGCCTTGAATGAATACATTGGAAAATTTAATTCATCAATTAATTCAATATCGGACAAGGCCGAGGATGTGAGCCGCCTTAGTGAAAATTGGTACAGCTCCATCAATGATTTTCCGGCAGGTCCTGTTAAGGACTCTTGTGTATCAGACTATTTCAGCAAGGACCCCAAGGCCGATTTGGAGGGCTTAAATAAACTTAGCGGGGAATTGCAGGATATGGAAAAAAGCTGCCAAGAGATGGGTCAGGCCTGGACAGATATGAGCTTAAACGGCAGAAGTCTGGAAAAACTGACCTTTGAAGAATGGCTGGAAGGCAAGGAGAATAGAAGCGGGGGAAGTTTATCGGTATCAAATAGACTAACTGAGGGGGGATCAAAATTTTTATCGGATGAAGCCTTGGAAGTTGAAAAGAATATTATACTGACTGCCCCTTCAAAGAGGTCAGGCTTAATAGAATTCATCAAGGCGTGGAACCGCAAAAGAAAGCTCAAAGCCCGGGCTAAAATAGCTGAAAAAAAAGGCCTGGCCAACCTGGCCCAATCCATTTCTCAGATTATAGGGGCTGACGCCTATGGGAGATATGGTGGTGGTAAGGGTGGATTCTTTTCCTCTCTTGCTTCAGCCTTAAACATGGGTTCCGATGAAGCTATCCTTTCATCTTTGGTGAATTCAGGCAAGGGCCTGTCTTCAGATTTACTTGGAGGATCCTTCTTCGCAGAAGTGGGCAAGGATGCCGATATTTTTCTCTATCTTTCAAATATGTTCAGCAACAGAATATCGGAGAAAAAAGTGGAAAAAGGGGAGTCCAAGGGACTTTCTCTCACAGGAAACCCCCTCAAAGACAGGCCATTTTATGGGGGTGAGCTTGAGTATGTGGTATTCGGAAAAGACTATCTCATGGATAATATTCGCTCTGCAGAGCACGGAATATTTGCCCTCAGGCTTGCGGCAAACCTGGCCTATGCCTTCTCATCAGCAGAGCTTTATCAGGAGACATCAGTATTGGCCCTTGCATTGGCAGGTTGGACAGGCTTCGGTGTTCCCATGGTCCAGACAGTACTTCTGTCAATTTTGGCCCTGGGGGAAAGCAAGCTTGATTTGGATGATCTGGTTGAGGGAAATAAGGTCCCCTTGTTTAAGAATCCCGGAACCTGGCGATTTTCCCTGAATGGAATAAAAGACCTGGCCGGAGAGATAATTTCCGATGCCTTTGATTCACTGGAAATTCAGGCCCAATCGGGGGTAGAGGCTTTTTCAGAAGTCTTGAAAGACCAGACAAAGAAAATGACCGGGGGAGCCAAAGATTTGGTTAAGAACTCCATTAAAAAATCAATTTCCTCATGGATGATGGGGGAATTGACAGGATTAAGGGCCTATGACCATGAAAAATCCCGGTTGAACTTCGACCGGATGATAAATAAGCTGTCAGAGAGCTCAGATGTGACGGCGACGGGCAAGGCGACCAAGGAAGGCTTTGCAGCCATACAATCAAATCAAGCTGGCCTTCTCGACCTGCTAAAGAGGGCCATGGAGGCCAAGAAAAAGAGCGGTCGGCTAACAAAGGATGTGGCTGAAATGGTAAACAAGGGGCTTGATGATATCTTGGACCCACTGGCAAATAATGCCTGTAAGTCAATAGACAAACTGGAAGAGGCGGCTATGAAAAGGGCCCATACCTTCAGGAAGAGGGGCCAGGAGGAAATCACAAAAAATTTGGGGGGCTTTCTATCCAAATACGAAAAAGACCTGGGTGGTGGGAGCTCAGCCAATATATCCCTTTCAGCAGGCTTGTCTATGGATTATAGAGATTATATTAACTTCTTTCTTGCCATGGGCCTGATGGGGGCCGGAAAGGATGCCATCCTGATCAATACAGCAAAGCTGGTCCATGCCGAGACCGGTGGGACTGATCTAACCATAGCCCCGACAAAAATCGAGATAGATGCCCAAGCCTCGATAGTCCTTAATATGCTGGGAAGCGTAAATATCATAACTTCAAGGACTGACAAATTTTCAAAGGAATATATTCATGAGGAAAAATGGAAAGAGGGCTATGGTGAAAAAAATCAGTGACAGGTTGAATGGCCTCAGGAGCTCTCTCAAAAAAAACTTTAGTCAAGAAAGGGGCTCCTTAACCATTGAAGCCGCTTTAATATGCGGAATAGTTATAATAGCCTGCTTCTCATGGATCTTTCTCTTCACGGTCTGGGAGACCGAGGCCAATATGCAGGAAGTCCTTGACCAGTCTGCCCTGACCCTTGCCGATAAGATCAGCTGGCAGGAAAACATGTGGAAGGAAGTATCCGGAAATATTAATTTAATAAATGCCGATGGCCTGTCCAGGGCCGGGAAGGCAATTTTGCCCGATAGTATGAAAGAGGACATCAATAAGATGATGGTCGATTACGGGGCCGAAAAAATATTTTATTCCTATCTCAAAAAGGAGGGTGGTGGAAAAGAGGTGGACTCGGGCCCGACCAATATTTCCCTGGAATGCCGAATAGACGATGATAATGACAATCTGACCTTGGTCTTGGACTATGATATTGAGCTTTGGGGGCTATTAAAATTTTTGGGCCCCCTTTCAATAAGACAAAATGCCAAAACAGGGATCTGGCTTTTAACTGACGATCCAATCGGTCCGGTCGGGGGAGAGGACAAGGATAAGGATGATAATAAGGAAAATTCTATATGGCAGGAAACAGCCTTTAAAAGAGGAAAAGAATTTGTGAAAAAATATAAGGGGGCCCAATACAAGAGGGTCAAGAGTGGTCAAAGAGTTGACTACTTGGACGAAAACTCAAGTGCCGTAGCTATTTATTCGCTGAATATATTCTCGAAGAGCTATAGCACCGGCCGGGGAGATCAAGCTCAGGATTACAAGATCAATGAGGATTCTTTTAAGAAAAGGATAAGCCATTACGTAAATGATTTAAGGAAGCAGTTGGATAAAGATGGCGATTTAATCATGGAGGGAGGCCGGACTATCAAAAGGCCGACAAGTGGGAAGCTCCTGATGATCCTGCCGGAAGAGGCCGCTGCATTTAAAAGTGACCTTGAAAGAATGACAAATCAGGTCAGCAAAGCCGGAATAGGGGTTGAGTACAGGTTCGACCAAAAGGCCTTGATAGATGAAAAGTCGAAGAATTAGAAAGTTGAGACCCATGTTTGCTAAAAGAAGCTACTATAGCCCTTCAAAGTTCAATAAATTTATAATAATTTGCCTTCCAATCCTGGCTTTGGTAATTTTGCTGGCCAAGAATTTCAAGGGCTACAAGGCCTTGGTCAGGGAGAGATATGAGGAGAAAAAAGAACTGAATGAAATGAGTATCCTAATATCTGAGGGCTACTATAAAGAGGCCATAAGGCTTATAGACAGGGCTGGGAAAAAATCAAATAAGAAATTTATCATTTTGAAATTGCAGGCTCTCATGGGAAAGAAGGATTATGCCAAAGCCCTGAAACTACTTTCAAAACACAGGGACCTGGCCAAAGAGGAGGGGCTTATTGACAACTTTTATATTCAAATGCTGGAAAACGGAAAGGAGGGCCAAGCCTTTAAACTCATAAATGAATATAAGGAATGCCTGAGTCAGGACTCATATAAGGAAAAGATGAAAGAAGTCCTGGGCATATACAGGAAGCTGCCAATAGAAGGAGAATTTGTTTTCGGCTGGTATAAAAAACGGGCGATTTTGAAGGATAAAAGCGGCTACTATCTTGTTGACGAGGAGGGAAACAGGGTTTCACCAAACAGCTATGAGATATTGGAGATGGGGCAGAAGTCTTTATATGGCAAAAGAAACAAGTTCTGGGTGGAACTCGATTTCAACGGTAACCTGAAAAGGCTGGTAGACAAGCCCGAGACTGCCATGCCCCATTTGGAGGATTCATATATTTTAAGGCCGGCTGAAAGGAGGAATATGAAGACCATATCCTATGACGGGGAGGATCTTGGAGATGAAGTTTTTGACCAAGTATCAAATATCTCAAAAAAAGGAAGGGCTTTTGTCAAACAGGATAAAAAGACCTATAAATTAACCTGGCCCGCCCTTGAAGATTGATAAATACTTCTATATCATTTGATAGTAAGCTAATTTAGCTTAGATAACATGAAATGATTTAAGAGAAGAATTTTATAAATTTTCAGAAGGAGATAATTTTGAAAGGAAAACAGAGGAGCTACTTAAAATCTTTGGCAAACTCTTTGAAGGTGAGCCTTATAGTTGGAAAGGGCGGGATCAGCGACCACCTGCTCAAGGATCTGGATGACCAGCTAAAAGCTAAAGAGCTTGTTAAAATCAAATTTTTGGACAATTCAGGCCTTGAAGCCGGAGAAGAAGCGGATAAAATCATAGAGGAGCTGGGTGCCGAGTTTGTATCCCAGATGGGGAGCAAGCTTGTAATATATAGACCTTCAAAAAAGAAGATGATTAACTTGCCGGAATAACAGGGGATGGGGAGAGCCTATGTTTGATGATAATTTTGCAATATATGGGGGAACCTTTGACCCTGTCCACCTGGGCCACCTTATTGTTGCAGAAGAAGCCCTTGCAGCTTTTAATTTAGAATACGTATCTTTTCTACCGGTTTTTTCACCGCCCCACAAGAGTGACAGGTCAGGCAATGTCGAGGACCGGCTCAGGATGCTGGAGTTGGCAATTTCAAACAATCCCAAGTTTAGAGTTGATAAAAGGGAGATCTATGCCGGAAAAGCCTGCTATACCCTGGACACCGTAAATCAAATTTTAAAAGAAAAAAACATTGACAGGCTGGCTATGATAATAGGAGGGGACTCCTTTAGGGACTTTGAAAGCTGGCATGAGTGGCAAGAGCTATTAAAGAAGACCAGGCTTTTGGTCTGCTCAAGGCTGGGGGTGGATGATGACATCCGAACCAGGGAGAAAAAGTACCGGTCCATGGGAGGCGAGATAAGCTTCTTCGGACGCTTCCATACCGACATTTCTTCATCCGGCATAAGGGAAGCCATAGGCAATCAAGAAACCTTGAAATACATAATACCTGATCAGGTCATAGAATATATAAAAAGCAGGGGGCTATATTTTGACTAAAAATAGTGAGGATTTCGATTCGCTGGTTGATTCAGTTTCACTGGACTTCCTTGAGGAGTCTCCCTTTAAGGAATGGAATGCCGAACTGAAAAAAGAGATAAAGGAATCAAGATACAAACATTCTTTAGGGGTCTTAAAGACTGCTCTGGTCTTAGCTGAACTCTATGGGGAAGATAAGAAAGAATGTGCGGCAGCAGCCCTACTCCATGACTGTGCCAAGCATAACGAGGGCAAAATTCTAAAGGTCCTTGAGGAAAATGGAGAGGATATTTCCAAGTATAGGCCTTCAGTGGACCTTCATGCGGAGCTTGGGGAAGTTTGGGCAAAAATCCATTACGGCTTGGATGATCCACGTTGCTTGAAAGCCATAGAAAGCCATACCCTGGGCAACAGCAACATGAGCAAGTTGGACAAGATAATTTACACAGCGGATATGATTGAACCCGGAAGGGATTTTGAAGGCCTTGTGGAACTGAGGAAATCAGCACTTGAGGACCTGGACAAGGGGACCCTGGATTGTCTAAACAGGTCTCTCATATACCTGCTGGAAAAGGGAAAATATATAGACCCGAGAAGCCTGGAATCCAGGAACGCCCTATTGTTGCATATTGGACAAAAAGAAAATAAGGATAAATAGGAAGATGGTGGAGGCACCGGAAAGGAAATAAATTGAAAAACATAGATAAGAAAATCCTTGAAAAAAATGAACTTATTATAAAGACAGCTGATGATAAATTGGCCCAGGATATAAAATGTATAAAAATAGATCAGAGTGCGGGAATCAGCGACTTTTTCATAGTGATGACAGGAAGAAACAAGAACCATACCCAGGCTATTGCCGATGCGATTGAAGAGGCCTTGGCCAAGGCCGGAAGCCCGGCATTAAAGGTCGAAGGTTTTAGAGAGGGATCCTGGATTCTCCTGGACTGCTCCGAGACCATAGTCCATATTTTTACTTCCTCAACCAGAGAATTTTACAACTTGGAAGCACTTTGGACGGATAAAGTAGAGGTTTAATATGAAGCGCCTGCGGTGGGAAAAGTATTTGCTTACAGGCATAACGGCAGTTTTTATTGTCCTGGGCATAAGGCTTTTAACTCATCAGGAAAAGGAACCAAGTATAAGTGAGGAGGACCTGTCCGATACCGGGGAGGCTATATCAGAAAATGGAAATTCCGGGGATGAGAAGGGCTCAGCCGGCCCGGTTGGACAAGACCAAAGTTCAACGGAGCCGGAGAATAAAAAGATCCTTGTCCATGTTGACGGCCGGGTCAATAAGCCGGGCCTCTATGAATTCAATGAGGGTGACCGAGTTGAGCAGGCCATAGAAGCGGCCGGGGGCCTTAAAGATAAGGCCGATCTTTCCGGGATAAATCTGGCCATGAAATTGCAGGACGAAATGAAGATCTTTGTTCCCAAAGAAGGGGATGGGCCGGCTGCCCTTCCGACACCCAATCAAGTCGGCGGGCCGGAATCCGGGAAAATCAAAGGCAAGGTCAACATAAATAAGGCCGGCCTCGATGAACTTACTTCCTTGCCTTCAATAGGGCCTGCCAGGGCCCAAGATATAATAGATTATAGGCAAGCCGGACCTTTTAAGAGTTTGGAGGAGTTGAAAAAGATTCCCGGGATTGGGGACAAGACCTTTGAAAAGTTAAAAGATAAAGTTTGCCTGTAATAATGATGCCGTCATAAAAGCAATATTTGCCAAGAATGTAGAAATCTGATATACTTCCATGGTTAGTACTACTGTTATTGATGAGAGGTGAGGATTGTGAATACTTTATTTATAATACTGTTGGTCATTTCCAGCATAGTCATTATAGGAACAACACTTGTTATGGAGCCCAAAACAGGTGCCGGCTCCATGTACGGACAGGATGCCAACGCATTTGGTACATCAGCTTACCATAACAGGGACCACATGCTGAACAAGTTTACTGTAATAAGTGCTGTGGTTTTTGTAGTCAGCTTGATCGGGCTGGTTTTAGTATCTGGCAGATAATTTATAATTTAATGAAAAGAATAATTAAAGTACTTTAATGAATTATAAACAGCGGCTTCCCTTGGAGGTCTGCTGTTTTTTTCTTGTAATCAAAATCCCGACCAGGGGTATTAATTGATATGAACAATTCGTAAATAAGAGCAAACATGTGGGTCGTTTACCGGAAAGAAGCCGGGTTTTTTGAAAGGAAGCTTACTATATGAAAGAAGGTTTAAGAGATTTTTTGCTGTCTTTCTTTTCAAGCGAAAACTATCAAGCCATGAGGGTCAAAGAAATGGCGGATTTTTTTGGCCTGACCGGAGAGAGCAGGTCGGAATTTTACGATTTGATAGACGAACTGTTGTTAAAAGAAAAAATCAGAATGAGTAAAAGGGGAAAGATAGTACCCTACTCCTCGAAAAAAAGCAAAAAGCATAACAAAGAAAAGCTTGAGCAGGAAGGGCCCCTGGGAAGGCTGGAAGGCAATAAAAAGGGCTTTGCATTTTTTATTCCGGAAGATCCCGATCAAGAAGATGTATTTATCAGTGGGGACGACCTAAACGGAGCCCTTAACGGGGACCTTGTGGAAGTAAAAATAAAAAACGGGACCAATAGGGACGGGGACAAAAAGCCGGAAGGCCAAGTGGTAAAAATAGTAGAAAGGAACCAAAAGAATATAGTCGGCAGGTACCGGGATATGGGGGACTACGGCTTTGTCCTTCCCGACCTTAAAAGCTATTTTAAAGACATATATATCCCAAAGGGGGCTGCCATGTCGGCCAAGGAAAACGATAAGGTCCTTGTCAAGTTGGATAAGTTCCCAATGGGCGAGGAAAATCCGGAGGGCCATGTCATTATGGTCATAGGGCCCCAGGGAGGAAAGGGAGTTGATATAAGCTCGGTGGCCCTGAGCTTTGACCTGCCATATATATTTTCAGAGGAAAGCCTGAAAGAAGCTGAGAAACTACCCGATAACCCTAAAGAAGCTCAAATCCGCGACCGCAAGGACCTCAGGGACTTATTTACGGTAACAATAGACGGGGCAGATGCAAAAGACTTTGACGATGCCATATCCATAGAAAAAGAAGGGGATAATTTTTCCCTATATGTCCATATTGCCGATGTTTCCCACTATGTTAAAGAGGGCGGATCCCTTGACAAGGAAGCCTATCTGAGAGGAAATTCCGTCTACCTTTTGGACAGGGTAATACCCATGCTGCCTGAAAAGCTTTCAAACGGCCTATGTTCTCTAAAACCCGGAGAAACAAGGCTGGCAATGACAACAAAGATAAGCTGTGACAGCAGGGGGAAAACCCTGGACTACAAATTTTTCCCTTCCGTAATCAGGTCAAACCATAGGCTGGTATACGAGGACGTTTCAGACTATTTGGAGTTGGGAAAAGTTTTTTCAGATGACAAAGAACTTTTTAACAAGCTTGATCTGATGGGACAACTCTATAAATGCCTTGATAAAATCAGGCGGGACAGGGGATCAATGGACTTCGACATGCCTGAATCATCAATCAGCCTGGATGAAAAGGGCAAGGCTGTCCAAGTGGAGCAGGAAGAAAGAAGGATTGCCAACAAGATAATTGAAGAATTCATGATCCTCAACAATGAAGTTGTGGGCCGGCACTTTTTCAATCTTAAATTGCCATACATTTACAGGGTTCACGGCAATCCCGATCCGGATGCCATAGATAGGCTGAATGATTTTTTAACCATACTCAATTATCCGAGACTCCCGGAAGATCCCAATCCTAAAGATATTAAAAAGCTTCTCGATAAGGCCAAGGGCAGTCCGGAAGAGGGGATACTGAATATTATGGTTCTGAGGTCAATGCAAAAGGCTGTGTATTCTTCTTCACCGGATATCCATTTCGGCTTGGCCTGTGACCACTATTCCCACTTTACGGCACCGATCAGGAGGTATTCGGATATAATTGCCCATAGGCTTTTGAAGGCCTCATTGGCCGGGAAAGCAAAAAAAGATGACAAGGTCAGGAAGCAACTTTTCACCCAATGCCGCCATATTTCCGAGTGCGAGGAAAAGGCGGAAGAGGCTGAGAGAGATGTCATCGACATGAAGTGTGCCGAGTATATGGAACAGTTTGTGGGCCAAGAGTTTGAAGGCATAGTGTCCTCACTGACCAACTTCGGTATATTCATAATGCTGGAAAACACTGTTGAAGGCCTGGCACATTTTAGAGATATGACTGATGACTACTATACTTTCGATGAAAAAAGCCTGACCGTGATTGGGGAGAGAACGCGGAAGAAGTATCATTACGGGGATAAGGTAAAAGTTCTTTTAACAGGCTCAAATCCCGAAACCCGGGAAATAGATTTTAAAATATTGGCAGAAAACCGGGGCCCAAAGCGAAAAAGCCCAAAGAAGGCCTTTTCACAAGCCGGAAAAAACAGGTTAAAATATAGGAAATCAAAGGGCAGGAGATCCGGAAAAGCACCAAATAGTTTTGGTAAACATAAGAGAAAAAGGAAAAGCAGGAAGGGCAGGTGAAAATCGGTGGTGGCTGACAAGACGGCAAAAAAGATAATTGCAAACAACAAAAGAGCCAGACACGATTATTTTATAGAAAAGGAAATTGAGGCGGGTATCGAGCTCAAGGGAACAGAAGTGAAAAGCGTCAGGCTTGGCAGGGCCTCAATCAAAGAAGCCTACATAGATTTTTCGAGCGGCCAGGCCTATGTTGTCGGCATGCATATAAGCCCTTACAAGGAAGGCAACATTTTCAATGTTGACCCCTTGAGGAAGAGACGACTCTTGCTCCATAAAAAGGAAATCAGAAAGCTTGAGACGGAAGTGCAGAAAAACGGCTACACTGTGATTCCACTGAATGTTCACTTGACCAAGGGCTTGGTAAAGCTTGATATAGCCCTGGCCAAGGGTAAAAAATTATACGACAAGAGAGAAAGCCTTAAGAGAGCTGATGACAAGAGAAGAATTGAGAGAACCCTGAGCCAATATTAGAATATGGTTTTCAATCAGGGCCAAGAAAGGGTTAATATGGAACTTAAAACTTATCCAAAGCTTAAAATAATATACTTGGCAGGCGGATGTTTCTGGGGAGTCCAGGCCTATTTTAAGGAGATAAAAGGAATCATGGACACTCAGGCGGGATATGCAAACGGAAAATCAGAGGAAACCTCCTACCATTTTCTAAAAGATACGGACCACGCCGAGACGGTGAAAATTTCTTATGATATTAACAGGCTGTCAATAGAGGAACTCTTGGAGCACTACTATAGAATCATAGACCCCCTTTCAATAAACAGGCAGGGCAATGACATTGGCAGACAATACAGGACAGGTATATATTATGAGCCGGATGAAGACCAGAAAATCTTGGACAGGATAAAAAACTCTTTAGAATTCTTGCAATCTGAACTGGGAGAGGAGCCGCAAATAGAATTTGAAAGCTTAAAAAACTGGATTCCCGCCGAAGATGCCCACCAGGATTATCTTGAAAAGAACCCAAACGGCTATTGCCATATAAACTTGAGCCTGGCCCACAAGCCATTATCTGATAAATACAACAGTTATAGGAAGCCGGACAGGAAAACCCTCAAAAAGGACCTCAGCCCGGAGTCATATTTTGTAACCCAGGAGGATGGCACCGATCCTCCCTTCAGCCATGAATATGATAAACTTGATAAAAGAGGAATATATGTTGATATAGTTTCAGGCCAGCCACTCTTCAGCTCAAGAGATAAATTTGACGGTGGGTGCGGTTGGCCCTCATTCTCAAAGACCATAGAGGAGGGAACTGTAAAGTATAAAAGTGATAGAAAGCTTTTTAGGGAAAGAAGGGAAGTAAGATCAAGCGCTGCCGATTCCCACTTGGGCCATGTCTTTGATGACGGGCCAAGAGAAATGGGCGGTTTGCGCTACTGTATTGACGGATCGGCCTTGAAATTCATTCCATATGAAGAAATGGAAGAGGCCGGCTATGGAGATTGGATGGTGTATGTATAAAAATTTGGAGGCTGTATGTTTGAAGTAATAAAAAGGGATCAGCAATCGGAAGCAATCTATACTATGGAAATATCGGCTCCCAGGATCGCAAGGAGCTGTCAACCGGGACAATTTTTGATTGTCAGAGTGGATAAATTCGGGGAGAGAATTCCCCTTACCATAGCCGATTATGATCGTGAAAAAGAGACGGTAACGGTTGCTGTCCAGGCCATAGGAAAGTCTACAAAAAAATTGGGTGAGGTTAAAGAGGGGGAATCACTCGCAGACGTGGTCGGACCACTGGGAAGACCCTCGGACCTGCTTTCAAAGGACTTGGATGAGCTGAGGTCAATGAACATATGCTTTATTGGCGGGGGCTTGGGTATAGCACCTGTCTATCCCCAGGTCAAGTGGATGCATGAACATGGTGTGGATGTTGACGTTATCATGGGAGCCAGGACAGGCGATCTGATTTTCTGGGAAGACAAGATGAGAAAAGTCGGTGCCAATGTTTATGTAACAACCGATGACGGGTCCTATGGCAGGTCAGGCATGGTCACAAAATGCCTGGAAGACCTGGTAAAGAAAGAGGGGAAAAATTATGGTCATGTTGTGGTAATCGGTCCCATGATCATGATGAAATTCCTGTGCAAACTTACGGATAAGGACGGACTTGATATACCCACAACAGCTTCAATGAACCCGATTATGGTTGACGGAACCGGCATGTGCGGGGCTTGCCGTCTTACCATAGGAGATGAAGTGAAATTTGCCTGTGTTGATGGGCCTGAGTTTGACGGTCATAAAGTTAAATTCGATGAGGCCATGAAGCGCCTCAATATGTATAGAACTCCGGAAGGCAGGAAAGCACTAAGGGAAAAAGAAGGCCAAGACTTACATAGAGGACAATGCATAGACGCAAAAAAAGAAGAGGAGTTCAGCGTTTGGAAGAGGGTTCCGATCTCCAACCAGGATCCCGCTGTCAGGGCTGAGAACTTCAATGAAGTATGCCTGGGATATACCGAAGATGAGGCCATGCTTGAAGCTTCACGCTGCATAGATTGTAAAAAGCCCAAATGCGTGGACGGCTGTCCTGTTTCAATAGATATACCGGGTTTCATTCATGAGATAAAGCAGGGCAATTTCAGGATGGCCTATGATATTCTGAGCCAATCAACCTGTTTGCCGGCCGTATGCGGCCGTGTCTGTCCCCAGGAGGAGCAGTGTGAGGGAGTCTGCATAAGGGGCATCAAAGGCGAGCCGGTTGCTATTGGAAAACTTGAGCGTTTCGCAGCAGACTGGGCTAGAAAACAGGGTATAAGGCCGGATGCCGAATCAATAGTCAAGCAGGAGGGCAAGGTTGCAATAATCGGAGCCGGTCCTGCAGGCCTTGCCTGTGCCGGAGACCTTGCCAAGCTGGGCTATGATGTCACAATGTTCGAATCTCTCCACATGGCCGGAGGAGTTTTACAATATGGAATTCCCGAGTTCCGTCTGCCCAAGGATGAGGTTGTGGAATTCGAAATTGAAAACGTCCAGAAGCTGGGTGTAAAGATAGAGACAGATGTTTTCGTCGGAAGAACCGTAACAATCAAACAGCTAATGGAAGATGAGGGCTTTGATTCCGTATTCATAGCATCCGGAGCCGGACTCCCAAGGTTTATGGGAATTCCGGGAGAAAACCTCAACGGCGTATATTCAGCGAATGAATACCTGACCCGCAACAATCTTATGCACGCTTTTGACAAGGACTACGATACCGATGTCAACCACGGTGAAAGAGTAATCACGGTCGGTGGCGGAAACGTGGCCATGGATGCCGCAAGGACCGCCCTGAGGTTGGGCGGAGAGTCCAGAATAGTCTATAGGAGGAGCGATGCGGAATTGCCGGCCCGTCGTGAAGAAATAGAACACGCAAAGGAAGAGGGAGTAATCTTCAACCTCCTCCAAAACCCGGTTGAAATATATGGGGATGACAAGGGCTGGGTATCGGCAGTTAAATGCGTCAAAATGCAATTGGGCGAGCCTGACGAGTCGGGCAGGAGGAGACCGGAGGTGATACCGGGATCCGAATTTGTCCTCCCATGCGATACCGTTATAATGGCACTGGGAACCAATGCCAATCCCCAGGCCACAAGCGGGCTTGATGACCTCAAGAAGAATCGATGGAACGGCATCATCGTCGACGAAGAGACAATGGAAACCAATATTGAAGGTGTATTTGCAGGCGGAGATGCGGTTACCGGTTCAGCAACCGTTATTTTGGCCATGGGGGCCGGGAGACAGGCAGCAAAATATATGGACAAGTATTTGAGGGAAAAGAAGGCAAACTCCAAAGCCTAAGAACAGTAAAATACCTTATAGGAAAAATTAAAGTGGTCCCGTCATATTTTGATATGGCGGGGCTTTTTTATGGCACAGATCAGGGACGGCCAAGGTGTTAAGATTAGCGAAGAAAGGAGCTCGTATGCGAAAACATTTGGTTTTTATTGACTCTGATCAGGACTATAGCCGGCGCCTTGCCGGTCAGTTGAAAAGACTTTCTGAAAACAACCTGTCTATAAAATGTTTCGGAAATGAAGAAGAGTGTTTAAAAAATATTATAAAAATTAATGTTGACCTTGTTATAAGTGATTGCGACCTGGACAGGGAAAGCTGGAAAAAACTTGGAAAGTATGATCTTACAAAGCCTGAAGATTTTGACACAAGCCCGGGAGGAAATATCCTTTTTGTAGGCAGGTGGACAGAAAAACAAAACAATCCGGGTCCGTCATCTTTCTACAGGTACAGGCCTGTCAATGAGACATATGCCGGGATTATGAAAATCCTTTCTATGGCAGACTTGAATCAAAGCAAATCTTCCAAGGCAAAAATTTATTATTTCGACAGTCCTTTCGGAGGAAGTGGTGTAAGTAGGCTGTCCAGGTCATTTGCGGCATACTTGGCAAAAGAAAAAGCTAAAGAGAGGATCTTATACATGTCACTATATTCGGGCGAACCTGGGAAGGCGGATCAAAAGTCATCATGGTCATCAATTTTCTTAGCGACAAAGACAGGAAGGGTCAAATTGGGGCCCAGGATGAGGATGAGGGAAATCAAGGCGGAAAAAGGCTACTTTTACTTCTCCGATCCGGAGTCCCCGAACGATATTTTGGAATTGGATGACAGGGATAAGAAAAAGATCTTTAAAGCAGCTCTGGCATCTTATGAGAGTCTTGTAATTGACGGGGAAGAAAAAACATCAATTTTAAAACACCCATATGTTGAGCCTGACAGGATTTTCATGGTCTGGCCTTATGGAAACGACCTGGCCTTGCTGGAAAAAAACATAGAAATATTAAGCCTGAAAAGCAAGAAGCTTACTTTTCTATTTGATGTTAATGCTGATATAAGCGGTGATTTAAAGAGGAGAATACATGACAGCCTATATTATGATAGGGAGCAATTAAGTAGAAACCCGGACTACAGTCCGGATTGGGGGGAGCTGTTGTATGGAAGATAGGCAAGACTTTATGAGGTATGCAGAGGGAATTAAAAGCATAAGTCCCGGCAAGATGAGTTTTGATGATTTAAAGAACTTAGACCCCTTGGCCCTCAGCATGTTATCCAACAATGAATTTAACTGCCTCATACAAATTGAAGCCGACTATGGAAGTGAGGGCCTAACACTTAACTATGATTTAGAGGGCCTTAGCCCCATAGAAAAAGGCCGGCTCTGGGACGAAGAAAAGCTCATAAAATTGATCAGGTTTATGAAGGAAACCCTTGATGAAGCTGAAATTTTTCTTATAAGAGGAGAGGACCTCTCATGGTCACTTGACAATATATACATGTCGGACAAGGGCTTTAAATTCCTCTACCTGCCAATACTTGGAGTGAAAAAGGAAGGAATAGGGGACTGCCTTAGAAATCTGATCGCCTTAAGCCGCTTCGACCCTGAAAAATCAACCAGCCTGCTAAGGGAGATTTTAAATGGCATGGAGGAAGGGGATTTTAATGACGGAAAGGGCTTGGCAAGGTTTTTATCGAAATATGACAGCATAAATGAAGATGGGAAGAAAAATCAAAAGGCCGAAACCATAGAAGACCGGGAAGTTTCGTATGAAGTAAAAATTGAAAAGGCAAATAGTTTTTTATCCAAGGAAAACCTGATCAGTGTTGAGGAAACGGATGAGGGCCTAAGCTATACGGAAAGGGCCTATCCTCCTCGGACTCTAAGCACTTTTAAAGAAGGGAAAGAAGAAAGCATGGGACTTTTTCATCTTCTCACCCACTTTTCTATGGAGAATTGGAAGAAATACAGGGCTGGGAGGAAAGAAACAAAGGGGGAGGGTGTAAAAAAAGTAGAAAATTATTCTCAAACCCGCCTCCTTCCGTCAGCCTCAAAGGCTTATATATGGTGGGTCGACAGGAAAAAGCCCATAGCCTTGGACAAGCTTCCATTTTCCATAGGCTCGGACGGGGCAAACGGACTGGTAATTAATAACCCATATATCAGTCGTAAGCACGCCATGATAGAAAAGAAGTCAGGCCAAATTTTCCTGGTCAACCTGTCGGACACCAACGGGACTTTTTTAAATAAAAAAGAAATCAAGAGGGGAGAAAAAATGGAGCTCTCCAATTCAGACAATTTTTCTTTAGCCAATGAAAACTTCATTTACTTTTCTTAGGACTCATGAGTCTGTGATAAAATATTAAAAAATATCAGTCAGTGAAAGATTTGAAAGGCTATAGATGAAGAAAACATTAAGAAAAATAATAATTTTGATCCTTGTGGGGATAATTATCTACTGTCTCTGGCAAATTGGGTCCTATGTCTATGAGAGGGTAAATTCCAAGCAGGAGTTTAGCCATATACAGGAGGTCGTTCAAAGATTTGAAAAAAAGCCGACCGAGGATGAAAAAGTAAAAAAGATTGACTATGTGGGCCTGATGAAGGAGCTGAAGAAGGAGAATAAGGATACGGTCGCCTATCTGAAGGTCGAGGGTACCGAAATAAACTATCCCTTGATGCAGGCCAAGGACAACAGTTTTTATTTGAGGAGAAATTTCAAGAAAGAGAAGAACCTGGTGGGGGTCCCCTTTATGGATTACAGGAACAGGGCAGACCTGACAGATAAGAACACGGTTATTTATGGTCATATGATAAATATGGTCAGGGAAGACATGTTCGCTCCCATATTAAATTTTAAAGATCAGGAATATGCTGATAAATCAACAAAGATGATAAGCCTTATAACCGATAGGGGCATATATCATTATAGGATTTTTTCTATAATACGGGTATCGGAAGACGAAGACTACAGGACTGCTAATCCCGGAAAAAAGGAATTTCTAAAATTTTTAAATAGGCTGAAAAAGTTTTCGCTCAGCGACATGAAACTCGATAAAAAGTTTGATGAGGACAGCAGGATTCTAACCCTGTCAACCTGCACCCCCAACCATGACAGCTCAAAAAGGATAGCCCTATTTGCCATATTCGACAGTCTTGAAAAATAGGATTTAGTATATAACATAATATTTTTAACCACATTTAAAAGAGAGGAGACTCTCTTTTATTTTTGAAAAAAACTTGCAAAGTCTTACTTTTTTGTGTACCATATACATAGCTGTTAGCACTCTAATTAATTGAGTGACAAAACATAAGAAAAACTGTATTTTTCAGTATTGAGTTTAAAGGAGGCAATAATGCAGTTAAGACCCTTAGGAGAGAGAATAGTAATTAAAAAGCTTGAAAAAGAAGAAAAAACAGCTTCCGGAATAGTCCTTCCGGCTTCCGCCCAGGAACAGCCCCAGTATGCTGAAGTTGTTGCCATATCAAATAAGATTGACAATGATAAGGATTTAAAGGGCAGCGTAAAAGAAGGAGATCACGTTATATATTCAAAGTATGCCGGAACAGATGTTAAGTTGGACGGCGTTGAGTATATAGTTATTAAGCTGGAAGATGTTCTTGCGGTTGTATCTGAATAGTAGGAAATTTTCAAATATATTTTAGAAGTTAAACGACGACATAACGTGTTAAGGAGGCAATGATGGCCAAAGATATTAAATTTGGTGATGATGTAAGAAAAAGAATGAAAGAAGGTGTTGATAAGTTAGCCAACACCGTAAAGATAACTTTGGGACCCAAGGGAAGAAATGTTGTCCTGCAAAAAAGCTACGGATCACCGGGAATTACAAACGACGGTGTAACAATAGCCAAGGATATCGAGCTTGAGGATGCCTATGAGAATATGGGCGCCCAGCTGGTAAAAGAAGTTGCGACAAAGACAAATGATGTTGCCGGAGACGGTACAACAACAGCCACACTCTTGGCCCAGATCATGGTTAATGAAGGTCTTAGGAATCTTGCGGCAGGTGCCAATCCCATGGTTCTTCGTTCAGGCATGAAGAAGACAGCCAATGAGGTTGTTAAGGCCATAAAAAAAGATGCAAAAGAAGTTGACACAATTGAAGATATAGCTTCAGTAGGGGCTATTTCATCAGGAGACGAGAGCATAGGTCAGATGATTGCCGAGGCCATGGAAAAAGTCGGTAAAGACGGGGTTATCACCGTAGAGGACTCAAATACCATGGAAAATACTCTAGAAGTTGTAGAAGGCATGCAGTTTGATCGCGGCTATCTGTCACCCTACATGGTTACAGATGCTGAAAAAATGGTTGCTGAGCTTGAGGAACCCTATATTCTTATAACCGATAAAAAAATCTCATCAATTCAGGACCTAATTCCTGTTCTTGAGAAGGTAATGCAGGCAGGTAAACCCCTCCTGATAATTGCCGAGGATATTGAGGGTGAGGCCCTTGCAACACTTGTACTCAACAAGATCCGTGGAACTCTTAACGCCGTTGCCATAAAGGCACCGGGCTATGGCGACCGCCGCAAGGAAATGCTCCAGGATATAGCAATAATGACGGGCGGCCAGGTAATAACCGAAGATTTGGGACTTGAACTGAAGAATACAGATATTTCACAGCTTGGAACAGCCTCAAAGGTCAACATTGATAAGGATAAGACCATAATTGTCGGTGGGCACGGGGATAAGACCGATCTTGACGAGAGAGTTGAGCACATCAAAAAAGAAATAGAAGTGACCGAATCCGATTATGACGTTGAAAAACTAAAAGAGCGCTTGGCAAAATTGGCCGGCGGAGTAGGCGTTATAAGAGTAGGAGCTGCCACCGAAACAGAGCTTAAAGAGAAAAAATTCCGCATCGAGGATGCGCTATCGGCAACAAGAGCTGCTGTAGAAGAAGGCATAGTAGCAGGTGGTGGAGTTGCCTTGGTTGACAGCATTTCAGAGGTTGAAGGCTTTGTTTCCAAACTTGAAGGTGATGAAAAAGTTGGCGGAAATATAGTCCTTAGAGCCCTTGAGGAGCCACTACGTCAGATAGTAAAGAATGCCGCACTTGAGGATTCAGTGGTATTGCAGAAGGTAAAAGAATCTAAAAAGGGCGAGGGATTCGATGCTTCTAAAAACGAGTATGTAAATATGTTTAAGGCCGGGATTGTTGATCCGACAAAGGTGACCAGGTCAGCTCTCCAGAATGCAGTTTCGATAGTCGCCATGATGCTGACAACTGAAGCTGCAGTAAGCATAATTCCCGAGAAAAAGAATGATGATATGGGACAAGCCGGTCCTGCAGGACAGTTCGGCGCCTATTAATTAGAAAATACAGGTAAAAATAAGGGAAAAGTTGGTCCGGCCTTAGGTCGGGCCAATTTTTATATTTTTCCGTTTTATATTGTGACAAACTGTTTCAAAACGCCTTAAAACGTACCTTTCTCAGAGCACAAGATGTATAAAGCTGTATTTTAATATATAATTTTCAATAATTGGATAGGCTATCAGCTTATGTGCATAATATCGGAAAAAATCCAATCTTGAGAAAGGAATGAATTATGGAAAATACACAAGCAAGTACCAAGACGTTAGTAATCAAGATGCTGAAAGAACACAGGTCAAACGTTGAAAAGTATAACCGGATAAAAAATGACGAAACTATCAGAGAGTGGCAGAGCGATTACAAGGCAAGAAAAGAGAGCGGCGGTGTTATGGCATTAAATACCGAACGTGCGAGTAGCAAAATAAGACCCACCTCTATTGAAGAAACCCTGATATTGGAGCAGGAGAACGTCCTGAGCAAGATAAGAGATATAAATATAAAAATACAGTTCGTTAAACTTCTTCTGCTTTCTATAAGCGAAGACCATGTAAAGCTCTTACAATTGAGGTATTTTGAAAACTTGACTGTTGGTAGGGTTTGTGACGCACTCTATTGTTCACGTTCAACCTACTACCGCCTTCATGACCGAATAATTGACGAGCTTGTAGAAGAATACGAAAGGCTGACGGGCGGGAGAACCCTAATAAATTAAAGAATTTATTTAACTGAAATTTAATTTGAAGCTAAGACCGCCGCCAAATTTATGGGCGGCGGTCTCTTAATAAAAGCAGGGTCGACAATAAAAATTAAAAAGAATAAATGAAAAAAAATTAGTTTTGTGCTATTAATAATAGTATGACATAAAATAATCTAATTGCAGATGCCTTATAGCAAAGGGGTGGATATGGAAATCTTGCTTCTCCATACCGATCAGGAGCTGATCAATAATATTAAATATAGTTTTGAAAGGGACGGAGATAGGATATTTATCGATGACAGCCTTGAGTCCTCATTGTCAAAACTTGGAAACTTGAAAGTGGATTTAATCCTTATGGGAAATGTGCTGAAGGACGGAGAAATCCCTCAGGCCATAAGAACAATCAAAGAATCCTTTTCAATTCCAATCATCATTTTATCTCAGGACAAGCAGGCCAAAACCGCCGTACTCTGTCTTGAATACGGAGCTGAGGATTTTATGACCTATCCCATTGATTTTCTTGAGCTTAAAGCTAGGATAAGGGCCCTTAAAAGGATCATGAAAAGCTCAACAAGTGAAGAATCTTATATGCTCAAAAGAGGGCCCCTGAATCTGGATTTGATTAAACATGAGATAAGCTTAAAAGGAATAAGCATTGCCCTTACATCCAAGGAGTTCGAACTCCTCTTCATCCTTTCAGGAAATATGGGAAAAATTTTCTCAAGGGAAATGCTGGCCGAAGATCTCTGGCCCGGACAAGGGGACGCCAGCTTGAGGACGGTTGATGTCTATATAAGAAGATTGAGGGAAAAGCTCTCAGACCTGGGTCAGGATAGCCTCATAGAAACCAGGTGGAGGCAGGGCTATATTTTCAATTACATAGATGACAAGAAGCCTGACCAATGAGAGGCAAAAAAGCATTATCGTTGAATAGAAGGCGGTTTTATGAAAATTCGCTTAGATAAAATCCTTGCCAATGCAGGCCACGGCTCAAGAAAAGAAGTTAATGATCTAATTAGTGAGGGCAGGGTTAAGGTTGACGGGGAAACTGTTATAAAGGGCAAGACCAAGGTCGAAGAAGATGCGATAATTGAAATCGACACCAAGCAGGTTGAGGTCAAGCCCTATGTTTATTACCTTCTATATAAGCCGCCCGGCTATATTTCCGCAAGCAGGGATAGGAGACAAACGGTTATAGATCTTATAGGTCCTGAGGATAGGAGAAAGGGGCTTTTCCCGGTTGGTAGGCTGGATATGGATACCAGCGGCCTGGCTCTGATCACCAATGACGGTAAGCTGGCCCACAGGCTTTTGAGTCCCAAGAAGCACGTACCTAAAAAGTACCTTGCCCAACTGGACCTTCCCTGTGACAGGAGGGATATAGAGCGTTTTGAACAGGGCATAATGTTGGTCCCTGAAGGGAAACTCAGTCTTCCGGCCGATTTGGAGATATTGGAAGACAATCAGGCTATTGTGACCATAAGAGAAGGAAAGTACCACCAGGTCAAGAGGATGTTCGGAGCATGCGGTAAAAAGGTTCTGAAACTCAAAAGACTCAGCATGGGTTCTTTGGAATTGGGGCAACTTAAAATTGGAGAATACAGGCAGCTTGAAGATTGGGAAGTAGAAAATCTTAATGCCTATTTGGGTTAGTTTTCGGGAAGAGGATTTGATGAACTATTATATAGCCGACTGCCATTTTGGAGACGGGAGAATGATCAATCTAAGCCATAGGCCCTTTAAAAGCGGGGATGATATGGATGAGTTGATGATCAGGAACTGGAATAAACAGGTGGAGGATTGGGACGATGTCTACATCATTGGAGACCTGATCTGCAAGAAGGCCGATCCGATTCCCTACCTGAAGAGGCTCAAAGGAAGGCTCCATCTGATTTGCGGCAACCACGACAAGGTGATTTTGGAAAATGCAAAGGCCAAGGAGTTTTTCAAAGAAATTGCGGATTACATGGTTATTGAGGATTCGGGCCATAGGATAGTCCTTTTTCATTATCCGATACTGGAATGGGACGGCTTTTATTATGGAAGCTGGCATATTTACGGACATATACATAATCATCCCTCAGTAACCCAGGAAAGGGCCAGGAAACTCTTTAAAGCCCTGAACTGCGGAGTGGATATTACAAACTTTAAACCTGTAACCTTCGATGAATTGGTGACCATAAATCGCAAGGACAGCCAGAGAAGCAAAAGACCCGAGGGGTCGGTATAGCTCAACAAAAAGGCTATTTCCGGCCTCTTTTTTTAATTTCATCCAAAAATTGTGAGCAGCCGTACTCTATTCCGTTAAGGCTTTCAATCCCAACCAGCCTGAGCCTTGACCGAGCCCGGGTCATGCCGACATAAAAGAGCCGCCTTTCTTCTTCCAAAAGCATATTCCTGTAAGGCTTGTCCGCCTGAATGGCCCCGTTTGACGGGAATTCACCCTGGATAAGGTCAATTAGCCAGACGGTGTCGTATTCCAGGCCCTTGGACCCGTGTATAGTCGAAAGCTGCAGGGCCTCAGCACCGGAAGCTTTGTCATGAAAAGCAGTTTTTAACTTCTCAATATGATCTAGAAATTCAACGATAGACATATGTGCCCCAGCCAGGGACTTCATGGTCTCCATTACCCTTGGCCCTCCGCCTCCTGAATTTGCGTTGACCTTGTCTTTTTCTTTTAAATATGAGCCGTAGCCGGAAAACTTGTCAATTTCTTCCAAGGCTTCTTTTGCCTTGAGCTTGGGTATCCTATCAAATTCATATTGGAGGTAGCCTATCTTTTCTTTATAGAATGAGTTTTGACATGCATCCAGGTCCAAAAGTCGGTCCAGGACAGCTTCCGTGGGATCAGTTAATTCCAAGGCTTGGATAAATGATTTTTTTATATAGCTGTTGAATTTATAGTAAATCCTCTTAAAAGTCTCCAGGTCATCCGGGTGAATCGCAAAATAGAGGATATCCTTCAAGTCCAGAAAGACGGGATTGTTGAAAAAACGCTTGTCATTGGCTGAAATGCTGAAAGGAATCCCCATTTCATAGAAGAGATTAGCCGGTCCGATCAAGGAAAGATTGTTCCTGAAAAGGATGGCGCAGTCTCCGCTTTCCAAGTCCTTGGGGACCTCATTTTTCAATAGGATAAGCTCCTCTTTGAGGTTGGATAAATTAAAGAGGCGGATCTTCTCGTTTTCGGCCATAACGGATGTGGGCCTTTTGTTGTAGCGGCTTTCATTGAATTGGATAAAATTTGCTGCCAAGTTCACTATATTTTTGCTGGACCTGTAGTTATCCTCCATGGAAATAATCTCAGCTTGTGGGTAGAGTTCCTTGAAGCGCAGAAGATAAGAGGGATCTGCCCCTCTAAAGCCATAAATGGTTTGATCGTCATCTGCAACCATAAAGAGGTTATTATCCGGGGCGACAAGCTTTTCTATTATTCTAAACTGGATAGGGGAAGTATCCTGGGCCTCGTCGATCTGGTAGAAATTGAAGCGAGCCCTGAGCTTTTCCAGCATGTCGGGATCCTTATCCAATATCCCCAAGGCCATGATCAGCATATCATCGAAGTCTATCAGGTTTCTTTCCGCCTTAAAGTTCCGGTATTGGGCAGAGAGCTCCTCAAATTTGTGAAAGGGCCGGTCAATTTTCGCCTTATATTGGTCATAGGACATTAGAGAGTTCTTTAAAAAGCCGTCAATTCTGAAAAAAGATTCAAACTCCTCATCAGTAATTGGCCTTTTTTTCATGCTATAGAAAAGGCCGGAAAGAATTTTATACTTGTTCCATTGGCCGGAGCCCTCGATCAGGTTGACTTTCAGGCCCTGATTTTTGGCATATTTCAGGATTATCCTGTAACAAAAGGCATGGATAGTGGAGAAGGTCATAGAAGTAGCCTTGGGATATTTTTTGACAAATCGCTTTCTCATATCCCTTGCCTGCATGTTGGAAAAAGTCAATGATGCTATATTTTCAGGCCTTACCCCCAGTTGAATAAGATTTTCCAGCCTGTGCAGCAGAACTGTTGTCTTTCCGGCACCGGGAACAGCCAGGACCAGGCAGGGCCCCTTATAATGGGAGCAGGCTTTTTGTTGGGCTTTTGATAGTTCCATGATATCTCCTGTCTAAACATTATTAATTTTAAAGTACCGGGCCGGATATATCAAAGTCATCTTATTTCAAGATTGCATTTGTTCGTATTTTTTGTTATCATTTTCGGGTAGGCTGGTGTGTCGGAATTGGCAGACGAGATAGACTCAAAATCTGTTGCGGTTCAACCGCGTGTGGGTTCAAGTCCCACCACCAGCATGGCCACGCCGAGAGCGTGGCTTTTTTTATAGGATTAAGGAGGAGCTTATGTCGGACAAGAAAAACTTTTTAATGATAGACGGGTCCAGCCTTATTTTTCGCGCATTTTACGCAATAAGGGATTTAAGAACAGCTGACGGCATTTATACCAATGGGGTTTATGGATTCTTAAATATGTATTGGAAGGCTCTGGAAGAGATCAAACCTGATTACATAGCCGTTGCCTTCGACAGGAGTGAACCTTCTTTTAGAAAGAAAGATTATGAAGCATACAAAGCCAACAGGCAGGAGACGCCGGATGAGTTGCGGGCCCAGTTCGGAATCCTCAAGGACCTCCTGAAACTCATGGGTGTAAAAATTCTGGATAGGAAGGGTTTCGAAGCAGATGATATCATTGGCAGCCTGTCAAAAATTGCCGAAGATAAGGGAATTAATTCGTATTTGTTGACAGGGGATCGGGACTATTATCAGTTGGTATCAGACCGAACTACCGTTTTATATACAAAAAAGGGGATTTCCCTCCTGGAAAAGGTCGATCCGGATTATATATATGACAAATTTCAGCTTAAGCCGCGGGACCTGATCGAGGTAAAGGGCCTTCAGGGGGATACTTCAGACAACATCCCGGGTGTTCCCGGAGTTGGGGAGAAGACCGCTCTCAAACTTATAAGGACCTATGGAAATCTGGAGGGGGTCTATGAGAATATAGACGATATTTCAGGTAAGAAGCTCAAAGAAAACCTGGTTGACAATAGAGATATTGCATTTATGAGCAGGAAATTGGGAACAATTATCAGAAATCTCGACTTCGATGAAAAAGTTGAGGATTTCAAGCCGGGTCAAATAAATAAAGAGGGGTTGGCGGACAGGTTCAGGACCTTGGAATTCAGGAGTTTTGCTGAAAAATTCTTCCCTGATAAGGCCGAAAAGAAAGATGTGTTCAATGCCCAAATTTCCAAACCCAAAGATTGGGCTCAGCTTGCTGAAAAGATTGGCAAGTGCAAAAAGGCTGCCCTGGCCATCTTGAGTGACGGGGAAAATTATATCCATGCCGATCCGGCCTTTTGTGTTTGGAAGGTTGAGGGGAAAAGCTACCTCCTGGAATTAAAGGGCAATGAGGAGAAGTTTGTCGCTGAATTCTCACATATTTTCAATTTAAAAGACCTGCAAATTCTGGCATATGACATTAAAGAAAGCCTGGTTCTTTTGAAAAAGCTGGGCCTGGACTTCAATTCAAAATATGAAGACATAATGCTCATGGAGTATTTGATTGACCCCAACAGAGGCAATTACAAGATATCCAACCTGGCCGACAAGGAACTGGGTCTTGCAATTGAAGACAGGGAGGGCCTGCTGGGAAAGGGGAAAAAACGCAAAGAATTCGATCAGATTGATCGGGAAAAACTTTTGTCCTACTGTGGCGGATTGATGACGGCTATTGTGGAAGCTGAAGAGATTTTAAGGGATCGCTTAAAAGACCTCAACATGATAAAACTCTATGATCAAATTGAAAACCCCCTGGCCAAGGTTCTGGCCGATATGGAGACTGACGGGATTGCTGTAGATGAAAAAGTCCTGGATGAGCTGGAAATAGACTACAAAGACAAGCTCAAATCTTTTGAAAATGAGATCTACGATTATGCCGGCTATAAATTCAATATAAATTCAACCCAGCAGTTGAGTCAACTTCTCTTTGAGGATTTAGGTTTAAAGCCCGGCAAGAAGACCAAGACGGGCTACTCAACATCGGCTGACGTCCTGGAAAAGATGAGAGGTGACCACCCAATAATTGAGGCGGTTCTAAACTACAGGTCCATGGCTAAACTAATTTCAACTTATATAGACGGCTTCAAGCCATATATTGATGGGGATTCGAGGGTTAGGACCACTTTTAGGCAAAATGTTACGGCTACCGGCAGAATTTCATCAACGGAGCCCAACCTTCAGAACATTCCTGTCAGGTCGGATGACGGAAGGAAGCTGAGAAAAGTATTTGTGGCCGGTCCGGGAAAGGTTCTGATTGATGCAGACTATTCACAAATAGAGCTAAGGGTTCTGGCGGCCTTGTCCAAGGACCGGACAATGATAAATTCTTTTAAGGCCGGCTTTGACATACACAGGAAAACGGCCGCCGAGGTTACGGGTAAGGAGATAGATCAGGTCACAGACCTTGAAAGATCAAGGGCCAAGGCTGTAAACTTCGGAATAATTTACGGGATCTCCGACTATGGCCTGTCCCAGGATTTGGGCATAAGTCGCAAGGAAGCCGGAGAATACATCAAAACATATAAAGATACATATCCTGAGATCAAAAAATATATGGCGGATATTGTAAAAAAGGCCAATGAGAAAGGCTATGTCGACACCTTCTACGGGAGAAGAAGAGAGATACCGGAGCTCAAGAGCAAAAATTGGAATATCAGGCAATTTGGGGAGAGGATAGCCTTAAACACACCCATCCAGGGAACGGCGGCGGATATCATAAAGCTTGCCATGATTAAAGTTGATGACATGGTTAAGAAATATGGGAACAAGGCTAAATTGGTCCTCCAAATCCACGATGAGCTCATAGTTGAAGCTGATAAGGAAATTGCCGAGGATCTGGCAGTTGAGATGGAAAAGATAATGGAGGGGGTAAGCCAATTTGACCTGGAACTTCCGGCATATACTAATATAGGAAAGAGCTGGTATGAAGCCAAGTAAGCGAGAAAAAATTAGAAGGATAGGCTTGGGCGGGGGGATAGCTTCGGGCAAGTCAACTGTGAGCGCCTATCTGACAAATCAAGGATATGAGATCATAGATGCCGACCTAATAAGCCACAGGCTGGCTTCCAAGGGCCAAAGCCTATACCAAGCTATTTTAAAGAATTTCGGGACCGGGATCCTTAACACTCAGGGGGACCTAGACAGAAAAAGATTGGGAAATCTGGTATTTTCGGACAGGAAAAAACTTGACCTTTTAAACAGCATAAGCCATCCTTTGATTTATGAGGCAATGATCAAAGAAGCTGAAAATAAGGAGAGGCGAACTTTAAAGGACGGGCTCATATTTTTTGATATTCCCCTTTTATTTGAAAGCTCCCAATGCAGGTCAATATTAAATATAGATTCTGTCTGGCTTGTCACAAGTCGCAAGGAAACTCAAATAAAAAGAATTATTGAAAGGGACGGTTTGGACCGGGAAGAGGCTTTAAAAAGGATAAAATCACAGATGCCAAGTCATTTAAAAGAGGAAAAAGCCGACTTAATCTTGTATAATGATTCTAGTTTAGAAGACCTTTATGAAGAGGTTGAAAAGGGCCTCAGGGCGGAAAGAGAAAAAAATGAGAACATTTAGACATATTCTTAGAAACATAATATTGATTTTGCTGGTCATTGTTCTATTGGCCTTCATGATTTCTTTTGTACTATCCTTTATCGGGACCAGCCGCTATATAGTTCGGCACGGAGACCTGATTAACAAGGTGGCTGCGGAAGAGAAGATTGACAATCACCTATTGGCGGCAATTGTAAGAACCGAAAGTGACTTCAAGGAAAATGTTGTAGCAAATGACGGGGGAATGGGTTTAACACAGTTGATGCCGGAAACGGCCAAAGAGAAGGCTGATGAGTTGGGCATCGAGTACAGCAGAGAAAAAATCATGGATCCGGAAACGAACCTCAGGATTGGCAGCCATTATATTTCTCAGCTCATTCAAAAGTACCAGAACCTTGACCTGGCCATAGCCGCATATAACGTTGGCCCCAGCAAGGTTGACAAATGGCTTAAAGACGGAGTCATAACCTGGGAGAGGGAAAGCATGGAGAACATACCTGCCCCCATAACCAGGGCATATGTAAAAAAGGTAAATAAAGCCAAAGAAATATATTCTGTAATCTATCCTGACAAGCTTCCCAACAGCACGGCCAATACGGGGCGTTTAAAGAGGAGCTGGGATAACCTTAGAAGCATATTTTCCTGGGCTGTCAGACAAGTCAAATAGTTAAATATTAAACAATCACCTTGCATGTTCCCACCCTTAAAGTTAGAATATATATAGCTTTGACATAGGGAGTAAATATTGCCTTTATTTTCTACTATCGGCAAGATTTATTTTGACGACATTAGCTTTTATGCTATAATGTTCAAGTCGCTATTATGCGAGTGAGCAGAAGTGGTGGAACAGGCAGACACGCTACTTTGAGGGGGTAGTGAGCAATTGCTCTTGTGGGTTCGAATCCCATCTTCTGCACTATTTCAGCGGAGAACGGCTTGACGGCTGTCTTCGCTGTTTTTTATTTTTAGGAATTATGAGAGGAGTGTGTGTATGAAAAAGCTTGAAGGCCTTACTTTTCGAGGGGGCACCCATATCGAAGAGTTTAAAGAGCTGACCAGCGGATCAATCCCCACACCTATGCCGGCTCCGGAGAGGGTAACCATAACCCTGTCCCAGCATGTAGGAGCACCGGCAAAGGCCCTGGTAAAAAAAGGGGATGAGGTTAAATTGGGGCAAAAAATTGCCGAAGCTGCTTCCTTCATTTCCGCTCCCGTGCATTCAAGTGTATCGGGAACAGTTGAGAATATCATTGACTACAGGTCCGCATCAGGAGCCAAGGTCAAGGCTATAGTCATCAAGAATGACGGTCTGGACGAATTGGGCTATGAGCCGGTTGACCGCAGTCAAGACGATCTCAGCAAAGAGGAGATGTTAAATTACATAAAAGAAGCAGGAATTGTAGGCATGGGCGGGGCAGGATTCCCCACATATGTAAAGCTCATGCCGGGAGAAGATACTCCGGTCGATACTATCATAGTCAACGGGGCCGAGTGCGAACCCTACCTGACCTGTGATGATATGACCATGAGGACCTACCCTGAAAAGATAATTCAGGGGCTTGAGATCATGATGAAGATCGTAGGAGCCAAACAGGGATTCATTGCCGTTGAAGACAATAAACCCCAGGCCATTAAGAGCCTTGAAGAGGCTTTGGCCGGGAACTCTCAGATTGATCTTGCTGTTTTACAGACCAAGTATCCCCAGGGTGATGAGAAAAGGATAATTTCCGCCATTACAGGACGTGAAGTCCCAATGGGAGGCCTTCCTGCCAAGGTCGGCTGCATTGTTGACAACGTCGGAACTACATGTGCCATAACCGATGCCGTATATTATGGTAAGCCCTTGTATGAGCGTGTCGTGACCGTTACCGGCCATGCCGTCAACGATCCCAAGAACCTTCTCGTTCGTTTCGGAACATCCATAGGGGAGATTCTTGACTATGCCGGTGGCCTTTCAAATGATGCCGGAAAGATCATTTTTGGCGGTCCGATGATGGGTGTAGCCCAGCCCGGCCTTGATGTAGTTACCGACAAGAGAAACAACGGAATTCTGGTATTGACTGAAGAAGAGGCCAAACCGCAAATCATAGAACCCTGCATACGCTGCGGAAGATGCGTGGATGTATGCCCTGTTTTGCTTGAACCTTTATACATTGCCAGCGCATCAAAGGCGGAAAATTGGGAGATAGCAAAGAAATACCACGTAACCGCCTGCATAGAATGTGGGAGCTGTTCATATATCTGTCCGTCACATCGTCCACTTACCGAACTCATACGTTTCGGCAAACGCACGGTAATGGCTATGAGCAGGAAAAAGTAAGGGAGGCCTTCAATGCAAAATAATAATGAAAGCATCCGGGATATAAAACTGCTTAATGTTTCATCTTCACCACATATAAGGACGAAGGACTCAATTCAGAGGATAATGCTGGATGTAATTATAGCCATGGTCCCGGCCATGGTGGTCAGCTTTATATACTTCGGATTGCAGGCCTTGTCAGTAATATTAGTTTCTGTTGTGAGCTGCGTATTGGCTGAGGCTGTAAGCCAAAAACTTATGAATAGAAGGGTTACGGTCTATGATCTGTCAGCAGCTGTTACGGGAATCTTATTGGCCTTCAACCTTCCGGCCGGCTTTCCGCTGTGGAAGGCAGCTATAGGCGGAATATTTGCAATAGTAGTTGTAAAGCAGATGTTCGGAGGCCTGGGTTCAAACTTTATGAACCCGGCTTTGGCAGGAAGGGCCTTCCTATTAGCTTCTTGGGGAAAAGATCTTTCCACAACCCCGCTTCCATTTAAACCGGATACCCTATCGGGACCTACACCACTGGCCATTTTAAAGGCCGGAAGCAATGCGGGTCAGAGCTCACCTGCCCTTTGGGATCTTTTCATAGGAAATATCCCGGGAATGTTGGGTGAAGTTTCAGCGGCAGCCCTCCTGATCGGTGGGGCCTATCTTCTGCTGAGAGGGGTAATCCACATTAGAATACCGGCATGCATGATAGGTTCTTTCTCAGTCTTTATACTGATTTTCGGCATGATAAAAGGAAATATGGCCTTGGAACTCCTGCCCAACCACATACTTTCAGGTGGTTTAATTTTGGGAGCCTTTTTCATGGCTACCGACTATGCCACAACTCCAATGACAAATAAGGGCCAGTTGATTTTCGGCATAGGGGCGGGATTTTTAACCGCATTGATAAGGGTTTACGGAGGATATCCTGAAGGAGTCTCTTACGCAATTTTGATCATGAACGTATGCACACCGCTAATTGATAAATATGTAGTTGAGAAACCCTTTGGACTTGTAAAGGAGGCCGGCAAATGAAAAAATCATTTATCTATGCAGGAAAACTCCTTTTGATCTGCGCTGTTGCAACACTTGTTTTGGCTTTCACAAACTCTAAAACAGCACCGGTTATCACCGAGAGGCAAAAACAGGAGACCATAGCAGCTTATAAAAATGTTTATCCGGGTGCGGAAGAGATCACACCTGTTGAGGACACAAGTCTTCTAAATGACAATATAAAAGAAATTCAGGAAGTCAAAGTTAACGGTCAAGTTGACGGGTATGCCATGAACGTTCAAAGCCCTTCAGGCTATGGCGGTCCGGTTAACTTTGTTATCGGAGTTAAAAATGACGGGACTGTTATGGGCTTCCAGGTAATAACTCAGTCAGAGACCCAGGGTTTCGGTGCTGTTGTAGCAGACCCGGGATATGCCGAATCTATGCACGGCGCAATTCTTAAAAGCGAAGTTAAGGCGGGGGATGCGGCAGGAGAAAACACAATACCGGCTATTTCCGGAGCTACCAGGACAACAAATGCCGTGGTAGGAGGAATTAACGCTGTTAATAGTGTTCTGAGCCAATTAATAGGAAGTGAGGCCAAGTGATGTCAGTTAAAAATATTTTCAAGGACGGAATTTTTGCCAACAATCCTGTTTTAGTTCAGCTTATAGGTCTCTGCTCAGTATTGGCGGTTTCAGTTACTACAAAAGGAGCCTTGGGCATGGGAGTTTCCCTGACCCTGGTATTGACACTTTCAAACCTGGTTATCTCATTGTTGAGAAAGTTTATACCTGATGAAATAAGAATACCGGCCTTTATTGTCGTTATAGCAAGCTTCGTTACCATTTTGGAAATGGTAATGCACGGCTTCGTCCCGGCACTTTATGATACCCTGGGAATTTTCCTACCGCTTATCGTTGTAAACTGCATTATTTTGGGACGTGCCGAGGCTTTCGCCTATAAAAACGGAGTCCTGATATCAGTCATAGATGGGATTGGAAACGGCCTTGGATACACCATGGTAATAACCCTGGTGTCTATTGTCAGGGAGTTTTTCGGAGCAGGTACTTTCTTTGGAAACCAGATCTATTCCAAGGACTTCACCATACCATTTTTCCAACAACCGGGAGCTGCCTTCTTGGTTTTGGGCTGCTTCATAGCTTTCGTAAATTATAGGCAGATAAAAAAGAAAGAGAAAGAAATTTCACAGGCTCAGATTGACGAAGGAGGTCAGGAATAATGAGTATTTTTAATATAATCTTTACCTTGATATTCGTTAATAACTATGTATTCGTCCAGTTTTTGGGAATATGTCCCTCAATCGGAGTTTCAAATAAGGTTGAGACTTCGATGGGTATGGGAGCTGCCGTAACATTTGTTGTTACCTTTGCTTCAGCCATAACCTGGCTCATAGACACCTTCCTTCTCCAGCCAAATCTTATTTACTTGAGAACCATTGCCTTTATTTTGGTAATAGCCTCATTGGTCCAGCTGGTTGAAATGTTCCTGAAAAAGTCCGCACCTGCCCTCTACCAGGCTCTGGGTATTTACCTGCCCCTTATAACCACAAACTGTATAGTTTTAGGGGTTGCCCTGCAGAATGTTCAGAACGGATACGACTTAATACAAACAATTTTCAGCGGCATGGCAGCATCATTGGGATTCATGATGGCAATAATCTTACTTGCCGCAATACGTGAACGTTATGATATAAATCCGGAAGTTCCGAAAGCTTTCAGAAAAGTTCCTCAGGCAATGATAACTCTGGGACTTATGTCTTTGGCTTTCTCAGGCTTTAACGGGATGTTCCAGTAAAGGAGGAAGAGATGCCAACAATCATAACTCCTGTAATAATCATGGCTGTTCTGGGGGGCCTATTTGCCTTTCTTTTAGGAGTGGTCAGCAAACTTACTTATATTCCTGTAGACCCGAAAGTTAAAGCCATAAGAGATGTCTTGCCCGGAGCCAACTGTGGTGCCTGCGGATATCCCGGATGTGACGGCTGTGCCCAGGCCATGGCCAACGGCGAGGCTGTTGTAACCGCTTGTGTCGTGGGCGGGGAGAAGTGCGCGGAAGCCGTTGCTGAAATCATGGGCGGATCGGCTGAAGGCATGCAGAGGATGGTAGCCTCGGTTCAATGCCTAGGGGACAAGGATCACACGGATGACCTTTTCAAGTATGAAGGTATCAATGACTGCCGACTGATGACATATAGCTTTGGCGGATGCAAATCCTGCACTTACGGTTGCCTCGGATGCGGAAGCTGCAAAAACGTATGTAACTTCGGAGCTATCACTATGGTTAACGGAATTGCTGTAATAGACCAGGAAAAATGCACTTCCTGCATGGCCTGTATCAACATATGTCCAAAGCATATAATAAAGCTTGTTCCATATCATGCCGGGGCCCAGGTAAAATGCTCAAATCCTGAATTCGGCAAGGACGTCAAATCTGCTTGCAGCATAGGCTGCATAGGCTGCTCTATGTGTACAAGACAAGCTCCGGGCCAATTTGTGATGGACGGAAAACTTGCCAAGGTTGTCTATAGCAAGGGCTTCGATATGGAAAAGGCCAAGCTGGCTGCTGAAAAATGCCCGTCAAAATGTATAATACTTGATCCCAACCCGGATGTAGATGCTTGTCCTGCCGAGGAAAAAGAGACGGTCGAGGCTTAGAGTAATTAAAATTATTTGTATATTGAATAAGAGGAGCTGTTTACAAGGTCAAAATTGTGGCAGCTTCTTTCTTTTTGCCCCATTAGGGCCGACAATTATTGAATGCCGGGATTTACTTTGATAAACTGAAAGCCGATTCGGAGGCGATTATGTTAAAGAAGACTTTACTTACCAAAGCGGACATAATATTAATTATTTTTCTGCTGCTTATAAGTATTATGAGCTTATGGATCCTTTCTTGGGATGTGGACAAGGCGGAAGGAAAAAGAATCTCCGTTCAAATCGATGGAAGGGAAGTTGACAGCCTGGAATTGAACAGGGAGAATGTGGGAAAAAGTTTTAAGTACAAAAGCAAGTACGGCTCCAATATTATTCATTTGAGCGAAAATGGGGTTTTTATGGAAAGGTCGAATTGCCCAAATCAGATATGCATCCACCAAGGTGAAATCACAAGAAAAGGCGGCATGCTGGTATGCCTGCCCAATCACCTGCTTATAGAGATAAAATCATCGGCCGGCAAAGGCAATGATATAGATGCGATAATAAGGTGAGAGATATGAAAAGCAGAAAGATAGCGTTTTTAGGTATTCTAACGGCCCTGGCCCTGGTTATTTCTTTATTTGAGCAGGCCATACCTTTGCCGTTTTTTGTCCCGGGCGCCAAACCCGGCCTTTCAAACATAATAATATTGACGACTATTGTTGTTTTCGGTTGGCAGGCCGGCTTTATAGTGGCAATTCTGAAATCAATTCTTTTAATGATCTTCACCGGAGCCCTTACGTCTTTTTTTTATTCTTTTACAGGGGCAATTTTTTCCTGCATCATAATGAGCTTGGCAGTTAGATTTTGGATGCCGACTTTCAGCCTTGTAGGCGTGAGTGAACTGGGGGCCTTTGCTCATAATTTAGGGCAACTTTGTGTAGCCTCATTGGCCTTTTCAAATATAAGAATTTTTTCCTATATGCCGGTGCTCAGCCTATTCGGACTTGTGACAGGATTTTTTGTCGGCCTATCTTGTAATTACATAGTTCCGCACCTTCAAGCCCTTGTCATAAAAAACAATAATTAACTTTATTTGAAAGGTTTTAGGGAAGAAAAATGAGCGAAAGAAATACAAGAGAAAAAATATGCATGAAAGAATATCCCATCCGGGAGAGGCCAATGGAAAAGCTTGTTGAGAGGGGGAGGGAAGCCCTGTCAGATGAAGAGCTACTGGCAATTTTAATAGGCACCGGGAGCAGGAATAAAAACGCCCTGGAACTGGCTGATGGAATCTTGAGACAGAAAAGGGAAAGGAGCTGGCTTATAAAAGCCGGTGTTGAGGAGCTAAAATCCTACGAAGGCATAGGTACCAGCAAGTCTTGCAGGATAATTGCGGGCATAGAGCTTGGCTTGAGATTGAGCCGGGCCAAAAACTTCTATTCCATATCTCTCAATTCTCCGAAAACAGTTGCCAACTACTTGAAATCCCTTTATGCGGGCGAGGAGAGGGAGATCTTCTGCACCATATTTTTGGACAGCAAAAACAAACCCATAGGCAGGGAAATTATATCAATCGGCACACTAAACCAGACAATGGTCCACCCACGGGAGGTCTACAGAGCTGCAATAAGTAACGGAGCATGTTCAATAATGATTTCCCATAACCACCCCTCCGGGGATCCGGAGCCTTCTCAGGAAGATATACTCGTAACAAAGAGACTTGCCAAGGTTGGAGACCTGGTCGGCATACCGGTCCTGGACCATTTGATAATAGGTAAGGAAGACTATATATCCTTAAAACAAAGAGGGGTATTTTAAGGGTTATTTTGAAAATCAAAATGAGAAAAATTCAATTAGAGTATATAATGAATAGTGGAATTTCATTGCCAAGCGGCACCGATTTTTGACTTATAGAGAACAACAAGATATTAAGCATTTTCATAATAGAGGAAGGACTTAACTTTTATGGCCTCAAAACATTTTAGTGTCTATGCCCCCAATATGGCTATTGACATGGGAACGGCAAATATAGTTGTGGCAACATCGGACAAGGGAATAATAAAAAAGGATCCCTCGGTTCTGGCCCTCGATATAGTCAGCAAGAAAGTTCTGGCTAAGGGGAAGGCTGCCAAGGACCTGATCGGCAAATCGCCGGAAAATATTGTTGCCGTAAAACCCTTTGCTGACGGGGCCGTATCCGACTTTGAGCTCAGCAAAGCCCTGCTTGAGCACTATATTAATGAGATTGGACCTGATTTTTGCCTATTTGGGCCCGGAGTTGTTATGGCCATATCGTCATTTGGGGGCGATGTAGAGCAAAGAGCCTTGCAGGATGCCGTCTACCAAGCCGGTGCCAGGGAAGTGATACTTGTGGACCAGGCCTTGGCAGCAGCCTATGGAGCGGGCTTCATCGACAAGAAAGCCGGTACGTCCGGAGCTTTGGTTGTCGATTGCGGGGCCGGAATGAGCAGCGTCTCGATCGTCAGCACTTATGGTCTAATTACTTCCCAATGCCTCCATAAGGGAGGGGATTATTTGGACAGAGAGATCAGCAAACTTCTGAGAGACAAGTTTGACATAATTATAGGAGAAAACAGTGCGGAAGCCCTGAAGATAGAGATTGGAAGTCTGGGACAGGATAAGCAGAAAAACGCCATGCAGGTTGGCGGTAGAGATGCTTTGAGCGGCATGCCCAGAAGCCTTGATGTTTACGGATCCGACCTATATCCGGTTTTTGAAAAATTCAGCGAAGAACTGGCCCTGTGTATAAAAAAGACGCTTGAGAAAACGCCGCCGGAGCTTGCGGCTGAGATAGTGGGCAGGGGACTTTGTCTGACAGGCGGGCTGGCCCTTCTTGACGGACTTGCTCAATACCTGGAAAACAAACTTGAGATAAGGGTTATGATGTCGGAGAATCCCATGGAAGATGTTGCCAAGGGATGTTTGATCTTGTTAAAAAGCAGGAAAAGCAATATTAGGGGAAAAATCTGATGTATGACAGAAAAAAAAGAAAAGACAGGATAAGGTTTTATGCGACTGCGGTTCTCCTGGTTCTTCTTATCTTCTTTTCAAGCAGGAACCCGTCGACTTCAAAACTCCCGTCAAAAATACTGAATACGGCAATTGCACCGATAAACAGCCTTTTTTATTCAGTGTCCCAGTCAGCATATAAGATGTATGACAGGCTCTTTGGAGAAAAGGTCGACCAGGTTGAAATTAGAAACCTTAGAGAGGAAAATATTAAGCTGAAGTCCATGATAGATCGACTGGGCCTTGTAATAAACGAGTCGGAAATTCTCAAAGGCCAGGCAGAATTGAAAAAAATCAATCAGGACAAGCTTATTGAAGCTAATGTCTCAGCTTCCGATTCCAGCGGCCACTATGTGAGGTTTACCCTCAATAAGGGAAGCCTTTCAGGTGTAAAAGATGGGGACATAGTTATGGTTGGCAATAAAAGCAAGGATGAGCCTGCCATTGCAGGTCTCGTGGGAAAGGTATATGAGGTCGGCTTGAACTATGCCAAGGTATCTTCAATCCTGGATATGTCCAACAATATATCGGCCATATTCGCTGAAAGCGGAGGATATGGAGTAATTAATGACCGGGATAAGGAGGACCTGTTCGGCTATCTGCTGGATCCCCAGACTCCGGTTAAAGAGGGGGAAGATGTTCTGACCTCAGGTATTGGCGGGGTCTATCCCAGGGGAATTATCATTGGCAAGGTGGATAAAATAAGTTCATCGGAAGACGGCCTGACCAAAAACGTATCAGTGAAGACTTCGGTGGATTTCAACAGGCTTTACAGGCTATTGATTATGCACGTTGAAGATGCATCAACAGTAAAACTCAAGGAGGCCGGTAAATGAATAAAAAGAGATTTGCTATCCTCACTTTAGTAGTTATTTTTGTCCAGTCAGGCATATTGTCAGCCATAAATATTTTTTCGGCAGTGGCAAATTTATACATAGTTTATCTGATATGCTTGGCTATGTTATATGGAAGAGATTGGGCGGCTTATACGGGCTTGGGACTTGGACTTATGGAGGATGTCATGTTTTCAAATGTCCTGGGCATACATTCTCTTATCTACTTCCTTATCGGCTATTTATCCGGCACGCTCCTGAAAAACGGGGGCGGTCGGATAGTTACGGGAGCAATTTTTGTGTTTGTATCAAGCATAGTTGCTAAGGTCGGGGTGGTTTTAATTAGCCTGATCATAGACCCGAAACTTGCCCAAGTATCATATTTGAAGGGGCCTGCCATATTTGAAGGACTTTTAAATATGGGGCTCTATATCGTATTTATTTTTATTATAAAGAAAGTTATACCACCATATCCGATAAGAAAGTTTACCGGGATTTGAAGGGAGCCTAAATGGTCAACCGGAGTAAAAAAATTCGCACGGGACTAATATTAATTGTTTTAAGCCTCTTGATGACGGTACTTATTTACAAGCTTTATGACCTGACCATAAGAGAGGGAGACAATTACAGGAGCCTTTCGGAAGACAAGAGGACCAAGGAAATTCAGATCACAGCGCCCAGGGGCAATATTTATGATTGCAATGGTGAGCTTTTGGCGGGGACCAGAATTTCATACTCGGTCCAAAGCTATAAAGACGGTTTCAAATCCCTGACAGGCGAACAGAAAGATCAAACCCTGAAGGAGCTGGTAAGGTATATGGATTTGGATGGGGTGGACTATTTTGATGATTTTCCGATTTCATTATATGTTTTTCGCTACGCTTCGGATGATGACTATTTTAAGGAAGTCAACACTCCCCAAAGCAAGGCTGAGCAGCTTCTTGTCGACAACAACTTAATTGAAGATTGGATCAAGGGAATATATAAATCTGCAGGCAAGGAAGATTATAGGGTTTCTGTTAGTGCCAGGGCTTTAAAGGCCTTCTCATTGAAAGGACGGGCCCTGCCTCTAAAAGTTGCCATTAACGGCGATTTGGGGATCAGCTATGACAGCCACTCGCCGGCATATAAAAAAATGGTGGACGAAAAGATTTTGAATCCTGAAGAAACCCCTATCAGTTTTTTGGCAAAACAGGTCAAGGATAATCCGGCCATATTGAGCCAGATAATGAACCATCCGGCAGCCAGAAAATTGGCATTTGATATTTTAAAAGATAAGTCTTTGCAGGACGACCTGGTCCTGGAAGACTTTGTCTATACATACAAAGAGGACCTCTTGAAAAAGAAGGGCCTCCTCCATCAAAGATATCCTGAGATAAAGGCGGACAGTTCAGCTCAGGGAGATTTTGTGAGTATGGTAAAAAATGTTTCCTTAGAGAAATTTCTAAATTCAATGTCTGTCGGCAAGGATAATCAATTCTACATCCCGGCTGAAGCTTTGATTAATAAGCTCAACACACTTGAACCCAATTTGAATTTGACATATAAGATCAATTCAGATGCTAAATCCGTAACCATAGCCTTTGAAAAGGAAGTGGATTCGGAGGAGCAACCCACGGACAAGCTGATAAGGTTGGGACGAAAGTATAAAATTTTGGATGAGATCATTATCTCCGACGACTACAAGGAATTGGCACAAGAATCGCTTTTCAGCCAGGGAATTTACCCGGGAATAAATATCCGGCTTTGGAAATATACGCTTGAAAAAGACCGTGAAGACTTCTTCAAAAGGTATAAATTGGAAGATGAAAAGGCCGAAATTGCCTTTGAAAAAATTCTGGAAAAAAGAAAAATAACGAAACTTGATGATCCGATTTGGACTTATGGGAAATTGGTAAGTCAGGACAAGATAATGTTCAAGGCCTCAAACTCCTACGCGCCACTTAATCTATGCTACGAGCTTTCTAATGAGATGGTGGCAAAGATAGAAGAAAATATACCCGCCATGACAGGTATAGGTGTATCAAGGGAGTCCATCCGCTATTATCCGCATGGTGAGGCGGCCTGCCACGTTCTTGGATACATTGGCAAGATTGCAGCTGAGGAAGAAGTTAAAAAATATATAAAAGACAAGGGCTATCTGCCGGGCGAGCTTATCGGAAAAACAGGTGTCGAGGAAAGCTTTGAAGATACATTGAGAGGGGTTCCGGGCAAGGAGCTTGTAAGGATAGACTCCAAGGGAAACAGAACTGAGATTCTGGCAAAGACTGAGCCTAAAGCAGGGAACAACCTTTATCTTTCGATAGATATAAAATACCAGGAAGCCACTGAAAAAATCATTAAAAATGCTATAAAGGCCATAAAAAAGGGAGTCGACTATGTTTCTCCTTGGGGTACAAGTCCAACCCTATGGTCTCCAAGCATAAACTCGGGCGGCAGCGTTTCGGTCGATCCAAGGACAGGTGAAGTTAAAGCAATGGCCTCTTTTCCCGGCTACGATCCCAACCTTTTTGTGACCGGAATATCCAACCAGGATTGGGAGAACCTTAGAGGAGACAATAATCCGGACAAGGATAAGCCGCTTCCTCTATTGAACCTGATTACTCAAAGTGCTGTTCAGCCAGGTTCTTCACTTAAGCCGGTTGTGGCACTCTCAGCCCTTGAACACGGGCTTAACCCCAACCGCGGTGTAAACTGCACAGGAGCAATGAAGGTTGGCGACACCCTTTTCAAATGCTGGGTCTACCCTTCAGGTCACGGCTATCAGGACCTATATGAAGCCATAAGGCACTCCTGCAACACATATTTCTATACATTGGGCCTGGGCATGGATGATCGGAAAGGAGAAGGACAGGGATTTAAGCTTGAAGTTGACCAGCTTGCAGATACGGTCAAGAAGATGGGAATGGACCAACATTCGGGCGTGGAGATAAATGTGCCTGCAGAGAGCAAAAATAATATTCCAACCCAGGAGGGAAAAACGAGACTCTCCCTTATCCTTTTGGAAAAATACCTGGAGTCAAATCTTTCAAAATATAAGAAATCAGGGATAAGCAAAAGCAGCAAAGATATAGAAGAAGATATTGAACAGATTATGTCATGGACCAAGGAAGAATCCAAGCAGACCAGGAACAGCCTATTAAAAACTCTAGATAAAATGGGCTACCAATCACTTGATCCTCTGCCGGGAGACAAGGCGGGTCTTGCCGACACCTTGAAATATAGCTATTTCAACCAGATAGGTTGGACTAAGGCCGACTCCTGCAACACAATGATAGGCCAGGGCCAGAACTCCTACACGCCCATAACAATGATGGGAGTTGACGTCAGCATTGCCAACAGGGGAGAGAAGATGCAGTTCAGCCTGGTCAAGGAGATCAGGTCACCCGATAACGAAACACTTATATATAAGCAGCTGCCCAAGTCCAATGATATAGATATAAAAAAGGAAAACTTTAATATTGTTGTCGAGGGTATGAGAAGGGCTGCCATTGACAAAAAGGGCATAAATACCCTGCCATTCCAGTCAGCCTTAAAAACAGGAACGGCTACCAGGGACGATAAGGATCCCAGGACAGGCAAGAACTATTCTCCACATATTTGGGTAATGGGATTTGCACCCCTGGAAAATCCGGAGATAGCGAATCTTATATATATGCCCCTGGGTCGCCTATCAAGCAACCTTATTCCCGTTTTAAGAGACCTGTATTCGGAGTATTTCGGGCTTGAATGGACTAACAAGTCATATTCCGATTCATATTATGACGGTATGGAAACATACAAACCACTCACAACTAAAGAGCTGGAAAGAATGCAGAATCCTGAAAATTTCCCCGGGGAGGGTGGAGCTCCACAAACAGTCGGTGAGTAGGAAAGATTCTTGTAAAAGGCTTTACATAAAGGCCTTGAAAATGTTACAATACACAGGTGTATAACCGCTCGGAAGAGGTTCTTGGTAAATTGCTTAGGCAATACCTCAAAAGGCGAGTCTGACAGATTAGGAGTTTTTAATGTACGCTATTGTAGAGACAGGCGGTAAACAGTACCGCGTAGAGGAAGGCCAGAGCCTCCGTGTAGAAAAACTGGCAGGAGAAGCAGGGGACAAGGTTCAGTTGGACAAGGTCCTGATGCTCGGTGGAGATTCTTTAAAGCTTGGCAGCCCATATCTTGATGGAGCTTCTGTGGATTGCAAGATTGAAAACCACGGCAAGGGAAAGAAAATTGTAATTGGAAAGTTTAAGTCCAAAAAAGGCTACAAACGTAAACAGGGCCATCGCCAGCCATACACACAGATACTTGTGGAAAAAATCAACGGCTGATGATAGAAGTAAGCATTTTAAGGGAAGAGAGTTATGATTCCGAGCGTTTGATGGGCTTCACTATGAAAGGCCATGCCGACTCGGATGTTAGAGGTAAAGACCTTGTATGCTGTGCAGCTTCAACATTGGCTACAGATTCAGTCAATGCTTTGACCGGGGTCCTGAATATAAAAGAGGGACTAAGCCTGGATTTTAAATCCGGCCTCATTGAGATCAAAGTTAAAAAGTGTGAAGATGCTGAGAAGGAGAAGCTGGTCCAGTTTGTTCTGGAAGTTTTTTCTTACAATATTAATCAGCTCAAGGATCAATATCCCCAATACTTTCATATAGAGACTAAGAAAGGGAAAACAAGATGAAATTTTATTTACAGTTATTTTCAAGTAAAAAGGGTGTTTCATCCTCAAAGAACGGCCGTGATTCAAGAGCTCAAAGACTTGGAGTTAAGAAGCATGACGGAGTTTTCGTCAGAACCGGAAATATAATTGTTCGCCAGAGAGGAACCCATATTCATCCGGGAATCGGCGTAAAGAAGGGATCAGATGATACCTTGTTTGCAGCAGCTGACGGATTTGTACGTTTTGAGCATATGGGCAAGAGAAGAAAGAAAGTAAGCGTTTATCCGGTAGAGGAAGCAAGCGCTTAGTTAAAAGGAAAAATCAAGGGCCGCCCTGCGGTCCTTTTTTCTTATTTATTTTCAGACCGGTTTCTCCAATATTAATGGAAAAAGGAGATAAGTATGTTCATAGACAGAGCAAAATTAAGATTGAAAGCCGGAAGGGGCGGAGACGGAGCCATATCCTGGAGAAGGGAAAAATTCGTGCCTGCCGGCGGTCCTGACGGGGGCGACGGCGGAAGAGGCGGATCCATATATTTCATAGCCGATCCCAACATAAGAACCCTTCTGGACTATAAATACAAAGGCAGTTATAAGGCCGAGAGCGGCGAGCCTGGCCGGGGCAAGAAGATGTACGGCAAGGCGGGAGAAGACCTCTACTTAAAAGTCCCGATCGGGACAATAATAAGGGAGGCTAAAAGCGGCTTGGCCTTATGTGACATGGTTGAAGAGGGTCAAACTTTTCTTATTGTTAAAGGCGGAAGAGGGGGAAAGGGCAATGTCCATTTCAAGACTTCCACCAGACAGGCCCCCAGATTTGCCATACCGGGAGGTTTGGGCCAGGAGCTTACAGTTGTTCTTGAACTCAAGCTCATAGCGGACGTGGGACTGGTCGGCCTGCCCAATGTGGGAAAGTCAACCATCCTGTCAATCTATTCCAATGCTAAACCCAAGATTGCAAACTACCACTTTACAACCCTGGAGCCCAACTTGGGGGTTGTGAATTGCGGTGAGGGCAGGTCATTTACCATAGCCGACATACCGGGCCTCATAGAGGGGGCCGGAGAGGGGGCTGGGCTTGGAGATGAGTTTTTAAAGCATATTGAAAGAACCAGGCTCCTTGTCCATGTGGTGGACATATCGGGAAGCGAAGGAAGGGACCCCTGGCAGGACTTCCTGACTATTCAAAATGAGCTCAGCATATACAACAAAGACCTGCCGAAAAAGCTGGCCATGATAGCAGCAAATAAAACAGATTTAGTCCAAAGCCCGGAAAACCTGGAAAATTTCATGAATAACTTGAAAAACTCAGAATATAAGGACATCCCTGTTTTTGAAATTTCCGCGGCCACAACCTACGGCATGGAGGAGATGAAGTATAAAATATGGGAAAAACTCAAGGACCTCCCCATTTCATATGAGAGCCTGGATGAAGAAGTTGTAGACCTTGAGCAATTCTTCAAAAAAGATGACAGCATTACCGTGACCAGGAAGGGAAATTTCATAATTGCCAGGGGAGACCCATTGAAAGAACTGACAAGAAGATTGATAATAACAGATGGAGATTCAATTTCAAACTTTGAAAGAAGGCTCGATGAGATGGGGGTCATGGACAGAATCCTCAGCTTCGAGCCGGATGAAGACGACACAATAGACATTGAAGGTTTCAACTTTGATTGGCTATAATACTCAAAAGATATAAAAGTTTAAAGGAGGGAAAATGGCAAGCTATATAAAAGAACCGTCAAGAACTTTTAACGAGTACCTTTTAGTTCCCGGTTATTCATCAAGCGAATGCATACCTGAGAGGGTTGACTTGAAAACCCCTTTGGTAAGATATAAAAAGGGTCAGGAAGAGGCACCGATAAGCCTGGGTATCCCCATGGTTTCAGCAATAATGCAGTCAGTATCCAATGACAGAATGGCTGTAGCCCTTGCCAGAGAAGGCGGCCTGTCCTTTATCTACGGATCACAGACAGCTGAAGACCAGGCTGAGATGATCAGGAGCGTAAAATCATTTAAGGCGGGCTTTGTACCCTCAGATTCAAACATATCACCTGAAGATACCCTCCATGATGTTCTTGAGCTGAAGAGAATTACCGGCCACTCAACCATGGCTGTAACGGAGGACGGCAGCAAGCATGGAAAGCTGGTGGGGATAGTTACCAGCAGGGATTACCGTTTAAGCCGTATGACCGGAAATGAGAAGGTTAAAAGCTTTATGACACCCTTTGACCAGGTCATAACAGGAAAGGAAGGCATAAGCCTGTCTGAGGCCAATGACCAGATCTGGGAGCACAAGCTTAACGCTCTCCCCATCATAGACGATGAAAACAGGTTGGTAGCCTTTGTATTCAGAAAGGACTATGAACTCCATAAAGAACATCCGTCGGAACTATTGGACTTTAATAAAAGACTTATGGTCGGAGCAGGCATAAATACAAGGGACTATGAGACCAGGGTTCCGGCCCTGATTGAAGCGGGTGCCGATATCCTTTGTATCGACTCATCTGAAGGCTTCTCAGAGTGGCAGAAGATTACCCTAAAATGGATAAAAGACCATTATGGAGACTCGGTCATGGTAGGAGCAGGCAATGTAGTAGACGGTGAAGGTTTCAGATTCCTGGCCGACTGTGGAGCTGCCTTTGTAAAGGTCGGAATTGGCGGAGGCTCAATCTGCATAACCAGGGAAACCAAGGGCATAGGACGGGGCCAGGCCACGGCTCTGATAGATGTTTGCAGGGAAAGGGATAAGTATTTTGAAGAAACCGGCATATATATCCCGGTATGTTCAGACGGCGGAATTGTTTATGACCACCACATAACCCTGGCCCTGGCAATGGGTGCGGATTTCTGCATGCTTGGAAGGTACTTCGCAAGATTTGACGAGTCACCGACAGCAAAGATCAATGTTAACGGCACCATGATGAAAGAGTACTGGGGTGAAGGATCGGCCCGCGCCAGAAACTGGCAGAGATATGACCTGGGCGGCAAGTCGGGCTTGAAATTTGAAGAGGGTGTAGACTCATATGTTCCTTATGCAGGAAGCCTGAAGGACAATGTTGGCTTGACCTTGTCTAAGGTTAAGTCAACAATGTGCAACTGCGGAGCCCTGAACCTTGAGGAACTTCATAGAAAGGCAAAACTCACCATAGTATCTTCAACTTCAATTGTTGAAGGCGGGGCCCACGACGTTTTAACTAAAAACACATCTTCTTTGGATTTTCATTAATTCTTAAATAAAAAAATCTTGAAATGAAGGATATATAGGTTTAAACTCTTATTGTTCTTTTTGTCCTTGGGCCTGTAGCTCAGTTGGGAGAGCATCGCGTTCGCAACGCGGGGGTCGTGGGTTCGAATCCCATCAGGTCCAATGGTCTTGGACAATAGCTTATGAGGAGGAAATTATGAGACTTATAGGAACCGTATCTAGAGGCATTCGTTGCCCCATCGCAAGAGAAGGCGATGACATGAAATCATTCGTAATAGATTCAGTATTGGAAGCTGCAAAAGAGGAAGGATTTTCTTTCCATGATAGAGATGTAGTCTGTGTAACCGAGGCCGTAATAGGTAGGGCCCAGGGCAACTATGCAAACATAGACCAGATGAGCGAGGACATTAAAGCAAAGTTTCCTGAAGGAACATTAGGAGTTTTCAACCCCATACTCAGCCGTAACAGATTTTCTTTAAATCTGAAAGCTGTGGCAAGGGCTTGTAAAAAAATAGTTATCCAGTTCACCTACCCTTCAGACGAGGTCGGCAATGAGCTCATATCATATGAGAGACTGGAGAAGGCCCACATCAATCCCTTAACAGACGTCTTGACAGAAGAAGAATTCAGGGACATTTTCGGTGAATCCCTGCATCCCTTCACAGGAGTCGACTATTTATCATTTTATAGGAAATTGATCGAGGATGAGGGAGCCGAGCTCCAGGTTATCCTTGCCAATGATCCCAGAAAGATCCTTGAATACACAAAGCAGGTTTTAACTTGCGATATCCACACACGTGAAAGGACTAAAAGGGTTCTTAAGCAGGCCGGAGCTGAGAAGGTACTTGGACTGGACGATATATTGACCGAGTCTGTTGACGGGTCAGGATACAATGAAAAATACGGGCTTTTGGGTTCAAACAAGGCAACCGAGGACAAGGTAAAACTCTTCCCCAGGGATGTTCAGGGTCTTGTAGATGAGATAGCTGCTGAGCTCAAAGAGAAAACCGGCAAGGCCATTGAAGTCATGGTCTATGGTGATGGGGCCTATAAAGATCCATACAGCGGAATTTGGGAATTTGCAGATCCGGTTGTCTCACCTGCATTTACAAAGGGACTTGAGGGAGTCCCCAATGAGCTTAAACTTAAGTACCTGGCCGACAATGATTTCGGAGATCTTTCAGGCGAAGAGCTCAGGGAGGCTATCAAGGAGAGAATCAAGGCCAAGGATATGGACTTGAAGGGGAAGATGGATTCCGAGGGAACAACACCCCGCCACCTGACCGACCTCTTGGGATCCCTGGCAGACCTTACTTCCGGAAGCGGAGACAAGGGAACCCCGGTAGTATTAATCCAAGGATATTTTGACAACTATAACAGCTGATTTATGAAAATAAAACACTGACAAAAAGGCGGAGTTTGTTTAAACTTCGCCTTTTTTAAAAATTCAGGAGTAAAACATGAAAAGAGGATCGGGTATCTTACTTCCAATATTTTCCCTGCCGTCCAAACATGGGATAGGTTCTTTGGGCCATGAGGCCTACAGGTTTGTAGACTTCTTGCATGAATGCGGGCAAATTATCTGGCAGATCCTTCCCTTGGGACCAACGCATGAAAAAGCAGGCAATTCACCCTATTCATCCCTATCATCATTTGCAGGCGACCCCATTTACATAGATTTGGATATCCTTCAAGAGGAAGGGCTTTTGCAGGCCGAGGATTATGACCACGTTAACTATGGCAAGGATCCATCAAAAATTGACTATGATATGGTCAGAGCCGGCAAGCTGCCAATCCTAATCAAGGCTTTTTCGAGCTTTAATGACATGTCCGATAAGGTAGACTTTGAGGCCTTTATAGAAGAGCACCGGTATTGGCTGGATGACTATGCCCTCTATATGGCCATAAGTCAAAAATACGGATTTTCTTGGCCGGACTGGCCGAAAGCCCTGAGAAGTCGGGACAAAAAGGCCCTTGAAAAATTTGCTAAAAAAGAGGCCTTGGAAATCAGCTTCCAAAAATTCCTCCAATATATATTTTTTAAACAGTATTTAAATCTCAAGGCTTATGCCAAGAGCCGAGGAATATCGATCATAGGGGACCTGCCAATATACACTCCCTTGGAATCTGCCGATTGCTGGGATTGGCCCCAATATTTTCAACTTGACAAAAACTTTCTCCCGGTATTTATTTCCGGAGTCCCGCCTGATAGGTATTCCGAAAAGGGCCAGGTTTGGAACCACCCTTTGTATAATTGGGCTGAATTAAAAAAATTCTCCTATGACTATTGGGTTCAAAGAGTAAAGATAAATCAGGTTTTATATGATTATCTCAGATTGGACCACTTTATAGGCTTTGTCAACTATTATGCCATTCCATATGGAGATACCACTGCTGTTGGAGGACATTGGGAGAAGGGACCGGGTCAGGATCTTTTCAAGGTTCTAAAAAAAGAATTGGAACATATGAACCTGATCGCTGAAGATCTTGGGGCGGTAACCCAAGAAGTGACTAAGCTCAAGGATAAACTAGGTTTTCCCGGAATGAGGGTCATTCAGTTCGGATTCGGAGGCAAGGATAATCCCAACCTCCCACACAATTACGATAAAAACACCCTTGCTTATTCCTCCACTCAGGACTCAGATACCTTTATGGGTTGGCTCAACTCGGTGTCAGAAGATGAGAGAAACCGGGCTTTGCAGTACCTTGGTTTAACAGACTATGAAGGCTATCATTGGGGCTGTGTACGCTATTTGATGAGCGGGGTTAACGTCATGTCAATCTTCCAGCTCCAGGATATCTTGGGGATGGGAAGTGAAGGCAGGATCAATGTCCCGGGAGTTGAGAAGGGATGCTGGGAGTGGAGATGCAGTAGGGATTATTACAGGGCCGACATAATTTCCAGAATAAAAACCTATATGGAGATTTATAAAAGACTCCCCAAAAGGCCAAGGAAAAGCAATTTATTGTAGAAGCCGTTAGAATTAATATAATTAAAAGAGGTTTCAATCCTGCTTGTTGCTGAACAGGAGTGAAACCTTTTTTTTGATCATGAATATTTTAAATACTTGATTATTACGCCAATTCAAAAGCGTCTTTGCCGGCACCGCACATTGGGCATTCCCAATCCTCGGGAAGGTCTTCAAAGGCTGTACCCGGCTTGATTCCGCCCTCAGCATCGCCTTCAGCGGGATCATAAATGTAGCCACAAACAGTACATTCATATTTTTTCATTCAAATACCTCCTAATATATTTAGAAATTTAATTCCTCTGACAAGTATAACAGATTTTAGAATTCAAACAATGACAAAGTTATGTCTTAATTGTCTGAAAGATAAAAAGCCGACTTCATCGAATTTGATGCCAGATCCAAAACTTTTTTAAGCAGGGCAGAGGTCTCAGCCTTGGCTTTTTCAGCTATTTTTTCATTTGTTTCCTCTAAAAGTTTCTTGACATCTCCCTCATAAGACCCGGCCTTTTTATCACAGGATAGGATCAGGCCCAGGGCTTGAGAAGTCAAGCCTTCCTGATAGTTTTCAACTGCGGACAGGCTCTTGAAATAGACGGGATCGGCCAGGGCCGAGATCAGCCTGTTTGTCCAATAGAAGGAGTCTGTCGAAGGCTCAGCACCCGTGCATTCAAGATAGGCAGGGAAGGAATTCACCAGGGGATACATTGGCAGAAGGGCATTATAAATATTGCAGCCGAAGCTTATCCAATGTATTGACCTATATTCATCGGGTAAATAGGGCCTTACCTGAAGTACAGCTATGTGATTGGTCCTGTTGACCCCTATAGGCCTGAAAGGAGTCTTATCATTTGTGTAAGGATCGTAAGGGCCGCCCTGGTAGTGGTCAGACAGGGCCCTCTTAACATCTTCTATGGTCAATTTTCTCTCCGGAACCATGGACCAGGCCAAGTTGAAGGATCTTGGGTCATCAATAGCCGGATCGTCCCAAATCTTGCTGTGGGGATTCAGTTTTTTCTGTATAGACCAGACCCTTGGCGTGTTATAGACCGTGTCGGTGTCGGTGATGCTGCCGAAAGCCTGCCTGGGATTGAAGATGCCGTCAAGGGAGAGGTCAAGATGGTTTTCTTTGACCAGATCCTTAAGGCTGCTTGAGCACATAAATTCCTCTTGGCGGCCATAGCAGTCATTAAAGTCCAGGGCATCAATGGAGAGCTGGTTTGCCAAGACCGCGTAAGAGTCATCGGACAGCCTCCTGGCCATCCAGTTGTGGCCTCCTATTGTTTCAAGGTACCAGACCTGATCACCGTCTGCAAAGGCAATCCCGTTTTGCTCATAAGTCCCGTGTTTTTCCAGGATTTTCCCCAGCCTTTTAACGCCTTCCTTGGCAGACCTGATATATGGCAAGACAAGGCTCACAAAATCCTCTTCTCCGAAGCCTCCGGTTTTTTCTTCGGTAAGAGGGTCCAAGGCCAGAAATCTCTCATTTCCTGTTATGGTTTCTGTTGCCGTCATTGAAACATTGGCTTCATTTATACCTGAGGCCGCCCAGATCCCATGCCAGTCTACGGCTTCGGGGACCGAGCTGTAGGACATGGGATTTTCCGGCAATTCAATCTTTTCCTTTGAAATAACGGATTGGTAGTGGATGGGCTGGTTCTCGGGCTTTACCAAAACCATCTTCTTGGGATCGAAGCAGCCGGCACAGGAGTCCTCATTTCTGGCAATTATGGTGGATCCGTCATAAGATGCTTTTTTACCTATTAAAATCGTTGTACAAGACATGTTCTATTCCTTTCCATATAATTTAGACAATTGTAATTTATAATACGGTTAAGTATATAACAGATTTCGACTTTTTAAAAAAATAGGGTTAGAATTAAACAAGAATAAAAATTGAGGTAGATTATGAAAATACTTATTTATAGCAAAGATTTTGATTTGGTCAAGGAATCCGGAGTGGGCAAGGCCATGAGCCATCAAATCAAGGCTCTTGAGCTTGCAGGAGCCGATTTTACACTTGATGAAAATGAAGATCACGATATATGCCATATAAACACCGTATTACCTGACAGTCCGGTATTTGCAATGAGAGAGACCGCCAAGGGTATTAAGGTCGTCTATCATGCCCATTCAACCGAAGAGGATTTTAAGAACTCTTTTTTGTTTTCAAATATCCTGGCCGGCGGTTTCAAACAGTGGCTCAAGTTCTGTTATAATCTCGGAGACCTTATCCTGACACCATCCGAATATTCAAAGAAGATTCTTGAAGGCTATGAACTTAAGAGGCCCATAGAGGTTATTTCAAACGGCATTGACCTGAATTTCTGGAAGGAAAAAGATGGAGATAGGGAAAATTTTTACGAAAGATATGGCCTTGATCCTAATAAAAAGTCCGTTGTTTCCGTGGGCCTATTCATAAAGAGGAAGGGAATCCTGGATTTCGTAGAACTGGCCAAGACCTTTCCTGAATATGAGTTTATTTGGTTCGGAAGTCTTAACTTGAAACTCGTTCCCGATGAGATAAGTGAGGCTATAAATACAAAGCTCGACAACCTCCACTTTCCGGGCTATGCTCAAAGTGATCTTATTAGAGAGGCATATTGTGCTTCAGACCTATATTTTTTCCCGACATATGAAGAAACCGAAGGGATTGTCTTACTTGAGGCCATGGTCTGCAAGGCTGAGATACTTTTAAGGGATATAGAGATATTCAATTACCTGGAAGAGGGTAAGGATGTATACAAGGCCGATTCCTTGGAGGGCTTTAAAGAAAAGCTCCCGCGCATATTGGAAGGCAAGCTTCCGTCATTAAGGGGGAATTCATATAAGATAGTTGAGGAAAAGTCCCTGGAAAAAATAGGCAGAAAACTATTATCCATATATGAGAAGGTCTACGATACTGAATTCGAAAGTAAAGATTGATTTTTTATTTGATTTTATTGGAGGATAAATGTACAGAAAACTGCTACTTAGCGTCAGAGAAAACAAAAAACAGGTCTATCTGACTTTCATATACATGACGCTTGAAGCCCTGGTCCAGTGCCTGCTCCCCTTTGTGACTGCCCGTTTAATTAACAAGCTCCAGAGAGGCCAGATCGAGATGGGAGGAATATTGCAAGAGGGCTTTATTTTATTTGTCCTGTCAATGTTGGCCCTTCTGTTCGGATTTTTGGGCGGAATCAGCGCGGCCAAGGCCTCGGCAGGCTTTGCGGAGAATTTGAGATCCGATATTTTCAAAAAGATCCAGGCTTTTTCATTCTCAAATATAGACAAGTTTTCAGGTGCATCCCTTATAACCAGGATGACATCCGACGTCAGGAATATCCAATTTTCTTTTATGATGATCATAAGGACGGCCATAAGGGCTCCCTTGATGATGGTTATCTCATTTTTCCTGGCCTTCTACATGGGTGGCAAGTTGGCCTGGTCATTTTTCCTGATAATACCATTTTTGGCTATTTCGTTTTTTCTTATTTCAAGATTCGCCATGCCCGTATTCAGGAGAGTATTTAAGAAGTATGACGATTTAAATAGGGTGGTGGAAGAAAATGTCAGGTCCTGCAGGGAAGTTAAGGGCTTTTCAAGAGAAGAATATGAAAAAGAAAAATTCACAATATTTTCAAATGAGATAAAAAAAGATTTTATAAAAGCCGAAAGGATAGTTAATCTAAATTCACCGGTCATGCAGCTGGCCATATATTTCAATATGGCCTTTATTTTGATAGTGGGTTCATACATAGCCGTAAGCTCGGGCGGAGTTAAACTTAATGTTGGAGAGATGTCGGCCATGCTTACCTATGGTTTCCAGATCATGATCCAGCTCATGTTCTTAACCATGATTCTTGTCCTGTTATCAATTTCCGGTGAAGGGATTAGGCGTTTGAATGAGATTATGGATGAGGAAGTGGTCCTGAAATCCCCTGAAAATCCCATATATGATCTTAAAGACGGGTCTATAGATTTTCAAAATGTGTCCTTTAAATACTCGGAGACAGCTGAAAATGATGCTCTCAAGGATATCAACCTTCATATAGATTCAGGCATGACGATTGGAATTGTTGGAGGGACGGGTTCAGGTAAATCTACACTCATTCAGCTTATTCCCAGACTTTATGATATTTCTCAAGGCAGCTTAAAGGTCGGTGGCCATGATGTCAGAGAATATGACCTGAAAGCTCTCAGGGATGAAGTCTCCATTGTCCTCCAGAAGAACCTGATTTTCTCGGGAAGCATAGCGGAAAACCTGCGTTGGGGGGACCCTGATGCAAGTCAAGAAGAGATGGTCCAAGCGGCAAAGATTGCCCAGGCCGACTCATTTATCAGGAATATGCCGGAGGGTTATGACAGTCTTATAGAGCAGGGCGGTACCAATGTTTCAGGAGGCCAAAAGCAGAGATTGACCATTGCCAGGGCCCTTCTAAAGAAACCGAAAATCCTCATACTGGATGACTCCACTTCGGCAGTCGATACAAAAACCGATAAGTTGATAAGGGAGGGATTGAAAGACGCTCTGCCTGGAACAACAAAACTCATAATTGCTCAGAGGATATCCTCAATAGCTGATGCCGACCTCATACTTGTTATGAAAGACGGACAAATATCGGACATGGGAAAACATGAGGACCTTATGGCAAGGAACGATGAATACAGAAAGACGGCAGATAAGCAGGGAGAGGGGAAAATTTATGAATAAAAAACATAAGCTTTCCGAGATAATGGGAAGACTCTTTAATATGCTATTCAAAAGCTTTCCTGTTCTGATTCCGGTGATAATAGTCACAGTCATAGTTTCATCCGTAATTTCGGCCATACCGGCAATCTTCCAGCAGAAAGTTTTAAAGGTTGTGACGGATTTTCTGGGTCGGGGCATGACCGATTGGGAAGTTGCTAAAAAAGAAATATATCCCCTTTTAACGATTTTAATAGGCCTATATCTGGTGTCCATAGCCTTGATGACCCTAAGGACCCAGGTCATGGCTTATGTGGGCCAGACTTACCTGCATAATATAAGAAAAAAGCTTTACGGCCATATGCAATACCTTCCCATCTCATATTTTGATAGGAACAAGCACGGGGACATTATGAGCCACTATACTAACGACACCGACAGCATAAGGATGCTCATCACTGAAGGTTTACCTGTCATAATCCAGTCGGGAATAGTGGTTTTGACCGTGTTTTTTATAATGCTATATTTCTCGGTGTGGATGACCCTCCTGGTTATTCTGGGCATAGTTATTATGGTTATTGTCAGCAATAAGATAGGGGGCGGGTCTGCCGGCTATTTTATGAAGGTTCAGAAGAATATGGGTAAGCTGGAAGGCTATTTACAGGAGATGATGACCGGTCAGAAGGTTATCAAGGTCTTCAACCATGAGGAAGAAGCGATCAGAAAGTTCGAAAGCCTGAATAAGGAGTTAAGAGTTTCAAGTGAAAAGGCCAACGGCTATGCCAATATCCTGGGACCGATAATTCTAAACATAGGGAATATCCTATATGTTCTGGTGGCTGTTTTTGGCGGACTTTTCCTCCTCTCCGGCCTGCCGAACTTTTCCATATCGGGCATGGCCTTTAATATCTCAATACTTATCCCATTTTTGAACATGACCAAGCAGTTTACGGGAAATATAAACCAGCTGGCCCAGCAGATCAACTCCGTCGTCATGGCCCTGGCCGGGGCCGACAGGGTTTTTACCATGTTGGAAGAAGAACAGGAAGTTGATGAGGGGCAAATAAGGCTGGTTAACGTGGAAATCGGCAGTGACGGAAAGATCAGAGAAGCCGAAAAGAGGTCGGAAAATTGGGCCTGGAAAAAAATAAATGAGGACGGGTCCGTTTCCCTTATACCAAATAGAGGGGATATGAGGATGTCAAATGTCAACTTTGCCTATGAAGAGGGCAAGGAGATCCTCCACGATATTTCAGTCTATGCGGAGCCGGGAGACCAGGTAGCCTTTGTCGGTGAGACGGGGGCAGGAAAAACCACAATAACAAACCTGATGAACAGATTTTATGAAATCGATCAGGGAAAAATTCTTTACGACGGCATAGATATTAGAGAAATAAGAAAATCGGACTTGAGGAAAAGCCTGGGTCTGGTCCTACAGAACACCAATCTTTTCACAGGGACCGTTATGGAAAACATCCGTTACGGAAGGCTCGATGCAAGCGATGAGGAGTGCATTGAAGCGGCCAAGCTTGTCGGGGCGGATTCTTTTATAGAAAGACTTCCCCTGGCATATGAAACCCCCTTGACAGAAAACGGATCCAACCTGTCCCAGGGGCAAAGGCAGCTTATTTCAATTGCTCGGGCAGCTGTGGCGGATACGCCGGCCCTGGTCTTGGACGAGGCCACATCCTCAATAGACACCCATACTGAGCAGATGGTCCTTGAAGGCATGAGAAGGCTTATGGAGGGCAGAACGGTCTTTGTAATAGCTCACAGGCTATCAACTATTGAAGACAGTGATGTTATCATGGTAATGGATCATGGTAGGATTATTGAAAGGGGAGACCACGACAGCCTCATAAAAGATAAAGGCATCTATTACAGGCTTTATACAGGGGCTTTCGAAATGAGCTGATTAAAACTCCCCCTTGGGGGAGTTTTGTATTTGAAAGGGAATCTGTCTATGCTGGAAAAGATCAGGATTAAGAGTTCATCCGGGGCCTATCCCATATATTTGGGCAGGGGCCTGTTGGATGATTTGAATAATTTTATCAATGGCCAAAGAAAGATATTGATAGTTACCGACTCGGGAATACCGGAAGAATATTTGAAAAAGGTCCTCCAATCAGTCAAGGATCCGGAAGTGGTCATTCTTGAGCGGGGTGAGAATTCCAAGTCCTTTGAGGAATATAAAAAGATAATTTCCCGGATGATGGGAAGGGAGTTTTCAAGGCAGGATGCGGTCTTGGCCCTGGGAGGGGGCATGGTCGGAGATATTGCCGGCTTTGCCGCTTCAACATACATGAGAGGGCTTGACTTCTACAATTTTCCTACCAGCCTTTTGGCCCAAGTTGACTCATCTGTCGGGGGCAAAACGGCCATAAATATTGACGGGATAAAAAACCAGATCGGGACCTTCTATCCACCCAAGGCAGTGGTTATAGATACGGACACCTTAAAGACCCTGGATAAGGATCTTAAGGCAGAGGGCCTGGTTGAGGCCATAAAAATGGGAGCCTGCCTGGACAAGGAGTTTTTTGAATTCCTGGAAAAAGAGGATGCCTTATCTCAGATTCAGGAGACCATAGGCCGAGCAATTTCTATCAAGGCCGGGGTCGTTGAAAAAGACGAGAAGGAAAGCGGCTTTAGACGGGTCCTGAACTTCGGCCATACAATCGGCCATGCCCTGGAATTGCAGGGAGACCTCTATCATGGCCAGGCTGTCGGATTGGGAATGATCTGTGAGTCATCAGGTCAGGCCAATGCGAGGATCAGAAAAATTTTAGAGAAATATGGCCTGCCGACTGAATTCAGGATAGATAGGGATAAATTCAAAGATTCCTTGAAGCATGATAAGAAATTGGGCAAAGATGACATAACCACGGTTATGACAGGGGAAATCGGCACATACCTTTTTAAGGATATGACCGGGCAGGAATTATTGGAGCTTGTGCATAAGATAGGCGGTTGAAATTATGAAGAACACTTTTGGTGACCAAGTTCAAATCACAATTTTCGGGGAAAGCCACGGCCCCTATATCGGTGGGGTTTTGGACGGACTGTCAAGCGGTCTAGTAGTTGACAGATCATATATTGACAAGTTGCTCTATTTGAGGAGGCCCAAGGGGCTTAGCGCTAGCGCCAGGCGGGAAGAAGACTTATATGAGATAATCTCCGGCGTCAAGAAAGATCCGGAGGACGGCCTTGAAAAGACAACCGGAGACCCCATCACAATAATTATTCCCAATAAGGATGTGGACAGCTCAGCCTATGAAGAAATTTACGGAAAGCCCAGGCCCGGCCACGCCGACTATGCAGCCATGGTCAAGTACGGAGCCTATGGCGACCTGAGAGGCGGGGGCCACTTCTCCGGCCGCCTGACAGCAGTCCTGGTTGCCTTGGGGGCAATTTGCCGCCGGGCCCTGGAGACCAAGGGCATATATATACTGAGCCATGTTTCAAAGCTCGGACATATAGAAGACAGGTGTTTGAAAAATGAGAAGCTTGATATAGAAATGATAAAAGACCTTTTGAAAGGTATGGAGGAGAGGGAGTTTCCCACCATCTCAAAAGAAGCGGAAGGCCTTATGAAAAGAGAAATAGCCCAAGTCAAAGAGGAGGGGGACAGCCTCGGAGGCTCGGTAGAGAGTCTGGTCTTGGGCCTTCCGGCCGGCATTGGCCAGCCCTTTTTCGACAGCCTTGAAGGTCTGATATCCCATGCCATTTTTTCAATTCCGGGAGTCAAGGGCCTGTCTTTCGGATCGGGCTTCGACCTGGTCAATATGAATGGGTCCCAGGCCAATGACTCACCATACATAGAAAATGGGAAGGTTTCTTTTAGAAGCAACCACAACGGGGGAATTAACGGGGGAATAAGTAACGGGATGCCGATCATTGTAAACACGGCCCTGAAGCCCACCTCGTCAATAAATCGGGAACAGGATACGGTTGACCTGATAAAGGGTGAAAATTGTAAGATAAGGATCAGGGGCAGGCATGATCCGGCCATAGTCCACAGGGCTGTCGAGCCTATTAATGCCGCCCTGGCAATAGTTTTGTGCGACCAACTCCAAATTAGATATGGAGAAGGATATTTCAGGGAGGAAAGATAATGGGAAGATTCGCCTTAATAGGGTCGGGCTTGGGCCACAGCTTTTCCCCGGAAATCCATAAAAGTCTGGGGAAATATGAATACGAGACAATTTCTCTGGAGGACGACCAAGCCCTGAAAAGCTTCATGGAAAAAGGAAACTTTACAGGAATAAACGTCACCATGCCCTTTAAGGAGAAGATACTTGCCTATCTTGATAAACTAGATCCCATAGCTGAAAAAGTAGGGGCTGTCAATACGGCTACCAATGTTGATGGGATCAAAACAGGCTACAATACCGACTATGCCGGGATGAAGGCTTTGCTGAGCCTTTATAAGGGGGGAGTCAGTGGCAAAAAAGTAGTTATATTGGGAAGCGGAGGAGCCTCAAAAACTTGTCAACTCCTGATGAGAGACCTTGGAGCGGGCTCGATTACTGTTTTAAGCAGGCAAGGGCTTGGCCTCACAAAGACCTACGAGCAGGGCCTTGTCGAGGATTCCGATGCTCAGATAATAGTGAACTGTACTCCTCTTGGCATGTATCCGGACCATATGGATGAAAGTCCAATTGACTTGTATCATTTTAAGCAACTTGAGGGCCTTTTTGACCTGGTCTATAATCCCCTCAGGACCAAGCTTATCTTGCAGGCTGAGGATATGGGGGTAAGTGCCTACTCCGGCCTGTATATGTTGATCATGCAGGCCTACAAGGCCGTGAAAATATTTTTGGATGCGGAGGGCAAGAGAGGACAAGACCCGGATCTTTCCCAGGCTATGGACTTATATAAAAAAATACTATATGGGAAGAGAAACTTAGTCTTGGTGGGCATGCCGGCTTGCGGCAAGACCGGTACCGGAGAGGCCCTGGCGAAAATGCTCAAGAGGCCCTTTATTGATACTGACAGGCTTATCGAAGAGAAGACAGGGATGGCCCCGGCCCGGATCATAAATGAGATGGGCGAGAAGAAGTTCAGGAATATTGAAAAAGAGATAGTATCAGAATTAAGGACGGTTAGGGCTTCGGTCATAGCAAGCGGCGGAGGCAGCATTATGGATCCCGAGAACCTTGAATCTTTCAAGGCTAACGGCCAAGTGATATTTATCGACAGACCCATAGATGAGCTTAAGATTTCGGCTGACCGGCCCATAGCAAAATCTCAGGAAGATCTTGAGATGCTCTACCGATCAAGAAGAAGCTCATATATGAAGGCTGACGCCATAATTTATGCCAAGGGAAAAAGCCCATATGACCTGGCCAGATATATTTTTAAAAATCCGGAGCTTATAGATGAAAATTAAATTCAGACCTTCAATTGCTAAGGGAAAAATCAAGCCTCCGCCTTCAAAGAGCCAAATCCACAGGTGCCTTATAGGGGGCGGCCTGGCAGATGGAAAAACCGTTATTGAAAACTTCGGAAGGGATCAGGCCTCTGATGACATCAAGGCCACTATGGCCTGTGTGGAGAATTTGGGAGCCGGGATTCAAAGGCTTGGCGATAAAGTTATTATAGAGGGAATAAAAAGAGAAGATCTTGAAAAAAAGATAAGACAAAAAGAAATTATAGAGATGCCCTGTGGAGAATCGGCAACGACTTTGAGACTTTTGGTCCCTATATGCCTTGCCCTGGGCCTAAGTGCCGACTTTATCTGCAAACCGGGCCTCATGGAGAGACCCATGGGGGAGTTTGAGAGGTTGGCAGAGAAGGAAGGCTTTATATTCAGCAGGGATGGCGGGCAATATAAGCTGAGGGGGAAAATTTCTCCGGGAACCTACAGGGTGTCGGGACAGATTTCTTCCCAGTACATATCGGGATTTTTGATGGCCCTGCCAATTTTAGACGATGACTCGGTCTTGGAGCCCTCGGATCAGGTCAAGAGCCGGCCATATATTGACATGACCTTGGATATAATGAAGGAATTCGGCATAAATATTTCTATGAGGGGCTCTGACTTTCATATCAAGCCTTCAAAATATCGGCCAAGCACCATAAAGGCTGAAGGGGACTATTCTTCAGCATCCTATCTTGAAGCCCTCAATATCTTCGGTGGAAACGTCCGGGTTGAAGGCTTGGATAGGGTCAGCAGCCAGGCCGACAGGGCCTATCTTGAATTTTTTAAAATGTTAGAAAAGGGCAGGCCCATAATCGACCTGAATTCATGTCCTGACCTGGGGCCCCTGCTTTTCGCCGTCGCCGGGTCTTTTAACGGGGCCACTTTTAAGGGCACCGCAAGGCTGGCTTTTAAGGAAACGGACAGGGTGGAAAAAATGAAGGAGAATCTGGAAAAGTTCGGCATAGGTATGGATGTGGGTGAGGATAGGGTCAAAATCCGCATTCGTGACAAGGGCTCAGGCCTGATGAAGCCCGGAGAAGACTTAAACAGCTATGGAGACCACAGGCTGGCAATGGCCCTATCGGTCCTGCTCACAAGGACGGGGGGCTGTTTGGAGGGAGCCGAGTCGGTTTCAAAGAGCTATCCGAATTTTTTTAGAGACTTAAAAAAGCTGGGAATAGACTTGGAATGTTTAGAAGGGCGGACCATATGAAGCTCATCGGGAAAATGCCTGAACCTGAAAAAATCAAAGAACTTTTCCCAATAGGTCGGGAAGAGAAAGAGTTCAGGAAGAAGAGGATTGAAGATATTAAATCGGTTTTATCCGGTCGAAGTGACAGGATGCTTGTAATAATAGGGCCCTGCTCCTGCGACAATATAGAGGCAATGGATGAGTATCTGAGACGCCTAAAGCTCGTCCAGGAAAAACACCAAGATAAGCTTCTGCTGGTGCCGCGCATCTACACCTCAAAGCCCAGGAGCCTCGGAACAGGCTACATGGGGATGGTGGAAAGCCCGGATCCCGAAAGCGATCCCGACCTCATAAAAGGCATAGAAGAGGCCAGGAAAATACATGCCCTGGCCCTGAAAAAATATTCTTTACCCGGGGCCGATGAGATGCTCTATCCTGCCTATCATGCATATTTTGATGACATTATTGCCTATGTCGGACTTGGAGCCCGGTCGGCTGAAGACCAGGAGCATAGGAAGCTGGCCTCCGGACTTGATGTTGCCGTGGGTATTAAAAACCCCCTTGACGGGAACTTAAGGAGATTGATGGAGTCCATATATGCCGTAAACCATCCCCAAGCTCTGAGCTACAGGGGCCATATTTACCAAACCGAGGGAAATCCCTATGCCAATGCGATTTTGCGGGGCTATGTTGATAAAGAAAGAGGGGACCGGCCCAACTATCAAAAAGAAAATATTATTGAGATATGCTGCCTGGCTGAAGAATTGTCAATGCCAATTCCTGCGGTAATAATCGACTGCAACCACTCAAATTCCGGTAAAAACCATAATAAGCAGAAAGAAATCATTGAGGAGGTTATGGGATATAGGGCGGCCGACCCGGGTATGAGGAAAATAATCAGGGGATTTATGGTCGAGAGCTATCTGAAGGGTGGATGTGCTGAGAAGCCTCAAAGAGGGCAGGGCATCTCACTCACGGATCCCTGTCTCGGATGGGATGACACGGAGGAAGTCCTCAATAATTTAGCCCAATATCTATAGTCCTTAAAACACAATAAAGGAAATATTATTATGGAAGAATTGCAGATCTTTTTGACCCTATGCGGAGAAAATCCTGAAAAGCTCAGCTCGGAGCTGGATCGTGCGGAAAATTTGGGGATGAGTAATTTTGAGATAAGAGAGGACTTGTTGCCTTTCAATATTCTTGAGGACGGAAGGGTCTCCAATGACTTTATTGATTATTTTAATAAAATTGAAAGCAAGTTTGACAATCAGAGAATTATTTTCACCACTGCCAAGGGGGTGAGCCTTGAGGACGGCGAGGCTTATTTGAGCGGGCTGAGGCCTGTCCTGGACTACTTGGTAGATCTTGGGAATATAAGCTACATAGATCTGGATTTTTCCCTTGAAAAGGCGATTTTTAAGAGAGCAAGGGATATGGTAAGGTCCCGGGATCTGGGCCTTATTATCTCAAGCCATAATTATGACAGGATACCGGAATATGAGGAGGTCAAGAGACTTTTAATTGGCATGGAAGCGGAGGCACCTGATATCATAAAATTTGCCGGCATGGTCAGGACCAAGGAAGACTTGGGAACCTTAAATAGGGTTTCAAGAGACTTCAAAAGGCTCCACAGGGGCCAAAGGCTTGCCATAATAGGCATGGGGAAAGAGGGCTTGGAGACCAGAACTGACCCGGTATCTTTCGGCTCCTGCCTGGCCTATACGAGCTTCGGAAGCAAGGCGGCAGCCGGCCAGCTCGAGCCCGAGGCCTGCTTAAAAGTCCTGATAAACAAAACTTTGTCATGAAAGCATAAATAAAGAGCTGACCGCCATAATTGCCGTCAGCTCTTTTAGGTGGGGATTTACAGTTGTCAGCAAAGCCCCTATATTTCACTGCTAATTTCAAACATCAGAGGAGTGTGGTCCTGCCTGTCTCCCGAGTCTATCATTTCAGATTTTATTACATGGTCTTTGATCCTGTCCGAGACCAGGAAATAGTCGATCCTCCAACCCGAATTGTTGATTTTTGAAGTTATGACCCGTTGGGCCCACCAAGTATAGGCCCCTTCCACATTTCCGTGCAGGTAGCGGAAAGAGTCTGTAAAACCTCGATCAAGTAGGGCACTGAAGCCCGATCTCTCCTCATCCGTAAAACCTGCCGACATGTGGTTGCTGTCCGGATTGGCCAGGTCGATTTCCTCATGGGCGACATTGAAATCACCCATAGCTATAACAGGCTTTATCTTATTCAACTCCTCAAGATAATCGGCATATTTCCTATCCCAGTCCTGACGCTCTCCAAGCCTTTTAAGCTTGTCACCGGCATTGGGAGTATAAACAGTGTTTAAAAAGACCTTGTCAAATTCCAGGGTTATAAGACGGCCCTCCATATCCATGGTATCGGGGGAGCCGATATTTGGAAAATGCACTTTGGGCTCATAGGCCTTTTTATACAGAAACATGGTGCCGGCATAGCCCTTTCTGGCAGGGGGTTCGGATGATCTCCAAACAAAGTTGTAGTCAGGAAATTTTTTCTCAAGAATTTCCAAATGTTTTTTCGTCGGTCCCTCAACCCTGAGCTTGGTCTCCTGTATGGCGAAGACATCAGGATCATGGGCGATTATATCTTCCAGGACTTGCCTGGTCATCAGGGCCCTGTTTGAATCTGAGGTCAGGGCGGCATTCAAGGAGTCGATATTCCAAGAAATAATTTTCAATTTTATCCCTTTCTTTTTTTGTTTTTATAAGCATCAAAGAGTATTTTTCCACTCTCCTTGCCTCTCTTTCACATCTATATTAAATAATATCATATTAGATAAGTAAGGTTTATTAAAGCTTAAAAGGGGTAAAATAATATAATTCCCGATATTGATATTAGGTGTTAAAAGCACAAGATATTTGGGGATATGGTAGAATTAAAAAGGTAGTGTAAATATCTTTAGCCTGCAAAAGCAGGCGAGAAATTTAAGGAGGTAAAAATGGCAGAATTAAAGGGTAGTAAAACAGCTGTAAACCTGTTGAAATCATTTGCAGGTGAATCACAGGCAAACATGCGTTACACTATGGCAGCCAAGCAGGCAAAAAAAGACGGCTTTGTTCAGATCCAGAACATTTTTGAAGAAACAGCCGGAAATGAAAGAGAACACGCTAAAAGATTCTATAAATATTTGGTAGAAGCTTATGGATCGGGAGAAGGAATAGAGATCGATGCCGAGTATCCGGTAGCCTTCCACACAACTGAAGAAAACCTTCAGGCCGCTGTTAACGGCGAGTTGGAAGAAGCTGACGACTTATATCCCACATTTGCTGACGTTGCTGAGGAAGAAGGCTTCCCTGAGATAGCAAGTCATTGGCGTCAGATCGGCAAGGTAGAAGATTGCCATGCAACACGCTTTAAGAAACTTCTTGAAAACTTAAAGAATGATCGCGTATTCAAACGTGAAGAGAAGGTTTATTGGAAGTGCAATAACTGTGGCTATATCTGCTTCAGCAAGGAAGCACCTAAAAAGTGCCCGGCTTGCGATCATCCGCAGAGCTTCTTCGAGATCTTTGAAGAAACCTATTAATACCTTGGCTTGTAATATAAGAGCTTAGGTTAATTTCACTTTTGGAGCAGTTGTAATCAGATGAGAATCTCTGATATTCTTATTCTGAGAACAGCTGCTCCTTTTTTTATTGGAGAAAATTATTATACGGAGTTTGAGAAAGGACATATTATGGCCAAATTACTTTTAGCAAAGGAAGTCAATGAAGGACTCAAATCAGCCTGGGAAGAAGATCTGTCCAAATTGAGTGACAGGGGAGTGACACCCACCTTGGCAACTGTGAGGGTTGGGCAAAAGGGACCGGACATCTCTTATGAAAAAGGCATTGTGAAGAAAATGACCGCTTACGATTTAGGCGTTAAGAACATAGTCTTGGATGAGGATATAGACCAGGAGAGCCTGATTGGAGAAATCGAAAAGCTGAGCAATGATACCGAAATACACGGCATCCTCCTATTCCAACCTCTGGATGAAAGATTTGACGATCGCAAAGTTAAAGAGGCCATATGCAAGGAAAAGGACGTCGACTGCGCAACAGCAGAAAACTTGGGATCAATCTTGGCCGGCTGGGCGGACGGATTCTCATACTGTGCCCCTCAGGCAGTCATGGAGACCCTGAAATTTTATGACATTCCCATAAAAGGCAGGGAGTTTTGCATAATAGGGAGTGGACTTGTGGTTGGAAGGCCCCTGGCAATGCTCCTTTCAAATGAATTGGCGACCGTATCCCTATGCAATGTTTTTACCGAAGACAGTCGCCTTTATTCGAAGAAAGCCCATGTATTAATTTCAGCTTGCGGGGTCCCGGGCCTTATAGATGAAACTTATGTAAGTCCGGGTCAGGTTATTATTGACGTGGGGACCTCCTTTGTAAACGGCAAGCTCAAGGGGGATGTTAACAGAGAAGCGGTTGAGGACATAGTAGAGGCCCTGACACCGACACCGGGCGGCGTGAGCGGCATTACTACCACGGTCCTGGCCAAGCACCTTATCAGGGCCTGCAAAAACCTTACAGAGGGAGGCAAATAGTGACTGACAGGGACTTTAACTTCATGGAAGACTCCTGCAATGACTTTGCTGAGAAACTGGCCTCCAAGTCTCCTGTTCCGGGTGGGGGCGGAGCCTCAGCCTATATTGGATCATTGGCGGCATCTCTCCTAATTATGTATCTCAACCTTTCAATAGGGAAAAAGTCCTATGCAGAATATGAGGAGGTCTTGAAGAAATCAAGGCAAGAACTCGAGGAGATATCCCTTAATTTAAGGAGCTTGGTTGAAGAGGATGCTCTCGGCTTTATCCCGCTTTCACGAGCATACAAATTGAAAGCTGAAAGTGACGAAGAAAAGCTCAAAAAGCGGAAGATCATGGAAGAAGCTTTGAAAGAGGCTTGCAGGGCCCCAATGGAAATAATCAGGAAATGCTTAAAAATTATCGAGTTGACTGAAGAAGTCTGGAACAAAGGAAGTCGTCTGGCCTTGACAGATGCGGCTTCCGGTCTGATCTTGGCCAACACGGCAATTAAGACGGCATCACTCAATGTCACCATAAACACGGCCATGCTGAAAGAAAGGTCCGCTAAAGAAGCTATCGAATCTGAGATGGAAGATATGTCGGTAAAAGCCCAAAAAATCCATGATGAAATAATAAAAAAAATTTTAAATAAAATTGAGCAATAGGATTAAATTTCCCCAGAAAAAGGGTAAAATATAGTTATAAGGGAAAATGTTTGTAATATTAGCTTTATGCTAGGAAAGGGGATCTTTATGACAAAGCAGGACAAGACCATGAGACAAGAACATGAGGCTATCAGGGAGGCTGTCGGTTACTATAACTTTACCCACCAGCTTCTGGAAGTGACAGGTAAGTGTGCAGGCAAGTTTTTGGACAGGATGTTCGTAAACTCTTTTAGCAAGGCTAAGATCGGCCAGGCCAAGTATACCACCATGCTGAATCATGACGGTATTATCATAGATGATGTAATTATATTCCGCATTGAAGAAGAAAAATATTGGATTTCAACCCTCTATATCGACCAGATGATCAAACACTTTGATAAAGAGAAGGAAAGTGAGACCGTTTCATATAAAGACATCACAAGCAAGGTGTCAATGTATGCAGTCCAGGGCCCCAAGTCAGCTAAAGTCCTGGATAAAATCCTGGACAAGCCGGTAGAACCCATAAAACACTTCTATATTGAAGACAATTGTTTCCAAGGCCATGACGTCAAAGTTGCCAGGTCGGGTTTTACAGGTGAGTTAGGCTACGAAGTTTATTTAAACCCCGAATATAATGATCTCTTGGAAGAAAAACTTGAAGAGGCCGGCAAGGAATTCGGCATTGTCAAAATGACAACAGATGTTATCCTGACCAGCCTGCCCAGGGAAAAGGGCTATGTTCTGATGAGCGATATAGCAGGGACCAACCCCTTGGAAGTAGACTTCGGCTGGACGGTTGCTTGGAAGACAGATTTTATAGGCAAGGAGGCTCTCTTGAAAGTCAAGGAAGAGGGAGCCAAGCGTTCGCTCCTAGGCTTCACAGTTGAGGATGATGGGGCCGAGATTGAGCCCGGAACTCCTGTTGAAGTTAATGGAGAAAAGGCAGGCAAGGCCACGGTCTTCTGCTATGGATACACAGTAGGAAAAAACATAGGCTTTGCTTTGGTTGACAATGATAAGGCTAAGGTAGGTGACAAGGCGGAGATCGGCGGCTATGAGGCTCAGCTGACGGATAGAGTTTTCTACGATCCTGCAAACGAAAGGGTTAACGCTTAGTTACAATTAGTGCGAGTATAAAGGGCTGTTTCAAAAGATTGTTTGATTCGGCCCTTTTTATTTACTAAACAACTAATTTTTTAAAGCTTGGAAACTCTTAACAAATGTTACAAAAAGGATACAAATGTAGTAAACTGGTATTGTACAAATATGATCTATTTAATAGTAAATAGTCTAAAATTTGCCGAATATTTTGGTAAGGAGTGTTAAGAATATTGGGAAAGGAGTAAGTAATGCAAAACAGTAAAAAAGGCTTTGCAAATAAAGTGCTTGCCTGGGTCATTTCTTTGGCCATGATATTGCCGATGTTTCCGGCGAGCGCTTTAGCAGGGCCAGAAGAAAAGAAAGCGGGAGGCGCCATTGAATCACAGGTAAGCAACGACGCGAAAAACGCCATCCATGCCTATGTAGGAATACAAGTAGGTGGCGACCTTAACCTGCCATTATCAGGCGGTGCACAAAACCAACAATTTATACCAATTGAAGGCGTCAGAGCCTACTTCCAATGGTTTGAAAATGGCGGCTATGCATCGCCGGTTTATACGGCAGTATCCGATGCACAAGGTAGACTTAATATAGGTTTAAAGCCTTATCTGGCATCAGACGGCAAGATTATTAAATTCGATGCCGATACGACCGTATCAGGTGGTAATGAAAAATACAGGTTCTGGATTGATGACAAAAATCTTCCGGCTAGCTTAAAAGACCACCAACTTCAATATATCACCGGCGAAAATGTCGTATTCCCTTCCGATAATTCCTGGGTATCACAAGGCGGAGCAACAACTGATGTAGTACCTAATACCATTAGTGACATGAAGATCCTATTCATGGAAAAGCCAAAGGCCTTTATGCACAAGGCAAATGCAACAGAAACACCTCCAGCATTAACAGGTATCGGAAGCGGAGGTACTGTATGGGGAAAAGTTACATGGGACTATGAATCACCATCCGGAGGAACTCAATGGGGTATTGTAGCCACACCGTCATCACCGGCACCGGGCGTTCAAATTAAAGCATCTTATCTTTCAGACTATGCTTTGAAGCAAATCTATAGTGATGCCACAGTTGCAAGGATGAACCTTAGAAGTGCTGACGATATTCGTGGAAGCAAGTGGTCCTACGCTTTAGAGGCTCAGCTTCAAAAATGGATTCAAGAGCAAGTAGAGGCACATCCTGACCAATGGATTGCTGAAACTGTAACGACAAAAACAACTGGCCCAATAACCGGAACCAATGCCGAAGGTGATTATAAAATCCAATTTAACGGAACTTGGGGTCCGGCAAGAAACGGCGATGTTTACGATTATAAAATACCACCTAGTTGGCCTCAAGCACTAAAAGATAGAGTGGGCAAAGTTGCAGACAAAGCTACAGATGGTTCTTTTACTCTCGCAGCTTTACCAAAAGACGCAAAGCACATTAACAATGACTGGATGTTTATTTCCGCAGTTGATACAGAAGACATACGTGTTATGACACCTTATAACAATAACTGGTTCACAGGTATAAGTGGACTTACAGGCAACTGGGGCTATCATAATGGATGGGCTCAAACTGCTTTTGGAAATACAACTGCACTGGCTGCAAACAATGTCAGAGCAGACTTCGGCTTCGGCTCACCGGGAATAAACTTCGATATTACGAATTATGACTCCGATGCCAATACGGCATTGCCGGGAGACGTTGCACAGACAAAGACGACAGGACTTCCTTACAAACACGCAACCGACAAATTCGTAATCGTATGGTATGACCCCGATGGAAATGAAGTGCCTAATAGCAGGGGTACTGCACAACAACCAAGCTCAACAGGAACAATTCCTTCAGCACCACTTGACACAAGCAAGCTTACTATTAATAAAACAACAGAATATACGGCAAAACTTTACAGAGTAAAACCGGACGGAAGTCTTGAAAATCAACCAATTGCAGCAGACTCCTTTACCGTAGAAGTCAGCCATTTGTTCATTTCTCGTTACGATAACGTATCTATCGCCAATCCAAAAGCCGGCGACAAAGAAATGAAAGGCGCAACTTATTCTGCAACTGGATTACCAGCAGATTTGAAAATCGGTGCTACAGATGGAACTATTTCAGGTAAGGCAAAAGAAGCTGGTCTTTATAAAGTTAATTTCAAGACAGTCTTACCGGACCCTTCAGGAAATATCGAAGGAACAAGAGCTCGTTATATTGCAGTAACCGACTCTCCTCTTAAAGCCGGAGAAGTAGGCGTAGCCTATAGCCAAGATGTAAAACCGGAACCGGCAACAGACCCGAATGGAAGACCTTACATCTACAAGATGAAGAGTGTAAAATTCACTAAAGCAATTGATGGTCTTTCAGTTACAGGCGACGCAGCAAAAGGCTTTAAGATTACAGGAACACCGATAGCAAAAGTAGAAGCAACAGAAGATGTTCTAAATGGTGATCCGGGACCAAACGTAGAAGTAACTTATGACATCTACAAAACAAATGACGCCGGTAAGGAAGTTTTAGTAAAAGCAAATCACGTAGACAAAGTTCCTTTAGTCGTTACAAAAGCAAAAGATAACTCATTATACGAACCAAAATATACAGCAGTTGATGGAAAAGTTGGAACAGAAGCAACAGTAGCCGCTCCAACATTTACTGATAAAGATAATAAACCAGTAACACCAACAGGAGTAACTTATGCATTAGGTGCTGACGCTCCAACAGGTGCTCAAGTTGATCCAAATACAGGTGTTGTAACTTACACACCAAAAACTGGTGAAGAAGGACAAGCTATAAACGTACCAGTAGTTGTAACTTATAGCGATGGTACAAAAGATAATGCAACAGCAAAAATAAATGTAGCTAAAAAAGACTCTGATCTTTATACACCAGCATATGCAGACAAAGCCGGAAAAGCAGGAGAAGCTGCAACAACAGAAGCACCAACATTTACAGATGCAGATGGAAAAGCTACAACAGCACCAGACGGAACAAAATACAAATTAGGTGATGGAGCTCCAGAAGGCGCAACAATAGACGAAAACACAGGAAAAGTAACTTACACACCAAAAGAATCAGAAGCTGGCAAGCCAGTAGAAATTCCAGTAGTAGTAACTTATCCGGACAAGTCTACAGACAATGCAAAAGCAAAGATCAATGTAGCAAAACTAGACGATGTAATTGACAGAACAAACAATCCAAATGCAACAACACCAGATGGATACCATAGAGTAACATTCGTAGCTGGAGATGGAGTAGAAGCACTAACAAATCCACCAGTATACGATGTAAAAGATGGAGTAGCATTAACAGCTGATAAGTATCCAACAGCAACAGCAAAAGATGGATATGAAAATCCAGTATGGTCAACACCGGCAGGAACAGCAATAACAGCTGCCAATGCAACAATTACAGCAACAGCAACATCTACAACACCAGCACAAAAAACTGCAGACAAGCTAACACCAGCATATGCAGACAAAGCCGGAAAAGCAGGAGAAGCTGCAACAACAGAAGCACCAACATTTACAGATGCAGATGGAAAAGCTACAACAGCACCAGACGGAACAAAATACAAATTAGGTGATGGAGCTCCAGAAGGCGCAACAATAGACGAAAACACAGGAAAAGTAACTTACACACCAAAAGAATCAGAAGCTGGCAAGCCAGTAGAAATTCCAGTAGTAGTAACTTATCCGGACAAGTCTACAGACAATGCAAAAGCAAAGATCAATGTAGCAAAACTAGACGATGTAATTGACAGAACAAACAATCCAAATGCAACAACACCAGACGGATACCATAGAGTAACATTCGTAGCTGGAGATGGAGTAGAAGCACTAACAAATCCACCAGTATACGATGTAAAAGATGGAGTAGCATTAACAGCTGATAAGTATCCAACAGCAACAGCAAAAGATGGATATGAAAATCCAGTATGGTCAACACCGGCAGGAACAGCAATAACAGCTGCCAATGCAACAATTACAGCAACAGCAACATCTACAACACCAGCACAAAAAACTGCAGACAAGCTAACACCAGCATATGCAGACAAAGCCGGAAAAGCAGGAGAAGCTGCAACAACAGAAGCACCAACATTTACAGATGCAGATGGAAAAGCTACAACAGCACCAGACGGAACAAAATACAAATTAGGTGATGGAGCTCCAGAAGGCGCAACAATAGACGAAAACACAGGAAAAGTAACTTACACACCAAAAGAATCAGAAGCTGGCAAGCCAGTAGAAATTCCAGTAGTAGTAACTTATCCGGACAAGTCTACAGACAATGCAAAAGCAAAGATCAATGTAGCAAAACTAGACGATGTAATTGACAGAACAAACAATCCAAATGCAACAACACCAGATGGATACCATAGAGTAACATTCGTAGCTGGAGATGGAGTAGAAGCACTAACAAATCCACCAGTATACGATGTAAAAGATGGAGTAGCATTAACAGCTGATAAGTATCCAACAGCAACAGCAAAAGATGGATATGAAAATCCAGTATGGTCAACACCGGCAGGAACAGCAATAACAGCTGCCAATGCAACAATTACAGCAACAGCAACATCTACAACACCAGCACAAAAAACTGCAGACAAGCTAACACCAGCATATGCAGACAAAGCCGGAAAAGCAGGAGAAGCTGCAACAACAGAAGCACCAACATTTACAGATGCAGATGGAAAAGCTACAACAGCACCAGACGGAACAAAATACAAATTAGGTGATGGAGCTCCAGAAGGCGCAACAATAGACGAAAACACAGGAAAAGTAACTTACACACCAAAAGAATCAGAAGCTGGCAAGCCAGTAGAAATTCCAGTAGTAGTAACTTATCCGGACAAGTCTACAGACAATGCAAAAGCAAAGATCAATGTAGCAAAACTAGACGATGTAATTGACAGAACAAACAATCCAAATGCAACAACACCAGACGGATACCATAGAGTAACATTCGTAGCTGGAGATGGAGTAGAAGCACTAACAAATCCACCAGTATACGATGTAAAAGATGGAGTAGCATTAACAGCTGATAAGTATCCAACAGCAACAGCAAAAGATGGATATGAAAATCCAGTATGGTCAACACCGGCAGGAACAGCAATAACAGCTGCCAATGCAACAATTACAGCAACAGCAACATCTACAACACCGGATACAACAGCACCAAAAGCACCGACAGTAACTGCAAATGATGACGGTTCAGTAACAGTAACACCACCGACAGATGCAGATACAAAGACAGTAACTGTAAAATACAAAGACAATGACGGAAACGATAAGACAGTTACAGCAACCAAAGGTGACGATGGTAAGTGGAAAGTACCGGCAGGATCTGAAGTAACAGTAGACGAAACGACCGGAGCAATTACAATTCCGGAAGACAAAGTCAAAGACAATACTGATGTAACAGCAACAGCCAAAGACGGTTCAAACAACGAATCAGAAGCAGGCAAAGCAACAGCAAAAGCAAAAACTCCGGGTGGAAATAACAATGTAGTTCCACCACAGAAGCCGACTATTGATCAGAGAATTGGCGGAAAAGACAGGATTGACACAGCCATTGAGATCTCCAAGAAATACTACTCATATGCTGACAATGTCATTATCGCAAGATCTGACGATTTCCCGGATGCTCTTACAGCAAGTGTTCTTGCAAAAGCACTCAACGCACCTATACTGCTCACAAATCCGGGAGCACTTGATAGCCGTGTAAAGGCCGAGATTGAAAGACTTGGAGCAAAGAATATCTATATTATAGGTAGAGAGAACGCCATATCGATGAATGCTGAAGGCCAGCTCAAGGCACTTGGAAAAGTCGAAAGGATTGGCGGAAGCGACAGGTATGAAACATCGGCTATGGTTGCAAGGAGAGTTGTAGGCCTTGTAGGCGATAAGGGAATTGCGGTAATAGCAACAGGAGAGAATTTCGCAGACGCCTTGTCAATGAGCCCATTTGCAGCAAAGAACGGATATCCGATTCTTCTGGTAAGCCACAATAAGGTTCCGGGAGTTATTGAAAAAGCAATAAAAGATCTCGGAATCAAGAGTGTCTATATTGCCGGAAGGGAAATGGCGGTTTCCTACAAAGTTCAGAAGGCATTGCCCAAGCTAATCGAAAGAGTTGGCGGAAGTGACAGATATGAGACATCAGCAAAGATTGCTGAAACATTCTTCACAAATGCAAACAAAGCTTTCATGGCTTCAGGACAAGTCTTTGCAGATGCTTTGGTAATAGGACCTGTAGCGGCCAATGAAAACGCACCTGTACTTTTGACCAGGAGCAATGAGCTTCCAAAAGCCATAAAGAAGAACGTTGAGTATTCAAATTATAAGAATATTGTTTTGATCGGCTTGAAGAATGCAATAGGCGAGAAAGTTGAAGAAGCCTTGACAAAGTAGGCTTTAGCAAAACTGAATAGCTGCCGAGTAAGTTGGCATCAGAAAGAGCCGGGCGGAATTTGCCCGGCTCTTTTCATATAATATTCATATAATATGGAGTGCTTTTATATGCCGTTTTATGCCTCGTGGTGTAAAAACAAAAAAGCCACAATGCAGTATTTTCAATGCATTGCGGCGAAGTGATCTATAGTGCAAATATGGTACTGGAGAATAGGGGGATCGAACCCCTGACCTCTTGAATGCCATTCAAGCGCTCTCCCAGCTGAGCTAATTCCCCAAGCGACTCATTAAGTATAATTAAATCCGTACTTTTTGTCAAACCCGGAATAAGAATAGGCATAATAATCTATGATATTATAATAATTGGCCGACGAAAAGGAGAAAGATATGAAGGAAGATTATAAATTGATAAGTGAAATGAGGATCAAAAACTTTAAGCCCATACTCATGTCAAATTTCACGGCAAAAAATCACTGTACATTGGCCTCGATCACGGCAATATTAGATTATTATAGGGCAATGGGGATGACTTCAATCCCTTCCGATATCGGGCAAATTTTTGCCCGGGTCAATGATATTGCATCAAAAAATTCCTACTACTTTCCCGCACTTGGGACCCCGACCTTCTTCATACCTAAAATCGTAAACAGGGTGTGGAAATCCTTCTTTTATAACGGAAAGGCTGTCAATAGATTATTTTTCCCCGATGAGGAGACCATGGTTAAGGAGTTCGTCGAGGAGTTGGACGCTGAGAGACCGGTTATATTCTCATTGGCAGACGGAAGGTATAAGAATCACTCGGTAACGGTATATGGCTACCGGCTGGTGGAGATTGGGGGAAAGAGGGAATTGATAGGGATAGTCAATGACAATTGGTCACTTTCAGAGAAATATATCAACATAAGCAAGTTGGGAAAGCTCTCAAGCTCACTGTTTATCATGTCTAAGCTTGCTCCTTTCTAGCTATGTATGTTAAACTTATTATGTATTGTTGATTTTTCATTAATTGAAAAAATCATAAAATGAAGTATTAGCCTAGAAATAAATAGTTATTTGAAAAAGAAAAGAGAATTATGTTTAACAAAAATAGTACTAAAAAAATGAATTTAATTGATACCTTTGCCTCATGGCTGGGGGTGAACTCCTTTGATATCCTCCTGATGGTAATCGGAAACGCCACCATGGCTTTCAGTCTGGTAAACATACATAATCAGTCAGGGATAACAGAAGGGGGTCTGCTTGGCACGGCCGTTTTGCTCGATAGGGTATTGGGCTGGAACCAGGCCATCACCACCTTTATTTTGAACTGCACATTTTTTGTTCTGGCAGTTGCCATACTCAGGAAGGGTTTTTTCAAAAGGGCTGTTTTTTCAGCAGCCTGCTACTCTATCTTCTATGAGATCTTCCTCTTAATTGGACCGGTTCTGCCGTCCATGCAGGCCTATCCGATTATGGCGGCCATAGTGGGAGGACTTCTCCTGGGATCAGGTTGCGGACTCGTTGTAACAAGAGGGGCTGTGGCCGGTGGCGATGATTGCTATGCAATGATTGTTTCCCACTATACCTCATTACCTTTGAGCAAGTCATATTTCTCAAGCGATTTTATCGTCCTTTTGATTTCATTCCTAGTTTACCTGCCCCTTGGTAACGTCATGTGCTCACTTTTAACCACAAGCGTTTCATCATTTGTAATAGGTCAATTTGAACTCAGGCTGCCTAAGCCCGGTTTCAAGAAGGCTAAGGAATCCGAAAGCTTGGCTTAAATTTTCAAACAGTAAAAGTCCGGAAGGTTTTTAGAGTTACTCTAGTTTTGCCTCCCGGACTTTTTTATTGCTTATATATTTTATTTGAAGATACTCGAAATGAAATTGCTTATGGCATTGTAAATCGTATTAAATATGGATTGGAATATGTTCCAGCCCTTTTGCTTTGTTTCGGGGGATATCTCATCCCAGGCGCTTTTTACGGAGTCCATGAGCTTGCCGCCCTCTTTTAGGAGGGTATTGCCGAATTCTTTCAGAGAATCCTTCTGCTCCTGGGTTAGTTCAAGCTTTGAAAAGTCCTTCATGAAATTCTCAAGTGATGAAATATTGTCTTTGGTCAGGATGCCGTTGAGGTTATAGTTGTTTATGACATTGTTGACAATTTCACCTATCTGAACATTATTTATGGTTCCGTTATTTTCGACCTTAACCTCGCCTATCTTTGCCTTTATTTCAGCGATAGCGGCATTTAAGACGTCGTCGGAATATCCTTCCTTGCCCTGGTTTTCTTTGTTTATCCTTGAAGTAACGTTTAACTCCTCCTGGGCTGCCTTAACATTGGCCTCGGGTAGGGCCCCTGAAGTCCCCTGAAAGGCCTTATAGACCCCGGCCAGAGCACCTGAGCCGTCAACAGCCTTGACTGAAGCCACGGTAATATCTACATTGCTGGCCCCTGCCGTAATAGCTGCATTGGCATATTGGAGCTCGGTTATTGAGGTTATTGTTTTGGGTGTGGCAATATTGACATTGACACCCTTACCTTCATTCGAGGGCTTGATATAAACGGAAGAGTATACCTGGTGGTAGGGATAAGAATCGTGAAGCAGGCTGTTCATCTCGTTTATATTCACTCTAATAGTCAGGGAATTGTCAGCAACGGAAAGCAGCTTGGCAGTTTCACGAATTTGACTTTCAGTCAGGCTCTCACCATAAGCATAGACGGGCTTATCAAAGGAATTGCCTGCCTTAGCGACTTGACCAAGGGGAATGGCCATTAAGGCAAATACCAGTAAAAAGACTCCGATCTTTTTTAATTTTATATTTTTCATAGGATCCTCCTAATTGTTATATTTCATTGAACATTCTAATTTTCTCATATGTTGATTTTATGAAGTTGGGCCGATGATATATAATTAATATGGTTTTTAAGGGAGGGAAACTGTGACTGAAAAAAATCGAAAAAATCTAAATATTGATCCAGCCTTATATGCTTTAGCTGAAAAGGGACTTGAAATAGGCGATTTTGACAGGGCAATTTCTATTATGGAGGAACTTTCTCCATTCCACTTGGAGCAGTACGGCCTTCAGTATTACATGGCAAACGAAGGGAAATATAAGGAAGGTACGACCCTGGAGCTTTTGTATGAGAATTACAAGGCCGATCGGGCAGTAAAAAACTTCCTTTTTGATTATTTAGCCGAGCTTGAGGTTAAATTGAGAAATGTCCTGTCGGCGGTTATTCAGGACCAAATGGGCAATTTCGGTTACCTGGACCACAGGAATTTTAAAAATCATGAGTATCATGAGAACTTTTTAAATGAAGTGAACAGTGAGATGGATAGGGCCAATGAGCCTTTTGTGAAAAAAGAATTAAAGAAATATGATGATAACCTGCCGATTTATATGGTTACCGAGATAATAACTTTTGGAGGTTTGTCACGGCTCTATGACAACCTGAAAGATAAGGACATGGCAAGAGTATCGGCCTACTATGCTTATCCGGACTATAAGGACCTGTCCAGAAATCTGGACGCTTTGGCCGACGTAAGAAATACCTGTGCCCACCATGGGAGGCTTTCATATAGAGAATTTAAAGATTCTTGCCATATAACGGCCGAGGATAAGAGGATAATTGAGGATTTATGCGATGACAGGCAATATAGGATAAACCCCAATGCCCTCTTTGCTAATATTCTTTGCATGGTAAGACTATTAAGAGCTGACCGTGCCCAGGACCTAATAAAAGAATTTGACAGAGTTTTTAAGGATTATCCCGATTTCAGACCGGAGTGGATGAATTTTCCAAACAATTGGAAGCAAATATTGGATGAAATTATTTAGCTTGAAAGGAGCTGCAATGAAAACCGACATTGAATTAGCCCAGGAAGCAAAGGCCCTGCCTATAAAAGACATAGCTGAGAGTTTGGGAATACCCGAAGAGGACCTCAGCCTTTATGGAAATAAAAAGGCCAAGATCTCACACAGACTTTTAAAGAAGTGGGAGGACAGGTCAAACGGTAAGGTAGTCCTAGTTACGGCCATGCATCCTACCCCTTACGGAGAAGGAAAAACCACGGTTTCAGTGGGCTTGGCGGACGGACTTAGAAAAATCGGGGAAAATGCAATCCTGGCCCTTAGAGAGCCCTCGCTTGGTCCGGCTTTCGGCATAAAGGGCGGAGCAGCAGGAGGCGGCCGAGCCCAAGTCATTCCCATGGAGGATATAAACTTACACTTTACGGGAGACTTCCATGCGATTACGACAGCCAATAATCTCCTTTCAGCAATGATCGACAACCACATCCACCAGGGCAATAAACTGGGAATTGATCCTAAGAGAATAGTATGGCAGAGGTGCATGGATATGAATGACCGGGCCTTAAGAAATATTGTCGTGGGCCTGGGCAATCCGGCAGACGGGGTGGTCAGGGAGGACCATTTTGACATAACAGCGGCTTCGGAGCTCATGGCTATACTTTGCCTATCCGCAGACTTAGATGATTTGAAAAAGCGCTTGGGAGAGATAGTTGTCGGCTTCAACTATGACAAAGAGCCGGTAAGAGCTCACGATCTTGGGGCCGAGGGGGCCATGACTTTAATTCTTAAAGAGGCCATGGATCCCAACCTTGTCCAGACCATGGAAAACACCCCAGCCCTGGTCCATGGCGGGCCCTTCGCAAACATTGCTCACGGCTGCAATACTATAGTCGCCACCAAGCTTGCTATGAAACTGGCCGACTATACAATCACGGAAGCCGGCTTCGGATCGGACTTGGGAGCTGAGAAGTTCCTTGACATAAAGTGCCGCATGGCCGGAATCAAACCCGATGCGGTAGTAATCGTTGCAACGATCAGGGCCCTGGAACACCAGGGGGGACGCGAGCTAAAGAAGGAATACACCTTGGACCAACTCCTGGAATTCGAAGAAAAAGGACTTGCAAATCTTTATCGCCACATTGACAACATCCATAATGTTTACGGCCTGCCCGTTGTGGTCGCTATCAACAAGTTCATTACAGACAGCCCGGAGGAGATTGACCTCCTGGAAAAAGCCTTGGATAAGAGGGGAACATCCTATGCCCTGGCACAAGGCTGGGAAAAGGGTGGGGCCGGAATGACCGATCTCGCAAAGGAAGTGCTGGCTGTTTGCAATAAAGAGAATAAGAATGAATTCAGCTTTGCCTATGACCTTGACAAGGGGTTACAAGATAAGGCTGTGGAATTGGCAAGGAAGATTTATCATGCTGACAATGTGGAGTTCAGCAGGGAAGCCCTGGCCTCAATAAAGAGATTGGAAAAATTGGGCTACGGCAAGTTGCCAATATGTATGGCCAAGACCCAATACTCTTTCAGCGACAATGAGAAGCTTCTAAACGCACCTGAAGGTTTTGAAATAAGCATAAGACAGGTGAAATTGTCGGCCGGGGCCGGCTTTGTTGTAATGCTTACCGGGGCCATAATGACTATGCCGGGCTTACCTAAGGTGCCGGCTGCAGTAAATATGGATATTAAAGAGGACGGAAAGATTGTCGGTTTATTCTAGCAAACAAGAGGCTTAAATGAGAGATAAAAAATTTTGGAACAGCAAACAAAAAATTGTTTATAAATGGCTTGAAGAGCTGGGCCATCCTGAAGAGGGAATAACTTTTCTATATGTAGTCGGAACCAACGGCAAGGGTTCAGTAGGTCGGGCCCTGGCCCTGGCCTTGGAGAGCCTGAGCGGAGAAAAGGTGGGACATTTTCTTTCCCCCCATATACATAAGTACAATGAGCGGATTATGATCGGAAAAGAGCCTATATCGGATGAAAAATTGGGGGCCATCAAGGAGGAGATGGCTGAAATAGCTGATAATAAAGGCCTGGAATATCAGGGGTACTTTATAAACTCATTTATAGAGGCCATGCTGGCCTTCAAGGGCATGAAGCTGGCAGTTATAGAGGCCGGTATAGGGGCCCTTGAAGATGTCACAAATATCCTTCCCTTTTCTTTTCAAGTTCTAACCAAAATTGGCTTGGACCACACCAATATATTGGGCAATACATTGAAGGACATAGCCTTTCAAAAGGCCTCATCTTTGCCGGCCAAGATTCCGGCAGTATCCTGCAGGCAGGACTTGGAAGCTAAGAATGAAATAGAAAGACTGGCAGAGGAAAAGGGGGTTTCACTAACGTTCAGCAACCCGGACTCAATAAAAAACCTGAGCCTTCACATAAGGCCCATGGGGGACAAGTCAGATAAAGCAACCGGCTGGACCATGTCTTTTGACTATGAGGGGGACTGGCTTTCGGGAAAATATGAGACTCGGCTGGTCGGCCTCCATCAGAAGGAAAACTTGGCGACAGCTTTAAAGTCCATGGAAATTCTTTTCGATCCCGAGACCGGGGATTTTTCTGAAATCAAAAAGCATTTCAAAAAGAAGCTGACAAGGGAAGAAACTAAAGAGATAATTATCGAAGCCTTAAAAGACCTCTACCTGCCCGGAAGGCTGGAACTCCTGTCAAGGGACCCCTATATTATTATTGACGGAGCCCACAATGACCAGGCCATAGGAGTTCTGAAAGAAAACCTGGCCTGGCTGGGTTTCTCTGAAAAGGGAGCCTTCGGCAAGCCAAACTTGATTTTCGGCTGCCATGACGGAAAAATCCACCAGGGGGCCAAAGAGGACTTCCACAGGGCAATGAATGATATTTATACAATAGATATACAGGACGTGGAAGACGGAGAAGTTAAAAGACGGGTTGACTCGGCATTGAAAGACTCTATTAAAAAGGACGGATCCAGGCCTATAATTGTGGCAGGCAGCCTCTATATGCTGGATTTGGATTTATAAATACACGGCAGATAGAGAAAGTGGGAAAAATAAAATATTTTATATCAAAATGCCGGTGGCGGACTTGCCATCGGCATATATTTTAACCTATAATTAGCAAAATATATGTATAATCTTTATTAAATTGTTTGAAATAGGCTAATAAATTTTGGAGGTGACCTATGAATAAATTGGTTAATTTGAATTCTGATCTGGGAGAAAGCTTTGGTAGGTACAGCTTGGGCATGGACGATCAGATTCTTGATATTATAAATTCCGCCAATGTGGCCTGCGGCTTTCATGCGGGCGATCCTGAAATAATGGGAAAAACCGTAAAGACCGCCATGGAAAAAGGTGTGGAGATCGGGGCCCATCCCGGCTATCCGGACTTACTGGGCTTCGGCAGGAGAAACATGGATATAAGCCCAAATGAGGCTCGGGCCTATGTCCTGTATCAGATGGGGGCAATAGATGCCTTTCTGAAGGCCGAGGGAGGTCACTTGACCCATGTCAAACTGCATGGAGCCTTTTATAACAAGGCTATGGAGGACGAGGCCTTGGCAAGGGCTGTTATAGAAGCAGTAATGTTCTATGACAGGGACCTGATAATCCTTCTCAGATCTTCTTCCCTGATGGAGAGGCTGGCCGGGGAAATGGGGGCAAAATTTGCCGGAGAGGTCTTTGCCGACAGGGCCTACAATGACGATGGAAGCCTGGTCAACAGGAAGCTTGAGGGAGCAGTCATCCGGGATGAGAATGAAGCCATAGAAAGAACCCTTATGATGGCGGAGGACAATAAAGTTATCAGCATTAACGGCAAGAAAATAAGCCTGGAATGCGATTCAATATGCGTCCACGGGGACAATCCAAAAGCCCTTGAATTTGTGAAGAGAATAAAGGGGGCCCTTGAAGAATCCGGGATTGAGACGGCAGGGCTGCAAGCCCTTGTCAAAGAAAAATAGATTTTATAAACCACAAGGAGAATATAATGAATAAAATGAAAAAGACAAGCTCGGGCATAGACAGGTCCACCCTTTTAGGGGCGGCCTTCCTGATGGCCACATCGGCAATAGGACCCGGCTTTTTGACCCAAACGGCGACATTTACTGAAAAATTGGGGGCCAATTTCGGCTTTGTAATTCTGGTTTCTGTATTGATCTCTCTCATTGCTCAGTTGAACATATGGCGGGTAATTGGGGCCACAGGGCTTAGGGGTCAAGAGCTGGCCGACAAGGTTGCTCCGGGCCTTGGAGTATTTATAGCTTTTATGGTGGCCTTCGGGGGCCTTGTATTTAACATAGGCAATGTCGGCGGGGCCGGCCTCGGTCTTGACGTAATCTTGGGACTGGACCAAAAAATCGGGACTATTCTCTCTGCCCTCTTGGCCATTTTTATTTTTCTCAACAAAAATGCTGCAAAAATAATTGATAAACTTACAACAGTATTGGGAGCCTTGATGATAGTTTTGATATTTATAGTCATGATCAACACTAAGGCCCCATATGGTAAGGCTATATCCGGGACCTTTATGCCCGACCACTTTCCTTACCTGGCCATAACCACCCTGGTAGGGGGTACCGTTGGAGGTTACATATCATTTTCCGGTGCCCACAGGCTCCTGGATACAGGTAAAAGCGGCAAGGATGAGATATCCACTTATGACAGGTCTGCTAAAATGGGATTAGGGGTTGCAAGTCTTGTGAGGGTCCTGCTTTTCCTGGCCGTTCTGGGTGTGGTTAACAGGGGCTTAAGCCTGGATCCGACAAATCCGGCAGCCGATGCTTTCAAGCAGGGGGCCGGCTTATGGGGCTATAAATTTTTCGGCATTGTCCTCTTTGCCGCGGCCTTATCCTCGGTTGTGGGCTGTGCCTACACCTCCGTATCATTTTTAAGGTACTTTAAAGCTGTTGATGAAAAACCAGGCCTTTGGACATGCGTTTTTATCGGGCTGTCTTCGCTTATTATGATATTGCTTGGAAAGCCGGCCAGCCTTCTGGTCATAGCAGGATCTATAAACGGGCTCATATTGCCCATAACCCTGGGCGCAACACTCATGGCATCCAGGAAAAGGGATATTGTTGGAGAATATAAACATTCCAAGGTCCTCTACTATTTGGGCCTGGCGGTTGTTTTGATAACATTTTTAGTCGGAATGAAGTCACTTTCAGGAATTTCTAAGCTTTTCAGCTAGAAACTAATAGGAGGGGATATGTATAAAGAAGTGGTTTACAAGGCTTGCGGTGACCGGGCCCTGCTGATGGAGCTGTCTGATGCCATAGAGCCGGCCTGCAATGAGAAAATAGGCCTTATGGTCAAGAGGCTCGAAAGCAGGGGTGTAAAGGGGCTTACAGAGATATTGCCGACTTACAGGTCAATCCTTTTTTATTACGATCCCATGCTTACCGATTATTATGCTTTTCAAGCTGAGATCAAAAAGATCTATGATGATTTAGGCGTAGGGGCTTCAGAGGCCAATTATAGGATTTTGCATATTCCGGTTCTGTATGGTGGAGATATGGGACCGGACCTGGGCTTTGTGGCTGATCATAATGGTTTGAGCCGGGAAGAAGTCATAAAAATTCATACAGAGCCCGAATATCTTGTATATATGTTAGGCTTTACGCCTGGATTTTCCTATCTCGGCGGCTTGGATCCAAGGATCTTCACTCCAAGGCTTGAGACGGCAAGGCTAAAGATTGCCAAGGGTTCCGTCGGGATAGCCGATAAGCAAACCGGGATTTATCCCATAGAAAGCCCGGGAGGCTGGCGCTTAATAGGCAGGACCCCCATAGATCTCTATGATCCTGAAAAGGACCCGCCTGTCCTCCTAAGGGCGGGTGATCATTTGAAGTTCAAGTCCATCGATCCGGATGAGTATAGGGCCTTGGAAGAGGAGAAGAACAAGGGAAGACTTTCCCCGGAAATAGAAGAGGGGGTTTGCCATGACTAGACTTTCAGTCCTTGACGGGGGCATGCTGACAAGCCTCCAGGACAGGGGAAGGACAGGCTATCAGCAATACGGGGTTGCCGTGGCGGGCTGTATGGATTTTCAGGCTATGGAAATAGCCAATCTCCTTGTTGGAAACCGGGCTGATGAGGCCGTCCTTGAGATGACTGTCAACGGGGGAAGCTACAGGGCTCAGGGAGGAGACCTTGTTATCGCCGTCTTTGGAGCCGACATGCCCATTATGGCGAATGGCCGGTCTATAAGTGGCGGCAGAGCTTTTCTGTTAAAAGATGGACAGGAGCTAAGCATAGGCAATGCAAAGGCCGGTCTCAGGGCCTATATGGCTGTAAGGGGAGGTTTTAAAGCCCCAGAGGTCATGGGGTCCAAGTCCACCTATCTTCAAGGCAAGATCGGAGGATTTGAGGGGAGAAAGATTCAAAAAGGCGATATCTTGGAGGTGGCCGGGAAAGCAGATCCGGAAGTCCTCTATTCTCTTCCGGAAGATTATATTGATAAATATTATGAGGGTCTGCGCGCCAATTCCCATGAAGTGGAAATAAGGGTCATTGGGGGGCCTCAGGAAGAGGCCTTTACTGAGGAGGGGCTCCAGGTTTTCTACAGCTCCACATATAAAATCACTAACAATTCAAACCGCATGGGCTACAGGCTTGAAGGCCGTAAAATAGACCATAAAAAGGGAGCCGATATCATCTCGGACGGTATCATGTTCGGGTCCATACAGGTCCCGGGGGACGGCCTGCCACTCATAATGATGGCCGACCACCAGACCACCGGGGGCTACACCAAGATTGCCGGAGTTATAACCCCGGACCTTATAAAATTGGCCCAACTCGGACCGGGGGCAAAGATTAAATTCAAAAAGATTGGCTATGACCGGGGGCTTGAGGCCTACCGTTCATGGAGGAGAGGGCTCGATAAGATTAAAGATATATTTGAAGATGTCGATTTTAAAAATGACCAAGCCGCTTTAAAGAGGGATGGGGATATGGAAAAAAATTTGCAGGAAGTTGAGAAATTGATCAGGGCCTTTGAAAACCTGGATTTAAAAAAACTTGATATAAAGGACGGGGATTTCAGACTTTGTCTTGAAAGAGGGGATTCTTCGGATAGGCCAAAAGTTTCGAACCCCAAGGTCGAAGAACAAAGCCTTATCGAGCCTGAGCCGACAGGACCGGACCTCTATGAGGTTAAGGCCCCGATTTCAGGCATGTGCTACAGGGCTCCGGGTCAAGGCGAGCCGGCATTTGTCGAGAAGGGGGACCGGGTAAAGAAGGGACAGACCCTGATGATCCTGGAAGTCATGAAGATGATGAACGAGATTACGGCGCAGGTCGACGGGGTTATAGAAGAAGTTTTATTTGAAAACGAGCAAAAGGTTGAGGCCGGGGACCTACTTTTTACCCTTAGGCAATAGCTGAGGAGGAGTTATGGAAAAATTCGAAATTCAAGCTGCCGGTGACCGGGCCTTCCGCCTGTCTTTCTCAAAGGACAAGAGCGAGAAGACCAATGAGAGGGTTATTGAAGCCGCTTACTACATAAGGTCCCATAGGAATCCGGCTATAAAAGAGGTCCTGCCCTCATATTCAACCCTGCTCATCCGCTATGATCCGGTTAAGATGGCCTATAGCGACATGCGGCTCTTTTTGGAATCAACAGTAGAGAGTTTAAAGGCCGGCCTAAAGAGAAAGAAAAAGATCATCAATATCCCGGTCTGCTTTGAAAAGGAATTCGGACCGGACCTGGAATACGTTGCTACAAATGCAGGCATGACCGAAGAAGAGGCCGTGTCCCTATTTTGTTCAAAAGAATACAGGGTGTATTTTTTCGGAAAGATGCCGGGATTCTCGTTTTCTCCGGGCCTGGACCCCAAATTGAAAACTGAAAAAAGGGCAATAAGGCATAAGCTGATCGAGCCCGGATCCATTGTAATTTGGGACCTGAATGTCGGCATATATAATCTTCCCTTTTCAGGCAACCAGAGGATAGTAGGTAAGACCCCACTGGAACTTTTTAAAGAGGACAGGAAAGAAATATTTTCATATAGGGCCGGTGACTATCTTAAATTCGTTCCCGTAAGTGAGGAGGAATTTAAGCAGATTAAGGAGTCGGTCAAGACGGGAACCTATCAAATGAAAGTTTATGAGGAGGAAGCGGTATGGGAGTAAGGGTAATAGAGGCCGGAACTTCAACGACTGTCCAGGACCTGGGCAGGACCGGCTATATGAATTTCGCTTTTCCTCCGGCCGGGGCCATGGATACATATTCTGCCGGCCTGGCCAATATTTTAGTTGGAAACTACTATTATGACGCACTTCTGGAGTGCTATGACCGGGGGCCAAGCCTGGAATTTACCTCTACGGGAGCCTTTGCAATAACCGGGGCCTCCATGAAGGCCAAATTGAACGGCAATGAAATAAGGCCATACTCGACCTATACGGTAAATCCGGGGGATGTCCTGACAATGGAAAGTGCTCAAGATGGGGTCTATACCTATCTGGCCTTTGCGGGTGGGCTTGAAATCCCAAAATATCTGGGCTCGAGGTCCACCAGCCTTGAAAGCGGCATAGGAGGATTTAAGGGTAGGGCGCTTAATAAGGATGATGTCCTGGCCTTTAACGATGTCTACCTGGGTCGCAAGGAACTGGAAGCTCGCGAGCTGGAAATCCGCCATATACCCTCTGATGAAGTGCTTGGGTTGAGGGTTATGTCTTGGCCTGAGGCTGAGGATAATTTCAGTGAGAAAGGACTGGACGCATTTTACAGTCAAACCTATTCGGTGGGAGAAGGGTCCGGAAGGACAAACTATAAGCTGAGCGGCGGGGCTATTGAATTCAAAGATAAAAAAGAAGGCTTTGTTGAGGGCACAGTGTTCGGCCTGGTCCAAGTAAGTCCTTCGGGCCTGCCGGTTATAAACCTGGCCGATCGCCCTACCTGCAACGAGGAAAAGAGCATTGCGGTCCTGGCCACGGTGGACGTGCCCCTTCTGGTCCAGAGAAGACCCGGTCAAAAGGTTAAATTTTCACAGATCTCCATTGAGAAGGCCCAGAGGTTGCTTTTAAAAAGGCATAATGAATTTGTGGGCCTGGAGGACAAGCTTTATAGGCAGTCCAGGCTTTCAGGCGGTGTCAGGCATACGGCTGAGCGTATAGAAAGTCTTTTGAAATAGGAAAGTGTTGGTTTTCTGTTATGAATATTGAAAAAAGTTTAAAAATCATGGAGATGTTTAAATCCTCGGCTGCGGATAAACTTGAATACAGCAAGGGTGACTACACCATAAAGCTTGAAAAATCCCCGTCAGCTAAGAAAAATACCGGTATAGTTGACAAAATTCCGGAAGAGGGGCTTGACAAGGATAAGTCGGGTAAGCAGGCTAGTGTAATAATAGTTTCTCCCTTTATCGGGGTTTTCAAGGATGGGACAGATAAGGAAGGCCGACCCTTCGTAATAGCAGGGGACAGGGTTGAAGAGGGCCAGACTGTCTGCCTTGTTGAGGGCGTCGGTGGCAGCGAGGAGGTCAGGGCTCCCGAAGACGGTTTTATAGCGGCCGTTCATGTTGCCAACGGAGAGAGCGTGGAATATGGCAGGGGACTTTTTACCCTTACCTTGGAGGGAGCATGGCATGAATAAAATTCTTGTTGCAAACAGGGGCGAGATAGCCATAAGGGTCTTCAGGGCATGCAGAAACCTAAAAATACCCACTGTTGCGGTCTATTCGGAATCTGACAAGGACGCTCTCCATGTCCAGATGGCCGATGAGGCCATTTGCATAGGATCGGGGCCGGCCAACGAGTCCTACCTGAATATGGACAGGATACTTTCGGCCTGCAGGGTTACCGGGGCAGATGCTATCCATCCGGGATATGGATTTTTGTCTGAAAATCCGGAATTTGCCGGGCTTTGCCGGGAACAGAATATTAATTTTATAGGACCCCCAAGTCATGTCATGGAACTCATGGGGGAAAAATCCCATGCCAAAAAGAAGATGAAGGAAGCCGGGGTCCCTGTCGTACCGGGTTCTGACGGGGAAGTGACCGATGCTCAGGAGGCCCTGCTTATTGCAGACAAGATCGGCTACCCCATAATGATTAAAGCTTCAGCCGGTGGCGGTGGAAAGGGCATGCGGGAGGTAAATGACAGGTCACAATTTTTATCGGCCTTTCATATTGCCCAACAGGAGACAATAAGAGCCTTTGCCGATGAAAAAATGTATATGGAAAAGCTTATCCGCAGGCCCCACCATGTGGAGGTCCAGGTCCTGGCTGATAAATTCGGCAATGTGATTTGCCTGGGAGAGAGGGATTGCTCCATACAGAGGAACCACCAAAAGCTCCTTGAAGAGGCCCCGTCAACAAATATTAATGACATAACCAGGGAAAAAATGCTGGCCGCCGCTAAAAGGGCCGCTGAAGAGGTCAATTATGTTGGAGCCGGCACAATAGAATTCATAGTTGATGACAATCAAAATTTTTACTTTATGGAAATGAATACGAGGATCCAAGTAGAGCACCCGGTGACCGAGATGCTTTTCGGAATTGACCTCGTCGAGGCCCAGATAAGGATTGCAAGGGGAGAAGAGTTGCCCGAGTCATATAAGAATTTGACAATGAAGGGCCATGTGATTGAGTGCAGAATAAATGCTGAAGATCCCATGGAGGGCTTCAGACCCTCACCCGGAAGAATAGGCTATACCCACCTCCCGGGAGGTTACGGGGTCAGATGTGATACGGGAATTTATGATAATTATACGATTCCAACAGACTATGATTCTCTGCTGGCCAAGGTAATAGTCCAGGCCGAAAGCAGGGAAGAGGCCATAAGCAAAATGCAAACCGCACTTGATGAAATGGTCATAACCGGGATAAAAACCAATCTCGATTTTCAGTACCTCCTGGTATCGGATCCCGAATTCCAGAAGGGCCATATGGATACTTCATTTATACATAATTTCCTTGAAAGGATAAACTTGGACTAGGTCGGTTGAAAAATTTCCTATTTTTTGAGTCTTTCGATTATGGGAGAATTCAGAATAAGGCTGATTCCCACAATCTTTAAGGCTGCCATTGAAAGCTGCTGTGGAATCCTTGTATAGAGCAACTTTTTCATGGGGGCGTTTATTATCTGCGACACCCAATATGTGTTAAGCAGGCTGTGCAGAATGAACTGGTCAATCAAAATGAATAGAATGAGTCTTTTTATACTGAATTTACCTTCAAAGAAGAAAACTCCGTAGCAGGCTGCGGACAGGCCTGAGACCAGGCTGAGACCAAGGTGTGGGGGCCCGCTCGGGAAAAGCAGAATTCCCACCAGGTCCGCTAAGAATCCCATTATGAATGCAGGGACAGGGCCAAGTCTTAATCCACAAATTAAATAAACAAGAAAAGTGAAAGAAAATCTCATAGTCAAGAGGCTGATTGAGAACATCCTGGTCACTATGATACTGAGCGCTATATAAATAGCGATTTCGGCCATCATGCCGACTTTAGAAATACGATCGTTGTAAAGTTTCATTGTTTCCTCCATAGATTCGGGTTCCGGTGTCCCATAGGATTACGGGACTATGTCTGATTTCAACTATAGTGGAGCTATATCCAAGTTATCATAATTAGCGGGAGTCCTGACTTAAAATTTAAGTCCGGGACTCCCGACTACAAGTACTATTCTACTCTTTTTAAAATTCCTGTAAAGCCTAAAAATCTACTTAAGGCTAATATATCCGATAAAGGCCGCACACGATTCCAAGAATCTTACACTCCTTTACTATTATGGGCTCCATTGAGGAGTTTTCCGGCCTCAGCTCTATATGATCTTTGCGGTCATAGAAGGTTTTTACGGTAGCTGAATCCTCGATGAGGGCGACAACCTGCTGGCCGTTTACGGCCCGGTTCTGCTTCCTGACAATGACGTGGTCTCCGTCAAAGATCCCGGCCTCTATCATGGATTCCCCTTCTATTTTCAATACAAAGTAGTCCCGCCCATCGTTGGGAAAGAAGTTGGAGGGCAGGGGGATCATATCTTCAACATAGTCATCCGCATAGATGGGGGAACCTGCAGCTACAGCCCCGTATACAGGGATATCGTAGACATCGTCCCTGTAAGGCTTATTTTCTTCCATGGCCGCTCCGTCTTTGTTTACGAGACTCAAGGACCTGTTTGAGCCCGAGTCCATGTTTAAAAGGCCCTGACCTATTAAACTTTTTATATCTGCCGAAACAGTTGAAGTTGAAGAAATTGAGCAGGCCCTTGCTATGTCCCTGAAGCTGGGGGAATAGCCTTTTTCGTTTATGTGTTTTTCTATGTATTTATAGACCTCAAGACGACGCTTTTGGGTTGAATCCATCCCTGACTCCTTTCAAAAAAGAATATATGTTCTTTTTTTATTATACCTTGTTTGCTTCATATAAGATAGTAAAAATAAAAACTTAGGCCTTTTTTATTTTTTATGTGTATTCAGCCCCAGTGGGGGTATAATACAAAACGAATGGTAGTTCAAAATATTTATATTAATTAAATTGGGAGGTAAAAATGTTCAAATTTTATCATTGTGAAAAATGTGGATCTTTAGTTGTTAAATTAAATGATGCTGTTTGTACTCCGGCATGCTGTGGCGATCCCATGGTTGAGCTTGAAGCCGGCACAACCGATGCAGCCCAGGAAAAACACGTACCTGCAGTAAAACGTGAAGGTAACAATGTTCATGTTGAGGTGGGTGAAGTCCTTCATCCAATGACGGAAAAACACCTGATCGAATTCATTGCTACAGTTCAGGGCGAAAAAGTTCAGATCAAGAGACTGACAGCCGACGATGAGCCCAAGGCCGATTTCATTGTTGAAGACGGTCCGGTAGAAGTTTATGAGTTCTGCAATCTCCATGGATTTTGGAAGGCAGAGGCTTAAGTAAGCATTTTAATTTAAGCAAATAAAATAAAGACACCTTGGCTGCTCGGGATCAAAGATCTTAGGTAGCCGGGTGTCTTTTTAAATCGAATTAATTTCCCTTATTTCATCAAGCAGGAGCCTGGATACGAACTCGGCAAAGCGCTCAATTTTCTTAATATAAGCGAAGCCATGGCCATATATTTTAAGGCCGGCATTCAGGTCTTCCTCATTGCCGGTAAAAATTCCGAAGAGGGCGATATTGTCCTCCCTGATGTTCATGACCTTTTCGGCACTGTCCTTGATGGCCTCCTCATCTTTATAGTCCTTCTGTTTTTCAAAGGAGTGGGTGTTTATGCCGATCCTGGCATCAAAGGGCTTTCCGTCGCTGAGGACGATCATGACATTTTTATGGTGGGGCCTTCTCAGCATCCTGGCCCTTACAATTTCAAAGGCATAGCCGTCCCGGTTGGCGGCATCGGGGAAATAGTTTAGGACCTCCTTGCTCCTGTTGGTCTCATAATAGTCCCTAAATTGCCTGATCACGGTGAAGCCCTGCTGGCTCTGAAAAGATGATATCCTTAGGGGGATATTGGCATTTTCCAAGGCCCTGCTTAGGATATAGGCCTGACAGGCCACCCTCTCTTTTTGCGGTTCCTGCGAGGCTGACGAGTCGAGGACCAGGTCCACTATCAATTGGCCGGGTTCTTCATTTGAGGAGGATAAAAACACCTTGTTTTGGTGCAAGATGGGGTTTTTCCAGGCAATATCGCTCTTAAGCAGGCCATGGTCCTTGTAAAAGAGGCCCTCTTCAGCTTCATTTTTTATGGCGGATTTTAACTTCTCAGTCAGAAGATTTATGGACTTTTTAACAGGCCTCATCTTTTCTCTGATATAGATTTCATTGTCTATCCTGGCCCTTCTCATAAGCTTTTGCCGATAGGGAATATCGGAAAGCTCGTGGTCCAGGGTCAGGTGCTTATCTGTCAGCCAGTAGATCGAGTCGTTTGAATAGGATTTTTTCTCATCAATAATTTCAAGAGCCCTTTTTATATCCGATTCGCCAATTTTAAAGCCTCCGGATATGTGGACCCTCTCATTTTCGTGGATTCCCTTAGAGATTTGGCTTTCAATTGCCCGAGCCTCCTTGTAGCTTATAAGTGAGGGACCGTAGTTTTTTTCTATGAATGCCAACCTGTCTTTTAGGGAAGTGCCGCCTTTCTTAATTCCGGAATCCCTGTCTTTCAATTTTTTTTCGGATTCATCCAAAAGGATATTGTCCATAAACTCGGCCGATCCAACGCTTAATTCCTCAAGCAGCTCATCATCGCTTAAAAGATCAACCCTCTTCCTTGAACTTTTGGAATTGGCAGGATCTTTTTTTTGCTTGACCTGCTTCTCAGGCTTGGACTCTCTGTCGCTCAAGATGAAATTGCTCTTTAGAAGCTTTTGCATGCCCGCGATAAATTCATGGGTATCAAGAGCTGAGAGGGCCATGAGGTCATCCAGGAGCCGCCGGCTCATCCCGTCTATTTTAGGGACCAGGCCCAGATTTCTCTCAATATAGCCCCGGTCGATTATAAAGACCCCGCTTGCCTTCCTCTCCCTTGTCACAAGCTCAAGGACCTCTTTTAAAAAATCCTTTCTCAAACTTTTTAGGGCCGGTCTCTCCGCTAGGAGGAGGTCGGAGCCTGCCTTTTCAAGTGGAACTGCCATGAGCTTCATAAGACTTAAAGCCTCGGAAACATCATTTTTCAGGCGGTCGGCATAGGTCAGAATAAAAGGAAGATCAAATCGCCTGTCCAGGCAGCCCAGGAGGGCGTTGATATAGACGATAGAATTTTCGCTCAGCCTGTTTTCGCCGACATAGTTTCTTTGAAATATGGGGAATAGGGAAAAAGACAGGTCCCTGTCATAGTTTTCAGACAGAGTCCACCTTATATTTTGTAGCCTCTCATTCAATTGTTGGTCCACATTATTCATATTTAAAAATTTCTTTAATTAAAAAGCTCTTCAGCCCTTGTCTTTTCAGGAAAGCGGAGTCCGATAAGGTCACGGACAAGCTCCTGTTCATAGGGGTCGAAGGACTTGTTGACCAGGCCCATTTCAAGGGCTTTATATGGGCTAAGATTTAATTCCATGAGTTTAATGGCTGCCAATAGGCCCCTGAGGTCCAGGCTCTTGCCGGATATTTCACCATTATCATTTTTAAGCTTCAGGTCGGAAATAAGGCCGGAAAACTGGCCAACCCACTCATCTTTAAGTTTGGGATAAACATTTTTAATAAGCTTTTTCAAGTCGGCATCCGCCAGGGAGGGGACCTGAATAATCAAAAAGCGGGAGGCCAGGGCTTCGTTCAATTCCCGTGTTCCCATGTAGCCATAGTTCATTGTGGCTATAAAGCGGGTTTCATCCCTAAGGTTTATCCTGTTGTAGCCGGGGATGTCTATGAAGCGCCTGAAGTCCAAACATGCATGGAGGACGGCAACAGCGTCGTTTCTGGCCATATTTATTTCATCAAGAATCCCGTAGCCCCCCTTCTCGGCACATTCCAGGATGGGCCCTTTCCGGAACTCGACTTGGCCTTTTTTAAAAGTATCGCTGCCTATAAGGCTGGACGCATCGGTATTAATATGGAATGATAGGGTCCAAGAGGGCCTCCTGAATAGATAAGCCAAGTTCTCGGCCAGGACATTTTTGCCCGTGGCTTTGGGCCCAGCAAGCAGGAGGTTTTGTCCGGCCAATATGGCCGTTATGGCTTCTTCCCAAACCCTGCGGCCATAGTAAATAAAGCTGGGCTTGCTTATGGAGCTCTCAAGCTCCTTGCTCAGAGGATGGTCTGCAATATATTTTTCCACCGATTTGAGGAGTTGGGGATCAACCCCTTGTTCTTTCAATATATCTATCATGATCTTTCCCTTCCGGAATTAAAGAATTTTGGAATTATATAATTTAAAAAATCGGCTTGCAAAAAACAAGCCGATCTCTTATTACCCAATATTCAAAAAATTATTTTCTATATCAGATTTTCTTAAAATTCAATTCTTCCCTTCTGCTCACCATCATTTATATTGTAGTAAGCGCTGAATTCTTCGGGCTTTACATAGATGTCAAGAGTTTTGATCTGACCTACCTTGTTTCCACCCTCTTTCCAGTATTCCTTTGCGGTTGCCACTAAGTCATCTGTGCTGACATCATGACCCTGATACTGGACATAAATATTGTTTTTCATAACTCCTCCTTGAACGAACACTTAAAAATTCAAAATATTGATATAAGTATTATACTATTATTTTTTGAAAAGGCAATAAAATGTGTAAAAATAGAGGACTTGCCGTGGAAAGCTTTTCCTGGAAAACGGTTTTTTATTAATAATATTGGAAGATCACATATATTTTTTAAAAAGAGGGCTTTCGTGTAAAATTTAATAAAAGGGAAACATTTAAAATAATTGGGAAAACTATTGGGGATGAGAATATGCTTGAAGGTAAAAATATAAATTTAAAAGATCTGATAAAAAAGGGAGAAAAAGTTGAAACTGAAATTGTTGACTGGACCCTGGACGGCAGGGGAGTCGGAAAATTCCGCTCATTCACAATTTTTGTCAATGGAGGCATAGGAGCGAAGAAATGTCTGGTAAGGATCACAAAGGTTAAGAAGTCCTATGCTGAAGGAGACCTGGTTGAGTGCTTGGAGAAATCGGACAAGCTCAGGGAGATAGATTTTAATCCGGATCCTCTCAGGTTTTCCTATCCTTTTTTGGAGATTGATGAAGGTGCCCAGGCCCAATGGAAAAAGAAGATGATCCAAGAGCAGCTGAGACGGCTTGGCGGGGTTGAGACGGATGTGATTTTCCACCCATATCCCCACATGGAATATAGGAACAAGGTGAATTTGAGGCTTGATGGGGAAGGCTATCTGTCATATTCGATGAGGGGGACCAACGAACTTTTGAGAATTGACAATGACCCCTTTGCTGTAAGAAGTATTCAGGGTTTGATAGGTTCCTGGCAGGAAAGGGTGCCTGAGGAGTTCAAAAGAAGTTCGGTACAAATACATAGAAAAATAAGGATGGTAGTTTTTAGGGCTAATTCAAAGGGACAAACCATGGTTGTTTTAGTAACCGATCCCCTGAATTCACGAGAAAGAAAAGAGCTTTTTGATGCGGTAGAACTTTTGGACAGCCACATATTATGCACTTGTGAAAATACAAGAAAGGGGGACATCTCTCTGAACGGGGACTTCCATTATTCAGGAGAGAACAGATACCTGGAAGAAAGTCTTATGGGCCTGAAACTGAGGCTTTCACCGGCATCCTTTTTACAGGTCAATGTCTTCAGCATTGAGGATCTTTATACAAAGGCCCTGGACCTCCTCGGCAATATCTCAGGAAAAAACGTTCTGGACCTGTATTGCGGGACCGGAATAACTTCTGTACTTATGGAGAAAAGGGGAGGCCGGGTATTGGGAATAGAGCTTGACGGGGATGCTGTCAATGATGCTAAGGAAAATGCAAGGCTTAACGGGGCTTCCAATGTTGAATTTATCAGGGGCAGGGTTGAGGACTGTTTAAACAAGCAAGAGGATTTCGGCGCCGACCTGGCCCTGGTGGATCCGCCGGAGAAGGGCATGGATGGGTCAGTTACCGATGCCATTAAGGCTTCCAATATTCAAAGGCTTGTCTATGTTTCATGCAATCCATCAAGCTTTAGCCGTGATGTCAGGAGACTGAGTGATGGTGGGTTTATAGTGCAGGAAGTCCACGGCTTCGACCAGTTTTTCTGCACCGGACACGTGGAGACGGTGGTATTGATGTCACGGGTTGACCGGTGAGGTGCATAAAAGTGCCGTATTTCCGGGATTTTCGGGCAATGGGCCGTCAGCGTTAGCGGGCGAAATTGACCACAAAAACCGCTCCGACAGAACATATCAACTGCTTCTGCCAGAGGGTTGAGTAGGCCATTTAGATGCCAGAGGGTTGAGTTAGTGATATGGATGTTTTTGTGATAGGGTTGAAACAGTGATATGGATGACCGAAGGGAAATCTGTATTTGTTGATGCAAATAACATAAGAATATGCAGTTGCTACCGCTGGTTGCGTAATTGCAAACTGCTGTGTATGGAGTTCTACCCGATGTTCAGGTATGCTCTGAATGAAAGGAGGAAAACGTGGTACTTTCAGAAAAACTATATGAGCTTCGAAAGAAAGGCGGCCTTTCACAGGAGCAGCTTGCAGAGCAGTTGGGCGTATCCAGACAGGCGATATCAAAGTGGGAATCCGGTAAGGCAATTCCAGAAAGCGATACTCTTATTTCCATCAGTAAGTATTTTAATGTAACGCTTGATTATTTGATGAAAGAAGATGGCTCTGCCGTATCTGAATCGGTGGCAAACGCCGAGAGTGATCAGCCGAGAACAAATACCAGAAGAGAAAAGCGTATTCTTGGAATAGTCACCTGTATTGCTGGAATTGTTTGTTTGATTGTTTGGGGACTCGTTTCAATTTTTATGCCATCAACGTCAAGCCAAATCAGTGATTCATCAATGATTACCATAGACGGAAATGGAATATTTCTGATTATCTGCCTTGCGGCCACAATTGCCGGCGCAGTTTTGCTCCTTAAGAGTACATCTAACAAATAAGGAGGATCTTTATGAAGGCTTTATCTACTGTATTTTGGGTTATGGCAGTTCTTCTGTCTGATGTTATGTGTGCCGTTGTTGCATATAACTACTCCGACATGAAGTGGGGTATTCAATATGCCGGTTATAGTGCCCCTGCATCTGCTGCTTTTTTTACCGCAATCCCATATGCTATTGGAATTATTGTATGTGTTATTTTGGCCATCTTCTTCAAGAAGAAAATGGGATAACAGAGACAGGCCAAGGCTCCCACACTGCCATCAACGGTAGTATGGGAGCCTTGTTTTATGCCTCTATGTCGATTGTGATGCCGGATTTGAAGTCTACGGTAAAGTGGTCATCAAACTCTGTGATGGTGGCAGGCTGGCTCTTGACGAAATCCTGCAGGTCCCGGATTTGCTTCATCTGTTCATCCTTGATGACGCTGTCCACCTCGGCCTGCCTGCGCTGATCCCGGAGGCGGAGAATCTCATCCGCGATGGCGTCGTAATCGTCCTTCTGGTTAACCTTCTTCAGGAGCTCTTTTTGCAGCTTGTTCAGCCGCTCGTCTATGACCTCAGGTGAGAGGGCATCACCCTGCAGGACTACCGTAGCGATGTTCGCCCGTAGCGTTTGCAGGAAATCGTCCTTCTGGCAGAGCACCCGGTTAATGGCATCGATTACCACCTGTTCCAGAAGCGTTTCATTGACTGTCCGGTTGTGGCAGGCGTGGCCGGTGGCCTCCAAGCGGCTGCAGCACCGCCAGACGATGGACTTGCAGCCTCGGTTGTTCCAGTGGACACGCCGGTAAAACTCGCCGCACTCGCCACAGAAAACGATCTGCGCGAAACAGTGCTTGCAGGAGTAGCAGCGCCGTTTGCCGTTGTCGCTGGTGTGGACCACGCGCCTGCGGACCAGCTCCTCTTGCACCAGAAGGAAGATGTCCTTCGGGATGATGGCCTCGTGGTCGCCTTCCACATAGTACTGCGGGGCGGTGCCGTTGTTTTTGATGCGCTTCTTCGTCAGAAAATCTGTGGTGTAAGTCTTTTGCAGGAGCGCGTCACCGATGTACTTCTCGTTGCGGAGAATCTTGTTGATGGTGCTGGTGTGCCATTTTGTTTTGCCAGCGCCGGTGAGGATGCCGTCAGCCATAAGCCCGTCTGCAATCTTATCCATACCAAGGGTAAAAATCGGTGTGTTTCGAGGCAAAAACACGCTTTGATAAATTCCCGCGAACGACCGCGAAAATCTGACATCAATCTGGAGCAATCGAGCCATGTGGAAGCTATAGCGTTGATACAAAAGATGTAAATTTAGAAATTCTGCATTTTAAGCAGTTTTATAAGTATTTTGTCTTTGATAAAGATGAAGAAGGATACGTCAAAAAGACTCAAAAAAACTACATGGATGTAAGAGTGGTTTTGAGACTAGTATGAGGAAGCACAAAGATTATAATTAACTCATTTTGTACTTTCTACAAGAGTAGCTTAAAAGGCTGCTCTTTTTTTCTAGGAAGTGAGTACATATATATTTAAAATATACTAATAATACAAAATCTGATTTCCGTAAAGTAGAAGTCCAGACTTCCGAAAATCGGAATTCAAGAACTTCTAATAACAGATTTCTAGAAATCCAAAAATCGGAGAGTAACTATAAAAATATTAGTAATATTGAGTTAAGAAAGAATAATTTTAGAAAGAAAAAATTAAAGATGAATATATTTGTTCAACATATAACTTGCAGAAGGGAATTTTGAAGAAAAATGTTCATCACACTATATCAGGAGCGAAGTTCTTAATAAATTAGTTTTAGAGACTATCAAAGAAGTAAGCGAGTATGTAAAGTTGAATGAAGAAGAATTTATAAAAAAAGTGTACTCAACCTCAAAAGAGCAACAAGAAAAACAATCAAAGGCATTAAAGAAAAGACTGCCACAAGAAGAACCTAAAGAACTTGCGCAAGAGGAACTTGATGAACTAGAGAAGCCAAGGAAAAAGAGAGAGAAGAAGCGAGAGTATAATTACAGATATTTAAAAAAGAAAAAAGCTAGTATGGAAAAAAATTATGACTTTGTGGTCGGCGTAGTTTTAAAACTGCACCGACTATTTTATTTCATACAAATAAATATGTAAATCAGTAAATTTTCTAAAAAAAACATCTTACAACCATTGTTAGATAACACTAACTGATGTATAATCAATAATATCATTATTGATAATTCGATTATTGACTATACTATTAAAATTAAAGTTTTGTAAGAATGGAGGAATGGACATGGCAAATAGAAACCATGAACTTGATAAACCAATCATTGAAGCTGCTAAAATAGAGTTTTTGCAAAATGGATTTCAGGCTACTTCAATAGGCAATATTGCTAAAAGAGCGGGAGTTACAACGGGAGCAATCTATACAAGGTATAAAGGGAAAGATGAACTTTTTTATAGTTTGATAAAAGAATTTTTAGAAGCTATAAGTGTGAAAAGAAAAGAGAACGAATACTCGTATAGGGAATATTGCGTAGATAAAAACTTTGATCATTTTTTGCGTAGCATTCAGAAAGAAACCACAGGATATGTAGATCTGTTATTTAAATATTACGAGGAGTGCAAACTATTACTTTGCTCAAGTAAAGGCAGTTCTGTAGAAGCCATGTTTCGTGAAATGATGAATAATAAAATTTCCATAACAAAACAATTTATAAGGGAAAATATAGACCCGAATATAAGTGAGATGAAATTAGATTTGGTAGAGCTTTTAATGAATCAACAATTTAGTGCTTTTAAATTAGTGATTGAAAAAGGATATAGCAAAGAGGAGACAATCGAGTACACAAAAATGCTCGGCGATTTTATTGGGGCGGGTTGGGAAAAGATATTTGATGAAATTATAAATAGGTATTGAATTTATGTACGATAAAGGCAAGAAGGACGAAAATATTTTAGATTTTAAAATAGATTTTTCCTATGAAGGCAAAAAGGAAAAGTCGTTAGATGATGTAATTGGCAACATATCAAAAGGAGATTGCATAGTTCTTTGTGGCGAGAGTGGATGTGGAAAATCAACATTACTTAGGTGCTTAAACCATTTAATACCGGAGTTCTATAATGGAATATTTAATGGCTATATCTTGGTAAATAGCAACAATATAGAAAACAAGAACATTGGAGAAGTTGGAGAATTGATTTCGTCCGTTTTTCAAGATCCAAGAAGTCAATTTTTTACAATGGAAAGCGATACGGAAGTATCTTTTGGACTTGAAAATAAAGGGTTAAGCCATGAAATAATAAAAAGAAGAACAGAAGAAGCTTTTTCAAAATTTGGCTTGGAGTATTTGAAAAACAGGGAAGTATTCAAACTTTCAAGCGGAGAGCGTCAACTAATAGCGATTATGTCTGCTTGGGCAATGGATACGGATATTATTTTACTTGACGAGCCAACTGCAAACTTAGATTATTTAGCCATAGAAAAACTGAAAAATATCTTATTGCTTCTAAAAGAAGATGGAAAAACTCTAATAATCAGTGAACATAGGCTTTACTATTTGAAAGAGTTGGCTGATGAATATTGGCTGATAAAAAATGGAAGCTTTTATGAAAAGTATGATAAGGACGATTTTAAGATATTTTCTAAGGATGAATTAAATAATTTGTGTTTACGAGTTACGGATTTGAAGCAGATTGAGGTTCAGAAGAAGTGTTCTAATGTTGTCAATGATAAATTAGAGGTAAAAAATATATCCTTTGGATATAAAAAACAACATATTTTAAATGGTTTGTCGTTAACAGCTTATTTGGGAGAAGTGACTTGCTTGATTGGCAAAAATGGTTCAGGTAAAACCACCTTAGGAAAATGTATATGTGGACTATTGAAACCACAAAAGGGAAGAGTTTTTCTAAAGGAAAAAGAATTGAGCCATAGGCAGCTATCGCAGGATAGCCTCTTTATTATGCAAGAAGCTGAATTTCAATTTTTTACAAATTCTGTATTATCTGAACTGAAGTACGGTGTAAATCGAAACAAATATGATGAGATAGAAGCTCTACTTAAAAAGTTTGATATGTGGAAATATCGTGATAGACATCCATTTTCTCTTTCAGGTGGGGAAATGCAAAAATTAACCTTAATGATGGCGTATCTTTCGGATAAAAGTGTGGTTATTTTAGATGAACCAACCTCAGGAATGGACAAAAGAAGTTTAGATACTATAGTGGGATTGATAAACGATATGAAAAAGAAAAAAATCGTGATAACAATTAGCCATGACTTAGAATTTATTTCATCAGCTGCGGATAAATGTTTGGAACTTGATGATGGAACGATACAAAGGATTTGTGAAGTAAAAGAGAATAGAGATATTGAAAGCATTAAAAGTATATTTGAAAAAGATTTAGAACATCAATCCCCGGCAAAAAGAGAAAAAAATCTTTTAGATCCGAGAACAAATATTTTGTTTTGGCTTCTTTGTATGGTTGCAGTAGGAATCGACAATAAAAGTTTGATTTTTGAATGCAATTTATTAGCTCTCGTTTTTTCTCTTGCAAATAGAAGATACAAGACTTTAGGAATTACTTCTGTCATTATAGGACTTATTTACGGTCTTGAAATCATATATCCGAATGAAATTACAATGTTTACGGCAAATTTGTTTCCTAGATTTATTTTAATATTTCTACTATTTCCTATTATTCTTGGAGGTAGAGGGGCAACAAATATGCTTGCGGGACTTAGAAAAATAAGAATACCTGAGAAGTTATTATTGATTCTTGCAGTTTCTTTCAGGTTTTTCCCGGTGCTAAGGAATGATTTTAAATTACTTAGACAGGTGCTTAGAAATAGAGGAAGCTGCAAGCATAAAAATATAATAAAAGAAAAAATAGAGTATCTTGAGGCTCTGATTGTATCACTCATTTTTCGAGTGGTGAGAATAGGCGAAACTTTATCAGCTTCAGCAGAAACAAGAGGAATTGCTTTAAATCATAAAAAATCATCTTATGTTACTTTAAAGTTCAATTTATGCGATTACATATTGATGATTGGAATGATAGTAATTTTGATGATAAATATTTTATAAAAATAGGAGGACTTAATCATGCAGAAAAACAAATTGAAAGCGAAAGATATCATTACAGTTACTTTATTATCATTGTGTAACATTTTGATATTTTCGATAGGAACATTCATGTATGCAACACCAATTACCATACTTTTAACACCGGTGCTTTACTCATTATTACAGGGTATTGTTTTCTATGTTATCGGAGTGAAAGTGAAAAAAAGAGGAGCGTTTTTTATATATTCCCTTATTCAAGGAGTGATAGCATTCTATCCACCATATATTTTGATGTTTGTAATTTCAGGATTGATAGCAGAGTTTTTATTATATAAAAAAGGTTATGGTAATTTAAAAGTTATTGGAATCAGCTATGTTATTCAGCAAACTTTGGCTTCAATTGGAAGTGTAATTTATCCATATACAATAGCCTTGAATAAAACTATAGGAGCCATGAAAGAAAAGGAGTTAGCTTCAAATATTATAGCGGCAGGCAAAATGATTTCTTCTTGGGGAACGCTGATTTTACTTGCCTTAGTTATAGTTTCATCAATCGCAGGAGCTTATATAGGTAGCAAGGTCGTAAGGAAACATATTTTAGAAAAAGAAGCTAATGCATAGGGTGAAGTCATGAAAAAAGAGAAAGAACCAAACTTTTTTAAAGAAATGGATTCGTTTATAAAGCCATACAAAAAAAGATATATTTTATCTGTTATGCTAAGTATACTTTCTGTTCTATGCGAACTGTTATCCTATGCTTTTGTTGGAATTTTAGCGGGATATATCTTCAAAGGATTTCATGGAAACAACATGATATATGTCTTGATTTTCACTATAATCTGCAAAATATCAGGGGTGCTGCTTTCAAATATTTCAACACTTATATCTCATAAAGCAGCATACTTAACGCTAAAGGACTTAAGATATGCAATTTGTGATAAATTTGTTAGATTGCCGATGGGATATTTTGATATGAATCCTAGTGGAACATTAAAAACTATATTGGTAGACAGGGTGGAAGATATAGAAAAAACATTAGCACATCTACTTCCTGAGATGACTGCAAATTTATTGATACCTATTGCCATGATTGTTTGGATGCTTGCAGTTAATATTAAGCTTACCGGGATTATATTTCTTTGGGTTATATTTGGACTATCAATCGGAATGCTTATGATGATTGGATATAAGAAAAAATATGAGGGACAAGTACAGGCACAAAAGAATATGAATCAAGCGGTTATAGAGTATGTCAAGGGGATTGAGGTAATTAAAACTTTCAATATGAACGATAGTTCCTATGCTAAATATAAAAATGCAGTCATACGCCATGCGGAGTATGCCATAAACTGGATGAAAAGCTCACAGATTTATGCGTCTCTTTCCTATAGCATAGCACCTGTATCTATATTCCCAACAATTGTTGTGGGATTGATATTTTTTAATAATGGGTTTCTTACTGAGCAAAGTTTATTTTTGTTTATGATGGTTTCTCTTGGAATATTTAAACCGATTGTTAAAGCATCCAGTTATGTTGACCAATTGGCACAGATGGGAACTGTTGCTAAGGAAATAAAAGGAATCTTAGATTATCCGGAACTTAAGAGAAGTGAGAATTCTAATTTAAAAGAAAAAATGACATACGACATAGAGTTTGAAAATTTACAATTTTCTTATGATGGGACAAAAAATGATGTTGATGATGTGAATTTAACCATTAAAGAAAAAACTATGACTGCAATTATTGGTGCTTCAGGTTCAGGAAAATCAACTCTAATGAAACTTTTAGCCGGATTTTGGGATTTTGAGAAAGGAAAAATAAAAATAGGTGGTATAGGGGTAAAAGACCTTTCAATGAATGACCTGAATACTCTTATCTCCTATGTGGATCAAAATACATTTTTATTTGATGATACTATTTTGGAAAATATTAGAGTAGGTAAAAAAGATGCAACGAATGATGAGGTGATAGAAGCTGCTAAAAGGGCCGGTTGCCATGATTTTATTGTAACTTTGCCTGATGGATATGACACCATCGCAGGGGATAGGTTATCCGGCGGAGAAAAGCAAAGAATAGCTATTGCCAGAGCAATTCTAAAAAATGCTCCAATTATCATATTGGATGAAGCAACTGCAAGTACAGATATTGAAAATGAAGAAAAAATTCAAGGAGCGTTACTGGAATTCACCAAAGGAAAAACATTAATTGTTATTACACATAAAATTAAAACTGTCATAAATGCAGATAAGATCATATATATGGAAAATGGGAAAATCATTTGCGATGGAAAACATGAAGAACTTATTAAGTCGTGTTCTGCGTATAAGAATTTATATGAAATAGCAAATTGATTGGAGGTGAGAATATGTTTGAAGCTCTAAAAAGTGTATGGAACTTTAGTAAGAAAAGGCAAGGCGGTTTAGTCAAAATTTTAATTTTATCATTTATAGAAGGCATATTCGTTATGCTGAAAATGATAGCAATAATTTTAGCGGTAAACGCCATGTTTAATAGCAATTTAATGGACAATTATATTTATAAGGTAATGATACTCGGAATTGTATGTATCATCGGCGTATTTGGTTTTGGTTATTTCACACAACTGGGTTCTGTATCCGTTGGATTTGAGATGGCGAAAGATAAAAGGTTATATTTTGGCTTATTATTTAAAAAACTCTATTTAGGGTTCTTTAGCAAAAATTCAGTAGGAAATATAAACTCAACACTGACTACATCTATTTCAACTGTAGAACAAGTTGCACCAATCATTTTAATTCATGTGATAGGTGGAATTTTATCTGCTATATCAATAGTTTTAGGATTTGCTTACTATGAAATGCAAGTTTCCGTTGTAATATTTGCAGGCATATTAACATATTTGTTTGTAGTTAATTATCAAATGAAAATTTCAAGAAGCGAAGCTCCCAAAAGACAATTAGCACAAACAAAATTAACGGAAAGTGCTATTGAATTTATACAGGGAATAAGCGTAATTAAGGCTTTTGGTATGGGAGAAAAAGATGAAAGAGTAAAAAAAGATATAGATGGTAGTTGTGTTAATAATATAAATTTATCCAAAAAATCTATTCCCTCAAGCATATGTGCCGGTCTTACGATACAGCTGTTTGAAATTATGATTATTAGCTATGCGTTTTTTATGTGGAATAGTGGAGAAATTTCTCCTCAAAAAGCCATCAATTTATTGATTATGAGCTTTGTAATATTCCAGTCTGTAAGTCAAGCAGGTTCTATTCTTTCAATGATTGGGCTTTTAGATAGTTCACTAAAGGATATAAGCAGTATGGAAAATGCTGAAGAAATAAAGGTATTATCACCTATTCAAAATATAAAATCCAACGAAATAGAATTTAAAAACGTGAGTTTTTCTTACGGAAAAGGAGAAGTTTTAAAGGGAATATCAGTAGCTCTTAAACCGAACACACTTACAGCGATTATCGGACCTTCAGGTTCAGGAAAAACAACGTTTTGCAAGCTTATACCGAGATTTTATGATGTAAGCGAAGGAGAAATTCTGATTGGTGGAGCAAAAACAACAAATATCTCCACCGAAGAATTGATGAAAAATATAAGTATGGTATTTCAAAATGTGTATTTGTTTGAAGATACAATTATGAATAATATTCGTTTGGCAAAGCCAAATGCCAGTGATGAGGATGTTATATCCGCTGCAAAAAAAGCGAGCTGTCATGACTTTATAAAAAGCTTGCAAAAAGGATACGAAACTAAAATTGGCGAAGCGGGTAGCACTTTATCCGGTGGAGAAAAACAAAGAATAGCGATAGCTAGAGCAATACTCAAAGATGCTCCCATTGTGATTTTAGATGAATTTACCAGTGCTTTAGATGTAGAAAATGAACGCCATATTTTGCAAGCCATCGATAATTTAGTACAGAATAAAACAGTTATTATGATTGCACACAGGTTAGAAACTGTTAGGAGAGCAGACAACATCATAGTTTTAGATAAAGGGGAAATAGCACAAGAAGGAACGCATAATGAGCTTATAACACAAGATGGGATATATAAATCATTCATTTCAATAAGAGAGCGAGCAAATAAATGGAGTTTTAAGTAAATACATATGGAGAGGATTGTGCTTATGTCCAAACTAGATTCCAATAAGTACATAAAAGTAAAAATAGATATGGATGAACTAGATGTAACAGTATCTGCCGCAAGGCTTTCATGCTGAGCCAGGGAAGCCATAATGGACAAGAGTAGCTCCTATTCCGGATTCCTTTGAATGTACTCGATACATTTGTGAATCCGGCGCTTAAAGGCATCACCGTACACCCGACTGATCTATTCTTCAAAGGACAACTCTTACCAGCATAATAATCCCGGCTTGTACCGCGCTATATATCGGAACCAGGATGAATGGCCACAGCAGAAAATGCTCTAGGAGTCCAAGATGCTTCATCCAGTTTCCAAATTCATAATCCGGATGTCCTTCTGTCCTCGGTATGACAATACGGCCTTTATATTTCCCCTGAAATAACAGGCAGTCCAGAAGAAAAAAGTCTCCGAAATTTACAATATTCCAATTGATATATCCAGTCCAGAATAAGGGCCAGAATCCGGTGATGCCTGTGTGCATATTACTGATGATTTCATATGCCGCGCAGATGCCCATAACCACGATAGTGAATATAAAATTAACGTGCTTCTCCTCTTTGGTCATTTGCTTTGGTGCGGCTTTCTGTATCGCTTTCGGGTAAGAATCGAAGAAATATCTTGGATTGATCAAAACTACAGTTGCCGCAGCTCCGTTAAATATTCCGGCCATTGCTATTCCATCAAGAATTGCTCGAAATATATCCATGCTGTATCCTCCTATTGAATAATCTGCAATATCCCCGAAACAAGCAGGGCTGACACAGCAAAAACGGGAATAGTACTCAGAAAAGCCTTCACATGTTTCTTTGCACCAAGATAAATTTTCCCGCCATTAATGCCTTGAAACTGTCTGGGTTTGCTGTGTTGCCACCAGCACAGGTCGATAATGAGCAGATCAAAAGCGTTCAGGCCTGCTCCGAACGCATCCACAAGGCAATCTCCAATCATGAAGATGACATTTGCGATGACGTCGCAAAGCATGGCTGTTTTTCTTTCTTCATTGAATACCTCACCTCGCATTGTATTTATGCACGAATATAGTCCTCGATGTCATGGCAATAACCTTCTTGATCTTTCGTTATCCTCTCACAATGCCCGTAGCCTCCCCACACTTTCATTCCTGCATGAGGATATGTCTTCCGGAGCGTTCTCCTTGCCTTCTTGTAGTCGAAATCCTTATCACCATAGGCAAACAGACAATTCTTCTGAAGCGTATCGGACAATGGCGGAAGCTCCACGAACGCACAGTCGTGAATGATATTCCTTATGCTTTCCTCGCTCATGGCAATATAATGCTTTGCCAGAAGCGGAGCGGCTTCCGTTCCAAACATTGAGGACATCCTCTTTACGCTGAGCGCCGGATCTGCCACGGCCTTTTTATGTTTTTTCAAAAATACGGATCTGAGGATCCATTCCAGAAGTTTCGCGTTTGTGTAAAAGCTCGTTCCCTCAAAGAACACATGCTCAAACTGAATATCGTCATACTTGAGAAGCTGCAGAAGAATCACACCTCCCAAGGAGGCTCCAAAGCCAAGCTTAATCTTCTTAACCTGATTTTTGACCAGATAATCATGAATTTGCCTTGCCTCGTCAAAAGCGCTTTTGTAGGTGTCTTTAATTGCATCACCATGTGCGGAAAGATCCGGTGCGAGGTAGCGGTATCCATTCCCGATATTGTCGGCAACGTAAGTTTTCATTCCATTTGCTGACGAAAGCATCGGATGGATCAGCAGAATGACGACTTTCTTTTCGCTGTTCCAATCATGCATAATCATATTCAATCACCTCAAATTTTCAGCTTGTCATCTCTAACATGTACATTATAGTATAACACACTTTACAGGCCGACGACGATGCGATCATAAGATGAGTTAAAATAGTCTATAGATAATATCGTCACGAGGTAGAGGGATATTAGTAATGATTCCGGAAAACTCGACCAGTTTCCAAGTACGAGTCTAAGCCTTGAACAATTTCCTAGTACAAGATAAGGTCTCAAGGGAGGTGTGGACATCAATCGGCTCATCTAAATCCACGTTGAGGCGGTTGCATTATTGTCCAAACTAAATACAAAATACCATATTAGCAAAAAAGAAAATCAAAGAGTACCAAATTGCCCAGAAGAAAAATAAAAAGCGATAGAAGATGCTCTTACTAAGAAGATTAATTTAAAAGTAGGGGAACTATGACGATAAAATGTAAAATTTTAACAACTAAAGAAGAATTGGGCATTATTACCAAAGAGGTTTTTTATGAAGTTAAAGATGAAGAATGCTACAAGCCTGTGGTTGTTAAGATAGATGAAGGATTAAAGAACTTTTTAGAAGAAATCGAAATGAGGGATGGGATTGATAAACAATTTATAATCCCGGACAGTTCAACCTTAAACAATCTTTTAGTTGTGAGGGTTGAGGACATAAAAAACAAAGGCGATTATTATGAATGTGAGCTTTTAGTTCAGCTCTTTGCAGAGAAGTACCTTTTTAAAGAATTAATGGAACTGGAAGAGAAGATAAAAGAACAAACAAAAAGCTTAACCGAATTAGAAAAGTTAAAATATCTGCATGCTTTCATTACTGACAACATAAGTTATGACAAGGAGCATAGGTCAAGATCAGCTTTAGCTGCTGCCATTACCTATAAAGGAACCTGCACCGCCTTTGCCCAACTATTTCTAATCTTAGGAGAAGCTATAGGATTAAAAGTTGGTTGTATAAATAGCAAAATTTTAAAACACAGATGGAATTATGTGGTTATTGAAGATACCACCTATTACATTGACGAGACTTTTAATGTTACAAACAATGAATCAAAAAGACTATTCTTTCAAACCACCCCAATACATTTAGAAAAAGCACCAGACCAAGGGATTGCGGTAGCACACAATGCGTATAGATAGATTTTATGTTTATAAGTGATGAGTTTTCAAGGAATATAAAAATTTATACTAAGGCAAATAGAAAGATTAAAGGCATCAGAATACAAAACTTGTTAATTTTATTTGGTCAATTGCGGATAATTGTCTAAGAGATGTATTTTTAAGAGGTAAATACAGAGATATCATTTTGCCGATGACAGCAATTAGAAGGTTCGATTCTGTAATAGAACCAAAGAAAAAAGCAAATTATCGCTTGAATTTAATTTGACATATATAATTCATTAATTATATAGAGAGGTCGACATGAATTTTTTAGATATAAATAACGAAAATAAAAAAGTTGTACTTCTTATCCATCCCATATCTTTTACTCCACAAGGGATGAAGGAAATGGTGGCAGATCAAATGTCAAAAGACTACAGGTACATTATTCCGGAGTTATCCAGCCACGGAGACTCCACAGAAATATTTGAATCAGCAGAATCTGAGGCGGAGAAAATAGCAGAACTTCTGATAAGAAACAATATAGTAGAAATGGATCTTGCATTTGCAGCATCCCTTGGAGGAGCATTGCTTCTACATCTTTTAAATGACAAGAGAATAAAGATTAAGAAATGTGTCTTTGAAGGTTGTAGCCTTACGCAGAAGACGAGATTCTTAGAGAGGATCGCCAGAAAAACTATTCTTGGATACCATAAAAGATCTAAGGTGGATAGAAACTATCCTCTTCATTTAATAGCAGAAAAGACAGGAGAAGAATTGGCAGAGATAATCGCAGATACATTTATCGGATTAGACGATGAAAGCATCAAAAATATCATTCGTAGCTGCGCCTTTGTAAATGTGCCTAATCTATCTCATGAAGATCAAGAGAAGTGTATATTTTGCTACGGATCTGAGGATAATAATTTAAAACACGCAAAAAAATTCATAAAAAAAAGACTTCCTGGATCCAAACTAAAAATCTGGGAAGGATACAACCACTGCGAAAAGATTGCAAAAGATAACGAAGCTTACGGCAGATTTTTGGAAAACGAAATATAGATTAGATTAAAATAATTTTGATAATGTGCAAACTCCATTAAAAGATAATTACATTATCAAAAATATATTTTGAGAGTGATTTTTTTAAAATTAGGGTATACAATATAAAATATAGTAGGATAGTTAAAAATATTGAAAGTACAAATTTAAAATAAAAAGGAGAGATTATGTTGAAAAGAAGATTATTAAATTTAGGAGTAGGCCTTGTAGTAGGAGCAATAGGTGGCAAAGTTTTAGCCTCACAAACATTTAAGAAGTTAGCAGTAAACACAGTAGCCGGAGGACTTAAAATAAAAGAAGAAATCGACAAGACTGTTGAAAATGTAAAAGTATCTACTGAAGATATCATCGCTGAAGCTAAAGTTAAAAAAGCTGAAGCTGAAAAGAAAGAAGCTGAAATGAAAGCTACTTTAGATATCGAAAAAGTAGCTGAAGAAGTTAAATAATTTAAGCAAAGTAAGATGATAGCAAGTATTGTTAGTAGAACCCATGGCAGATGCCGTTTCAATTACGAAGGCGTGCTAGGGGATTCTGATATAAACAAAATTAAGTACAAAGTCGAAAAATTGGCAGGGGTTAAATTTTGTAAAGTTTCACCCCTTGCAAATTCCATTATTGTAAACTACGAAGAAGAATATCTACCCAATATTGCAAGATTTATTATGAATCTTGACTTAGAAGAGTTAGCGGATTTTGAAATAGATGATGCGGACTTCGTGCCTCAAGATGGAAGAGAACTATTCCATATCTTGCGTGATGCAATGTATAGAAGAATATTCTTTGCTCATATTTTGCCAATGCCACTTAGGCCAATATGGGTTGTAATGAAGGCTGTTCCATACATCAAGGCTGGACTCAAGAGTCTAAGAGAAGGCAAGTTAAACGTAAGTGTTCTAGATGCAACAGCAATCGGAGTATCAATTCTAGATTGTGAATTTGCAGATTCAGGCAACATCATGTTCCTACTTGGGCTCGGCGAAGAACTTGAAGAATACACCCTTAAAAAATCAAAAGAAAATCTAGCCCAATCACTTAAACTAAACGTAGATAAAGTATTCGTAGTAGATGGAAATAAGAAGTATTTAAAAAATCTTGAAGATGTAGAAATAGGCGATTTTGTAGAAGTTAGTATGGGATACACGATCCCTGTTGACGGCGAAATCATAAGAGGATTTGGAATGGTAAATGAAGCTTCTCTTACAGGAGAGTCATTGCCGGTTAAGAAGACTGAAGGCAGCACAGTATTCGCAGGAACAGCATTAGAAGAAGGAGCCATCCTTGTAAAGACAATTAAAAAGTACGATGACTCAAGGATTAACCATATAATAGAACTAATTGGTGAAAGTGAAAAGAATAAATCACTAGCTGAAAAGAAAGCAGAATCCATGGCAGACTCTATGGTTAAGTACTCATTCTTAGGAGCTGTAGCAACCTACCTACTAACCAGGAACTTTATAAAGGCAAAATCATTCTTGATGGTAGACTTTTCATGTGCCCTTAAATTGACTATACCAATAGCGACCATGAAGGCGATATCATCCGCATCGGAAAGAGGAATCCTTGTAAAAGGCGGAAGATATTTAGAAAAGTTAGCCCAAGCAGATTCAATAATATTTGACAAGACAGGTACTATTACCAAGTCACAACCAACGGTAGAAAAGGTAATTGCATTCTATGACTACGATGAAGATGAGTGTCTAAGAATAGCAGCTTGTCTAGAAGAACATTTCCCACATTCTATTGCAAATGCGGTAGTAAAAGCAGCTAAAGACAAAAATTTAAATCATGATGAAATGCACTCAAAACCAGAATATATAGTTGCCCACGGAATAAGCTCTAAGATAGAAGACAAAGAAGCTCTCATAGGATCAGCTCACTTTATATTAGAAGATGAAAAGATTGAGATAGACGAAGAACAAAAGAAGAAAATCGAAAAGCTAAAAGAAGACTATTCACTTCTATACCTAGCCTACGATGAAAAACTAATCGCTGTCATCTGTATAGACGACCCAATACGTGAAGATGCAAAATATACAATAGAAGCACTTAGAGCATTAGGAATCAAGAGAATAGCTATGCTTACAGGAGATGCAGAAAACTCAGCAAGAGCAGTGGCAGAAAAATTAGAACTAGATTATTATGAGTCACAAGTTCTTCCAGAAGACAAGAAAAACTATGTGGACAAAGAAAAAGCTATGGGAAGAACAGTAGTTATGATTGGAGATGGCATCAACGACTCCATCGCTCTATCTTCAGCAGACGTAGGAATTTCTATGAATGCTGGATCAGATATAGCCAAAGAAATTGCAGACACCTCAATCAAATCAGACTCACTAAAGGAATTAATAGACGTTATAAAGATAGCCAAAGCACTAGAAAAGAGAGTACACAAGAATTACAGAGAAATAATCAGTTTCAATGGAGCACTTGTAATTTTAGGAGTGTTTGGATATTTGACCAACACAAAATCAGCATTCTTACACAATGCTTCTACTGTTGCAATAGCAGGAAGAAGTATGAGGGATTATAGAATCTAAGAAAAAATGGCTCTATGTCATCAAATATTGGGGAGACTCGTTCATTTGAGTCTCTCTTTTATTGTAAAAATCAACCACATATGGCTTTAATATAGCCACGCCACTATAAAACATATGGAGGTATCTTTTTGAAAATAGCTTTGGCTGCTGTAGGCTTCATAACAAAAGATATAGGATATAATTTTGAAAAAATTGAAAAAGTATTAAAAGTATATTCTGAAAAGGTTGATTTAATTCTATTTGGGGAATGCTTCTTACAAGGATTTGATTGCTTAAGTTGGAAATATATAAAAGATGCAGAGATTGCTGTAGATATGGATTCAGAGATAATAAAAAAGATAAAATCTTTATGTAAAACTAATAAAGTGGCTATTTCATTTGGATATATTGAGAAAGATTATAATAAGATTTACAGCAGTCAATTAACCATAGATAAAGAAGAGAATATACTCAACAATTACAGACGTATTTCAAAGGGTTGGAAAGAGTCAATTGCTGATTCCCACTATGCTGAGGGGTATGGATTTGAAAAATTTAATTACTTAAATAAATCTATCTCAGTTGCTTTGTGTGGAGATTTATGGTTTGAAGAGAATTGCAATAAAATGAAGAGCTTGAACGCTGATATAGTCCTCTGGCCTGTATATACAGACTTTCACTATAAAGATTGGAATGAGAGTCTGAAATATGAATATGCGGAACAAGCTGCGAAATGTGGAAAAAAGGTATTATACGTTAACTCATATTGTCTTGATAAGAGCAGCCATGAAATAGCTAGAGGCGGAGCGGCTTTTTTCAAACAAGGAAATATTGAAAGTGAGATCCCGGCCGGAGAGGAAAGAGTTCTAATTGTTGAAGTTTAAAAACTGAGAGTTGAAATATCAAAAATCCGGGAGTTGAAAAATCAGAAATTTGAGAGTTAAAAAAGCAAAAATCTGGGAGTTAAGATAGTTATAACATTATTCTAAGAGAGGAATTCAGCATGATAGAAACGGAAAGATTAATCCTCAGGAACCTAAAAGAAAGCGATTTGGATCCTATATTTAACTGGGCATCGGATGAAGATGTAACTAAATATGTAACATTTCCCACTCATAAGACAAAGGAGGATACAAAAGAAATTCTGGACCTTTGGCTAAATGAATATAATAAAGAAAACACGGTAAGATTTGCCATTGAAAGCAAAGAAACCTCTGAAGTCATGGGGATGATAGATGTGCCTAGGATATTACCCGAGGGCTATCCCGAGATCGGATACATTTCAGCAAAAAAATATTGGGGTAAAGGCTACATGACGGAGGCCTGCAAGGCCATGGTAAATCACCTGTTTGAGCTTGGTTATAAGAAAATAGTAATTAGAGCATGGGTGGAAAACATAGGTTCTAATAGGGTTATAGAAAAAGCGGGTTTTTCATTTATAAAAAAAGAAGAAGTCCATCTCGATAAATTGGATAAAAATGTTACTTTAAATTTCTATGAGATTAATAGATAATTATGCTTGATTAAAATCAAAAACCTGTGGGTGAGAAGGGGGAGCCATGACTAAAAAGAAAATACTGATAACTATGGCCTTGGTTTTCCTGGCGCTTTTTATCCTGAACACCTATACAATCTACACATCTGACGATATAACCTACCTATACATTTACGAGGGGCCTCTGCCGTCGTCAGGAACTGCAAGGGTATCGAGCCTTGGGGATTTAGTGAAATCAATAAACAACCACTACCTTATGCGAAACGGCAGGAGCCTGGCCCACTTTTTACTCCAGGGAGCCCTGGCCCTAGGTCCAACATTTTTTAATATAGTAAATTCACTAGTCTTTGTTATTCTCGGTCTGGTCTTGTCTGATCTCATTTTCGAGTCACCGAGGTTCGGGACCTGGAAGGCCTATTCCTGTTTGTACTGCTTACTTTTCCTTTTTATTCCCCAGTTCGGCCCGGCAATCTTGTGGAAGTCAGGTGCTGCCAACTACCTCTGGATGGCAATATTTATTCTCTTGGCCATTTTAGCCTTTGTGAATTGGGATAGGAAGCAGGACTTTCCAAAGCTCTTGGCCATAATCTTGGGGGCCTTGGCAGGAGGGGCCAGTGAAAACGGGGCAGGCATGGTAATTATGGTCCAGGCCCTATTTATTCTGAAGTGGAAGTGGGAAAGAAGAAGGCTTGGCCCGGGGCCTTACATAGCTGTATTGGCAACCTGTCTGGGGCTGGTCTACCAGGTCCTGGCTCCCGGAAATATGATCAGGGCGGGACAGGCACCACATGCGGACCTACCGGTCCACCTCTTACTCACATTGGAAAAAACCTGGAATACAATCGGTATATTTTTAACTATTTATCTGGGACTTTTCATTTTTTACCTGGTGAAAAGAAAAAAGCCCTCAATAGAAGGGCTGATCTTTGTCCTTGCCGCCTTAGCCGGGTCCCTGGTCCTATATTTCACTCCCAACCTGGCCGAAAGGTCCTGGCTCTGGCCGGTCCTCTTTATGATCATTGGAATTTCCTATCAAATAAGGGACCTAAATCTTTCCCTATCAAAGGGGCAAGCCCTGGTCATAACCCTGGTCTTGCTTGGGGCAAGTCTTTGGGTTTACAAGGATGCTTATATTTCGATCAAGACTTCCTATGATCAACACAGGGAGACTTTGATGGAGATAGGGGCCCAGGTCGCAAAGGGCAATAAAAATCCCAAGGTAAAGAAGTTTGACCTCCCAAAGAACACCTACAATCCGCTGGCCCAAACATATCATTTGAGGGAAGATCCGAAATATTGGTTCAATCAGTGGTTCGCTTACTACTATGGATTGGATTCGATTTCTATAACAAATCCCGACCAGGCAAGATAAAAGCCATATAGTTTACGGGGCCCCTACATCTCAATTACAGCGTCAAATTTAGCCAATGTCTCAGCGTCAAAGTTATGGCTGATCATAATGACTCCGACATTGTCCAAGCTAAGCAAGATTTTTTCAACATCCGCCCGATTGGCAGGGTCAAGCTGGGATGTGGCCTCGTCAATAAATAGAAAATCAATATCTTTAACCAAGGCTCTGGCAATAGCAATGCGCTGCTTTTCACCACCGGAAATTTGCTGACCGTTGGAGCTGATCCGGGTTTCAAGCCCATTTGGCAGGCTTTCAATAAATTTATCCAACTTGGCAACTTTAATTATTTTATCAAGCTTATCTTCTGAAATGTCGCTTCCCAGCAAGATATTTTCGCGAATAGTATCATTGATCAAATAAATATTCTGTTCTATGTAGGATAGATGTTTAAAATATGACTTTAAATTCAAATCTTTTATATCATCAGCATTTACCGAGACCAGGCCCTTATCTGCCTGATTTATCCCCAGCATCAGTTTCATAAGAGTGGATTTTCCGCTGCCCGATTCACCACGCAAAGCATACTTATTTTTGATAAATTTATAGTTAAAGTTTTTAAGTATTTCTCTGTCACCATAGCTGAAATCGACATTTTTGAATTCAATTTCCTTTATTCCCTCGTTCAGCTTCTTGATTTTATCATCGCTATCTAACTGATACTTGTCTGTTATAGCGGAGACGGAAGATATGACGGCCAAGGAGGCCATTAATCCCTGGATGCCGTTAAACAAGTTACCCGATAAAGCCCCTATACTTAAGACGCTTCCAGGTCCTGCATAGCCCAGGCTGGCTATATACAGTGCCAATATCATCAATCCTACCTGTGAGAGAAAATTTACAAAGAATAGGGCAGTGTTGGTTTTAGCCATTGTCATATTATATTGGTAATATTTCTTTTCGCGAGTCCTATCGGCACCGGACATGCGTCTCAGAAAATAGGCCAACTTATCCGCGAAGAAAAGGGTATAGACGCTCTCCAAATTATCGCGGACAGTCTCAGTGTATTCCTCCTTGGAAACAGTTAGATTATGCTGGGCCCGCTCAACATGCTTATTAACCAGGCTTGGCACCAAGAGAGAAAACAAGAAGAGGACGGAAGCAGCAAGGGCAAAAAGCCAATGAACCTTAATTATGGCCACAAAGGTAAGAATTATCATGGTCAAATTGTAGGTCACATCAATAATATTTGCATAGTACTTATTTTCCAATTCATCGATATCATTCAAGTACCAGGAAATTTTCTTTCCTGTGTTCTTGCTTGATAATAAGTCTGACGTGTTTGCTATCAGGGCTTTTGAGATCTCATTACGGACATAACAGTTGATGTGCCTGATATATATGGCACGAATCCAGTTTGAAATAAAATACATGAACATCATCAAGGCTAATAAGCCCATGACTTTTAAAGCGGCATAGTTAAAAGCTGCAGGTCCCGCATAATATCCGTCCATTAGCCAGGACAGAGAAAACGACAGCAATACCCATGAAGTCGCAGCTAAAGCATTAAAAAGCATGGCAAAAACAGTAATCCAAATATTCTTCTTAAGTGCTTGATTTAACCATTTATTTTTAAATAGCATAAAAAATTCCTTTAAAAACGGATAAATATTTAACAAGATTAAGGATCGATATCACAAACCCAGTTTTAGGTCTTCATCCTTAACAAGTTGGAGTTTTTTGCAAACTATATGGATTAACATTGCAAATATAGCCGGCAAGATAAAGCTGATTAAAATTAGGCCCAGCCAGTCAAAGGATGTTATGGCCGCCTTGCTGCCCTGGGCAATGTCTTTGACCCAGCCGGTAAAGACGCCGATTTGTCCGCATAGACCGCAAGTGCCCATGCCTGAATTTATGGCAGCCCCGTTCATTTGAATCTTGAAGAGGCAGGTGGCCATGGGGCCTGTTATAGCCGAAGCCAGGGTAGGGGCAATCCAGATCTTTGGATTTTTGACAATATTAGGCATCTGCAGCATGGAAGTTCCGATACCTTGCGAGATCAGCCCGCCCCAGCCGTTAACATTAAATGAGATAACCGCAAAGCCTATCATCTGAGCACAGCAACCTGCCAAGGCGGCACCGCCGGCCAGGCCTGTCAGGCCCAGAGCTGCACATATGGCTGCAGAGGAAATTGGCAGGGTCAGGGCAACTCCAACTATGACTGAGACAAAAATTCCCATAAGGAAAGGTTGTAGCTCAGTAGCCCACATTATGGCCTTACCTAAAGACATGGCCAAACGACCAAGACCGGGAGCAATCAGCCAGGATAGGAACATACCAACGCCTATAGTTACCAGGGGCGTAAGCAGGATATCAACCTTGCTTTCACCGGATACCATTTTTCCGACTTCAGCAGTTATGATGGCAACAAACAAGACCGCCAAAGGACCGCCCGCACCGCCAATAGCATTTGAAGCAAAGCCAGCAGTTGTCAAAGAAAACAAGACCAGGGGTGGGCATTTAAGGGCATAGCCGATAGCCACAGCCATGGCCGGCCCGCTCATTGCCATAGCAAGGCCTCCGACAGTGTAGTCAATCCCTGAAATGCTGGCCACGGTTTTGGTCAGGAAGGGCAGGTTCATGAGCATGCCCATGGTGTTGAGGATTGTCCCGATCAACAGGGAACAGAAAAGTCCCTGGGCCATAGCGCCCAAGGCATCGATCCCGTAGCGTTGCCAGGAAATAATTACATTTTTACGTTTTAAGAATTCTTTTAAATTTTTCACCACAAATCTCCAATAAAGTTATTCACACCAACAAAAATAAATCTTAAATCGAATTTTACCTAAACAAGTTTAACACTTTTTTACTAAGATTATTTTATTTCATCACCTAAATGTCTTAATTTATCCACCTGATCCTCACGTCCCAGAACAATAAGAACATCGCCGATTTTAAAAGTATAGTCAATTGGTGGATTGAAGAGCATTTTATCATCCTCAATCTTTTTTATGGCCAGGACAGTAAGACCGGTTTTGCTGGGAATTTGAGCCTGGAGTAAATTTTTATTTTCCAGGTAGGAGTCCTTCTTGACAATAACTTCTTCAAGATCAAGCTCCACTCCTCCAATTTGAGTAAACACATCCAAAAAGGATATGACATGGGGCTTTATCATAAGTGAGGCCATACGCTTGCCGCTTATTTCAACAGCGGACAGGGTCTTATTTGCCCCAACCTTCAGCAATTTTTCGCTTCCTGATTTGCTGGTGGAATTCGAAATAATATATATTTGGCTGTTGAGATTTCTTGCCGTAAGCACAGTTACTATATTGTCAACTTCGGTATCCAAAGCGGAAATCAGACCCTTGGCCCTTTCAACTCCGGCCTGCCTCAAAATCTCCTCTTCAGTGGATTGACCCTCTACCACCAAAATGTCATGGTGGCTATAGTCATCCAGGTCCTCACGCTTATCCGTTATGACTACAAAATTCATTTTTTCACGCACAAATTTATTTATTATAACCTCTGCCAATTCTCCCGAACCGCAAATTATGTAGTGATCCTTTAAAGCGGAAATTTTCTTATCCATTTTGCTTCCCTTCCATAAATCTGAAACCTTTCCCTCCACAAGCATAGCCACAAGTGTTGTAAAGGCATAGCCGACAATACCCACGCCCAAAAATATCATAAATACTGAAAACATCTCGGATTGGGGGCTTGTGGTCCCGACTTCACCGAAGCCTACTGTGGATATGGTTATAACCGTCATATATAAGGCATCCACAAATCCGACTTTCAAGAAGGCCATATAGCCTATAACCCCGATAATTAGCAGGGCCGCAAATGCATAAAAAATAAGTTTAAGTTTTCGTTTTTCTTCCATAAGCCCCTCCTTTTTATGCTTTTACGTTAGATTATAATACAGTTTGCATCGTTTGGCCTAGCTTAAAATCATTATTGAGCAATGATTGACAAACGAAGTTACTTATTCTAAAATTTCGGCGGGGAATGAGGTTCTCCCCTGGGTAACCTAAACCGCTTTAAAGCTGATGACTTCTACAAAAATTTTCTTGTAAAAATGTTGGATTAAAGCTTTAAAGGGGGATAGATGTTAACTTCATTATCACTTATTTTTCTTGTCGGCCTGACCATGGCTGCAATATGTAAGAAATTAAAATTGCCCGGGATCATAGGCATGTTGATCACAGGTATAGTCCTGGGTCCCTATGTCCTGGATTTTCTGGATCCTGCAATTCTTTCGATCTCATCTGAGCTTAGAAAAATGGCATTAATTATTATCCTGCTAAAGGCGGGTTTTTCACTTGATTGGAAGGATTTAATCAAGGTTGGTCGCCCGGCTATCTTACTGTCTTTTTTACCGGCAACTTTTGAAATAGGAGGTTATCTGCTTCTGGGGCCTATGCTCTTGGGAATTACGAGAATAGAAGCGGCTGTTATGGGCTCTGTCTTGGCAGCAGTATCACCGGCTGTTGTTGTGCCAAGAATGGTTCATTATATTGAAAACCGCTACGGCACTGAGAAGGGTATACCACAGATGCTTATGGCCGGTGCTTCCTGCGATGATATCTTTGTCATAGTTCTCTTTACCAGCTTTTTAGGCATGGTCCGGGGAACAGGGGCCAATTGGGTGGACTTTGCCAATATTCCATTGTCAATAGTCTTGGGTATTTTATTGGGTCTCATTTCCGGTTATGGCCTGTATTTATTCTTCGAGACGGCTTATGCTCGCAAAAATTATGTAAGAAACAGCATGAAAGTAATTATCGTCATGGCCCTGGCATTTCTGCTGATGGCAATAGAAACATGGCTTGAGGGTAAAATTGCAATTTCAGGATTACTTGCAGTTGTAAGCATGGCGATAATGATTAAGAATAAGAGTACAAGCTTTGTATCCAAGCGCTTATCGGAGAAGTTTGGTAAACTCTGGCTGGCTGCCGAGTTGATCCTCTTTGTGCTTGTCGGGGCAGCTGTAGATATACGCTATACGATGAGCGCTGGTTTGCCTGCCATATTATTAATCCTTGGAGCCTTACTCTTTAGATCGATAGGGGTTTGTTTGAGTGTCATTGCCACGCCTTTATCATTAAAAGAGAGATTGTTTTGTGTACTTTCCTATTTGCCCAAGGCCACGGTTCAGGCAGCAATCGGATCTGTACCCTTGGCTGCCGGTCTGGCATGCGGACAAATTGTTCTCTCAGTTGCCGTTTTGGGCATTCTAATAACTGCTCCATTAGGAGCTCTTGGAATGGACGCAAATTATAAAAATTTATTAGAAAAGGAAGAGCTTGAAAAGCCTAAACAATTATCTTAATAACTTATTTCTAATTTTGACTAAAAATTCAAAATGCCTATAATATAAGTAGTTGTCCATAGTTAATTAACTATAAAATAATTTTACTTTAGGAGGACAAAATGGATCAGAAAATCATTGACGCTTTAAATGAACAAATCAATTTTGAGCTTTATTCAGGCTATCTCTATCTGGGCTTATCTTTAGCCATGGAAGAGCAGAACTATAAGGGATATTCAAAGTGGCTTTCAGACCATTATGAAGAGGAGTTGGCCCATGCCAAATCCTTCATCGCTTTCATGCATAAGCGCGGAGTAAAGCCGACCCTCCATCAAATTGACATGGCTGAGGTAAATCAAAAATGCCCACTTGAAGTAGCCCAAGCTGTTCTGGAACATGAGCAGAAGGTTTCAAAGCGCATTTATAAGATCCATGACCTGGCAAAACAGGCTGATGACTATGCAACAGAAATCTTTATGCATCAGTTCATTGCTGAACAGACTGAGGAAGAAGATTTAACACGTGAAATCGTCGACCAGTTCACATTGGCGGGAGAAAATATTTCCGCAAGAATGATTATTGATCGTGAGCTCGGTTCAAAATAAGAGCAAAACATTTAAAATCAGGATTTAACTGAATTCCCCTATACGCACGAAGCATATGGGGGGATTTTTGTTTTCACTTGAAAAAAGCATGAATAAGTGAATAATTTAGATGGTAGACGTAGACTTTATCAATATATATGTAAACATAAAGAAAGGTTATTTAATGCAAGAAAGAAGACCCGGCCAAAAAAGAAGACCATCAAAGAAAAGAATATGGCTAATTTTTCCGATTCTATTAGTATCGGTTATTTTGTTTATATTTTATGCAACCCGGCCCGAAAGTTTCAGATTTTTTAAGGATAAAATTAGGAACATGAGCTTTGATACCGAAAACACATATAATGCAAAATCCATGCTTGTGGTTGACAGGACTGATGACAATATATATGTATCTAAATTGGAGGATGAAAAGCAGCACCCTGCCAGCCTTGCCAAGCTCTTTACTATTGAATATGCAAAAGGACTTTTAAAGCTTGATACGAAGATCAAGGTTAAGCAGGAAGCCCTTGATAATGTTAAAAAAGGCTCTTCTTCAGCCAAGCTGGAGGACGGAGAAACCTACACCTTAAAGGAGCTCTTTGCAGCTATGTTGGTGCCGTCCGGAAATGATGCGGCCTATGTAGTTGCTGACTATGTCGGTGGGCTCAAGCACCCTGAGGCAAAGACTTCTAAAGAGAAAATTTCTCTTTTCATAAAAGACCTTAACAAACATATAAAAGAAAGGTCTTGGAAAAACACTAAGATTCTGGATCCCAGCGGATATGACTACGAAGCTACAACAACGGCAAATGAATTAAAATCCGTATGTGATATCTTGTTGGAAGAGGATTGGTTCCGTCAAATTGTTTCTAAGCCCTTTTATAAAGTTAAACTCAGGAACGGAACTAAAAAAGTTTGGAAGAACACAAACAAGTTCCTAAATCCAGAAGAAAAAGACTACTATAACGAGAGGGTCAAGGGTGTTAAAACCGGATCTTTAGGAGACGACTATAATTTGATTGTACTTTATGATACGGGTAAGAAGGAATTTTTAATCATAAGCATTGGGTCGACATCGGATACATCAAGGTACGATGACCTTTCATACCTCTTAAAAACCATAGATGACAGCTATTATTTAAATAAATAAAATTTTTAGCTTAAAAATGGAGGATAAATTGCAGGGATATTTTTAGTATTTTATATTCTTAGGCTTATTCTTTCCAAAACACTCGATCATGCCATGGAAGACGATAAGAAAAAGCATAAAATAATGACCCTAAGATTTATTGCATGAGCCCCACGGGCAGGTATGTTTCTACTCCAAACCGTTCCATATTCAATAAGCCGGTTTACAATTATAATCGCAAAGATCCTTTTGTTGTTCAGGATATTTATATTTTGATTGATGCCGATTCTGACCGTCAAAAGGCCTTGGAAATAGCGGGGAAAATAGCCTATGAAAGATATACTAAAATGATTGAAAATTATGATGAGGTGGGGAAAAATAAGATGATCATGGAAAACGCCCTCTTCGATGCTTTAAAGGCTCATGGCTTTAAAATGCCCGGCCCAAAATATATAAGAATTCAAAAATAGGCATAAGAACAAACTTTGTTAATTTTCCACACAAAAATCACTTATTTCAAACAAAAATTCTCACAATTGTTTTTATATAATAACGACAAATTTAAAAACAAGGAGTATTTTATGAAAAAAACAAGTCTTTTAATCTCATGTCTATTGCTGTCCGTATCGCTTGCCGCCTGTGGCACAAGCAACAAGCCTGATATGGGGAGCCAAGAATCAAGCAGTCAGGAATCTATTAGTCAGGAATCTGTTAGCAGCGAATCAAGCGATGTGAGCTCAGAAGCTTCGGAATCAAGTTCACAGAGCCAAGCTCAAGAAAGCAAAGAAAAACCCGGCGACAAGAAACCTGATGAAAAAAAGCCGGAAGAAAAGAAACCCCAGGCTAAAATACCAGAAAATTCAAAAGACATAGGGAAATTGACAGATGCTTTGGGAAAGATTTCCAAGGGTGCAAATATCCCTTCTGCGGATATCTTTGCACTCAACAAATCGAATTTTAAGGACTACAGCTTTATTTCATGGGTTAAGGGAATAGAAGCTGCATGCTCGGAAACAAGTATTTCATCATCTCCCCACTCCATGGTTCTCGTTAAATGCAAAGACGGCAATGGAAAAGAAATTGCCAAGAAAATAGCCGCTAAGGCTGATCTTAACAAGTGGCTATGCGTTCAAGCCGAGACAGGCAAGGTTATTTATAATGATAACTACGTTCTTATGGTAATGACTTTCAAGGATGCCTACGGCAAGATCAAGGATAATTTCACTAAGCTGGTGGGTGATAACAATCTTCAAACTCTTGATATTAAAAGTGCATCAAAATAAGTGATAGGTTAGTTTAATATGAGTTTGAAAAAAAGCAAACAGCCTATAATGGGCCTGGCGGCAATGCTGGTGATTTTATATCATCTTTTGCCTATGCCCAGGAGTCATGACCTGCCGTCGGTGATCTTGAGATATATTTTAATGACAGCCTATGTCGGAGTGGATATTTTCTTTTTCATGTCAGGATACATGGCGTTTTTCTCAAACACCGATAATTATTTCAAATACATAAAAAGAAAGTTTCTAAGGATATATCCTCTGTTCATAATATGCTGTATATTAGGACTTGCAATAGGAAATGTTACGGTTGATAAGTTGCTGCCCACCCTTTTAGGCTTGGATCTTATTAAAAGCGGGGGAGGATCGTTTTTATGGTTCATCCCCGCCCTGATGATGATTTACCTGTTTCTGCCATTTTATATCAAACTTATAAAAAGGCAGGGGAGAAACAAAGCTTTGATAATTGTCTTGCTCATTTGGGGGCTGGTAATGATCTTGCTGGAGAAAGCGACCGAAAATCATAGTGTTAATATCCTGCTATGCAGACTTCCCATAGTTTTTATTGGCAGCTATTTGGCTCAATGTGAAGGAAAAATAAGCAAAAGCAAAAAATTATGTATTGGAATTCCACTGCTGATCGCGGGTATATTCCTCACTTGGGAATATGGCTTTATGCAGAGAACAAATTATATTTTTACTTACAGTTTCTATGTGCTGGCCATACCGCACAGCCTGGGCCTGGTCTTCATTTGCGATACCGTCTTTTCCAGATTTAATTTTAAAATCTTGAAATATATCGGGAATATGTCACTCGAGCTTTACTGCTTACAAATGCTCCTGGGGTCTTTGTTGGTATCAAATTTTATAAGGTTTACCGGAAATGTCAATCTTACATTTTTGATTTCTTTTACAGTTATTTTGGCCTTGGCTCAAATACTTCAAATTTCTGCAAGGCGAATCCCGAAATTGGGGTATAAAAAAACTTGTTAAAAGAAAAGGAGTAGAATATGGCACCAATGGGATTAATAAGATCTTTAATTGTCGGCGGCTTGGCCGGCTGGATAGCTTCAATGATCATGGGGACCAATGCCAGGATGGGGGCAGTCAAAAATGTTGTAGTTGGAATGCTTGGTGGCTTCATAGGAGGGATAATCTTCAAGCTTGTCGGACTTGCTTCAACGGGATTTTTGGGAAATATTTTAGTATCTGTTGTAGGATCCGTAGTCTTTTTATGGATCTTTAAAAATTTTTCTAAAAAAGCCTAGGTAAGTTTTGAAAATAAGTAAATTAAAAAAGCAGGAGAAGGAATTTATTTCCTTCTCCTGCTTTCTATTTTACTAATCGCCGAAAAAGCCTTTTATCTTTCCAAGAAGTCCACCGGAATGCTCATGTTTTTTCTTTTCATGATCCTCATGCTTCTCAACTTGAGGCATTTCAGGTGGTGCCGGCTTGGGCTTGGGCTCAGCCTTTGCTTCCTTCTTTGGCTCGGGCTTGGGCTCGGGCTTAGAAGCAGGCTTTGGCTTTTCCTTATCTTCTTTCTTTTTTGTTGTCACGAAAGGGCCTTTTTTCACCCTCCTTTTTGTTCTCAGCCGGAGCTTCTTCTTTCGGAGCTTCTTCTTTTTTCTCATCTGAGGACTTTATGGAGTTGGCAATAGCATCGGCCAGGGCATCCATATCGCCTGTATTAGCTTCGTTGAGTGCTGAGTTGATTGTGACACGTTCATTGAAGACATCGATAAGTTTCATCTTCTCATCAAGATATTCTTCCATGAGGTCGCCTACAGTAGCTGCCCATGTACCGTTCTCAATGATACCGACTGTCCTGTTCTGAACATTGAGGGCCATCATATCATAGAGGAAGTTCTGCATAGGCGGATAGATACGCAGGTTGTAGGTCGGGCAGGCAAGTACTAAATGTGAATACTTGAACGTATCGGAAATCAGATAGGAGATATCTGTGCTTGAAACATCATGGATCTTGATATCATGTATTCCGCGCTCTGCAAGCTTGATAGCAAGGACCTGAGCGGCATATTCGGTATTGCCGTACATAGAACCGAATACAATATGAACACCTTTGACCTCAGGTTCATATGATGACCATTTATTGTACTTGTCAAGCAGGTAGCCGAAATTGTTGCGCCATACTAGTCCGTGTGTAGGACATATGAACTTTACCTTGGGAAGCAGGGGAGCTGCTTTGGCTAAAAGTGCCTGTACGAAAGGACCATATTTTCCTACGATATTTGTGTAGTAGCGACGTCCTTCATCCAGCCAATCACGGTCCCAGTCAACTTCGTCGTTGAAGAGACGGCCATCAAGAGTCTTGAATGAACCGAAAGCATCGGCACTGAAGAGAACACCGTTAGTTACGTCAAGGCTGATCAGAACCTCAGGCCAGTGAACCATTGGAGCTTCTACGAATGCGAATGTGTGCTTGCCGAAGTTTACGGTATCGCCTTCTTTTACGATCTTCAGATGGTCTTCATGGAGAGTATGACCGAACTGGTGCATCATTTCAATGCCCTGCTCGCTGCTGATAACTGTTACGTCAGGATGACGAATGACGATCTCTTCGATGGCGGCGCAGTGGTCAGGTTCCATGTGGTGGATAATCAGATAGTCGAGCTTGCGGCCATTTAACAGGGCATCGACATGGTCGATATACTGACGAGTGATTGACCAGTCAATTGAGTCAATCAGGACTGTTTTCTCATCGAGAAGGAGGTATGAGTTGTATGCTACTCCTTCAGGAATGGGAAATATATTTTCAAAAAGGGCAAGCCTATAGTCGTTGCCACCGACCCAATACAGGTCGTCCGTTACTTTTCGTGTTGCAAAATGGAAATTCATATTTTCCTCCTTATTTAACTCTCAATTTATCTGCGGTCTGCAGGGAACTTTTCTTCAATGAATTCAGACTTTTCACTTCCGCACTCGGGGCAGACCCAGCCGTCAGGAATCTGTTCGAAATATGTTCCGGGAGTTACTTCGCCGTCCGGATCACCCTCATCGGGGATATACTCATATCCGCAGCCTGTGCATACGTAAACTCCATAGTTGGGAGCCAGTTTCCTCGGTTTTGAGTGACGAACCTTCTTCATTGGCGGTGCCGGCTTCTTCTCTCCGGTATCAAGTGCCTTTGCAAGCAGGGGCATGATCTCGAGGATATCACCGACAATACCGTAGTCACAGTTATGGAAGATAGGTGCATTGCCGTTCTTGTTGATGGCAACTATTGTAGAAGCGTTTTTGATTCCCTTTAAGTGCTGAACTGCACCTGAAATACCGCAGGCAATATAGAGGTTGCCGCTGAATTTCTGACCGGACATACCGACATAGCGGTTGAGGGGGAGGTACTTATATGTTTCAGCAACTGGACGTGATGAACCGAGAGCTGCACCACAAGCCTTGGCCAGGTCTTCAGCCAACTTCATATTGGCCTTCTCGCCGATGCCTTTACCTACGGAAACAACACGCTCAGCATCGCTGATCGGTGTATCCATTGGAACGCCGACGGTGAAGTCATGTCCGTCTTTCTTAAGTTTTGCTACAAGTATATCTACAGCTTCCTGAGCTGTATCGGCTTTGATGATCTCTCTCTTACGATCTCCGGTTATAGGACCGCGTTTCTGAGCTACAGCAGACTTTCCCTCGCTCTTCTTCCTTGTCATACGGCCGATGATGTTGGCAGCTATGACAACCCTCATGATCTCATTGGTGCCTTCATAAATAGTTGTGATCTTGGCATCGCGGAAATGACGTTCAACATCGATGCCCTTGATATATCCTGAGCCGCCGAAGATCTGGAGGGCGTTATTTGTTACACGCAGGGCCATGTCTGAAGCGTACATCTTTGCCATAGCAGCTTCCATAGCATAGCGTTCGTGATTTTGTTTGAGTTCTGCAGCACTGTATACTAGGAAACGTGCGGCACGGATTTCAGTAGCGGCGTCGGCCAATTTTGCTGAAACCATCTGCTGTTGGGCAATGGGACCGCCGAACTGGACCCTTTCCCTTGAATATTGAAGGGCAGATTCATAAGCGCCTTGGGCAATACCGAGAGCCTGTGAAGCAATACCTATACGGCCGCCGTCAAGTGTTGTCAATGCGATACGGAAGCCTTGGCCTTCCTGGCCCAAGAGGTTTTCTTTCGGAACTTTAACATTATTGAAGATCAGCTCTGCTGTGCAGGAAGAATGAATTCCGAGCTTATCATAGGGATCGCCGAAGGAGAATCCTTCCCAGCCTTTTTCAACGATGAAAGCTGAAATACCTTTTGAACCGATTCCCGGTGTCGTTACAGCAAATACTGTGTAGATGTCTGCACGAGGTGCGTTGGTAATAAAGATCTTGCCACCGTTTAGTATGTAATGATCGCCTTCGAGAACTGCTGTTGTTTCAGTACCGCCGGCATCTGATCCGGCATTTTCTTCTGTAAGACCGAAAGCACCGATCTTTTCGCCTTTTGCCAGAGGAGTCAGATACTTTTTCTTCTGTTCTTCTGTACCGTATGCAGCTATCGGGAAAGAACCGAGTGAAGTATGGGCTGACAATATAACACCGCAACCACCGTCCACACGTGACAGTTCCTCAACTGCAATGGCATAGGAAGTTACGTCAAGTCCTGCACCGCCATATTCTTTTTCATAGGGGATGCCCATCAAGCCCATTTCGCCAAGCTTTTTAACTATTTCCTCGGGAAATTCGCCATTTTTGTCCAGCTGAAAAGCGATAGGTTTGATTTCGTTCTCTGCGAACTCTCTAACCCTTTTGCGCAATTCTTCATGCTGCTCTGTTGTTTTGAAAGCCATATATTCCTCCTATTTATTAACCGGGAAATTGTCAAAGCGCAAATACCTCAAACGATTTCCCATCTTCAACTATAAAGCTACCCTAAATAGGACAACCTTATCACATGATTGAATATTATTATATTTCACGACCACTTGCAAGCAAAAATTGACTAAAAAGGTCGGATTTTAAAAAATATTTTCAATTAATTAATATAAGATTTAAAAATTAGTATCAAAATTAATGGGTAATACTTATATTACGAAACATTATTGTCAGGAACAGTTATGAAAACATATTAAATTAGGAGGGAAAAATGAACAAAGAACAGATTTCAGGAATTTGGGATGAGCTAAAAGGAAAGATTGAAAGCGAGTGGGGAAGTTTAACCGAGGATCCGGGTATGGAGGTAAAAGGGGACTTTACTCAGCTTTTCGGACATCTTCAGAAGACATACGGATGGGATAAAGAACAGGCAAAGAAAGAAAGTGAAAAGTTTAATAAAATGGTTAAAGAAGTCACAAAAGACGGATTTAATCTTGAAAATATCGGTGAAGGGATAAAGGATAAGGCTCAAGATATTGTAGAAGATGTCAAAGGCTTGTTTAAATAATATTATTTTTCGAAATTACTAATTTAAAAGTAATAAAGAAGTAAATTATTGAAATCAAGGCTCGGTCATGTCGACCGGGCCTTGATTTTTGTGGCAAGTCTTGTCGATATAAGTTTTAAAAAGATAAAGGGTCAAGCTATTAGAAAATTTCTTATATCTGATATAATTGATAAAATTGTATTTTTAGGAGGGCCTATGACCGGCGATGGACAAAAACTGAAGAAAATTTTCGGCTTTGAAAGTTTTCTCTTTTTATTTTTATTTTTCGGATTCTTCATAAGTATAGGTAAGGTGATGGGAGCCACAAATATGCTGATGACTCTCATGAACACTGCCTATGAGAGCCTCATGCACACATGTTTTTTCATTATGGCAATCTCAGTTATGGCAGGGGCTATCTCCGGCCTCTTTTCAGAATTCGGTCTGATCGCTTTAGTAAATAAGATTCTATCAATAGTTATGAAGCCGATTTATGACTTGCCCGGGGCAGCATCATTAGGAATCTTAAACTGCTATCTTTCAGATAATCCCGCAATTCTCACTCTGGCAACAGAAGAAAACTTTATCCGCTATTTTAAAAATTATCAGAAGCCGGCCCTGACCAACTTGGGTACAGCCTTCGGTATGGGCCTTATAACAACCACAACGATGATGGCCCTTCCTGTTGATGGAGCCCTTAAAGCGGCCCTCCTCGGAAACATCGGGGCCATTTTCGGTAGCGTAGTCAGCGTAAGGCTAATGCTAAGGGCCACAAAGAAGAAGTACATAAATACGGAAGAACAGAAGATCGAGATTAATGACCACTTGCCATCCACTATGAGGATAGTTAGGCCGGGTAGCGTGGGCCAGAGATTTATCGAGGCCCTGCTTGATGGAGGAAAAAGAGGGGTTGATATGGGCTTGGCCATAGTCCCAGGCGTTTTGGGAATATGCACCATAGTTCTCCTTTTAACAAACGGGCCCGGACCCGGTGGGGTTTATACGGGAGCAGCCGGCGAGGGAGTTCCTGTTTTACCCTGGCTGGGTCAAAAACTTTCTTTTATCATAAAGCCCCTGTTCGGCTTTTCTACATCCGAGGCCATAGCTGTTCCGATAACGGCCCTGGGATCAGCCGGAGCGGCCATAGGCGTAGTTAAGAACATGGCAGGAATAGGCTCGGTAACGGGCAATGACATTGCAGTATTTACAGCCATATGCATGTGCTGGTCAGGTTATCTTTCAACCCATGTGGCTATGATGGAGGCCCTTGGATGCAAGGATTTGACAGGGAGATCAATTCTTAGCCATACGATTGGAGGACTTTTTGCGGGTTTTGCAGCCCACATTCTGTATATGCTCTTATGAGTTAAGTTCCATATAAGATTGGAAAGCATGTGCTATTAGATATAATGAAATAAAAATCAAACATAGGATTTTTTTTTGATTTGATATAAAATATTCCGAGAGTAAACGTTTGCCCGATATATAATCTTAGACTAGGAAGGTTTTAAAATGCTGAGACAAGTTGCTGACAAAATAATCAAAGACAGTATTAGCAAGGTTTTGCCGGACACGGCGGTGGATTTGGCCCTTAAAGACCTTGGCCCTGTAAAGGGTGATATTTATATGGTGGCAATTGGCAAAGCCGCTTGGCATATGGCCGTGGAGTTTTAATATTTTCAATAGTATATTTAGATTATTTATTACTTTTCCAAAGAATAATTCGTATTAATTTATTTTCTATTTATTATAGTTAGATATTGTTTTAAAAAACAAGCAAATCAACAATTATTCGTTTCATACATCATTGAAAACATTTACAGCAAGTTATACTCTATTACAAACAACAAAATATCAAAATAGTTTTAATAATTAGGAGTTAAGAATATGAATTTTGACAAGGATAAAAATATATTAATAATGTCGGACTCTTTTAAAGGAACCATGTCATCTTTAGAAGTTTGCAATATTATAAATATGACCGTAAAGGAGTTTCTACCAAAAATCAATACAAAGATTATCCCAATAGCAGATGGTGGAGAGGGGACAGTCGATGCCTTTATTAAAATTTTTGGTGGGGAAAAAAGAACGATTAATGTACAAGGCCCGTTACCAGGGTCAATTCAAAGCTCAACTTATGGAATACTTTCTAATGGTTGTGCCGTAATTGAGGTTTCTGCATCTGTAGGACTCCCTTTAATTGAAGGAGTCCCAGAAGTTATGAAATACAATACATATGGTGTTGGAGAGTTAATTTTAGATTCTCTTGACCATGGAGTTAGGAAAATAATAATAGGTTTGGGAGGAAGTTCAACTAACGATGGTGGTGCTGGGGCTTGTGCAGCACTGGGATATAAATTCATCGATGGACATGGAAATATGTTTATTCCGACAGGAGAAACACTTGTAAACATTGATGAAATTTCTACAGAAGGAGTCGATAAAAGAATTAAAAATATTTCAATAATGTTGATGACAGATGTTGATAATCCATTAATTGGAAGTTTTGGTGCAGCTGAAGTTTTTGGCCACCAAAAAGGCGCCTCAAAGGAAGATATTAAAATATTAAATAAGGGATTAGAAAAATTAGCAAATGCCATTTATAAGATCAAAGGGCAAGATATAAAAAACATACCTGGAGCAGGTGCTGCTGGTGGTATGGGAGGTGGGCTAGGTTCTCTATTGGAAGCAAAATTATATATGGGGATTGATTTACTACTAGATACAATAAACTTTGATAATATGTTAATTAACTCATCATTAGTGATTACTGGAGAAGGAAAATTAGATTCTCAATCGCTTAATGGAAAAGTTGTTGTCGGAATTGCTAGAAGAGCGAAAAAGTATTCCGTACCTGTACTAGCTATAGTTGGAGATATAGATGATACATGTAAGAGTATCTATGAAAACGGAATAAGTGCTGCAATTAGTATTAATAGAGTTGCTATTCCATATGGCGAAGCAAAATTAAGATCAAAAAAAGATCTTAAGTCTAGTATGGAGAATGTAATGAGGTTATTGGCCTTATAATTTAAGTCGTGTATTAACAATTATCATGTTTTAAATTTTATTAGTAGCATTGAATGGGGGAGTCATTATGCTTTCGCAATCTTCTGCACAAATTATAGTTGAAGAAATTGGTAAATTGGTTAATCAAAGTATAAATGTTATGGATATGAGGGGAACCATTATTGCCAGTACAAATAAAAACAGAATAGGACAATTGCATTTAGGTGCAAAAAAAATAATTGAGAATAATTTAGAGGAACTTTTTATTTCAAAAAGTGATATTGATAATTTTGATAATTTTTATTTGGAGGCTGGCTTAAATTTACCACTTATAGAAAATAATGACATTATAGGAGTTCTTGGTATTACAGGAGAATATGACGAAGTAGTTCAAATAGGTAAAATTTGCAAAAAAATGGCGGAAATTCTCGTAATGGAGCAAGAGAAACAACGTAAATTGATATATGATAGAAAAGAGTTTGAAAATTTTCTTAATCGGTTTTTGAATATTAAAACATTAAACTTTACTAATCAATTTATTGAGGAGGCTTCTATACATAGATTTGAATTAAAAAAAAATTATGCCTTTATTACAATTAAAGGTGGATTTTTAAATATTAATTATAGTACCATTAAAAATTCTGTAAGTGACATGATAATAAGTACATCAAAAAGATTATTTAGAAACTCTTACGTAAGCGAAACTGAATCAGGCTGGGCTATTTTAATACCTCTTGATAAAAAATTAAATTATTTTGGAACTGTTGTTACCGTATGCCATACTTTATGCAAAGAACTAAAAGAAAAATTCAAATATAACTTTTACATTGGAATTTCAAAAACTAACTTTGAATCTAGGTCCCCTTGGGCTTCATATCAAATGTCTTTAAATGCTATGCACATAGCTGATATTATAGATATGGAGATAATGTCATATGATGATTTGATGACAGATGAATTTGTATGTTATATACCAAAAAAAGTAAAATTTAATTTTTTATCTAAATTTTTTAATATTCAAGAAGATGAAATAGATGATTATGTTAAACTTTTTGAATCTTATTTTAACAATGAAGGATCTATATCATCAATAGCAAATGAACTTTATATTCATCCTAACACGGTTCAATATAGATTAAATAAATTTTATGATAAAACAGGCTATGATATAAGAAAGCCAAGCCAAACACATTTTTTTTATTTTGCAATATTATTTTCAAAAGAGCAAAAGATCGTTGATTTATAAAAATACTTCATAACAATTTTTCCTGCTATCAAATTATAAGTTTCAAATATGGATTATTTTTACTTTTATTTTATTGTACAAAACATATAATAACTGTTTAATCTAATTTTCATAACATTTACTATTTTTAATTAATAAAATAAAATATTCGTGAAAAGGTTTTCTTAGCATTTATTTAGAAAGGAGAAATATGGAACTATATTCATGTGATACATTCGTAGCTCTAGGAAATTCCACCAAAAGTGGCAAAGTTATTTTTGCCAAAAACAGTGACAGACCAATTAATGAACAGCAAAATTTGGTGATTTATCCAGCAAGGGACTATGACAAAGGTCAAAACGTAAAATGTACTTATATTGAAATACCTCAATTAGAACACACATACCGTGTTATTGGTTCAAAACCATATTGGATATGGGGATTTGAACATGGAATGAACGAGAAAGGTGTGGTTATTGGAAATGAGGCTGTTTGGTCTAGAGAACCCGAAGAAAAAGAAAACGGACTTTTGGGGATGGACCTTTTAAGATTAGGTTTAGAGCGCGGAGCAACAGCGTATGAGGCATTACATATTATAACAGGGTTATTAGAGACCTATGGACAAGGGGGGAATGCAGCCGTAAATATTGAGCATAGATACCACAATTCCTTTTTAATTGTGGATACTAAGGAAGCATGGGTGTTGGATACTTGTGGGAGAAGATGGGTTGCACGCAAAGTTAAAGATGTATTAGGAATTTCAAATTGTTATAGCACTGAAACAGAATGGGACGAAGATAGTGGAGATATTGTAGAATATGCTATTTCAAAAGGTTGGACAAATAAACAAACCGAGTTTAACTTTGCTAAAGCCTATGGTGCTATGAACTTAAAACATAGAGCCGCTTATCCTAGGTATGCCAGATTAAATAAATTACTAAAAGCACAAATTGGAAGAATTGATGAGGAATATATAAAAAAGATACAGAGAGATCATTTTGAAGGTGAGAGCTTCCAACCACGTTGGAGCCCCGCTGACGGATTATTAGTATCAATTTGTATGCATAGTATGACAGAAGATTCAAGCCGTACAGCAGCATCATCATATGTTGAGTTAGACAATAAAGGAAATTCAACTTGGTGGCATTCATTTGGGAATCCTTGTATATCAGCATATTTACCTTACAGTATAAATAATAATTTACCACCTTCATTTTCTGAAGAAAGTTCGAAATTTATTAATACTAATATTTGGTGGTTAATCCAGCGCCTACAATATTCAATAGAATTTAATTATCAGAAATTCGCTCCAATCTGTAAGGATTCATTTTTAAGGTTTGAAAATGAAGTAAAAGCTGAAGCTGCTAAAGAGGAAAATATTAGCGATGAAAATGTTGAAAAATTTGTTAACAAACTTATTTGGATAGTAAATGATCTGTACAGTGGGATTATTAGCTCAGATATTGATTTCATAGAACCACAACATTATAAATTACTACAAAAAGTATTGAAAGATGCAGGTATTGGCGTCAAGGAGGATATGTATGATTAGCATGAACGGTCTTGCTTGGACAGGATTTTTTATTGTCATAGGAGTAATACTTAGGGCTAAGGTTTCAATATTTAGAAATAACTTAGTGCCAGCTAGTGTTATTGGTGGTCTAATTGGTTTTATTATTATGCAAACAGGAATAATTACTAATGCTGAACCGGCTGATTTTAGCGCAATAGCGGGAATACTTTGGTCTTTCTCTTTTGCAAATATGGGGCTCACATTAGCGGCTAAAAGAAAAAAAACGAATACTAATAAATCTTTTAAAGAAAGAATGGCAGATAGTCAGTTTTCTGGAATTTGTGGAATGGGATTTTTCTGGGTCATTCCATATGCTTTGACAGGACTGCTTGGATATTTTATTTTAAAATTATTTGGAGGACATTTTGGAATGGAACCTGTTTATGGGCTTCAAATCCCGTTTGCATTCGCACAAGGACCAGGACAAAGTGTAACATATGGAACCATGATAGAAAATGGTGGAGTGCCTAATGCGGTGCAAGTTGGAGTTACATATGCTGCTGCAGGTTTTTTAGTAGCATTTTTAGTTGGAGTTCCATGGGTAAGAAAGGGCATACAAAAAGGATTAGCACCTTTTGCAGGAAATATGGGAAAAGGAATGCTTACAGGAATATATGAACCTGATGAACAGCAATATTACGGCAAGGAAACAACTCACCCGGGAAATGTAGACACGTTAGCATTTCACTTTTCTTTAGTTGGAATTGCCTGGGTATTGGGGCAAACAGCCTGTAGTCTTTTTAAGTTAATTCCAGGTTTTGCAGGACAAATACTTTCTGGTTTTTTATATCTCTATGCTATGATATTTGCTTATATATTGCGTTGGTTAATTGTAAGATTAGGCTATGATAAGTATCTAGACAGAGGAACACAGATAAGAATTTCTGGTTTTTGTATAGATATGATGGTAACATCTGCATTTATGGGCATTTCTTTATCGGTTATTGGGAAATGGATAGTACCAATATTACTGGTTATTCTCGGAGCATCATTATTTACGTATATAACAACAAGATATTTTGGTGAACGTTTTGGAGGAAAGCATGGTTTCGAAAGAACAGTAGCAATCTGGGGAGTTTTAACAGGCACTAATGCTACAGGACAAGCTTTATGTAGAATGGTTGATCCGAACAGAAAAACTACAGTTTTGGAAGAATTGGGGCCAATTAATGCAATAAATGTACCTGCTTGTTATGTAGTTATGCCTGCCATAATTGCTTTTGCTGCCAATAAAATTTCTTTTAGTTCTTTACTATTTGCGTTGGTTGGTACCAGTATAGTTTTTATGATTGCTATGTTAGTTACAAGGACATGGGGCAAAAAAACATATGATTATAAAAAAGGAGAGCTTTATTACAGCTTAGACGATGATTAATAATTAACAATTTTATATACTAAGTTTTTTGATGGTATTAGTAGTATAATTTACAATACATAAGGATTTCTGAAATTTAGAAATCCTTTTGTATTGTTTTTATAAGAATTTTCATAAAAGGGGAATTATGTCCATTAATGAAATGTTATTTATTGCAGTAATTTTTCTTGCAAATGTTGTTGAGGCAATTACGGGTTTTGCTGGGACAATGTTGGCAATGCCTGCAGGCATTTACCTTTTAGATATATCAACATCAAAAGTTGTGCTTAATTTGATCGCTTTATACGTGAGCTCTTCTATAATGTATACAAATAGAAATAAAATTGATACAAAAGAAGTAGTCAATATTACTTATAAAATGGCGATTGGAATGCTTATCGGATTTTCAATATTTGCATATTTTCCCGTGGAACAACTCGTTCTTACTTATGGTATTTTTCTGATAACCTTTGCATCATTGAAGTTGGCTATAAAGAAGAATGTTGAATTATCTCCATTAATGTTAAATTTTGTGCTTTTACTAGCAGGATTAATTCATGGATTATTTCTATCAGGGGGATCCCTACTTGTGATTTATGCAATAAATATTTTAAAAGATAAGGATATCATTAGAGCTACATTGGCACCGGTCTGGTTAATATTAAATTTCATTATTCTTTTGAATGATATTATTTTTAAACGGATTACATTTAAGGTTTTTATTATGTTTTTAATATGTATCCCAATTATTTCATTGTCTATAATTATTGGGAACAAAATACATAAAAAAATTTCTCAAGATATATTTATTAAGCTAACATATGTATTGTTGATTATTTCTGGCATTATATTAATAATTTAATCTACATTCAATTAAAAGGTCCGGCTCTTTAGAGTGACCCTAAAAAGTTTGACCAAAAAATTTAACTTTAGGGGGTCAGTTCTCTCTTTGAGTCGGACTTTATTTTATTCTTCTGAGCCCTCATCTTCTTTGGGCTCATCCTTCTCGTTTGCAATTTCTTGTATCCTGTCTTGGATGGTCTTGGAATTTTCATAAGCAATCTTTCGCCGCCTGTCGTAATAGTCGCCAAGCTTGTTCAAAGGGGGTAACCAGTTTATTATAACAGCTACAACGACTCCAATCATTGTATCAAAGCATCTTCTTATTGCATATAAATAAGGGCTGACATCGTTATTGCTTCTAAGGCAAATTAATAGAAAAACAATGGCGGCAACACTTATTGTGGGGTTCTGTTTGAAGTAGGTAAGCAAAGTGAGGAGGGGGATTAACATTAAGGCAACCAAAATCAGGTATTTTAGACTGTAGGGATTTATGCTAAGTTTCACTACAAAAATTTGCAAAAATAGGGACCCATATACGCCGGCCACCAATGTACCTATGATCCTTCTGATACCGGCTTTCCAGGTTGTTTTAGTGGAAGTGCCGAGTGAAACAACAGCTGCAACCGCTGCATCAATATAGTTTGTTGTGTTACGAAAATAATCAAGGACGAGGCAGACCAGAACTGATAAGGCTGTCTTTATTATTCTCATGCCCGGTGAACTCAAGAGTATGACGTTGCCTGTATTCATAGCTTGGAGCAATAACAAGCTGTCGGTTTCTTCAATGCCCGCCTCAAAATCTTTCTTTATTTTTCCCATATATGTTCTCCATCTAATTAAAAAAACTTCCACTTGCCAAGCAGGCAGTTGGAAAACTTGATTTAAGGGTATCAGATAATGTAAATAAAGGAAAGATATTGCAAAAAATATCTCATTATATTTTATGAATAGAGTATAAAAAGTGAAGCATTGGTCCTTAATGAACCAATGCTTCATTTGGTATTTCGATCATATAGATCATATTATTTATCAGATAATAGAAGCCTCGTATATGCTGTCTACTGTAGCCTGCAGGGCCTTGTTGAATTCTTCATCTGTCTGCTGGGCGCTGATTTCATTTAGCAGGGCGCGGGAGAAGGAAGCAATGAGACCCGGATTTTCCTTGAGGAGTTCATTTGCCTTTTCACGGCTATAGCCACCGGAGAGGGCAACAACGCGGCAAACATGCGGATCTTCCATTATTTCGTTGTATAGTCCTGCCTTTGTAGGAATGGTGAATTTGAACATGAAACGTGTATCATCATCCAGTTTTGCCAGATGCTCTTTGATCTCCTTGACCATGATTTCCTCAGCTTCAGCCTTGTCAGGAATATCGATGTTTACTTCAGGTTCTAGGATAGGTACCAGGCCTGCATCGAAAATCTTCTGACCGAATTCAAACTGCTGGTCTATGATTTTCTTAATTCCAACAGGATTTGCAGCCCAGATAACCGACCTCATTTTGGTGCCGAAAACTCCATGACTGTTGGCTTCTTTAAGCTGTTCATCCAAATTCGTGATTGGCTTCATAAGCTGGACGTCGTCCTCTTTATCAATCATTCCCAGGTCAACCTTCAACAGGGGAACAATGCCCTTTTCCTGCCATAAGTATTCAGCCGTGTATTTGCCGTCAATCTTTGAATTCATAGTGCGACGGAAAAGAATGGCTCCAATAATCTGGTCAGATGTGAATGCCGGACTTTTTATTACCCTGGTCCTCATTTCATGTATAAGGTCATACATTTCATTTTCATTTGAGTAGCTGTCCTCTGAAATGCCATAGTTCTTCAAAGCCTTGGGTGTTGAACCGCCGGATTGGTCAAGAGCGGCAACAAAGCCCTTTCCCGAGTGCATTTTCTCATACATTTTCTTATCCATGTTTACTCCTTTTCTGCCGGAAACATTCCCGCTTCATAACAAATAACTTTTAAACTTGCCTATTAATTGTTCCAGTAACTATATTATAGTATAGGCAATAACAAAAAGTTTGTCTAAATGGTAAATAAATAATAGAAACATTAAAATGGCTACAAAATGGAATATTTTTATTGAAGGGAGAGCTGCCAATGACCTTGAAGATTATAAAAGACAATATAGTGGACGTAAAAACCGATGCAATTGTTAATGCCGCCAATTCCAGTCTCTTGGGTGGCTTGGGGGTGGACGGAGCTATCCATAAAGCTGCAGGACCTGAGCTTTTGGAATATTGCAGGGGTCTTGGGGGCTGTAAAACAGGCCGGGCCAAGATAAGCCCGGCCTTCAGGCTGCCTTCAAAATATATAATCCACACAGTTGGCCCCATCTACAATGAAAAGATTAAAAATCAGGACAAGGAACTCAGGGCCTGCTATATAAACTCCCTTAAAATTGCTGAAAAACACGGGATCAGAAGCGTGACCTTTCCTCTCATATCGGCCGGGGCTTATGGCTATCCCAAAGACCGGGCTATAAAGATAGCGATCTCCTCCATAGAGGCTTTTTTGGACTACAAGGACCTTGACGTAAGGCTAAGCCTCTTCGATCCCCTGTGTTATCAAATCGGCAAGTCATTTAAATTGGAGATCAGTGATGAAAAAAAGGTATTAAGAGAACTTATGATAGGGATTAGAAAGGATATTTCCTCAGCCGACCACTTAGCAAAGTCCAAGGCCATATGCAGGAGGATTCAGGATCTTGCCATCTACAAAGAAGCAAGAACAATTTTTTCCTTCATGCCTTTTAATGGGGAAATTGACTTGGAAGACTTTTTCCGGGCCTGCGACAGGGACAGAAAGACCATAGCCTTCCCGGTCACATATAAATTCGGGAGGATGGAAGCCTTTGTAGCCGGAGACAGGAAGAGTATGAAAAAAGACCCATACGGTATCGAATCACCCGACCCGGAGACCGACAAAAAAGTGGATCTTGAGGTTATAAACCTGGTACTGGTCCCATTGCTTGCCGTGGACAATAGGGGATATAGGCTGGGCTACGGTGGGGGCTACTATGACCGCTTTTTGGAAAACCTGGAAAAAATCGATGCGATGAATCATAAAGTCAAGCCTGCAAAAATTCTGGCTCCGGCCTTTGATATGCAAGTTATTAACAGGGTGCCAAGGGAGATTCATGACAAAAAAATTCCCATGGTAGTCACCGAATCGGCCCTAATTGAATTCTGAAATATTAATCACTTATCTGGTGAGCTGCGGGCGTCTTTCAGGAAAGCCAGGGCTATGACAAGCATGACAAAGCCGAGGGGAAAGGCCGCTATGATGCTGACTGACTGGAGATTGGACATTGAAGACTTTGCAAACACAAGTGCCAGGGGCAGGAGGATGAGCAGGATGCACCAGGCCAGCTGGATCAGGGGGTGGGGCTTTTCGCCCTCATCAAGGAGCCTGTAGGAATAGCATGAGGCCGTTAGGGCTATGGCATCGAAAGAAGTTGCATAAAATGCCATCATTGTGATGAAGAGGAAAAACATAAATACTGAAGACATGGGCAAATTCCTGATAATAGAAATTATTATATTATAGAGATCCAAGCCCTTGGCATATTGGCCGGAAAAATCCGCCAATCCTGTAAATTGCATCTTCATGGAATAGTTCCCGAAAACAATGAAACTAAGAAGCGTGGACCCGGCCCCAAAAATATAGCCGCCAAGTATGGTCTGGCGGACCGTCCTACCCTTGGAAATGGCTCCGATAAAAAAGGGGGCGGCAACGCACCAGACAATCCAATATGACCAGTAATATATGGTCCAGTTTTGTGGGAATGAATTCTCCCTCAAAGGATCCGTATAGGTGGACATGGGCAAAAAGTTCTGGAGAAGCCTGCCCATTTGTCCTATGCCGCTTTCAATTATGTATTTGCAGGACCCGCCGAAAAATAGGACATATGCCATAAGGGAAAAGAAGAGAAAAATGCAGGCCTTGGCCAGAAGATCAATCCCCTTTATGCCGTGTAGCAGGGAATAGGAGTATATGAAGCAGGTCAGGATCAGGATGGCCGGGGTCAAGATATCGTTGCTTATATCGGTCCGGAAAAGCTCTTTGATTATGGTGCTCATAAGAGGGGTGGCAATGGAAAAGGTGGTGGCCGTCCCGGCAATGAGGGCAAATACCGCAAGCATGTCTATTATCCGCCCGCCCCTGCCGTCTGTGCTTTTTCCCAGCAATGGCCGACAAGCCTCGGAAAACCGCTGCCTTTTAATTTTTTTCACGTGGAGCATATATGCAAAAGCCACGGCCAGGACCAAGTAAAAAGACCAAGGGATGAAGGACCAGTGGAAGAGGGGGTAGACCCCGCACAAGTCCGCTATATTGGCCTTACCTTTAATATAGGGGTCATTGGCATAGAGGATCCACTCTGAGAAGGAGTAGAAAAGAATATCTGCAGCCAGGCCGCAAGTGAACATCATGGCTCCCCAGCTCAAAAAGGAGTGGGCGGGCTTGTCACCCTTATCTCCAAGCACTATACTGCCATACTTGGAAAAGGCCATATAAATTGACAAAAAGAAGAAGACCAGGCCGATTATAAGGTAATAGGAACCCAGACTGTTTCCCAGGAAGAAGCGTACTTTTTCAAGGATCCTGTTGGACCTGTCAGGAAAAGAAAAAAAGAAAAAGCACAGGATAAGGACACTTGTCATAGGCACTATGCTTATTAAGAGGTCAATTCTTTTTTTAGACCCGGACACAGACATATTATCTTTCTTCCGATCACTCATAGCTATCTCCTCATTTTAACTTGGTCTCAATTCCCTTGCCTTCAGCATAGGCCTTATACCTTGGATCAAAAAGGCTCAGCTCGGCCAGGCTGTCGAACTCATAAATATAATTTTTGGGATACTTTTTTATCTTAAGCTTGAGAAGGTCGAGGTGGTCAGCATAAATATCTTCCCAGAGCTTGCCCTTTGACCCTTCTTTTTTTATCTCATTCTCAAGGATGGCAAGGAATTTCCTGCTGAAGTCTTCATCCCAGAAGGCCGGGCCAAGCATGACCCAGCCCCCGGCGCCTCCGACCTCAACCTTATTTATATACTCGTCCTTATCATAAGAAAGGATCCATTCATCCGTCCGGCCCTCGACCTCAATAGCAGAATAGTAGGGAAACTCAGGGTTTGAACTGAAAGGATTTTCAGTAAAATAGTTATCGGCCGAGCATATATATGAATTTCTTATGTAGTCCTTGGCCATATATATGCTGTAATTGTTGTTTCTCTCCCTATATTCGGGGTTGAAAATAATTTTAAGATGGTACTTATCCTTCAAGTAGTCCAGCATTTGGGCCTTATAGCCGCTGACAATGACAATCTCATCAATCCCGGCTTCCCTCAACTGTCTGATCTGCCTTTCAATGAGGATCTCTCCTCTAACGTCTACGAGTGCCTTGGGTCTTTCCAGGGATAGGGGGACCAGTCTTGTAGAGAGTCCGGCCGCCATAATGATTGCATTATCAACCTTTATTCCGGGCTTTGCCTTGTCAATCTTCATATTTTAAAATCTCCTTTTCTGCAAGCCTGTAAAAGTCCTTGGCATACCTATATTGGTTCAAAGAATATTCTCCGAATTCCAGACCCAGCGAATACTTGTATTCACACCAGTTTGACCAGAGCAGGCCGGCCAGTGAAACATAGCAGTAGATCTTTGTCCTGGTTTTGGGAGGGCAGGCCCCCGAAAAATACAGGTCGATCAAGCGGTCAATTTCCTTTTTTGTATAGCCCGAATAGACCGAAAACATGGCTATATCCAAGTGGGGATCCTGCATTCCGGCATATTCCCAATCGGTAAGCTGGAGCTTTTCATGGCCCTTTTCATCCGTATAAAATAGGAAATTGTCAGGGACGGAGTCTATGTGGCAGAGGCATTTTTCTCCGGAATTTTCTTCTACAAAATCTTTTAGGGACAAGACCTGCTTTTTTACGGTCTCATAGTCACTATATGCCGAAGGGCCCTGTCTCAGAGACTCATAGAAGTCTATTTGACCAAGCAGGTCAAAGTCATGGTCAACCTTGAGATCCAGTTTGTGGAAAGTTCTTAAAAGATCCATGCAAGCCTTGACCTCGTCCCAATTTTTAGGATCACAGGGCCTTGCGTTTTCAAGGTAATAGCTCAGTTTAAAGCCGTCTACAGGGTCGAAGTAGACCGGGGAGGAGCAGAGGCCGGTATTTTCAATTTCATTGTAGACCGAAGCTTCCTCCCTTCTTTTGATAAGCTTATCCGTGCCGGATCCGGGTATCCTCATGACATATTTCTTTCCCTTACAGGTAAATGAAAAGGACCTGTTGGTCATGCCTTTTTTTATCAATTCAACATCCCTTATTTCTCCGGTATGGACCGAGAGGATTTTCTTCAGGCTCTCAATTGTTGCCGCCTTTAAATTTTTTGACCTCTTATCCAGAGACCTTAATTCCTCATAGGTGTTGATTCCAACATAGTCGTGGCCGTCGACTTCCCTTGCAGCAATGTTTTTCATCCTCTTATCAAGCAAGGCCGCCTCCCAGCGTTCATTGTCAAACTGAGGGTTGCCGCACATTTCACCTATTATCTTGGAAAGAATTTTCGAGTCGGACTTGGTGAAATAACCCAGGCCCATCATCTTATTGCCATCATTGGCGGAAGTCACAGGTGAGAGGCGGGAATTCTTATTTATATTGAAAAAGCTCCTGGCCGGATCGTCGCTCAGCATGTACCAGGAATAGGCCTCCCTAATATTGAATGGATTTTTCGCACACCAGATGTCGCAGGGAACAATGTATGAGTTTGAAAGCTTATCAGCCGCCTTTGCCAGGGAATGGATATTATTCTTGGTCCCGTAGCTGTCATTAACAATGAGCTTGACCCCATAGGAGTCGATCAGATACTCATATTTTTCTTTCATGTAGCCCACGACAATGTATATATCTTCGATACCGACTTCGCGGGCCTGTTTAATAAGCCTTTCGATCAATTTTTCCCCCATGACCTCAACCAGGCCCTTTGGGCAGTCCATGTTGATGGGGATCATCCTCAGGCCGAAGCCGGCAGCTACAATTATGGCATTTTCAGGGGACCTGGCCTTGATATAGTCCTCAGCCTTTTTACTTATATTAAAATTTTTGTCAATAAAGCCCTTGGAAGCCAAGTCCTTGATTAGCCTATTTATGAGGCCGGAAGACTTTCCTAGGCTCCGGGCAATTTTTCTTTGATTGGTGTAGCCCTCGTTGGAGATTTCCAGCATGAGGTCCAGTTGAGTTTTGTTCATGAAAGCCCTCTTTTCAAAAGTTGATAAACATTTAATATTAGGATAACACTTTTTTAATGTTTTTTTAATATTTAACATATTTTATTCAACAAATTAGGGCAAAATATTTCAAGTTAAGGCAAAAATCAATAAAAGTATCCAATACAATGCTAAAATAGATGGGTGTGTTAGGGTTAGTTTTAATTAATTGCCAGACTGGAGGTATCTGTGCGTTTATATATAGATCCGGGAACCGGTAGTATGCTGTTTACGGTAATATTAGGCTTGGCGGGAGGGGCTTTTTTCTTCGTGAGGAAGCTCTTTCTCCAGATTAAATTTAAGATCAAGGGCGGCAAGCAGGCGGCCATAAGCACAAGCAAAACCCCCTTTGTCATTTTCAGTGACGACAGGCGGTATTGGAAAGTTTTTAAGCCTGTCTGCATGGAGATGATGAGAAGGGGCTGGGCTATAAAGTATCTGACCTGCTCTGAAGACGATCCGGCTTTCGAGGTCAAAGACCCGCTTTTTACCTGTGAATTTCTGGGCAAGGGAAACAGGGCCTTCTCCAGGATGAACTATCTCAATGCGGGCTTGGTTTTGGCCACGACACCAAGTCTGGATGTCTTCCAATGGAAGAGGTCAAAAGATGTGGATTACTATGTTCACATGCAACATGCCGCCAACGATATTACCGGATATAGGATGTTCGGAATTGACTATTTTGATGCCATACTGCTTTCAGGCACTTACCAGGTTGAAGAGGTGAGGGAGCTTGAGAGGATCAGGAATCTTCCGGAAAAAGATTTGGAAATCATTGGAATCCCATATATGGACGAGCTCTTGGCCAGGCTTAAAAATAGTGAAAAAGTCGAAAACAAGGATAGAACCGTTCTCTTGGCTCCTTCATGGGGACCCAATTCCATATTCAACCGCTATGGTGAGGATATTTTCAAGGTCCTTCTTGAAAGCGGTTATCATGTGATTGCTAGACCCCACCCCCAATCCTATACATCTGAGGCTCCTTTGTTAAAGAAGCTTAAAGAAGAATTTCCGGAGAGCGACAGACTTGAGTGGAACAGCGATAATGACCATTTTGAAGTTTTAAAGAGGGCGGATATCCTAATATCGGATTTCTCAGGAATCATATTTGACTTCACCCTTGTCTATGATAAGCCTCTGATATATGCGGATACGGATTTTGACAAGTCCCCATATGATTATTGGTGGATAGATGAAGAACCCTGGACTTTCAGGGTCCTGCCCAAGATAGGCAAAAAACTTGATAAAGATAATCTGAAAGATATAAAGGTTCTTATGGATGATTGCATAGAAAATCCCGCCTATGCCAGGGCAAGAGAAACAGCAAGGGAAGAGACCTGGCAGCATATGGGGGAGGGAACTCTAAGGGCCTGTGATTTCTTGGAGAAGAAGCTTAAACTTCTTTCAGGAGATAATGAACAACAAAAAGTTGGAGAAGAATCATGACTATTCCGGTAATTTTATACAAGTTAATAATCAGCCCAATTCAGCTACTCTTTGAGTTTATATTCTCAATTTCCTGCCAGCTGACCCTGAGTCCGGGATTTTCAATTGTCATGATGAGCCTTTTGATAAATATTTTGCTGACCCCCTTCTACCGCAGGGCAGATGAGATTCAACAGGAAGAGAATGATCTTGAAAAGAAGATGAAAAGGGGCGTTGACCACATAAAGAAGACCTTTAAAGGCGACGAACGCTTTATGATGCTCCAGACATATTATAGGCAAAACAATTATAAGCCGGGCTTTGCCTTAAGGGGCCTGGTCCCGCTTATGCTGGAAATCCCGTTTTTTATTGCCGCCTATAATTTTTTGTCAGGACTCAATCTCTTAAACGGGGCTTCTTTCGGCATTATAAAAGACTTGGGGGCTCCTGACGGTCTTTTAAACATTTTCGGAAAAAACATAAACCTCCTGCCCATTTTGATGACGGTCATCAACTTGGCATCAAGTGCTATCTATTCCAGGGGGGCCTCAGCTAAGACCAGGATCCAGCTTTATGCCATGGCCTTGCTTTTCCTGGTCATACTTCGCGACTCGGCATCGGGACTGGTATTCTATTGGACCCTGAATAACCTCTATTCGCTTTTGAAGAATATTATTGTATTTAGCAAACCCGGCTTGTTGAAGAAAAAGATTTTTGATAATAAGCCAATATTAAAAGATAAGCTTAAAAATTACTTTTGGCCCGGTGCCATATTAATGACCATTTTATGCGGCCTTCTAATTCCATCGTCAGTCATCAACAGCTCTCCGGAGGAGTTTTTGAAAGCGGGAACAAACATAGGCCCCTCGTATTACTTACTTAACAACCTCCTGATAACCATCGGGACCTTTGTCGTATGGTGGGGGATTTTTTATGGATTGTCGGGGAAAAAAGGTAAAAAGATCATATCCCTTCTGATTTGGATAATTTGCGGGGTGTCCATGGTCAACTATATGTTCTTCGCAACCAAGATGGGGAACCTGTCTCCCTCCCTGAGATTTGATTCAAACATGGATTTCGATCCCTATGTAATTGTGTTCAATACGGCATTAGTCCTTTTATTGGCCCTTTTAATGGGGCTGATATATAAGAAAAAAAGGCAGGCCCTGCCGATAGTTTATTCAGCCGCAATCCTGGCCGTGGTATTTATGTCTTTTTCCAATATGTTCGGAATAAAGGGGGTCGTCGAGGGTGTAAAGGTAAGTAAAAACAATAAAATTACGATCCCCCTAAGCAGGACCGGAAAAAATGTTGTCGTAATGATGATGGATAGGGCCATGGGTAAGCACCTGCCCTATATATTCCAAGAGAGACCTGAACTCAAGGATAAATTCACCGGTTTCACTTATTATCCCAACTGCACCTCTTTCGGAGGCCATACCAATGTTGCGGCCCCGGCTCTTTTTGGAGGCTATGAATATACGCCTGAAAGAAACAATGCAAGGGATCAGGAGAAGCTGGCTGACAAGCACAATGAGGCCTTGAAGGTCCTTCCAAAACTTTTCTTGGATGAGGGCTATAAGGTTACGGTTTGTGATCCTCCCTATGCCGGCTACAGGTGGATGTCCGATCTTTCAATTTATGATGACCTGCCCGGAATAAACGCCTTCATAGCCGAAGGAAAGTTCGACTCCGATTTGGATCAGGTGGAAAATGACGAATACAGCCGTGAGAGGAACTTCATCTTTTACAGCTATATGAAGTGCTCACCCCTCCTGGTCCAACCCATAATTTATAACGAGGGCCTGTATAACGATGCCGAGTTTTCCATAAGCGGCTCAGGTGCAGGCTTCCAAATCCAGAGCAGCGTCTCGACAGCCGAGGGCTTTAATAAGCGCTTTATGAATGCCTATACGGTCTTGGAGAACCTGCCCAAGATAACCAAAATAAGTGATGGAGGCAAGGGGAGTCTCCTCTTAATGGACAATAATGCAACCCATGAGCCTACCATACTCCAGAAGCCTGAATACAAGCCCAAGGATTCTACAAATAACATTAAATATGATGACTATGGCAAGGACTCATATACCTTGGACGGTGTAAAAATGCGAATGGAGAACACCAGGCAAGTCGCCCACTACCATGTCAACATAGCCTCTTATATAGAGCTTGCCCGCTGGTTCGACTATCTGAAGGAAAACGGGGTTTATGACAACACCAGGATAATAATCGTCTCCGACCACGGAAGGGGGATAGGCCAGTTCGACTATCAAAAAATGGACACAGGCTTTGATACGGCTTGGTTCCGCTGCCTTTTAATGGTCAAGGACTTTGATAAAAAGGGCTTTGAGGTCGACAAGACTTTTATGACTAATGCGGACGTTCCTCAATTGGTCACCCAAGGCTTAATAAAGGATGCCAAAAACCCCTATACCGGCAAGGCATTTGACTGCAACTATAAAAGTGAACCCCAGAAGCTCATGTTCACTTCATTCTGGAATGTCAACATAAATAACGGAAACAAGTTCCTCCCGGCCGACTGGTATTCGGTTCAAGACGATGTTGATAACATTAAAAATTGGAAGTTCTTAGGCAACCATTGATGAATTTGACAGCCTAATTTGACTGTAGTATCATCTTTTTATCCTTTGAAGTTTTCGGAATTGTTCGGCCCTGCCGGATAAAACCGGAAATGGAGGATGCTCCGGAAAACTCTTAAGTGAGTGCCGAAGGTGCAAGGCCGAAAGGTCGAATCTCTCAGGCAAACAGACGGGGACACATTTTTACTTGTGTTTTCTTTTTGAATTTCCGGAGCAGCTAATTTTTAGCTGCTTTTTTTAATATGATGGGGTTTCAGAAGGAGGAAGTCATGCAGGAAAACTTGTTGCTTGCGGTTCAGACTATTAACAACTATTTATCGGATTATATTCTAATTTTTTTGCTCATTTCAGTGGGTCTTATTTACACATTTAAAACACGCTTTGTCCAGATCAGATATTTCGGTCAGGGAATGAAGTCGGTATTCGGGAACTTCTCTTTTATGGGGAAGGGCCGGGACAATGCCATGTCTTCATTCCAGGCCCTGGCAACGGCCATTGCCGCCCAAGTCGGTACCGGAAACATCATAGGTTCTGCCGGAGCTATACTTACCGGGGGACCGGGGGCTATATTTTGGATGTGGATTATAGCCTTTTTCGGCATGGCCACCATATACGCCGAGGCCACATTGGCATTAAAGACCAGAAAAGTCGGTAAAGACGGCTCTATTAAAGGGGGTCCGGTTTATTACATAAAAAAAGCTTTCCCGGGCAAGCTGGGCTCATTTTTAGCCGGCTTCTTTGCCATTGCCATTACTTTGGCCTTGGGTTTTTTCGGCTGCATGGTCCAGTCCAATTCCATAGCTTCAACTTTTAACACGGCATTCGGAACACCAACCTGGATTGTTGGAGTTTTTCTGGTCCTAATATGCTTCATAATCTTTATTGGCGGGGTCAAAAGGCTTGCTTCAGTTACTGAGAAGATTGTCCCCATAATGGCTTTTATTTTCCTCCTTGGGGGCCTGGTGATCATATTCAAGAGGATTGATCAGATAGGAGAGGCCTTTGCCCTTATTTTCAGGTATGCTTTTAAACCCCAGGCAATTATAGGCGGAGGATTCGGATCGGCTCTGAAAATAGCCCTTTCACAGGGTGCTAAGAGGGGCTTGTTCTCTAATGAGGCCGGAATGGGGTCAACTCCACATGCCCACGCCTTGGCTGAAGTTGACCATCCCCATAGGCAGGGCTGTGTTGCCATGATCGGGGTTTTCTTCGACACCTTCGTAGTTCTTACAGTCAATGCACTGATTATAATTTCAACAATGTATACGGCCGGAGGCCCCTTGGCCGATGGCTATGTGGCTAATTCAGGCCTTGGAATCGACAAGACCAACCTTTCCCAGTTGGCTTTCGGCTCAGTAATGGGTCACGGGATGGGGTCCATTTTCATTTCCGTATGCCTCTTCTTCTTTGCCTTCTCAACTATATTGGGCTGGAATCTTTTCGGAAAGCTCAATGTTGACTATCTGTCAAAGGGCAAATTGACAAAGGCCTATCTCTATGTGGCCTTGGCCTTTATATTTATGGGAACCCTGGCTTCAAACAACTTGGTCTGGGAGCTCACGGATATGTTCAACAACCTTATGGTCATTCCCAATGCCTTGGCCCTGCTGGCCCTCACTAAAATAGTCAAAGACTCGCTTAAAGATTGGGAGAAAATAAAAAATATTTGAATTTTTTTATAAAAATATCAGAAATCTGAGCAAATTACTCAATTTTAGTCTGCAATGTGTTAAAATTTATATATTATGTACATGTTGTACTGTATAGGTTTGCTTAGGAGGCATGAATGAAGCGAAGATTTATAGCTTTGCCCGGGCTTATACTTTTGATTGTTTTATGTATGTTCTTTTTTCCTCTAAATAGAGCATATGCCGGGGCGGAAGACGAGTTGATGGAGGACAGGCAAAAAGAAGTTTCCCTTGTCGATATAGGACAGGGAGGCAAAGAAAAGGGCGGGCAGGAAGCTGAGGAAGCCTCAGAAGCCCATTTGGAGGAGGAACCCGGGATCGGGCCTCAAAACATTCCAATGAGGGCCCCGGAAGAGAAGGGAAGCCCTGAAGAAGAAGGAACTCCCAAGGAAGAAAAAGCTCCTGAGAAAAAAGAAACTCCGGAGGAGAAAGACGCAAGAATTAAGCAGGAATATGATAAAGAAAAGGCTAAATTTGACAACCCCAATATCATATCCAATGTCACCGATAATAATAAAATAGCCCTGATCGAAGAGATTAAGGCCATGATCAAGGATCTTGAGGCTAAAGAAAAAGACCCCGCTAAGAAAGTGACAAGCAAAGATTATGAGGACATTCTTAAAAAGCTCCAAGAACTCAAACTTCCCAGAGAGCTGAGTCAGGAAGAACTGGACCTGCAAAACGACGTTAAAGAAGCCGACAAGAAATTCAGCTACGTTGTTGCAGATGATCAGACTCCTGATAATAAGGAAAAAGGTCAGGAACTTATAGATAAATACATCAAATTAAAAGAGGATATTGCCAAACTTACCGACGGACACAGCGATGAGCCGTCAAAAGAGTTGGATAATAAGAAGCATGAACTTTCAGAGATTACGAAGAAAATTGAGGATGCCATTAAAGACGGGATCATAAGAAGAACATATGTAGATCCTAAGCATGATCCTAAGGGCCTGGATGTCAAAATCTTTAACAGGAATTCTTATGGAGTTCCGGACAAGCAGCTGGTAGAGAAAGACGATAAGGGAAAAAAGATTTACTATTTACCGGAAAACACCCAAGCAAATCTCCTGGTTCAGGTTGCAAATGATATAAAAGGCGATAAGAGCTTAACTGTTACCATAAGCCCAAATAATAAAGGCAGTGCTGAAGTCAACATGGATCAACTGATGACTTCCACAATTAAGCTTAGTAACGGCACCATTATAGCTTTTGAAAAAGATAAGTCCGGAAATTATGTTGCGGTTATTCCTGAGGGTCAAGCCTATGAGGGAATAAGTGAATTCCTCCTGACCCTGCCGGGACTCAAGGGTGATCTTCATGATAATTTTTCAATTAGCGTAAAAAGCGAGAAGGACGGGGTATCTTACGGAAAAACCCTGGAATTTCAGGTTACCAAGTCTGATATAGATGATAAAGCCGACATAGGCGGGATGGGTCAGCATGATGATGAAAAGAAAACATATCCGGAGATTGACGGCGGAAAAGTAAATCCTGACGGAACTGTAACAAAAAATGACCCCAAGGAAGTTCAACCTGTAAGTTTAAAACTCTTTGAACTTAATAAATGGATTGATGAAGTATTAAAGAATGGAAAATTGTCACCGGCAGATCTTGAAAAATTAGATGTAACTATTGAATTGCCTAAGGACAACGGAAAAGTTGCGAAATATCTACACAAAAAAGGCTTGGCCTTTGAAGAACATGATGGAAAGATAAGACTGCACTTGGAATACAAGAAACTCAAAGATATTGGTGCGGATGTTGAAAAGTATAAAGAGCTGAAAGACATTGGCCAAGATCAGGCCTGTGTATTTAAGAATCTGATCATTGAAGAAGACGGAAAATACCTGATAATTTATGATCGTAAAAATGATGATGGTTCAAGCGTAACTGAACAGAAAGAAATCTATCGCTATAAATTCAGTCTTGAAGAAAAAGACTCTAAGGGAAAAACTGTAACAAACAACTATTTCTTTAATGGAAAAGAAATATATAGGGGAAATATTGTTGATGAGAGCAAACCGGAACTTACAACCTATGAAAAGGTAGCCGACATTAAAAACGGCCGCTTTGAAATCAACGGCCATAATTACTATTTGAAGAAAGAAGATGACGGTTCATATAAGGTTTATTCATATGACCAGGCTTATGATGTCGATGATGTAATTGATGAAAAAGTTTATAACAAAAAAGAAAAAGATTCGGACGGACATGAAAAAGAAGTAGCAGATCCTTATGTCAGGGATGTTGAAGGTAAGATTATTACCGTAACAGAGGACGGCAAGAAATATTTCGGCGGAAAAATTGTTGAAGACAAGATTTTCCTCAACCGTGACGGAGTTTACACCAAAGACGATAAGTTTGTTGGAAAGAAATTAGCCGCTATTAATGAAAATGGAGAATTTGTTGGCAGTGTTACAATACCCGAAAATGCTAAATTTGAAGAACATGACGGGAAAAAATATTATGAAGCAGGTGTAATAAAGTATAGGGTAGTAGAGAATGCCGTATTTAAAGACGGGCGCTTAGTGGGCGGTTATAAGTACTTTGAAAATCCTGCAGGCGAATATTTTGTTCTTGACCGCTACGGAAAGCCTTATGATTTTACAGCGAAGGATAATGCAGGTACTTGGACCTTCACGTCTAAAAGTGATGATGGAGACAAGACACAAGTTTCCGGAACCACATCCGGGACAACAATAACGGTTAATAATAAAGATAAAACAACGGTAACGCCCGATAACACTTACTTAAGTGATGACGATAAGAATAATTATGTCGGAGTTGGTCCAAAAGCTATTCTGGATAAGAAGAATAAAAAGTATATTTCGATAGAAGAAGCTAAGCTTGTAAATGACAATTATTTTCTTAATTGGAAAGAACTGGCCACTGTTAAAGATTACTTCAATAAAACCGATGGAGCGTATAAAGATTATTCTGTAGTATCAGGCAAGATCGGTCAGGATATAAAGAGCACTTTGGCTGAATACAAAGTTCTTGAAAATATGGATATGTGCGGCGGCCCGCTTTATGTGAAAATTGCCGACGGTATCTATATGAAGGTCAAGGGGGATGCGACTGATCCACAGTTTATAACAGACAATGATCAGAAAAAGGTCACCCTCCTTTATGAAGGACAAGACCAGGATAGGAAGATAAAAGCTGTTTATGGAGAAAAAATTCTTGACCTGGTAAAGGAAACCTATTTCGCATTGGCATTCCCCGGATTTAATGCCGGCAATGAATTTATCCACACTCTTAAGGCTAATGTTAAAGCCGAGCTTAAGGACAGGAAAGCGAAAGATGATCAGCATTCTATATTCGACCAAAAAGGGTTTGATATAGTCAAAAAATTCACCTTGAAGGACAAACAAGAAGTTGACTTCGGCTTCGAGAAGGGAAAATCGGAAGAACTCAACAAGGGAAAGAAGATGTCTTTCGAGCTTTTTAACCTTATATATAGAAGCGGAGAAGACAGGTCAAGGGACAAAGAGCTTTTTGAAAAAGACGAACATGACAATTTGGTCATGAAAAAGAAGTACCTTGACGAGTACAAGCAATTCTTCCCATTAAAAGAGGGTGAAGAACCTGTTCTTGAAAATGGAGAATTTAAGATCAAGTACAAGGACGCTAATGGAAATGACGTATACAGGGATCCGGTTCGTATCTTAGATTGGACTCTTAACTTCCACGGCGACAGCAAGGTCGGTTATCCGACAGTTGATAAATCAATTATTTTCGATGATAACCGTTTGGACAGCCGCCTGGTCTATGATTCAATTGAATACAATGATAGAAAAGCCTATGAAGAAGCAAACAAAGAGGCCAACAAAGAAGAGAATAAAGATAAGCCAAATCCCACAGATCCCACACTCTTCTTTGGAGATGAAATAGAGTCGCTTTATTTAGGAGTCAATCCAACCTTCAACACAAATGGATTTGTTCCCGTATACAGGATTAAGAGGGGGTCTGACGGTAATTTTGTTATAGAATATCTCTTGAACAGCACTGAGAGTAAGTCTATCAGTCAAGAAGACTTAGTCACAATAGATAAAAAAACCGGCAAGGCCAGGTTCAATTTAAAGGGATTCTTTTTTACAAAGACCGGTGATAAATACGAGAACATGGTCCAGCAGTCCTATATTGCTAACTTAGAAAGTTATATAGACGGGCTGAGCAATGAAGCATTTAAAAACTTATTCGGCCTTGAAAAGACCGAGGAAAACAGAGCCTCATTAAAGAAAGCAATGACAATCCCGAATCTATTAGGACCTGTTGGCAGCTATGACGGACGTTTCAATGCTATAAGAGTGGTGCTTAAAAACACAACAAAAATTGGCGGCCCCTTGAATGGTTTAAAGGACAAGAAGCTTATAGTCGGCTCTGTCTTGAGGAATGATGTCGATATTCCATATACAGACGAATTCGGACAGATTTTGACCAACCGTGACTATTACCTGAATAAGTTTTTCAGGGAGGCTTTCCTGGATGACTATTATGCAGCAAAGGAATACGGGGTCAATGAGAATTCTTCGGACCAAGCATGGGTAGATGCCAAGGCTCAGCTTCCTGAATATAAGTATAGGGAGTATCTCAAAAAGGCACTTGATAAACTTAATAAGCTTGTTAAATCCGGTAAGATTGAAATTAAGGAACTGGTTGAAAATGATGAGGATGGTAACTACCGGGCTATTGAAGGCAGTAGCAAGAAGCTTGATTATAAAGATTTAGCAGGATTAACGGATAAGTACGGACAAGATATCAACCCATATTATTCCTCAGCCCTTTCAGGTAAGACTGCTGAGGAGTTGGGCAAGAAAGATCTTATCAATGCAAGACTTAGGTTAGGTGAGTACTATAACCACCTGCAAGGCAAGGGAATGCCGACCTTTGACAACTATATGGCACATAAATTGGCAGACGGTCGAGATAAAGGCAAGATCTTTGATAAGGGAGGAAACGGAAACGATCCGAAAATTGTTGAAGGCCAGACCGAACCGGTCATAAGTAAAGCCGATGATTATGGAAAGAAGGATAAACCTTCAGATGAAGTAAAGAAAGATAATCAAGAGAGTTCAAAGGCCCAGATTTCACTTTCTGAAACAGGCAGCGGAGACGAAAATCCTCCCGGAAACAAGACGGACAAAAAAGCATCAAAAGATGAGCTCCATATTGAAGAAGATGAAAACGGTAAAATCAACAAAGGAGGCATCGACTTTGATATTAGAGTTTCCATTAATGAGATGAGCCGGGATGATTTCCTGAATTATGAAATCGACAAGATAAACAAGGAGATCCGCAAGAAACTTGAGAAACCGGATAATGATAAAAATCCTAGAGACGCTATTACCAAGGCTCAAAAGGACCTTGAATTTGCCCGTGAGTACCTGAAGGCACAGGAAAGGGCTGAGTATCTCCGGAAGAACAATATTACAGATGGCATATTTGATAAGTTTGTTGAGGATAATAAAAAACATTATCAAGATATTTTGAAAGATTTCAAAGAAGCCGAAAATGAAGCAAACATAAAGGCTTATTTGGAAGGTCTTATAAAGAGCGCTGAAGATGCTTATGAGAAGACTTTAGAATTTAATGCTGTTAAAAGGTCTGATATAGAGAACAGCAAATACAAAATAAGCAATGATAATCTGAAGACTCCTAATAATGTAATTAATTTAAAGGATCAAGATCTTAAAGAACTTAACGCTGAACTGGGCAAGGCACAAGCAAAATTGAAGTTCTATAAAAAGGACGGCAAGGATATTAATTATCCTATCTATGAGCACAGCCTTATCGGTGATATACTCCCGAAAGATCTGGAGTTCTCCGAGGAAAAGGATAAGGAGACAAAGATTACACTTGAAATTTCCGACAATTCAGATATGGAGGAGAAGGAAAAGAAGGCATTAATTAAAGAGTTTAAGGCTAATACAGAGATTGTCAGAACGGATAATTTAAAAGCTTATTATCAAGGCCTCTTTAAAGCCGCAAAGGAAGACAAAAAGCTTCAAGGAAAGCTCAAGTCCCTCCAGGTCTTCATGTTGACCCATCCTGACTTTAAAGATAAGGATAAATCAGAAAATTTATACGGCAAGTCAACGGATGAACTGAACAAAAAAATTGTAAAGATTATTGATAAGTTTACCGATCGCAAAGCAATATTAGCTTTCTTTCCTGATTTTGAAGCGAAAAAAGACACATTCAAACTTTCAATAAAGAATCTTGTTCCGTCGGATATAAGTAGAGACGGCATGAGGGTAAATCACAGCCTGTTCATAAGTGAACCCTGGATAGGACTTGCAAAAGACGATTTCAACATCACATCTTTTAAGGGAGGTCAGACCGACAAGTACCTGAGGATCTATGAGAAGGATGAACAGGGTCAGCTTAAGAAGGATAAAGATGGCAATCCTATACCTGTAAAGGATCCGGACGAGTGGTTCAAGGGAACGGCAAGGGTAGACTTCAACGATATCTTTGACTACAAGATCGTCTTGAAGGGCTCCGATACTACAGACACTTCATCACTTGGAGGAAATGTAGGCAACATAATCGGAGATGACAGCAAGGTTATTTTCGAGGATTACCTGCCCAACATGGATGACGGAAGAGGATCACAATTCAGAACGGTGCTGAGGGGCAAGGTTCAGGCGGATCCCAAGTTCATTGTCCATTATTATAAGGTGAAAGTCGGACAGGACGGTAAGCCTTTATTGGATAATGACAGCAAAGTTCAGCTTGAAGATGTTACCGCGAATATAGAAGATAAAGATTTTGATTGGTCACAAGTGGTTAAACTCGATTTCCGCATTAAAAACGGGGAAGAGTTCAAAGCTTCAAAAGGTGCAGAATTTATTTTGCCCATGAGAGTTCCGGACTTTAAAATTACTTTTGAAAATGGAAAAATCATATATGGAAACGAATATTTCTCCATTGAAGATTTGAAAAAAGGTCCCATAAAAGCAATAAATGAGACTGATAAGTGGACTTCAAATCCGGTAAAGGTTGTTCTGGATAAGGATGGAGTTATTAAGCTTATAAAGATCTGGAAAAACAGGTACGGGGAAGAAATTGAAAAAGAGAATCTGAAGGATCAGAAAGCTGAATTCAAGATCAAGAGAACAACGAAAGTTACCGATAAAGTCAACGATAAACAAGTTGGAAAGCCTAAAGAAACAATAGACTATCCTTATGACAAGATAGAGCTCAATTATGACAACGACTTCCAGGCCGTCATTTCCGGATTGAAGAAAGAAGAAGTGGAAATCCACTATGACGCTGACGGAAAAGAAATGTCAAGAAAGGTCATCTCATATAAATATGAGATAGAAGAATTTGTTTCCGGAAGATGGGAAAGCCGAGTTTTGATAAGCCAAGGCAAAGATAAGGACGGCAAGGTTCTTGATGCAATGGGAATGCTTACTTTAGTGGAAAATAAAGAAAAGCCCTATAATCCTGAGAATCCGGGAGGCGATGAGCCTAAAGAGCCGGGAAATGAAGAACCTAAAAATCCGGGTGAAGAAGAGCCAGGAAAACCGGAAGAACCTGATAAGCCGGAAAATCCGGATAAGCCGAGCAAGCCGGAGAATCCGAGCACAGGAGACCTGTCAATAATTGGCAACATGGCAGTCATATTTGTAGCCTTATCAGCCCTCTATCTCTTGGGAATTAAGAAGAAAAAGGTAGAAGAATAATTGAATTGAAAGCCTGTCAGTTGATAGAAACAGGGGCTATGCAGAACAATATAGAGTTCTGACATAGCCCCTGTTTTTTTTATAAAGATATTCAAATAGTTGTTACAAGACTCAGTCACCGAAGCCTATGCCAAGCTGGCGGGCCTGCTTGATGACCAGGCTGTCGGGATCCACATATTTGAGCTTTCCCGCGGTTTCGCTTAGTGGGATAGAGGTGAGCTTGGAATCCACATAAGCAACCATCCGGCCATATTCATTGGCAACAGCAAGTCTTGCCCCTTCCGATCCTATCATGGAAGCCAGGAAGCGATCATAGGCGGATGGCTGGCCTCCCCTCTGCATGTGGCCTGGAACCGTGACACGGACCTCGGCATCCGGCAAAACCTCGGATATTTCATCAGCTATTCTATAGGATATGGACAGTTCACTTGAACCGGCCCTGTGTTGCTTGAAAGTTTTCTTACTCATCTCGGCCTCTTCTTTTGATTTGGCACCTTCTGCAACCGCTATTATGGTGAACTTATTGTCCCGGCCCCTCCTCTTTATTATATTTTCTTTTATGGACTCAATATCGTAGGGGATCTCCGGAATCAGTATTATGTCCGCACCGCCCGCCAGGCCTGCGTATAGGGTTAACCAGCCGACCTTATGGCCCATTATTTCAACCAGGAAAACCCGGCTGTGGGAAGCGGCAGTTGAGTGGATCAGGTCTATGGTGTGGGTTGCAATGTCCAGGGCCGAGTGGAAGCCGAAAGTAAGCTCGGTCCCGTAAATATCGTTGTCTATGGTCTTAGGCAGGCCAATAACCTTGAGGCCCTCTTCAGAAAGCCGGTTGGCCGTTTTGAGGGATCCGTTTCCACCCAGGACCACCAGGCAGTCAAGCTTGTTGACCATATATGTGGCCTTCATAAGCTCGATCTTGTTATTGTTGTTATCATCAAGCTCATCGAGCTTTTTAAAAGGCTGGCGGCTGGTCCCCAGTATGGTTCCGCCCCTTACCAAGAGGCCGGAGAAGTCCTCGGGACTCATCTCTTTGTTCAGATTGTACATGAGGCCGTAAAAGCCCTTCTCGAAGCCTATTATTTGGCTATTAGGTTCAATATTATATAGGGTCTTGGCAAAGCCTCTCATGGTTGCATTCAAGCTCTGGCAATCCCCGCCGCTGGTCAAGATTCCAACTCTATAAGACATAAAATCCCCCTTGAAAATTATTTTATATGGAAAAACTCTTTTATTCTGGTGAAAATACCCTTGCTTCTATCTATTTTCTTTCTGAGCAGGGCTGCATTAGCGTCAGACCTTGCCGCCTTCTCCATGAAAACATTCTGGGCCGAAACAGGTCGGTCCCCTTCGCTTATCTTGTGCATATCTCCGTCAGATAAAAAAATGCGGCCCTTAACATTGTCCTCGAACTCCGTGTCCATAAAGAACATAATTTTTTCTCTTGCTATTTTATCAAAAACCGGGGTCAAAATCTCAACCCGGTGCTCGGTGTTTCTGGTCATGAGGTCAGCAGAACCTATAAATATTTGAGGATTTTCTCTGCCGAAAACATAAATTCTGGCGTGCTCCAGAAAGCGGCCGACTATGGAGTGGGCTTCAATATTTTCAGTTTTTCCACCTATCCCGGGCAGAATACAGTTTATACCTCTAATGATAAGTTTAACTTCGACACCGGAATTCGATGCCAGGCTAAGCTTGTCAATAAAATCCCGGTCTGTAAGAGAGTTCATTTTAAAGAAGATATACCCTTCATTTCCTTTTTCTATTTCCTTGTCCATATAATCAAGGAGCCTGTCCTTCAAACTAGAAGGGGCCTGCAAGAGGAAATCATAGGTTCCGTTTAGGTTGCCTACCTGCATATTCCTGAAAAATTTCACGGCATCCAGGCCGATTCCACGATGGGAGGTCATAAGGCAGATATCCGAATAGGCCTTGGCGGTAGCTTCATTATAGTTGCCGGTTCCTATCTGGGTTATATACGACCACTTGTCTGAATCTTTTAATGTTATGAGGGTCACCTTTGAATGGACCTTGTAGCCACCGATTCCGTATATGATATTGCAGCCGGCTTCATAGAGCTGCTTGGAATAGTCAAGGTTATTCTGCTCGTCGAATCGGGCCCGGAGTTCCATGAGGACCATGACCTCTTTGCCGTTCTCCGCAGCCCGGCATAAATACTCAACCAGTCTGGAGTTTTTGGCCAGCCTGTATATGGTAATCTTTATTGAAACCACCCTGTCGTCCTCGGCAGCCTGCTCCATAAGCTTTAAATAGGAATCCATGCTGTCGTAGGGATAGAATAGGGAATAGTCTCTTTCTTTCAGCCTTGCAATTAGGTCCCCTTCAAAGCCCAAATCGCTGCCAAGCCTGGGGGAATAGCGGCTGTAAGTGTAGCGGGACAGGACATCGTGGCCCAGTGCCTCCTCAAGCTCGGATACATAGTCCATAGAAAGTGGTGACTCACTTTCCAGAATTTGGTCAGGACCAAGCTTAAGCTCCCTGCAAAGAAAGTCCCTGAAGGGCTCAAGGTTCTTCTCATTGACCTCAACCCTGACAGCCTGGAGTCGGTTCCTCTCCTTGAGAATTTTTTTCATTAAAGTACGATAGTCGCTGTCCTCATAGTTAATCTCATCGTCCGGAGACAGGTCGGCATTTCTCGTAACCCTGACAATGGTCTTATTTATTACAGTATGGCGAGGATAGCACTCGTCAACAAATTCGAACAGGACCTTGGATGTCCTTATGAAGGGGAAACCCTTGGGCCCCGGCAAAGGCAGGATTTTAGGCAGTATTGCCGGTATGGGAACCACGCCGAAAGACGTCTTATCCTTCTTATCATTCCTCTTCAACTGAAGAATCACATATTCCGACTTATTTTCCAAAAAAGGCAGGGGCCTGTGGTAGGAGAGTTGGAGGGGGGAGAGTATGGGATATATATAATCGTTGAAATACTTGTATATAGCCTTGAGCTGGGACTTGGACAGCTCGCCTATAGAAAGATTGGCAATTCCGATTTTTCTGAATTGCTTTTCAACTTTTTGAAATACATTGTCCTTAACCCTATATAAGTCATGGAGCTTGGAAAATACCGCACTGACCTGGTCTTTCGGGGTCATGTCGCTTTTATTGTCGGCTTCATTATTGCCCAAGAGGGTCAGGTCGGACAGGCTGCCTATCCTGACCATGCAGAATTCATCCAGGTTTGTGCAGAATATCTTTATAAAATTCAGCTTTTCAAAGAGGGGGACAGTGTCGTCCAGAGATTCTTCAAGGCAGCGCCTGTTGAAGTTAAGCCATGAAAGTTCACGGTTTTGCGTATAACTGTAGTCTCTATCATTTCCGGTCATCATAATTTCCTTTCGTATGCTTATAGCAAATACACTTACATTTTATAACATAAATGGCCGGGGGGAAGTAAACTCTGTGAAAAAAGCAACGGTAAGGGGTAGAATATATATAATGTACAAATTATTAATTAGCTGATATCATCAAATGCAGGACGTTGTTTTTAATCTAAGGAGTGTAATAATGAAAACTTTTGAAACAAAGGTAAAAAAAATAGTTCAGGAAACCTCAGATTCTTACAGCTTTATTTTTGATATTCCGGAGGGCTTCGAATGGAAAGCGGGCCAGCATACGGCATGGACCTTCCCGGAATTTGATCTTGATAAAAAAGAGCAGAGAAGGATTTTTACTATAGCATCAGCACCGGCAGACGGCTTTTTGATGTTTACAACCAGGATAAGGGAAGAAAAAAGTCCCTATAAGGAAGCCCTGCTCAACGATGTAAAGCCCGGAAGTCCGGTCATAGTAAACCAGGCTCTGGGAAAATACTCATTCCATGATACAAAGAAGAAGTCACTTTGCGTAGCAGGCGGAATAGGAATTACTCCGATAAGAGCCCTTGTTAAAGACCTATATGACAATAATGACCCTTCACACGAGATCAAAGTCATATATTCAGATGAGAGCGGGGAATTTTGCTACAGTGATTTTTGGAAAGAGGCTCAGGAAAAACTTGAAAATCTGACAGTCGAATTTATAAAAGATACTAAGGTGTGTACGGATACCGTTAAAAAGTATGCTGAAGAGAATGGAGACGAAGCCGAGTATCTCATAGCCGGATCACCGGGAATGAACAAGGCCTACGAAGGAATGCTCCAGGAATGGGGAATCAGTAAGGACAGCATAGTCCTCGATGTTTTCATGGGTTATTGATCAGCGATTTAAGTCTGAAATTTAAATAATGGAGAGCCGACCTGCAATTTACAATAACCTTAAAGGTCGGCTCTCTTGAGTTAAGGAGTAACCATGTCGGGAATTAAAAATAGACAGGTTGAATATAAAATTGAAGAAGGATACATTTCCATTGCCAGGAAAGACGATTTCGATCTGGAGAAGATAAGGGACAGCGGCCAATGCTTCAGGCTCTTTAATGTGGGGTCGGGCCCGGGTGACCGGGAGAACTTCCTTCTCATTGCCCTGGGAAAAATTTTAAGATTAAGCCAGGACAGGGAGAAAGTGTATTTTGAGTGCGACGAGGGAGACTTTAAAAAACTTTGGATTGACTACTTCGACCTGGAGACGGATTATAAGTCCATCAGGGAAAAAATTTGCGGGGATTCCGATCCCTTCTTGTACGATGCCGCCAATTTCGGCAAGGGGATCAGGATCTTAAAGCAGGACCCCTGGGAAACTCTCATAACCTTTATAATCTCACAAAGAAAAAACATACCGGCCATACAGAAGGCTGTAAGCTTGATAAGTTATTGTGCCGGACAGTTGATAGGAAGGGACAATGAAGGAAAGGCCATTTACAGTTTTCCTTCTCCGAAAGAAATGGCCAAGATGACCGATGAGGACTATGGCCTCTGCAAGCTTGGCTACAGGGAAAAATATGTCAGAGCCGCGGTCTCGGACATGCTTGCAGGCAAAAGGAGCCTTGAGGCTCTTGAAGGCCTGGAAAACAACGAACTGGACCTGGCCCTCAGGGAGTTTTACGGGGTTGGAAAAAAGATTTCTGATTGTGTCAGCCTCTTCGCCTACCACAGGCTATCAAATTGTCCCATGGACGTTTGGATGAAGAAGGTGGAAGAGGAATATTATCAGGGAAGCCTGGACCTCCAAGCCCACCATCCCTTCCAGGGACTCATGCAGCAGTATCTTTTTTACTATATTAGGAGATTTCCCTTATGAGGAACATTGCCATAATAACCGGGGCATCTTCAGGCCTGGGCCTTGAAATGTGTAAAATCATCGACAGAGACGAGGATTTTTCAGAAATCTGGCTTATTGCCAGGAGGAGGGCCAGGCTGGAAGACTTGGCTAAAGAATTAAGCCGCTCTGTAAAAATTTTGGCCCTGGATTTGACGGACAGTAATTTTTGCTCGGAATTTATAAAAGAATTGGACCCGGAAATCAGAATAGGTCTCTTAATAAACTCCGCAGGCCTGGGCTTTGACGGGCCCTTTAAAGAAATGAAAGGCCGGGAAGTGAGGGAGATGATCGATTTAAATGTCGGGGCCCTTACGGATATGACCCATCTTTGCCTACCATATATGGATAGAGGGTCAAGGATAATAAATATAGCCTCAGTTGCAGCTTTTCTGCCCCAGCCTGACTTTGCCGTTTACGCGGCGAGTAAGGCCTATGTTTTGAGCCTGTCAAGGGCCCTAAACGCCGAACTCAAGTCAAGGGGAATAAGCGTTCTTGCTGTTTGCCCCAACCCAATGAGAACCGAGTTTTTTGAAAAGGCTTCGAAAAGCGGCGGTATAAAGTGGTTTAAGGCATTGGGGGCCGAGTCGCCCAAAAAGGTGGCCGAAAAGGCCATGAGAAGGTCCGGAAAAAAGAGGGATATTTCCCTGAGCCATCCGGCCTCATACTTTATTAGATTTGCATCAAAGATCTTGCCCCATAGCTGGATCCTTAAGATTGAAAAATGGATAGGTTTGTATTGAGGAATAATATGTTTAAATTACTAGCCAGCGATTTCGATAACACCCTTGCCTATAGGTGGAAAATACCCGGAGCCAACGTTAAAAGCATTAAAAGATTGCAAAGAAGGGGCATGGACTTTGCCCTGGTTTCAGGCCGACCCTACAGCAACATAGAACATATTTTAAAAAAGTATGGGATCAAGGGCCATATTATAGCCAATAACGGGGCTATAGTGGGTGAGAGGACCAAGGGGCCGGTTTTTGATTTTCCGATGGATAGGGAAGAAATCAAGGGCCTTATTGATATTTGCCTTAGGGAAAAGTGGACCTATCTTTTCTACAGCTTGGATACCTGCTTTTTGTCCGGAGGCCCCTTCCAAAGATTTTTACATAGAGTTTTTGCCATGCCGGTTAAAAAATTTACCGGGGTGAGGCTCAAGAGCTTTTATCCGAACAGGGACCTGTCTGAATATCCAAAGTTCTATAAGATGAACATATATGCTCCCGGACCCAAAGCAGATGAGCTCAGGGATAAGATAAATGCAGAAGGCAGGCTAAGTGCGACCAGGTCGGGCTCAAGAATGATAGAGGTCATGAATGCCGGAGTCAACAAGTGGAGCGGTCTAACCTATCTGATAGATGATTTGGGCTTGTCAAGGGAAGAGACTGCCGCCATAGGGGATTATGACAATGATGTGGAGATGCTGAGCCAAGCGGGTATTTCCTTTGCGGTTGCCAATGCTTCTCCCGGAGCGAAAGAGGCCGGAAAAGTTAGTGTCGGAGATGTAAAGGAGGGGGGCTTCAGTAAGGCGGTTGAAATCCTCATAGAGAAAAACAGGGGACTCTGACCCTTGCCCTCAAATCCGTAAAAAATATATAATAAACAGGTAAAATTACTTAAAGTATGGAAGGAAATAGAAATGGCCGATAAGGGTGGAAAATCAGTAAAGATGAATTGCATAGTAGAAGGGGTAATGCCCCAGTACGCCAATTCAAACGCAGCAGGCATGGACCTGTGCATTAAGACAGAAGAAGACCTCATAATTGAATCCGGTGGACACGCTTTCATCCACACCGGCTTTTATGCTGAAATACCTGAGGGCCATTTCGGCTTGGTAGCCATAAGATCAGGCTTGGGTGCCAAGGGCCTTATGCTTTCGAACGGCATAGGGGTCATTGACAGCGACTACAGGGGAGAAATAAGGATCCCCCTCTTCAACCATTCCGATAAGGCTATGAAATTGGAAGACGGGGAAAGAGTTGCTCAGATGATAATTCTCCCATATGTTAGGGCCGAACTTGAGGAAAAGGAAAGCCTTGAGGGGACCGAAAGAGGAAACCTGGGTTTCGGATCTTCGGGAAGATTTTGAGTTAAGACAAGACCCCTGCCGATAGTGATGGTATAATAACTGTATGTTGCAAAATTCGGGAGATAATCGATGAGAATAGACAAGTTTTTAAAGAATTCAAGAATAATCAAAAGGCGGACCGTTGCTAAAGAAGCTTGTGACGGGGGCAGGGTTAAAATAAACGATAACGTGGCCAAGGCCGGCAGTGAAGTTAAGGCCGGTGACCTTGTTGAGATATCCTTTGCAAGGGGGCCAATGAAATTCAAAGTTCTGTCTACTCCTGAGATAGTAAAAAAAGATATGGCACAGGACCTGTATGAAGTCGTGGAGGTGGAAAATGAGTAAGTTTCGTTCAATTCTTCCGGAACAACCGGGAAAGAATTCAAATCAGAGATCCGGAAATGCTCCGAGGGAAAATAGAACAAATCCCTATACCGGCGGTAGAAGACCGGAACAAAGGGATCGGGCTTATGAAGCCGGGGGAAGGCGCAGATCAAGAAATTTAGGACCAGGGGTTTCCCGTTCTAAAAAGTCTTCCCAATATGTTTATTACGCCATATTGGGCATCATTGTCCTCCTTATTGTTTGGGCCGGATGGAGACTGGTAAAGACATCCAGGAATTTGAAGGAAGTCCGACTCAAGCAGGAGAGCCTGGAAGAAGAGAAGCAGCAGCTCCAGACCTCGGTTAATGAGCTTAAAAACCAGCTTAAACTGGTAAACACCGACGAATATATTGAACAATATGCCCACGATAAACTCGGCATGATCAGGCCCAACGAGATCCTGGTTCAAACTGCCGACGGCAAGTATCAGATTAATCAGGCTGCCCTGGCCGCCTTAAATGGGGGCAGAACCAATAATGAGAATAACGGAGAAAATAACGGTGGAAACAACGGGGAAAACACCGGAGAAAATAACAACAATACAGGGGATAACGGCAACAACAATCAAAATCCCAACAGTATAAATAACGGAAATAACAGCAACAAGACAAACAAAAAGTCAACAAACAAGAACAATTCAAACAATAACAATTCAAACAACAATAATTCCAACAACGGTGTGGAAGGCCAGTAATGTCTTCTACTTTTAACAAGGGGAAAAATGAGCTTTTAACATTTTTCGAAAGCAGCTGGGAAAAGGGACGTATAGAGGGCCCTTTTTGCCTTTATATAGCCGTATCGGGCGGCGCCGACTCCATGGCCCTGCTGGATACGGCCTGTCATTTTTCCGACAGGCTTGTCGTAATGCACCTCAACCACTGCTTGAGGGGGGACCGGGCTGATGAGGACATGAAATTTGTTGAAAATTATTGCAAGGCCAAGGATATTGACTTTATAAGCAAGAGCGTGGATATAAGAGCCAAGGCTAAAGAGGACAATGTTTCGGAAGAATTGGCGGGAAGGAATGCCAGATACGAGTTTTTTGAAGAAGTCATGGTTCAGGGGATAAGGTCGGGAGAAGTCAAAACACCTGTTCTTTTGACCGGACACCACCTGGGAGATCAGGCTGAGACGGTCCTTTTACATATGTTTAGGGGGGCAGGCCTTTCAGGAGCTTCAGGGATGAGCCTTTGGGAGAGCCGGTCAGCTGTTAAGGTTCAAGATAAGTTCAATTATAAAATATTCAGGCCCCTGCTGGAGTTCCCTAAAGCAGACCTCATAGCCTATTGCAAGGAGCATGGAATTGCCTGGAGGGAGGATCTCAGCAATCAATCGACGGAATATACAAGAAATGCCATAAGAAAGCTCATAATTCCCAAGATTGAACAGGAAATCAACCCGAATTTGCAAGAGGGCCTTTTAAAATTTTCCAGGATTGCTCAAATGGAGCATTCCTATATTGAAAAAGAAGCGAAAATAGCCTACGGGACCTATGTTTTTGACGGGAGGACAAAGGCCGGTGTTGAGGCCTATGAAAATTCCTTGGGCGAGCGGGCAAACCGTGAAAAAAGGAATGCTGTCCTACTTTCGGCTGTTTCGCTTAATAAGAGTATTTTTGAGCGGGAGCATGAGGCCGTTATAAGCAATCTTATAATCAAAATAATGGAAGACATTTCAAGTCAGGCCTTGGAGAATGACAAGCAAATTTTAAGTTATGATCGGATAAAAAATATTATGGAATTAGGGACCTTGAATGTCGGAAAACGTATGGCCCTTTATGATATGATTATTCTATCTGATTTTTTCTCCCTGCAATTTATTGGCGGGGAAAAACTGAAAGAACTTCAATTGGACTGGTCGAATAAGGCGGAACAAGAGCCCCTTGAAATTCCTCTGGACAAGCTTAAAAGAGGAGAAGAATTAGCCCTTGATTGGGACCTTCCCTGTGGGAAAATCTTGGTCAGAAAATGTTTAAAGGAGCCCGGGCCGAGAAATTTGAAAGATCCGCGTTTTTGCTATCTTGATTTGGAAGGATTGGATAAGCTTTATTTTAGAAGGGGCCGGGGCAATGAAGTAATGGAAAAATTTGGCGGCAAGAAAAAAGCTTTGAGGAAGATATTTAACGAGTGGGAAATACCTTCAATTTTAAGGGAAAATTACCCAATCTTGACAGACCGGGAAAAAATCCTTTGGATACCGGGAGCCGGGAGGAGCAGTCATTTTCCAATAGTTGGGGGCAGGCCGATTCTTGAATTGGAATGGAGGAGCATATGGATGAAGGATTGAACAAATTTGTAGATCGGATACTTTTTACTAAGAAAGAGATCGCAGAAAGGGTTGCCGAACTTGGCAAGCAGGTCACCGAATACTATGAGAATGACAGTGCCGACCTGCTTCTTGTTTGTATACTCAAAGGCGGAGTTATGTTTATGACCGAGCTGATGAAAAATGTCGACCTGGATGTTGAGATTGATTTCATGTCCGTTGCTTCTTATGGATCCAGTACCGTATCTTCCGGGGATGTCAGGATAATTAAAGACATTGAGAATCCCTTCATGGGAAAGAACCTCCTGATTGTTGAAGATATAATTGACACAGGCTATACCCTCGATTACTTGACAAAAAATCTGAAAGACAGGGGAGCCAAGTCGGTTAAAATCGCAGCCCTTCTCAATAAAGAAGGAAGAAGGCTTGTGGACCTCCATGGGGACTTTGTAGGCTTCGAAATCCCGGATGAGTATGTTATTGGCTACGGCATGGACTTTAACCAGAAATTGAGAAATTTGCCCTATGTTGCTACATTGAAGCCTAGATATTATAAGTGAATTATATAGATAAAGGATTAAAAAACTGATGAATAATAACAATAACAGAAACCCCAATACCAGGCTGTTAATAAGCTATTTAATACCAATAACTATTATTGCGGCTTTTTTGTTTTTTTCACAGCCATGGAAAACAAACACCAACCGGGAAATCACCCACGGCAAGCTTATTGAGCAGTTGTCGGGAGACCAGGTAAAAAGCTTGGTCTATCAGGGTGAAAAACTCAGGGGCGTAATGAAGGACAAGGATAAAAGCACCTTTGAGGTGGTAATACCCAACACCTATTTTCCGGACTTTTATGACCAATATATAAAGCAAAAGGTTGAGACGGGACAGCTCGAGATGGTCTTTGAGGCAGCCCCCGAGCCCAACATTATAATTTCAATGTTGCCTGACTTACTTTTTATGGGGATTATGCTTTTCTTTCTCTTCAGCTTCTTTAAGAGGACAGGTAACCAGTCGGGAGTGGCCAGCTTCGGAAAGAGCAAGGCCGTTCTTAATAGAGACCATCTAAAGAAGATAACTTTTGCGGATGTGGCCGGACTGAAAGAGGAGAAAGAGGAATTGGCCGAAGTTGTGGATTTTCTTAAAAATCCCAAAAAATATATGGAAGTGGGGGCCAGGATCCCCAAAGGCATTCTTATGGTGGGCCCTCCGGGAACAGGAAAGACCTACTTATCAAGAGCTGTGGCCGGTGAAGCCGGAGTTCCTTTCTACACAATTTCAGGTTCGGATTTTGTCGAGATGTTCGTAGGTGTGGGGGCTTCCAGGGTCAGGGATCTTTTTAAGGAAGCCAAAAAGAACTCACCCTGTATAGTATTTATAGATGAGATTGATGCTGTCGGACGCAGAAGGGGCGCCGGACTTGGGGGCGGCAATGATGAGAGGGAACAGACCCTTAACCAGCTCCTGGTTGAAATGGACGGCTTTGATGTCAATGAGGGCATCATAATTATGGCCGCCACAAACAGGCCTGACATCTTGGACCCGGCCCTGCTCAGACCGGGAAGATTTGACAGAAGGGTTTTGGTCGGAATGCCCGATGCCCATGAAAGGGAAGAAATTTTAAAGGTCCATCTCAGGAATAAAAAAGTTTCGGACGATGTTGATATGGATGCCCTGGGCAGACAGACTGCCGGATTTACACCGGCAGATCTTGAGAATATGGCCAATGAAGCGGCCCTATTAACTGCCAGAGAAAACAAGTTAGAAATAGATATGCCAACTTTTGAAGAGGCGGCAATAAAAGTCCAGGCCGGACCTGAGAAAAAGTCCAGGAAGGTCTTGGAAAAGGAAAGGCAACTTACGGCCTATCATGAGGCGGGCCACGCCATTGTTACAAGGGCCCTGCCGACAACGGATACGGTAAACCTCATAACTATAGTCCCCAGGGGGATGGCCGGTGGCTTCACCTCCTTCCTGCCTGAAGATGACCTCATGTTCCTGTCCAAAAAGTATATGCTTGCCGACCTGGTCTCATTTTTAGGCGGCAGGGCTGCCGAACAGGTTTATCTTGATGATATCTCAACCGGGGCTGCCAATGATATAGAGAGGGCAACCAAGGTGGCCAGGGATATGATAGTAAGATACGGAATGAGTGGAAAGCTAGGACCCGTTGCCTATGAAGAAGATAAGGATGATGTATTTTTAGGCAATGATCTTGGAAGGGTCAGGAACTATTCTGAAGAAACCGCAAGAAAGATCGACAGTGAAGTAAGCAATCTTATGAATTCTTCATATAAAACCGCCATAGATATATTGGAAGGGAACAGGGAATTAATGGAGGAACTTACTGAACTGCTATTAGATAAAGAAACTGTAAGACGTGAAGAATTTGAAAAGCTCTTTGTCGAATTCGGCAAGGAATATGATATGGAGAGAGGAGAATTTGTATGACAAGTGTTAAAGCTGCAGGCCAAGGGGCCGGAACATCAAACATCTTCTCTGCAATTGGAAACTGGAGCATCATAAGCATCATATATGGGGCACTTCTGATCTTCTTCCTCTATAAAATAATAAGAGGGAAAACTATGGAGAAGCAGTTGGAAGGTCCGATTTACTCCGTAAAAAGAGGAAATAAGAAATCCACCCTTTTCATATGTCTGCTTATGGCCGGAATGGGGGTCATATCCTTTGTAGGAGGGCAAAAGCTTGACGGCATAGTAATGGTTCTCCTGGCTATTGTTTTCTTTTTCTATAACCTCATTGAGATTAAATTGGGACAAAACGGCATGCTGGCCGACAATGTTTTTATTGAGTGGAAAGAGATAAGAAAATGGGGCTGGGACACAAAGAGGGGTGACCTAGTCTATGTGACCAAGGAGAGGGGCAAGGCGCCGACCAGCTCAAGTATCCATATAGGGCAGGAATACATGGAAGAAGTAAATAAACAGATCCGCCGCTTAAAATTGGGCAAAGAATAGCAAAACTTAGGAAGGTAATCTGATGTCTAAATTTATTTTTGTGACCGGAGGGGTGGTTTCCGGAATCGGCAAGGGAATTTCCGCCGCCAGCGTTGGCAGGCTCTTGAAGGATAACGGCTATTCCGTATTTATGCAAAAATTCGACCCTTATCTGAATGTTGATCCGGGGACCATGAGTCCCTACCAACACGGAGAGGTCTATGTTACAAGAGACGGCGGTGAGACCGACCTGGATCTTGGACATTATGAGAGATTCATAGATGAAGAATTGACAAAGAATTCTTCCATAACTTCCGGCAAAATTTACAGCACAGTTATTAACAAGGAAAGACAGGGCCTTTATGAGGGAAAGACCGTTCAGGTTATTCCCCATGTTACGGATGAGATTAAGGCCAAGGTTTTCAGAGTTGCGGAAGAGAGTGAAGCTGATTTTATCATTACCGAAATTGGGGGAACTGTGGGGGACATAGAGTCCCAGCCCTTCATTGAAGCCATAAGGCAGATCCACTCAATGCAGCCTGAGAATGTAATGTTTATCCATACGGTCCTGATTCCGACCATACCATGCACCCATGAGCTGAAGACCAAGCCGGCCCAGCACTCTTTTAAAGAATTGATGAGCTACGGAATAAAGCCTGATGTTTTCATATTGAGGGCTGCAGAGGAGATCACTGATGAAATATTTGAAAAGATCTCACTTTTCTGTGACCTTCCGAAAGAGGCCATTATAGAATCGAAGAATGTTGACCTGATTTATGAAGTTCCCTTGGTTTTCCATGAGCAGAATCTGGATTCATATATATTGAAGCACTTCGGCTTAAAAGCCAAGGCTGACAAGATAGGTGATTGGAAGGCCATGTGTGAAAAGTTCAAGAAGGCCGATAAAGAAATAAGGATAGCCCTGGTCGGAAAGTATACAAAACTCAGGGATGCCTATCTTTCGGTTTATGAAGCCTTGGCGGATGCAGGATATAACCTGGGAGCCAAGATAATAGTCGACTATATTGATGCTGAAAAAATTAAAAAAGAGAATGTAGAAAACAAACTTAAGGACACGGACGGTATCCTGGTTCCGGGGGGCTTCGGAGAACGCGGCATAGAAGGTATGCTCCTTGCAATCGAGTATGCCAGAAAGAAAGACCTGCCTTTCCTTGGCATCTGCCTGGGAATGCAGCTCTGCGTTGTTGAAGCGGCGAGAAATGAGCTGGGCCTTAAGGATGCCTCATCAACCGAGTTTAATCCCGGGACCCCATATCCCGTTCTCCATCTCTTAGAGGACCAGGACGAGGGCGGAAAGATCGGGGGAACACTCAGACTTGGAAATCAGGATTTTCATGTCAAAGAAAATTCCTTGGCTTACAAGCTTTATGGGGATGACAATATTGTTGAACGCCACAGGCATAGATATGAGGTTAACAATAAGTATGTAGAGATGATTGAAGAGGGGTCGGGTCTGATCTTTTCAGGAGTTAAACTTTCCCACAATCTCATGGAGATAGTAGAGAGACCTGATCAGACATTTTTCATAGCCAGCCAATTCCATCCGGAATTCAGGTCCAGGCCAAATTCTCCTCACCCTCTGTTCTCAGGACTTATAAGGAGCTGCTTAAAGCTCAAGGAAAATAAGAAGGATGTAAAGGCGTAATATTAAAACCTTGGCCAAGTGGACCTTAAGGCCGCTATGTTGCCAAGGAATTAAGTGTAGGAATGTAGGGGCCGAGAGGCCGGATGACCGGCATCCTAGCGAGCCGGATCGGAGGATATGATGAATAATAATGATAGATTTTTTAATGCAAAGAACATTTCAAAACTGGCTGTATTTATAGCCATAATGCTTGTGATCAACATTACCCGTCTGGGTTACTTTACCATAGGGGTTATCTCGGTCACATCCATGCACATACCGGTTGTTATAGGAGCCCTATATGGGGGCTGGAAATACGGTTCTATCCTGGGTTTGGCATTCGGCCTAACATCTTTCTTCAGAGCCATGAGGGGGGAGGCCGGACTTATGACTCCATTTTTAATGAACCCTCTTGTTTCCGTTGCCACCAGGGTGGCCTTCGGATTTTTTGTAGGCTGGTTGGGTGAAAAGTTGAGGGGCAAGTCAAAGTTTGTCCATTATGCTGTTCCGGCTTTCTTAGGAACCGTACTTCACACTTGTATGGTAATGGGATCTATCTACTTTATTTATGCTAACGACTTAATGAAGATGACAGGTAAAACGCTGAAGGCGGTCCAGGTTATGGTGCTGACAGTTTTTGGAACCAATGGGGTTCCGGAGGCCATATTTGCAGCAATCCTGGCAGTTGTAGTCTGTGGGGCCCTGGAAGCCGGTAGGAAAAATAAGGAAAAGCTATGAGCGATATAAATCAAAGAGAACCGGGATCCAGATTGCTGGCACTTGATATCGGAAACACCAACCTCACATGGGGGATTTTTAAGGATAAAAAGCTTGAGCACCAGTGGAGAACCCAGACCAACCTGGTCAAGACCTCAGACGAGTACGGTATAGAGCTTGAAGGGATCCTAAACCATTTCAACTACAGAAGAGACCATATAAAAGACGTAATAATTGGATCGGTGGTCCCTGTTTTGAACCATAGATTCAACACCATGATGGGGAGGTTTTTGAAAATCACTCCCTATATTGTGGGGGAAGGTACAAAGACCGGGATTCCCATAAAGATGGACAATCCAAAGGATGTAGGATCAGATAGGATAATTAATGCTGTGGCAGGATATGAAAAATACGAGGGACCCCTGGTGATCATAGACATAGGAACGGCTATTACCCACGATGTTGTATCCTCGGACGGTTCATATTTGGGGGGCTCAATAGCTCCAGGAATCAGCATGGGGGCAGACGGCCTTACGTCCAGGACTGCAAAGTTGCCGAAGGTTGAGCTCCAACTCCTGGACCACGCCATTGGGAAAAATACCATAGAGGCCATGCAGATAGGTATAGTTCAAGGCTATATTGGAATGGTTGACCATTTGACGGAGATAATTGTTCAGGAAATCAAAGACAAGGAGTCTGTTGAAAAGGTCAAGGTGGTCGCTACAGGCGGCTATTCAAATCTCCTTTCAAAGAATTCAAAATATATAGAAATAGTCGATAGGGACCTTACATTGGACGGACTGAGGATTATATATGAGAAGACTTTGAAGGCGAGAAAAAACTAATTGAGAATGAATATAAAAGCAAATAAAAAGATTTTCGGTTTGGCACCCTTGGCAGGTTTCAGCGACTCGCCATTCAGACTTCTATGCTATAGGAATGGGGCGGATTTTGCAGTAACGGAGATGGTATCGGCAAAGGCCCTTTTCTACAACAGTGAAAAGACTGATGAACTCCTCAGGTCTTCTGAAGAAGAGGGAAAGCTTATCTTGCAGCTTTTCGGCCATGAACCTGAAATTTTTGAAAAAGTAATAAAAGAAAAAATAAATAATAGACAAGAATTTTCTTCAATTGATCTTAATATGGGTTGTCCGGCACCTAAAATAGTGAAAAATGGGGACGGGTCGGCCCTTATGGAAAAACCCCTTCTTGCAGCCAAGGTAATCGCAAGCATGGTAAAATGCTCAAATAAGCCGGTATCGGTAAAGTTTCGCCTTGGAGCGGATTCTCATAGGCAGAACTTTCTTGAGATTGGAAAAATAGCCCAGGAGGAGGGAGCAGCTTCGGTTTGCCTCCATGCCAGGACAAGGGAAGCCATGTATTCCGGCTATGCTGACCTTTCGGCGATTGCCGAATTGAAAAGCAGGCTTAGTATTCCGGTTATTGGCAACGGCGATGTGGACTCACCACAAGCAGCCTTGAAGATGCTTGAAGAAACCGCTTGTGACGGCATTGCCATAGGAAGGGGAGCCATAGGTAAGCCTTTTATATTTAACCAGATAAACTCCTATCTGGATCAAGGCTCCTACGAAGAAATACCTCTTGAAAGCATAATTTCGACTATGCTTGCCCATTATAGGATGGAGATTGACCTTAGGGGTCAGCATGTGGCCCTCTTAGTTATGAGAAAAAATTTTACTTATTATTTGAAAGGCCTAAGAGGAATTAAGGAGGCCGGAAGGATAATAAATCAAACGGAAGATATGGATCAGGTCGAGCAAGTGCTGGAAAATTTACTTAGATTGAACAGCTAGGCTAATATTTGTTTGGAGGCTGCTTTGAGATTTATTTTAAAAAAAATTAATGTATTAAAAATCGCTTTGTTATTGGTGTTTTCGCTGGTTATTAGTGCCACGGTTTTTGAAGCCGAGGCAGATGAAGGCGAAAAGCTCGTTAAGAGGATAGGCGGTAGTGACAGGTATAAAACTTGTGTCCTGCTTTCAAAAGAAAGTTTTGATGAAGCCGATGAGGTGGTCCTAGTTTCAGGAGAGAAGTTCCCTGATGCCCTATCTGCCATGCTCTATGCAGAGAAAAAGGGGGCCCCGGTGCTTTTAAGCCCGTCAAAAAGCCTGAATCCGGAAATAAAAAAAGAGATTGACCGCCTGGGTGCATCAAGTATTACATTAATAGGTGGAAAAAATGCCTTGTCAGCCAATGTAGAGAAGGCTATTAAGGATAAATCATATGAGAGGATAGCCGGAGACAGCAGGTATGATACGGCTTTGAAACTTGCGTCATTAACAGTGGATCCCAATACAGACCAAGTTGTTATAGCCAGCGGGGAGAATTACCCGGATGCTTTGGCAGCAGGACCCTACAGTTTAAAAAACTCAGCTCCCATTCTACTTTACAGCGGGAAAAATGGTGGGGACATCATAAAATTTATGGATGACAATGATATAAGCAAGGCTTTGATTGTAGGCGGAGAATCTGCAGTCGACAAGAACATGGCCAAGAGCCTTGAGAAAGCTTCAAAGTCTTTTACCAGGGTTGGTGGCAAGACCCGCTATGAGACAGCTCTAAAACTGGCAAAGCTCACCAATCCCGAAAGTAAAAAGGTCATAATGGTTTCAGGTGAGGGCTTTGCAGATGCCCTGGCATCGGCTTCATTGGCAAATAAATTATCAGCCCCAATAATACTTTCAGGAAGAAAGTCAGGGGATGCCAATTTAAAGGCCCTGTCGAAAAGCTTTGACTTTGAAAAGATCTACATAATCGGTGGGAAAAAAGCCATAAATACCACAAAAATTGAAAAGGAGAATAGGCTTGTTAAGCCGGCTGTAGATCCGGAGATTAAACCTGAGGTTAAACCCGAGACCAAGCCTGAAAACGGAGAAAACAATTCAGGCCACAGGCCAAACACCTCAACCAATAAAATCAGGATTTTCCTTGATCCGGGGCATGGCGGCTCTGACTCAGGGGCCGTGGCCAATGACATTTTGGAGAAGGATGTCAGCTTGACAGTTGCTTTAAAACTCAGGGATGAGCTTGAAAAGAGGGGCTATGCGGTAAAGATGTCTCGTGAAACTGACGAGTATGTCCGCCTTATTGACCGACCAATCATGTCAAATGAGTGGGGTGCCGATATCTTTGTAAGTCTCCACCATAATTCTGCCAATCTTTCCGGGGAGGGCTTGGAAACCTGGTATTATGCATACAGTGAAAAATTCAAGCCAAAGGTGAATTTGGACCTTCATAACGATCCAAAGAGGATAAGGTTCAGCAAGGCCTTGGCAAAATGCATCCAGAAGCAAATAGCCAGACAATCAAATATGAAAGATAGGGGAATTAAAGGTGCTTCATATCTGGTATTAAGGGAATGCAAGGTCCCGGCCGTTATGGTTGAACTTGGCTTTGTTACATCGCCATGGGATTCCAAATGGATAAAAAATCCCATACATCAGGGCATTCTGGCAAATGCCGTGGCGGATGGAATAGATGATTATTTCAAATAGAATTTAATTCATTAATAAGTAGTTAAATTAAAAAGTACAGACAGCCTCGTAGGCCGTCTGTACTTTTTTATCTAATTCAAAGTCTCAGAAATTTTAAAGTAAATTCGAAAAACCGTGCCCCTACCGGGTTTACTGGAGAGTTTGATATCTCCACCAAGTTGATGAACTATATTCTTTGTAATAGCCAGGCCCAAGCCTGATCCTCCAAGTGCCTTGTTTCTTGAAGAATCGACTCTGTAGAAGCGGTCGAAAATATGCTTTTGGTCCTCTTTTTTTATCCCTATTCCGTTATCCGTAACGCTGAGCATTATGTGTTTTTTATTTTGATTCAAGGCAACCCGGATCCTTCCGCCACTATCAACAGCCTTGAGGGCATTAGATAGTAGGTTGTTGAGCATTTCACTAAAGAGCCTCTCATCAGTATTCATGAATATCCTGGGATCTATGGCTCTGACCAGAGAAACATCTTTGTCCTTCACACCCGGTTCAAAGGCATCCAATATTTTCTCTGTGAAGTCACTTAAGTTCACCCGGTGCATTAAAGTGGCCATTTCAGTGGAAGTCAGGTCATAGCTTTCCCTAAGCCTTTTTACAATGTCGGTCAGCTGGTCACAATTGTTCCTCAACACCTTTATTGACTCGGAATTCATAGGAACGATGCCGTCTTCCATGGCTTCAAGCTGGAGACTTATATTGGTCAGGGGGGTTCTTAGATCGTGGGAAATATCCTGGCCGTAGGCCTTCCTAACTTCTTCCTGATCTTTCAAACTTGCAGCCAGGTAGGAGAAGCTACCTGTAAGAGCTTTGATTTCAGCCAGATCGGAATCCACCTCAATATCATCATAAACCCCTCGTGAGAGGGCTTGAATTTTGGAAGAAAGATCCTCAATAGGACGGGTCAGCCTTGCAGAAAATTTACCTGCCAGAAAAAAAGCTGCTAAGAGAAAAGCCGGGAAGAGGAGGGGGAGGGAGCTTAGGGTACTAGCCTGAAACTCCTTCTTTAGCTCTTCATAGGCAGGATTGTTCAAATCATGGGTGATTAGCAGGCTGCCTATGTTTTCATGATTCTCATTTACCAAGATATAGGACTCTGTTTTTATATCCCTGTGGGGGTTGTACTTCAAGCCCCTGTAGCCCGCAACTATCTTGGAATTATTGTCCATAATGCTGATATTGATATTGCTGTCCTCGGAATATATTTTCAGCCTGTTGTCCCAGGACTTCCTGTCGGAAATTTTACCGTCGATAATAACCTGCTCACTAATATCAGTCGCAATTTTTTGTATTCTCTGGTCTTCAGCATAGGTTAGAAAGAGCTTGAAGCTCTCGGAAAAAGAAAAGATCATAAAGGCTGTGACTATAAGGACGGCAACAAGCATGAATATGATCATCAGCAAGGCCAGCTTATTTCTCAGCTTCATTTTTATCTCCTGAAAGAGTTGGCCCTATATCCGACCCCGTATACGGTTTGGATATAGACCGGGTCCTTTGGATCATCTTCAATTTTCTGTCTAATATTTTTAATATGGGTGTCAATGGCCCTGTCGTAGGCGTCATAGTCCATGCCGAAAGTTATCTCTATGATTTCATCCCTAGTAAAAATCTTGTCCGGATGGGTGAGTAGGGTGGCAAGGATCATAAACTCATTTTTTGTTAGATGGATTTCATCCTGGCCCTTGAAGGTCCTCATTGAGTCCGGATGCATGATAATGCGGCCATCACTACTGGTGATTTTGCTCAAGTCGTCCTTGATATCCGTACGCCTGAGGACGGCCTTAACCCTCTCAACCAGCTCCCTTGCGGAAAAGGGCTTGCAAAGATAGTCATCAGCACCCCTTCTTAAATTGTTCACCCTGTCAGATTCATCAATCTTAGCAGAAACAATTATGACCGGGCAGTTCGAATCTTCCCTTATTATTTCCAGAAAGTCTTCACCTGAAAGCTCAGGCAGCATGAGGTCAAGAATGACCAGGTCCGGATCTTCTTTGTTGAAAAGGTCTAAGGCCTCTTTGCCATTTTGGGCGGTCACTACCTTATAACCCTCTTTGGTCAAATAAGCTTTTTCAATTTTCAGGATTGAAAGTTCATCCTCAGCGATCAGTATTTTAGCCATTATTGACCCCTTTCTCCGGATACCTCATTTGGATTATATTTTTTAACCTGCCTCTCGACTTCCAAGCCGTTTTTATCGTATCTGACGGTGGTCCTGGTGCCCTTGCCGTCGTCAGTTGTGACGATCTTTGATCCGTCCCATCCGGGGCTGGTCATCCTGGTAACTCCGCCGGGCAGGGTTTCATAAATGGGCTCCAACCAGAGACCCAGGTTGGAATACTTTTTAGGAACCTCAGACTGCCAGTCGACCGGCAGAATTCCGTTGAATTTATTTGGGTCATACGGGGGCTTGCGCCTTGTAAAGGTCCTGTAGCCCTTAAAGATGTCAGGCGTTTTGTCCGTGGCAAGTAAATTATTTCTGGTGTCCACAAGCTGGGAAACATGGATATCGCATTCTTCCTTGGGCTCGGTTTCCTGGCTGACCATGATCTTTTTCACAGGGTGGAGGCTGTCATACTTACAGTAACTTGCAGGCTTCATGCCGGATGCCGTGCAGACTTCAACTTCATAGAGGCCCTCGGGCTTTTCAAAAGCTGCAGAAGCCTTGTCCTGGTTAAGAATTTTAGCAATTCTTCCATATAGAGATACAGCTACACTTGAATAACCGTTAAGGGTAATCTGGGCATTGTCGGACCCCATCCACACAGCGGTGGAGTAGTAGGGGGTGACGGCGCAGGTCCAAAAGTCCCTGGGTCCATCGGTGGTACCGGTTTTAAGGCCCAGCTCAATTTTGGTTGAGGGTGCAACAGCTTTGTTAGCCGGCTTTTGAGCGATATTCATCAGCATATCCAGAAGCTGGTAGTTGACTCTGGGGTTGAGAACCTCGTTGCTCTCATGCTTATTTTCATAGTAGATCTTGCCACGATTATCAACTATTTTTGAGATGGCCGAGGCCTTTACATGGACACCGTTATTTCCTATTGCCTGATAGGCTTGGGCCATGTCCATGGTTGAAAGTCCATAAGTAAGTGCACCCAGGGCAGTTGATAAGTTTTCATCATTGACTGAAGGATTTTCTTCCCTGGTTATGAAATGATCTCTTTCAGGATTTTCATGGTTAATTATTCCGTAGCGGGTCAGGTATTCCTTAACTGTGCTTATGCCAACCTTATCCATCCAGCGAACGGCAGGGGGGTTGTAAGAGTAGTAAAGGGCATCACGCATGTCCATAATTCCGTGGTAACGGCCATCAACGTTTTGGGGCCAGGGCTTGCCGTCATGCATCTCTATGGGAGTATCATCAACAGCGCTGCCTTGGTTGTAGCCCAAGGCCAAAGCTGCAGTATATTCGGATATGGGCTTTATTGAAGAACCCGGCTGGCGGGGCTGGGAACTGGCGCGGTTTATGCCTCTTTGTTCATCTTCGTCCCTGCCGCCTATGCTGGCCCTGACTTCGCCGGTTTTAGTATCCAGAATGGTGGCTGCGAACTGGGGCTGCTTTATCCCCTCTTCATCTATGGTGTAGTGCTCACGGCCGATAACAAGGTTTCCGGAATCATCCTTGCTGAATAGGGGATATTCGGAATCCTTGAAATATTTGGCGGATATGGTCACGGACCCGTCTTCATTCTTGGTGATATATTCTTCGCCAATAGGGATATTTCCTATACTGTGGGTCCTCAATATGCCCTGATTATCATAAGTATAGTAATTCGGGGTCACCAGACCGGAAGCCCGGCCGCTTATGATACCGGGTTTGATAGTATAGGATCCGTCCTCATTTTCTTTATATTCATTTTTCCTTATAAAAAGCTTATTGTCTCCGTTGAGTATATTAGAAGCCTTGTAAAACAGGACTCTTCCATTCTTGTTAATTATGTTTCCGTTCTTGTCTTTCTTTATATTCAAGCTGAATGAATTGGTCCCGCCACCATCCGTTTCATTAAAGACCTGGACAATCCTTGAGAAAGACTCCTGAAGCTTGGTTTGCAGTTCGTTGTCAATGGTGGATGTTATGGTAAGGCCTCCGTAGAAAAGGCGGTTCCTGGCCTCTTTTTCGGTCAGGTTTTCAGAATCCATGATTATTTTTACAGCCTGTTTTCTTATAAGGTCTACAACATAGCTTGATGCCATGTCGGATTGTTTGCTGGGCGGTTTAATGCTGGAGGCAACGTCAAACTCATGAGCCTTTTTATAGTCATCTTCATTTATGTAGCCGTTTTTTAGCATCTGTTCGAGGACATATTCACTCCTCACATAGGCAGGGGAGTTATATACACATAAAAAGCGTTCCCCATTAATCGTTGTTTCACCCAAGACCTTCTCGTCTGTAACCTGGGAGGGCCTATAGGTGCTGTACAGGGAGTATTTGGAAGGAGCCGGAAGTACGCTGGCCAGGGTAGCACACTGGGCCAGGTTCAGCTCGCTGCATGGCTTGGAAAAATAAGTCTGGGAAGCGGCTTCAACACCATAGGCCTGTTGGCCGAAGAAAACCCTGTTCAAATAGGCCTCTAGAATCTTCTTTTTGGCCTCTTCCTTTCCCATGATACTTGAGAGCTCATCTTCCATCTTTACGGCCAGGTACATTTCCTGGATCTTCCTTGTCCAGTTAACATCCCTGTTTAGGTAGACGTTTCGGGCAAGCTGCATTGTGATGGTGGAAGCACCTCTCAGGTTTCCGTGTGTAAAGAGGTCTTTTAAAGCCGTTATTATACCAAGGCCGTCAACACCGTTATGAGTCCAAAAACGCTTGTCTTCGGCAGATATAAAGGCATTGACCATGTTTTTAGGTATATCTTTGTAGGGAACGATCTTCCTATACTCGGCAGTCTCTATCTGCTCAATCAGGTTGCCTTGGCTATCGACTATTTTCGAGTTCTCACTCAAACCGCCCATAAGCTCTTCCGTATCGAGTTCCGGAGCCTCAGAGGCTATTGCCAGCATGGAGCCTGCAAGATAGCAGAAGATGATGGCCAAAAATATTAAAAAACAAATTGCAAGGATCTGAAAAACCCTTATCAAATTTTTCGAAAATGTATTTTTCACATTAACCTCCCGATTAAACACAGTTGTCTAATTTTACCATAAATATATGTAAGATATAAAGCCGGATAAAGGACTGTTTTGCCCTACTAATAGGGTCTATGATAGAATATTTCAAGTATTTGTAGCGAATAAGTACGTAAGCATTAAAATTGATTTGGAAGGATCAAGTCAATGTCATATAATTCTATAGTTGACCAATCCGAGTTTAGGATTGAGATAAAAAAATCAGAATTCATAGGTAGGGCCTCGCCCGCCCAAACCGAAGCCGAAGCCGAAAGCTTTATAAGTTCGATCAAGACCTTGGAGAATCGTGCAACCCACAACTGCTACTGCTATTCTATAGGCAGGCAGGCAAATTGCCAGAGATTTTCCGACGACGGGGAACCCTCGGGGACTGCAGGTATGCCCATGCTTGAAATTTGCAATCAGAAGGATCTTAGGAACCTGGTCATTGTTGTGACCCGCTACTTCGGCGGTATCAAACTCGGAGCCTCGGGCCTCATAAGGGTCTACAGGGCCGGTGCCACAGGGGCCTTGGATAAAGCAGGGATAGTGAGGTTTGAAAAGTTCGTGGAGGTCAGAATGGACTTTCCATATACGGTTCTGGGCAAGCTTGACTACTACAAAAACAATGAGATTTTATTTGAGAAAAAGAGAAATTTCACGGATAGGGTGGGCCTGGTTTGGCTTATCGAGGAGTCCAGACTTGAAAGGGTCAAGTCAGACTTGTTGGAAATATGCCAGGGGGATTTGACCTGGGAGGAGCTTGATAGGCACTACTACCCTGAGGATGTTGCAAAACGAGGAATCAGTGCGATTGCTTATTGAAATTGCAATCTGAATTATTAAAATTTATTACTTATAGAAAGAGGTTATTATGTCCGGACATAACAAGTGGAGCAAGGTAAAAAATGTTAAGGGCAAGGAAGATGCTAAAAAGGCCAAAATATTTACAAAAATGAGCAGGACAATAATGGTTGCTGTAAGGGAGGGCGGAGCCGACCCGGAATACAATGCATCATTAAAGACAGCCATAGAAAAGGCCAAGGCTGAAAATATGCCCAACGATAACATAGAGAGGGCAATTAAAAAAGGAGCAGGGGATATTGACGGCCAGGAATTTGTCAATATGACCTATGAGGGCTATGGTCCCTCAGGCGTAGCCATAATTGCCGAGTGTTTGACAGATAATAAAAACAGGACTGCAGGGGATGTCCGCTATCTTTTCGATAAAAACGGCGGAAATCTTGGAAGCCCGGGATCGGTGACCTTCCAGTTCGATTATAAGGGAATATTGGTAACGGATGCTCAGGATAAGAGCGAAGATGATGTTATGATGGACGCTCTTGATTCAGGGGCCGATGATGTGAGAAAAGAAGATGACTGCTACCTGATAACAAGCGACAGCGCCAATTTCTCATCGGTCAGGGACAGCCTGAGTGAAAAAGGTTATAATTTCATAATGGCCCAGGTGGGTTATCTGCCCAAAAATACGGTAAAAGTAGATGATGAAGTGAAAGAACAGGTTTTAAAGATCATTGAAGACCTGGAAGATCACGATGATGTCCAGGACGTATATACCAACATGGAAGACTAGGCAGGATCATGGAGTATAAAGGAAACGGAGTAGCCCTGACCTTATTTGGGCTGGAAGTGAGATGGTACGCCATCTTTATAGTCACAGGAATGATGCTGGCTGTAAAGTTGCTTTCGAGGGAGATGAAAAGAAGGGGAATGGATCCGGAAAAGGCCTATGACCTGGCAATGGTAATCCTGCCTTCGGGAATTATTGGCGCCAGATTGTGGTATGTGATTTTTGAATTCCAGAGGTTTAACAGCCTTATTGACATCATAAATCTCAGAAACGGTGGCCTGGCAATCCAGGGAGGACTTATGGGAGCCGCTATCGCCGCCCTAATTTTCGCAAAGGTTAAGTCATATTCTTTTTTAAGGCTGTCAGATATGGTCTTTCCCTATGTGGCCCTGGCCCAATCCATAGGAAGATGGGGTAATTTTACAAACAATGAGGCCCACGGGGGACCGACAAACCTGCCCTGGGCTTTGAAGATAGGCGGAGAGACCTACCATCCCACTTTTCTGTATGAATCCATCGGGGACTTTTTGATCTTCGCCTTCCTCTATTATTACACCAGGAAGAAGCTCAAGGTTGACGGCCAGGTTACAATGCTCTATCTGATACTCTACGGAGCCTTGAGATTTTTTGTCGAGGGCTTGAGAACGGACAGCCTATATTGGGGAAACATAAGAGTCGCTCAAGCGCTTTCCATATTGGGTATTGCAATAGGAATAATAGGATTCTTCATCCTCTCTTCAAAAGAGGCAAATGCCCATATTCCGGGGACAAATCCTAAAGTTGATTAGAAATTTTATATAATTTTAATATATTAATTAAGAAATCCTCTTCCAAATGAGTTTGGAAGGGGATTTTTTTATTTAAAGCCTTGCTATTCCCAAGAACTTCCTCTAAAATGTTAGTTAGGTGGAGAAAAGTGGAATAAAGTGGAGGAAAGTGGGAAATGTTCATTGGTGAATATCAACACAATGTGGACAGCAAAGGAAGGGTAAGCCTGCCTGTCCGTTTTCGCGATGAAATTTCCAAACCCTTTTATATTACAAGGGGGATGGAACACTGCCTCTTTATTTATGACCAAGAAGAGTGGAAGAAGATGGACGAAAAAATCAGGGGCCTTAGATTAACTGCAAAGGTTGCCAGGGCTTTTTCACGTCTTTTCTATGCCGGGGCCATGGAAGTGGGCCTGGACAAGCAGGGTCGTTTTGTTATTCCGCCTCACCTGAGATCTTTTGCGGAAATCGAAAAAGAAGTGGTTCTTATCGGAGTCTCAGACAGGATTGAAGTTTGGTCAAAGGAAGCTTGGGAGTCATATATGGGAAGCGATTCCATGAATTACGACGATTTGACTGAAGAGCTTGACCAAATGGACCTTGACCTGTAAGGAGGCTGCCATGGAATTTAAACACATACCTGTTCTGCTCAATGAAAGCATAGAGGGCTTAAATATTGATGAAAACGCTACCTATGTGGACTGCACTGTGGGAGCGGGTGGCCACTCCAAGGAAATCCTCAAAAGATTGACAAAGGGAAAGCTCATAGCCATCGATCAGGATATCGAGGCTTTAGACGCCGCAAAGGCGAATCTGGCCCAATGGGCCGGGCAAGTAGACTTTGTTCACTCCAATTTCAACAGGCTGGATGAGATCCTTAGAGAAAAGAACATTGACAAGGTTCAGGGGATCCTTATGGATATAGGAGTTTCTTCTTACCAATTGGACCGTGATGACAGGGGATTTTCCTACCATGCCGAGGCCGTGCTTGATATGAGAATGGATGCGGAGGCTGAAATACCAACTGCTGCAGACATTATAAACACCTACGACCAAGAAGCCCTTAGCCGCATATTTTATGAATATGGCGAAGAAAGGTGGTCGAAGCGGATTGCCGAGTTTATCGTCAAGGAGAGGGCTGAGACAAAAATTAGAACAACCGGGGATTTAGTTGAGATCATAAAAAAAGCTGTTCCTAAGAAAGCAAGGATGGACAAACATCCGGCCAGGAAAGTTTTTCAAGCTTTGAGGATCGAAGTAAACGGAGAGTTGCAAGCCTTGAAAACAGGCTTGAGACAGGCTGTAAACAATTTATCTGCGGGTGGAAGGCTCTGCGTAATAGATTTTCACTCCCTCGAAGACAGAATTGTTAAAGAGCTTTTTAAGGAAATGGCTTCAGATTGTATTTGCCCGCCGGGGCTGCCGGTCTGCATTTGCAACCATAAGAAAGAAGTAAATTTGGTAAATAGGAAGCCCATTGTTCCGGGAGAAAAGGAAATTAGAGAAAACCCCAGGGCCAGGTCGGCAAAGCTCAGAATAGTGGAGAAATTGGAGGGATAAATGAGCGTGGCAGCAAGAGAGCTTGTCAGGGAGATGCCGGTTCAGAGAAGGCGTTTGATTCCTGTTGAGCCAATTCAAAAACAGACAGCTATAAAAAGTGTAAAAAACAAGAAAAGTCTAAAATTATCTTTCAAACTCGCCTTGCCGGCTTCACTTTTATTTGTGTTCATCAGTTTGCTTATTTTAAATCTGATGGGCTATAATGAAGTGTCCATAGCTCAGAGAAACAGCAGAAAATTGGCTATTAACATAACCTCTTTAAAGGCTGAGCAGGACTATTATCAAATGAAGTTGGCACCTTATGTCAGCCCGGAATATGTTGCCAGACAGGCCAATGAGCGTTTGGGCATGGTCATACCGGAAGAAAAAGACCTGATGGTTCTTAACGGCGATGATATGGAAATCACAAGTCCAAAATTGGCACAGAGCCCGGAAGCTGCAAAGGAATAAACTTACATATAATTAGAACCGGGTGAGACAGGCATTATGGATAAATCTAACAACAGAAGAAAAATAAAGTCGAACAGAAAAAGGCAGTTTAGCAGGGTAGGGCTCATATTTGGGATCGGGCTCCTGATACTCGCCACTTATGCGGTTCGACTTTTTTATTTACAGCTTGCTGCGGGAGAAGATTACAGAGCGGCCGCATATGCTCAGAGAAGAAAAAAGGTAAGGACCAGCCCTAAAAGGGGGATAATTACAGATAGAAATCACAAGCCACTGGCTTTATCCGTTACAGTTTCTTCGGTTTATCTTTTCCCTGAAGAGATAAAAGATAAGGAGGCGGAAGACACTGCCAGAAACCTTTCATACATCTTGGGCTTGGAGCAGAGCAGGGTCACTGACCTGATCAAAAGCAAAAGACATTCCGTCAGGATTAAGAGCAAGCTTTCAGAAGAAGAAATCAAGAAGCTTAAAGAAACAGGCCTGCGCTGTTACAGCATTGAATATGAATCAAAGAGATTTTATCCCAATAAAGATCTGCTTTCTCAGAGCCTGGGCTATGTCAATGACGAGGGGATAGGTATTTACGGCATTGAAAGCTATTATGACAACTTGTTAAGGGGGACAAGCGGAGCCAGCATATTTACAGGGGCTCTTTCAGGAGGCCCCATTCCGACCGAGGAGGGAAAGGTCTATGACTCAAAGGACGGGAAGAATCTCAGTCTAACAGTGGACCTTGAGGCCCAGAAGATCCTTTATGAGGAGCTTGTCAACGGCATGAAACAATTTGATGCCGAGTCAATAACAGGAATAGTGATGGATCCGCAAAGCGGGGAAATCATAGCCATGGAAAACTTTCCAAATTATGATCCCAACAGCCCAAACGACCCCTATATGCCTGAAGATGTGACAAAATGGGACAGTCTGTCGGAAAAGGACAAGCTCCAGCTCCTATTCAGCCGTTGGAAGAATCCGGCTGTGAGTAATTTGTATGAACCAGGGTCGGTGTTTAAGACCCTGACATCGTCCATAGCCCTGGAAACAAAGTCCGTAGATCTCGATAAAGAGAATCTCCATTGTGAGGGGACAATTCAAGTAGCACCCAAGACCTATATCCACTGTGCAAACAGGAGCCATCCCCATGGGAACCAGACTATGAAGGAGGCCTTAAAGAATTCGTGTAACCCGGCTTTCGTTCAGGTTTCCTGGCTTATAGGGCCGGAGAGGCTGGACTCCTATCTCAGATCTTTATATATGGGGTCAAAGTCCGGGGTGGATCTTCCGGCGGAAGCGGAGTCAATGTTTCCCAAGTCTTTGAGCGAGATCGATAAGGCTAAATTTGCAACCATGTCCTACGGACACGGGGTATCGCTTACACCTCTCCAGATGCTTACGGCAGCCAATGCCTGCATCAACGGAGGCCATTATATAAAGCCCCATATGTTCTTGAGGTCCGAGTCTTCCGATAATAAGTTGCTATATGTATATAAAAACGAAGAAAGCGACAGGGTATTCTCGGAGGAGACTTCGAGAATAATGAGGGAGTACCTGGAAAACTCAAGCCTTAAAAGCATGCAGGAGATTGGCGGATTTAAAATTGGCGGGAAATCCGGGACTTCTGAGATAGCCGAGGACGGCAAGTATACAAATAAGGTGCAAACATCATATTTTGCATTTTATCCGGCTGAAAAGCCAAGGTATTCAATTCTCATCCTCGTAAATAACCCCAAGAATGAAAAGTTCGGGGCAACAGTTGCCGCTCCTATTGTAGAAAAGTTCCTAGAGAGGTGGATAGCAATAGACAAGTCCGTTGAAGCTCCTCAGATTAACAGCAACGAGACCGATATGATCCCGAATTTCGTTGGAATGACCGTAGGCCGGGCCAAGGAAATTGCCAAGGAAAAAGGAATAAGTTTGGACCTATATGGGGCCATGAACGATTTCACAATAATAAAGACGCAGGATCCTGCAGCCGATAAGACCCTTACAAAGGATTTGACCGTCTACCTTAAACCTGATGAGGATTCTTCTTACGAGGTTCCTGATTTGTCAGGCCTGAGTCAGGATGAGATAGATAAAAAGCTGAAAGACACGGGGATAGAAAGGGTTGTGCACGGTTCGGGCAAGGTTTATGAACAGAAACCCAAGGCCCAATCGATTGTGAAAGCCGGCGAACCCATAGTTTTGTATCTTAAATAAATAGTCAAGTCAGGAGGAAAAGATGTATTACCTAAGAGGTAAGGGGGGCCTAGCCTTTATACTGGCCTTAGCACTGAGCATAATAGGCACTTCTCTATGGATAAAGTTTTCCAGGACCGAATCCATAGGCCAGCCGATCAGGGAAGAGGGAAATAAAGCCCATTATAAAAAGGCGGGAACGCCAACGATAGGGGGGCTTGTTTTCGCTTTGATTTCGGCAATACTCCTCTTCGTCTTCAAGGGCTTTAGCTGGCAGACATTTTTCCTGGCCTTTGCGTCCCTAAGCTACGCTTGCATAGGCTTCATAGATGATTATTGTAAGGTCAAGAAAAAAGAGAGCGAGGGCCTTACTCCAAGACAAAAACTTATTCTACAAAGCGCCGTAGCTCTGGTCCTTTCAATCTTTGCCTATTTTAAGGTTGACGGATCAGGCCAACAGCCCATTCCATTTTTTAACATCAATCTGAATCTGAGCTTCGTATGGATACCGATTTTCGCTTTTGCCATTGTGGCCATAAGCAATGCGGTAAACCTGAGCGACGGTCTGGACGGCCTGTGTAGCGGAGTCTCCATACCTATTTTTCTAACCTTAGCTGCCTTTGCCGGATACGGGGTTGAAAATGCCGAATATGGTGCCTTTTATTCAATAATTTTTGCAGGCAGCCTCCTGGGCTATTTATTCTATAACGCTCATCCCGCTTCAATAATGATGGGGGATACCGGGTCAATGGCCATAGGTGGGGCAATTGGGGCAATAATGCTCCTTTACAACAGGATAATGTTTCTGCCAATAATAGGCGGGATATATGTTGCAGAGGCCCTTTCGGTAATAATCCAGGTTGCATATTTTAAAAAGACCGGGGGCAAAAGACTTTTCAAGATGAGCCCAATCCACCACCATTTTGAACTGAGCGGCTATGCTGAAGAAAAGGTCACGGTAGCATTTTCAATCGTATCGATTCTTTTATGCATAATTACTTTGAACTTGTTGTAGATTTTATAAGAGGAAGAATATGGAAATTGATAGACCCCATGGAAAATCTTCAATTTTGCTTTATGGACTGGGAGTCACCGGAAAATCCGTTATAAACTTGTTCTGCCAATATGGCTGGAAGGTATGCCTATACACAGATAGTCCAGACCAGGTTAAGCCTGAGGAGTTTGAAAAGTACTCTGATAATTTCAGGATAATCAGTGATTTAGACCTTATAGATTGGGGAGAAATAGCCTTTGTCATCAAAGCCCCGGTAATAAAAAGGGACAGGCCTTTGCTTATAGAAGCTGAATCAAGGGGCCTTGAGGTAATGTCAGATATTGAAGTTGCCTACCGCTTTTTCGGGGGCGAGAGAATCATTGCCATCACAGGGTCCAACGGCAAGACCACAACAACCTCCTTGCTGAATCATATACTCAACAGGTGCGGGCTCAAGGCCTATGCCTGCGGTAATATAGGTTTTCCGGTCCTGGATGCCTGCTCAGAGGCAAGTGAGGGGGATTGGCTGGTCTGCGAGTGCTCTTCTTTCCAACTGGCCTCTGTCTCCAAATTTAAACCACATATAGGTGCCATCCTCAACATCAGCCCGGACCACCTCGATTGGCACGGGACCTACGATGACTATATAGCCTGTAAATTGAGATTGGCAGACAACATGGACGACAAGGATTTGCTCCTGATTAACGGTATGGATGAGATCCTGAAAAAGGCTTACAATGAGGGCGCTTTAGCTCCGAATACAAGGATAGCGGATTTTGATGGCGTTCTCATGGATAGGATGAAAGAGCCGGGATTTCTAAAGCTCTTTGGTGACCACAACAGACAGAATGCAATTTTCGCCTATGAGATGGCCAGGTTTATAGGCCTAAAAGAGGATGAAATAATTGCTGCGATAAAGGAATTCAAGAGTCCCGCCCACAGGTTGGAATATGTGGGAAATCTGGGCCAAGTAGACTTTATCAATGATTCAAAGGCCACAAATGTCGATTCGGCCGTTAAGGCCATAGAAGCACTGGAAGGCCCATTAATCCTCATAGCAGGAGGCTATGATAAAGAAGTTGACCTCGGGCCCTTCTGTCAGGCTTTTAAGGGAAAAGGCAAATTTATGGTCCTCATGGGAGCCACTGCTGAAAAAATAAGCGGACAGATGTCAGAGCTTGGAATGGGGGATAGGGTCCGCCTTGTTGAAGATATGTCGGAGGCAGTCAAGTTGGCTTTTGACCTGGCTGATCCGGGTGATCAAATTGTCCTTTCACCTGCCTGCGCTTCATGGGGCATGTATAATAATTTCGAAGAAAGAGGAGATGATTTCAAGAAGGCCTTTCAAAGCTTGAAATTATCAGGGCCCAAGGCCTGAAAATATGAGGGGTGATCCAAATGGTGAGACTTAGAACAGTCCAAAAAAGTGAACAGAGCATAGATAAAGGCCTGCTTTTTGTGACCATATCCATAATAATTTTTGGAGTCCTTATGGTCTTTTCGGCATCCTCACCTTCAGCAATCAGCTGGCACAAGGATCCCAACTATTATCTGAAAAGGGATTTAATTTGGGCCGGCATGGGAATTGTTTTAATGATTCTGTTTTCAAAAATCCCTTATCTATATTATAGGAAGTACGCCGGGGCAATCTATATAATTTGTTTTTTGCTCTGCCTAATGGTCTTTATACCTGGGATAGGGAGCAGGCTTAACAGGGCAAAGAGGTGGATAGGAGTAATGGGCTTCACAATAATGCCCTCCGATTTTATGAAAATAGCCTCAAGCTGCCTTCTCGCCGCTTTTCTATCGAGGCCCCCTCTGGAAAAGAATGAAAGCTGGTCGACTTTTTTCAAGGTCATGATTTTTATAGGAGTAACAATTCTTCCGATCTATATACAGCCCAACTTTTCAGCTGTCATCGTCCTGGCAACAAGCCTTATCTTTATATATTTCATTGGGGGAATGGCATGGAAGCAGACCCTGCCACTTATATTGATAGCCATTATAGGACTTGCCCTGGCCTTTTGGCCCAAAGAAGGCAATTACAGGCTCCAGAGGTTGCTCATAGTTTTTGACCCCTTAAAAGACCCTCTTGGTGACGGCTGGCAACTCCTACAATCACTTTTTGCCGTTTCAACAGGCGGACTTTTCGGAGTGGGCTTCGGCCAATCCAGACAGAAATTCGGCTACTTGGCTGAGGAGTCCCATAACGATTTTATTTTCTCGGTCTTTGCCGAGGAGTTCGGCTTTATAGGAGTAATTATTTTTATTATTATTTACTGCTTTATGATTTTCAGAGCCTTGAAGGCGGCAGCAAGATGCAGGACCAATTTCGGAAGGCTCCTGGGCTTCGGCCTGACCTTTATAATCAGCTTCCAGGCCCTCATAAACATAGGCGTAGCAATAGGAAGGGTCCCGCCCACAGGAATCACCTTGCCTTTTATAAGCTATGGAGGCTCTTCCCTCATGGCCATGTGCATGTTAATGGGAATAATTCTCAATATTTCCAAGGACAAAAATTAGGAGGAATGATATGGCAAAAAAGACCGGGCATAAAAGCTCGACAAAGCTGGCCATTATAATAGCTACTATCCTGCTACTGGCCATATTTGTTATATTTCTTCTAACAGCGAGCATATTTGATATAAGCTTGGTAAACGTATCAGGCAATACCATCCACACGGATAAGGAAATAGCCGATATGGTGAAGGGAGGAGACCTCAATATCTTCCTCTTCTCAAAATCGAGTCTTAAGAAAAAGCTTGAAAGCAAGCAGGGTATAAAACGCGTTACGATAAAAAAGGAGCTGCCGAACCGCCTAAATATCAGCGTGGAAGAATCCTACATAATGGGAAAAACCATAGACGGGCCTGAATACTATATAGATAATCAGGGGGAGGTCAAATCCGATATAAGCGGGAGCATTTTGGAAGAACACAAAATCATCCCTGTAAACCTTCCGGCGGAATACTTAAATCTTGGAAAAAAATTCAGCGATGATAATAGGAACATAGATTTTCTGAGAATTATCTTTATGTCGGAAATTTCAACATCTATTAGCCAAGTCAGCTTTGATAAAAGTTATAACATTGATATAATAGTAAAGGATATTTGTGTTCACTTCGGTAACGCAGATAATATTTATGAAAAGCTAAGCAATTTGAGCGCTGTTTTGGAAAGGATTGAAAAAGATAATATCCAAGCGGCGGAAATCATATTGAACGCAGGGAAAAACCCCATAGTAGTCCTTAAAAAGAATAAATAATCTTTAAGCGGAACCAATGGGGAAGGGAAGAAATAATAATTTTCTAGGGGGAGCAATGACCAGTACATTCGACATGGAACTCAACAATGAAGGCATGGCACGTATAAAAGTTTTAGGAATCGGCGGCGGCGGAAACAATGCATTGAACCGTATGAAACACGACGGACTTGAAGGCGTTGAATTCATAGCTGTAAATACGGATAAACAAATTTTAGACGTGGTTGATGCCGATCAAAAACTCCAGATAGGAGCAAAGCTTACAAGAGGACTCGGATCAGGCGGAAATCCTGATGTGGGAAGCAAGGCGGCTGAAGAATCGAAGTCAGATATCAGCGAACTGCTCCAGAACACCGACATGGTTTTCGTAACAGCAGGTATGGGTGGCGGAACCGGAACAGGTGCAGCTCCCATCATAGCTCAGACAGCCAAAAAGATGGGAATATTGACAGTTGGCGTAGTTACAAAGCCTTTCGGCTTTGAAGGCCGCAAACGTCAGGGCCAGGCTGAGAAGGGCATAGAAGCTCTTAAGAGCGAGGTTGATACCCTAATAGTCGTTCCCAATGATCGTTTACTCCAGGTGGCAGAACGCAGGACAACCATGAAGGAAGCCTTTATGATGGCAGACCAGATCCTCATGAACGGTATCAAGGGCATTTCAGACCTTATTGCCGTACCTAACATGATCAACCTTGACTTTGCAGACGTTGAGTCAATAATGAAGGACCAGGGCATAGCTCATATGGGAATAGGCTTGGCAAGCGGAGAAAACAGGGCTGTAAATGCAGCTAAGGCAGCTGTAAAGAGCCCCTTGCTTGAAACCTCGATTGACGGTGCCAAAGCCGTTCTGGTTAACGTAACGGCTGCAGATCTGGGCTTATTCGAAGTAAACGAAGCTGCAGAGCTGATCAGAGAAGCTGTGGATACAGATGCCAACATCATCTTCGGCGCCGGAAGCGATGAGGACTTGGGCGATGATCTTAAGATTACCGTTATTGCTACAGGCTTTGATAATAGAAAAATAGAATCATCCTTTGATGAGCCGAAACAGGCTGTAAAAGAAGAGAATCCTCAGACTCAGAGCGGAGAAAAGCAGGACGACGGCCTGGATATCCCTGACTTCTTAAGAAAGTACAGGTAAGATGAAGTGTCCTTACTGCTCATTCCCTGATACAAAAGTAATTGATTCAAGGCCGACGGCGGATAACGAAGCTATCCGCCGTCGTCGTGCCTGTTTAAAATGCAAAAAGCGTTTCACTACATACGAAAGATATGAAGACCAGACCCTGGTTGTTGTTAAAAAAGATAAAACCAGAGAGGCTTTCAGCCGGTCAAAAATCTTGAACGGCCTGATCAGGTCTTGTGAGAAAAGGCCCATATCGGTCGAGACTCTTGAGAGGGCCACAGATAGGATAGAAACCGAATTAAATTACCTCAATCAGAAAGAGGTGACCACGGCGTATATAGGTGAATTGGTTATGGATGAACTCAAGGCCATTGACAAGGTTGCCTATGTAAGGTTCGCTTCAGTTTACAGGGAATTTGAAGATGTCAATAAGTTTTATGATGAGTTGGAATCTTTGAGGGATGAGAAAGATAATGAAGAATAAAAAGAGGGCCGAGTGCTCTCTTTTTTAATAGTTTTATAGTTTTAAGGGCAAAGGTTGGGCAATATGGATCTCTTTGATTTGAAAATAAAAAACAGCTTGGAAAGACATGCCCCTCTGGCTGAGAGGATGAGGCCTGAAAGTCTCGATGAATTCTATGGCCACATGGATATTTTGGGTCAGGGCAAGGCCTTGAGGAGGTTAATTGAAGCGGACAGGCTCCCATCAATGATTTTCTTCGGACCTCCGGGCTCCGGCAAGACCAGCCTGGCTTACGTGATTGCAAAAACCAGCAAGAGGTCTTTTGTCAAGCTATCAGCCGTCACCTCAGGAGTCAAAGAGTTGAGGGAAGTCATTGACCAAGCCAGGGATTCATTGAGTTTTGACAATGTCAGAACAATACTTTTCATAGACGAAATTCACCGTTTTAACAAGGCCCAGCAGGACGCCCTCCTGCCACATGTTGAAAACGGAACCATAACACTTATAGGAGCTACAACTGAAAATCCCTTTATAGAGGTCAATAAGGCCCTTATTTCAAGGTGCCAGATCTTGGAACTTCACAGGCTCAAAAGGGAGGATCTGGTCAAGGTCATAGACAGAGCTCTTAATGATAAGGATAGGGGCCTGGGAGACCAGAATATAGTTATAAGTGATGAAGCTGTTGATGCCCTTATAACCCTGGCAGGCGGTGATGCAAGGATTTTGCTGAACACTTTAGAAATAGCGGTTTTATCGGCCAAGGCACAGAAGGGCCCAGACGGCCAAGTCCTTGTAAAAATAGACAAAAAGGATATAGAGGAGTCGGCCAGGACAAAATTGACATCATATGATAAGGGGGCTGAGGAACATTACAACAACATATCGGCCTTTATAAAGTCCATAAGGGGGTCGGACCCCGACGCTGCCCTCTACTATATGGCCAGGATGATTAAAGGTGGGGAGGACCCCCTCTTCATTGCCAGAAGGATGGTAATAGCGGCTTCAGAAGATATAGGCAATGCCAATCCCATGGGTCTGGTTATGGCGGAGTCTTGCTATAATGCTGTTTCGAAAATAGGCATGCCCGAGGCAAGGATTATAATGGCTCAGACAGCCGTATACTTAGCCACCAGTCCCAAGTCCAATGCTGCCTATCTTGCCATTGACAGGGCCCTGGCTTACTTTGAGAATCACTCAGAAGATGAGATACCCCGGCACATCCAAGACAGCCACTATTCCGGAGCCAAGGAGCTCGGTAGGGGTAGGGATTACCTATATCCTCATGATTATCCCCAAGGAATCGTCTTGCAAAAATACCTGCCTGATGGGATAATAAAGGGTATGTTTTATCAGCCTACCGACAACGGCTATGACAGGGAAATTAAGAAATACCTGGACTTCGTTCAAGAAATGGAAAAGAAGAATTCCGGTGGAGAAGACAAGTGAGTAGGCTGCAATTTGTTTCAAATAGGAGGAAGGAATGTTAATTAAAGACTTATATAGTCGATTTGAAGAGTATTCAGAAAAAGAGGTTAAGGTTGAGGGCTGGGTCAGACAATCCAGATTTTCAAAAAACGTCGGATTCCTTATAATTAACGACGGATCTTTTTTCAAAAATATGCAGGCGGTTGTGGACAAGGGCTTGGAAAATTATGAGGAAATATCCCACTTATCAAAAGGCTCATCAGTAGAGCTTCTTGGTAAGATTGTCCTGACACCTGATGCCGGGCAGCCTTTTGAGATGCAAGTTAAAGAGATCAAAGTTTTGGGCGAGTGTGCTGAAAACTACCCTCTTCAGAACAAAAGACAGACCTTCGAATTCCTAAGAACCCTTCCGCATTTGAGGGCAAGAACCAACACTTTCAGTGCGGTATTCAGGGCCAGAAGCGAGATCGCCTATGCCATACATGAGTTTTTTCACTCAAGGGGCTTTGTTTATGTCCATACTCCAATAATAACGTCCTCAGATGCTGAAGGGGCCGGCGAGATGTTCCAAGTGACAAATTTGGACCTCGATGAAATCCCCAGAGATGATGAGGGAAACATTGATTACAGCAAGGACTTTTTCGGAAGCCAGTCCCACTTGACGGTCTCGGGCCAGCTGGAACTTGAAGCTTTTGCCATGAGCCATAGGAATGTTTATACATTCGGACCCACATTCAGAGCCGAGAGGTCAAACACAACAAGGCATGCTGCTGAATTTTGGATGATTGAGCCAGAATTAGCCTTTGCAGACCTTTCAGATGTAATGAACAATGCCGAGGCAATGATAAAGCATGTTATTAACCATGTTTTAAAGACCCTGCCTGAGGAGATGGAATTTTTTAACAAGTGGATTGACAAGGGCCTGATTGAACGCCTTGAGCATGTGGCTTCTTCAGATTTCGCCCGCATGACATATACGGATGCTATTAAAGAGCTGGAGAAGGTCAATGATCAATTTGAGTACCCGGTCAGCTGGGGAACAGACCTCCAATCCGAGCATGAGAAGTATTTGACCGAAAAGGTGGTCAAGGGTCCCCTGTTTGTTACAGACTATCCTAAAGAGATCAAGGCTTTTTATATGAAGCTTAATGACGATGGGAAGACTGTTGCCTGCTGCGACATGTTGGTTCCGGGGATCGGAGAGCTTATAGGCGGATCTCAGAGGGAGGAAAGAGTTGATGTTTTGGAGCAGCTTATGAAAGAAAAGGGAATGAAGCTGGCCGACTATCAATGGTATATCGATTTAAACAGATTTGGCGGATGCCGACACGGGGGTTACGGATTAGGCTTTGAACGCTGCGTTATGTATATTACAGGCATGTCAAACATCAGGGACGTCCTGCCGTACCCCAGAACAGTAAATTCAATGCATAAGTAGGGAGGAAATTAATGAAGGAATACAATCCGAATTCTATTGAGAAAAAGTGGCAAAAATTTTGGGAAGAGACTGACTGTTTTCATGCTGAAAACAATTCATCTAAGAAAAAATTTTATGCCTTGGTAGAATTTCCCTACCCATCAGGTCAGGGGCTCCACGTAGGACACCCCAGGCCATATACGGCTCTCGATATAGTGTCAAGAAAGAGAAGGATGCAAGGTTACAATGTTCTTTATCCTATGGGCTTCGATGCTTTCGGTCTGCCGACTGAGAACTATGCCATCAAAAACCATATCCATCCGGCCCTGGTCACAAAAAACAATATAAAGCACTTTAAGGAACAGCTCCGCTCAATAGGCTTTTCTTTTGATTGGGACAGGGAAATCAACACGACCGATCCTGATTATTATAAGTGGACCCAGTGGATTTTTATTCAGCTATTTAAAAAGGGCCTGGCTTATAAGAATGAAGCAACTATAAATTGGTGCCCGTCCTGCAAGGTCGGCCTGTCAAATGAAGAGGTTGTTCAGGGAGCTTGCGAGAGGTGCGGAAGCCATGTTATACATAAGGTGAAAAGCCAGTGGATGCTCAAAATAACCGATTATGCCGACAGGCTGATAGATGATTTGGCCCTGGTTGATTACAGACCCCAGATCAAACAACAGCAGATTAACTGGATCGGCAGATCCCATGGAGCCAATGTCAAGTTCCAAATAAAAGATAAAGACGACTATATAACAGTTTATACAACCAGGCCGGACACTATTTTCGGAGCAACCTATATGGTCTTGGCCCCTGAGCATAAGCTGATTGAGAAATACAAGGACAGCCTGGAAAATATGGATGAGATAGCCGAATATCAGAAATCGGCAGCCTTGAAGTCGGACTTTGAGAGAGGGGAACTGAATAAGGAAAAAACCGGGGTCATGTTGAAGGGCTTAAGCGCCATCAATCCCTTGACAGGCAAAGAAATTCCCCTCTGGATATCAGACTATGTATTAACTTCATATGGAAGCGGGGCCATCATGGCCGTTCCTGCTCACGATGAAAGGGACTGGGAATTTGCCAAGAAATTCAATATGCCCATAGTCCAGGTGGTTTCAGGCGGGGATAAACCCGTTGATGAAGAGCCTTTTACCGACCTTGACAGCGGACATATGATGAATTCGGACTTCCTTAACGGCAAGCCCGTAAAGGAGGCCATAGAGGAAATAACAAAATGGATTGAGGATAAGGGCCTGGGTGAAAGGGCTGTTAATTATAAGCTTAGGGACTGGGTCTTCTCACGCCAGCGCTATTGGGGTGAGCCCATACCCATGGTCTATTGCCAAGAACATGGCTGGGTACCAATACCTGAAGAAGAACTCCCCCTCAAACTGCCTGAGGTTGACTATTATGAGCCGACAGATGACGGTTCTTCTCCTTTGGCGAAAATGACGGATTGGGTAAACACAAGCTGCCCAATTTGCGGCAAGCCGGCCAAGAGAGAAACCGACACCATGCCTCAGTGGGCAGGTTCATCCTGGTATTATCTGAGATACCTTGATCCCCATAACAATGACAGGCCTTTCTCAGAAGAAGCTGAAAAGTATTGGGGCCAGGTTGATTGGTACAATGGCGGAATGGAGCACACAACACTCCATCTCCTTTACTCAAGATTCTGGCATAAATTTCTTTTTGACTTGGGAATTGTTGGAAACCCTGAGCCATATCTCAAGAGGACATCCCATGGCATGATTGTGGGAGAAAACGGCGAGAAAATGTCAAAGTCCCGTGGCAATGTTATAAATCCGGATGAAATCGTGGAGGAATACGGGGCTGATACTCTGAGAACATATGAGATGTTTATAGGTGATTTTGAGAAAGCGGCCGCCTGGACAGACCAAGGGGTCTTGGGCTGCAGAAAATATCTTGAGCGTGTCTGGAACATGCAGGAGCTTCTAAACGATTCCGACCAATACTCTGAGGAACTGGAAGTCCTAATCAACCAAACTATTAAAAAAGTAAGCGATGACTATGAGAATCTTAAGTTCAACACAGCCATTGCCCAGTTGATGACCCTGTCAAACGAGATCAGAAAGCTTGGAAAAATGACCAGGAAGGACTGGATGACTTATCTGATCCTTCTAAACCCTGTAGCACCTCATATAACTGAAGAACTTTGGGAGCTGGCGGGCTTTGATGGCCATATCTGTCTGACAGGCCAATGGCCGACCTATGATGAGAATAAGTTAAGCGGGGACAGCATATCCATGCCTGTCCAGGTTAACGGCAAGGTTCGTGATAACGTGGAGATTTCAAAGGAAGCCGACAAGGATGAGGTGGTTGAAATTGCCAAGGCATCGCCCGCGGTACAGAGACATATAGATGGAAAAAATATTGTAAAAATCATATATGTTCCGGGAAAAATCCTCAATATTGTAGTAAAATAGTAGTAATTTATGGATTATATGTTTACTGCTTTCCCAAAATAGGGATTTCGGTTATAGGGGGATAAAATGAAGCTTACAACGAGGAGCCGCTACGGACTAAGGGCGATCACATATATTGCCGCTAAAGATCATGACCACGCCATATCAATAAGTGAACTTGCAAAGGAGCTGAATCTCAGCGACCACTATTTGGAACAACTTTTAAGGCTCTTAAAAAAAGCAGGTTTCGTAAAATCCGTCAGGGGAGTTAACGGTGGTTACTTATTGAACAGGCCGGCAGAGGAAGTGACGGTATACGATCTTCTGAATGTTCTTGAAGGCCCCTTATGGTTAGCTGAATGTACGGTTTGCGGTGAGTGCCCGGGAGGTAACACCAACTGTCCCACCAGGCTTATAATGAGAAAGATGAGTCAGGAAATAGAGAAGGTTACAAGGGCCGAGAACTTAAAAGAGATGGCGGAACTGTATAAGGCTATTTAAATATAGGTAGGAACAGGCTCAAACCATCGGGTAAGAGCCTGTTTTTTGGTCTTTTATGTTACAATAATGGAAGGTAAATTAGGAGATAATAATGAAAAATTTAGGCTTTAACGAGTTAAGAACTCTTTATCTTGATTTCTTTGAATCAAAAGGTCATGTCCGTCTAAAGAGCTATTCTTTAGTGCCCAAAGATGATGACAGCCTCCTGTTGATCAATGCCGGTATGGCACCTTTAAAGAAGTACTTTATGGGCGAAAAGAAAATGGAAAAAAACAGGGCAACGAGCTCTCAAAGATGCGTAAGAACAGGTGATATTAACAATGTCGGCAAGACCGCCCGTCATGCCACTTTTTTCGAAATGTTGGGTAATTTTTCTTTCGGCGACTACTTTAAAAAAGAAGCTATCCATTGGGCCTGGGAATTTTTGACCGAAGTTTTGGGTATGGAAAAGGACAGGCTTTGGATTTCCGTCTACAATGAAGACGACCAGGCGTATAACATTTGGGTTGATCAAATAGGTGTTGACCCTTCACATATGTTGCGCCTTGGCAAGGAAGATAATTTCTGGGAGCTTGATCAAGGACCCTGCGGACCCTGCTCAGAGATCCACTATGACAGAGGACCGGAATATGGCGAAGGTTCAGGCCCTCTTGACAACAGTGACAGGTTCATGGAAATCTGGAACCTGGTCTTTACCCAGTTTGACAGGCAGCCGGACGGAACGACATATATTCCACTGAAAAAGGGAAATATTGATACGGGCATGGGTCTTGAAAGGCTGGCTCTTGTCAGTGAAAATAAAGACAATATATTTGAATTGGAAGAATTTATGCCGCTCAGGGACTACATTGAAGAGCTTAGCGGTAAGAAATATGGGGAAAAAAGCAAATGGGATGAGTCATTCAGAATTATTATTGACCACTCAAAGGCAACTCTTTTCCTTATCTCAGATGGGGTTATTCCTTCAAACGAGGGACGTGGCTATGTCTTGCGCCGTTTGATCAGAAGAGCCTACAGGCATGGCAAACTCCTGGGCATTGATGGAGAATTTTTGACCAAGACCATGAATAAAATTATTCCGGTATATATAGGGGAATATCCTGAATTGGGCCAGGCAAAAGATCGGATCTTCAAGATTGTCAGCAAGGAAGAGGAAAATTTCCAGGCAACAATTGACCAGGGACTTGAGATGTTGGAAGACAAACTGAATGAGCTTCTTGACCAAGGTAAGAACACACTCTCAGGAAGTGACGCCTTTAGGCTATATGACACATTCGGCTTTCCTCTTGACCTTACCAAGGAGATCTGTGAGGAAAAGGGCCTGGGTGTTGATGAAGAAGGCTTCAATGAAAAGATGGAAATTCAGAGAGAGCTTTCCAGAAAGGGAAGAAAGGGAGGCGTAGGCTGGGATGAGAAGAAGACCCTGAACCTGACAGCCTATCCGGCAACCGAATTTAGCGGATATGAAAAACTTGAGGATAAAGCACAAATTTTAGGCATTTTTGTCGATTATAATGAAAAAGAAGAATTGGACGAGGGACAAGAAGGCGTAGTTATTTTCGACCGAAGCCCTTTATATGCTGAAAGCGGCGGACAAACTGCCGACAGGGGACAAATAATAGGGGATGATGGATCAGCCTTTGTTTACGATGTGCAAAAAGATAAGGATGACCACTATCTCCACCTGGTAAAGCTTGAAAAGGGAAAGCTGCAAAAGGGACAGGAAGTGGAGTTGAGGGTCGACTCAGACAGGCGCAATGATACCATGTGCAACCATTCAGCAACCCACCTGCTCCATAAAGCCCTGAGCCTGGTACTCGGAGATCATGTGAAACAGTCGGGGTCATATGTGGATCCTGAAAGACTCAGGTTTGACTTCAGCCACTTCGAAGCCATGACTGAGGAGGAGATAGACAGGGTGGAGGATCTAGTCAACAGGGCAATTTATGATTCTTATCCTGTTACCACAGAAATAATGCCCCTGGATCAGGCTTTAAAAACCGGAGCTGAGAGCGAATTCGAAGACCGGTATAAGAATGAGGTCAGGGTTGTCTCAATGGGAGACTTCTCCAAAGAACTCTGCGGGGGTACCCATGTCAAGAATACCTCACGTATAGGAAGCTTTAGGATCCTATCAGAGCAGGCCGTCTCATCAGGAGTCAGAAGGATTGAGGCAGTAACTGGCAGGAAGGCTTACCAACTATATAAGGATGAAGCGGGACTTATTAAGGATCTGGCCCGCATGTTGAAGAGCGATAAGAAGCAAGTCCTTTCAAAGATAAAAGGGCTTCTTAAAGAAAATAAAGAGCTGAAAAAAGACGTTGAAACATATGAATCCAAGCTTGCCATGCAGCTTTCGGATAAGCTTGGAGACCGAGCAGAAGAGATTTGCGGAGTCAAGCTGATCAAGCAGCGCCTGGACGGCAAGTCCATGGATGAACTTAAAGACCTGGCGGACGCAATAAAATCCAATAACAAGGATTTTGCGGCAGTACTTGTGTCGAACTTCAATTCAAAAGTATTTTGGGTGGTAAGTTTGGCGGATTCCGTAACGGAAAAGGGCGGAAATGCAGGAAAGCTTGTAAAAGACCTGGCGCAGATGACAGGAGGCAATGGCGGGGGTAAGAAAAATTTCGCTACTGCGGGAGGAAAGGACCCTCAGCGTATAGATGAGGCCTTAGACAAGGTCGCGAGCTTATTTGAGGCTCAAATTAATTAGCGGGTAATATTCAAAAGGAGGACACATGTCTAAAGATTTTAGTGAAACAATGCTTTTCACACCTGTAGAGGATAAGAAGAACCTGCGAGAAATTTTAGAAGAGGTTTATAATTCACTTGAAGAAAAAGGCTATTCTCCAATTAATCAGCTTATAGGCTATATTTTATCGGGAGACCCGACATATATAACGAGCTACAAGGGTGCAAGAAAGCTTATACGCCAAATTGACAGAGATGAGCTTTTACAGGAGTTATTGGTTTACTATTTAAATAAATCTGATAAGTAGTTGATTTTTAGATTGGGGGCGGCAAGGTCCTTAGATTTTTGAGGATGTTGACCTGCCCCTGATTTGTTATTTTACAATTCATTTGTAATTTTTTATATAATATTTGGAGAGAGATTATGACCAGGGCTTTAGCTTTGGACGTTGGAAGTAAAACGATAGGATTGGCTTTGAGTGACCCCACTTATTTAATTGCCCAGGCCTATAAAACTTTAGACAGAGAAAATTTGGAAAAAGACTTAGACAGACTAGAGACGGTAATAGCCGAGGAAGATGTAAAAGAGATAGTGGTGGGGCTTCCAAGGCACATGAACAATGATATAGGGGCTTCAGCACAGAGAGCAATGAGCCTGGGCCGGGCCCTGCAGGAAAGAACGGGTAAGGAAGTTATATATCAGGATGAGCGCCTGTCAACTGTTTCAGCTGAAAGAGTGATGATAGAGCGCGGTACCCGTCGTGAAAAAAGAAAAGAATACGTTGATGCATTGGCAGCTACGTTTATTTTGCAAACATGGTTGGATAAAAAAAGGAGTAGCAAATGAATGAGAACACAGTTCAAATAAGGACCGAACAGGGTCTTGTGGACGTGAACATACTGGCGTCTTTCAGTTTGGACAACAGGGACTACTGTTGGTTGGAAGATCCTGAGAGCGGTCAGGCAGTCCTATTCCGTTTTTATTCCGACAAGGAAGAGATGGTTTTCGAGCTTGTAAATGATCCCGATGAATATGAAGAAGCCGGCGAGGCTTATAGGGACCTGATAGGCAAGGGAGACAAACCATCTGAGTCGAAAGGAATATAATTTGACAAGGACGAAGAAAAATTGGGACGATGATAAAAAAAGTCAGGGAAAAAGATCAGGCAGAACAGGCAATAAAAAGCTGAGGATCATACCGCTTGGCGGCCTGAAGGAAATTGGGAAAAATATGACTGTGGTCGAGTACGGTGATGACATCATTGTTATTGACTGCGGACTGACTTTCCCCGATGAGGATATGCCGGGAATTGATACAGTCATTCCTGACATAAGCTATCTTGAGAAAAACAAGGAAAAGGTAAAAGGCATACTTCTAACCCACGGTCATGAGGATCACTACGGAGCGGTTCCCTATATTTTGAAAAAGCTTCCGGTAAATGTATATTGCACAAGGCTTACAGGAGGCATGCTTGAGAACAAGCTTGTTGAGCATGGAATATCCAATAAATGGATAAAGTATGTTAAGGCGGGCGACCGCCTTAAACTGGGATCATTTGATTGCCAGTTTATAAGGGTTGCCCACTCAATACCGGATTCATGTGCAATTGCCGTAAGAAACCCTGTGGGAACAGTTGTATTCACGGGTGACTTCAAGTTCGATTTTACCCCCATAGACCATGAGCCTACAGATATACAGGCTCTGGCCGAGTTGGGAGAAGAAGGGGTGTTGGCTCTCTTCTCGGATTCAACAAACGTTGAACACCCCGGCTATACAATGAGCGAGAGAAATGTCGGGGAGACCTTTAAGGAAATATTTGCCCAGGCTAAAAACAGGATTATCGTTGCGACATTCGCTTCAAACCTGCATAGGGTTCAGCAAATCATTTGGGCGGCGGAGGCCAACCACCGTAAGGTTGCCCTTTCCGGAAGGTCAATGCTCAACAATGTTGAAGTTGCTCAGAATTTGGGCTATCTGAGGGTAAAAAAAGACACTCTAATAAACATTAACGATGTAAAGAACTATAAGCCGGATAAGGTGACCCTGCTGATAACGGGAAGCCAGGGAGAGCCAATGTCGGCCCTGTCAAGGATGTCAAATGATTCACATAGACAGATACAGATAGGACCAAAAGATACTATAATACTTTCAGCTTCTCAGATACCGGGAAATGAAAAGTCTATCGGAGACATGATAAACAAGCTGACCGACAAGGGGAGCAACGTGATCTATTCTTCGCTTGCCGAGGTTCATGTTTCGGGCCATGCCTGTCAGGAAGAGTTGAAACTGATGCATTCCCTGGTTAAAGCCCAATACTTTATTCCGGCCCACGGAGAAGCCCGCATGTTGACAGCCCATAAGCAGCTGGCTCTTTTAATGGGGATGGATGAAGATCATGTTTTGATGGGCAAGAACGGAACGGTATTTGAATTTGAGAAAAAGGGCAGGCATGTTGTTGCCAATACAGACAATGAAGTTCAGGCAGGCAAAGTCCTTATTGACGGCCTTGGAGTAGGAGATGTCGGCAATGTGGTTTTGAGGGACAGGAAGAAGCTGGCAGATGACGGCATGATAGTCGCCGTAGTCACAGTCAACAAGAATTCCTCAAAGGTTATAGCCGGACCGGAAATAATGTCAAGGGGCTTTGTATATATGAAAGACAATATTGATATGATCCAGGAGATGAAGAATATAGTCCTGAACATATTTAATACTGCTGAAAAGAAGAATATAAAGGATTGGTCATTTTTAAAGAGCGAGCTCAGGGACAAGTTGAAGAGCTACGTATTTTCCGAGATCCAAAGAAGTCCTATGATCCTTTCAATAATCATGGAAGGCGACAACGGACAGACCAAAAAGAGGTAAGTTTAGATGATTGATAGGAAATTGCCGGAGCTTCTTGCTCCGGCAGGTGATATAAGTAAATTAAAATCCGCCCTGCATTTCGGGGCGGATGCTATTTATCTGGGGGGTCAGGCCTTCGGATTGAGAAAGGCTTCAAAAAACTTTTCCCAAGAAGATTTGCTTGAGGCTGTAGAGCTTTGCCACAGTGCGGGTGCAAAGGTCCATGTGACCATGAATATAGTTCCCCATGACAAGGACTTAACCGGTCTGGATGAATATGCTGCTTTTCTCGATAAAATTGGGGTGGATGCTGTAATAGTTTCCGATCCCGGAATTTTCATGTATTTAAAAAGAAATACAAGTCTGGACCTTCACATATCAACCCAGGCTTCGGTCACAAATTCCGCAACCATAAATTTCTGGAGGGACCTGGGGGCCAAGAGGATTGTACTTGCCAGGGAATTGAGTCTTGAAGAGATTAAAGATATCAAAAAGCAGGTCGGGGACAGCATTGAGTTGGAGTGCTTTGTCCACGGAGCCATGTGTATTTCATACTCGGGTAGGTGCCTTCTGTCGAATTATATGACCGGGAGGGATGCCAATCAGGGAGATTGTGCCCAGGCCTGCAGGTGGAAATATTATATTCAGGAAGAAAAAAGGCCCGGAGAGATGTATCCGATCGTTGAAGATGAGGGTGGAACTTTTGTTATGAATTCAAAGGATCTCTGCCTACTTCCTTATTTGGATGATCTCATGGAAGCCGGCATTGATTCATTTAAAATTGAGGGTCGAGTAAAAAGTGAATTTTACCTGTCGACAGTTGTCCACGCCTACAGGAAAGTCCTGGATGCAATTGGACAAGGAAAATTTGATGAAGACCTGGTTGGCCAAATGCTGGAAGAGTTAAAGAAAACCAGCCATAGGGCCTTTACAATAGGATTTTTATTGGAAAAGCCCGGACCTGAGGGTCAAAATTACAAAACAAGCTCCTATATTCAGGACTATGATTTTTTGGGCATGGTCAAGGATTACAGGCCGAAAGATAAAATGGCCCTTATCGAGGAAAGAAATAAATTTTCCAAGGGGAACAGGGTTGAACTTTTAAGGGCCCGGGGTCAAGTTTTGAATTTTGAAATAAAAAGCATTTATGATAAAAATTGGGAAAAGCTTGATTTGGCAAATTGCCCCATGGAAAATTTTTGGATCGAAGTTCCGGAGCCTGTTGAAAATGGAGATATTCTCAGGAAGAAGCGGGCTTGAGGGCGGTTTACACAAAATTCCGCAAATTCCTGTGCTATAATTTTTTCAAGATAAGGAGGGCCTATGGAAAAACTTTTTGATATGCTGGAAAGTGTATTTTTCACAAAGATATTTGGTCAGATTGACCTATACACCATACTTTCCGGAGCAATAAAGTTTGTTTTTATACTCATTGTCCTGGTCTTTGTGTCCAGAATAGTGAGGATGATAAGCCTTGATATAAAGAGCTCTTACAGGAAAGCCCCAATAAAAGCCCCAAGGCTCAAGCTCCTAAATAGTGTTGATGAGTTCGACTTTCCCATAAGGGAGGAATATTTTTTATCAAATAACAACTCCATTGGCAGGGCTGACGACAATAATATTATTATCAAATCAAAGATGGTGAGCAAGCACCAGGCTGTTATTGTAAACAGCGGGGGCAGGTTCTTTATTGAAGATTTGGGTTCAACCAATCCGACTATGGTTAATGAAAATCCTATAACCATGCCGACTGAAATATTTGCCAACGATGTTATAAGCATGGCTACAATGGATTTCTTATTTTTAGAGGGTGAAGACAATGAATAAGGTTTTTGAATACAAGGAAACCAGGGGGCTTGGAGGTGGTCATGCTCTTATAGCTTTATTTCAAATTTTGGCCCTGGCCATTGTTTTCCTTTTTAATATATCAGAGCTGAATATGGAATCTCTTTTTTTTGCTTTGGGCTTAATAGTTTTCACAGGTCTTTCTTCTTACCTGGTCCGAGTTTTCAGGATGGGGGACCCATACTTTCTGCCAATAGTTAACATGATTTTTTCCATAGGCATAATAATGATATATAGGATTAATCCTGCCCTGGGACAAAGGCAAATGTTCATATACCTTATTTCTGTTACAGCCTTTTTTCTTACTTACATATTTTTGAAATATACTCATGAATTTTGGGAGGGGAAAATAGTATTCTTCTTTCTGGCGACCCTTTCCTTGTTTTTAGTGACCTTATTTTTTGGGAGAACCAGAAACGGGGCCCAGAACTGGATCAGCATTGCCGGAATCCAAATCCAGCCCTCTGAATTCGCCAAAATACCCTTTGCTTTTTTTGTTGCCTCATGGTTCAAAAATTATGAGTATTATAATACGACTATACTAAAAAAGCTGTCACTGACTCTTGCTACATTTGTTTTAATAGGCCTGTTTTTTATGCAAAAAGAGCTGGGAACGGCCGCTGTCTTTTTTGCCGTATTGTTGATCCTACAGATTGCCTATGAGAAAAACAAGTGGATACCCTTTTTAAACATCATCTTTGCCTGTATAGGACTTATTCTGGGATATAAGCTTTTCGGGCATGTCAGGGTCAGATTTGATATTTGGCTTAACCCATGGAAAGATGCTTTGAATAAGGGCTATCAGATAATTCAGGCCAGCTTCGGAATGGCTGAAGGATCTTTTTTCGGAACAGGCATAGGTTTGGGCCATCCTGAAAAAATTCCCCTGGGTCACTCGGACTTTATTTTTGCTGCAGTAGTTGAAGAATTTGGGGCCCTCATGGGGCTCTGTCTGATCTTTCTGTTTATAATTCTACTTTATAGGGGATTTAAGGCTGCCATGATGCAGGAGAAGGATTTTTATTCAGCCTTATCTCTTTGCATTGTTGTTATTTTTGCTGCTCAGGCTTTTATCATGTTTGCAGGAACTATGCAGCTTATACCTTTGACGGGAATAACAATCCCATTTTTGACATATGGGGGATCATCTCTCCTGTCATCGTTTTTATTGCTGTCTGTTTTGCAGCTGTCATCACAGGATTTTATAGGTTGGAGGGACTAGTATGAACAGGTCGAAAAACAGGATGCTGACACTCCTGGCCATACTTATTATTATCTTTCTCGGCCTGGCCCTCTACCTGGCCTATTTTGAATTGGTAAAGGCTCCGGAATTGAGAAAACACTCACTAAACATGAGAAACTGGGTCGATGAAAGTAAGTTCGGCCGGGGAATGTTTATGGACAGGAATGGGGAAGTCCTTGTAAATACCGAGAAGAACAAGGATGGCAAATATAAGAGGTATTCAAAATACCCCTACCTTTACTCCCACACAATAGGCTACAATTCCGTAAAATATGGAAAGTCGGGATTGGAGAAAGTTCTTAATAGTGACTTATTGAATTTGGGCCAGGACAATCCCATTGCCGAATTGAGGGGCAAGGTCCTGAATCCGGGTCAAGGAAATGACATTATGCTTACAATAGACCACAAACTCCAGAAAAAGGCCTATGATCTTTTAAAGGGCTCAAAAGGAGCTGTTGTCTGCCTCAACCCCAAGAACGGGGATATTTATGCCATGGTTTCGAGACCCTCATTTTCAGTAGAAGATTTGGAAGAAAATTGGGAGAGCCTTACTCAAAACAATGAAGGAGTGTTTGTAAACAGAGCCATACAGGGCGTATATCCGCCGGGATCAACCATAAAAGCAATATCATCTATGGCTATTCTTGAGGCCGGTGTTGATCAGAACTATGAAGACAAAGGGACTGTGACTGTAGAGGGCAGGTCGTATAAGAATGCATCGGGAAAGATTAATGGAAAATTGGACCTGGAAAAGGCCTTGATTAAATCCTCCAATGTATATTTTGTTGCCAAGTCATTGGAGTCGGGACCCCAAGTATTTAAAGATGTGTTCAGCAAGTTCGCTTTTAATAAAAAGATCCCCTTTGAACTGGATGTGAAGACCTCACATTCAGAGTTCCAAGGGGGAATGGATAAAAATGAGCAGGCTCTTGAATCATTCGGCCAGGGTAAAATGACCCTCAGCCCCCTCCACCTTGCCATGGCCTATGGGGCGATAGCAAATGAGGGGACTATGATGAAGCCTCATATAGTGAAAAAAATAGTATCACCCGGTGGCTCGGTTTTAAGAGAGACCGGGGAGGAGATTTTTGAAAGGCTCAACAGTTTAAATACAAGAATTGTCGCCAAGTACCTCAGGTCATGTGCAAGTTCTTACGGTACGGATAGGCTCAGCCAGGTAAAAATGGCAGGTAAAACCGGGACGGCTGAAAGTGCAAAAGGCTCAACCCACGCATGGTTTGCGGGGTTTGCTCCGGCACAAGATCCGGATTTTGTCGTTGTTGTAGTCCTTGAGGACGACGGAAGACTTGGGGTAAAGGCGGCCATGCCGATAGGGGCAAAGCTAGTCAATTACTGGTTTTCACAAAATGATTAGTGGTTTGACCAGGTCTTAGGGGAGAAGAGTATTAGGACAGGCCATATTTCCAGACGTCCGGCTATCATTCCTAGTGACAATAAGATTTTGGAGAGGGGCGAGTACCATGAGAAGCCTCCGGTCGGACCAACCTTGCCTAAACCCGGGCCTATGTTATTAAATGTACAAGCAACGGAGGAGAAAGCTGTCTGGAAGTCTCCGGCCTCAATAGAAATTATAAGTAGTATAAAAAGGAAGACCAGGGCGTAGCTTACGATATATGAAAATAAGCTCCTCTGGCTTCTTTCATTTATTTTTTGACCGTTAAAGCTAATAACTTTAACCATATTCGGGCTTCTCTGCCTGTCAAGCTCACAAAAAGCGCTTTTAACAGCAGATCCAACCCTTGAAACCTTAAGACCGCCGGCAGTTGAGCCTGCGCATCCTCCTATAAACATAAGTCCCAAGAGAACGGCATGAGAAAAAATAGGCCAGGTTCCGAAATCCGTCGTGCAGTAGCCGGTAGTTGAAACAACTGAAGAAACAGTGAAGAGCACATCCCTCAACATAGTGAAAATATTATTATATAGGGGGGCCACATTTATGCTTATTAAAACAACGGCAGCAAACACTATAGCCAAAAACCAGTGGAGCTCTTCATTGGAAGTAGCGGCCCTTACCTGTTTGATAAGTATAAGGTAGTAAATTTGAAAATTTAGGGAGAAAGCCAGCATGCCTATGCTCAAAACGTTGTGTATGTATGAGGACTTGTAATAGCCTATTGAATTGGCCTTAATTCCGAAGCCGCCGGTTCCTGCAGTGCCGAAAGCATGACATACGGAATCAAACAAGGGCATGCCGCCCAACAACAATAGGAGAATCAAAAATCCCGTCATAGCAAGATAGATTTTGTAGAGAATTCTGGCCGTATCGGAAAGCTTGGCAACAAGCTTGTCAAAAGTGGGGCCGGGCATCTCGGCTTGGGCCATGTGTTTTAAGCTTGATTTGGAGCTTGGCACGAGAGACAAGGCAAAAACCAATATTCCCATACCCCCTATAAGGTGGGTAAAGGACCGCCAAAAGAGGAGGGAATGACTTAAGAGTTCAACATTGTCGCAAACGCTTGATCCCGTGGTCGTCAGGCCTGAGGCTATTTCAAAAAAACCGTCAACCAGGGAGGGGTACTGGCCGCTTAAATAAAGCGGTAGACCGCCTATCAATGACAGGCTGATCCATAGAAGGGCACATATAACCATCCCCTCTCTAATATAAAATTCCACATTTATTATCTTTTTACGTCCCAGCATGATGTATAGAAAAAAACTAATGGCAATGGCAGTTAGCCAAGCCAGTTTCACAAGCCTATCTTCTTGATATATAAAAGAAACAAGCAGGGGGAGGCAAAGCAGACCTGAGAAAATGCCATAAACCCTACCTATAATATATTTTATTGCGTCTCTATTCATTCCAAACTCACTTTACTAAAAGATCATTAAGATTATTAATATTTTGATTTTTAACAACAACCAGGATGGAATCACCCTCTAATATCTTGTCATTACCTGTAGGGAAGATTATCTGTCCGCCCCTGTTAATAAGGGCAACGAGGACCTGTTTTTTAAAAGATATGTCCTTGAGCGTTTTGTTGTTTTCCGAAAAGTCTTTTTTTACAAGAAATTGCAAGATTTCAGCAGATTCATCATCAATCCTGGTCAAGCTCTCAAGATCTGAAGAAGAATCGGCATTGCTGAGCTTTCTGACATACCTTACTATAGCAGTTGCACCGAGCTTTGCAGGCGTTATGATTGACTGAAGCCCTACATTCAAAGCGATGGGGAGGAGGCTGGTCCTGTTGACCTTGGTTATGGTTCGCGGAACCTGCATCTGGTCGGCAAACATGGAAAGGATTATATTTTCCTCATCAACCCCGGTCAGGGCAATGAGGCAGTCATAGGAGTGTATATTTTCCTCAATCAAGAGGTCCTGATTGGTCCCGTCACCAAGTATGACATCAACTTTTTCGAAAGAACTTGCAATATCTTCAGCAATTTCCTTTTCTCTCTCTATTAATTTAAAAGATTTGCCGGTCTTTTTATGCATATGTAGCAGGTACTTGGCTATCCTGCCCCCTCCTATAATGAGAACCGAGGAGATCCTGTCAGGGGCTTTCATTTCTTTATATAATGCGTTGAGGTCTTCGTTCTTTCCTATGACATAAAAGTGCTGGCCGGCCCTCAAAGAATTTTCTCCTGAAGGGATTATGGGTCCATTTTCATCCTGTATAATGCACATTATGAGGCCGGGGAATTCTTTCCTGAATTCGGGTAGGCTCATGCCATCAAGTAGTGAATGTTTTTCAACTGCCAGCTCAACCAGGTTGATCCTACCGGATAAAAAGGGCTCAATGCTGAAGGCCCCGGGATATTGAAGGTCGCGATAGATTTCCCTGGCAGCCTCTCTTTCCGGATTAATAATTCTATTGATACCGAAACTCTCCCTGGCAAATTCAATATCCTCGGCATATTCAGGAGTCCTGACCCTGGCCATTACTTTTTTTGCACCAAGCTTTTTAGCAATTATGCAAGAGATTATATTGGTCTCGTCGCTGTCAGTTACCGAAATGAACATATCACATTTGTTAATTTCGACCTGTTTTAGGCAGCTGTAAAAAGCGCCGTTGCCGACAATGCCGGTTATATCGGCCTGGTTAAGCATATCATTAAGGCGGTCTTCATTTTTTTCAATAAGTGCAATGTCATGCCCTTCTCTTGAAAGGCTGAGGCAAATTTCCGAACCCATTTTGCCGGCGCCGACAATTATTATGTACATTATATAAACAGTTTCCTTTCTTATATAAGCTTATCTTTAAGGTTGTACCAATACCAGTTGGGGCTTAGGACTATCCTGCGAATGGTCTTTTCAGTCTGTTCAAATTCAAGTCTTTCCAATGATATAAAGTGGTTTGAGCTCCCATCTGTGATCAGATCAACATGAGAGGAATCGTCAGGACCGAATGTAAGACTGCACTTGGCACTTGAGGGGAGGACTATTGAAGCAGGCAGAGCATCGTAGCTCTTGGACCTCAGTGGTGAGATCGGTGTGATTTGATAGCCGCTTAAGGTCTGATATAGTATTGATCCCCCGGCTGATAAGTTATATGCAGTTGATCCTGAGGGCGTTGATACAAGAAGTCCGTCACCCGCCATATTGATAAGCGAAATTCCGTCAACCGATAAAGAAAAATGAACGGTTTTATGATCATTTGCCTTGACGGCAAATTCATTGACGCAAAATCTCTCATAAGTCCATGACTCGGTTATCGCACGAGCCTTTATAATCATAAGCTTGTCATAACTGTAATCACCGTTAATTAGGCGCTGCATATTTTTATCAAGGTTCTGATAGTCGGATTCCTGATAAAAGCCCAAGGTGCCGGTATTGATTCCTAAAAAAGGAATGGAAGAAAAATTGCTGGTGTGGACAGCCTTCAAAAAAGTTCCGTCCCCTCCAATTACCAGGTTCAGCACAGCTTTTGGATCATACACATAAGAAAACTCATACTCATCTTCGGGAAAATAGAGGGGCAGCTTTTTAATTATCTGTTCCGAAGCGAATATGGGTTTTGTAAAGAGATTAATAATTTTTTTCATATTTTCTCTCCGAATAAGTTTTTCTATAAGTATAACAGCTATTATACATCAGATAGGCCAATCTTTTAAGCTAATCCGGTCTTTATTGGGAGAGTAAGTATTGTGTTACATAAATACCCCTGTTATAATTTTTTCGTAGTTTGATACTGTCAAGTTTCATATTAGCTGAAATATATAGAAAAGGAGCCTGAATTGAAGTATTCATCAAAAAGCTTTTTTATAATCGGATTGTTACTAGCCTGCAGCATCCTGCTTATGCCACTAAGCAGTGCAAAGGCATCCGCATACACTACAAGCCCCAACAGAACCGGTCTAAATAGGACAGCTATATTGAAAAAATTATCTAGGCTTCCCGCTAATAAGGACCTTAATAAAAAAATGGGGATAAAGTTCAAAAAAGCCGAGAGAAAGGTCAAGTTCTTCATTGACATTTCAAAATGGCAGACCCCTTCAAAAATTAATTACAGAACTCTGGCAAAAAACATTGACGGGGCAATTTTAAGGATAGGCACAGGTGACCGGGTGGGCAAGAAAGAACTTATAAAGGATATCCACTTCGAGCGCCATTATTCTTCCCTTAGCGACAGGGGAGTCCCGCTTGGTGTATATTGGTATTCATGTGCTGTCAACTATGATGAAGGGGTGGATGAAGCCAAAGAGGCCCTGAAGATACTTGGGAGCAGAAAGTTGGATCTTCCGGTCTATTTTGATACCGAAAACCGCAACTTCCAATATGAAGCCTGGAAATTGGATAAAAACTGCCTGACTGAAGCTGCAAAAGGTTTCTGCGAAACGATAAAGAGAAGTGGCAGAAAAGCCGGCATTTATGCCTCAGCCAGCTGGCTCAAACACCAGCTGAATATGAAAGAACTTTCTTCGTACGAACTTTGGGTGGCAAACTATGTGGGCACATATAATATTGATAAGCCTCCTGTATATGACGGACCATTTAAAATGTGGCAATACTCAAGCAAGCTGAAATTGAAGGGCTTCGATGACGGGCCAATTGACAGCAACTGGCGCTATTGATTATTGACCCTCTTTATATTCGCATTTTTTTGAATTGCGACCGGTCTTTTGATATACTGAAGTTGTCCTTGAAAGGCCCGAAATTTAAACCTACGCCGATTATAAGGGATTGCGGAGTTCACCATTTAAAGACATGCCCTAGAAATAGGGACTTCTGCAATTGATGACAGCGAACCCACCTTCAAATACAGAAGGTATTAAAACAGTAGGGCTCAGGGGCCAACACTTGTTGTTGTAAAAGCTCTCGACCGCAAGGTCGAGAGCTTTTTTTTATGGCTTTGATAATTTATTGTATTGAAATCTTAAGGTTGGGTAAGAATATAAATGTGAAAGTAATGTGTTATAATATTCAAAACGTTTCTTATTAAATTTTAGGAGGAAAAGATGGGAATTGTAGATTACATTGAAGCAAAAAACAGGGAACGCGTAGCTCGTGCACGTTGGGAAGATACTAAAAAAGTAGGCCTTGGAGTTATTATCGGCTTAGCTGCCGGTTCAATAGCCGGAATTCTCTATGCACCTCAATCAGGCGAAGAAACTCGTGAAGATCTTGCAAACGCTGCCATTGACGTATCAAAGAAGGTTAAAGGCAAGGCAAGCGAGGTTGCAGATAAGGCTATGGCATATAAAGAAGATTTTGAAAATCGTCTAACAGCCATCGGACCGGCCATTGAGAGTGGACTTGATGCAGCAGGAAAGAGCTTGAGTGAAAGCAAAAAAGAAGTAGAGGAATCTGTAAAAGATGTTAAAAAATCTGTAGATAAGGCTAAAGACTCAGTGAAAGACGCTGCCAAGGATGCAAAAGAAAAGACTGAAAAATCAGCAAAAAAGGAATATGACAAGCAAGTCAGCAAGAACGAAAAGGATGATAAGTAATTAGCAATAATTATTGGAGCATCGTTTAATAAAGTAAGGAGGAAAATGTGGGACCGAACGAATTGGTTTTTAGTGTCTCCCTGACCGGACTTTTACTGGCTATCTTGCTGGTAGTGGCTGTAGTTGCCCTCATTTATTTGATAATTGTATTAACTAAGTTATCAAAAACTTTAAATACAGTTTCCCAGATAGTAGACAATAATAAAGTCGAATTGGATGCAACTTTAAAAGCTTTGCCTGACATTACGACAAAGCTTGAAAACACCTTGGGAGAGGCAAACAATATTCTTATCAACTCTTCTGATGATATACAGATGGGCTTGAAGAGCACAAAGGAAACTTTGGACCAGGCTTCAAGATTTACCAAAGATGTGGCAGACACGGTTGAATACCTGTCAGTACAGGCCATAGACACGGCAGATGCCATATCAAAAGGCGCCGCCAAGACCTCATCAACCCTTGCAACAATTAAAGAAACTGCAAATATGGTTAAGGGCTTTATATCACACAGATAGTTGAGACTTTACAAAATTACTGATAAAAAGCAAAGACGGAAAATTTTCGTCTTTGTTTTTTTTTGCTCAACATGAAATCGTTTTTTATGCTAAAATAAAAAGGTAAAACAGTTTTTTTAATAGTGAGGTGATGTCCCATGGCACAACCAACCATAAAAGATGTGGCAAAAATAGCAGGAGTTTCAATTTCTACGGTTTCAAGGGTTATGAACAATTCCAAGCCCGTAAGCAAAGAAGCCAAGGAAAAAGTATTGGATGCAATAGAGAAACTGGATTTCAGGCCAAATGAACTGGCCAGAAACCTTGTAATGAAGAAGTCCAATTCTATAGGCATACTTATTGAAGATATAGGAATAGGCTACATGGCCCAGATGGTCAGGGGAGCTGAAGAGATAGGGAGAATGTACGGTTACAACATAGTCATGTCTTCCACCTATGGTGAACTTGAATTGGAAAAAGATGCGGTTGATTTTTTATATAGAAAAAAAGTGGAAGGGATAATAGTAGTTTCTGAAAATATAGGTCAGGAAATTATCTACAAAATCAGGGATTACAAGATACCATATGTTCTCTTGGATAAATTCTATGATTCGAGTGACTACCACACGGTTTCCATCGACTATAAAGAGTCAATGGAAAAGCTGACAGACTTTGTTTTGGATTTGGGTAATAAAAAACCCTTATACATGAAGAGCTCAAATGATTTTGGCCTCGTTTCAAATAAGAAAGTGGGCTATAAGGAATCAGTAAAGAAGCATGGACTTGAGCCCAAAACCGTAAAATGCAAGGACACTTCAGCAGAGAGTGCCTATGAGTTGATGGAATACCTGGATGTGGAAAACGAAGGGATACTGAACTATACTGATTGCATAATTTGCGATACAGATGAGATGGCAATAGGAGTATTGAATTATTGCTATGACAAGGGGATAAAAGTTCCGGAGGAAGTTCAGATAAGTGGCTTCGGCGGTACAAAGCTAGCTAAGCTTATCAGGCCGAATTTGACCACCCTTACGGAGCCCAACTATGACATAGGAGCTGTGGCTATGAGGCTCTTAACCAAAATTCTTATAGATGGAGAAGAAATAGAAGACTCGGTAATTATGCCAACCCAGATTATCGCCGGGAAGACTACTGCCAAGCGCTAGTCGCCCTATGATATAATTGAATGGAAAGTTTATATTAAAAAATTAGGAGGTTTTCAATGGCTGAAAAAAAAGTAACAGTAACAAATGAGACAGGATTACATGCGAGACCCGCAGCCGCTTTGGTACAGTTTGTAAAAAACATACCGGGTGATGTAGAGTTAATAAAAGACGGTAAAGTTGCCAATGCCAAGAGCATCTTCAACGTCATGAGCCTTGGAATTTCCAAGGGAACAGATATCACCATAAGGGTAACAGGCGAAGACGAGGAAAAGCATTGTAACGAAATTGTAGAGTTTATTGAGAATCTAACCGAGTAAAATTAAATTAAAAAAGGGCGGATTATTTCTGCCCTTTTTTATTGGATAAAACCGGAATCTTTGCAAGTGAATCAAGAAAGGGAAAAATATGGACAAAAAAATTAATGGACTTCAGGCATCCGGGGGGATTGCCATGGCCAAGGCCAAGGTCTTTATAAAAGCAAAATTGGACATTAAGGCCAAGACCATCTCTGAAAAAGAGATAGAAAGTGAAATAGCCAGGCTGGATGGGGCTTTCTGTGACTATGATACAAAACTGAAATCCAGAAATTTCGTAAATGAGGCGGAAAAAGCAGTCAATGATGCCCATATAGAGCTTCTTAACGACCCATATTTCATCGACAGCGCAAAAGAAAAAGTATCCAATGATAAAATGGATGCCAGCCAAGCCTTAAAAGAGACTACGGACCAGATGGTCAGTATTATGGAAAGTCTGGATGACCCATATTTAAGAGAAAGGGCTGCCGATTACAGAGACATAGGGCAAAACCTCTTATATATTTTGGAAGGCATAGAAGCCGGAGACCTTTCTGATATGTCAGAGGAGGTAATAGTTGTTGCAGAAGAATTGACACCATCAGATACTTCAACCATGGACAAAACCCACACTTTGGGCCTGATAAGCGAAATCGGTGGAAAGACCTCCCATGTATCCATAATCGCCCAAACTCTGGGCTTGCCTGCCCTGGTGGGAGCTAAAGAAGCTTGTAAAACCATAAAAGATGGAGACTTCATCATACTTGATGCTGACCATGAATGCATATACATAAATCCATCTCAAGAATTAATAGAGCAATTTGAGAAGAGAATAGAAGAAGAGAAAATAGAAAAAGTAAGACTTGAGAAAATAAAGCACATGGACCCGGTAAGCAAGGACGGAAGGGCTGTTGAAGTTGTAAACAACATAGGAAACCTTGAAGACCTTAAATTGGGAATTGAAAGCGGCGGCAAGGGAGTCGGCCTTTTCAGGACGGAATTCCTCTATATGGAAAATAGCTCTTTCCCGGATGAAGAAGAGCAGTTTAAGGTATATAAAGAGGCTGCTGAGACCCTTGGAGACTATCCGCTTATAATAAGGACCCTGGATATAGGTGGGGATAAGGGCCTGTCATATTATAATTTTCCTGTAGAAGAGAACCCCTTTTTAGGTTGGAGGGCGCTGAGAATTTGCTTTGACCTGCCTGATATTTTCAGAACCCAAATCAGGGCCATACTCAGGGCAGGCTATTATGGAAACGTGAAGATCCTCCTGCCTATGGTTATATCAGTTGATGAGCTTATTCAAGTGAAAGACCTGGTCAAGGACCTGGAAAAAGAATTGGAAGAAGAAGGGAAAAACTTCAAGAAGGGGCTTGACATCGGTGTTATGATAGAAACACCGGCATCAGTAATGATGGCGGATCAACTTGCTAAGCATGCTGATTATTTCAGTATAGGCACAAATGATTTGACCCAGTATATTTTGGCCGTTGACCGCGGAAACGACAAGATTGCCAAGTTATACAACTCTTACAATCCGGCTGTTTTAAAGGCGATAAAAATTGCCATAGACGCAAGCCACAAAGAAGGCAAGTGGTGCGGAATGTGCGGAGGTTTTGCAGGAGATACAAATGCAACATATATGCTCTTGGGTATGGGTCTTGATGAATTTTCTGTGCCGGCTTCAAAAGTGGCAAAGGTCAAGGACATCATAATGAGTTCAAATTTTGACCAAGCAAAAGAATTTGCGGACCTCATTCTTTCAAAGTCGACTGTAAAAGAGATTGAGAAGCTTATTGAAGAAAATGAATTTCGTTGAAATAAGAGGCAGGCTTAAAAGTTAAAGATTCATACAAAGGAAAGCCTTCGGGCTTTCCTTTAATTCTGGAATTGAAAGGTGGAAATATGAATAAAAAGAACTTTCTAGCCGTTTTTATTGGGCTGATTCTAATTTTAAGCGCATGCGCAAACAAGCCGGGTCAAGAAAAAGAGACCCAAGTATCAAGCGAAGCTTTAGACCGGAGGACCCAAACAAGCGGGGTAAAACTCGAGGTATACTGCTCGACCGACCCCCTCTATGATTTCGTTAAGTATATTGGTGGAGACAGGGTGGAGGTCAAGGATCTTATTGAAGGGGTTGGCGATGCCCACCATTGGGAGCCCACTCCGGACTTGATTATTGATTTAAATAAGTCCGATCTGTTCTTTATTAATGGGGCAGGTTTAGAGATGTGGTTGGATGATATAAAGGCGTCAATTGATAAGGACATACCTATTGTAGATTGTTCAAAAGGCATTGACCTGATAGCTGCAGATCATGATGATCACGATGAAGACGAAGACCATGATCATGATCATGATGAACACGAAGAAGAACACCATAATCACGGAGCCTTTGATCCACATTGCTGGACCAGCCCGATATGTGCAAGAAAACAGGCTGAAAATGTCTTAAAAGCCCTTGTTGAGGCAGATCCGGACGGAAAAAACATATACGAGGAAAATTATAAAAAGTTGGAGGAGCGCTTCGATAAACTGGTCTCCGCTTATAAGGATCAGCTTAAGGCCTTTTCGGGCAAATCACTTATCCTGCCCCATATGGCTTTTTCATATCTTTGTAGAGACTTTGGCCTAAAACAGTTGGGTATGCAGGGAATTTTGGCCGATGGGGATTTGAATGCCGATAAACTGGTCAAAATTGTTGACCTTGCAAAAAAAGAGGGTATAGAAGCCGTGTTTTATGACGCTTATGGCTCCAAAGATAAGGCGGAGGCCCTGGCATCCGAATTTGGAGGAAGGGTTCTTCCTATTTACACCCTGGAAGCCATTTCAAAAGAAGACAGGGACAAGGGCTATGATTATTTTGTCCTTATGGAAAAGAATCTGGAGAATATCATAGAGTCATTTGCACGGTAATAAGGAGAGGACATGAGAGAAATTTATAATTTAAAGAATGTATCTTTTGGCTACGAAAAGCAGGATGTCCTTGAAAATATAAATATGACCATATTTGCCGGAGACTTTGTCGGCATTATCGGTGAGAACGGAGGGGGGAAAACAACCCTTCTCCGTCTTCTCACAGGTGAACTAAAACCTGACAAGGGGGACTTGTTTTTTCTTGGAAGCAGGGATTTTAATCCCGAGAAATTGAAAAAGATAGGTTACGTGCCTCAGATAGACCCGGCGGAAAGAATGACATTTCCGGTTTCATGCAGGGAAATGGTGTCTTTGGGCCTCTATTCCGATAGATTGCCCTCCTTTATTTTGAACAAAGATGACAGAAAAAAAATAGACCATGCCCTTAAGCATTTGGCAATTGAAGACCTGTCTGATTCCAACTATCACGAATTAAGTGGGGGCCAAAAGCAGAGGGTCCTCATCGCTAAAGCCCTGGTCAACAATCCGGAAATACTGATTTTGGATGAGCCGACAGTAGGCATAGATCAGAAAAATAAGATCCAATTTTATAGGATCATGGACCATATGAATAAGGTCCACAACATAACGATTATCATCGTTACTCACGAAAGGCCTGAAGAGGGCATACACTGGAAAAAGATTTTTAATTTGAAGGAACATGTTTTGGAGGAAAAATGCTTGAATATGCATTCATGAGAAGGGCTCTTATTATAGGATTTTTTCTGGGTTTGGCCATACCACTGATGGGTGTTGTTGTCATAAATAGAAGAACATCGACAATTGGAGATGCCCTGGCCCACACTTCACTTGCAGGTATTGGACTTGGCCTTATTGCCGGACTCTCTCCACTATTTTCAGCTGTCCTGATGACCCTCATAGGTTCTTTTGCAATTGAATTGCTTAGAAAGAAATTTCCACAAAACGGGGACCTGGCGACAGCCATGGTTATGAGCACCGGAATAGGCCTAGCCTCAATTTTTTCGGACTTCGCACCTTCGGGATCGAATTTTGAAAGCTTCTTATTCGGTTCAATAATCACAGGATCTATAGAAGAAGTCTATGCCATAGTAGGCCTGAGTATAGTTATTTTTCTCTCAACAATCCTTTTTTTCTATCCTATTCTCTACATAAGCCTGGATCGGAACGGGGCCAGGATCTCAGGGCTCCCGGTCGGGATAATTGAAAACTTCTTTACGGCTCTTCTATCCTTAACCGTTGCACTTTCATCAAAAACCATAGGGGTCCTGATGGTTTCATCCCTCCTCATCCTACCTGTGGCCTCAGCTATGCTGTTTACCAAGAGCTATAGGTCATGTGTCATCCTTTCAATGATTATTGGGTGCATTCTCGTCATGTCCGGACTGTTCGCTTCTTTCTACTTGTCCATTAAGCCGGGTGGAGCAATAGTTATAAGTGGAGTTCTTTTATTTGTTATCTTATTATTAATCCAAAAATTTGCCCTCAAAAGGAAATAATTAAGCCTTCTTCTTTACTTGAGATTTTTCCTGTATAATTAGTTTGGTTTATTAGGAGGAAAATGATGAATGAAACATTGAAGAAGATTTGTATCTTGCTTACAGGAACTTTTTTATTGGCAGTCGCCACTAATTATTTTTATGTACCCTATGATTTAGCTTCCGGGGGAGTCAGCGGTTTAGCCATTATTTTAAATAAATTGATACCGGGTCTATCCGTAGGTATTTATATTACAATAGGCAATGCTATTTTATTCATATTCGGATTTATTCTTTTAGGTAAGGCGTTCGGGGCATATACGGTTTTCGGAGCCTTCTCATACTCAATATGGGTAATGATACTTGAAACGGTTGCACCCATTAAAAATCCACTAACAGACAGCCCTGAAGTATCTATGGTTATCGGAGCCCTTTTAACGGGTGTCGGCATAGCCATTGTCTTCCTCCAGAACGCCTCAACCGGGGGAACCGACATAATAGCAAGGGTTTTTAAGAGATATCTGAACATACCTCTCTCACGGGGCATGTTTATTATTGACGGCCTTGTAGTCGTTATGAGTGCCTTTACATTTTCTATTAATAAGAGTCTTTATGCGATTCTAGCCATAATTTTGCAAAGTTTGGTCCTTGATGAGGCCATTACAGGATCCGACCGCAGGATAGCTATAAACATAATCAGCAATAAAAACGACGAAATTAATCACTACATTATTCACAAAGTTGTTAGGGGAACAACCATATATGTTGCAAAAGGCGGATATTCAGGGGCTGACCATAGCGTTATAACCGCTATAGTAACAAGGGCCCAGTATATAAAAATCAAGAATTATGTGGAATCCATAGATCCCAAAGCTTTCATATACACATATGCCGCGACTGAAGTTACCGGGGAGGGCTTTACTTACAGACCTGAAAAAATTGTCACGGATAAACAACAAGAAGAATTGGCGGAGGAGAATTGATGGAAATCGGAAAAAGACAGGAACTTAAAATAATCGCTATCAATCAACACGGAGCCGTCCTTGAGGGCGATATACTTTTACCCGGTATAGAGCTTAATGATGATGATAAAAAGGGACAAGTGCTGGATGTTTTTATATACAAAGACAGCAAGGGCCGGATCATAGCAAGCAAAAAAAAAGAAAAAATCAGCATGGGCCAATTGGCGGTTCTTAAAGTTGTCAATGTGAGCAGGATAGGCAGCTTTTTGGATTGGGGAATGGACAAGGACTTGTTTTTGCCAGTTAAAGAACAGAAGAGGAAAAGTAAAAAAGGAGATTGGGTTCTTGTAGTTTGTTCTCTGGATTTAAATGGGCGTCCTGTGGCAAGCGAAAAGGTGGAAAAATATTTTAAAAGGCCGAGCGGAATAAAAGAGAATGATTGGATCAAGGCTGTGGTTTATTCCCACGATCCACGTTTCGGCTCTTTTGTTCTGGCAGAGGGTAAGTACGACGGCCTGATCAGAAGTGAAAAACTGGTCGGCTTGCCAATGCCGGGCCAGGAAATCAACTGTCGGCTGGAAAGAATCAACAAAGACGGAAAGCTTGACCTGTCAATGAAGTCCAGGGCCTATATGCAGCTGGACCGGGATGCGGAAACCATATACAAAATGCTGGCCGGAAACGGGGGATTTTTGAGGGTAAACGATAAAAGCCGGCCGGAAGATATAAAAATGCTTTTCGGCATGAGCAAGGCTCAATTTAAAAGGGCTGTCGGTAGGTTATTAAAGAAAAATTTAATTGAATTTAAGGACGACGGCATAGAAGCAAGAGGAGGAAAAAGTGAGTAAAGATAAAATTTTGGCCAAGGTTGACAAGCTTGAAATTCGCCAATCCGACATAGAGACTTTAAAGAGCATGTTGGGGCAGCAAGGGGATATTTTCAAGGGAATTGAAGGTATTAAAGCCTTAAGAGAAGAACTCATCCATCAGGAGATCCTTTATAGGGACGCCTTGAAAAAAGATTTGGAGAAGGAAGAAGTTTTCCAAAAGGCCTTGGAACACACCAAGAGACAAATGCTCCAGCAATATGCCCTGAAGAAGCTTATATCAGATGTAACGGTCAGTGAGTCCGAGGCTGAAGAATATTATAAAAACAACAAGGAAAAAATAGACAATGCCTTTGTATCGGAAGATCCTCAGGCCAATCCTGAATTTTCCAGGATTAAGGGACAGATAATCCAGCAGCTGACCCTTATGAAACAACAGGAAAAATATACAGAATATTTGAATTCGATAGAAAAAGAATATGATGTAAAACGTTATGAGATAAAAGAGGGAAATAATGAGTGAAGAATCTTTGCAGGGTATAAGGCCTGAAAAAAGCCAAGTAATAAAAATTTTCGAAGAAATCAGCAGGATCCCCAGGCCCTCAGGATACGAGGAGAGGATTGGCAACTACCTTCTGGAGCAAGGCCGGTCAATGGGATATGCCAGCAAAAAGGACAGGTTCGGCAATGTCATCATTGATGTTCCGGCGGGACCGGGATTTGAAGATGGGCCTCTTATTATCTTACAGGCCCATATGGACATGGTTTGTGTCTCAAAAAAGTCTTATAACTATAACATGTTGCTTGACCCAATTAGACTTACATATCAGGACGGTTGGCTTACGGCTGAATCAACAAGTTTGGGAGCAGATGATGGGATTGGTCTGGCTATGATTTTGGCCTATGTAAAAGAAAATCAGGACCACTCCAAGCTCAGGCTTATTTTTACCGTTGAGGAAGAAACAGGCATGGACGGGGCTCAGATGTTGGAAAACAAGTATCTTGATGCCGACTGCCTGATCAACCTGGATTCTGAAGAAGAAGGCTATGTTACCTGTGCCTGTGCAGGTGGTTGTGAGGGAAGCTTCATCATGCCTATTGAAAGAGAAAATTCCGAGCTTTGTCCTGAAAAGATCAAGTATGCCGAGATATTTTTGGCCGGTCTTAGAGGCGGTCACTCAGGCATGCAAATTATGGAAGTCAACACAAATGCCATAAAGATAATGTCCGAGTTCTTGAGGAAAGTCGATGAGCAGCTGGCCATAAACTTATACAGTCTGGATGGCGGAGACAAGCAAAATGCCATCCCAACCAAGGCCAAAGCTCTTATATCCTATCCGGCGGAGAATGAGGGTCAGCTTTTGGAAGCCATGAATTCGGTTAGAGACGGTATCATGGGATCATTGCTCAAAAGCGATCCTGATGCCAACTTTATTTGGGAGGACCATGAGGGCACAGATGACCTGCCTCTGAGCCAGTCTTCAAAACAAAAACTTCTTAGCCTCATTGAAATGGTGCCACACGGAGTCTATACAATGAGGAGTGAGGGCCGGGGGGTTGAGAGTTCAAACAACCTTGCCATTATAAAGAGCGGGGACGGGGCTTTTGATTTCACAATCTCTGTAAGATCAGGATCAAAGAAGATTTTTGAAGAATTAAAGGATAAGATCTCATCAAGCTTTGAGCTCTTTGGCGGAAGGGGCTTTTATGAAAAAGCCTATCCAATCTGGGAGATGAAAGACCACTCGGAGTTGAGGGAAATCTTCATTAAGGTATATGAAGCTATAACCGGGGAAGAAGCAAAGGTTTTAGACATCCATGCCGGCCTTGAGTGTGCCTTTTTTGCAGAAAAGAATCCCGATTTAGACATGATTTCTTTGGGACCGGATACAGAGGGAGCCCACACAGTTGAGGAAAGAGTAAATTTGGAATCATGTGACAGGACTTATAATTTATTAAAAGAACTGCTCAAGGAAATTTCACTCAAGGGGTCAGAACGGTTATAATAAATGCAAGACAAAATCTTTTATTAGGTATAGCAGAATATTGGAGGCGTATATGAAAGAAGACAAAAGCAAGGCAATGGAAGCAAAAATTCATGACCATGATGCCAATGAAGAAATCCCTGAAGATGACCATGATGTTCTGGTCCTGACTCTGGATGATGACAGCACAGTAGAATGCCACGTATTGGACATATTCTCTTATGAAGACAAGGAATATATAGCCCTGCTGGCCGAAGATGATGAGGACGGTAAGATTCTTCTGTATCAGTATGAAGACGGGGACCTTGATGATGAGGTGGAGCTGTCAATGATAGAGGATGAGGATAAATTTGAAGAAATTGCCCAAGCCTTTGTTGAACTCATGAACGAAGACGAAGAAGATTCTGCTGAAGATTAAAGCATAGAATGAAGGAGGGTCAGAGTGTTAAAATTTGTTTTAGGTCCATCAGGCAGTGGAAAAACGAGCTGGCTAATAAGCAAGGCAAATGAAGAGATGAAGTCAGGTAAGGGCAGGATAGTTTTTATAGATTCCGATAATGACCAGATTTTCTCATTGGACCATGCTGTTCGCCTAATAGATGCTCACGACTTTAATATCGATAATCTTGATAAGTTTATAGGCTTCATATCAGGAATAATCTCCAGAGATTATGATGTTGAAAAGGTATATATTGACGGAATGTATGACATCATAGATTTCGGTGATAAATTGGACAATCTCATTGAAGGGCTGAGGTTCCTGTCAAATACCAATAATGTTGTTATTTACATGGGAATGGACAAAGATGAGAGTGCATTTCCGGAAGCGGACGATATCAAGTTGATCATGCTTGAAGAAGCAAAGTAGAATCGTTTAAAGGAGCGTTTCCCGGGCGGAAACGCTCCTTTTTAAGTAGTTCGAGGTTTTCTGTGAGAGAAATTACAGTTGGTGCAAATGATAACGAGCAAAGATTGGACAGGTTTCTATCCAAGTATTTGCCGGGTGCGGAAAAATCCTATCTGCAAAAGATGGTCAGGAAGAAGAGAATTAAATTAAACGGCAGAAAAGCATATTCCGATACCGTTATTAAAACAGGGGACACCATTAATTTTTATATTTATGAAGAAGAGCTTGAAAAGTTTGAAAAAAGTAAAAAGATCAAAAAATCAAATGTCAACCTAAAAATAGTTTACCAAGACAAGAACATAGCGATTATAGATAAGCCGGCCGGAATCCTCAGCCACGCGGCCAAAAAATCCGACTATGGAAACAATATAGCCGACGCTTTTGAATCGCTCTTGATTGAGGAGGGAGAATATATTCCCAGGCTGGAAAAAAGCTTTAAACCGGCTCTTGCAAACAGGCTTGATTTCAATACTGCAGGCTTGATGATAGGCTTGAAAAATCATGCAGCCGCTATGGCCGTTAACGAGGCCTTGAAGCACAGAAAAATTGAAAAGTATTACCTGGCTTTTTGCCAAGGCAGGCTTGAAGACAGCCTGTCAATAAATAAGAATTTAAATAAACAAGGAAAAAACATGAGGGTAAGCAAAGATGGAAAGTACGCCCTAACACTGGTCAAGCCTATTAAGCTTTATGAGGACTCTAGTCTTGTGGAAGTAAAGCTTATGACGGGCCGCTATCACCAGATCAGGGCTCACATGGCATCCGTAGGCCATCCCCTTATTGGAGATAAGAGATATGGGAAAAATGATGGTAATTTTAATCATCAGCTTCTCCTAGCATATAAACTAAAATTCAAAATGATAGAGGGTTTTGAATATTTGAATAATCTACAAGTAGAGTCGGAACAAAAGGATAGGTTTGTAAAAGCTTATGAAAGCTTATAAAACATTATTTTAAATTTTGAGAGGGAAAAAATGGCTGTAAAAATTTTGTTGGTTGAAGATGAAGAAGCTATACGCAAGTTTACAAAAATCAATTTACAGATGGAGGGCTGGACAATTTTCGAAGCTGAGTCCGGGGAAGAGGGGCTCGAGGTGGCTGAAAGAGAAAAGCCCGACATAGCTATTTTGGACTTGATGCTCCCGGGAATTTCAGGCTATGAGGTTTGCGAGAGCTTAAGAACCGCCATGCCCTTTTTGGGAATAATAATTCTAACGGCAAAAACTCAGGAGGTCGACAGGATTCTGGGCCTGGAAAAGGGCTGCGATGACTATATGATAAAGCCTTTTAATCCTCATGAGCTGGTTCTGAGAATAAGGTCTATCCTAAGACGTCTCCAGATTGACGAAGAAAAGCAGAGGGCGGCAAGCAATAAAAATGTAAAAAAAGTCGGTTCCTTCACCCTGGACCTTTCCGCCAGAATCTTTTATAAGGAGGGCCGGGAGTTGGACCTGACTCCGACGGAATTGGCAATCATAAATCTTTTTTTAGACAATGTCGGCATAGCCCTGACCAGGGACCAAATATTGGAGAAGATCTGGGGAGAGGACTATGACGGAGAAACCAAGATAGTGGATGTAAATATAAGAAGGATCAGGGCCAAGATCGAGGACAATCCGGCCAAGCCTAAGTATCTTGAGACAGTTTGGGGGGTAGGTTACCGTTGGAAGGAAAACAATTAAGAGAAAGAAAAATTTTTAATAGACATGAAAAATATCATCCCCAGCAGATCACGGACTCCATAGGGTTCAGGGTTATGGGCTTATTTCTGTTGGTCATTTTCAGCCTTATATTTGTATATGAAATATTCTATCTCCAATCGACCAGGTCTTATTATTATGAAAATATGGCCGGGGCCCTGACTTCCCAGGCCAGGTACAATGCCGATCTTTTTTTGACTTACCTGTCTGATGAAGACATCAATACAATAGTTCTTGAGAATAAGAACCAGTTCTACAGGTCAACGCCTGCTCAAGTTCAAATATTGAATAACGCCGGGGTGGTCCTTTATGACTCAATAGCTTCAAAGCAACTTGGAGAGGAGCTTGACACAAGCGACGTAGCTTCTGCCAGGGAGAACAAGCCCTCATACATTGTCTACATACCAAAGTATACGGATGAAGAGGTTATGAGTGTGTCCATTCCTCTTAAAAATCAGACCAACCAGGTGGGGATATTGAGATTGACCACCAGCCTTAAGGAAGTCAATTCATTCATAATCCAGCGTTTCCTCTTTTCCCTGATTTTTTCAGGCGTACTCTTACTTTTAGCGGCCTTGCTTTCCTTTTATATTTCAAGGTCTATCATAAAGAAAATACAGGACCTGACACTTGTAGCCAATAAGCTGGCGGACGGTCAGCTTGATGTCCGAGCCGATGAAAATAATTTTGGGGAGATAGGCGACTTGGCAAGGGCAATGAATATAATGAGTGACAATCTTCAGGAAAAAGAGAAGATTAAAAATGATTTTATCTCATCAGTTTCTCATGAGCTCAGGACACCGATGACATCAATCAAGGGCTGGACTATAACCCTTCAAAACGAAGAAATAGGGGATGAGATCAGAAAAGAGGGCTTAAAAATCATTGAGAAGGAGAGTGAAAGGCTTAGCGGCATGGTTGAAGACCTGTTGGATTTTTCAAGATTTGCTTCTAACAGGATAAGATTGAAAAAGAGTGCATTTGACCTGGTTGAGGTCAGCAATAACCTACTTTCCCAGGTAAGGCCAAGGACAAGAGAAAAAGAAATGGATGTAGTTTACTCATACTCTTCCCCTGTAATTGAGATAGTTGCAGATGAGAACAGAATAAAGCAGCTCCTACTCAATATTTTAGATAATGCTATAAAATTCACCGACAAGGGCGGAACAATTTTTCTGGAAATTTTGGAAAAAGACAAGAACGTGGAATTGGCCATTACGGACACCGGAATGGGCATAGCCGAGGACGAGATCCACTTGGTAACCGAAAAATTCTGGAAGGGTACATCAAGTCAATCCCACACGGGTTTGGGTCTGTCAATTTGTGAGGAAATAGTCAAGGCCCACGGCGGGACCCTGACCATTAAATCGCAGTTAAATGTCGGAACTAAGGTAATAATCAACCTGCCGCTTGAGGCTGTTTAGGAGGATGTAATGAAAAAATATAGATCATTTATAATTTTTCTCTTTTGTTTAATCCTTTTTTCAGCATGTTCAAAGGCAAATGATGAAAAAAAACTGGACATAGACAGCACAATACATGAACCTGAAAATATGGCCCTGCCTATGGAAGGTATTTGGGAGATAGTGAAGATAGATGCGGATGATGACAATCTGAAAAACCTGCCCACTTTTTCTCTCAATGACAAGCTTTATATTTCAAGAAAATTGGTAGCTATAAACGATTACATAAGCACCAAGCCAGCCTTCTCTTCCAAGCTGGTCAACATCAAAGATTATTTTCAAAGTAAACTCGTCAGCCTGCCCAAAGAAAAGGATGAAGGGGAAAACGTCAAGGTCCTAATGATAAGGGACGGAGATAATTTCTCAATGGATTTCACAATGCTTGATAGAGACAATGCTCTGTTTCTTTACGAGTCAAGAACCTATCATCTGAAAAGGACCGATAAAAAAGTACCCGAAGACCTGGTCAAAAAATATATAGAATTTGCAAATATCCGGGAAAACAGGGAAGTCAAGGCCAGGGATAAGACGCTTATTTCATTTATAGGGGTTTATGAGAGCGTTAAAAACAGCCAGGGTTTTGATGACGAGCTGTATTCAACATATATGATCTATGATGACGGGAAAATGGACAAGCCCATAGTAAACAAGATTGAGGGTCTATATATTCCGTCATTTGAGGCCAAATCCAGCATTATGACATATAGGACCTATGGCTTGGATCCGGATTCCGGACTAAAAAGGGGAATATTCTCACTCTATTCGGCAGATAAACTTGACAGCCCTCCCATAGCCAGCTTAAAAGACGGTAAATCAAGGCAAATCACCTATTGCGGCAAGGGCCTCATCTCTTTTTCATACAGGATCCCGGGTCAACCTATAGCGGCACCGGGAAAATATGAGCTTAGAAGCCTGGATAAATTGGACAAAGAGGCTTTGTCGGTCGATAAAATAGCCGGCAAGGGAGAGGTTGACGCCTTTAAAGAACAGATAATGATTCAGAAGTCATTTTTAGATCCTGACGTAAAGGCCAACGATAACGGGGAGGAGGACCTTTCCAACATAGGGGTGGTCAGGCAAAAAAATCGCTGGTCATTTATAACCTCAGCCTTCTGGACCGGGGGTACAAACAACTACTCCACAAGGATAAATTTGAACTTAAATACGGACATACAGATCTTTGACAGCCCGACAAAACAGTTTGACTGGTCAAGGCTGATTAACCGCTTTCCAATGGCAGACACTGCTTCTCTCACACCTGATGGAATGCGGATGATAGTCAAGACCGAGGATGAAATACACTATATGCCTTTTTTAGGGGATGGACCTGCAGATAAAGCAATCCTCTCAATCCAGGTAAACTCAAACAGCAAAATAATTTCACTGGACTGTTTCACAGATAAGTTGGCTGACCAGGCCAAGGAGAACTTTTTAAAGCTCAACTTATCCCAGCCCCAGGTAATATTTGATTAAAAAGCCCTGCCTAATCAAGCAGGGCTTTTACCAATTGGTCAGGCTCAATATGGTCTTCAATCAATTTAAATTTTTCAGACCTTTTCAGTTTTTTTATGGCCGCTTCCATCCTCATGGCTGTGGATTTGGAATCAAATTCCCAAGAAGCTGCAAGCTTCACGGGTAGCCTGGAAGAGGTATATTTTGAAGCTCGGCCGGAATTATGGCTTTTTATCCTTTTTTCAAGATCGACAGTATAGCCGGTATAGAGGCTTCTGTCAGAGCACTCTAAGATATAGGTATAAAATTTCTTCATAGGTCAGCAGACCCCATGTCGTCATCTTTACGTTTCTTATTCAATGCCATTAGGACATCACGGGGATTAAAGCCCCTTCTGACCATGGCCTGGTAGGTCCTGTCAAATTCCTTCCTGTCCGATAGGTCCCTGGTCCTATATTTTTTATATAAAATATCCCTTAAAGAATCTACTTCCGCTTCATCATCAATCCCGGCCAGAGCCCTTTCAATATCATCCGACCTCAAGCCAAGCTCATAGAGCTTTGAAGAGATCTTTCTTTTTGACCACTTTTTAAGGCGGGACCTGTCCCTGGAGTAGCGAAGGGCGAAGTCGGCATCATTTAAAAGCCCCTTTTGTTTCAGAATATCTACTATTTCATTTATGAGGCAGTCATCAAAATTCTTGAGCTTAAGCTTTTTAACCACCTGGCCTTCAGATCTTTGGGAGTATAGGGCGTATCTTTCGGCATAGATCAAAGCCCGGTTTTTCTTGTCCTCTTTTGATATAAGATCATAGACCCTTTCATCGACAGGATCATCCACATGGAGATTGAGCTTGATATAAGTCTCATAAGATAATAGCAATTCAACCGCTTGGCCGGAATTTGATATCTTAAAAAGGAAGCAGCCTGTTTTATCGTCATATGTAATTTTTTCAATTATCTTATCCAAGTTTTTCTCCTCTCTTTTTAATGGTACCAAGCTGACTGTTAGTATTTCACCCTGTTCCTATTGTCTATAAAATTATATTAAAGAATTTATTATATGTTAAGTTTAATAAAAATTATGATACACTGACATTGATCATAATTATTCTTAAGGATCCCGTAAGTTTTTTACATGAAAGGAAAAAATAATGGCTGAAATCAAGTATGAAATAGTTGAAAATTTAGGAGTGCTCAGTGAGGATGCCAAGGGTTGGCGCAAGGAAGTCAACCTGGTCAGTTGGAATGAAAGGCCGGCCAAATATGACATCAGGTCCTGGAATCCGGACCATAACCGCATGAGCAAAGGAATAACCTTGAGCGAGGATGAAACCAAACTCCTCAGCGAATTATTGCAGGAAGAGTTCAAAGGATAAATTGGGGGGATCTCATGAAAGAAGTGGAAGTTAAGCTTATAGGCTTGGATGAAAATAAATTGATAGAGAAGATCATAAAAAAGGGCGGTTTTTTCGAATTATGTGAGGATCAGACAAATATAAGAATAAATTCCACTTCCCACCCCATAGCCGATCCTTCCTACCTCCGCCTGAGAACTATCAAGGTGGAGGGGGAAGAAACGGTTAATGAGTTTACGTTTAAGACCAGGATAAAGAGTGACCAAGCCAGGATAAATAGGGAATATACCTGCGAGGTCAAAGATCCTGAGGCTCTTTTACAAATCTTAAGACTAATGGGCTATGACCTCCTGGAAAAGGGACAAAAGATCAGGAAGCGTTACATATATAAAGGTTTTCGGATTGAGTTTGACTGTTGGGACAAAGAAAGTTTTCCCTTTCCGTATATAGAAGTTGAGGGGGAGAGCCCGGAGGCTTTGACTGATTTTTTGAAAGAATTTTCAATACCGGATGAAGCCGTATCAACTAAATCTATAGCGGAGCTGAAAAAAGACTATTGTCAAGGCGGGTAAGATTGACACAAAAGGGCTTAAAACCTATAATATAAGCGATGAAGGCAGGTGAGAAATCTCCTGCTCTATTTTTTGATGAAAGTAAGGATGGAAGACCATGGAAAATATTGAAAACAATGTAAACCTGATCACTCAAGAAGGCCACGATGACCTGATGAACGAACTCAATTATCTCAAAACTGTGGAGAGGCCGGCCATAAGGGAGAGAATTAAGGTGGCGAGGGGCTTTGGAGACCTTTCTGAAAACGCTGAATATGACGCTGCAAGGGAAGAACAGTCAAAGACCGAGAGCCGTATATTGGAGATAGAAGAACTCCTTAAAATCAGTAAAATTTATGATAAAGATGCCGATAAACAGGAAGGTATCAAGATGGGATCAACCGTTGAAGTTCTTGATATCGATTTGGATGATAAAATGATTTTGACGATTAAGGGATCTACGGAAGCAAATCCCAAAAAATCCATTATTTCCATTGAATCTCCTTTGGGTAAGGGACTTATAGGCCACAAGCCCGGAGATACTGTAACAATAGAAGCTCCGGCAGGTAAGATAGAATACAAGGTTTTGAAAATTAAAGAGTAATAAAACTAAAGACTTTGTTGTGTAGGAAAGGGAATAAAATGATGCAAAAAAACTTAACGGATAATGAACTTATCCGCATTCGTAAAGAAAAACTCAGTGACCTTGTTGCCCGGGGAAAGGATCCTCATAAAATAACAAAATATGATGTGACTATTCACACGGACGATTTGGTGGAGAATTTTGATTCCTATCAGGGCGATGATTTTTCTTTAGCCGGAAGGATCATGGCCAAACGCGGTCACGGAAAAATATCTTTTATTGATTTGCAGGATTCATTCGGTAGGATACAGGTCATTGCAAGATTTAACGCAATGAAGGACTTTTCCGTAATAAAGGATTTAGATATAGGGGATATTATTGGCGTTAAAGGCAAGGCTACCTATTCTGATCGTGGGGAGAAATCCATAAGCGCCGAAGATATCACCCTGCTCACAAAAAGCATCAAACCCCTGCCTGAAAAATATCACGGCTTGAAGGACATGGACCTCCGCTATAGGCAGCGCTATGTCGATCTTATTATGAATCCGGAAGTTAAGAAGGTCTTTAAACAGAGATCAAAAATCATTTCCGGAATCAGGTCCTATCTAGACAATATCGGTTTTCTTGAAGTCGAGACTCCGATTCTCAACACCATAGCCGGTGGAGCTGCGGCCCGCCCCTTCAAAACCCACCACAACAGTCTGGACATAGACATGTATCTGAGAATTGCCAATGAGCTCTACCTTAAGAGGCTTATTGTCGGTGGCTTTGACAGAGTCTATGAGATGGGACGTATGTTCAGAAATGAGGGGATGGATGCAAGCCATAACCCGGAATACACCGCAATAGAGCTCTATCAGACCTACACCGACCATAACGGAGTTATGGAAATTACCGAAAACATGATTGCCAAGATCTGCAAAGACCTCCATGGAAGCTATAAGATAAATTACGATGGAAAGGAAATCGACCTTTCAGCACCTTGGAGAAGGATCACAATGACTGAGGCCGTAAAAGAGTACTCAGGCGTCGATTTCAGCAATATTAGAGATGACGATGAGGCTAAAAGGCTGGCCGACGAGCATGAGATTGAATATTCAAAGACGGACGGTTGGGGAAAAATCCTGTCTTTATTCTTTGATAAGTATGCTGAAGACAAGATGATCCAGCCCACCTTTATCGTTGAATATCCGGTAGAGATCAGCCCCCTTGCCAAAAGATCACCTGAAAATCCGGATATGACGGATCGTTTTGAAGCCTTTGTAAACGGTTGGGAAATAGCCAACGGCTTTGCAGAACTCAATGATGCCCAGGACCAGTTAAAGCGTTTTGAACACCAGCTTGAGCTCAGGAACGCCGGGGACGAAGAAGCCAGTATGATGGATGAAGATTTCGTAAACGCCCTTGAGATAGGTCTTCCTCCGACAGGAGGCCTGGGAATTGGCGTTGACCGTGTGATTATGATCCTGACAGGGCAGTCATCTATCAGAGATGTCCTACTTTTCCCAACAATGAAGCCAATAGGCTTAGAAAAGGCAGAAAATAGTAATTCGTCAAAAGAAACTTACGAAACTTACGACAAACTTACGACAGAAGAAATCGACTTTTCAAAAGTGAAAGTAGAGCCACTATTTGAAGATATGGTTGATTTTGATACATTCTCAAAATCTGATTTTAGAGTTGTAAAAGTTAAGAACTGCGAAGAAGTTCCAAAGTCAAAAAAACTTTTGAAATTTACATTAGATGATGGTTCTGAAAAAGAAAGAGTTATTTTATCTGGTATTAAGGAATATTACAGTGCAGAGAGCTTAATTGGAAAAACACTACTTGCAATTTGTAATCTTCCTCCTCGTAAGATGATGGGAATCGACTCAGAAGGTATGATTATATCTGCAATTTGTGAGTACGACGGAAAAGAAAAACTTAACTTAATAATGTTGGATGATAATATTCCAGCAGGATCAAAATTATATTAAAGAACACGCTAATTATGAAACTGGGATTTGTTATGAATCCCAGTTTAATTTTTATATTAAGCATGATAATACGTTATTAAACGTAGTTTCTACTTTAGACCTATATAACACATCAGAAACAAGATCAAATCAAAAATCTTTTGGTCTAAATTACCAAAAAAACTGGCAAGGAACTTATGAGTCAAGATGAAATAACTGTAATGGATGGCGGAAAGTGTATATACCAGCTAAGAGGAGTAAGACCTTTTCTATCTGATAAGTTTGATATTACAAAGCATAAGAATTACATATTGTTGGAAGATTATGATGAGAGGAATGTTTTTGATATTGAAGACTATATCAAGAAAAAAGGTAAAGTTAAGCTTAATAGAAACACACTAATTACAAGATTGTAATATTTTTCTGTTATTTCTTTATGAGTCGTGGGTATATTTAATATAATAGAACTAGATAAATTAGAATTTATGAGGATGTTTATGATAAAGTTTTTAAATAATATAAGGAGTGCAGAAAATTTAATATCGACTAAGAGAAAAACTATAAATACCATAGCTCTGTTGTTTCTTGGAATAGCTTTTGGAACATTTTCAAAATTTATGGACTTTCATCAAGCTGAACTTCCAAGTATTCTTATGGCGATAGATGGAGCATTAGATATTACTAATTTTCTTGGGCGTTTCGCAATCTGGGTATTGATTGCACTTTGTATTTCTATTTATAGCAATTCAGCTATAAGATCAAGCTTTAATGTTTTTACATTTTTTATTGGCATGGTTACAAGTTACTATTTGTATTCATACTATATTGCAGGATTTTTCCCAAGAAATTATGCGATGATTTGGTTTGGGTTTACAGCAGTTTCTCCATTATTGGCTTTTATATGCTGGTATGCAAAGGGGAAAAGCAAACTGGCATTTATACTATCGGCGCTGATTTTGGCAGTATTGTTCAATATGTGTTTTGTATATGGATATTGGTATTTTAGTTCAAGGTCTGTTTTGGAAGTGATAGTCTTTATTATTGGAGTTATGGTTTTGAAGAGAGAGACATTGAGGGATTTTGTTCTGATGGTAACAATTAGTATAATACTTGCATTCTTTTTGAATATCGTTATTCCATTCCATTTTGGATAAATCCCAGTTTGTCGAGCCAAATAATTAAATAGAAACACAAGAGATGATAGATAATTAAACTCTATCGTCTTTTTTTATACAAGAAAGGAGTTATATATGAAAAAATTAGATCAAATAAGACAAGAGTCAAAAGAAATAAAAGACAAAATTGGTGATACAGAAGAAAGATTGAGACAACTAAAAAATCAAGAACAAAAGACATTAAAACAAGACATAGTGAAAAGAAGAAAAGAAAGAACTCATAGGCTCATAATAAGAGGAGCAATCTTAGAAAGCCTTATAAAAAACGCAGAAGAACTAACAGATGAAGAAATAAAAATCCTACTAGAAGAAGCAACAAAGACAAAAGAATTAAAAAAACACTAAGACTAATTGGAGAAAATTGAAATAATAAACAGGAAGATTTTTACAATGAGTATATTGCATAACTTATTTTATTTGAAAGTTTCAAGAAATATCTGAAAGAATACTTAAGAGAAACCAAGATCTTAAATATATTCAAACGGAAATCAAAAGTTGCCAATATGAGGAAAGATAAAAATAACCTTTACAATCAAATATTAGAAATACGAAAATAAGTAGAGCAAGCAGATAAAGCTAAGACTTGCATAGAGCATTTACTGGAACAAGCAAAACGACTATCTCAGGTAAAGAGGAATGAGTTAGACCTATAAAACTAAGTGAAAAAATGGTATAACTGTATATAATTATTTGATTTTGGAGGTGCTTAAATTTATGAATGAAAGAGAAAAAATCATTCGTTTATGGTTTGATATGTGGCTCACACAACAAGACCTAGGTATAGATGATATTTTTTTAGATGATGTAATTTATATTGAGTGCTGGAGTCCTAAGTATGAAAATTGTCAAACAGTAAAGCACTGGTTTAATGAATGGAATACAAGGGGAAAAGTGCTTACTTGGGATATAAAGCAATTTTTTCATAAGGATAATCAAACTATTGTAGAATGGCATTTCAAAAATAAAATGAATGAGGGGAAAGTTGAAGAATTTGACGGTATTTCTTTGATTGTTTGGACAGCCGATAATAAGATAAAAGCATTGAAAGAGTTTGGCTGTAATTGTAATAACTATAATCCTTACAAAGAGAGTGAAACACCATTGTTTAGAGAAGAAAAAGTGAATTGGTTTTAAGGTGATTACTATGGATATAGATAGATTTTTCAAAACAGTTTTATCACAAAATGCAGAAGAACTTAGGAAATTTTTTCAAAAAAATGCCGTTATAAAATGGCATTGCACAAATGAGGTATTTACCTTAGATGAGTATATAAAAGCAAATTGTGAATATCCAGGAAACTGGAATGGAGAACTAGAACGAATCGAAGAAAAAGCAAATACCATTATTCTGGCTTGCCGAGTCTTTCCAAGAGATAATAGTGAGTCTTTTCATGTAGTAAGCTTTATCCATCATAAGGATGATTTGATTATTGAAATGGATGAATATTGGTCTGATGATGGAATAGCACCAGAATGGCGTAAGAAAATGAAAATTGGGAAACGCATTAGGTAAATCCATTTTTGGAAATCAAACAATTTAATAAAAACGGCCTTTGTCAAATGGCCTTGGTGGACATTTCGCATGATTAAATAGACTTTAAAGGTTGTCTAACCCTAAGGGGTTAGGCGGCCTTTTTAAGTTCCTTAGAAACAACTATTTATTGTAGAGTCTAAATTTCTATCGTATCTTTAGCTTTATAGATGCAAGCTATAAGAGCATTAGAGACCTTATAAAAATCACTTGACTTTATAATCCAGGTATACTAAATTATGGATGTAGTATTAAATACTAAGTGGAGGCATCATGAGAGTGAAAATATTAAGCGGACTTAACGAACTTAAACTCCCAAGATATAAGGACTTGCCTGACTTTGGTATATATTCGGAGCAGCTGGTCGAGATAGTCAACAAAGCTTTGGAAGTAATGTTTGATGAGGATAATAAACTAACAAAGTCCATGGTCAATAACTATGTCAAGCATAAACTTATGCCGAGCCCCATCAAAAAACGCTACTATCGTAATCACATAGTTTATTGCATAGTGATCAGCGTTTTGAAAAACATTTTAACTATGGCTGAGATTGATGCCGGCATCTTACACGAACTTAAAAAGAGCCCTATAGAGGATTCATATAATTACTTTTGCAACAAAGTAGAAGAAGTAATGAGACTGGTCATAAACATCTTGGAGAAGCAAAGCAGCCCAGAGATTAAAGGTACAGCATCTATCGATATAGATCTTGACAATAGGAATGGCTTGACGCTTGCCATAGTCAGCGTTTGCACTAAAGTTATTACACAGAAACTATTAGAATACGAGCTTTTAAATGCCGAGGAGGACAAATGAGTAAAGTAGGATTAATTATAGATACAGCTTGTGATGTGCCAAAGAATGCATATGAAAAACTAAATGTATCTATGTTGCCTTTGTGGGTTCACTTTTCGGCTAAATCATACAGAGATTTAATTGATATAGAAAAGGACGAATTCTATGAACTCCTTGATAAGGAATTTCCTAAGACAAGTACACCATCGCCGGCAGAAGTGAAAGAAATAATTGATAAAGAATTTGCATACGGTGCTGATGAAGTCTTAATCATAACACTATCATCAGGTCTGAGCGGTGCCAATAATCTTTGCAATCTTGTAGCTGAAGACTATGACGGCAAGGTAAAGGTCTTCGACACAAAAAATATTGCCATAGGTGCAGGATTTTACGCCTATAGAGCAGCAAGCCTTAGAGAAGAAGGCCATAGTGCCGATGAAATTATCAAAATAATGACAGATGATAGAGACAACATGAAATCTAAGACATATTTTGCCATCCCGGAATTGACCAACTTAATCAATGGCGGAAGGATAGGCAAAGTTCAAGGCGTCATAGGTCAATTTTTAAACATAAAACCAATAATCACATGCAATATTGACGGCGTTTACTTTGCCATCGACAAGGTGAGAGGTTTTGCAAAAGCACAAAAAAAACTTATTGAGAGGATTAAGGGAGAACTTAGCGGTGTGAAAGATTATTACTTAGCTATTTGCCACGGATCAAATCCGGAAGCATTGAAGCTGGCTAAGGAAGCACTTAAGGATGAAGTTGATGGGGCGAAAATTTACATTGAAGAGGAAATAGCTCCAACACTGGCAGTACACACGGGCAGAGGCCTTTTAGGTATTGCATATTATAAATTATAAGATGCATTTCATATTACAAGTCGCCATACAGCTTGCTTTTAGAAAAAAACTTGCACATGAACATATTCTCTGCTATACTTTACAAGTCGCTACGAAAAAGACATGAGCGCTTAATCGTTCCGGCCAATTTTAGAGCTTGCCTTGTTAGCTCAGCTGGTAGAGCACGCGGCTGTTAACCGCGCTGTCGTAGGTTCGAGTCCTACACAAGGCGTATGCCGGGGTGGCGGAATTGGCAGACGCAAGGGACTTAAAATCCCTCGATCCTTATAAGATCGTACCGGTTCGATCCCGGTCCTCGGCATCTGCTTATTCTACATCGCGGGGTGGAGAAGTGGTATCTCGTCGGGCTCATAACCCGGAGGCCGCAGGTTCGAGTCCTGCCCCCGCAATCTTCTCCGCCGCCACGGCCATAATTTTTATATTATCTGGCGGAGTAGCTCAGCTGGCTAGAGCACTCGGTTCATACCCGAGGTGTCAGGGGTTCAAATCCCTTCTCCGCTATTAAGGCCCTATGGTCAAGCGGTTAAGACATCGCCCTCTCACGGCGGTATCCCGGGTTCGAATCCCGGTAGGGTCATGGCCTTTTTTATCTGGCCCGGTAGTTCAGATGGTTTAGAATGCCAGCCTGTCACGCTGGAGGTCGTGGGTTCGATCCCCATCCGGGTCGTTTTTTCCAAGGGCGAGTACCGAAGTGGCCAAACGGGACGGACTGTAAATCCGTTAGCTTTGCTTTCAGTGGTTCAAATCCGCTCTCGCCCAATTTAATATGCGGCAGTGGCTCAGGGGTAGAGCATCGCCTTGCCAAGGCGAGGGTCGCGAGTTCGAATCTCGTCTGCCGCTTTTAATTATTTTTTACCTGCGGGTGTAGCTCAGTGGTAGAGCTCCAGCCTTCCAAGCTGGCTACGAGGGTTCGATTCCCTTCACCCGCTTTATCTACAGGTGCCATTAGCTCAGCTGGATAGAGCGTCTGGCTACGGACCAGAAGGCCTGGGGTTCGAATCCTCAATGGCACGGTTCTTACCGCTTGAATTTTCAAGCGGTATTTTTTTTAGAAAATATAACAATAATCTTAGATTTACCCTGTAAAAGTGGGGCGAAATATATTAAGATTAAATACATACTTTAAATATTCGGAGAGGAGGGACCATGCAAGATTATATTAACGATATCGAAGAAAATTTAGAGTATCGTTTTTTGTATGACAACGATATAGATTCAATCAACCTCCTCTTATCAATGATAGATTTGGACCATCCCAGCTGCAACCTTCAGCCCAAATACGTTCTCATGAATAAGATGTCGACTTCTCTTAAAAAGACGCTTTCTTATAGAAAAGACAGACACTACATTGTAAGAGCCTTGAAAAAGCTAATAAATGATGATATCCATAGGCTGGAGTTGGCAATAGTCATTAAAGCATACAATCTGAGCCGCAATGATACGGTATGGGTTGATAAGCTTGAAAGATTGGCCTTGGAGAACTACAGCCCCCAAGAGCTTAAGCACATGGCCATACTTTATCACGACTGCAAACAGGGCAGGGCTATGGCCATTAAGAGCGGCCTATACAGCTGGATGAAGAACGATACAGATGACTATGTAAAATTAAGAAGGTATTGCAATCTCTACAGTCGAAGGCTTTTAAAGAAAAAGATTTATATGGTTAATGACAATCTTGACAGTCAGATTGTTTTGGACTTTAATCACCTCTCAAAGCTTAAGTGCGAAGAAGGAGTTTTGAGCATCAAGGAGTTGAACCACATTTATAGGAAGCTCAGGCAGTACCTGGCCTCAAATGCTTCAAAAATATATAAGGAATACGTGTGGAGGGGCATAAACGACCAGGTCCTTGAAAGGTATAGATTTTGATTATTTTAGGCATTGATCCGGGCATAGCCCTCGTCGGCTATGGGGTAATACGCTATGACGGCAACAGGATTTCCTGTCTTGAGTACGGCTGCATTGAAACCAAAGCCGGAATATCACTGCCTGAGAGGTTGGGAATAATTTACCGGGAGATGGATGCCATAATTTCTCAATTTAAGCCGGATGAAGTGGCCTTTGAAGAGCTCTTTTTTTATCAAAATAAGAAGACGGCAATTATGGTGGCCCAGGCCAGAGGAGTTGAGATTTTAGCCTGCCAGAGCAGAGGCTTGGGCATATTTGAATATACACCCCTCCAGATAAAACAGGCGATAACGGGTTATGGTAGGGCCAACAAGCTGCAAATCCAACAATCAGTCCAGGCCCTTTTAAGATTGGATTGTTTGCCTAAGCCGGATGATGCGGCTGACGGTTTGGCCGTGGCAATATGTCACGCCTTCGGGCAGAGATTTAAAGAAGCGGAGAGGATGGCCTAGGTTTACTTTTATGTTTACCGGGGCATTATGAAATATTGAAGTAATTAATAAACAGGAGTTCAGATGATAGCTTACATATTAGGCAGGGTTATGGACATTGACCGCGAAGGTATTATTCTGGAAAATAACGGCATAGGCTACAGGATTGCGGCATCTGAACAGACGATGTCGCATTTTCATGTTGGGGAAAACTACAAGGTCTACACTTTTATGAATGTAAAAGAGGATGAGATCTCCCTCTTTGGCTTTTATGATAAGGACGAGTTGGAATTTTTCCAGCTCCTCACAAAGGTATCCACTGTTGGACCCAAGACCGCTTTATCTATCTTATCGACCCTGGATGTCCAAGGCTTGGCAACAGCAATACTTAGTAACGATATAAAAAGCCTTTCATCAGCGCCCGGCATTGGCAAGAAAACGGCCTCCCGGATTGTTCTTGAATTGGTTGACAGGGTCAAGAAGATGGGCTATCTGCCCTCAGGGTCACCGGAAAGCCATAAGCCTGAAATCAGCAAGAGTGAAAACTTCGACATAGCCTTGCAGGCCCTCATAAATCTCGGATACGCCAGGAATGAGGCTGAAAAAGCCCTTGACGGTTGGGATGAGGAGATGGGCTTGGAAGAAGGAATAAGACTGGCCCTTAAAAGACTAGGATAGGGTTTAAGAGCTGAGAGGAGTTAGTATGACTCAAAGTGAAAACCGTATAGTCGGAAGCGGAATGCAGGAAGAAGAGATGCCTTATGAAGGCAGCCTGCGTCCCAAGTGGTTAAAAGACTATATAGGACAAAGTAAAAATAAAGAGAAGCTGAAGATTTTCCTGGAAGCCGCAAAGAAAAGGGGAGAGAGCATGGACCATATACTTCTTGCCGGCCCTCCGGGTTTAGGAAAAACCACTTTGGCTGCCATCATATCCAATGAGATGGGTTCAAATATAAAGATCACGTCGGGTCCTGCAATAACAAAGCAGGGAGAGCTGGCTGCAATTTTAACCAATCTTAAGCCCGGAGATGTATTATTCATTGACGAGATTCACAGGATCAGCAGGAACGTTGAAGAAGTCCTTTATCCCGCCATGGAAGACTTCGCCCTAGACCTCATAGTAGGCAAGGGAACAACGGCCCAGAGCCTAAGACTTGACCTTTCACCCTTCACACTAATAGGTGCGACAACCAGGTCGGGAATGTTGAGCTCCCCATTAAGAGACCGTTTCGGCGTCCTTATTTCATTCCAACTCTATGATCCGGAAGAACTTGCTGAAATAGTCAGGAGATCGGCAAACCTCCTTAAGGTCGATATTGACGAGGCTTCATGCAATGAGATAGGTATGAGGTCAAGAGGGACCCCGAGGATAGCCAATCGCCTCCTGAGGCGTATCAGGGACTACTCCGAGGTGAGGGCTGAGGGCCACATTGACCTTGAAACTTGCAGGCAGGCCCTGCGGATGCTCGAAGTTGATGAGCTTGGCCTGGACAGGGACGATAGGGAATTCGTTGAAGCCATAGCAGAGAGATTCGGGGGCGGCCCGGTCGGCTTAGATACAATAGCGGCTTCATTAGGCAGAGAAAGCGGAAGCATAGAAGAAGTAATTGAGCCCTACCTGCTTCAAATAGGTTTTCTGGCCAGGACTGCCAGGGGCCGCATGCTCACTAATAAAGCATATGACCATTTCAAACTTCAAATACCGGAAAACAGGCCGGATTTTTATTAAATGCATTTTTCTGCATTTATTTTTAAGGAGACTATAAATGAAAACCAGTGATTTTAATTATTATCTGGATCCGGACCTTATTGCCCAGCATCCTACCGATAAGAGGGAAAACTGCAGGCTTATGATTATGGATAAAAAAAGCGGCAAGCTTCGTCATGATCATTTTTTTAACCTGAAAAAGTACCTGAATCCGGGAGATTGCCTGATAATGAATGACAGTAAGGTCATACCCGCCAGGCTTTTCGGCCACCGTCCTGGTAAGGAGGAGTCCATAGAAGTCCTCCTTTTGAGAAATACCGAGGGGGCAACTTGGCAGTGCCTGGTTAAGCCGGGCAAGAAAATGCAGCCGGGCCAAAAAATCGAGATCGGTGACAATGCGGAGCTTGTAGGGCAAGTCCTGGACATTATTGGAGACGGTCGCAGGCTTATAGAGTTTACTTATCAGGGGGTCTGGGAAGAGATTTTGGACAGGCTGGGCAATATGCCTCTGCCACCATATATAAAAGAAAAATTGAAGAACAAGAATGACTATCAGACGGTCTATGCCAGAGTTAACGGGTCTGCGGCAGCTCCAACCGCCGGTTTGCATTTTTCAAAAGAGATGCTTAAAGACCTGGAAGAATACGGGATAGGCCTGGGTTTTTTGACCTTACATGTGGGTCTGGGTACCTTTAGACCTGTAAAAGAGGAAAACATAGAAGACCATGATATGCACTCTGAATTTTATATGTTTCCTCAGGAAACAGCCGACCTCATAAATAAAACCAAGGCGGCCGGGAAAAGAGTCATAGCCGTTGGAACGACGGTCACAAGGACTCTTGAGTCTGTTATGTGTAAAAAAGGCCAATTGGTTGAGGATTCGGACTTTACAGATATATTCATTTACCCCGGCTACACTTATAAGGCCATTGACGGAATAATTACAAATTTCCACCTCCCCATGTCCAGCCTCATCATGATGATATCCGCATTTTGCGGGAGAGAAAATATTCTGGGAGCCTATCAAAGGGCCAATGACCTTAAATACAGGTTCTACTCCTTCGGAGATGCCATGCTCATTTGCGACAGGGTGGACAGCTTTGAAAAGGATGAAGAAAGTTTTTCGGAAGACTTTGAGGAAGCCGATAAAAATGAGTTTAAGAAAGGTTGACCATGAAAGGTGCTTTAACTTTTGAGATAGAACACATATCTAAAGATTGCGGGGCCAGGGCCGGGATAATCCACACAGCCCACGGCGATATAAAAACACCTGTATTTATGCCGGTCGGAACCAAGGCCACGGTCAAGACCATGACCCCGGAAGAATTGGATTCCATAGGAACACAGATTATTCTGGGCAATACCTATCATCTCTATCTAAGGCCGGGTACTGACATAATTGAGCAGGCCGGTGGCCTACATAAGTTCATGAATTGGGATAAGCCAATATTGACGGATTCGGGAGGATTTCAGGTTTTCAGCCTGGCTGATTCGAAAGACATGAGTGAGGAGGGGGTTGTTTTCTCATCACATATAGACGGGTCAAGGCATATGATCAGTCCGGAAAAATCCATAGAGGTTCAGAAAATTCTGGGCTCAGACATAATGATGGCCTTTGATGAATGCGTGCCCTTTGAAGCGGATTATGACTATACCGAGCACTCCATGGAAAGGACTTTGAGGTGGCTGGACCGCTGCATTGCCATTGATGACAGGCCCGACCAGTCTTTATTCGGAATTATCCAGGGGGGCTTTTTTGAAGACTTGAGGGAGAGGTCAATCGAGGCAAGTATTGAGAGGGACCTTGACGGCTATGCCATAGGCGGGATCAGCGTCGGGGAAGAGAGGTCGGAGTTCCTGAGGATTCTGGACTTTGTAACCCCCAGACTGCCTGAGAATAAACCCAGATATAACATGGGAATAGGGTCGCCGGATTATCTTTTTGACTCAGTTAAAGCAGGAATTGACATGTGTGACTGTGTTTTGCCTACAAGGGTTGCCAGAAACGGCCTTGCCCTGACTCATAATGGCAGACTGACTGTCAGGAATGCAAAATACAAGGATGATTTTACCGGTCTGGATCCGGAATGTGATTGCTATACATGTAAAAATTACACAAGAGCCTATATAAGACACCTGATGAATGTTAATGAAATACTGGGAGCAAGGCTCTTAACCATACATAATCTTTATTTCACAATAAAAATGATGGAGGGTATGAGAGAGGCCATATTCGAAGACAGGTTCTTGGAATACGAGAAAGAATTCATGTCAAAATATTGTAACGAACTTTAAAAAAAACAAACACAGAGCTTTTTTGGGTATAATATTATAGTCGACTTTAATTTAAAACAGAGAAGTTAATGAAGGAGGAAGCATGCCATCTATAGCATTAATGGCGGTCATGGTAGCGTTTTTTTATTTCGGAGTTATTCGTCCGCAAAAAAAACAGGCTGCTAAACAGCAGGAAATGAGAGACTCGGTTAAGATCGGGGACCAGATTGTTACAATAGGGGGCCTCAGAGGCAGGGTAACAAAGATAACCGATGATGCCTATCAGATAGAAACGGGAGATGACCATATTCAGATAGAATTCATTAAAAAGGGCCTTTCCTATGTTGTCAAGCCCGCATCCGGTTATGAAGAGCTGAAGGAAGAGAATACAGCTGAAAATACAGAAGATGCAGCCGGATCAGAAGAAAATGAATAATCGGAACCTTTAAGAAAAGGATATATCTACAGATTTGAGATGACAAGAGATGGAGCAATCCGTCTCTTTCTTTCTATATTTGAACTAAAGTATATATAAGTTAGATTGGAGCTTTGATGAGCCTTTGGTTTATTAAGAATTCTTTAGAAGATGCCCGAAAATTAAAAGATCAGACCGGGCTGACCTTGCTGGAGTCCATAATCTTGGCCAATAGGGGCATAAAAACCAGGCAAGAGGCGGAAGATTATTTTAAAGGGGGACTTGATCTCCTGAATGACCCCTTCCTATTCAATCAAATGCCCATATGTGTGGATTATATTTTTAATGTACTGTCTTCACAGGGCCATATAAGGGTTATAGGTGACTATGACCAGGACGGGGTTTCATCAACAGTTATCCTGGTAAAGGCCCTCAGAAAGCTTGCAGAAGAGATGGGCTTTGATCCTTTCTTATCGGTTTCATATGCCATACCCGACAGGGTAAGCGACGGCTATGGGATTAATGAGAGGCTCATAGACAAGGCTATAGAGGAAGCTTGCGACCTCATTATTACCTGTGATAACGGCATTGGTGCCTTTGATGCTCTTGACTACGCCTATGAAAAGCAGGTACCTGTAATTGTTACCGACCACCATCAGATACTTGAAAAAGATGGACAGGAAGTAATCCCGAAGTGCGAAGCTTTCTTGAACCCCCATTCCAAGGATTCAGGCTATCCCTTTGAAGACCTTTGCGGAGCAGGAGTGGCCTTGAAACTGATCCAAGCCTTATTTGTGGAAGCAGGAAAAGCCAAGGAAGAAATAAGACCCTACTTGGCCTATGCAGCTATGGGAACCATATGTGACCTGGTTCCTTTGCAGAAGGAGAACAGGGTGATCGTGGCTGAGGGATTAAGGGTAATGAATGAGAACCCGGATCCCGGATTAAAAGCTTTATTGGAAGCTAACTCATGGTCCGGGGAGGTCAGCTCCTATACCATAGGTTTCATAATCGGACCTTGTATAAATGCTTCGGGAAGACTCATGAGCGCAAGCTTGGGAGTTGAACTCTTTCTGGAAACAGATCCGGAATATATTTATTCTTATGCCAAAGAATTGACCAGACTCAATGAGGAGAGAAAGACTATGACCTCCAAAGGTGTGGAGGAGGGGCTGGAAAAAGCAGGTATGATCATCAAAGATGGCCCTGTATTGGCTATATATCTTGAAGGTGTTCACGAGTCCATATGTGGTCTTATTGCCGGCAGGATAAAAGAGCATTTCAACCGGCCTAGCCTTGTATTTACTGATGCCCAAAGTGAAGATGCTATGGGGCTCCTAAAAGGGTCGGGAAGGTCTATCGAGGCTTACAACATGTTCGAGAAGCTCAATTCCCATAGGGAAGACTATGTGGCCTTTGGGGGCCATGCCATGGCTTGCGGAATGACCATAAAAAAAGAGGATTTTCAAAAGCTGGTTGATATATGGAACAAAGAAGCCGATTTGAGCCAAGAAGACTTTAAAAAGCAAATCATGCTGGATGCACCGTTATCAATAGACAAAATTGGCAAGAGGATAATGGACTTTCTGGACAGGATGCCCCCCTTCGGTGTGGAAAACCCAAAGCCCGTCTTTGGCGATAAGGATCTCAACATCATTTCAATGCGCCTGGTGGGCAGGAATAAAAATGTTCTCCAAATACAGCTTGAAAAAAACGGAATCAAGATTCAGGGAGTCATGTTCAATGTCGATGAAAAAATCAAAGACTTGGAGGGCAAGCAGAATTTCACGGCCGACATATGTTACCAGCCTGAGTGGAATGTTTACATGGAAAGAAAGAACCTTCAGCTTATTATTAAAGACATCAGGTTTAAACTTTGAGACGAGCCGAAAATCATTTTGCTCATCTATGATATAATAATTAGATAATTTTAGAGATAAAAGGAGGCGGATAATGGATATTAATTTGTTGATGAAAAAAATTGAATCATACAATCCGGATACAGATCAAGCCCTTATTCGCCGTGCCTATGAGTATGCCGACAAGGCACATGAGGGTCAGAAGAGAAATTCGGGGGAACCCTACATAATCCACCCCCTCCATGTGGCCTATATCCTGGCTGAGTTGAAAATGGACGATGCTACCATAGCGGCCGGCCTCCTCCACGATGTTTTGGAGGATACCGATATAAGCTATGAAAAAATGGAGGAAGATTTCGGCAAGGAGATTACCACTCTGGTTGACGGGGTTACCAAGCTTAAACGAATAGCTTCCAGGTCTAAAATAGACAACCAGGTGGACAACTACCGTAAGATGGTTATGGCTATGGCCAACGACATAAGGGTCATAATCATAAAGCTTGCGGACAGGCTCCACAACCTCAGGACCCTGGATTACAAGGTCAGGGAAAAACAGATTGAGAAGGCCAGAGAAACCATAGAAATCTATGTTCCAATCGCGGATCGTCTGGGAATTTATACATTTAAATCGGAACTTGAGGATCTATGCTTAAAATACTTAAACCCCGAAGCATATTTTGAAATTGCCGACCTTGTGGATAAGAAACTCGAGGACAGGCAGGGGGATATTAAAAAGATTGAAAAGAAGCTATCCGACAATCTGGACAAGCTCAAGATTGACTATCAGATAACCGGAAGACCTAAAACACTCTATTCCATATATAAGAAAATGTACCAGCAGGACAAGAGCTTTGACCAAATCTTTGATGTAACGGCAGTCAGGGTTATTGTGGACAGTATTTCCGACTGCTATTCGGTCCTTGGGGTTGTTCACACCATGTGGAAGCCCATACCCAAGCGGTTTAAGGACTATATAGCCATGCCCAAGCCAAACATGTACCAGTCCCTGCACACTACAGTAATAGCCGACGACGGTCTGACCTTCGAGGTCCAGATAAGGACCTGGGAGATGCACAGAACGGCTGAATTCGGTATTGCTGCACACTGGCAATACAAAGAAGGGGGCAAAAAAAAGACCGATTTCGATAAGAAGCTCAATTGGGTCCGCCAACTTATGGAATGGCAGGAGACAACAACGGATGCAAACGAGTTTTTGGAGACTCTGAAAGGGGATTTTTTCTCGGATGAAGTGTATGTCTTCTCGCCTAGAGGGGACGTTGTCGAGCTTCCCAAGGGATCGATACCCATAGACTTCGCCTATCATATCCATACCCAGGTTGGAAACAATTGCGTGGGGGCTAAACTTGACGGAAAGCTTGTACCGCTTGATACGGAGCTTGAAAATGGCAATATCGTCGAAATCATAACATCTAAAAATTCATTGGGCCCTTCTAGAGACTGGTTAAATCTGGTCAAGTCAGCATCGGCCCGAAATAAAATAAAGCAGTTTTTCAGGCAGGCTAACAGGGATGACAATATAGAAATTGGTCGTAATATGATCATTCAGGATCTTAAGCGTGACGGCTACTCTGCTAAAGAGATTATGAGTGAAGATAGAATGATGGCCTTGGTAAAGCATATGTCATACTCCTCAATGGATGACCTCTATGCTGCAGTCGGCTTCGGATCCCAATCTGTAGCCGGAATTTCAAGCAGGCTTAAAGAGGCCTATGCCAAGGAAAAGGAAGAAGAGAGGCTGAAAAATCTCCCGGATAATTACCAAAGCTCAGTTAGCGCTGATAAAAAGATTAGGACCGGGGGCAACACCGTAAGCATAAAAGGCGAGGATGGCCAAACCAATCTTGAGGTTAAATTTGCCCAATGCTGTTCTCCTGTGCCGGGAGACGACATAATAGGCTATATAACAAAAGGCCACGGAATATCCATCCACAGGAAGACCTGTTCAAATATAGTAAATACCAACTCACCTGAAAGACTAATAGAGGTCGAGTGGAACAGCACGGAAGATTCAACCTTCCTGGCTTCTTTAAAGATCGAAGCTATAAACAGGACTGGCTATGTAGCCGACCTGGCCCAGATGATCATGCAAATGGGAATAAATATGATAGGGATCGAGGCCAGACCCCAGACCGACTCAACCGGGATAATAACTATGACCGTAGAGATTCAGAACAAGGGGGATATGGAATCCCTGATGAACAAGATAAGGCGTATGAAGTCGACCCTGGCTGTTTATCGTATGAGGAATTAAGATTTTTAGCTTTCGGAGGTAGTTTTGAGGATAGAAAAATATATTTTCAGGCAGATGGACCAGAATTGCTATCTGCTTATAGATGATGATAAGTCCTTGGCATATATAATAGATCCGGGAGAAAAACACCCTGATATGGAAGAAAGTATAGAAAAGCAGGGACTGAAGATTCCATATATTTTGTTGACTCACGGCCATTATGATCACATTGCAGCCGGCGAATATTACAGGAAAAAATATGGCGCTAAGATATGCTGTGGGAGAGCGGACCAAGCCATGCTGGGAGATATTGACCTGAATCTTTCTGTGAATTTTGGAGATGCGCTTTCCTACCAAGCCGACCTACTTTTGTCTGACGGCGATGAGGTGGGGCAAAGCGGTATAAAGGTTATAGCTTGTCCGGGCCACACTCCGGGAGGCATGTCCTATTTGATAGGTAATTATTTATTTACAGGGGATACACTTTTCAGGGATTCATGCGGGCGGTGGGACCTTCCCGGCGGCAATTTAAATGACCTGTTGAAATCTTTAGCAAGGCTATTTAAACTTGATGATGACATAGATTTTTTTCCCGGTCACGGAAGTTCCGGGGATTTAGGCTATGAAAAGATAAACAATCCAATGTTGCCATACATTGATAGAATTTTAAAAAGAGAGGGTTAATTTCTATGGAAAATATTATGGGATTAAAAAGAAGCTGCTATTGCGGCCAATTGAGAATTGAGAATGTGGGAGAAGAAGTTACCCTCATGGGTTGGGTCAATAAAACCCGCGACCTTGGCTCCCTGGCCTTTGTAGATCTTAGAGACAAAACCGGCATAAGCCAACTTGTATTCAACAGGGAGGAAAATACCGAGCTTTACGAAAAAGCCAAGTCTGTCCACCAGGAATATGTCTTGGCTGCAGTAGGAGTTGTCAGGGAAAGGGCTTCAAAAAATCCGGAACTTCCCACAGGAGATGTTGAGGTTTTCTGCAAGGAACTCAGGATCCTGGATAAGGCTCAGACCCCGCCAATCTACATAAAAGATGACGACAATGTAAAGGAAGAGATAAGGCTTAAGTACAGGTATCTGGACCTCAGAAAGCCCAAGATGCAGGAAATGCTTGAGCAGAGGGCTGAAATAACAAGGCTTTTCAGGGAATTCCTACACAGTGAGAAATTCATAGAAGTGGAGACCCCCTTCCTGGGCAAGCCAACACCTGAAGGTGCCAGGGACTATCTGGTACCGTCAAGGATCTATCCGGGATCTTTTTATGCATTGCCCCAGAGCCCCCAGATTTTAAAGCAGCTTCTCATGGTGGGCGGAACCGACAGGTATTATCAGGTAGCCAGGTGCTTTAGGGATGAGGACCTGAGGGCCAACAGGCAACCCGAATTCACCCAAGTCGATATCGAAATGTCTTTTGTAGGCATTGACGATGTCCTAGATATGAATGAGAGGCTTATGGCCTATGTTTTCAAAGAATTTAAAGGGATTGAGCTCAAGAGGCCCTTCCCCAGGATGTCCTATGAGACGGCTATGGCACTTTACGGAAGTGACAAGCCCGACCTAAGGTACGGATTCACTATAACAGAACTTGACGGCCTCAAAGGTAAGTCAGACTTCCAGATCTTTAATTCGGCAGAAGAAAATGCACTCTCAATACTGGGAATCAATTTCAACGGATTGGCAGGTGCCTATTCCAGAAAGAAATTGGACAAGTTGGTTTCCTATGCGAAGGGCATAGGGGCTTCAGGCCTTCTCTGGTATAAAAAAGAGAAGGGGGAAATATCCTGCTCATTCAACAAGTTTTTTAATGATGAAATTAAATCCTATTTGGATAAAACCTTGGAATTCAATGACGGGGACCTGGCCTTGATAATGGTTGAGGAGAAAAAGAAGGCCCGGGAGTTTTTGGGTATGCTGAGGATAAAAATTGCAGAGGAAAACCTCACTTTTGCAGATGACGAATATGCCATTACCTGGATTGTCGACTTCCCAATGTTCGAGTGGTCAGAGGAGGAGGGCAGGTACACAGCCATGCACCATCCTTTCACCAAGCCCAAGGATGAGGATATTGATCTTCTGGACACAGATCCCGAGAAAGTCAGATCTGATGCCTACGATATAGTTATCAACGGAGATGAAAGAGGAGGCGGATCCATCCGTATCAACAATTCCGAACTCCAGGACAAGATTTTCCGCCTGCTCAAGCTAAGCGACGAAGAAATCACCAGAAGATTCGGCTTCTTCATTGAGGCTTTGAAATATGGCACACCCCCACACGGCGGCATTGCCTATGGCCTTGACCGCTTCATAATGATGCTGATAGGCAGGGACAGCATAAAAGACGTCATTGCCTTCCCAAAGACTCAGACAGCATCGGATATCATGTCTCAGGCACCTACCGAAGTAAGCTTAGCCCAGCTTGAAGAATTGGGACTCGAGCTAAAAGAGTGAGTTATAGCCTGATAAATATTGAAAGGAGTCTTTTGTGATAAAAAGAGCCTTTGTAGTTGAAAATAAAGAGAATATGAGCCATGTACTTGTTTACAGGTCAGAAGCATGCGGATCATGTGCAAGCTGCGGGGCCTGCAGTGTTAAGCCCCAGGATAAGTGGCTCAAGAACTCTCTAAATGCAAAACCGGGAGATGTAGTGGAGCTGGAAATATCTAACAGGGATTACTTTTTACTTATTTTCCGTCTATATATCCTGCCCCTGCTTCTCTTTATTGGAGGAATTTTCCTGGTCCATACTTTCACCAAGGAAATGGGTCAGGCCGGCCAGGCTTTGGCCCTATTGGGAGGCTTCGGGGGCCTCTTGGTATTTTTCATAATTTCAAGGTTGACCGACCCGGGGTCTTCGGGTGAATTTATCAAAATGGTAGATATTTATAGTTCAGAAGGGGAGGATTTTTGATGAGCTTTCCGGTAGTAAGCATAATAGGAAGACCAAATGTTGGAAAATCAACCCTTTTCAACAGGCTTGTGGGTTCAAGGGTGGCGATCACCGAGGATTCACCGGGAGTAACCAGGGATAGGCTATATAGAGAGGTAAATTGGCTTAACAGGAATTTTCTGCTCATGGATACGGGTGGACTTTTCCCCGGATCGGAAGATGCCTTTGCCAAAGAAATTGAGGTCCAGGTTGACCTGGCCGTTCAAAGCTCAGACCTTATTCTATTCATAGTTGACGGCAAGGACGGCTTAACCAACCTTGACAGGATGATTGCCGACAAGCTTTTGACCACGGGTCAGAAGTGCCTTTTGGTTGTGAATAAGATTGACAGCCACCATACGCCCGACAGCGTTTATGAGTTTTATGAGTTGGGCTTTCCCGACCTCTTTGTCATATCTGCTGAGCAGTCATTCGGTCTGGGTGACCTCCTGGATGAGATACTGGATAGATTGCCGCAAGATAAGGAGATGGATTCATATGACGAGGCCCTCAAAATCTGCCTCATAGGAAAGCCGAATGTCGGAAAATCATCACTGGTAAACAGGCTCTTGGGCCAGGACAGGATGATAGTTACCGATATACCCGGGACCACCAGAGATGCCATTGACAGCCCCTACAGCAGAAACGGCAAGGACTACATAATTATCGATACGGCAGGCCTGAGGAAGAACTCATCAATAGACTCAAGGGTTGAAAAATATTCGACTCTGAGAACCATTGCTTCAGTGGAAAGGGCAGACCTCTGCCTCTTCATAATAGATGCCGAGGAGGGGGTGAGCGAGCAGGATACAAAGATAGCCGGCCATGCTCACAACAACAATAAGGCATCAATAATTGTTGTGAATAAGTGGGATCTCATTGAAAAAGAGACCAACACAATGAAGGAATATGCCGACAAGATCAGAAACAAGATGTCATTTATGCCCTATGCACCCATAATATTTATTTCAGTTAAAAACGGATACCACATTGACCAGCTCTTCGAAACTATTGATGAGGTTGATAACAACTACTCTCTAAGGGTGTCCACTTCGCTATTAAATAAGCTAATAAGGGATTCGGTCATGATGGCTCCGCCCCCGACAGATAAGGGTGACAGGTTGAAAATCTTTTATGCTTCACAGGTTTCAACAAGGCCGCCCAAATTTATTTTATATTGCAATGATAAGAAGCTTTTCCACTTCTCATATTTGAGGTATTTGGAAAACCAGATAAGGAAGAACTTTGACTTCACGGGCGTGCCAATAATTCTAAAAGTAAGGGAAAGGGAGGATCGGGAATGAGGGGTTATTTAGCAATCTTGATAGCCTACCTGCTCGGATCCATACCTTTCGGCTATATATTCGGCAAGCTTTTCGGGACCGATATAAGAAAAAAGGGTTCAGGCAATACCGGAGCTACCAATGCTTTGAGGGTTATGGGCTGGAAGCTGGGCCTTTTAACTTATATATTTGATTTTTTAAAGGGCTATGTTTCCCTCTTTGTAGGTCAGAAGTTAGGAGTCCCCAATTGGGCCATAGCGGGCATAATTCTTGCCTCCATGATAGGTCACTGCTATTCTGTCTTTTTATCTTTTAAAGGTGGAAAGGGAGTGGCAACCGGTTCCGGACTCTTAGCCTACCTGAGCCCCAAATGTGCCCTGGCTACGGTTGTAGTCTTTATTTCTATTGTTTATATAAGCCGGTATGTGTCCCTGGCCAGCATACTTTCAGGAGTTTTCGGGGTTATATTGATACTGGTCTTCACAGACCTTCCTCTTGTGGTCAAATGTGCAATGGTTTTGGCCGCAATTATAATCATAAGGCGGCACAGTGAGAACATAAGTAGGCTGAGGATGGGAAATGAGCGCAAACTCGGAGAAAAGAAAGACATATAATATGAATTTTCGATTTAAGAAAAGCTATATCTTATATATCCTTTTTCTGGCCCTCATTTCTTTTTTTGCCTTTAAGAGTTTTTCAAAGCCCAAGAGCTTTACCCTTATGCCTGAAGAGAGTGTAAATATAAACAGCCGGGGAGCAGGACTCTTTGTCTTTTATGAGTATCCGGTTAAGGCCTTTGAGGGCTTGGATTTCAGCAAATCAAATTTTAATGATGAAGAGAGATATAGGCCCGGAAGCCAATTAATTCCCCTGGATGAGAACATGAGGAAAAGGGCTGAAAATTACTTGAAATCCGTCCAAGAAACAATTCCCGCCTCCGGGGAGGAAGCAACTAAGGAAGAAGCGAAGACGGACAAAACCGGCGAAAAAAATCTGGACAAGGAATTCAAAGATAAGACGAGTATTTTTAGACCCTCTTTCTCTCTCAAACCCAATGAGAATCCCCATCAATATCCATTGTTGGGAGACTCCAGCCCGGTAATAGACCCCAATGATCCCAAAAATTCATGGGAAACCAAGTACCTTCAGAGGGTCCTATCAGGCGGCTATGTGCTTTCGGGCCCCTACGGCAGGGTTATAAAATCTCTGGACGGCTTTGAGAACCTTATCTCTCCACCTCTCCTATTAAGTATTATGCCCGGTGAAATAGAGCGGGGTAAATTTACCAACAACAAGCTCAAAGGGCTCAAATTTGTTGAGGACAGGCATTTCTATTTGGTCATGGATCTGGAAGATGCAAAAAGCTCGGAAAACTTCAAACAGGGAAGAAACTATGAAATTGAGCTTGAGGACGGAAATAAGATTGAAGGTGTTATTGACCTCATAAGATCGGATAAGGAGGGGGGCAAGCTCTTTATCTTTTCTATAAGGACAGGCTATGAAAAGGTCAAGGATAAGCGCTTCCAGGATGTCAAACTCTACGGACCGTCAGTCAATGCATTCAGACTGCCGATGGACTGCCTAGCCAATGACGGGGAAAAGAGCTATTGCTATAAGCTGAATTTCAAGAACAGGGCCCAGAGAGTCAATGTAAACCTGGTTAAGGTTGAGGACAATTATGCTCTCGTCCAGGTTCCTGAGGAGGAAAAGAAAAACGGAGATTTGAGCTCCTATGACCGGGTTCTATTTAACCCTCAATCCGTTAAAGAGGGTCAGATGTATTAGAAGGGATGGAAGATGTCTGTAAAGGAAAATCTGGACAGGATCAAGGCCGAGATTGCAGAAGCTTGCGGTAAATTTGGGCACAAGCCTGAAGATATCAGCCTTATCGGTGTGACCAAGTTTGTCGATGAAGATCGGATCAGAGGAGCGGTCGAGGCCGGGCTCAGCGAAGTAGGCGAAAATAGGGTCCAGGAAATTATAAGAAAAAAAGATATGTTCCAAGGCTGTAAAATTCATATGATAGGACAGTTACAGACAAATAAGGTCAGGAAACTGCCTGCTGATATCGACCTGGTCCAATCAATTGACAGGATAGCTCTTTTAAAAGAGATGGAGAGGATAGGCCAGCGAGACAATATGGAATTCAATGGCCTTATCCAGGTTAATTTGGCCAGGGAAGAGCAAAAAGGGGGCTGCTATGAAGAGGACCTACCCGAGCTGCTTGACTATGCCGAAAGCCTTGACCATGTGAGGATTTCAGGCTTGATGATGGTGGCTCCGGATTGTGAGGATGTTGAGGCTACCAGGCCCTACTTCAGGTCATGCAGAAAATTGTATGAAAAGCTTTGTGGAATGAGTTATAATCGTATAGAAATGAAAATTCTTTCTATAGGGATGTCCCATGACTTCCGAGTTGCCTTGGAAGAGGGTTCAAACATGGTTAGGATAGGCCGGGCCATATTTGGAGAAAGGGACTACAGTAAGGGAAATTAAGGAGGAAGTATGGGAATTTTTGATAAATTCAAGAGTGCAATAGGTGTTGGCGATAATTATGATGATGAATACGGTGATGAGGGTTATGAAAATGACTATCAGCCAAACTACGATATGACCCAGGACTCTGTCGGAAGCGACGGATCCGCAGGATCATACAGCGAAGGCTACGGCTCACAGAGCACATACCAGTCAACATCAGCTGCATCAAACATTGTCAACATGACATCACAGGCATCAAGGACAAAGATCAGCATCCAGGAACCCCTGGAATATGATGACGGGGCCCAGGTAATAGACAGGATTTCAGAGTCTAAAACAGTTATCCTCAATCTTGAGATGCTGGAACCGGACAAGAAAAGACAGATCTTTGATTTCGTAAGCGGCGGTGTTTATGCCCTTGACGGTCAGATACAGAAGGTCACAAAAGACATTTACGTACTGACGCCGAAGGGAATCCAGGTTGATAACAAGAAGGCCAAGGAAAGCTTGGATTCTGGCAATCTCTATCAGCTTTAATATGAATTTCGGGAAATCCGCCGCAAAAAGGCGGATTTTCTTATGCCCGTTTATAGCAAAAAGTTCAAAGCGGGGCAATTTGTGTTTTTTATGGGACAAATTCCCTGTGTGCTTACTTTATACTGAAATTGGTGGATTATGATCTTTTACTTATTAACAATATTAATAGTCATTTTGGACAGGCTGAGCAAGGTTTGGGCTGTTTCTGCCCTTAAAACCGGATCGGTCATTAGGATAATCGACGGATTCATTCACCTGTCATATTTGGAAAATAAGGGAGTTGCTTTCGGAATGCTGTCTGCCTTAAACCCCGTCCTACCCTTTATATCTTTGGCCATAGTTATTGGTATCTTCTATTATTATGTCAAGTCACACAATAGGAGCCTTCCCTTTATTCTAGGCTTGGCCTTTATATGCGGTGGAGCCCTGGGCAATATTATCGACAGGTTTATTCAGTCATATGTCGTGGACTTTATTTCGGTCTATATTTTCGGCAGGCCCTTTCCGGTCTTCAATGTTGCCGATATATTTGTGACCTGCGGAACTTTTTTACTCCTGATCTATTTTATTATCAGTGATCAAAAGGAGAAGAAAGGAGGGGAAGACCATGACAGTCAAGATTGGCAATGATTGGGACCTCCTGCTGGAAGACCAGTGGTCCAAGCCATATTACAGGGAGCTCAGAAAGCTCCTCATTGATGAGTACAAAAATCACACGGTATACCCGCCATCGGATCACATTTTTGATGCCTTGAAATATGTTTCTTATGAGAACTGCAAGGTCCTGATCATAGGCCAGGACCCCTATCACGGTCCGAAGCAGGCAAACGGCCTGTCTTTTTCCGTACAAAGGGGTGTGCCACTGCCACCCTCCCTGGTCAATATATATAAGGAAATTGAAGATGATTTAAAGATTAAAATGCAGGATAACGGGGACCTGTCATATTGGGCCAAGCAGGGCGTCCTTCTCTTAAACTCGACCCTCACAGTGAGGGCCCATCAGGCCAATTCACACAGGGCTATAGGTTGGCAGCTCCTAACGGATAGGGTGGTTGAGCTTTTGGGAAAGAGGGATAAGCCTCTTGTCTTTCTCTTATGGGGAAGGTTTGCCGAGTCCAAGGCTAAGTATGTGGTGAATCCAAGGTCTCTGATACTCAGATCCGCCCACCCGTCTCCCTTGTCGGCTTATAGGGGATTTTTCGGGTCCAGGCCCTTCTCAAAAATTAACAAGTTTTTAGAGGACATGGGCCAGGAGCCCATAGATTGGCAGATCCCGGAAACCTATGGTGGTCTACATGGATAAGATAATGAAAATAAGGGTTTTTGACGAGGAGGACGCGGGCGAGAGATTGGATGCTTTTTTGGCTTCTGAGCTCGACGGGCTTTCAAGGTCAAAAATAAGCAGGGCTATTAAAAGCGGACAGATTTTGTTAAATGATGAGATATGTAAACCTTCAAAGCGCTTGGACTTGAATGATCTTATTTCCGTAGACAGAGATGCCTTTTCTATCAAAGCCATTGAGCCTGAACCCATAGACCTTGATATTATTTATGAGGACGATGACCTAATTGTGGTGAACAAGCCGGCTAACATGCTGGTCCACCCGACGGAGCAAATTAGATCAAATACCCTGGTCAATGCCATGCTTAACTATTCTCCAAATTGGAGCACCGTAAACGGTGAGGAGAGGCCGGGTATAGTACACAGGTTGGATGCTCAGACATCGGGCCTCCTGGTCTTGTGCAAAAATGATAAAACCCATCTGGCCCTGGCCCGGGCATTTAGGGACAGGGAAGTTAAAAAGGAGTATTTGGCTCTTGTGGAAGGCAGCTGGGCTTGCGACCACTTGGAGGTAAATCTTCCTATAGGCAGGATGGATTCGGACCCAAAAAAGAGGACTGTAAGGGATGACGGTAAAAATGCCCTCTCATATTTCACAAGTTTGGATAACAATGATAAGGCCAGTCTTGTAAGGGCTGAGATTGTTACGGGTAGGACCCATCAGATCAGGGTCCATGCAAAGTACATGGGCCATCCCGTTATCGGAGACAGCCTTTATGGCTATAAGAAGCAGAGAATTGCTACTGATCACCAGCTCCTCCATTCTTATAAAATAGGCTTTATACACCCTTGGAAAAAGGCCTTTATGGAGTTTAAGCTGGGCCCTGATTCCGAGTTTTTAAGGGCTTGTGAGAAATTGGGATTGAAATTGAGTATATAGATACAGTATATTGCTAAAAAAAGTCGGCATAGCCGGCTTTTTTTATTGGATAAATTTATGCATTAATAAACTTATATAGAAAGGATTAAACATGGTATCAAAGACATTGGCTTGCAGGAGCGACAGCTTGGATGCTGAAATAGTAAATATTGAGGCTAAGATCTCAAAGGGTTTTACAAACTTCACTATAGTCGGCTTGGCGGGGACCTCTATAATGGAGGCCAGGGAGAGGATCAGGTCGGCTATGTTAAGCTCAGGAGTTAAGCTATCTGCAGGAAAGATTGTGGTCAACCTCTATCCCGGTGATGAGAGAAAGGAGGGAACACAGTGGGACTTGCCAATATCCGTAGCCCTCTGCCATGCCATGAGAAAGATTCCGGGAGATAGTTTGGACAAGGCAGCCTTTATAGGGGAGTTGGGCCTGGACGGGACTGTCAGGTATGTGCCCGGTTGTTTCCGAATGGTTTTAAAGTTAAAGGACTATGTTAATAGGATCTATATCCCTTATGACAGTATATGTTCCTGCTCCTGCATAAGTGGTGTGGAGATCTATCCTGTAAAGAGTTTGAAAGACCTCCTGGATGATCTGAGGGGGATTAATAAAATAAAGGCCCTGGCCTATAGTCAGCCGGATAATGAAAAAGAAAGTGAAGAAAGGGACTATCCCGATTATATCGAGCTCAAGGGGCAGACCATGCTAAAGAGGGCCATGCTAATAGCAGGCTTGGGAAGACATTCTATTCTCCTAATAGGTCCTCCGGGCGTGGGTAAAAGCATGGCTATTAGAGCAATAAGGGGGATAATGCCGGACCTGGGTCAATATGACCTTTTGGAGGTTGCGGCAATAAGGTCAATGTATTTTGAAAAAGATAAGAATATATTTTCTAAAAAGATTCCCTTTCGGATGCCACATTATTCAATCACTAGGGCCTCACTCATAGGCGGGGGGAAGAAGATCAAGCCCGGAGAAGTCAGCTTTGCCCACAAAGGCATACTTTTCCTTGACGAACTTTCATTTTTTTCGAGTCAATGCCTGGAAGCCCTCAGGATGCCTATGGATAGGAAAATTGTCAGCCTAACCAGGAACAATAAAAGCTCCATTCTTCCGGCAGATTTTCAGCTCCTGGCAGCCATGAATCCCTGCCCATGCGGTCACAGGGGAGACCCAATGAAGGCATGTAATTGTACAAGTTCAGAGATATTAAGATATATAAACAGGATCTCTCAACCCCTTCTTGACAGGTTCGATATGGTAATACAGGTTGCCTCGATAGATTGGAAGAATACGCCTGATGACGGCATAGATACAGCAGTGTTAAAACACAAACTGAAGGAAGCTCTGAAATATAAGGAGTGCCTATATGAGGGCAAGAAGGCTTATAAAAATACACCAATTAATACTATAAAAGCAAGGCTAAGTGAAGAAGGTAAATTATTCCTAAAAGACCTGTCAATAGAATATTCACTCTCGGCCAGGTTTATAAAGTCCCTCTTGGAAGTGGCTGAGAGCATACAGATGATAAACAAGGCAGATAAAATAGGTCAAGGAGACTTGGCTGAAGCCATGCAATTAAAAAAGGCTGCTTTGACTCTAAGGGAATTCTAGTCATACAAGGCCCTAATAAAGCTATTTTAAGCTTTGTTAAATAACCTAATAGATGATATAGTAGCCGGTGATTGAATATAAAATAGAAAGTGGTGTTAACTATGAAAAAAATTCTTTCCTTTCTTTTGGCCATATTATTAATTTTTGCTGTCCCTAATCAAATGGATGTAGTCCAAGCCGATAAGTTCGAATTAGGCCCCGCACATGAGGCCAAAAATGTTCTTGACGATAAGTATGACGGATCAAAGAGAATTTTCGGTGAAAACCGTTATTCTACGGCAGCCGCCATATCTCAAGCCCTATTTGAAAAGCAGTCAACGGTCATCCTGGCTTGTGGGAATAATTTTGCAGATGCTCTGGCCGGCTCATCACTTTCAGCCGGAAAGTATCCGATACTCTTAACCGGTCCCGACAAGCTTTCCCCGGAAACAGAGCGGGAAATTAAGAGGCTCCAGGCTGAAAAAGTTGTGATCTTGGGCGGACAAAATGCCATTTCAACTGAAATAGAAGAGGGGCTCAAGGCCTCCTATAAGACCCTAAGAATCTTCGGAAAGGACAGGTATGAAACAGCTGCTGAAATAAGCAAATTTTTAGGCTCAAAGTCACATATGCTAGCTTCAGGTAAAATCTTTCCGGATGCCCTTTCAGGATCCGGACTAGCTTTGATAAAGGGGCAGACAATCCTCCTGAGCGAAAAGGATCAGACAAACAAGGCACTATCAAACTTTTTTTATCAAACGACTATAAGCTTGGACTTTGTCGGCGGACCTAATGTTTTGTCTGAAAAGCTTGAAGAAAATCTGCTTAATATTTCAAAGGCTCAGACAAGTACTAGGTATTTTGGAGAAGACCGCTATGAAACGGCTCTTGCTATAGCCAAGGAGATTGGGAAGAGCAAAAAGATAGAGACTGTAGTAATAGCAAGCGGAGAGAATTTCCCGGATGCCCTAACAGCTTCCGTCCTTTTGAAAGAATTAAAGGGCGTCCTTCTCCTGACCCCAAAGAACAATTTAAGACAGGATATTATTGATTTTCTCTATGATAAGCGCCTTGACATTTCAAACATAGTATTTGTAGGTGGCAAAGAGGCCATAAGCCAAAAGGTCGCCAACACCCTTTCAAAGGCAATATTAGATGAGGGCAAGAAGCCGCTTGTTGAGACTGTAGAAGAAAAAAATGAGAAGGGCCAAGTAAGAGAAGACTCCGACCAGGCATTCACAAGTAAAGTAACAGGTGTCTATGATAAGACTGAAGGAAAGAAACTTTTCGACCTGCCTCAAGGTTCATATATAGAAGTGAAGAAAAATCTTAGGGATGGTTGGATTGAATTCTCCCACTACGGGAAAAAAGCTTATATTAAGTCAGAGAACACAGAAACCTTTTTACAGGAGAGGGGTTGGGTCAATAAGGGCCAATTTAAATATTTTATAGGTCAGGACGGTCGGGCAGTCAAGGGCTGGCTTAAGACCGACAAGGGCTGCTATTACTTTGATCCTATGATGGCCTATGCCTACGCGGGAGGCCCCAAAAATACCGGCAGGTATGTGTACTATTTCGATAACGAGGGCCTTGTAAAATCCGGAAAGAAGACCATTTACGGAACAAACATGTCCCAGGTCATCAATTTCGTAGAGCCCAGTGAAAAAGAACTGAACAACTCTTTCATAAGCAATGATGAGAGGGACTATTTGGGCCAGGCAGTTGTAAACACGGCCATGCAGGCAATAGGCACCAAGTTTACCTGGTACGGTACCGACTTAAAGAAGGGCGTTTATTGCTCAGGTTTGGCATACAGGGCCTATCAGGATAACGGGCTGACAATTCCAGGACCTGAATTCGGAAACGAAACAGACGCAAAAAAGCAGGGCTCCCAATCGGGCGACAAGAGCAGGGGATACGGTCCTGCAGGCGACTATGGATATAAAATGGTTACTTCCCAGTATAATCTAACGGATGATTATACCGGTGGCATACAGTTTAATCCTGAAAGCAACTTCAGCAACTGTATGCCCGGAGACCTTCTATTCGCAAGAAGACCCGACCGGTCCTATTTGGATGCCTCTCATACATTCATATATGCAGGAATCCTTGACGGGGTCAATTTCACAATTCACGCCGGTTTTGCAGGCTGCAAGCTTGAACCAATATCCACTATAACAAATGTCTGGCGCTATCCTTTAAGGCCAGTGGGACAGAGACCCTTCGCATATTAAAACGAAATAAAATGAAATAAATACACTTAAGGAGCCCTGTTAGGCTCCTTAATTATTGTATATTAATACTGCAATTGTTATAATGAATGTAATTGACTAAATATGTAATTTATTAGGAGGATAATATGATATCAGCAAATGATTTAAGAAAAGGAACGACCTTTGTTTATGACGGCGATGTATACGAAATCATCGATTTCCAGCACGTCAAGCCCGGCAAAGGAGCCGCCTTTGTTCGATCAAAAATAAGGTCGGTAATGAACGGAGGCAGCAAGGAAGTAACATTCAACCCAAACGATAAGTTCGAGGAAGCCAGGATAGAAACTCGCGAAATGCAGTATTTATATAAAGACGGCAACCTCTACTATTTCATGGATCCCGATAGCTATGAGCAGCTGGCAATAGAGGAAGTTAAGGTTGCGGATGCCATGCGTTTCATTCGTGAAGGAGATTCAGCAACCATGCAATTCTACCAGGAAAAGCCCTTCAACATTTCACCCCAGAACTTTGTCGAGCTTGAAGTTACCCACACAGAGCCCGGAGTCCAGGGAAATACGGCAACCAATGCCACAAAACCGGCCACCGTTGAGACAGGCACCGTCATAAACGTTCCACTCTTTGTCAATATTGGAGACGTTATAAAAATTGATACCAGAAGCGGAGAATACCTGTCCAGGGTATAATGATGTCAGCTAATAATTATGAAAGGATAGTCAAATGAGGAGAGCCGAAATGAGAGAGTGGCTTGTCAAGATAAGCTATGAACTCCTGATGGATCCGGAAAAGGCTATTGAGCCCGAGAAACTCCTAGAAGCCCATAAGCTGCCGGCTCAAAACAAATACATGAAGAGCTCACTCGAATCCTTAATTAATAATACTTGTCAGATTGATGAGGCCATAGACAAAAACCTGGATGGAAGGGACCCGGACCGCCTATATAGACTGGATAGGGCAATACTAAGGGTAGCCTTCAATGAAATCTTATTCACTAAACTTGCACCGGAATCTGTAAGCATAAACGAGTCGGTTGAAATTGCAAAAAAGTATTCTTCCGAAAACAGCTATAAGTTTATAAACGGAGTCCTGTCAGGTCTGGTAAAGAGTAAGGTTGAAGAAGAATGAGAAGGGCTCTTAAGGTTTCAGAACTCTGCTCATATCTTGAGAGAAGCATCCTGACAGACCCAATTCTGCAAAACATAAAGATTGAGGGACAAATAGTAAATGTCAGCAGGAGCCGATACCTTTATTTCGATTTAAAGGATGAGGGCGGCTTAATCCACTGCGTTAATTTCGATCCCGACTTTGACAGGTCTTCCGTTGAGGAAGGCCGGAAGGTCACACTTGAAGGAAGCATGATCTTATATAAGGCAGGGGGCCGCTACCAGATTAAAGTCAGTAGGATTGTAGACGGGGGAAAGAGCAAGGAGCTCATAGAACTCTATGAGTTAAAAAAGCGCCTGCAAGAAGAAGGGCTTTTTGATTCCGATAGGAAAAAAGTCCTGCCTAAATTCCCTTCAAGGATTATTTTCATATCTTCAGGCTATGGGGCGGTAATCCATGACTTCACCAATGAAATTGGGAAAAGATGGCCCCTCTTGGAAATCATATTTATTTCCGTTCCGGTCCAGGGCATTTATGCGGCTCAGAAAATACGGGAAGCATTAGAATTTACAGAAGCCAATTATAGAGACCGGGCTGATCTTGTAGTTATAGCCAGGGGAGGCGGGTCAGACCAGGACCTGTCTATCTTTAATGAAGAGGGTCTGGTCAGGGCGGTTGCCAATTCAAGCCTGCCGGTAATTACGGCCATAGGCCACCAGGTAGATAACAGCCTGTGTGACCTGGCATCCGACGCCAGGGCCTCAACCCCCACAGAAGCCGCCATTCTGGCAAGCCCCGATATGAATCAAATAAAGATGTATATCGATGAAAGAACATCTTCAATGTTCGGGACGGTCAAGATGCAGATAGATTCTCTAAGGCTAAGAACCCACCGGCTGACAAGGGAAATAGACGAGGAACATCCGCTTTTTAGAATATCCAGGAAAAGAGACAAGCTTAAAAACTCTTTTGATCCCATTAAAGAAATTATTAACGGAAACATTTATCTTGATAAAAACAGACTTAGACAATATCTTAAAGAAATTGAAAGAATTTTTGAGAAAAATATTTCAAGCTTAAAAAATAAAGAAGACGAGGGCCCGGCTTGGTTGCTTTATGACCGGGATAATAAGAAGATCATGAAAGAAGACGGACTTGAGGTCGGTGGAGTTTATGACCTTAAATCAAGGTCATATCTCTATAAAATTAAAGTAGAAGAGAAGGTGAAGAATGAGCCAAGATAATTTTGAAAAAGGATTAAACAGACTCGAAGAGATAGCCGCTCTTATGAAAGAGAATACCGGCCTTGAGGAAAATTTAAAATTATATAAAGAAGCCAAAGAGCTTGCTGAGGAATTGGAAAATAGGCTGGATCAAGCTGAGCTTACCATAAGAAATTTGTCTGAGAATTCTGCGTTACCTCAGGAAGAAGGGGAAAGCAATGACTGAATTTGGCCAAGATCAAGAAATCCTGAAAGACTGGCTTAAGCTCTTTGAAAAAGAAATCAAAAAAACTTTTGAGGAATTAAATAAAAATTGGACCCTTTGTTATTCACCGGATACCGGGAACTTCAATAAGGAATACCCTGATAGATCCCTGCCTAGGGAAAAAATAGACCTGATTCCGGCCATGCAATACTCATCAAGCGGAGGTAAGAGGATAAGGCCTCTTTTGATGGCCTCATCATATCTGGCCGGCGGGGGAAGGGATATTCTCCGGAACAGGGCCCTGATAAAATTCGCCATAAGCCTTGAATTCATACATTCCTATTCATTAATTCACGACGATTTACCGGCCCTTGACAATGATGCTCTTAGGAGGGGGCAAGCCACCTGCCATGTAAAATATGGTGAGGACATGGCGATAATAGCCGGGGACGCTTTACTCAACCTCAGTTATGAGCTTTCAGCCGGGGCTGTAAAAGATATGGCCGGTGAAGATATGAAGAAGGGCCTTGATGCCCTAACCGACCTGGCTAATTTGGCGGGAACATGCGGGATGATAGGGGGCCAGGCCATGGACTTGACCGAGGGCGTCCTCAGGTCCAATGATCTTATAAAAATGATGGTCGAGAAGAAGACCTGCGCTCTCTTTATGGCGGCAGCCAGGATAGGGGCCGGGCTTGCGGGTCTTGAAAAGGAAGATATTAAAAATCTAACATCTTTTGCTTATTTTTTGGGAATGGCCTTCCAACTTCGAGACGATGAGCTCGACGGAGAAGAAGATAAAAAATCAGGAAAGATAACTTTATATAATTCATTGTCGGAAAAAGGTGACCGGGATAGCGTTAAAGTCCTCACCAAGCGGGCTCTGGAATATATTAAAAGTATTAAAAATAAGGAAATTTTAATAAAATTGGCAGAGCAACTCATTGGCAGAAGTCATTAAAATATAAGGAGTGAAAATATGAAAAAATATAACCGTCAACGTCTAATCCTCAACATTATTGAGGAACAGAAGGTTGAAACTCAGGAAGAGCTGGCCGAACTCTTGAGAGAAAAGGGCGTTAAAGCCACACAGGCCACTATTTCAAGGGATATCAAGGAGCTCAGGATAACCAAGGTCCAGTCTTCGGACGGGGAATACAGGTACACGGTTTTAGATACCATTCAAGATTCCTTAAATGAGAGACTGAAAAGGATTTTGACATCCTCAATACTTTCAGTCCACCACAACGGCAATATGGTCATTGTCCAGACAGTCCTCTATTGTGCTGCTGTATGCGGCATTGCCATTACAAATGCAAAATTATCTAATATAGTTGGGATTGTTACCGGGGTAGATACTATCTTTATAGCAGTTGAGGATCCGGGGAAGCTGGATCAGACGGTTGAAGATATTTGGGAGCTTTTAAAATAATGATTGAAGAACTTCACATTCAAAACTTTGCTCTTATAGACGACTGGTCTATAGAGTTTGCCGAGGGAGAGACTGTTGTTACGGGTGAAACAGGCTCCGGTAAAAGCTTGTTTGTGGAGTCCTTGTCCTATCTCTTGGGAGCCAATCCGGACAGGTCGGTTATACGGGATCCAAACAAGGACCTCTTGGTTGAAGGAGTCTTTTTTGTTGAAAATGCCTCTGATGACTTTAAGAAACTACTGTCTGATGAAGGAATTGAGGCTGATGAGGGTAGGCTCATCATTAAAAGATGGACCGGGGCTAAGGGAAGCCGGCAGAAGATCAATGACCGTTCAGTCACAAAAAAATTTCTGGAAAGCATTTCTCAAAATCTTATGACCATCCACGCCCAAAATGCCCAAAGTATCCTCACAAAGAGGGAGAGCTATGGGGATCTCCTGGACCTTTATGTAGGCCAAAAAGCGGACGATCTCAAGCTTGAGCTTAGAAAATTGCTGGATAAGGAAAAAAATTTGCAGGCATCCTTGGATGAGCTGGAAATTGAACCGGAAGAAATTGAAAGGGAAAGGGACCTGCTCAATTACCAGATAGACGAGATAAACAAGGCGGATTTGGAGGATATGGACGAAGACGAGCTCAATAAGGAATATAAGGGCTTGCAATCGGCCTTGGAGAGGCTTGAAGATTCGGGCCAGGCCCTGCAAGTCTTGTCCGGCAGGGACTATTCAATTAGAGGAGCCGTTAACAGCCTGGCCCAGGCACTGGACCGGCTCTGTGAGAAAAATGACTCAATGGGTCTTACTGCTGATGAAAATCTTGAAAGGGCCAGGGACCTGGCCTGGCAGGTTGAGGGAGAAACAGCTCTTGTTTTGGAAGAGCTGGAAGCTTACAGATCTTCAATATTGATTGATCCTGAAAGGATTGATGAGATAGATGAAATATTCAGGACAATTCAGGTGTTAAAGAGAAAGTACGGGTCAAGCTTTGAAGAGATCCTGAATTTTAGGGATCAGGCCTTGGAAAGATTGAACCGGCTTGAGAATCTCAATGAGATCAGAGAAGAACTCCTGGGTGAATTAAAGCAAAACAACCTGGAAATGCAGGCCTTGGCAGAAGACCTGAGTCAGATGAGAAAGGCTGCTGCAAGATCTTTTCAATCCAGGATTGAAGAAGAGCTTAAAGATATGGCCATTAAGCACATCAGCTTCTCAGTCGATTTCCAAAAGGTTAAGATAGGGTCCAAGGGCCGGGACCGTATAGATTTTCTCATTTCCACAAATGAAGGTGAAGAAGCCCAATCCCTGAGTCTTGTTGCCAGCGGTGGGGAGATGTCAAGGTTTATGTTGGCCTTTACGATACTTTGCTCAGAAATCAGCAGGCAGGGAAGCCTTATTTTTGATGAAATCGACAGCGGCATCAGCGGACGGACTGCGCAAAAGGTTTCCGAGAAGATGGCCGGCCTGTCACATAAACGCCAGCTCATAGTGATCAGCCACCTACCACAAATAGCTGCCATGGCTGATCAGCATATGAAAATACACAAAGAGGTCATTGACGGCAAGTCTTATTCAAAAATGAGTGAATTGGACAGGAAGGGAAGGATTGAGGAGCAGGCCAGGCTAATTGGAGGGGCCAAGCTCACCGATATAACCAGGAAAAGTGCTGAGCAGATGTTGGACCAGGCCCAAGCTATCAAAGACCAATTTTCCAATAAATAGGCGAGCAATTTTATGAAAGGAAATGCTATGACCGAAAATAGTGATTCACCTTTGAAGGATTATAAAGAGACCACGGTAAAGTCAGAAACTATATATGAGGGCAAGATCCTAACTCTAAAGCTGGATACAGTTGAACTCCCTAATATGAAGTATGCCAAGAGGGAGATAGCCTTGCATCCTCGGGGAGTTGGAATTATTGCCATGACCCGCAGAGGTACTATGTACATGGTCAGACAATACAGGGTTGCCATAGATGAAACTATCATCGAGATCCCGGCAGGCCTGGTTGATCCGGGAGAGACCCCTCAGGAAGCGGCCGAGAGAGAACTCCAGGAGGAGATAAAGTTTAAGCCGGGCAAGTTGACCTATTTGCTGGACGCTTATTCATCACCGGGCTGCAGCAATGAGAAGCTTTCCATTTTTGTTGCCGAAGATCTTGAGCCCTCGGAAATGGACCTGGATGAAACCGAGTTTCTGGACGTGCTGGAAATCCCGGTTGAGGACCTTTACAAAGACATATTGAATTTTAAGATAAATGACGCAAAGACGGTTATTGGGGTGCTTTATGCCTATCATGAGCTCTTTATGCCCAACAAGGAAATAATGCTTAAGAACAGAAAAGAGTTTGAAAATAAAAAGGAGGCCTGAAACGGATGAATGACCTTATTTTCTATTCAGCTATGGGTCTGGCCCTTTTATATACAATTATAAGTCACGAATTGGCTCACGGCTTCGTTGCCTATCTCAATGGAGACAATACGGCAAAAGAGGCGGGAAGGCTCAGCCTCAACCCCCTGGCCCACATTGATCCTCTGGGTATGCTTTCTCTAATAGTCTTCAAGTTCGGCTGGGCAAAGCCTGTCCCTATAAACCCCAATAATTTCAATCATAAAAGGTGGGGGCTATTTGCCACGTCAATAGCGGGTGTTGCCATGAATTTCCTCTCAGCCTTTATTGCTCTATTTATACTTATAAGCGGAAATTTAGGTGACGAGTCTTTTTTAGGGATTTTTATAAATTTTTTAATTATTTATGGGGTATCATTCGGAGTTTTTAACCTAATCCCTATACCTCCCCTTGACGGGTCCAAGCTTATATTTTCATTGCTGCCGGAAGAGCTTTCTTACAAGGCTTTGAGATTTGAAAGATACGGCAAATACTTGCTTTTGGGTCTGGTCTTCACCGGGGCCTTGACTCCGATCATTGCCAGGGCCAGGATTGAAGTTTTGAATTTTATGATCGAGCAAATCAGCAGGATCTTGGGCTGATTTATTAGTTTTTTGTTGGTATTTTTGGAGGGTGTCTGTCAGTGTTTAAAATTGAAAGTCGGGCTTTTACCGGGCCTATGGACTTGCTCCTAGACCTGGTTAAAGAATCAAAAGTTGATATTTACGATATAGAGATATCATCAATAACTGAAAAATTTTTGCAGGCCATGCAGGAGCTGGATATAAATGTCGACGATTTGAGCGATTTTATCCGCATGGCCTCTCTTCTTGTCTTGATGAAAGCCTCAACCCTCATTAAGGACAGCACCAAGGAAGAAGAAATACCTGATCGGGAAGAGCTCATTAAAAGGCTGGTTGAATATCAGAGATGCAAGTGGTTGGCCTCAAGACTTTCTTTATCCTGGGACCAGGCCATGATGATCCACACCAAGCTTGGAGAAGATCCTGAGAAATATAGGCAGGAAGAAGATATTGTCATCACAGGCAGGGCAGAAGACCTCCGTGAACTGATCTTAAATTTAATAAACAGAAAAACTAAAAAAGAGGAGACCAAGTTCCAATACAAGAAGATTGTCAATATTGAAGAGTATCCCATGGAGCTGGTTGCCAATAAGATAAAAGAGAAGTTGATCAAGGGACAGAGGTTCACCTTTATCGAGCTCCTGTCAGTTTTACCCTTCTCGAGGGCGGCGACAATAGCCTCATTTTTAACCTTACTTGAACTCAGCAAAAACAAGGCTGTCAGGTTAAAGCAGAATATGGGGGAAAAGGAGATATCAATAAAGGTAATAGATAAGAAGATGCTCAAGGGGGACAAGGATGAGTGATAGAGAGAAGAAGGCCATAATTGAAGCTTTATTATTTGTATGGGGCCAGCCCCTTTTTTTGGACGACATAGCCCAAATCCTGGAGATCGGAAAAGTCGAAGCCCGAAAGCTGGTGGACCAACTTGAGAAGGAGCTGGTCCATAATGAAAGCGGACTGGTTATAAGATCCTATGATGACTCATACCAGCTTGGAACCAGGAAGGACCATGACAAATATATATCAAAACTTTTTAAAAATAAGAAGGCCAACAAGTTAAGCAACTCCTCAATGGAAACCCTGGCTCTTATTGCCTACAAGCAACCTGTCACAAGGCTTGAAATTGACCAGATCAGGGGGGTCAATTCAACATCACCTATTGAAACTCTTTTAAGCAGGGGCCTTATTGAGGAGGCCGGTAGGCTTGACCAGATAGGCCGACCCATCTTGTATAAAACGGCATTAAAATTCCTTCAGGATTTTGATCTCCAGAGCTTGAAAGAGCTACCCGATATGGAGAAATTAGAGATGGAAATAGGGGCCATGACGGATAAAGAGGAAGACAGTGAGGATTAATCGCTACTTAGCAGCCTGTGGCCTGGCATCACGGCGCAAGTCTGAGGCCTATGTCCTTGAAGGCAGGATCAAGGTTAACGGCCGGGTTATTAAGGATTTATCATACAGGGTTAAAGAGGGGGATTCCGTCACTTTTGAAGGAAGAGACTTGTTCTTAATTGAGCCCATGAGTCTACTTTTTAATAAGCCTAATGGTGTCATGGTAAGCCACTCCGATCCCTTTGCTGATAAATTCATATATGATTACCTGCCACAGGATAAGGGGCTTTTTGCGGCCGGCAGGCTGGATGTGGACAGCGAAGGCCTCATTTTTGTAACTAATATGGGAAGGGAAGCCAATGCCCTAATTCACCCATCGTCCGCTGTTGAAAAGGAGTACCTGCTTATTCTGGATAAGAAGCTAGATAGGGGAGACATGGTAAAACTTCTCAATGGGGTTCAAGGAGAGTATGATTTTTACAAGGCGGACAGGATTGATGCTTTTAATGAAGAGATCAGGGGCTATATTGAAAATTGGCCGAAATCTCATGAATTCATAGGAAAAAAATACAAGATAGTTATTCACGAGGGTAAAAAAAGGGAGATAAGAAGGATGTTCTCCTGCCTGGGCTACAAGGTGAAGAAGCTGGTAAGGCTTAGGATTGGCCGGCTTTATCTTGACGGGATCGGATTAGGTCAATATAGGAAACTCACCGAAGCGGAAAGCAAATACATAAAATCGCTGACCGATGAGGAGACAGTCGGATAAACGAGGAATATTATAGGAAAGCTGGAAAGTATGGCATGTGAAGTAAGGGATTTGGCAATTATAGGCATGGGAGCCTCAGGCTCTATGGCGGCCATAAAGGCTGCCGACTATGCCAATGTCGACCTTTTTGACGGTAATGAAAAATTGGGAAAGAAAATATATATTACCGGTAAGGGGCGGTGCAATGTTACAAATGCCGTAAAGATGCCGGAATTTATGCAAGGCATAGCCAGAAATCCAAAGTTTCTTTTTTCAGCCTTAAAGCACTTTTCAAATGAGGATCTTATGGAGTTTTTCCAAGGCAATTCCTGCCCATTAAAGGTTGAAAGGGGTTTTCGGGTCTTTCCGAAAAGCGACCGGTCCTCAGATATTAATAAGACCCTGGAGAAGGTCCTTTTGAGAAAAAAGGTTAACCTATATAAAAACACCAAAATAGCCGATGTAAGCCTTGAAAATGAGATATTTTGCCTAGAATTGGAAAACCACAACAAAGATTTACATTGTAAGAAGCTCTATTATAGGAGCCTGATAATAGCTACAGGGGGCCTTTCATATCCGGCAACAGGCTCAAGGGGGGACGGGCTTATATGGGCCAAGAAACTTGGCCACAACGTTATCGAAATGACCCCTTCCCTGGTAGGCTTCACATTAAGGGACGGGGATCTTGAGGCTTTAACCGGACTATCTTTAAGAAATATAAGCCTTGAAGTTAAATTGGGTAAGAAGACATGGACCGAGTTCGGGGACTTGTTATTTACTGATAGAGGGATTTCCGGGCCAAGCGTCCTGACCATGTCGGCAAATCTATCCGGGCTGAGTCCTGATAAGCTCAAGGGAATGAAGATGGAGCTGGATTGGAAGCCGGCCCTTTCCCACAAACAGCTGGAAGATCGGATGAGTCGTGAAAGAAGCAAGGCTCCAAACAGGATAATCAAAAGCCTCTTCGCATCATTTTTGCCCAAGTCGGCCATAGATGTATTTATCAACAGGGGAGCTTTTGATCCACAAAAGCCATTTAATCAGATGACCAAGGCCGAGGAAGATCTCTTTATAAACCTTATGAAACACTTCAAACTTACCTATGAGGGAGATGAGGGATTCAGGCAGGCCGTAATAAGCAGGGGCGGTATTGACACAAAAGAGATAAACCCATCCAGCATGGAATCAAAAATATGCAAAAACTTATACTTTTGCGGAGAAATTATAGATGTTGACGGATTTACCGGTGGATACAATTTACAGATTGCTTTTTCAACCGGCTACCTGGCAGGCTTATCTGCCGGAATGAAGATAAAAGAAGAGAGGATATGATCATGATGAGAGCCATAGCAATTGACGGACCTTCCGCGTCCGGAAAGTCCACTGTTGCCAAGCTTTTGGCTGACAAACTGCAGATGAACTATTTGGACACCGGTGCCATGTATAGGGCCATAACTCTTTATGTTTTAAACAAGGGTATAGACCCGGAGGAAGAGGGGGCTGTCAATGGGATCTTGGATGAAATTGAGCTTTCTGTTGTGGACAACAGGGTCAAATTAAATGGCGAGGATGTGACCGACAAGATCAGGACCGACGAGGTTGACAAGGCGGTGTCCCCGGTCTCTTCTTATGGACCGGTCAGGGAAATGCTTGTCGATATGCAGAGAAAGATAGCCTCGGAATCTTCAGTAATTTTAGATGGACGTGATATAGGTACAGTAGTCCTTCCCGGTGCGGCCTTAAAAATATTTTTAACCGCCAGTCCCGAAGTCAGGGCCCAAAGGCGTATGGACGATCAAAAGAGCTCTTCCCATATGGATTATGACCAGATGCTTGAAGCGGTAAAAAGAAGGGACTATTTTGACAGTCACAGAGAGATTTCTCCTCTAAAAGCGGCTGATGATGCAGTTATATTGGACTCATCAAACATGAGCCTTGAACAAGTCCTTCATAAAATTGAAAGCCTATGGAAGGAAAGACTATGTACTCTATAGTCAGGTTCCTAGTTAGAATATTTGTTGCCCTTGCCTTTTCCTGCAAGGTGAATTACGAAGAGGAAAACATACCCAAGGGTAAGCTCCTCCTGTGTTGCAACCATACATCGATATTCGACATAGCTATAGTCATGGCCTTCTTTCCTCATAAGCTGGTATTTGTGGCTAAAGAGGAACTGGCCAATTCATTTATGGGCCCCTTTTTCAAGTCTCTCGGAACAATTTTTGTAGATCGGGGGAATATGGACGTAAGGGCCTTGAAAGCCATGCTTGAGAGTTTGGAAGATGGAAAAAGCCTGGCAATATTCCCGGAGGGAACAAGGGTCAAGTATGTATCTCCCAAGAATATGAAAGAAGGGGCGGGCTTTTTGGTTCAGAAGTCGAAATGTGACACCCTCTGCATGCATATTGAGGGCAATTATAAGTTCAGATCAAAGCTTAAGATCGATTTCAGGCCAATCCTCAGATATGAGGACTTCAAGGACTATCCCCGTAAAGAACAGAGAAAATTGATAAGCCACAAGATTTATAATCAGATTTATAACACAAACTTCAAAGCGGAAGATTTTGAAAATTGATAGTTTGGGATTTTAGGAGGAGTTTTGGAGATTAAAATAGCGGACAAGGCGGGCTTTTGCTTTGGGGTCAAGAACATTGACAGAAAAGCTAAAAAGGCCTTGGCCGATAAAAACAAAAATGAGAAGATTTTTTCCTACGGCCCCCTGGTCCACAATCCTCAGTATGTTGAAAGAATGGAAAAGTTAGGCATAGGGCTGATTGACACGGATGATGACCTGGGGCTTTTGGACGGGGCTTCGAAGATAATAATAAGAGCCCACGGCATTACAAAGGAGGAGAGGGAGCGACTGAAAAATACCGGTGCCGAAATCATAGACGGGACTTGTCCGGTGTTGCTGAATATCTACAAGAAGGGCCTTGATAGGGCAAAACAGGGCTATTGCATAGTTATCATCGGAGATCCCGACCATCCCGAAGTTCGTGCCATGAAATCATATATGGGCAGTGATGTGAGTGTTATAGACAATGTTGAAGATGCGGAAACCTTCAGGAGTGAAAAACCCCTTTATATAATCTCACAAACAACCAACAGGCGGGAATTCTTTGAACAATTAAGCGACATTCTGCTTAACCATAATCAGGGCCTGGCCGACAACACCATATGCAATGCCAGCAAAGAAAGACAGGATGCGGCAGGAGAATTGGCAAGGGATTCGGATCTCATGCTGGTAATAGGGGGTCACAACTCGTCAAATACGGAAAAATTGAGACAAGTATGTAGCAAATATTGTAAAAATGTAATAAAAATTGAGCTTTTAGATAATATAATTTTGCAAAAGATCAAGTTTTTTAATAGAATAGGAGTAACGGCCGGTGCCAGCACACCGGACTGGATTATTGAGGAGGTCGTCAAAGGAATGGATAACATTACACAAGCAGAACTCATGGAACAGATTGAAGACAGTATGGTTAAGATTTACCCCAGGGACATTGTCAAGGGTGAGGTCATAGCTGTCAAAGAAGACGAGGTTTACGTGGACATCCGCTATCGCTCAGACGGTATTGTCAAGAGTGAAGAGATGACGGATGAGGAGCGCGCAAACACCAAAGAAGCTTTCCATGAAGGAGAAGAGATCGACGTTTACATTATCAAATTGGATGATGGTGAAGGCAATGTCTCTCTTTCAACAAGAAGAGTTGAGGGTCTGAAACATTGGAACAAACTGGTAGAGGAATTTGAAGCGGGCAACACCGTAGAAGCATATGTAAGCGGAAGCAACCGTGGAGGACTCGTAGTTAAAGCTATGGGAGTAAACGGCTTTATCCCGGCTTCACAGATCACAACCTACTATGTCAAGAACTTCAAACAATTTGTCGGTCAAACATTGGTATGCAAGATCGTTTCAGTTGACGAAAGAAAACGTCGCGTAGTACTTTCAAGTCGTGCCGTAAAAGAAGAACAGCTTGATGAAGTCTGGGACAAGATTGTAGTCGGTGAGAAGGTAAAGGGTACAGTCGTAAGAATGACTGACTTCGGAGCTTTCATTGACTTAGGTGGTGTTGACGGACTGATTCATGTTTCAGATATTGCATGGCAGAGGATAAACAAGCCTTCTGATGTATTGGAAATCGGTCAGGAGATTGAGCCTGTGATTTTAAAGGCCAATCGCGAGCGCAACCGTATTTCTTTAGGACTTAAACAGCTTATGCCAAAGCCCTTCGATGTTTTCGTTGAAAACAACAAGGCCGGAGACATTGTCAAAGGAAAAGTTGTAAACATGTTGGATTTCGGAGCTTTCGTTCGTTTAAACGAGGGTGTTGAGGGACTCATCCATGTTTCACAGATTTCCAACCACCATGTTGAAAAACCGTCTGATGAATTCAATATCGGTCAGGAAGTTGAATGCAAGATTCTTGAAATAGATACTGAACACCAGAGAATTGCTCTTTCAACCAGAGCTCTTCTGGAACCGGAGAAGAAAGAAGAAGGCAGAACAGCGGCTCAGGATCCTACAAGATATGAGCGTCCCGCCAAGGCTGAAACTGAAGAGAAAAAAGAACGTCCTAAAAAACAGCAGGCTCCTAAACAGGCCAAACTTGATTTCTCTACATCATCAGATATAGGAACAAACCTGGGTGACTTGATTGCCGCTCAGCTGAACATAGTTGATGAACCAACTTCTGAACAAGTGGAAGAAGTTGAAGAAGTGGAAGAAGCTCCTGCAGAGCCTGTTTCTGAAGCTGAGTCTGAAGAAGTGGAAAGCCAAGAGCCTGAAACTGAAACTTTAGAGGAAGTTGAAGAAGTTGAAGTGGAAGAAGCTGATGAAAAAGATGAGGCTTCCCAAGAATAAGTCTAAAGTATCTATATAATTGAAGTTAGAAGAGGGAGCAGTCAAATGCTCTCTCTTTTTATTCATGTATAAGCTGAGGAAATTAGATTATGAAAAAATATTTTATTATTACCCATGGCTGTCAGATGAACGAACACGATTCCGAGAGAATAGCCGGCATTTTGGAAAGCCGGGGCTATCTTGAAGCCGACAGCCTTGAGGATGCGGATTTTGTTCTTTTTAATACTTGCCTGGTCAGAGAGAATGCGGAGTTAAAGGTTTTCGGCCAGGTCGGAGCTTTAAAGAAATGGAAAGAGGAGAATCCTGAAAAGATCCTGGCTGTTTCAGGTTGCATGATGCAGACTGGACCCGCCAAAGATACTATAAAAGAAAAATTTCCCCAGGTTGACCTGGTTTTCGGCACAGCCAATATAAATAAGCTGCCAATACTCTTGGATAGGCTCAAGCAGGGGGAAAGAGTCTTTGATACGGACACCTATGATGTGGGGGATAAGAAAGACAGCAAGTTTACCAGGCGTAACGGCTATTCAGCCTATGTAAATATCATGACGGGCTGTAACAATTTCTGCTCTTACTGTATTGTACCCTATGCCAGGGGAAGGGAGGCTAGCAGAAAGCCTGAAGAAGTTTATAATGAAGTAGTGGGCTTGGCGGAAGAAGGCTTTAAAGAAATAATGCTTTTGGGTCAGAACGTCAACTCTTACGGGGCCGGATTCGGCTATGATTTTCCCTCCCTGCTCAGAAGATTATGCAGGGTGGAGGGAATTGAGAGAATTCGCTTTATGTCCTCACATCCCAAGGATTTATCAGATGATTTGATCAGGGTCATAGCTGAGGAGCCTAAAATCGAGAGGCATTTCCACCTCCCCCTTCAATCAGGATCAGACAAGGTCCTTAGGGAGATGAGCAGAAAGTATGATACCGAAAAATTCAGAACTTTGGTGAAAAAGCTTAGGTCGGCCATACCTTCAATAAGCATTACAACGGATATAATAGTAGGTTTTCCCGGAGAAAGTGAGGAAGACCACTTGAAAAGCTTGGAATTCTACAAGGAAATGGCTTTTGACAATGCTTTTACCTTCATCTACTCACCCAGGCCGGGGACCAAGGCAGCCAGTAGATCTGACCAGGTGGATAAGGATACAAAGAGTCGCAGATATCAAGAACTTACAGATGTTCTCTATCCCATATTTAACCGCAAGAACAAGGAAATGTTGGGAAAAACTGCGGACGTCCTCTTTGAATCCATTTCAAAAAACGACCCGGAAAAAATCTCCGGAAGGGACTCAGGTTATAGGCTTATCCATGTTAAGGGAAATCCGGACCTTATCGGTCAGATCAGAAAAGTTAAAATCGTGGATTCTAATTCCTTCGCTTTGATAGGGGAGCTGGTTTAATTTTTTAAAAGTAATAAAGACAAGATTAATGAAAGGGGGCTCAGTTGTATATAAAAGACATTGACATTGACAGCTTGTCACCAATGATGCAGCACTATGTTTCTATTAAAAAGACCTATCCCGACTGCATTGTCATGTACAGGTTGGGGGACTTTTATGAAATGTTTTTTGAAGATGCATTGGACGCCTCCAGAATTCTTGAGTTAGCCCTTACAGGCAAGTCATGTGGGCTTGAAGAAAGAGCCCCGATGTGCGGGGTGCCCTATCATTCGGTCTCAAACTATATTTCAAAGCTTGTGGAAAGCGGCAAGAAGGTGGCCATAGTCGAGCAGATGGAAGATCCTAAGGAGGCTGAGGGCCTGGTAAAGAGGGCTGTAACAAGGATTATCACGCCCGGAACCTTGACAGAAATTGCCGGACTGGACAAGCAGAAAAACAACTATTTATTGGCCTTATTTTTACATAAAGATTTTTGCGGTCTCTGTTACGGGGATATCTCGACCGGAGAGATCAATACGGGAGACCTGTCATTTTCTCCAAAAAACATGGTGCTTACAATAATCAACGCCATATCCGCCATTGACCCTTCGGAAATTCTTATACTAAAAGAGGATGCCAATGCCGGTCAAATTAAGGACATGGTTGAAAGTCTCAAAGCTTCAGACTTCTTCTTAAGTTATATGGATGTTGACAGCAAGGATGCCCTATCAGCTTTAAAGAACATTGAAAGGCACCTGGGCCCGGCAGTAAGAAACAAGATGAAGGCAAATCTGGTCTCAGCCATTGCAGCCTCGGCATTTTTGGACTATATCTACGCCTTTCAGGAAGAAGAATTAAGCCATCTTAAAAATTTGAACTTTGTCGATTTTCAAGATTATATGAAAATAAATGCGACTACCAGGAAGAATCTTGAACTCCAGTATAGCCTCTATAACCACGAAAAGCGGGGGAGCCTATATTGGGCTATGGACAGGACCAAGACCAGCATGGGGGCCCGCATGCTCCACAGCTGGATTGACAGGCCCATTTTGGATCCCTCAAAAATTAATGAGAGATTGGACCTGGTTGAGGAACTCAAAGAGTCCTTGACCGTCAGGATTCCCTTAAGGGAATGTATTGGAAGAATTTACGATCTTGAGCGTCTGCTTGGAAAATTCTCTTTTAACAGGGGAAATGCAAAGGATCTTCTGGCCCTTTCTCTTTCTCTGGAGCCAATCCCTGAAATAAAGGATATACTCCTTACGGCCGGTGGAAAATTGGCAGACCTTTCAAAGAAGATTGACCCCCTTACTGACATAAAAGAGCTCATAGACAGGGCAATTGTTGAAGATCCTCCATTAACTGTAACTGACGGAGGACTTATCAAGCAGGGTTTCAACCCTGACCTGGACGCCCTCAGATCTTCCAGTGAAAACGCTTTGAAGGCCCTTGGAAGCTATGAGGAGGAAGAAAAAGAGAAAACCGGCATATCAAATCTCAGAATCATTTACAGAAAAAATACCGGATATTTTATAGAGGTAACCAAGTCCAATTATGACAAGGTTCCAGACTACTACCGTAGAAAGCAGACTTTAAAGAATGCCGAGAGATTCACAACTGATTTTTTGGACCACCAAGCCGGGAAAATCATAGGGGACGAACAGGCGATTAACAACGAGGAATACAGGATATTTCAGGCCATACGGCTCTATATTTCCGACAGGGCCATAAGGATCCAAGACCTGGCCCATCTGCTGGGGCGTCTTGATGTCTTGGCTTCCTTTGCCCAGTCTGCTGCAGATGAAAATTACTGCAGGCCAAACTTCCACGATCAAGACGTAATTTCGATCAAAGAAGGCCGTCACCCGGTAGTTGAGCTCATGCAAAATATAGATTTTATACCCAATGATTTGGAGATCGGGGCCTCAAATAACAGGATTCAGATAATAACAGGACCCAATATGGCCGGAAAATCCACATATATGAGGCAAAATGCCCTGATAATTATTATGGCCCAGATGGGGTCCTTTGTACCGGCTAAAAGTTGCAGCCTGTCAATCTGTGACAAGATTTTTACGAGAATAGGGGCCAGCGATTACCTGGCCGGAGGCCAATCCACTTTTATGGTTGAGATGGAGGAGATGGCTGAGATATTGGATAATGCCGGGGACAGGAGCTTTTTGGTGCTGGATGAGGTAGGAAGGGGGACTTCCACCAATGACGGAATGTCCATTGCCTATGCAATCCTTGAATACCTCTCAGACAAGCTTAAGGCCAAGACCCTCTTCGCAACTCATTATCATGAGCTTACGATATTGGCTGAGCGGGATAACCCCATTGTCAACATGAAAATGGATATAAAAGAGCAGGGCGGAAAACTCCTGTTTTTGAGAAAGATAGTCGAGGGAAAGGCTGATAAATCCTATGGGATTGAGGTGGCTAAACTTTCGGGGCTAAAAGCCTCTATCCTGGAACGGGCTTCCTATATTCTGAACAATTTAGATGAGTTGAATGACCTGAGCCCTATAGATGAGAATAGGGACCAAAGAGATTTCACGGATTATAGGATTTCAATGTTTATGGATGACTTGAGGGATGTAGACATAAATCAGCTCTCGCCCTTCCAGGCCATGATCAAGCTCAATGAGATCGTTGACCGAGCAAAGAAGCTGGATGATTCCGAGGATCAGTATTGATCTTGGACGTATTTTGAGAGGAAGATAAGATGATCCATCTTTTGGATGAAAGTACTATCGAAAAAATCGCCGCCGGGGAAGTTATAGAGAGGCCGGTTTCTGTGGTCAAGGAGCTGATTGAAAACTCCATTGACGCCGGGGCTAAAAATATTTCCCTGGAAATTATTGACGGGGGCAAGCAATCCATTATTGTGACCGATGACGGATCAGGCATTGAAAAAGAAGACCTTGATCTGGCCTTTACCAGGCACGCCACATCAAAAATCCTTGATTTTTCCGACTTATTTAAGATAAGGTCCATGGGATTTAGGGGTGAGGCCCTGCCCTCTATTGCAGCCTGCTCTAAGCTTACTGCAAGGTCCAGGACCAAAAATATGGAAGAAGGGATTGAATTGGTATTTGAGGGCGGCAGGAAGGTCTCTCAGATGCCAGTTGTTATGTCAGTTGGCACCCAGATGAAGGTTGAGGACCTTTTTGTTAACTTGCCGGTAAGGCGTAAATTTTTATCTTCGGGATCAGCAGAGGGAGGAAGAATCAGCAAGCTAATGTATAACCTGGCTGTGGGCAATCCCGGAATCTCCTTGAGATATACAAGGGAGGGTAAGAGGATTTTTCAAACCTCAGGCAAAACCCAACCGGAAGAAAACCTCCTCCTCCTTTTCGGATCTGCTTACTATGAATCAATCCTGAAAATACAGGGCGAAAGCGATAATTACAAAATAAAAGGCATGGTTTCCAATAACACCTACTACAGGGGCAACCGCCAGATGCAACATATATTTTTAAACGGGCGCCTAATCGAAGACGACCAAATCAGGGACAGGATTGAAGAGTGTTATAAATCGATCATACCTAATGGCCGCTATCCGGCCTTTCAAATTTTCATAGAAACCGACCCTGCCAATCTCGATATCAATATCCATCCCAATAAGAAGAAAGTCTCCTATTTCGGGGCTGATGAGCTGCTTGACCTCCTAAGTTATGAGATAGAGAGAAAGCTCTACGAATCTTCGACCATACCGGGGGAGAAATATCAGGAAAAAAGGCCGGGACTTCTGATGGACCTGACTTCCGAAGAAAGCTATAAGGAAATATTGGATACTTATTCCAAGCCTGTAGAAGAAGGGCAAAAGCAGAATATATCCGGGTCCAATGAATTTGAAAACATTTCTTTTACAGATGAGTCCGATAATGGTGCTTTTGATGACAATGGGACTTTCGAATATGAGGATTTCGGGAGCAATTATCTCAATACAATCATAGACAAGGAAAAAAATGACAAGCCCTATGATATGAATAAAGTGACGTCAAAAGTAAGTGAGTCGGGGGCTAAGGGACTTCTGCCCGATTACGACAGTCTTAACTTTATAGGGATTGTTTTTAAAACATATATTATTTTTGAAGATGTTAAAGAAGAAAGGCTTCTAATTTTTGACCAACATGCGGCCCATGAAAGAATCAATTATGAAAAATTTTTGACCAAGCTGAAAAAATCATCATCGGACAGTCAGAAACTTTTAGATAATGAGAGAATCCTCTTAGACGATATGAGCCTTGATAAGTTTAAATCAAGGGAAGACATGCTGAAAAAGCTGGGCTTTACTTTTGAAATTCAAAATGATGGAGATATTTATATTAGCGGGGTACCGGCCTATCTTGACGCCGATGAATATAGGCAAATCCTCTATGATATTTTAGACCTTGATATGGAAAATAAGGATGTTTACTCCTTGGACAGGTTCATTGAGAATTGCGCTATGAAAGCCTGTAAGGCCTCGGTGAAGCAGGGGGACAGACTGGACATCAACGAGGTTAGGGCCCTATATGAGAGCCTGAAGGAGTGTCAATATCCCCTTAGCTGCCCCCACGGTAGACCGACCTTCATCTTTACCGGGAAAAGAGACCTGGAAAACAGATTTATGAGGAATAAGTAATTGAAAGGTTTATCCATGCAAGCTTCAAATTCAAGAAAAAAACCTGTTAAACTTATATTTCTGACAGGCCCCACCGGAGTTGGGAAAAGCAACCTATCCCTTAAGATTGCCAAGGCCATAGGGGCTGAGATCATCTCTATGGATTCTATGCAGATTTATAGGGGCATGGATATAGGTACCGACAAGTTACGAGTTGAGGATAGGCAGGGAATAGCCCACCACATGATAGATATCGTAGATCCGGGTCAGCGCTTCACATCTGAGGACTACCAGCAGATGGCTTATCAGAAGATAGGGGAGATTATTTCAAGAGGCCATGTTCCCATGTTTGTGGGTGGAACCGGCCTTTATTTGGATGCTGTTATTCACGACTTTCAATTTGCAAATATCAATATAAGCCCGGATCTGAGGAAGAAGCTTAAGGCCGACTATGAGAAAGACGGGGGTAAGAGCCTATATGACAAGCTCAAGGAAGTCGACCCTGAAGCCTACCAAAATATACATATCTCGGAAAAGAAAAAGATTGTAAGAGCCCTTGAGGTTTACTATAGCTTGGGCCAAACAATGTCTTCTCTAAAAAATGAGCAGAAAACAAGTCCTCTGTGGGATCCCTTAATTTTCATTTTAGATGATGATAGGGAAAAACTATATGAAAAAATCAACCTGAGGGTTGATCAGATGATGGATCAGGGATTAGAAGAAGAAAACCTGAATATCTATGACCACTTCAAAAATCATAAAAGCCAGGCCTTCCAAGCCATCGGTTATAGGGAGTTTTACTGGTACTTCAGAGGGATAATAAACAGGGCTGAGTTGATTGAGCTAATAAAAAGGTTCTCCAGAAATTATGCCAAGCGCCAGCAAACCTGGTTTAAAAGATATGATAAGGCCTTCAGGTACTCAAAATCCCTCATGAGCGAAGGGGAAATCCTGGAAGATATATTGGGTAAAATTGATAATTTTTTAGAAGAAAATGATGTTAAGGAGCTGTAAATGGATAGGGATCTCTTAAATTTATATAAAAAAGCTTTTGATATGCCGGAAAATATTGTAATAGAGGTCAATGAGGCTGAACAGAGGCTAAAAGCCCGTTTTGACCGGCTTGAGGCAATAAAAAATTTTAACCAATTGAAGGTTTTAAAGGCTTTTCAGGACCATAGGATATCTCAGGCAGACTTTTTCTCCGCCACCGGCTATGGCTATGGTGACCGGGGGAGGGAGAAGACTGAATATGTCTTCAGGGACACCTTTAAGGCTCAGGACTGTATAGTTAGGCCTTCCATAGCATCAGGAACTCACGCTCTTTCCGTCATCTTATTTGCACTCTTGGAAAAGGGCGATAATATGCTTGCTGCCGGGGGCCATCCCTATGACACACTTAAGCAGGTTATAGGCATTGAAGGGAATGAACCGGGCAATCTTTTGAGCAGGGGAGTAGGCTACCAACACTTGGACCTTTTGGATAACGGACAGATCGATTATGAAAGACTTGACAAGATTCTGGAAAAAAAGTTTAAGCTTGTTGAGTTGCAAAGATCTACCGGCTATTCCAACAGAAGGGCCTTTACAATTTCCGAATTGGAAGAAGCTATCGGATTTATCCATGAACGTCAGCCCGATGCCATTATTATGGTGGACAATTGCTATGGTGAGTTTACCGATAAGCAGGAGCCCACTGAGCTTGGGGCTGATATTATGGCCGGTTCCCTTATCAAGAATCCAGGTGGCGGAATAGCCCTTTCAGGCGGCTATATAGCAGGTAGAAAAGACCTGGTTGAACTATGTATGAACCACTTAACAGCTCCGGGACTTGGAAAAGATACGGGCTTGACTTTCGGCACAACACGGACAACCCTGCAAGGCTTTTTCCTGGCTCCACATATAACTATGGAAGCCCTCAAGGGAGCCCTCCTGTTTGCATCCGTATATGAAAAAAGATTATATAAGTGTATGCCAAGCTTATCGGACCCCAGGAGTGACATTATTCAATCAATTGAATTGAATGATCCTGATAAACTGGTTGCCTTTGTCAGATCAATCCAAAAAGCTGCAAGCGTAGGCTCCGATGTAGTCCCATATCCTTGGGATATGCCGGGTTATAAAGATAAGGTCATTATGTCATCAGGAGGCTTTGTTGACGGATCTTCAATAGAGGTTAGTTGCGACGGTCCCATGAGGCCGCCTTATACGGCCTATTACCAAGGTGGTCTTGTTTATGACCAGGCTAAGCTTGCCTGTATGATGAGCCTTAAAGCCATGGATGAGTTTAAATAATTTATTAAATTTCAGAAAATTTTCATATGAATGCTTGACCAAGAACATATGTTCGGGTATACTTTAATCAGATCGAACAAATGTTCTAAAGGAGTATTCATTATGAGAGAGCTGGTAGTTTTAAATAAAAAAAGATTTAAGGTTTTCGTTTTTTCCATGTTGATATTCTCGGTTTCCTTTTTTACACTCTGCTTTGGGCTTTTTGAATCTTATAAGGCATATGGGGCGGGAGAGAGCCAAAACATTGAATATACAGTAAAAAAAGGTGATACTGTCTGGATGCTTGCAAAAAGTCAGGCAGATAAGGATAACAAGGATGTCAGAGATCTTGTAAGAGAGATTTACATTCTCAATGACCTGGACGGCAATACCATTAAACCCGGACAGACCTTACTAATTCCGAAATTATAAGATCCTTTCTATGAACTATAATAAGAAAAGTCGACCCGGCTTTCTGCCGAGTCGACTTTTTTAATGCGGGTGAGAGGATTTGAACCTCCACGAGATTGCTCCCACTAGTCCCTGAAACTAGCGCGTCTGCCGTTCCGCCACACCCGCAAATTTAGATCGGTGCTTCTCTATCAATTGCACAAGGGTTATTATAACCAATAGTCAATCCCATTTCAAGCGCACATGTTATAATATTTGCGGAGGCCGGTATGGATAATTTGCAGGATAAAAATCTGAATATCAGGACCGGAGTCAGAGAGGTGGAACACCTCAGTGATGATAAGAAGATCATTATGGACTTGGCCCTCTTAGCAGGAAGCATACTGACTGAAAGCGGAGCTGAGACTTATAGGATTGAAGATACTGTGGAAAGAATTATGTCCCTGTCCGGATCCGATAATTTCGAGACTATTTCTTATCTGACTTCCTTGATGGTTACAATGACCGATGAAGGGGGAAACAACTTTACTGCGGTTAAAAGGATCAAAAATCATACCATTGACCTTTATAATATAAAGCTGGTCAATGAGATTTCAAGGGAGTTGGTAAGCCATAAAATAAGCTATAAAGATGCTGAGCGAAGACTTTTGGACCTGAATAAACAGAAAAAAGATATGTCCACCAACATTATTTTCAGAGTGCTCATGAGTATGGGCTTTACCTTGATGGTAGGGGGCCGGGGATTGGAAATCTTGCTCTCGGGTTTGGCTGCTTCAAGCATGCTTCCCACCTTAAAGCTATTGCCCAAAGGGGCCATGGGAGGGGATTTCATTCCTCAATTTATGCAGAGTTTTGTGGCTTCACTGGTTTTAGCCGCATTTGCCCGCCTTATTCCATCGATTAATATGGATGCCATGATAATGGGGACTTTAATAAGCCTTTTCCCCGGAAACACCCTAACTAACGGTATCCGGGATACTCTAAAAGGTGACTACCTTACAGGAGCAGGTAATCTGCTTTCCGCCATAGCCTCAGCATTGGCAATGGCTTTCGGTACAGGCATGGCCCTTCTATTCACGGGAGGCGTTTATCTATGAATTTTATTATGAGCTTCGATGAATTTACAAGCTATCTGGTCATGTCCCTGGGAGCTGTCCTTGGCAGCTTTGCCATATCGGTTTTCATGAACAATAACTATAGGATCTCGATTCATAACGGGATTTTTGGTGGCCTGAGCTGGTTTGTCTACCTATACTTGGAGAAAAGAGCGGGCCTATTTACAGCTGTATTTGCCGGATCATTTTTAGTGGCCCTCTGCGCACAGATTTGGTCAAGGAAATTAAAGTGTCCGGTAACCCTGTTTTTAATACCGGCCCTGACCCCCTTGGTGCCTGGAAAACCCCTTTACAGGTTTGTACATGCCTTTATTTCAGGCCACTCAGCAGAAGCCGGAAACTTCGCTGCCAACGCTTTTCTGACAGCATGGGCAATAGCCTTGGGAATTATTTTAGTTGAGGCATTTTATGCTATGATAAGGGGCGTAAATATAAAGTTAACACATGATGACACTCGATAAGAATTAAAAATATAATTCTAAAAGGAGGATAAAAATGACTGAATTCAGGTATGATACCCAATTATTGATTGAGGGGAATGATCTTAACGAAGACAAGATTAACGCATATATAAGCGAGCATTTTGAGGGGGATTGCCTCCTGTCTGTTGGAGACAGCAGTCTTATTAAGATTCATTTTCATACAAACAGGCCCTGGGAAGTATTGGAGTACTGTGCTAGTCTCGGGGAAATCTTTGACATTGTTATAGAAGATATGGATAGGCAGTCAAGGGGCCTTAAAGGCTAAAGATGATGAATCAAGGGCGGGAAAATTATTCCCGCCCTTCTTCATTTTCTTCAATTACACTAATATCAATCCCTGCCAAGGGATTCTTTTTAACAGCCTTCCTGGCCATATCGTCTTCCACATGGGTGTAGATTTGGGTCGTGCCTACTGATGCATGGCCCAGGATCCTCTGCAATGTCCTTATATCTACTCCCTCCTTGTACATAAGGGTTGCGGCCGTATGCCTGAGCTTATGTGTGGAGTACCTTGTGGTATCGAATCCGGCCTCTCTGAGCAGCCTGTCAATTCTGTGTTGGACAGCTCTTTGTGAGATTCTTTTCTTGCCTGATGATAAAAAAAGCGCTTCGGTCTCCACCCGGGGTCTCACTTTAAGATAATTATTTATGGCTTCTAGGCAGGACTCGGTTATATATATGATTCTTTCCTTATTTCCTTTTCCAATGACCCTAAAGTGGTCTTCCTGTATAGAGCTCAGGTTGAGTGAACACAATTCGCTAAGTCTCATTCCGGTAGTCAGGAAGGTAACTATTATGGCCAAATCCCTAAATTTAAAGAAGCGATTTTCCTGCCGGGCCGCCGTCTCTATTAATTTGAAAGCCTCATTAAGGGTCAGATATACCGGCTGTCTCTGCTTTCTCTTAGGTGTGATCAGCTTATCCGTCGGATTCTTTTCGAATACCTCATCGACATTAACCAGATAATTAAATAGGGACTTTAAGGATGAAGTCCTCCGGGCTCTCCTGTTGGAAGATTCAGTGCGTCCGTCTTCCGAATAGGCCAAGTAGGCTTGAAGGTCATGGATATCACACTTTTCAAGGTCCCGGGCTTCCATATCATAAATAGGGATGTCCCTTATCTCCGTCTTGTAATAGACCTGTCTCTCACGCCTTTTCCTGAAAAACTTTAAAAAGAAGACAATGTCATAGGAATATTCCTTAACAGTCGATCCTGCCAGGCTCCTGACGGTCGTAAGATAATTTATATAGTCGATAAAAAATAGGGGATAATCCAAATTCATAATCACTTCTTCCTTTCATACATATTGATTTTATCATATTTGTTTATGAAGGATTCTTTGTATATAATAAATTAGATATGCGTTGAAAACATGACGATTGACATCATTGGAACATGCAAGGCATGGTAAATGATTATTAAAATTATTATGGAGGAAAATTATAAAATGGGCAAGGACGTCAAAGATATAGCAGAAAAGGCCAATAAACTTACTAAAGACTTTATGGTTTCAATAGGAAAATCGGTAATAGGAAAACAGGAAACGCTGAGCAAAATGCTTGTCTGCCTGCTGGCCGGAGGTCATGTCCTTCTTGAGGATGTTCCCGGCATAGGGAAGACCACATTGGCCAGGGCCTTAGCAGAGGCCGTGGATTTGAAATTCCGCAGGATCCAGTTTACCCCTGATCTCATGCCTTCCGATGTTACCGGATTCAACATGTATAACCCCAAAACCAATAATTTTGAGTTTAAAGAGGGCGCTATAAACACCCAGATTCTCCTTGCAGACGAGATTAACAGGTCTTCACCAAGGACCCAGTCAGCCCTTTTGGAGGCCATGGAAGAAGAGCAGGTAACTGTTGAGGGAAAAACCTATAAACTGCCCCAGCCATTTATGGTTATGGCAACTCAAAACCCTGTTGAACACGTGGGAACCTATCCCTTGCCCGAGGCTCAGATGGACAGGTTTATGATGAGATTGACCCTGGGCTATCCCAATATGGAAGAAGAAAAGCTCATGCTGGATAAGGATGCTTTAAAAGAGATGGCCAAGTCGATTGTGACTGTCGCAGACGATAAAATCATACTCGAAATCCGTTCAGCTGTAGATAATGTCAAATGCTCCGATGAAGTTAAAGACTATTTGCTGACCATATGCAGAAAGACCCGTGATAATGAATGGGTGGAGCTTGGAGCCAGTCCCAGGGCTTCCAGGATGCTCCTTTTGGCCTCATCGGCATTGGCTTTAATGCAGGGAAGGGACTATGTAATCCCCGATGATATTCAAAAGCTTGCCAAAGATATACTTGTACATAGAATTATTATGAAACCCCAGGCCAGGGGTCAAAATCTTGATGCCGGAATGGTTATCGATGAGATCATTAGAGAGACGGTGGCTCCCAGATGAAATTCATAAAAAGGATAAAAGCTCGATTTGTTTTTTGGGCCATAGGACTCATTATCCTTTTTTTGCTGGCCAATACCAAATTAAGACCCTTTCCCCATATAATCATTATTTTTTGGGGGCTTCTTCCTTTGCTTTCAATTATTTTCAGCAAGTTGTCGGACCGTAAGTTAAAGGCAAAATTAACCATAAATCCCACTGTTTTGAACAATGAAGAAAAGGGCCAATGGATTTGCGAGCTAAAAAATGAATCCCATCTTATGGCTTTTTTTCTGCGTTTTCCCGACCTCTATACTGATAATAAGAAGAAAAAGCTTCTTAAAATCATGTTACAGCCACGAGAAGAGAAAAAACTGGTTCTTTCCTTTACACTTCCTCATGTAGGCACCTATACGCTTAAAACCAGGGAGCCCATATATGAAGACTTACTTGGCTTCATCAGACTTAATTTTGATGAAAGTCAGATAAGCCATATGCTTAATTGCTATCTTTTACCCTCTGAAAACATGGATAAGCCTGTGAAATTCACCAGGGTTTTTGATGAGCTTGGCAGGCCTGTCCCAAGAAAGAACCTTACTTCAGTAAGCGACGAGGTCTATTCAATAGATCCCATGGAACGTGGAGAGTCCTTTTCCCATGTTCATTGGAAGCTGTCTGCAAGGATGCAGGAGTGGATGGTTAAGCATTACTCGGACTATGAGCAGGAACCGGCGAGGATAATAGTTCATCCCGCTCCATGTAGGACTCCCTCAGTATATTTTACCCTTGAGGGTGAGAACAGGCTGGCTCCGGAAGATGAAAAGCTTCTGGATGAGAGGGATTTTTTCCTGAATTCAATCTGTTCTCTGGCCTCAAACTTTTTGGACAAGAATAACAGTCTCCAGCTTGCCGACTGCCGGTCGGGATATAAGCCTTTTAAAGGCTATGGAGATATGGATAGCCTAAAGCTTTATTTGGCAGATATTCCCTTCGATAACAGCGATTTTCATTGGAAGATGGAATCTTTCGGTGACAAGGCCCAATTGGTCTTTATACAGAAATTCGGCCAATCCGAGCTTGGCAACCTCATTCATTTTGCAGAGCTGGGCATCTATTTTATATGCTTCAGCTTTAAGTCAATGAATGATCCGGAAATGGTTGAAAGGATTGAAAAGTCTATAATATCCTGTATTTGGCTGGATGAAGGGGGTGCAGAGTGAAGAAGATCAACAAATTTGAATTCATGCGAAACCTGCAGGCATGGCTAACTTCTTCTTTGTTCGCATTTTGCCTTTTTTATTTCGTTATGCTTTATCTTGGAGACGGAAGAATATTACCTATACAAAGATTTCTTTTGATATCGGCGGTCTGCCTTGTTATGGGGCTTATATTGTCAATATGGCAAGTAAGTATAGGCCTAATAGCGGTAATTGCCATATCCCTGCTTGTCCAGATTTTTATGAAATTTGATTTTTCCATCCCCTTACTTTCTATAGGATTTTGGAAAAATATAGGCACTGAAATAGTAGATGTGGCAACTTATTTACTATATTATTCAGGGCCGGATGTATCGGTACAACCTGAAAACTTTTATAACATTATGACTTTAACAGTCAGTTTATTAGCGGTACTAACTCATTGGATTTTGCCGGTCCCTCTGCTTAATCTGATATTTTTGATAGGGCCCTTGTTTTTCTGCGTTAATCTAGGCACAAACAAGTCTTGGATTTTCTATCTCCTAGCCGGACTATTCTGCGTATATGCATCATATGCTTATCGTCAAGACCCTCAAAACAGGGATCAGAGGCCACCTATAAGCTTCGGGCTTATTTTAATATGCCTTACTTTTTTGTTGCAATCAATAATACCTCCCGACTGGTTCTTTGTTGAGGACCTATCAAAGAAGCTTAACAGTATTCATCCAACCGAAGGGGGAGAGGTGGAAACCTTCTCTCTTAAGGAACTGGGTTTTTATCCACAAAAAAATCTGAGGGTCGGTGGACCTGCAAAGCCAAATACAGCCACTTATCTTACGGTTTTAGCCCCTTCCTATTCATTCTATTTACGCGGTTCTTCCTATGACAGCTTCGACGGAAATTCCTGGTCCAAGAAGGAAAGGGAAAAATTGCAGACATTTGAATGGAAAGAAAATTATTTTGATGATTTTACCAGCCACAGGTCCAAGGTATTCTGGTTTTCCGATGCTGCAAGCAGGAACAGGTCCCTTAATCAAACTTTGTATGTGCCGGGGATATACAGAATCAAGACTGCCAAAAATAATTTAAATGTATTCCATTCAGGAAAACCGGCCCTCCTTTCCCAGCTATCGGGTGAAGGGGAAGCAATTATCGATACTAACAGCCTGAAAAATGCTATGGTTGGAGAAAACTCTACATCAAATTTCTTCTATAGTGATGACGGTTCAGTTGTTAGCGGCAAGAATTACAGCAAAAACGGTGTGGCCATACTTGACCATATTATTCCGACAGGGAATGTATTAAGCGGTCAGGCTTTCACTCAATGCCAGGTTAATAGGGGAAGCGGTGAGAGAAAGTACGCTGAAACTGTCAAAGAAAAAGATCCGGAACTATATGATATAGTTTACGGTTCCGATTCCGACATAAGAAGCCTCTATCTTAAGATGAGGGATCATTTTGAAAATAATTACAAGTACGATTTGGATTGCCCGGAAATCCCTGAGGGACAGGATCTAATTGATAACTTTTTAACAAATAAAAAAGGTTATTGCGTATATTTTGCTTCCGTATATAGTGTTCTTCTAAATGATATAGGATATAAAACACGATATGTTGAAGGATTCTTATTACCGCAAGCAAGAGACGGCGATCGGATTTCGCCAAGCGGCCAAGCCCAAACAGGTTCAGATGTTTTAAATATTAACAATGAAACCAAAAATGCTCTTTCCTTAAATAGTGAATTATATGAAAGAAATCTGAACGGCTTCCAGGCCCATGCATGGATGGAAATTTACTCTGAAGATAATTATTGGCTTCCTGTTGAAACGACTCCTTCCAGTCATATTGATATGATGGCCGGATTTGAAGATCCGAATAGTCCCGAAGAGAGCGAAAACCATCCTGAAGAGAGTTCAGGACCGACAAACGAAAGTTCAGAGGATTTGACTGAAAGTTCGTCGTCTGAAACGCCTATAGACGAATCAAGCCTGGATGATACATCCAATGACACCAATGATGATGAAAAAACGCTTAAAACGCCTCTGAGAGCCTTATACGAGAAATTGTGGATTATCCTGTTCTCAGCAGCCCTAATTTTGATTATAATTAGCGCTTATGACAGAATTAAGATGACCAGATGGTCTGATAGGCAAAATCCATCAAAATTGATAGGAAAAAGATCCAATAAAGAAATTGTCTTCAAGAGGCTTTATGGAGAGTTGATGAGATTGTCAAAATTGGACGGCTTAAAATTTCAAGCTAAAGATACGGTCTATACAAGTTTAATGAAAATTATGGACCATTATAATTATCTACAGAATGACGGACAGGATAAACCCGAACTGGTCAAGTCCATGGAAGCGATAAGGTACGGCCATGAGGATATAGATCCGGAATTCCTTATTGAACTCAACAAGCTCTATTTGAAGGCTTCGTCTAAGAGAAGGGCTGATCTTAGTAAGTTTAAATGGAGGATCAAGGAAGTTTGGAAGACGCCGTTGAAGCCTTGGTAAAAAAAGCCCCGGTTTGTCACAAAATATGTATTTTGTGACATAAATTAGATTTGCCAACAAGGTCATTAAAAACCAAGCCTGTGCCCCACTATAATTAGATATAAGAATTTCGAGGAGGAATTATGGAAAATAAAAATGTTAATGAAACATCAAACAACTTCATACATCAAATAATTGATGAGGAGCTTAAACCTGAAGGCCGTGTTTACGGTCAAAAAATTCATACGCGTTTTCCGCCTGAGCCCAACGGCTATTTACATATAGGTCATGCAAAGGCTATCTGCCTCGATTTCGGCACTGCTGAAAAATATGGAGGTTTATGTAATTTAAGGATGGATGACACCAATCCAGTTAAAGAAGATGAAGAATATGTCAAGCAGATCAAGAAGGATATAAAATGGCTGGGCTATGACTGGGGTGACCGCTTCTACCATGCCAGCGATTACTTTGAAAAGATGTATCAGTGTGCCCTACTCCTGATCAAAAAGGGCTTGGCCTATGTAGATGAACTCTGCCCGGAAGAGATAAGAGAATACCGTGGAACCCTAACAGAACCCGGTAAAGAGAGTCCATACAGGGACAGACCAATTGAAGAAAGCCTGGACCTCTTTACAAGGATGAGGGCCGGAGAGTTTGAAGACGGTTCAAAGACTCTAAGGGCCAAGATTGATATGGCTTCAGGAAATATGAATATGAGAGACCCTGTAATTTATAGGATTTCCCACAATGCCCACCATAGGACAGGCACAGAATGGCCAATTTATCCCATGTACGACTTTGCCCACCCCCTTGAAGATGCTTTTGAGAACATAACCCACTCCCTATGTACTGTGGAGTTTGAAGACCATAGGCCCCTCTATAACTGGTTTGTTGATGAATGTGAGCTTGATCATAAGCCCAGGCAGATTGAATTCGCCAGGCTAAATTTGACATATACGGTTATGAGCAAGAGAAAACTTCGCTATTTGGTTGAACAGGGTCTAGTTGACGGCTGGGATGATCCCCGCCTCCCCACCATTTCCGGTATAAGACGTAGGGGCTATTCTCCTGCAGCCATTAGGAACTTTATTGAGGCAATCGGAGTTTCAAAGGTTGATTCAACAGTTGACCTACAATACTTGGAATACTTCGTCAGAGAAGACCTCAATGAGCATGCGCCAAGGGTTATGGCTGTCCTTGATCCCGTAAAACTCATCATAGACAACTACCCTGATGACAAGGTGGAAATATGCCGGATTAAAAATCATCCTAAGAATGCTGATATGGGAAGTCATGACTGTCCTTTTGGAAAGGAACTATGGATAGAGAGAGAAGACTTTATGGTTGATCCCCCAAAGAAGTACTTCCGTCTATATCCCGGCAATGAAGTAAGGCTCATGAATGCCTATATTATCAAGTGCACATCTTATAAAACCGATGAGGACGGAAATATTACAGAAATACATGCAGAATATGACCCGGATTCCAAGGGTGGCAATCCTGCTGACGGAAGAAAAATAAAGGGAACCATACATTGGCTGCCTGTCAAAGAGGCTCTTCCCTGCAAGATCAATCTCTTCAATCCTCTTTTCACCCTTGAATATCCCGACCAGGATGAAAGGGACTATACCGAGATAATTAATCCGGATTCCAAGCAGGTCCTCAAAAATGCCTTCGTAGAACCCTGGCTGGCGGAAGAGACTGATGACGAGACAAGATACCAGTTTATGCGTAAGGGCTTTTTTATAAAGGATAAAACATCAACAGATGAAATGCCGGTTTACAACAGGATTGTGAGCCTGAGAGACAGCTATAATCCTTCAAAAAACTGAAAAAGACACAAAGAATAAATATGTAGTTGAGGTGAATGATGAAGACCCAAATATATAGAGGCAAAGATAAAATATTACAAGCCGAAAATAAAAACAGGCTTTCTTGGAGCTTGGTTATAGTTGCTTTAAGCTTCTTTTTGCCCATTATTCTCATGATGCCCGGCTTCTGTTATATGAAAATATTTCCCTTCGGAAACAATTCAACCATGGCCGTTGACCTGAGAAACCAATATGCCGGATTTTACGAAGCTTTCCGCAGGCTTTTCTCCTCTCCCACTTCTTTCAATTATAGTTGGATGAAGTCCTTGGGCGGGGAAATGCTGGGCACCTTTGCTTATTACGTTATGGGACCCGTAAATCTCATAATGCTGGCCTTCTCAAGAGAAGACCTCCCCCTTGCAATTGAGCTGGTCCAGCTTATAAAGTTGGGCCTTTGCGGTTCATCCATGGCCATATTCCTGATCAACAGAGAAAAGGCCAGGGGCATTAAAGTTGTTTTGTTCTCCTGCCTTTTCGCCCTAAGCTCATTTATTACGGCAAATTTACTAAACCATATGTGGCTGGATGTTGTTTGGCTCTTGCCCATCGTAGTCCTGTTTTTAGAAAGGATGATTGCCGGTAGGAGTCCCCTTCCCTATGTTATTTCATTGACAGTGATGATCCTGTCCTGCTATTACATGGCATTTATGGCCTGCATATTCTTAGCTTTATATTGCATATATGCCCTTGTAAGGGCACCCAGGGAAGCCGGTTATTCTAATAAGGATTGGTTCAAAAACAGGTTAATGGCCTTGGGACGTTTTATTGTTTACTCGGCTATTGCAGGAGGAATGTCAGCCTGCATCCTCTCCCCTGTCCTCTATTCCCTTTCCATGAGCAAAAGGACCTATGCCGGGAGGCTGTTATTTAATTTTGATAAGAACTTTGCAATTAAAGACATCTTTTCAAAAATGCTGCCGGCAGCCTTCTCATATTCAGAGGTGTCCTGGGGTCTGCCCAATATATTTTCAGGTACTGTTATTTACATACTGATAGTGTTCTTTTTTATGAACAGGAGCATAAGGATAAGGGAGAAAATAGTCTCTTTCCTTATAATAACAGTGTTGGTTTTATCAATGTATTTTAAACCCTTGAACCTGATCTGGCACGGCCTTCAGGGGCCAAACTGGTATCCTTATCGATATTCTTGGCTCCTGAGCTTTTTCCTTATTCTCTTGGCCTACAGGGCATCTGATAGGCTTAAAGATGTACCCATAGTAGCCTGGTTAATTTGCTTGCTCCTATATGGGGCCATGCTTGCCTATTTATCCATGAATCTGGGCAAATACCATGAATATATGAGGAATTGGCACCTTTTGGCCGGAGGGATCCTTGTTTGCACTCTTCTTGTTTTGCTTTTGCTTCAGAAAAATGTGCGTTTTGTCGGCAAGGGAAAATATATTTTCATTATTAGCCTTATCAGCCTACTTGAGGTATCAACAGATGCCGCCTTTCATACGGGAGCTTTCAATTATGAGAATATCAATGCCTATAAGTCATATAACAGGATATGTATGAATGCTCTGGAAGATATTCGTCCGGGCCAAAATGAGTTTTGGAGGATATCCAAGGGCTTTAAACATGACAATAATGATGCCATGAGGTTCAATTATTCGGGCCTCAGTCATTTTAATTCCCACCTTGACAGGACCAATAACAAACTGCTTTCGGCACTTGGCTTTGCCGCTGCTCAGAGCTCTGTGGTTGAGGACAACTCAACGAAATTCACCGACTCTTTCTTTGGAGTAAGGTATTTTCTTGAAAGCAAGAATAACAGTTTCCTTCATGAATCCGGAGAGCCTATTGCCGAAAATACGGTTTTAAGGCCCGATGTTAAGGATATGGACTTGCTTGCTGAAACCGACAATGTGAACATATTTGAACTCAAAAAACCCCTATCTCTAGGCCATATGGTTCAAAGTGACGTTGTAAAATTTAAATTCGGCAGGAAAAATCCCATAGACAGCCAGGACATGTTGGCTAATTTGATGGATGGGAATTTGGGAAAGATAAACTACTTTTCCAGGGAAGCCATAAATCTGAAAACTGTTAATAATATGACCAATAAGGCAAAAAGTTCCAGGGTTGAACACTATAGTAGACTTGATAAGAATAAAGAGGCATCCTTGATTTATGACTTTACAACATATATAGGCGCTTCATATTACCTTACGGTATCAAATACCCTGAACAATGACAATACTGATCTGTTTTTGGACGGTAAGAAAATCAAAAACACAAGAAAGAACTTTAATGACTTTTCTCAAGTATATAATGTAGGCTCTGCTGACGACGGCAACTTACAGCATACTCTTGAGGTTAAGCTGAAAAATAAAGACGGTTTCGATCTTAACAACATCTCACTCTTCAGCTTCAATGAAGAGGCCTGGGACCAGGCTTTGAACTACCAGTCCCTGCACGGTTTGAAGATTGACAGCATAGGCCCGACACACCTGTCAGGCACAGTTGCGGTTGACCGGGAAAGCCCCTACCTTCTTATGACCATACCCTATGATGACGGCTGGCGGCTTTGGGTTGACGGTAAAGCAAAGAACTATGAGAAAGCTTTGGATAGCCTGATAATGGTTAAACTAACCCAAGGCCAACATAAGATAGAGATGACCTACCAAGTTCCCTATCTCTTGCCAGGTGTCATAACATCAATCCTTTCACTTATAGTTTTGTTGGTTTGCAATATGGTATATATAAGAAAGTCAAAATATAGGGTGAAGATTGTGGGCAAGGGGCATCTGACCTATGAGGACCTATATGATGTCAATGAAGGACGGATTATGCGCCCCGGTGAATCTGATGAAGCTTAAGTATATTAATCTTATCAGCATGATTTTGAGGTCGGCAACAATCTTTTTTACGATTTTCCTCCTGATTTCCTTATTTAGAGGCGGGACCTCAATCTTAGAGATCTTTCTTTTGATTATTATAGTCCCATCAGCAATCCTGGACTATAATCTCAGGCGTTGCAGAGTTTGTGGTAATCACCTTGGAAAATCTTTCTTTCTCCCCCGCAAGTGTCCTTCCTGTGGAGCTGAAATAAATCCAAACGACAGAGTTAATTCAAAACTCTTCAAAGAAAAACAAAATATCAATTAATAGAAAAGCCGACCGGAATTCATCCGATCGGCTTTGATAATTTAAACTAAAGTTTTAAATTATTATCTTGTGTTACTTATTGATTACTTAGCATAGGCCTGGACCTGGGTCTGTCTGATCATGTTGACTTTGATCTGTCCGGGATACTCAAGTTCATCTTCAATCTTTGTAGCAATGTCATGAGCAAGTAGGGTCATTTCATCTTCGTTAACATCCTCAGGCTTAACAATAATCCTGACCTCGCGCCCGGCTTGAATTGCATAGGAACTCTCTATTCCGCTGAATGAATTGGTAATAGCTTCCAAGTCTTCTAAGCGTTTTACATAGTTCTCCATGGATTCGCGCCTTGCTCCCGGTCTTGCTGCAGAAATAGCATCAGCCGCCTGAACAATAAATGCCTCAAGGCTCGACGGTTCCTCATCATTGTGATGGGATGCAATACAGTGGATTACCTCAGGGCTTTCCTTATATTTCCTTGCTGCTTTTATTCCCAGCTCTACGTGGGTCTGGTCAATTTCATGGTCTAAAGCCTTGCCCAGATCGTGTAAAAGTCCACCTCTCTTGGCAATTTTAACATTGGCTCCAACCTCATCGGCAATCATTCCTGCTATCTCGGCGACCTCAATCGAGTGCCCTAAAGCATTCTGGCCATAGGAAGTCCTATATTTGAGTTTTCCAAGAATATAGACGAGTTTTGGGTGGAGATTCCTTATTCCAACTTCATCAACCGCATCTTCCCCGGCCTTCTTGATAGAAGCATCGACTTCATCGCAAGCCTTGTTATAAAGTTCTTCGATTCTGGTCGGGTGGATCCTTCCGTCAAGGATGAGTTTTTCCAGGGCTACCCTGGCCTTTTCCCTTCTGACGGGGTCAAAACATGAAAGAACAACAGCTTGTGGAGTGTCATCAATTATCAGATCAACCCCGCTCAAGTTTTCAAAAGCTCGGATATTTCTACCCTCTCTTCCGATAATGCGTCCCTTCATCTCATCGCCCGGAAGGGATACAACGGAGACTGTTGATTCGGCAACATAGTCGGAGCTGTAGCGTTGGATTGTTCTTGTAACAATCTCTTTAGCTATCTCCTGAGCCTTCTCCTGGGTTTCCTCTTGGGTCTTTCTCAGAATTTGAGCCTGTTCATGGATTGAATTGCTCTTGGCAAGCTCTAAAATATCGGCCTTGGCCTGTTCCTGGCTCATGCCTGATATTCTTTCAAGTTCGCTTTTCTGCTTTTCAATAATGGAGTCTATATTGCTTTCTTTCTGCTTTAAACTTTGCTCCTTGCTTTGCAGCTTTTTATCCTTGGCATCCAGCCTGTCTGACTTCTCCTCAATCGTATCTTCCCTCTTGAGAATGCGTCTTTCCATATCCTGGAGTTCATTTTGTCTCTTTAGATACTGGGATTCCTGGTCACTTCTTAACCTGTGAATCTCATCTCTTGCTTCAAGCAAGGCTTCTTTTTTACTGTTTTCAGCCTCACGATTGGCATCGTTGAGAATTTTTTCGGCAATCGCCTCAGCCGACCCTATTCCTTGGGCCTGCTTCTTCTCCCTATATTTATTTCCTATTACAAAGAAAATTATTGCTGACAATAATGCGGCTAAAATAATATAAACAATATCCATTTGCACCTCCTTTCTTTTTAAATTTTTATTACAATTTCATTTTCTGTCAATCAACATCAAAGACTTCTTCAGAGCCTTTTACAGGAGACTTTTTAGCTTGCTTGCCATCCTGTGTCGGCTTATTTTGGTCATCTTCTTCATACAATTGACTTTCTTGGATAGTATCTCGAACGGCCTTTTCTATCTCAGCTCTGATATCCTCATTTTCTTCTAAGAAAAGTTTGGAATTCTCGCGTCCCTGGCCCAGCTTTGTATCACCATAGCTATACCAGGCGCCGGCTCGATCCACAATTTTTAAATCATATGCGGTATCAAGTAGGGTACCCGATTTTGATATTCCCTTACCGTACATGATATCGAACTCCACTCTTTTGAATGGAGGAGCGACCTTATTTTTAACAACTTTTATTTTTGCCCTGTTTCCTATAATCTCTTCACCGTCTTTAATGGCCTCACCACGCCTGATTTCCAGACGCACGGTTGAATAAAACTTTAAGGCAATACCACCCGTAGTGACTTCGGGATTGCCATAAATAACACCTATCTTCTGTCTTATCTGGTTAAGGAAAACGACAGTGGTGTTGGTTTTTGCAACTATAGGTGTTAGTTTACGAAGGGCCTGACTCATCAATCTGGCCAAAAGTCCGACATGGGTATCTCCCATCTCTCCTTCTATTTCAGCCCTTGGAACCAGAGCAGCAACAGAGTCTATAATAACTATATCAAGGGCATTTGACCTGACCAGACTCTCACAAATCTCCAAGGCCTGTTCACCGTCATCCGGCTGAGATAAAACCAGGTTATCGACATCAACGCCCAAATTCTTTGCATAGCCGACATCAAGGGCATGCTCTGCATCTATAAAGGCTGCGATCCCGCCTGATCTCTGCGCTTCTGCAACACATTCCAGGGCAAGTGTAGTCTTACCTGAAGATTCGGGTCCATAAATTTCCACAACCCTTCCTCTTGGCAGGCCTCCCACACCCAAGGCTAAATCAAGGTTTATAGCACCGGTCGATATGGCACCGATTTCAACTCTCGGCATATCTCCGAGCTTCATGACCGAACCTTTTCCAAACTGTTTTTCTATTTTGCTAAAGGCCAGCTTTAACGCTTTTTCACGCTCATCTGCCCTTAAATTATCATTTGACATTTTGCCTCCTTAATTATTTATAATTCCTAGATGTTATTTAAATCCAAAATTGTTTTATTTTTGACTATATAATCAATTCCCGAAACTATGGTTAATGTCAGAGCCAGATAAAGCATTATGGGACTCAAAATTTCATTTTCAGGAAATGACATGACTTTTACCATATAAGGTTTTAATAGTAACAGGACTAAGCAAAGCATCTGTGAAGCTGTTTTAAATTTACCCCAATAAGAAGCTGCTATGGTCAAATTCTTTGAAGCGGCCAAGGTTCTAAAAGCTGTTATTATGAGTTCTCTGGACAATATTATTATTACGATCCAGGCCTTGATCTTTCCGCTTTCAACCAGTAGGATAAAGGCTGCCTGGGTTAAAACCTTATCAGCCAGAGGATCGATAAATTTGCCGAATGTAGTTACCAGGTTTCTGGACCTTGCAACCTTGCCATCCACAAAATCTGTCAATGAAGCCAGGATAAACACAAGTCCGGGTAAGGGGCTGTCCTCTCCAAGCTTGTAGAAGAGTACAACAAAAACCGGTATCATCAATATTCTGGACAAAGTGATTTTATTGGCCGGATTCATCGCCCACCCCTTTCATATCGTCAATTTCTCCTATCATAACGTCCCTGGGTTTTGAACCGTCCTGTGGAGATACGGCTCCCATAGCTTCAAGATCGTCAATTATTCTTCCAGCCCTGGCATAGCCTATTCTGAAGCGCCTTTGAAGACCACTTATAGAGGTTGTCTCCTCGTGAGAAATAAACTCCAAAACCTGGTCCATAAGCTCGTCTCTATCTCCCCCGTTATCATCTCCGGGGTCAAGACTGTCATTGGACTTCTCTATTGATTCAATAAGCTTCTTATCATATTCGCAGCTGTGCTTGTCCTTGATAAATTCAATTACTTTTGAAACTTCAGATTCGCTGACAAAAGCCCCCTGGACCCTACTGGGCTTGGAGAAGTTTGCCGGATAGTAAAGCATGTCACCCTTTCCAAGGAGTCTTTCAGCTCCCGACTGGTCCAAGATAGTCCTGGAGTCAATAGCTGAGGATACCTGGAAGGAGATCCTTGAGGGAACATTGGCTTTTATTGTGCCGGTAATTACATCGACAGATGGCCTTTGAGTTGCAATAATTAAATGCATACCGCAAGCTCGAGCCATCTGAGCCAGCCTTGTTATGTGGGCCTCGACGTCCTTTGAGGCGGCCATCATAAGGTCTGAAAGCTCATCCACAACAATTACTATATAAGGCAGATTTTCAATGTCCTCTACCTTTTCTTTTTCTTTCCAACCGGCTATGTCCCTGACGGAATGCTTTGAAAACAGTTTAAATCTTCTCTCCATTTCCTGGACCCCCATGTACAAAGCCCTGGAGGCCTTCTTTGGGTCTGTGACAACCGGTATGAGAAGATGGGGTATGCCGTTATAAACTGATAGCTCAACCACTTTTGGATCGATCAGGATCATCCTGAGATCCTTAGGGGAATATTTATAGAGCATTGAAATCAGCATGGTATTGATACATACTGATTTTCCCGACCCTGTAGCACCAGCTATAAGAAGGTGGGGCATTTTAGCTATTTTGGCTATAACAGGATGTCCGTCTATGCTCTGACCTAGAGCAATGGGTATATTATCTGAACTATTGCCGAATTCCTCGGAGGAAATGATTTGCCTCAAAGAAACTGTATCCGATACGGGATTTGGAACCTCTATTCCAACATAAGGTTTACCCGGAATTGGAGCTTCAATCCTTATATCCTTAGCTGCCAAAGCCAAAGCCAAGTCATCTGCCAGATTTGTAATTCTGGAAACTTTAATCCCTGCTGCCGGCTTCAGTTCAAAGAGGGCAACTGTTGGTCCCCTCTGAATTGATACAATTTCAGATTCTATTCCGAAGCTGGATAGGGTCCTCTCAATTGTGGCAGCCTCCTGCTTGAGCTTACCCGGATCCAATTTCGCCTTGCTTTTTGCATTATTTAAAAGATTGATGGGCGGGATAATATAGTTTTCCTCCTCATCTTCATTTACAATTTTTAGGCCTTTATCCGGATCCTCCGATTTACTTTCACTGTAAGGATTTTGGTAAGGCTTTTTATCTTTTTCTATCTCCGGAACCTTGTTTTGATTGAGGTCCCTGCTCATCTGTGCGTAATCACCGATGACAATATTTCTTTGGTTTTCATTTTGGAAATTTTGCTCAAAAGATTTTTCAGGCCTAAACTGACCGCCGTTTTCATTCACGGCACTTTCTCCTGTTTCGGAAAAATTATTGGTATTTGGGAAATCCAAACGTTCCTCTTCTTTTTCCCCTAAATTTTTGATTTTATTTCCTGTTGATGAGAAGACTTTTTTTAGGCCGGAATACATAGAGCGAAGAAAATCGGCCAAGGATGTTTCCATGAGGTGAAGAATAAAAAATAGAAAAATAACAATATTTAGAAGGATAATTCCTATTTTCCCTATAATCTTTTCAAAAACAAAGCCAACAAGGCCTCCGATAAAGCCCGGCCCGCTCTTTTCAATTCCCCATTCTCCGGCCATCTCCATAGAAGTCTTGAAACTTCCCCCCGGACTAACTGAAATCCAGGAAAGCGTCATGATGGCAAAGAAAATAACAACAATATATATCATGTTTTTTCCCAGTTTACTTTGCCAGCTTCCAAAAAAATGTACGGTCAAAATAAGCAGAATTATGACAGGCAATACATAAGCCATTATCCCGAAAAGATAAAAGAAAAGCTTACCCAAGCTATTGCCCAGGATCCCCGTCATGCTTTGAAAATATATAGAAGCCGAAACGGCTATAAATACAAGGAAAACCGCTATCGGCATCCATGCTGTTTCGCTGTTTTTCGCTTTTTTTCTTCTGGTGTTCCTATAAGTCCGATTCGCCATGAACCCTCCTAACATCGACTTATATTATATCATAATAAGTGGGTAATTTTGACCAAGTAAAGCTATAGGAACCCATTGTTTCACTTTAAAACAAAAAAATATCCACCGAAAAAATGAATTTTTCGGTGGATACATATTTAACTGATTAAACTTGACTGTTCTTTAATCCAGGAGGGCTTTTCTTGAAAGATTGACTCTTCCCTTATCATCAATTTCTATGACCTTGACCTTGATCTTATCTCCAACATTGACAACATCCTCAACCTTGTTGACCCTGCGTTTATCCAGCTTTGAAATATGGACCATACCCTCTTTGCCTCCGCCGAGATCTACAAAAGCTCCGAATTTAAGAATTCTGGCCACTGTTCCTTCGTATACATTGCCGACTTCGACCGGAGTGATTATCTCCTCTATCATCTTCTTTGCGGCTTCTCCGCCCTCAGCATCGATAGACATGATTGTTATATGGCCATCGTCATCCGTATCAATGGTAGATCCTGTTTTGTCAATAATTTCATTGATGGTTTTTCCACCTTTGCCTATTACGGCGCCAATTAGGTCCGGATCAATGTCAATGGTTAATATTCTCGGGGCACGCTTGGAGAGTTCCTGTCTGGGCTCACTTATAGCACCGCTGATAACTCCGAGTATTTCAAGCCTGGCATCTTTTGCCTGGCCCAAGGCTCTTTCCATGATTTCCTTGTCAATTCCCTCGATCTTGATGTCCATCTGAAGGGCTGTTACTCCCTTTTCGGTTCCAGCAACCTTAAAGTCCATATCTCCCAGGTGATCTTCAAGGCCCTGAATATCTGTAAGAATTGAGGTATCATCTCCCTCTTTGATAAGCCCCATGGCTATACCGGCAACAGGTGCTTTAATTGGGACACCGGCATCCATCAAAGCAAGTGTTGATCCGCAAATGGAAGCCTGTGATGAAGATCCGTTTGATGAAAGAACTTCAGAAACAACCCTTATGGTATATGGGAAGCTGTCAAGATCCGGAAGTACAGGCAAGAGTGCCCTCTCAGCCAAATGACCGTGGCCTATCTCCCTTCTGCTGGCTCCTCTTAAAGGCTTGACCTCACCAGTGCAGAAGGGCGGGAAGTTGTACTGATGGAAATAGCTTTTAACAACTTCTTCAGAATGGAGTCCGTCAATATAAAGAACATCCCTTGGTCCGCCCAGTGTTACCACAGAAAGCACCTGGGTCTGGCCTCTTTTAAAGAGTCCCGATCCATGTACTCTGGGCAAGAGACCGACTTCAGCAGACAAAGGCCTTATCTCTTCCATTTTTCTTCCATCAGGTCTTAATTTATCTTGTGTAACCATGCGGCGGAATTCTTTTTGTACAAGATCATCCATTATGGCATTTATATGGCCCTTTTCGGCCTCAAAGTCTTCCCCGTCTTCATCCTTAAACTTTTCAAGGGTTCTTTCCCTAACTTCATTTAAAAGCTTGTCCCTCTCAGCTTTTGTCGGAGTTATAAAGTCAATTGCCTTAATCAGGTCCTCTTTGCAGGCCTTTTCAACCCTGTTAACGAGTTCCTGACTTGGCTTGTTAACATCAAATTCCATCTTTTCTTTGCCGATTTCCTTGACGATTCCCTTTATAAAGCGGCAAATGGATTTAATTTCTTCATGTCCATAAAGTATGGCACCCAGCATCTCATCTTCGCTCAGCTCATTGGCACCTGCCTCAACCATCATGATGGCTTCTTCGGTTCCGGCTACGGTCAGATTAAGCTCGGAATGCTTAAGCTCTTCCTCTGAAGGATTAATTATATACTGTCCGTCTATATAGCCGACTATAACTGCTCCTGTGGGGCCGTGGAAGGGTATATCCGAGATGGAAAGGGCTATTGAGGATCCGTTCATGGCGCAAATCTCCGGAGCCTCCTCTTCGCTCACAGAAAGCACTGTAGCTATGATTTGAACTTCATTCATGAAGCCTTCAGGGAATAGAGGACGTAGGGGCCTGTCCATTTGTCTTGCATTTAAAGTGGCCTCCATTGACCCCCTGCCCTCTTTTTTAATATAGCCACCGGGAATTCTCCCAACGGCATACAGTTTTTCCTGGTAATCGCATGTTAGCGGGAAAAAATCCTGGCCTTCCCTGGGTTTATCGGCGGCCGTAGCTGTGGTTAATACGACTGTATCATCAGCTCTGACCAGGCACTCACCGTTGGCCTGCTCAGCAAGTTTGCCTATCGTTACGTGAAATGCATTATCCGTAACTTCGGATCTGTAATCGAACTCTCTAATCATCTTTCCTCCTAAATCAAAACACACTATTCGTATAAAAATCAGATATATAAAAAAGAGTGCTGAAAAGCACTCTTTTCAAAACCTTATCCACGAATTGACAGGCGCTTCAGCAAGTCACGGTATTCGTTAATATTCTGCTCTTTTAAATATCTCAGCAGGCCTCTGCGCTGGCCTATGAGCTTATACATGCCCCTACGTGAAGCATTGTCATTATTGTGAGTCTTTAAATGTTCGGTTAATTCAGCAATTCTCTTTGATAATAGAGCTATCTGAACTGCCGGAGATCCGGTATCCGATTCGCTTTTTCCATACTCACTGATTACTTGCAATTTTTCTTCTTTTGTTAACATAATTTCTCCTTATATTCACTGGCTTCCAAGAGCAGGACCTATTTCCGTACTCTGAGAAGAAGTACCATGCTATATTAGCATATATGGTCTCTATGGGCAAGCAAATTCAATACTTTTCCCGATATTCAAGCGCCCATTTTCTCAAGAGTTTTTCATCTTTTTTCAACTGATTAATCAATTCTTGGGCGGAGTTGAAACTGAGATCATCTCTTTCAAATCTTAAAAATATGAGTTCCAGATCCTCACCATATATGTTTTCATCAAAATCAAAAATATTTGTTTCAATTTTTGTTGAGCCCGTCTTATTGAATGTCGGGTTGTAACCCAGGTCGGTCATTGCATAATAATGCTTCTTATTTAGGATAACCTCGGTAAGGTATACTCCGCTTTTTGGTAAAAGATAGGGAAAATCCAGCTTTATATTGGCTGTTGCAAAGCCCAGGCTCTTTCCCCTGCCTTCTCCCCTGATCACGGTTCCCTTGATCTTATAAGGCCTACCAAGCATGCCTTGAGCTTCTTCAACCTTGCCCAGGCTAATACTTTCCCTGATCCGTGTTGATGAAATTCTCTCACCTTTAAAAGTTACATAGTCAAGGATATCCAAGCTGTAGTTGTGACAGGCCTGCATATTTTTCAGATCATCTGTGTTACCCTCAGCCATATATCCAAAAGTATAGTCTGCCCCACAAACGAGGTGGCCAACATGCATATCCTCTAAAAGAAAATCAATTAAAAATGTCTCCTTGCTTAGATGCATGAAATCCCTATCAAAGTCTTTTGTATATACGAGGTCTATCCCCATCTTATCCAAGAGTTGAATTTTATCATCAAGCGAGGTCAAAAAACGTGCATCCTGATCCCGGGTCATACTCTTGCTGTTCTGCTTAAAAAGCAGGACTGAGGAGATAAGGCCCTCAGCTTGAGCGATTTCTATTGCCCTCCTGATGAGCTTTTGATGGCCCAGATGGAGGCCGTCAAAATTCCCCAAAGCTATGGAAACTTTTTTATCGGGTTTAATAAATTCTGTATCACAATCTATAATCTTCATATTAACCTTCAAATAACATCTTTTTTATTCTAATTTTTTCATTTTTTATGTAGCCCAGGCCAATAAACTGATCTTCTATATAGATTTTAAAAATTGGGTTTATCGGATTAAAACCTTCTTTTAAATCAAGAAAGGCCCCATGCATAAGACTTTGGCCTTCAGTGGGATTTACAGTAAGGCCTTCCATATGAGGCAGGGATTCTCCCATCCCCCACATGATCTTTTCTATCTCATCAGGGCCCATTTCTCTTATCTGATCAAGCCTATAAGCTTGGCTGGATATAAACGGACCGACTTGGATTCTCTCAAGATCTGTAAGTAGGGCGCAGGATCCCAGCTCTTTTGCTAAGTCATAGGCAAGCTGCCTTATGTAGGTTCCCTTGGAACAGGTGCAGATAAAACTCAATCTGCTGCCCTCGATCTTAACTATTTCCAACTTGTCAATTTGTATCTTTTTGGCCTGTCTTTCGACTTCCTTGCCCTGCCTGGCAAGCTCATATAATTTCCTTCCGCCTACCTTAACTGCAGAATACATTGGGGGTTTCTGCCATATTTCTCCCCTGAAAAGCCCCATAGCCTTATTAATTTCATCCGGCGAGAAAATCTTTTTATCAGACCTTTCGACAATGTTTCCCGTCCTGTCAAGGCTGTCACTTGAGAGCCCGAATTCCATCTCTCCCAAATATGTCTTGCCCTGCTCAGATATATAATCGGCAATTTTAGTGGCCTTGCCCAGGCATATTGGTAAAACTCCCTGGGCCATAGGGTCCAAGGTTCCGCTGTGTCCAATCCTTTTCTGCTTTAATATTGATCTGAGAATTGCCACAACATCATGTGATGTCATGCCTTCTTCTTTATAAATATTCAGGACCCCGCTTAACATTTTCCGACTCCCGGGTTCAAATCAATCCTCGATAAGCGCTCTTTAACCGTATTATAGGCAGCTTCATTGGTCATGTTGAGACTGGCCCCTGCAGCCTTTATATGGCCGCCTCCGGAAAATTCACCGGCAAGCTTTGAAACATTGTAAAACTCCTTGGATCTTAGCGAGAGCTTCTGAAGATTGTCCTCAACATCCTTTACTATCACGGCTATCTCAACCCCGTCAAGATTTCTTAAAGTGTCAACAACCGCCTCCGCTTCGGGCATGTCCAACTTATATTCTTTAAGCAAATCCCTCGTTATATTTGCTAGGGAGATTCTACCTGAATTTAAAAACTCCGCCTGACCCATAACCTTGCCCTGGAAGGCAAGAAAATTCAGGTTCAGCTTTTGATATTCATTTAAATACACGGTATCCGCATCAGCCCCAAGATCCAGGAGGTCGGCCCCAATCCTCATACAGGCTGATCTTGCCGTATCATATAGGAAACGGTTGGAATCTGTAATGATTCCGGCAAATAATGCGGTTGCCGCTTTATTATTTATTGGTAGGCTGTTTTCTATAGCAAATTTAGTGATTAGCTCACAAGTTGAGGATGCTTTTTTATCCTGAATGACTATATCGCAGAGTCCTTCATTTGCCTGATGGTGGTCGAAATTAACGGAAAATTTCGAAGACTCTATTAAGGCTGAACATTTACCCAACCTGGCCTTGTCTCCAAGATCAACCATTATAAAGAGATCAAAGTCCCCCTGACCCTCATAAGTGATTAGTTTCTTCGCTCCCGGGATATAGGACAAGTGTTTGCCTATTCCTTGGCAAAAAGGATAGACTTCCTTGCCCATATCCTCGAGGATTAGGGTCAGTCCGCAAATCGAACCTATACAATCCCCATCCGGATTTAAATGGCCGGCTATGGCGATCTTTTTGGATTTTTTTATTTGCTCATAAGCTTCCTTAAACAGGTCTTTTAACATTAAAAACCCTTCCTAAACTATTCTTGGTCAGGGTCAGGCTCTGAAGAGCCGTCTTCTCCCCTAAGTCTTCTGCTTTCATCATCTTGGGCTATTACCCTGCTGATCAGCTCATCCATCTTCATCCCTCTTTCAATTGATTCATCAAGATGAAAACGTAGTTCCGGAATCTGTCTGAGCATAATCTTCTCGGAAAGCTCCTTTTTTAAAAAGCCTTTAGCCCCTTCAAGCCCTTCCAGGCTCTGTTTCTTCTCCCATTCAGTTCCTATGACACTTACATAGATATCGCAATAGGACAGGTCCGATGAAACGGTTACATCGGTAACACTTGTCCTGTTCGAAATTTTGGGATCGTTTAAGACAAAAGAAACATCATAGGCGATGACTTTTTTAATTTCCTGGGCTATTCTGCCCATTCGTCTTATGTTCATATCTGCTCCTTAATATCCCCGGTCCCCTAGATGGAAATTAGAGATCAGGTTTTACCTCAACTTCATGGTAGCATTCAACAATATCCCCAACCTTGAGGTCATTGTAATTTTCAATACCAAGTCCGCCCTCGTAGCCCTGGACAACCTCTTTTACATCGTCCTTAAAGCGGCGGAGGGAATTGATTTTTCCTTCGTAAATTACAACATCATTTCTAATAAGCCTTGCAAGCCCGTTCCTCTGCATTTTTCCGGAAGTAACATAAATACCTGCAACAAGCCCGGCTGATGGAACCCTGAAAGTATCCCTTACTTCAGCCCTGCCAAGGACTTCCTCTTTGATATCTGGGCTGAGCATACCGGCAATAGCGGCTTTAATATCTTCGATAGCGTCGTAAATAACCTTATATGTGTGAATATCCACTTCTTCTCTCTGGGCCTGGGCCATGGCACCCTGATTGGGTCTGACATTGAAGCCGATTATAACGGCATTTGAAGCCACAGCCAGCATAACATCAGACTCTGAAATTCCCCCTACAGCTCCGTGGATAATATTAACCTTGACCTGCTCATTGCCCAACTTTTCCAATGACGATGCCAGAGCATCAATTGTTCCCTTAACATCGGTCTTTACGATTATATTAAGTTCTTTCAGGCCTTCCTCGGAAATTTTTACATGGAGATCATCGAGGGAAACATGGGTTGTCTTATTAAGTCTCTCTTTTCTTGACCTTTCCTCGGCCCTGGCGGCAAAGTCCCTGGCGATTTTTTCGTCCTTGACAGCATAGATAAAGTCTCCGGACTCGGGAAGGTCGCTCAAACCTATGATTTTTGCCGGCTCTGATGGGCCCGCTTTCTTTATTGCCCTGCCCATGGAATCGTACATGGCTCTGATATGACCGGAAACATGTCCGGATACCACGTAATCATTGTCGTAGAGGGTTCCCTTTTGGATAAGGATTGAGGCCGTTGCCCCCCTGCCCTTTTCAAGCTGGGACTCTATTACAACTCCTATGGCTGCCCTGTTTGGATTGGCCTTAAGATCTTCCATCTCGGCTACCAAAAGTACGTTCTCCAAAAGCTCATCAATCCCCATGCCTGTTTTTGCGGATACCGGAACCATGATGGTGTCGCCACCCCACTCTTCAGGAACAAGTTTATATTCCATAAGCTCCTGTTTTACCCTGTCGGGATTGGCTTCAAAGCGGTCCATCTTGTTTATTGCAACAATTATAGGGACTCCGGCAGCTTTTGAGTGGTTTATGGCTTCAATTGTTTGGGGCATGACCCCGTCATCCGCTGCGACTACCAGGATAACTATATCAGTGGTTTTTGCCCCCCTGGCTCGCATCTGAGTAAAGGCCTCGTGGCCCGGGGTATCCAGGAAGGTTATCTTTTTATTATTAACTCTGGCAACAGAGGCGCCTATATGCTGCGTAATCCCTCCGGCTTCGCCCTTGGTCACGGCTGTTTTTCTTATGGCATCCAAAATAGATGTTTTGCCGTGGTCTACGTGACCCATAACTGTAACCACAGGTGACCTGTGCTTCAAATCTTCAGGCTTGTCTTCAAAATCAAGCTTGTCAAAGATCTCGTCAACACTTTTCTCTTCAGGTTCGGTTATAAGAATACCGAAGTCCTCGGCAACTATTTCAGCGGTCTCAAATGTTATTGACTCGTTCAAACCGGCCATAACTCCGAGCCTAATAAGCTTGCCTATTACATCCATTGCATTTTGTTTTATAGCCTTGGCGAAATCTCCAACCGTAATTTCGCCGGGTATTTCAATTATTTGATTAGTTATATCCTGTTCCTCATCAGCTTCCGCTGCTATTTTGTTCTTCTTTTCCTGCTTTTTAGCCTTGTTATCAGCCATGCTTTCTTTTTTGCTCTTGGCTTTTTTAAGCTGTTTGTCTTCAAATTCCTTTTTATCTTCTCGACTAAGTTTCCTATTTTTTCTGGTTTTTTCGGTCTTGTCTTTACGACGAAATTCTTTCTCTTCAGCCACTTCCTCATCATCATGTGAGCGAACGATCTGAGCCTTGCTTTTCTTTTTAGGAATTTTTTTTGCTTTTTGTTCAGTAGTGCCTTTTTCGGACCGCTTTTTTTCTTTTACAACAGTCCTGTTTTCTTTATATATACTCCTGATTTTCTGCTCATCCTCAGCTTCAATTTTTGACATGTGTGAAGGATAAGTTAAATTTAAGCGTTTTTCCATCAAATCTCTTAAGGCTTTGGTTTGTACACCCAATTCTTTTGCCAATTCATATACTCTCATTGAATACCTCCCTCCATGTCCTCATCTTCTTCTTTAATCTCATTCTTATCTTTTATTAAATCTTCTTCAGTAAATTCAAGTGCGTCAAACTCGGAAGGATTTTCCATATATTGGCTTTCGCCCTTAATATCAATCTTCCACCCGGTAAGCTTTGCGGCGAGACGGACATTCTGGCCTTCCTTACCTATAGCCAAAGAAAGTTGGTCATCCGCCACTATGACAACTGCCGACTTTTCCTTTACGTTGCTAATAACATGGTTGATCCTTGCGGGGCTCAAGGCATTAGAAATAAAAGTTTTCGGGTTTTCGTCAAATAGGGCTATGTCTATTTTTTCTCCGTGAAGCTCATCTACTATATAGTTAACTCTGCTGCCCTTGTATCCGACGCAGGCGCCGATAGGATCAATGTTGGGATCTGTTGAATATACGGAGATTTTGCTCCTGGATCCGGCTTCCCTGGCTATTGAATTTATCTCAACGAGTCCGTCAGCAATTTCCGGAACTTCCTGTTCAAAAAGTCTTACTACCAAATTTGGATGGGCCCTTGAAAGGAGGATCTGGCTGTTCTTGCTCTTTACCTTGTCAGGATCTTCAACATTTGCAACATAGAGTTTAACCCTGTCTCCGGCCTTCAGCCTTTCTCCGGGGATCTGTTCTTTTGGTGTAATCACTCCCTCGGTTTTTCCTAAACTGATGTATATATTATTCCTGTTAATTCTTTGCACGGTTCCCGTAATTATTTCATACAGCTTGTCCGAATAGTCTTCATAAACCTGTTTTCTTTCGGCCTGCTGAAGGTTCTGAACAATAATGTTTCTTGCCGTCTGAGCTGCAACCCTGCCGAAATTTTTCGGCTTGACCTCAACCTTGATATCATCTCCGACTGCAGCCGATTTTTTAATTTTCTTGGCTTCTTCAAGGCACAGCTCGGTATAGGGGTCTTGAACCTCATCAACCACCTTTCTTATGGAGTAAACATGAATTTCTCCACTGGTCTTATTTACCTGAACCTGAACATTATTATTGTCCTTGAAGTTCTTCTCATAACTTTTTTCTAGTGCCTTTTCCAAGGCCTCCAGAATTGCTTCCTTGGATATTCCTTTTGTTTTTTCTAAAGCATCCAGAGCTTCAAACAGCTTGTCATTCATAATTCCTCCTAGAAGGTAATGGCAACCTTAACGCTTGCCACCTTTTCCCTTTTTATTTCAAATTCCTCTCCGCCTTCGCCAAGCTCTTTCAGCTTGAGAACTTCATCATCAAAATACAACAGGATGGCATTGAAAAGCTTCCTGTTCTTATATTTCCCGTATAAATTGAATTCCAAAAGATCCCCTATATGAATTTCAAAATACCTGTCATTAGTGAAGGGGCGGGAAAGGTCCGGTGATGAAACTTCCAAGTAGTAGGAGTTGTCAATGGGGTCAATCTCGTCCAAAACGGGGCTTAAGGCATTGCTGACCTTTTCACAATCCTCCGCACTTATTCCATCAGGATGGTAGATATAAAACCTTAAAATTCTATCCGGACCCTTTTGATCATATTCCAGGTCCAGGAGCTCATATCCGCACTCCTCTACAGTTCCCTCCAAACTATTTTTTAAATCTTCAATTTGCTTTTTATTCATATAGACTCTCCTTAAAAAAACAAGAGCGGAAAATCCGCCCTTGCCACTGTTCTATCGCTAATATATTCTATCACACTTAAGCCCGCATGTTAAGTTGTAAACTGCTATATTTAGGCTTTTTCATCAAAAACCCGTTAAAAAACTCATCTGGTTTGAAAGAGGGTAGTCGTCCAGTAGACCCGAATCCCCCATTGAGGTCATTGCCGACCGGTTTGCCCCAGTCCTGGCCTTAAAATCGCTCCTCGATATGAAGTCTGACTTCCGTCTTTCTTCAACTATTGTATTTGCCAAAGCTTCAGATACACCGTCAAGGGCTGCTAAAGGCGGTAAAACCGTTCTGTCATCCAAGATTGTAAACATAGTTGCATGTGATTTATGGAGGTCCACATTTGCAAATTTATAGTCCCTGGCATACATCTCTTCTATAACTTCAAGAAGAGTGATTTTCTTCTTATCCTCATCATCAAGCTTTATTTTTTCTATGGCTGAGGAGACCGACTCCAGGTCTTTGAAAAGAAAAGAGCTTGCAAAGTCCGAAAGTCTCTGGGTGTAATATGTTGCATAAAAAGCCGCAGGACTGTGGACCTTGAACCAGGCAATCCTATATGACATCATTACATAGGCCGTTGCATGGGCCTTGGGGAACATGTATTGGATTTTTAAACAGGAATCAATATACCATTCAGGTATTCCGTGTTCCTTCATATGCTCTATTGTGGCCTCAGAGATACCCCTTCCTTTTCTTACGGATTCCATAGTCTTGAAGCTCTCCAACTCGTCCATTCCCTTGGAAAGCAAATAAGTCATAATATCGTCCCTGGTACAGATTGCCCTTTTTAAATCTATAACCCCTGATCTAACCAGGTCCTGGGCATTGTTTACCCAGACATCCGTTCCGTGGGACAGTCCTGAAATCCTTACCAGCTCACCAAAGCTGGATGGTTTGGTATCCTTGAGCATAGACCTTACAAAGTCAGTGCCGAATTCCGGGATTCCCAATGATCCGTCATCGGAATTTGAATATTCTCTTTTTATATCCAATTTTTCGGTATTTCTGAAGATTGACATGGTATCAGGATCATCAAAGCTGATGTCCAGTGGATCTATGCCGGTCAGGTCCTGAAGCTGTTTGATTATACTTGGAGTTGTCTGGCCCAGCTCATCAAGCTTTAACATTCGCCCGCTCAGGTTTTCATAAGAAAAGTGTGTTGTAATAACATCCGACTTTATGTCATCAGCCGGATACTGGACAGGACAGAAATCCGATATGTCCATCTCTGCCGGTACGATCATCAAACCGCCCGCATGCTGGCCGGTAGTCCTTTTCGTCCCCTCCATCTGCTCTTTAATGAGGTCGATCTGAGCGGGATTGATATACATATCTTCTTCGGGTATATATTTCTGGTCCAAGTATTTCCTTATATAGCCATAGGCTGTTTTCTCTTTTATGGCAGATATTGTTCCGGCCCTAAATACCTTACCCTGACCGAAGAGGGTCTCGGTATATTTGTGTATGGTCGGCATGTATTCACCGGCAAAGTTCAGGTCAATATCGGGTTCTTTTTCACCGTGAAAGCCCAGGAAGACTTCAAAGGGTATCCTATGACCGTCCCTTCTCATATCAGATCCGCACTCAGGGCACTTCTTTTCTTCCAGATCAAAGCCTGAACTTATATCCGGATCATCTATAAACTCACTGTGCTTGCAATCCGGGCAAACATAATGTGGCAGCAGAGGGTTGACCTCGGTAATTCCGGCTAAATAAGCTACAAAGGATGAGCCCACAGACCCCCTTGAACCGACCAGATAACCGTCGGAATTTGACTTGTCTACCAGGAGCTGGGCTATAACGTATAATGATGAATAGCCGTTTGAGATTATTGATCCAAGTTCTTTCTCCAGCCTTTTTTCCACTATTTCAGGCAGAGGGTCTCCATAGATTTCCCTTGCCCTGCTTTCTGTTATCTTACTTAATTTTTCCTGGGCCCCTTCAATGTTTGGAGTAAAGGTTCCGTCAGGAATGGCCTTTATGCTTTCGAATGCCTGACTTATTTTAACCGAGTTCTCAACAACAATTTCGTAGGCCTTATCTTCTCCCAAAAAACTGAAGGCATCCAGCATCTCTTCTGTGTTTTTAAACTTCTCCCTGCCGTTAAAATCAAAGTCCAGGTTTCTCTGGTAATTATTAATAATATTTCTGGCCCTTCGCTCACCCTCATCTAAATAAGTGGGCATTCCTATTGCACAGCAGGGAATATTGAGTTCATCGGCAATGGAAATCAGTTCCTTTACAATCTCTTTGTAGTGGTCCTGACTCCCTACAAGCTCCTCATTGACAGCTTTTTCAGCAAAGTCAGGGGGCTGAACGACTATGAAGTCAGCCTCTCTTGCAATCTCAAGCAGTTGGCTTTTGGGCCTTCTTTTTGAAATCATGTCAAACAACTTTGATCCGACAAAGCCCGTGGCAAACTTCAGCCCCCGGCGGTTGTTATAGAGTAAAGATTCCGGTAGCCCCGGGCTTCTCCAATAGAATTCCATATTTGCCCTTGAAACAAGGTCATAGAAATTCTTGAGCCCCTCCTGTTTTTCAACGTATATGAGGAGTTCATTGGACTCGTGCCTTGACATGGGAAAGTCCGACTTTACTGTGTTTATGTCTGCCAGGTCAATTCCCAACTCCTCAAACTCCCCCATAAGCTTTTCAAAGGCATAGGCTGTGGCCTTGGCATCGTCTATGGCTCTGTGGTGGTGGAAGGCCGGAACTCCCAGGTTCTTGCATATTGTGTCCAGCTTGTGGTTCTTGTATTCAGGATGGAGCATCCTGGCAAGGCCCAGGCTGTCAATGGAAATATCTTGAAAGTCAAGACCCTGCCTATAGGCATTTTCTTTTATAAAGCCTATGTCGAAGTCGGCATTGTGGGCTACCAATATGGTATCCTTGGAGAATTCCAAAAAGCTCGGAAGGACTTCTTCAATTGAAGGAGCCGACATAACCATGGCATCTGTAATTGATGTTAACTTGGTGATTCTTTCAGGAATCAAGCGCTTGGGATTAACAAATTCCGAGAATTCCCCAACTTTGTTTCCGTTTACAATTTTTACCGCCCCTATTTCAATGATGGCCTCGTTAAAGCGGGAAAAACCCGTAGTTTCAATATCGAAAACAGTGTATTTGCCATGCAATTCTTTCAAGTCTTTTTTATAGGGATTCTGCAGGATTTTATGGCTATCATCCAGGACCTTGGCATGGTAGCCATAGATGGCCTTAATATCAGAGTTTTCAAATATCCCCTGGATAATAGGATAGGCCTGGAGGGATCCGTAATCACAAAATCCGAAAGCTTGGTGGCCCCATAGGCTAAGCCTCTTTTTTAGGCCTTTGGGATCGATTAGGCCCATCATGTTGCTCATCTGGGTATGGACCCCGAGTTCCACCCTTTTTATTTTTGACCGGTCTCCTGCAATAATTTCCTGCTCTGTCCTGAGGCCTCTGACTTGGAAAATGTCCTTTTTCGAGAAGTCGTCGTATTTATAGGCACCCTCCAAGTAAAGGAAGTCCCCTTTCTTAAGGAGCTTTACCTTGTCCGACTCACTTTCATCTACAAACATTTTGCAACTTATAGCCATTCCTTGACGGTCATTTATAAAAAAGCTGAATATTAAAGAGCCTTTCTTCGTGACAATTAGATTATCGTCCTTGACCTTTGCCCCCAAAAGACCCCTGCAAGCAACGAAGGAGCTGGATTGGCCCAGTTCTTCAAGGCTCAAAACATTGAGTTCTCTTTTCCTGAATTTTCCGATTATTATTCCGTCTTCATCCGGCTTGGAAATAAGTTTTTTTGAGGGAGTCCCCTTCTGCTCCTTGGGTATTTTAGGCACTAAAACACTTTCACCATAAAAGCTCTTCAAGTGGTCTTTTTTTTCAGGCCGTAAAAATTGGCATTGACAGTCCAAGGCATGTGATATGGCTTGTTCCAAGTTCTCCTTTATACTTTCTTCCAAATCGGAACTCATTGAAATATATAGGGTTTTATCCATGCGATGAAAGTCCGCCTTAAGAATTTCAGGCCCCGGCTCCGACTCTAAGGGATTTTCTATATTTAATTTTGCAAGAAAATCTTCAAGCCTCATCCTTACATCCCCTCTATCTCAGATATCAGGCCATCAATCAAATCTTTCTCTTTGAGCCTTTTAATTATTTTTCCTTTTTTAAATATCACGCCGGTCTCTTTATTGCAAGCAATTCCTATATCGGCTTCTTTAGCTTCACCGGGTCCGTTTACCGGACAGCCCATTATGGCCACGCTGATATTTTTGTCTATATGTTTTAAACGCTTTTCCGCATCTTCAACAAGCTTGATCAAATTGAGCCTTGTTCTGGCGCAAGTGGGACATGAAACCAGGTTAACTCCCCTATTTTTAAGTTTTAAATACTTGAGTATGTCGTTGCCGATCTGAACTTCTTTTACAGGATCACCCGTAATTGAGACCCTTATTGTATCTCCTATTCCCATATATAGGAGGCTGCCTATGCCTATGGATGACTTTATTGTCGCAGGCCCAATTGGCCCGGCCTCGGTAACTCCCAAATGCAAGGGGCAGTCGGAAAGGGTGGAAAAAAGCTTATTGGCCTCAATCATGGTGTCGGGATCAGAGGATTTGATGGATACGCAAATCTTGTCAAAGCCAAGTTTTTCTATAGCCTTAACCTCCTCAAGAGCTGAATATACCAGGGAATTTACATTAACTCCCCCATACTTATCTATCATCTTCTGATTTATAGATCCTGAGTTTACCCCTATTCTTATGGGAACAGACTTATTTATACATTCTTTTACAATTCTCTCAAGATCTTTTTTGCTGTCAATATTTCCGGGATTGAGCCTTAGAGCGTCGGTTCCATATTCGAGTGCATACATGGCCAGGTCCGGATCAAACTGGATATCGGATATGAAAGGAATTGAAGTCCTCTCTTTTATTTCAACAATTGCCCTGGCATCCTCCCTGCTGTTTATGGCCGACCTTGAAAGGTCACAGCCTTCTTTTTCAAATGATAAAATTTGTGAAACGGTAGCATCCACATCCTTTGTGTCGGTATTGGTCATTGACTGTACACTGATAGGGCTTCCCCCGCCTATGCTAATATCTCTTACTTTAAGAAGTCTTGTTTTTTTCCTGTTAAGCATTAAGAGCTCCTTTCAAAGAAATATCCCGGCAAGAAAAATCTGGCATAGACACTTTTCCAAACCGGGAAATAAAATTACACTAAAAAACCGCATAAATCAAAATATATTAACCAAGTCTTTAACGGATACCAAGAGCAGTATTCCCATCAAAAATGCAAATCCAACCATGGTAATTTTAGACTCCGTTTCCTTCTTGATGGCCTTGCCCCTTATCTTCTCAATGGCAATAAATATAAGCTTTGATCCGTCCAAGGCAGGTATGGGCAAAAGGTTGAAAAATCCCAGGTTTAAGGAAATATAGCCGGTTAAAAAAATCAAATAAGAAAAACTCTGCTTTGCAGCGTCCCCTATCATCTTAACAACCCCTATAGGACCCGAGACAGCACCCATGGACATTTTCCCTGTAAGAAGTCGGCCTATGACCACGAATAAAAGCTTTAAGTTTTCAATCAGGGTGGTAAAACCTCCTATGATGGCATAGAGAAAATCCGTTTCTCTGTCTGCATAGAATCCCAAAAAGTATTTTCCGTTATCTTCGCTTGCCTTAAGCTCCAAATCTATGCTTTTTCCCTGGCCGTTTTCAACCCTGTATACTGTAACTTTTAGGGGGTCTTTGCCCTTCTTCTGAAGCTGGCCGATCATATCATCATAGTTATCGACATTATCTCCATTTAAAGCTGTTACCTCATCGCCTATTTTTCCTCCTGCAGCCATGAGCGGTGAATTATCTGAAAAATTAGCCACCTTGGCAATGGGCTTGCCGTTAATCCCTAAAAATAAGGCGAAGCAAATATAGGCAATCAAAAGATTCATCAAAGGCCCTGCCAGTATTGTCAAAAACCTCCTGGCCGGGGATGCCAAATCATAAGAAGCCGGATCCGGAGATTCTTCGTCTTCTCCCTCCATGGCACAATAACCACCTAATGGAAGAATCCTTAAAGAGTAAAGGGTCTCACCTTTTTTTCTTTGAACCAGGGCCGGGCCCATACCTACTGAAAATTCGTTAACTTTTATGCCTGATCTTTTAGCCACGATAAAGTGTCCAAATTCATGCATAAGTACAACAAGCATAAAAATTACAAGTGCTGCTAAAATCGTCATTCCTACCTCATTCCAAATTCCAAATTCCACATCTATTATCAATGCTTTATAAAAAAATTTTTCTATATTTTAAATAATTTCAAAAAACACCAAACTGTCGGTATTGCAAAAATCACTGAATCAAACCTGTCCATAATGCCGCCATGGGCATTTAAAAGCTTGCTGAAGTCTTTTAAGTTGTGCTTCCTTTTAAGAGAGGATGCGAACAGGTCTCCCAATTGTGAAAAAATGCTTCCAACAAGTCCGACAATTAATAAAAACTCCTTGCTGAGCTCCGGAAAATACAGGCCTGCCAGCAAACACAAAGCCATTGAGCCAATAAGCCCTCCAATTGAGCCTTCAAGGGTTTTATTGGGGCTTATGGTGCTGAAGTGTCTTTTGCCGATAACTGATCCAACAGTATAGGCAAAGCTGTCTGTCCCCCATGATACCAGGAGGGCAATAAAGAGATATGACTGGGTGTTTTCCGGATAAAAATATGAGAAACAAAATAGAAAACTCACATAAGTTAAGGAAAACAGAACTGTTGACGGATCCCTATCTTTCTTGCCGGTGTCCGGCATTGACCCTATAAAAGACAGCATTATTGAAAATGCAAATGCCCCTATGAAAGCATTGATATTTCCAATATATCCGAAAATATTTAGAATACAGTTTAATACTAATAATTGAATATTATTAAATTTATCTTTTTTCGGGCTAATGCAATTTGACACTTCGATAATGGCTAAGCTTGACAAAATCCAAATATTAATAAATAAAAGCAAGCGGCTTTCACTAAAAATAACCACAAAACCGAAGACAAGCATTATTATGCCTGTATAAAGGCGTGAAACCAGTTTATTCATCAACCCCTCCAAATCGCCTATGTCTCATATTAAAATTATCAAGGGCTGCCAGAAGGTCCTCCCTGCTGAAATCGGGCCACAATTTATCTGTAAAGTAAAGCTCGGCATAGGCTGATTGCCAGGTCATGAAATTTGAAAGTCTCCTCTCACCGCCTGTTCTTATGATAAAGTCCAGGGGTGCCAAGCCTGAAGTGTCCATTTGGCTGTCAAACTCTTTTTCATCGAGCTTGTTCATATCAAATCCGGAATTATAGAGCTTCTTACAGGCCCTGATAATCTCATCTCTTCCGCCATAGTTTAAGGCTATGTTCAATACCATGCTCTTGTTATTTTTAGTCTTTTCAATGGCATAGTTGACGGCCGACCTTGAAGCAAAGGGCAGACGTGAAATATCACCCATAATCTTCAATTTAGTATCATCGGCAATGAGTTCCGCAAGGTTACTTTTAACAAAGACTACTAAGAGATTCATAAGGGAAGATACCTCGGTAGATGGTCTTTTCCAGTTTTCGGTTGAAAAGGCATAGAGGCTCAAAACCTCAATGCCTTGTTTCATACATTCCCTGCTGATTCTTACAACATTTTCCATACCGGCCTCATGTCCCTTGGTCCTTTCAAGACCTCGGGCCTGTGCCCATCTTCCGTTGCCGTCAAGAATTATCCCCAGGTGCCTTAGCTTCTTTTCTTCTTTACCAGTCAAAATCCTGCCCGCCCTCTTGTAAAATAGAAAACTCGGAAATTAGATTTCCATAAGTTCCTTTTCTTTTTTGCTGCAAATCTTCTCTATTTCTTCTATATACTTATCCGTTAATTTTTGCATGGCTTCTTCCTCGACATAGCGGTCATCCTCAGACATTTCCTTGTTTTTCTCCGCTTTCTTGATTTCTTCCATAGCTTCACGACGGATATTTCTTATGGCAATTTTAGCTTCTTCAGATTGGACTGAGACCTCTTTTACCAAGTCTTTCCTTCTATCCTCTGTCAAAGCCGGGAAAGGCAATCTGATCATGGATCCGTCATTGGACGGAGTAATACCTAGTTCAGAAGCCAATATCGCCTTCTCTATCAATTTAATATTATTCTTATCCCAAGGAGTAATGGTCAGCATCCTGGCTTCCGGAACATTTATGGTTGCTGCCTGATTTATGGGTGTGTCAACACCGTAATATGAAAATGTGATTTTCTCAATCAATTTGGGATTGGCCCTACCGGCTCTGATATTCTGTAAATTCTCCGAGAAGTGGTCAATAGTTGATTTCATCCTGCTCTCATATTTTTTTTCATCGAACATAAGATTCTCCTTATAATAATTTTAAATAGCGGCTGCCAAGTTTAGTCTTCAGATGATATTGTGGTGCCCAGTTTTTCTCCTGCTACTATCTTTTCCATATTTTCAGGATCGTCTATCCCGAATACAATAATCGGAAGTTTGTTGTCCATGGCCAATGAAGTGGCTGTGGAGTCCATAACCGTTAATCCCAGATTAAGAACCTGCCTAAAATCCAGCTTTTCAAATTTTTTTGCATCCGGATATATGTTGGGATCCTTGTCATAAACTGCATCGGTCCCGGTTTTTCCAACTAATATACAGTCGGCATCGATTTCAAGAGCTCTGAGTGCTGCTGTTGTGTCTGTTGAAAAATACGGGAGGCCCGTGCCTGCACCGAAAATGACTATCCTGCCCTTTTCGATGTGTCTTACAGCCCTTCTCCTGATATAAGGCTCGGCTACTTCCTGCATCTGTATGGCAGTTTGGACCCTGGTTTCAACCCCCATTTCTTCAAGAGAGGCCTGGACCCTGAGAGCATTTATAACCGTACCCAGCATGCCCATATGGTCCGAAGAGGCTCTTTCTATATTGGTTGAAGAGCGCCCTCTCCAAAAGTTTCCTCCTCCCACAACTATGGCCAGCTCGATTCCCTTGTCATGAACATTCTTAATCGACCGGCATATTCTTTCAATGGTCTGATCATCCAATCCTGTTTTATTGGGCCCGGACAAAGCTTCTCCGGACAGCTTAAGAACAACTCTTTTGTAATTAAACATATCTCCCCTCTCCTGAAAACTTTCTCCTATAAATTCTATCACAAAAAAGAGGGGAAGAAACAGCACTTCTTGTTTCTCCCCCTATTAAGCTGATTCAATACAAAACAGACATACTTATCTAATACTTTGGGATGACTAGAGCTTAGCCATTAATCTGTTTAGCAACTTCTTCAGCGAAGTTTTCTTCTTTTTTCTCAAGTCCTTCTCCGACCTCATAGCGTACGAAGCGGCGAATTACAATATTTTCACCGATTTTAGCGATCAGCTCCTTGCGAATGGTATCTACAGACTTGTCTGTATCCAGAACAAATTTCTGATTGAGCAGGCAAATTTCTTCAAGATATTTTTCCAAACGACCTTCAACCTTTTTCTCTGCTACGAAGCGTCTCTTGTCTTCAGGAATATTCTGGCCTTCGTTCATAGCCTGCTCGATAAGAATGCTCTTTTCATGCTCAATTTCATCCTTTGGTACGTCATCTGAAGATACGTATTTAGGATTCATTGATGCAATGTGCAGGCAAAGCTGGTGTACGAAATTTTGGAAATCTTCGTTTTTTGCTGCAAAGTCAGTCTCTGTATTGACTTCAATCAAAACGCCGATCTTATTATTATGAACATAAGAATCAATAATGCCTTCAGCAGCCAATCTTGATCCTTTTTTCACTGATTTGGCTATTCCTCTTTCCCTTAAAAGGTCTGCAGCCTTATCAATATCGCCTTCTGTATCCTGTAAAGCCTTCTTGCAGTCCATCATACCGGCACCTGACATGTCGCGAAGCTCTTTTACCATTTTAGCTGTAATATTCATATTCGTCCTCCCCTAATAAAATTAATTAATTCTCTTCCTCTTCTTCAACTGTATCTTCATCAATGTCTTCAGACTCTTCATCATCAAGTTCTTGATCGGACTCTTCTTCAGAATCGACGTTATCGTCTTCTTCTACCTGAGCTGTAGGCTCATCATCTTCCATCTGGAGTCCCTGTTTACCCTCAAGTACAGCATCAGCCATAGCGCCGGTAATAAGTTTTACCGAACGGATAGCGTCATCATTGCCGGCTATGGGATAGGTTACCTGGTCCGGATCTGCATTTGTGTCCAGGATAGCTACTACCGGAATATTGAGCTTAAGAGCTTCATTTATAGCAATGTGTTCCTTCTTAGGATCAACTATGAAGATCAGGTCGGGAAGACCGTTCATATCTCTTATACCGCCTAAAAAGCGGTTTAATTTTTCATGTTCATGTTCGAGCTGGGCGACTTCTTTTTTAGGAAGGACGTCATAGGTTCCGTCTTCCTTCATTTTTTCAATATCTTCCAATCTTTTGATGCTCTTTTTGATAGTCTGGAAATTGGTAAGCATTCCGCCCATCCAGCGCTGGTTAACGTAATACTGGTTGCAGCGTTTTGCCTGGATTTCAATTGAATCCTGGGCCTGCTTTTTTGTTCCTACAAAAAGAATCTTGCCGCCATCGGCTGAGCACTGACGAACTGCCTCATAGGCGTCATCAATTAATTTCATGGTTTTTGACAGGTCGATGATGTGAATCCCGTTGCGTTCCGTAAAAATATAAGGAGCCATCTTAGGATTCCATCTCCTGGTCTGATGTCCGAAGTGGACACCTGCTTCCAACAAACTTTTCATACTTAATACTGACATTTCTTTTCCTCCTGTGTTTTTTTCCTCCAGTCCTCTCAAATCCTAACAAACCTTAAAGGCACACTGCTTCGGATATTCAAGGCTGTGCGACATACCCAATAATTATATATAAAACTTTTGAAGATTTCAATTTTTTCAACAATTTATTCGCTAAATTTCGTGGTTTTCACACTTTTCATTAGCACAGATTATCTTATCGACTTTTCTGTTTTTCTTATGCACCATAAGCTCTCCGCATTTGGGGCATAATTCTCCTGTAGGCTTATCCCAGGTGGCATAATCGCAATCAGGATAATTTGAACAGCCATAGAAGACCTTACCCCTTTTTGATACTTTTTCCACCATTTCACCACCGCATTTAGGGCATTTGATTCCCAAGGTTTTGACTATTGACTTAGTGAACTTGCAGGCCGGAAAATTTGAGCAGGCTATGAAGCTCCCGTTCCTCCCGTTTTTATAGACGAGGTCGTGGCCGCACTCCGGGCACTTCTCCCCGGTCGGCTTGTCCTTTACCTTATAGCTTTCACTGTCGGCCTTAGCCTTTTCCAAATCCTCTGAAAATATTGAATAGAATCTGGCCATAAGCTCCTTCCAATCCAAGTTGCCTTCAGCTATATCATCCAATCTTTTTTCCATTTCAGCCGTGAAATTTATGTTGATAATGTCCGGGAAATTCTTTTCGAGCAGGTCATTGGTTGCTATTCCAAGCTCAGTGGGATAAAAATATTTCTTCTTTATAACAGCATAATGCCTATTTTGAACAGACTTGATAATTCCGGCATAGGTAGATGGTCTTCCTATACCATTTTGTTCCAGGCTCTTTACCAAACTTGCTTCCGAATATCTTGCCGGAGGCTGAGTGAAATGCTGCCTTTTTTCGATCTTAACTGCTTCAAGAATTTCACCTTCTACAAGCTCGGGTAAGAGCAGGGACTTTTCACTTACCGGCCAAACCTTTTGAAAGCCGTCAAACTCCGGCTCAATGCCGTTGACTTTAAAAACGGCCTTGCCGTTTATGATTTCAACATTTGTCGATTTATAGGTTGATGCCTTCATTTGCGAAGCAATAGCTCTTGCCCATATGAGTTTGTACAACCTGTACTGGTCCCTTGACAGATAATCTCTCAGGCTCTCCGGGTCTCTCTCCGCGGATGTCGGCCTTATGGCTTCATGGGCGTCCTGGCTATTGCCTTTTTTCCCGCCATATGAAACTTCCCTGCCCGCATATTCCTTACCCCAGGTTTTTTCAATATACTTTTTTGCCCTTGAAGTAAAGTCATGAGACAGGCGGGTTGAATCTGTTCTCATATATGTGATGAGGCCTGTTTGCCCTTCAGAACTGGAAACTCCTTCATATAGCTGCTGGGCCAGCATCATTGTCTTTGAAGTTGTGAAATTTAACTTGGCAGAGGCTTCCTGTTGTAGGGTTGATGTGGTAAATGGAGCATATGGCCTTCTCTTTTTAGTGGTCTTTTTAACTGCCCAAACCTTAAACTCGTCCCCAAGATCTTTAATTATTTTGTCAGCCTCATCTTGGCTCCCTATTTCAAATTTTTTAGACTTGTCACCGTTCTTAAAGCCATAAAATTCAGTTTCAAAATTCACCTTGCTCTTGTTGTGAACAGAATGTATTGTCCAATATTCCTTGGGTTCAAAGGCCTCAATTTCCCTTTCTCTTTCTACAATCAGTCTAAGAGCTACAGATTGGACCCTTCCGGCTGACAAGCCTGACTTAACTTTCTTCCACAAAATTGGAGAAATCTCATAGCCAACTATTCTGTCCATAACCCTTCTGGCCTGCTGGGCGTCTACCAAGTCCAAATCAAGCTTTCTGGGGTTTTCTATACCTTCTCTTACGCCATCTTTGGTTATCTCACGGAAGCTCACCCTAGTTGCCGACTCCGGATCCATACCCAATAAATGGGCAAGGTGCCATGATATGGCCTCCCCCTCCCTATCAGGGTCGGTTGCTAAAAATGTCTGATCGGCTTTTTTATGCTCTTTTTTTATAAAATTTATGGTCTCTGCCTTGCCTCTTACATTAATATATTTTGGCTCAAAGTTATTATCGAGATCGACGCCAAAGGTTGATTTTGGGAGATCCCTTAAATGCCCCTTTGAGGCTATTACCTTGTATTCTTTTCCAAGTATCTTGGAAATGGTTTTTGTTTTTGTAGGCGATTCCACTATTACTAATTTTTTGCTCATTATAATATCCCTTTTCAAAACAAGATCTAATTTACAGCACTACTTATAACACTTTAATTATTATATTTATAAAGTCAAATTAATTATGCATTAATTATCGATTTAAGCATAATATAATATAAATTTAAGTAGAATGATAGTTTCCGATTACATCTTTGTATATTTTTCCCCTCATCTCCAGAAGAGTTATACCGGACCATAAGTCTGAATATTCCAAGCTTAAATTGTTTTTTAATTCCTCGACCCTTCTGGGGGATTTCTTTAAGGCTTCCAATATTCTTTCCTCGGTACCTTTTGTCTCAACATCACTTGTATCATTCAATTTTATATTTAAATCTTCAGCCATATCTTTAAATTTAGATACAAGGATTGCACCGTTTCTAATAAGATAGTTGCATCCTTGGCTCCTTGGCTGGTCTATATTTCCCGGTATTGCATAAAGAGTTTTACCCTGGTCGGCACCGCAGTTAGCTGTAATCATGCTACCCGATTTTACTCCCGACTCCACCACCAAGCTACTTTCAGACAGGGCCGAAAGTATCCTGTTTCTCATTATAAAATGATATTTCTTGGCTTCCGAACCCGGTGGAAATTCACTTATAATAAGTCCTTTTTTTAATATTTCTCCGGCCAGGCCCTTATGGGCAGCCGGGTATATTCGGTCAATTCCGCAGGGTTCCACAGCAATGGTTTTGCCTGAGCCCGCCAAGGCCCCCCTATGGCAGGCTGCATCAATTCCCAAGGCCAATCCCGATACAACCACATAGCCGTAGTTGGAAAATTTTTTTGAAAAATTAAAAGCGGTTTTAAGCCCATATGTTGAAGCCTTCCTGGTACCGACAATGGTAACTGTTTTCTCCTTCAAAAGCTCCTTATGGCCCCTCCCATATATTAGTGCCGGAGGGTTTCTGATTTCCCTGAGCATCTGAGGGTATTCAGGGTCAAAATATGTGATATGCCAATAATCACGATCCGTCTTTTCTTTCCACTTCCTATAAAGATCGTCCGATCCCGGAAAATCTGATTGGATGAGGAAGTTGAGAACATGCCCGGCTCTTGATCGATTTTTCCCGGAAAATAGAGCCTCTCTTCCATATTCAGTAAATGCCCCATTTGTCACATAGGGCTGGCTCAAAAATTCTTCATTATTGATCTCTTTATCAGGGTACGATGAAAAATACTTTAACAGATCACATAAGCCCTGGGACATAGCGCCTATAGGTAAATTATTAAGAGATAATAGCAAAAATTTTTCTTTTAATTCAGATAGGGCTTTTTCCTCAAGCCTTTCTCCCGGTAAAATCTTGTTCATTCGGGACCTTTCTAATCTTTTTCAGAATTTAAAACAGTACTTGTTTCGGATATAGTCTAGCATCTATCATGTATCTTCAAGGTCCCAAAGTATTCTTTTTTACAAATAAAAAAAGCCGTTCCGATAAGGAACGGCTCTTTGCTAATTTTAATTAACTATTCTCTTTTCCCCAAAATTCCGTCAACTTTTAATAAAGCCTCAGGTGAATTTCCTGCCAATTTCCAGAGGTCAATTATGCCGCGGAAGTTATCTTCTTCCTCAACCTGCTCATCTACGAACTTGCGGAGGAAGTTCTGTGCTGCATAGTTACCTTCCTCATCAGCCAATTTGAGGAGATTTAATATTGATGATGATATATCTTTCTCATGGGCAAGTCCCGCTTCCCAAACGGCTAAAGGTGAGTCATATACTGTCTTTACCGGCTCCATACCATCAAGTTCAACATGGCCGTCCATCTCCTGAATGAAATTGATGAAGGCTTCAGCATGTTCAATCTCTTCATGGGCCTGATTTGTCATCCAATTTATTGCCCCGTGGGCACCAAGTTCTTTGAGATAAATTCTCATACCGTTGTAGATCTGTGCTGATTGCAATTCCATGCTTACCTGCTTATTTAAAGCGTCAAGCAGCTTCTCACTTAATTTTAACTCCATATTTGCATCCCTTCTGAATTATAAAAAATTTTAATTACTCGGACATCTTTCTTTTAGATATTACCCCGATATTTTATAGTTAATCTTTTTTATTTAATTCCTTATTCTTTAATTTCAAAGGCATTTTCAATGATTCTGATCTTCCTGTCATACAAAGAAATTTCAGCAATGTCAAATACAAAGTCTGAATCGGCCAAGTCTTCGGCATTTCTGAAAATAAAGGCTTTGGCAGTTCTCCTTAAGTGCTCTCTTTTATAATAATTTACATATTGAGACGGGAGGCCATATGAAAAGCCCGTTCTGGCCTTGACTTCTATAAATCTTACCATATCGCCCTTTGCAGCTATAAGGTCTATCTCTCCGTGTTTGTACCTGTATTTTTTAGCCAAAAGCCTGTAGCCTCTTTTTGTATAGTAAAGCCCGGCCTTCTTTTCAGCCCAATCCCCTTTTTCTTTTGAGCTCATCGTAGAAAGCCTTTCTCTCCACTTCTCCAAGCTCATAGTCTTTGTGTTCAAAAAGGAAACCTCCATGAATAAAACTCCTCCTGTGAATTGGGAGAAGACCATACTCCTTTATAGCATCGTAATGCTTCTTGGTTCCGTAACCCTTATGAGATTCAAAGGCATAGTCGGGATATTTTTTTCCATACTCCACCATAATCCTGTCCCTTGTGACCTTGGCAACAATTGAGGCCGCAGCTATCTGATAGATTCTATCATCACCCTTGTCCAAGGCTATTTCCCTGCAGTCTGTCTCAGGCTTTTCATGATCAACCATGACCAGATCGGCACTAAGGGAATTGCCATTCTTATCCTTCATGCCGTAATAGGCGTTTTTCATAGCCAATAGGGTTGCCTGCCTTATATTTATTTTATCTATGATCTTCTCGTCTACCAGTCCGATCCCCAAGGCAAGACAGCTTTCCAATATTTGTTCGTACAAAAATTCGCGTTTCTTTGCTGTCAGTTTTTTCGAATCCTTGACTCCGTCTATGAATTGATCCCTCGGCATAATGATAGCACAGGCCAGGACAGGACCTGCTATGGGTCCCCGTCCCACCTCATCAATGCCGCATATCATTGAGTACTTTTCCATCTCAATTTTTAATTCTTCAGAAATCCTGTCTTTCCAATATTCACTAAGCATAAGAATTCTCCGGATCTTCCAGGCTGATTCTTCCCAGTTTCCCCTGTCTGAAATCGTAGAGGATTCTTTTGGATACCCTGTCATAATCAACATAGGTTCCGTTCATGGCCCCCATCTTTTTGCCTATTTCATCCATGATCTCAAGTGAACTCAAACCCTTTTTCAAGTCATATTTATTTATCAAGGCATCAGGTTTAATTGTCATCAGGTGTTCTATGAAAGCATAGCCCAGACCTTGAAGGTCCAGAATTTCTTCCTTTATTGCCCCTGTCCAGGCTAGGTGAAGGCCCTCTTTTTGAGTCAGTTTTTTCATCATTATTCCGGGCGTATCCATGAGAAGAAGATTCTTTCCGCACCTTATCCAGCGCTGGTCTTTGGTAATTCCCGGTTTATTGCCAACCTGGGCTGCCCGTTTTCCTGCCATCTTATTTATAAAAGTCGACTTGCCTGAATTTGGGATTCCGAAGACCAGCATCCTGATCTCCTCATTTTTAATCCCCCGACTTTTACGGTCCTCCAGATTTTTTCGACAGATTATCATGGCTTCCTTTTGGACCCTGTCGGGCAAATTATTGTCCTTTTGTGAATTGCAGGCCAAGACTCTCAGACCTTTTTTCTCAAAATACTTGATCCATTTTTGAGTAATGTCCGGGTCTGCCAAGTCGGCCTTGTTGAGTATGATCAGCCCGGGCTTCTTCTTGGTCAGATCCTCAAGAAAGTGATTTGCGGACGACTCCGGAATCCCGGCATCTAAAATTTCACAAGTCATGTCCACCAAGGACAATTTTTCCTCTATCTGTCTGGATGCCTTTTTCATATGGCCGGGAAACCAATTGATTGCCATACTTTTCTCCTTCTATAGCAAAAGAGCAGACCCCGTATAAACCGGACCCTGCTCCTGATATTAAAAGCTCTGTTTCTCTTTAACCTTGGCTCTCTTACCAACACGGCCGCGTAAATAATAGAGCTTTGCCCTGCGGGCCTTACCATGACGACTGACTTCCACATTCTCAACCCTGGGTGAATGTAAAAGGAAGGTCCTTTCAACCCCAACTCCGTAGCTGAGTCTGCGAACTGTGAAAGTTTCGCTAACTCCACCGGCTTGCATTTTAATTACTGTACCCTCAAAAATCTGAATACGCTCACGGCTACCCTCTTTAATGCGGTAGTGAACCCTTACCGTATCACCGACGTTAAATGCCGGCACATCAGACTTCATCTGTTCTTTCTCAAGATTCTTAATATAATCCATCGTTTCCTCCTAATTAGTGATTATCTTCTTTATTTTCCAAGTAGGTCCGGTATAAATCCGGTCGCTTTTCTCTTGTATTTTTAAGGCTGCTCTCTTGTCTCCAAAGATCAACCGCTTTGTGGTCTCCACTGTAAAGGACTTCCGGTACCTCATAGCCCCTGAAATTTCTCGGCTTGGTAAACTCATCGTATTGGAGGAGGCCATTGGCCAATGAGTCGGTCGGCGCTGAATCAGCACTTCCCAAAACTCCATCAACCCAACGCAACACGCTGTCAATAAGGACCATTGCCGGAAGCTCGCCCCCGGTTAAAACATAGTCCCCTATGGAAATTTCCTCATCAACAAAGTGATTAACCACCCTGCTGTCAATGCCTTCATAGTGGCCGCACAATAGGATCAGGTGGTCTTCCTTTGACAAGTCTACGGCTTTCTGATGTTTTAAAAGCTTGCCCTGGGGACTCAAATATATGACCCTTGAATTTTCCCCTCTTACCGATTCTATAGCTTCAACTACGGGACCGGGCTTCATAAGCATGCCTGCTGCACCGCCAAATACGGTATCATCGGCACTTCTATGCTTGTCATGGCAGAAATCTCTTATGTCTATAGTGTTGAGTTCTATTTTTCCGCTATTTATGGCTTTTCCAATAACCCCGTAGGTTTTCAAAAGCTCAAAGCTTTCCGGAAAAAGGCTCAGAACATCAATCCTCATCAAAAAGTCCTTCTATGGGGTCCAAAATCATCAGGCCCCTCTCAATATCAACTGAAACAAGGATTTGCTTTATGAATGGAACAAGGCAGTCCTTGCCATTATGGTCAATTACCAGGACATCATTGGCGGCATAGTTCAAAACATCCTTAATCTTACCGAGCTCCAGGCCCTTGGTATCCTTAACCTCAAGTCCCAGCAGGTCTTTGATATAGTAGCTCCCGTCTTTTCTCGGAGTAAGGTCCTTCTCGTCTATGAAAAGATCCTTGTTTTTTAGCTTTTCAGCCCCGTCAATGCTGTCCAATTCTTGAAATTTCAAAATTGTCACAAGCCCATTGTTTGAAAATTCCAGGACTGTCAGCTCCTGACCTTCTTCGGTATAGAGATGCTGGCCGACCTTAAAACGGCCTTCTCTCTCATCCGCCACTGCAACTTTTACAGCACCCTTTAGTCCATGGCTTTTTATAATCCTGCCAATTGAAATCATATTATTCTTCATCAGTTGATTTGATTTCCAAGTTAACCTTTACATTTTCTTTGATAGCGCATGCCTTCAAAATCTGTCTCATGGAATTTGCAATTCTTCCCTGTTTTCCTATGACCTTGCCCATGTCCTCAGGATTTACTCGAAGGATCAAGTCTACCATTCCCCCATCCTGATTCTCTATGATTTCAATGTCATCCTTATGGTCAACAAGTGCCTTAGCTACTTTTTCCAAAAGATCTTTCATTATTCAGCCTCTGCTTCAGTTTCGGTTTCTGTTTCAGCTTCTGCTTCTGCTTCATCTTGAGCTTGGGCTTCAGGCTGGGATTCTTCCTCAACTTCTTCTACCTTGGAATATTCACTGGGGTCAATGACCTCGGCTTCATAGTGCTTTTTGGGCTTTGCCTGGTTAGCACAGCCGTCTTCTACCAAACCTTCAGATTCATAAACTTTGTACTCTTTAAAAAGACGATCACAGGTCTTTGAAGGCTGAGCTCCGTTAGCAATCCAGCTCTTTACCTTGTCCGCATCTATACGGAACATACGGGGATCGGAAATCGGATTATAAAATCCCAATTCTTCAATAAAACGACCGTCTGTTGCCCTTCTTGAGTCCGCAACTACAATACGGTAAAAGGGTCTTTTTGTTGCACCAATGCGCTTCATTCTAATTTTTACTGACATAATTCCTCCTACTAAAAGAAACCTTTAAAGGGATTTCTCCTGCTGCCCATATTTGACAGCTTCTTCATCATCTTTTTTGACTGCCTGAACTGTTTTAACAAACGGTTTACCATGACAGGGCTTGTTCCTGAGCCCTTGGCAATCCTCTCCCTCCTCGACCCGTTTATCAGGTCGGGATTCTTCCTCTCTTCATCTGTCATGGAAGTCAAAATGGCTTCCACCCTTATCATCTGCTTATCATCTATATTAATTCCGGCCATGGCTTTTTTATTCATGCCCGGCAACATTGACAAAATGTCCTGGAGGGGGCCCATCCTCTTTACCTGCTGGAGCTGGTCGTAGAAATCATTGAGGTCAAATTTAGCCTTTCTTAATTTTTCCTCCATCTCCCTGGCTTTTTCCTGGTCAAGGTTTTGCTCAGCCTTCTCAATGAGACTCAGGACATCTCCCATTCCCAGAATCCTTGAAACCAGCCTGTCCGGATAGAACTCGGCCAGGTCTTCTATTTTTTCTCCCTGGCCTACAAGCTTGATAGGCTTTCCGGTCACCGCCCTTATTGAGAGGGCTGCCCCGCCTCTGGCATCACCGTCCATTTTTGAAAGGACAATGCCGCTTATATCTATATCATCATTGAAGGTTTTAGCGACGTTGACAGCCTCCTGACCGGTCATGGCATCAACTACGAGGAGGGTTTCCGTTACATTCACAGCCTCCTTTATGCTCTTGAGCTCTTCCATGAGCTTTTCATCAATCTGGAGTCGGCCGGCGGTATCTATTATTACGACATTGTAGCCGCTCCTGTTGGCCATCTCCACAGCATCTTTTGCTATGGTCACAGGAGAAATATCTGTTCCCCTCTGGTAGACATCTGCTCCGACTTTCTTTCCCAAAATTTGCAGCTGGCTTATGGCAGCCGGCCTATAGACGTCACAGGCAACCAAAAGGGGTCTCTTCCCCTTTTTTATATAATAATTTGCCAGCTTTGCGGCATGGGTGGTCTTACCTGAACCCTGTAAACCGCACATGAGGATGATTGTACTTGGACTTGCGTATTTTAGTTCCCGGTTATCATCCGTCATCAGTTCAACCATCTGGTCTCTGACAATTTTGATTACCATCTGGCCGGGTGTCAAAGATTTCATGACGCTCTCGCCCATTGACTTTTCCTTGACGTCTTTAACGAAATCTTTAACAACCTTGTAATTGACGTCAGCTTCCAGGAGGGCCAGTCTGATCTCCCTCATGGCCTGGTCAATATCTTTTTCAGATAATTTTCCCTTGCCGGTAAGTTTGGCGAAGGTGCTTTGAAGGCGTTCAGCCAAATTTTCAAACATCTAGGCCTCCTTTCCATCCCGGAGCAGGATATCTCTCAGCTCCTTGAGTTTTTTATTAACTTCATCAGTGGTTATGGGGCTGTCCCTGTCCAGGTCTTCAATAAGCGGATTTAAGATCTCAATAACCGCCCGGGTTTTTCTTGAAGAAGCCAGGATGCTTTCAAAGCCCTCCATCTTCTTCACTGCTCTTCTAAGCTGGTCGGATACAGCCTGTTTTGATATGTCTTTGTTTTCAGCTATTTCCTGTAAGGACAGGTCATTATAATAGTAGTCACTTAAGAGAGCCTTTTGATTATCCGTCAATAAGGGTCCATAGGTCTGATACAGCATTCCTATTTTAATTAAGTCTTCCATGACAACTCCACAAAAACTAGCTTTTAACCAACGGGAGATATTTTACAACTAAATAAAGAGCCTGTCAAGTAGTTTTACTTGACAGGCTGGATTAATTGTATTTTAAAGAATTAATCCTGTATTTCTTTTTTATTAAGCTTCCTTTTTTGCCAATAATAGTAGCTTAAAAATGCAATACCCGGAATTAATATCACACTTCCCATAGTCATGGCATCAGCCGTGCAATTTGGCAGTATTGAACCGGATGGGAGAAAAACAAAAAGCAGGCATATGATATTTATTACAAAGAATATAGAAAACAGTCTCCTTGTATATTTTAAGCTGTTCTTTTCCTTTGCATCAGCAATCAGCAAGACGACCTCGGGTATAACAAGTGTTACAAGAGCTCCATGGTTTTCAATAAAATCAGGTTCAATTGTTCCATTTAATATTAAAATAGCATAGATCATTGAAACTATTGTAAGTGCTATTATTAAATAGTTGGTTTTATTGTTTTTCATGTGACCTCCTCTTGTTTAGCTGAAAATGGCTGCAACAAACTCCTCCGCATTAAAGGGCCTCAAATCGTCTATACCTTCACCAACCCCTATCCACTTAACAGGTAACTTTAGTTCATGCTGGAGGGGATAGATTACCCCGCCTTTTCCTGTTCCGTCCAGCTTTGTAAGGATAATTCCGGTAAGCCCGGTCACCTCGTTAAAAGCCTTGGCCTGCATCAGAGCGTTCTGTCCGGTGCCTGCATCAAGAACCAATAAAGATTCTTTATATGCGGCAGGGAATTCCCTGTCTATTATCCTGTTGATCTTTTCAAGCTCATCCATCAGGTTCTTCTTGTTATGGAGCCTGCCCGCTGTATCAATAATAAGAACGTCGCATGCCCTGGCCTTGGCTGCATGGATTCCGTCAAAGACAACAGATGCGGGATCAGCCCCTTCTTCATGCTTAATGATATCTACGCCTGATCTCTGTGACCAGGTATCCAGCTGTTCAATGGCTGCAGCCCTGAAAGTATCGGCAGCGCATAAGAGAACAGATTTTCCTTCTTCCTTTAGAAACTTGGCCATCTTACCTATTGTTGTTGTTTTTCCCACCCCGTTGACACCGATTACCAAAATAACGGTCGGCTCCTTGCGGCTGAGAATGGCATTGTCGGACGAGTCCTTTATGAGCTTATCCGCCATTATATCTGTCAGGGCTGTCCTGATGCCCTCAGGCTCCCTTATCCGCTCTGCGGCTACCTTGTCCCTTAACTCATCAATTATATCCATTGAAGATTCATAGCCTATATCAGCCATAACTAGGCTGGCTTCCAAATCCTCGAAGGTCTCATCATCAATCTTGGCCTTGCCGTAAATAATATTGTCAACAGCCCCGGCAAAACTTTCTCTGGTTTTACTCAGGCCTCTTTTCAATCTATCAAAAAAAGACATATAACCTCCTATTCAATAAGTGACTCTTCCAATTCATCCACTTCCAAATATATGGCCTTGCTCGTCCCTTCCTCCATGGTTATACCATAAAGGGTGTCGGCAAGCTCCATGGTGGTCTTCCTATGAGTGATAATTATAAACTGTGTTGATTCCGTGAGCGTCTGAAGATAGTTTACATACCTTCCTATATTGGCCTCATCAAGTGAGGCATCAATCTCATCCAATATGCAGAATGGCGTCGGATGGATCGAGAATATGGCAAAAAGCAGGGCCAGGGCCGTCATAGACCTCTCGCCTCCTGATAGAAGAGCCAGGCTCTCCAGTTTCTTTCCCGGAGGCTGGGCCTCGATATCAATGCCTGCAGAGAGTATATCTTCAGAATCAAGGGTCAATCTTGCATGCCCCCCATCAAAGAGGATCTTGAATATCCGATTATATTCCTTATTGATTTTTTTGAAACTGTCTTGGAAGAGGCTTTCCATGGTCCTGTCCAAGTCTTCGATCATCTCCAGGATATCTTCTTTCGAGCTCCTCAAATCCCCTATTTGTTTGCGGAGAAAGTCCATCTCCTCTGAAAGTTTTTCATACTCCTCGATTGACTCATAATTAAAGAAGCCAATGGCCGACAGGTCCTGTTTTATTTCAATCACTTTGGACCTGCTTGTTTTTATGGGCTCAAGCTTTTCGAGTTTGAAATCCAGCTCTTCCATGCTTATGTCATATTGGGATAGGTAATTATCAATGAGCTCGCCTTTTCTTTCCCTGTCCCTGTCAATCTTTAAATTTATCCTGTATAGCTGGTTTTCCAACTCACCTTTCAAGGCTGAAGATTTTTCTTTTATGGTAAGCTGCTTTTCAAGTTTTTGCCTCAGAGAGCTTTCATCGGTCTCCAGTTGACCTGAGGCCTGTTCGAGATTTTTTATCTCAAGCTTCCCCTTTTCGAGTGTGGCTTCCGCCTCCTCAATGAATTTTTCATTTTCTCCTATTTTCCCCACCAGGTCATTTTTTTCCCTATTATCCTGATCGTAGGTGATTAGGGTCTGGTCCAGCTGCTCGGAGATCTCGTTAAATGTATTCTCGGTCAAATTAAGATCCCTTTGAGCATAGGATATCCTCTCCTCAATAATTGACCTCTCCTTGTCCCTGCGGCCCGCTTCCAGTTTTCCGGCCTCCAGTTTTTTTATAAGTTCGAGCTGCTTCTCATCATTGTCCTTGATTTTTTTCTCCAGCCCTTCCTTCTTCTCTGAGAATTCTTCGGGAGAATAGGCGACCTTTTGGGCCAGGGTTAAGTCTAAATTCCTGATAAATTCTTGACCCATGCTGATTGACAGAGAAAGCTCGGCCAGCCTGTCTTTATTTTCATCCAGGCTCTTTCTGGCAAGGTCAATCTTTTTATCATAGTCTTCATTATCAAGAACCAATTTCTTTAGGCGGTCCAGGCATTCCTTACGGCCTGTTTCCAATTGGTTGATTTGGTCCTCGATTAAAGCCAGGGACTTTTCCAATTCTTTTATCCTGGTTTTTCTGTTGATTAAAGAGGCGTCTCTTCTTCTTGAAATACTGCCTCCGACCATAGATCCCCAAGAGTTTATGACATCCCCGTCAAGGCTTACAATCCTCACCGGCCTTGTTTTTTTATCTGACAGCTTTACCGCCTTGTCCAGGTCCTCAACTATAAGGGTATTGGCCAGAAAGTGCTCTACTATCGGGCTCAACTTGTCATCATATTCCAGGGCGTCAACAGCCGAGCAAATTACTTCCTTTTCATTAAGCCTAACAGGCTTGGATCCCTCAATGCTGTCCAAGGGCAAAAAAGTTATCCTGCCAATGTTTTTAGATTTTATAAGTTTGATCAGAAATTTAGCATCATCCTTGTTTCTAACAACAATGTTTTGCAGGGCTCCTCCGAGTGCCACATCAATGGCCTTCTCATATCCCTGTTTAACATTAATCATATCGGCCAAACTTCCAAGCATCCTGCCACCAATATTCCTGTCCTTGTCAGCTATTTTTAAAAGCTCTTTGACAGGCCGATTGTAACCTTCATGGCTTTCCAGAAGGGACTGTAAAAGCCTCAACTCCGATGATACTTGAGCTGATTGCCTCTCCTTATCCCTTTGGTCTTTGTCGATTCCGGAAATTTTTTCATTAAGGCTTCCGGCTTCTTCTTTATTCTCTTCCTTGGCCTGATTATATTTTTCTATGGTCTTTAAGACCTTTTCAGTATCTGAATCCAGGGAATCAAATTCACTTTTATAAGCTTCAACTTCCCCGGTCTTTGCATCTCTTTCTTTCCTGGTTTCATTCTGGCGGGCCAAGAGGGCTTGGTCAGCTTTCAAGGTCCTGTCCTTTTCAAACTCAAGGAAATTCAGGGCTTCATTAAGCCTTTCCTTCTCCTTAACCAGGTCATCCAGCTCATTATTGATTTGTTCCGAATCTTCTATCTGACTTAGGGCCTGAAATTTTTCCCTGAGATCGTCCAGGCTCTTTTTATTGGTCTCCAGGCTTTCTTCAGCCTTGGTCTTTTCATTCCTCAGCTTATCAATGTCGGCCTTTCTGTCTTTACATGACTTTTCCAATCTTTCCAGGTCTTTCCTATAGAAAAAGACCTGCTCCTTTTTTACCGAAAGGTCCTTTTCCGCCTTTTGAATCCTGTTCCTGATCCTCTCACGTTCACCTATAAGCTCCCTTTTCCTGTTTACCATATCCTCCAACTTGGAGTTATAGGGGGCTAAAAGCTCATTGGCCCGGTCAAGCAGGTCGGATTGTTCTTTTAAATCGGCCTCCAACCTCTCTTTTTCACCCGAGAGGTCAAGGTCCGACTCCCTAATCTTGTCCAAATCATTTTTCAGGAGGGAAAGCTCATTGATCTCCAAGGCCCGGCTCAATTCCAGTCCTTTTCTGGCATTTTCCGCCTGCCTTTTAAGGATTTTTTCTTCCTGGACCTTTCCCCTAAGATCAGTTGTGAAAATCTCGAGGTTTTCTTCTGTTTTATCAAGCCTTCTTTGGGCCTCGTCTTTTTTATATTTATATTTGGCAATGCCTGCGGCCTCGTCAAAAATCTTTCTTCTGTCCTCGCTTTGGGACGAGAGTATATCTTCAATCCTACCCTGGCCTATGAGGGAGTAGCCCTCCTGGCCGATTCCCGTGTCAAAGAAGAGCTCCCTGACATCCTTGCGCCTGACCTTATTCTTGTTTATAAAGTACTGGCTCTCACCGGACCTGAAGACCTTCCTTGAGATATGGACTTCTTCATAAGGCAGGTCAATGTCACCTTCCGAATTATCCAGGGCAAGGGTGACCATAGACATGTTCATAGCCTTCTTTTGAGATGTTCCGGCAAAGATTACGTCCTCCATCTTATCTCCGCGAAGGGTTTTCGCGGACATTTCTCCAAGAACCCACCTCACCGCATCTGATATATTCGATTTTCCCGAACCGTTTGGTCCGACAACAGCAACAAAATCCCTGTCAAAATTTAATCTGGTCTTTTCAGCAAAGGACTTGAAGCCGTACATCTCTATGTATTTGAGTCTAAGCATTGTTCACCCTATTCGTAAAATTATTATTTCTTATCTGTTAAAAGTTCAAGTGCGTTTTTAGCGGCATCCTGTTCAGCTTCTTTTTTGGAACCGCCCCTGCCCTGAGAAACAGTTTTTCCTGAGATATCCAGACGGACGGTAAAGGTTTTTTTATGATCCGGTCCGGTCTCTTCTATTAATGTATATACAGGTGCAAGCTTTTTTCTGAAAGCCAATTCCTGAAGCTTGGATTTATAGTTTTCATATAAACTGTTTGCTCGGGCTTCTTTCTCAAAAAGGCCCGGTAGGAACCTGTCAAACTCCGAATACAGAAATTCGTAGCCCCCATCCAGGTATATTGCCCCGCAAACGGCTTCAAAACAATCTGAAAGGATGGAATCTTTGTTTCTGCCTCCCTGCATCTCTTCACCTTTTCCAAGTATCAAAAGCCTGTCCAGGCCCCAATCCGTGGCCAAAAAGGCAAAAGAAGGTTGGCAAACCGCCTTAATCCTTTTATCAGTTAAAACCCCTTCCCCCATATCAGGAAATTTTTTAAAGAGTATGTCTGAAACAATGAGCTCGCATACGGCATCTCCCAAAAATTCCAATCTTTCATTGGACATCAGGCGGTTTTTGCTGGTTTCATTTATATATGACCTGTGGACAAGGGCCCTTTCAAGCAAGGATATGTTTTTAAAATAATAGCCCCGCCGCTTTTGAAAATCATCCAATTTTGTCTTTAAATCATCCATACTATTCATCGCTGCCATCAATTGTTCCCATTTCCGAAATAACCCTCTTAACCTTATCCTCCATACCGGACCTTGCATAGGTTAAGCACTCCTTAATTGACAAGGCAAAAGTCTTGTCATCTGAATTGCCGTGAGCCTTATAAACGGCCTTTCTGGCCCCCATAAGAGGAGCTCCCCCATGGTTTCTGTAGTCCATTGGGGCCAGGGCCTTCTTTAGAGGTTCCTTAATTAATAGGCCGGCCACTTTCCCCTTCAAGCTTTGGTACATTGTTGTCTTAAGTAGGGTCATTAAGGCCTTTGCAGTGCCTTCAATTGTCTTTACTGCTATATTTCCTGAGAAACCGTCGCTTATTAGGACTTGGCAATTTGAATTTAATATGTCCCTGGCTTCAATATTGCCTATAAAATTTAAATTAGAGTTTTTCAATAAATTGTGAGTTTCCAGGGTTCTCTTATCTCCTTTATGGTCCTCAGACCCGACTGATAGAAGGCCGATCCTCGGATTTTCTTCCTTTAAGACCTCTGAAGCATAGACCGAGGCAAGAAGGGCAAATTGAAAAAGCATTAGAGGACTTGTGTCCATATTGGCTCCGCAGTCGGCTAGAATCAAAGAACCCCCATCCAACTGGGGAAGGATCCCGGCCAAACAGCACCTTTTTATCCCTCTGATCCTCCTTGTTATCAGGCTGGCCCCGGCTAAAAGGCCCCCGGTGGATCCGGCTGACAAGAGAGCATGACAATCGTCATCATTCAGTCTGTTAAATGCCAAGACCATAGAAGAGTTCTTCTTTGTTCTTATTGCACTTACAGGTGACTCGTTGTTGTCTATTTCTTCATCCGTATCTATATATTCAATCCTGTCCTTATGGTTAAGCAAATATCGGCTCATAAGCTTTTCCGGTCCAACAAGAACCGCTTGGAAGGAATCATCTTCTCTCATGGCTAAGTCCACCCCTTTAGCCACCATTTGGCAGCCCAGGTCGGATCCCAGTGTGTCTATAACTATTTTTGTCATATTTTCCTCAAATCGTATATTTCAGAGACTAATTTATAGCGGGACTTATATGCAGTCTTCACTTACTGAATTCAAAAAAAGTGCAGGCCCCAAAGGACTCTGCACTCTTGCCAGGCGATTACTCGCCAACTTCGATCACTTCTTTTCCATCATAATAACCGCAATTAGGGCAAACATGATGCGGCAATTTCGGTTCTCCACAGTTGGGGCAAGCCGATGTAGCATATGTTTTTAAGCGATAGGACGAAGCTCTTCTCTTGTCTCTTCTTGTTTTCGAAGTTTTGCGTTTGGGCACTGCCATGATGAACACCTCCTCCTTCGAATATCTTAATTTATGAATAACATCAAAATTATAACTATCTAAGGTCTTCCTGTCAAGTTTATGCAGATTTATTAATTTCACGACCTCAATTTTTTATTTTATCCTAAATCTCGCTTATAATCATACTATAAAGGAGAGTTTATGAAAGCTGTAGGAATTGTTTGCGAACTTAATCCCATCCATGCCGGCCATGTCCGCCTGATTGAGGAAACAAAAAATCATTTTTCCAAAGATTCAGGTGAAATTTGTCTGGTTGGAGCCATGTCATCCTGCTTTGTCCAGAGGGGCAGGCCTGCTGTTCTGGATCCCTGGACCAGGGCTAAAATGGCCGTCTCTTTAGGCTTTGATCTGATTATTGAAATCCCCCAGGCCTATGTTCTACAGTCGGCCTCAGGCTTCGCCTACGGCGGCATCAAGTGCCTGTCGCTTATAGATCAGATCGAGGGTCTGGCCTTTTCAGCTGAGGAGTCCTTCTTTGTTAATAATCCCAAACAGATGCTTGAAATTTATAAAAATATAAATACTCAGGCAGAAATTGCCGACTATATAAAGTCCGGCTTGTCCTACAGGCAGGCCCATGAAAAGGCTCTGGCTACCGATTTAATGGGCAACCAGATTATGGCCTATAACTATCTCCTCGCCATGGACAAGCTTTCGCTTGACTATGATGTTTTTGCATTAAAAAGAGAGGTTTTTCTAGGAGATCACGACCCCAAGTCAAGTGCAACTTCTGCAAGCGCAATACGTCAGGCTATTAAAGATAAGACTCTCAATCCTGCTGACCTTCCTGCATATAATCTTGTTAAAGCGGGGCCCTTTTCCGACAGTATGGATCCTTTTTATGACTATTTAAAGATGAGAGCAATTTTAGACCCCATCGATTGGAGAGAGGTGGCCCACCATGAAAAGGGTATGGAAGATCGGCTATATTCCTGCCTTGAAAGGACATCAAGCCTTGAAGAGGCTGTCTCCATGGCGTCAAATAAGCGACAGAGCAGGTCCCGCTACCGCAGGATGATCCTTTCCGCCTTGCTGAAAATAAAAAAGCACAGACTTAGCCAAATCTCTTATATCCGTCCCCTGGCCTTCAATGAAAAGGGCCGGGCCCTATTGAGCAGGATTAATCACCCTGTCATACAGAAAAAAGCTTCTTTCAACCTTGATCCCGATTCATTGGAACTTCTTGATATAGAAAGAAGGGCCCATGACCTCTATTACTACATTAACGGTCTGGACCCTAAGCTCGACAATTTACAAAAATACTATTTTCCGAATTCCTCAATCCATTGAGCGGCCTTGTCAAAGTCTGAAATTTCCGGAACCCTCCGGCCATTTTCGATCTGGAATTCCGCATCCCCCTTGCCAAGAAGCATTACCAGGCTTTTTTCTCCTTTTTCCCATCGGTCGGCCGCATCCTTCATAGCGGCCTCGAAGGCCTTTTGCCTATCTATAATTATGCAGTATTGGCCCCCTTGTTCCTCAATTGCCGAACCTATAATCTTGCTTATTTCCATAGGGTCTTCAGAGCCCGGATCGTCCTCGCAAATAAATGAGAAGTCTGCCATAGTTCCTGCAATTCTCCCCAAATCAAACCTTCTGTTCCTCCCCTTGTCCCCGGTAGCACCGAAGAGAGCTACTATACGCCTGTCAGGAAAGCGCCTTTTGGCCTCTTTAAGTACGCTTAAGAAACTTAGGCCGTTGTGGGCGTAGTCGACCATGATCTTTATTCCCCCATCCTTTGTGGAGAAATATTTTGACCTTCCTTTGAGATCAATTTTCCCTAAGGCTTCCTCAATGCAGGACAAGTCCACACCCATTGAACTTGTCATGGCGATGGCCATTAGAGCATTTTCTCCATTGTAAAAGCCGAAAGAGTTAACATATAGATTTTTTCTTAACTCTACAAGCTCATCCTTTTTCCTGACAAACAGATCCATACTGAAGCCCTGTCGGTCATCTTTCAGGTTACAGGCCATATAATCGGCATCCGTCGGACTGTTTTTATCCTCAAGAACTTGCAATTTAATTACCTTGCTGCATTTTTTCGCTTCTGCAAGTATTCTGCCTATTTTATCGGATGACATATTTACAAAGGCCCGGTCACTCTGTTGAAAAATCTTAAGCTTAGAAGAAAAATAGTCCTCGAAATCTCTATGCTCTATGCTTGATATATGATCAGGTGAAATATTCAAAAAACCCGCCATGTCAAATCTCAAACCCTTACATCGCCCATATTTTAAGGCCTGGGAAGACACCTCCATAACCAGGGTTTTAACCCCGTTATCAACCGCCCTTCTCATAAAAGAAAAGAGTTCAATAGGCTCGGGTGTTGTGAGCCGGGCCTCGGCAGACTCTCTGCCATCAAAATTTATTGATGATGACAAAAGTGCAGGAGCCTCCAATCCCTTCTTTTTGTTATATAAGCTTAAAATATGATGTATGTAGCTTACGGTGCTGGTTTTCCCCTTAGTCCCGGTAACGCCTATAATACTCAGGTCTTTCTGGGGATTGGCATAGAAAAGGGCGGCAATGTCTGCCAAACAAGCCCTTATATCATCAACTTTCAGGCACTCAATATTCATACCGTAATCAACTTCTGAAATATAGGCAAGGGCCCCCTTCTTAATGGCGCTTTCGAGGAAAGATTTCTTAAAAGCCCTGCCCTTACAAATAAAGAGACAGCCATCTCGAACCTGCCTGGAATCATATGATATCGACCCGATTACAGGGTTAAAATCATTTTCGACTTTAATATTTAAAAGTTTTTTAAAATCATTAAGGTAAAGGCTCATAATATCTCCCTGAAATTTTTGGTCCGCTTGTCAATACATGTGAAATTAAAAAAGGGATAGAGATCGTCTATCCCTTTAACAGTATAAAAATTAAATTAGTGGAGTTCTTGACGATTGTGCTCGAGTTCATCCACAACAGCGTTCAGGTTCTGCTGGGTATTTGAGAGAATCTCATCAACGTATGCAAATACACCTTCTCTTATCTGACGAGCCTGGTCTTCAGCCTTGGCCAAAATCATTTCAGCCCTGTCATTAGCAGCTTTTGTTACCCTGCTTTCTGAAACCAGCTCATTGAAACGCTCCTGGGCACGGGCATCCAAGTCATCTGATGCCTGCTTGGATTGTTCCGCAATCTGAGCAGCCTGGTCATTGGCTTCCTGCAAAATCCTATCCTTCTCATCATTTACCCATTTTGCCTGGCGTATTTCTTCAGGCAGGGATTCACGAATCTGTTTAACTATTTCATAAACTTCATCAGGATCCACTGAAACCTTTTTTGAAAATGGAATCGATGCTGCATCGTCCATTACATCTTCCAGCTCTTCCATTAATTGTAAAATATCCATTTTTCCCCCTCTTGCTTTACGCCAAGCTAATTATTTTGAAATTTTCTATGTAGTCTTTCTTCAACGGATTTCGGGACCAGTCCTGATACATCTCCCCCATATGATGCAACCTCGCGTGCATAGCTGGCTGAAACATATGAGTAGCGGATATCGGTCACCAGGAAAATCGTCTCAAGGCTCGGGTTGAGCGAATGGTTAAGGGCGGCCAATTGGCGCTCATACTCATAATCCGAAGGTGAACGCAGGCCCCTTACCACGGCATCGGCATCTTTAAGCTTGAAATAATCGGCCAGAAGACCCGAAAATAACTCTACCCTTACATTATCAACATCATACAACAGTTCTTCCAGCATTTCAATTTTTTCATCGTCTGAAAAAAGATTTTTCTTTTGAGAATTTTTAAGGATCGCCACTATAACTTCATCAAAAAGTTCTGAAGCTCTATGGATAACATTGAGGTGGCCCAGGGTTACCGGATCAAAGGAACCCGGAAATATAACTTTCATTTTTCTATTATCTCCTCACATTTAAATTTGAAAATATATATTTTATTAAATTTATATTCTCTCATGGTCAGAAGTTCATAGCTTTCGGGGTAGGCGAAAGACTCGTCTTCAGCCGTCTCCGCCACTAAAATAGCTCCTTCATTCATGATTTTTTTATCCAAAAGCTTTTCAAGAGCTTCTTTTACCATATCTTGATAGTAAGGAGGGTCCAAATAGACATAGTCTACCTTTTTATCAATATGGTTGAGTCTCCTCCTGAAATCGCCTTTTAAAACCAGTGCTTTATCAGTATATTTTGCTTTATTAAGATTTTCAATAATACAATTGACCATGTACGGGGATTGTTCACAAAAATATGAAAAGCCGCAACCCCTGGAAAGGAACTCTATCCCTATTTGACCCGTTCCTGCAAAGAGGTCAAGAGCAATGCTCCCCTGCTTTATTGGCCCTAAAATATCAAAAACCGCCTCCTTAACCTGGTCCTTTGTGGGCCTGGTCTTGGATTTTTTGTCGGGCCCGAGTAAGCGCCTTCCCTTTCTTTCTCCGGAAATAATTCTCATCCCTATCTCCTAATTCAAACTTAAGCTGTTAAAGTTCTGTATATCTTTTAAAATTTTATCCCTTAAACTCTTATTAATAAACTTTAAAGGGTCTTTTTGTCCTTCCAAAATTTCAGGGCCAAACTTCTCTTTCAGTATTATTTTAGCTTCTTTTTTCAATTCTTTGAAATTCTTGTCGAAGGGATCTAAGCCGTTATAGTTGAAGCCGTGTTGGTCAAAGCCATAAATATCTCCCCCTCCCCTCAATTCCAAATCCTTTATGGCTATGTCAAAGCCGTCATCACAAGTTTCCAAAAATCTGAGCCTTTCTTTTGACGCCTTTGAAGAGCTGTCGCTCATAAGGATGCAGTAGGATTGGTCACTTCCCCTTCCAACTCTCCCTCTCAATTGATGAAGCTGGGCCAAGCCGAAGTTTTCGGCCCCGGCTATAACCATTATACAGGCTCTGGAGACATCGATGCCTACTTCTATCAGGCTTGTTGCTATAAGCAAATCCAAATCCCCGCCTATGAATTTATTCATAACGTCGGCTTTTTCCTCAGCTGACATGGGGCCTGTTAATTTTCCTACCCCTAACCGGGATCCGAAATATTTCTCGCATCTTGAAAAAACTTCATCCACCGACCAGTATGAAAGGTCCCCTTCTCCCTTTTCTATCCTTGGACAAACCAGATAAGAAGCCAAGCCTTCCTGAGATTTTTTCTCTATGAAGTCGTAAATCCTCTTTTCATACTTACCATTGACAAGGTATGTCTCTATCTTCTTTCTTCCCAGGGGTTTATCCTTTAATCTTGTTAGATCAAGTTGCCCGGTGCTTACGAGTTTTAGGGTTCTGGGAATTGGTGTTGCCGATAAAACAAGTGAATTAGGGTAAGTTGACTTTGAAATAAGTTTTGCCCTCTGTCCCACACCGAAACGATGCTGTTCATCGGTTATTACCAGGCCCAGGTTTGAAAAGTCCAAGCCGTCTGAAATCAAGGCATGGGTTCCTATATAAATACCTACCTTGGCAGCTTTAGCCAATCCTTCAGTTTCAGCCCTCTTTTTTGCAGTATCTGATCCCTGAACTGTGTAAACATTAAACCCAAGCCTTTTAAATAGCCTTTCTGCCTTATAGGCATGCTGAGCCGCCAGGACCTCTGTCGGGGCCATCATAGCCACCTGGAATCCGTTCAGCATGGTCATATAGGCCAGGGCAAAGGCCAGAACAGTCTTTCCCGAACCCACATCTCCCTGGAGCAATCTGTTGCCTGCTTTGGGGTCAAGAAGGTCCTCCATAAGTTCATCCAGGGCCAAGCTCTGGCCCCCCGTCAATTCAAAATCTAGGGCCTTGAAAAAATCCGCCATTGGATAGGCCCTGATTTTCGGCCCCATTTCTTCCTTCCGGCAGTACTTAATATATGAAGAGGTCAGGACATCTAAAACAGCCCTTGCCAAGTCAAAGGATCTGCAGGCTGACTTGAGCTTTTCAAAAGAGCTTGGAAAATGCATCTCCATAAGTAGGTCTGAGAAATTCTTGAAATCCCCACCAAAGTCCAGTATTCCCTTATAAATATCAAGCTCTTCCAGATCAAGGGCTTCCATGGCCGATCTCAGGGTGTTTTTTCGAATATTTTGACTCAGGCCCTTTGTCAGAGGGTAAATGGGTATAATGCCCAGAAAATTCTTTTGCTTGTCCTCGTCATCCGACCTGACCATTTGAGGATCTGAGATTCTGTCCCTATCTTTGTCATAAACACCATATAAATAATACTCTAGTCCCGGCCTTATACTTGTATTCAAATATGGCTGGTTATGCCACATTACTTTCAACCCGGAAGTCCCATCGGAAAAAACCGCCTCCTGGATGCTTCTTCTTCCCTTTAGCCTTATCAGCCTGCCCTTGGAAATGACCTTGGCTTTTATCAGGCAAAGGTCTCCGTCTGATAGGTCCTCGATTCTGTCAAGCTTGGACCGGTCCTCATACCTATATGGCAAGTCAAGAACCAGATCTTGGCAGGTCTTGATTCCCAACTTATAAAAAAGAGAAGCCTTTTTAGGGCCGATTCCTTTTAATTCAGTCAGCTCCATACTTAGCTCCTCTTCATGCTTAAAATGTTAATTCCATATTTTTTCTCACAGGCTATTATTCCATTGAGAAAATATAGCTGTAGGTTGGCTGACCACCCTCTTCTACTTCAATATCCAAATCAGGGTATTTGATGCTCAGCCTTGCCGCCATTTCTTTTAAGGTCTTTTTATCGCCTTCAGCCCCTCTGTATAGGGTAATCAGGGCGATATGGTCATTCATATTCTTTTCAATACTGTCTTCAATTAATTTTATGTCATCCTGACCGCAGGCAACAATATCTCCATCAACAAGGCAAATCCTATCACCTTTCCCTATCTTCAAACCCTCGATTTCCGTATCCCTGACAGCGTAGGTTGTCTGTCCGGTTATGACCTCCGTCATAGCCTCAGTCATATTCTCTATATTTTCTTCAACAGAGGATGAAGAATCATAAGCAAACAGGGCTGTCAGACCTTGAGGAATTGACCTGGAAGGTATTACCACAACATTGCTCGATGAAAGCTGGTCCACCTGCTCTGCTGCCAGAATGATGTTTTTGTTATTGGGGAATAAATATACGGTTTCAGCATTTACAGACTCAACAGCGTTATAAAGATCCTTAGTTGACGGATTCATTGTTTGGCCGCCCGATACAACTTCATCGACCATCATCTGTTTGAATATTTCTTCAAAACCCTGGCCCAAGCTGACTGCTACAAAACCGACCTTCTTTTTAGCCTGCTTTTCTTCTTCAACAATCTTATGGATATCGGCATTTTCCTTCATATGGTCAATATCGGCCATATTGAAGACCCGGATATTTCCTCTCCTATATACTGAACCCAGTAGTTTCTCAGGTGTATCTGTAGAGGCCTTTACATAGAAGCAGTTTCCCTTGCTGTTGATACTCTCAAGGACCCCGTGCCTGTTAATGGCCCTGATAAGCCGGTCTTTGTCAATATCTTCAACCTTCAACTTGACAAAATAGGCCATACGGCTCATCTCGTGATCACTTGCATCGAAATCCGAAATTTCCATTGAGTTCACGGAAGCTGTTGACTTATCCAGCAGATTTTCCATATTTTCGCCGCAAAATTCTTCAACAAAACCTGTCACCAGGAAAATTAAACCCTGGCCACCGGCATCAACAACTCCTGCTTCTTTAAGTTGCGGCAGCATTTCCGGAGTTCTTTGCAGGGACTGGTTTCCTTCTCTTAAAATTCCTTTTAATAGGACTTTAAGGTCATGTTGATTGGCATTTCTTTCGGCATATGATGCCATTCCTGCAGCAACCGTAAGTATGGTCCCTTCAGTCGGCTTCATGACCGCCTTATAGGCCCTTTCCTTGGCAGATACAAAAACATCCACAACGGTTTCCGCATCTATTTTTTCCTTATCCTTAAGGGCATCCGCCATACCACGGCAGAGCTGGGAAAGAATAACTCCTGAGTTTCCCCTGGCACCCATAAGAGATCCGTTGCCCATGGCCTTGGCCAGGGCTGAAGGCGATTCTTCCTTTACCCTCTCCATGGCTTCAATAGCTGATTCTATTGTCATTGACATATTTGTCCCTGTATCTCCGTCAGGAACCGGGAAAACATTGAGTTCATTCACAAACTCTTTTTCAGCCTCAAGTTTTAAATATGCACTCTTTAAACACTGCTTAAAGAGGCTTCCGCTCATTTCTCTCACAAGTGCCTCCTTAAACCCTTATTCCCTGTACTATAAGTTCTATTTCATCGACCTTGATGCCGGTGGATGATTCAACACTGTAGCGAATTCTTTCGATCAAGTTCTCCGCAACAGTTGAAATTCTTATTCCGTACTCCATAATGACCTGGACTTGGATATCAACCGAGTTGTTTTCCTTATCGCAGACCCTGACGCCCTTGGTCATGTTTTCTATACCTAAAAGCTCATATAGACCGTCACTCATGTTTTTTGCTGCCAGGCCTACAATTCCATAACTTTCCATTGCTGCTGTACAAACTATGTTTGCAATGACTTCATTGTCAATCAGAACCGTTCCATGTTCATTTACTAATTTAGAAACCATACAGCCTCCTCTTATATTTTTTATCGCACAAAAATGCAAAGAATAGTTTTTCTAATCGAATCTATTATATAAGAGAGATGAGTAACTTGCAAAGGTGGAGACAGATTGGTATAATGCAATAGTTAGTTTTAAAGTAACGAGGAGGAATTATGTCAAAAGTATGCGATATCTGCGGTAAAAGAAAAACCGCCGGCAATACGGTTACCTTCTCCCACAAAGGCATTAAGAGATCATTTACTCCGAACCTCAGAAGGGTAAAAGTTTATGATGAAAAAGGAACTCCCAGTAGGAAGTCCGTTTGCACACGTTGCCTGCGCTCAGGGAAAGTAAACCGCAATAAAGCCAATTACGATTATCAAGACCAAACCACCGGTGCTGTGGAAGAAAATGAAGTTGCTGTAGAAGCAACAGTAAGCGAAGAAGTTGTTGAGGAAAATTCAGAGACTGCAGAGGCATAGTTAGCCCGGCATTGTTGATATTCTTAGACATACTTAACCGACCTTGCTTTCGAACTCGAGACGAAAGCAAAGTCGGTTTTTTAGTTTTCTTTAAATTTCTATTTTTCATGGGAATACAGGAAAAACAGGCCCTGGCCTTTTTTCCCTTTAACTCTAACTTCATTATCTTCTTTAAAAATATGATTAGATACACCAAGACTTGAACATGGCTCAAGCCTTGTGTTTTCCAAGTTATAGTCAAAGCCTTCCAGGCTTATCTCAAGGCCCTCATCAAGAGCCAAAAATGAAACATAGGTGTTCTTGGAATTAATAGTTTCCGGTTTTTCGAAAATATTTTCCGGTATTTCAAAATTATATGAGCCTGGCAGTATGTAACCTACAAAATAGGATTGATCAAGTAGCACAATGTTCATTCCCTTCATTGCATACTTCTTTAAAAAGAATAAATTGACCAGGCTGTGGTCCGGGCGACTTCCCAGTCCACCAATAAAAACAACATTCTTTATGTTTTTTTCATATAAGATATCTAAACCCAGCTCACTGTCCGTCTTATTTTTTCTTTCCGGATAAGTCCTGATCTTTTCTTCTGCCGTCAACTTTTTTCTAGTATCCATGTTATTTAAAGTTATGGATGAATCAAAATCGCCTATTATTAAATCGGCGGCCAGGCCATTTTTTTCTAAAAGATCATAGCCCCTATCGCAAGCCAGGACAAAAGAGGCATCTTGGCACAGGTTTTTGAGATTTTCTTTATCAATATTACAGGATCCCCCTGCTGACATAATAGCAAAGCCTTCGTGAGCTTGTCCGTTGATCCCCTTATCAGACCTAAAAAAACTATTAAAGAACTTCAACCAGTCCATTTTACTCACCCAGTATTGACAAAAGTCTTTTTGCATTTTCATGGGTTTTCCCGTGCTCAAAGACTGCTGAACCCGCTACAAGCCAATCGCAGCCGGCATCCCTGATCATTTTCAGATTGTCGGCCTTAACTCCCCCGTCTATTTCCAAAATAATTTCCCTGCCTGTCCCATCAATCATCTGTCTAAGCTTTTTGACTTTCTTCATTGATGATTCGATAAAAGACTGGCCTCCGAAACCCGGATTCACAGACATGACCAGGACTAAATCCACCATATCCAATAGGTATTCGATCTGTTCAGGACCGGTTCCGGGATTTAGGGCAAGACCGGCCTTAAGTCCAAGGCTCTTGATATTCTGCAAGGTCCTATGTATGTGCTTGCAGGCTTCAAAATGCACGGTTATAAGGTTACAACCGGCATCCTTTAAAGATTCAAAAATAAAGTCGGGCTCCTTAACCATAAGGTGGGCATCAAAAAACAGCTTGGTGTGTGGCCTTATCTTTTTTATTACTCCCGGGCCATAGGAGATATTTGGCACAAAATTTCCGTCCATTATATCCAAATGAATGCTTTTAACCCCGCAAGATTCAATAGCCTTTAACTCATCTTCAATACGGTAAAAGTCACATGAAAGCAGTGACGGCAACAATTGCTTCTCCATATCTCCTCCTAACTAAAACGGCCTTCTATCCTCAATTTCCTTTAAAATTGATAGGTATGAATTGTATCTCCCCTTATCTATCAATCCCTTTTCAAGTCCTTCCTTAACCTTGCAGTCAGGTTCTTTTCTGTGACTGCAGTTTCTAAATTTGCAATCCTTGCCAAGTCTTCCTATTTCCGGAAAATATTTGGCAAGTTGAACTCCGGACTCAAGGTCTCCTATGCTGAGACTTGAAAAGCCTGGTGTGTCAAAAATAAAGCTCTCCGAGTCTAGGGTATACAGCCTGGTATTTCTTGTTGTTTGCCTTCCCCTCATTGTTTTCCTGCTCAGGTCCCCGACTTTAAGGTTCTGACCTGTAAGCCTGCTGATTATTGATGACTTTCCCGCACCCGATGGCCCGGCTATGGCACTTATCTTCCCTTTTAACATATCCCTGAGTTCGTCCATACCCATATCGTTGATTGTGCTGGTCAGTAAAACTCTGTATCCGATATTTTTGTAAAGATTTAGCCAGGCTACTGCCTTCTTTTCATCAGTCTTGTCCAGCTTGTTGAAGCAAATTATTAGTGGCAGCCCCCTAAGCTCAATAGAGACGAGGATCTTATCCAAGCCCAATTGGGTTATATCCGGCTCAACCAGGCTCTGGACCAGCAAAAACTGGTCTACATTGGCAACCCTGGGTCTTTCCATGGAATTCTTCCTGTCCAGGACTTCAAATATGGTCCCTTCATCTCTTTCCTCATTGAGTTTTATCAGGACCCTGTCCCCTACAATGGGTTTAATGGACTTGTCTCTGAAGACACCCCGGCCCCGGCAATTTACAAAAAGACTTTGGCTGTCCTCATGAAATAAAGACTTTACCTTAAAATCATCTACCTCGGTGACCGAGGGATCCACTGCTACAAAATACAGGTCTTTTTCAGATGACAGAATATGGCCATAGTAAAGATCTTCTTCATTTTGTTCTTTAATCATTGCCGTTAACCTTGCTTGAGTCCGCCGGCTGTCCGTCTATGAAAAAGTGTAATTGGGCTTTTGCCTGGGCCGTAAACTTGACGGTAACAGACCCTCTTTCATTGACCCTTGAAGAATCGATAGACTCTTCGTAGATGGGGTTTTCCCTGGACTGCTTATAGTCATAGACCTGGAAAATAAAGCTGGATTTACCCTCGGGAGGAAATACATTGACCTTGTAACTTTTCTTCTGGTCCTCTGGATCCTTGACCCCCGGGCCTAACGATACAACCAGATCAATGGCTGTTCCTTCATCAATCCTTTCTCCGGATTTGACAGATTGTTTTATAACTATTCCGGCATCATACCTGCTGTTTTCCGTATCAAGTCTTCCTATGGTGAGGTTTGCCGATTTCAAGGCTTCCAAGGCCTTGTTCTGGTCCGTTCCTATAAGTACGGGTACAACGGTTGTCTTTTTCTCCGGTCCGTCAGACACAAAGAGGCTGATCCTGGCTCCCGATTCAACCTGGCTTCCAGCTGCAGGTTCCGTTCTGGAGATATGATCTTTTTTCACATCAGCCGAATTTTCATGGTTGGTCTCACCCATTGAAAAACCGCTCTTTTGCAACTTATCTATTGCCTCGGCGACGGTTAGATTTTTCAAGTCCGGGACCTTGACGCTCTCCTTGCCCAAGCTTATTTTCAGCCCCACTTCAGAGCCCTTGTCAAGCCTTGTCCCTTCTGAAACCGACTGGTCAATTACAAGACCGGCATCAACCTTGGGATCATAAAGCCTTTCGATTATCTTTGCCTTAAGACCGCTGTCCTCAAGGAGCTTTATGGCCTCGCTTTCTGTGAGATTTACCACCGCCGGTACCTTAGTTTTGGTGCTGTTTAGGTCATCAAGATTCTTTCTTCCGAATAGACTTACAACCAGGACAATGGTCATAAGAGCTATAATCCCCAAAATTACCGGGAACCAGCGATTCCTCTTGCCGCCTTCTTCATAATACTCATCGTCTTCATCATAGTTCCTGCTCTGATAATAGGCCTCGCCACGGGCTTTTTTGCCCAAATGGTTGTCCTCGTAGACCCCTGACGGTGTTTTTATAAGGACCGTATCATCCATGTTTTTATAATGGGCCAGGTCGTAGATCAGGTCATCCACCCTGTCATAGCGGTCGCTCGGATTCTTCTCCATGCATTTCAAGATTATTGATTCGAGGCCGGGGTCCAAATACTTGTTCAGGTCCCTGGGAGGCACCGGATTTTCCTGTATATGTTTAATGGCTATTCCGACTGAATTGTCGGCATCAAAGGGCACCTTCCCGGTCGCCATCTCATACATAACAACGCCAAGTGAATATATATCTGACTTGTGGTCGGTATACCTGCCCTTGGCCTGTTCCGGAGAAATATAGTGAACTGTTCCCAATATTGAATTTGTATAAGTTATCGTGGAAGAGGAAGATATCCTGGCAATGCCGAAATCGGCCACCTTGATATCCCCCGACTTCATGATAAGTATATTGGCGGGCTTGATGTCCCTGTGAACAATATTGTGTTCATGGGCACACTTTAAGGCCTTGGCTATCTGGGAAGCGATCTTGACTATAACCTCATTTTCCATAATGCCTTTTGTGGCTATGGCCTCTTTTAAGGTAGACCCCTCTATGAGCTCCATGACAATATAATGAAGCTGTTTCCCGTTTCTAACTTCATTGCCTACATCATATATATTTACTATGTTGGGATGGCTGAGAGAAGCTGCAGACTGTGCTTCCTTTTCAAACTTTTTGACAAACTCTGCATCTTCAAGATACTGCTCTTTAAGGATCTTTACAGCGACTCTACGCTTTAAAAGTGTGTCTTCCGCCTCATAAACATAGGCCATACCGCCGATGCCTATTCTTTGTATTAGGCGATAACGCTTATTTAACAGTATTTGTTCCATGTCTCTCTCCTATACTCAAACAGGCTTACTGTGATATTATCCAGTCCACCGGCTTCAATCGCCCGTTCAACAAGATTTTCAGCCTTCTCCCTCACTGTCTCACCCTTTTCCAGTATTTCTGAAATTTCAGAATCCCTAAGCATCCCGGTCAAGCCGTCCGTACACAGGAGTATCAGGTCATTTTCCCGGGCTTGGAGCCTGTCCAGCTCAACTTCTAAACTGTCTTCCGTACCCAAGGCCCTGGTCAGGGTTGAGCGATCAGGATGGTTCCTCGCCTCCTCTTCCGTTATTGCCCCGTCATCAAGCATTTTTTGTACCAGTGAATGGTCATGGGTAAGGCAGGTGAGTTCCTTTGACCTATATAGATAGGCCCTGGAATCCCCAACATGGGCCAGATAAATATTATCCTGACTCAAAATGGCGGCCACAATGGTTGTCCCCATATTGGAGAATTCTTCGCACTTTTGTGATTCTATGTATACCTTTTGATTGGATTCAATTACAGACTCTTTCAACATATTTTCATAGTCTGTCCTATCCTTCTTTTCTATAATTGATTGTTGCATGCTTTCAACAGCAATGGCCGAGGCGACTTCACCCGCCTTGTGGCCCCCCATACCGTCGCATACGACAAAGGTCGCAAATCGGGGATGAAAATAGTTTATAAATGAGTCCTGGTTATTTTTTCTGACTTTTCCCCTATCAGTAAGGCTATAATTTTCCAATATCCGCCTCCTTTCTCTGATACATAAGTCTTAGCTGGCCGCAGGCCGCTTCAATATCGGCCCCTCTTTTTCTTCGGACTGTGACATTCAGCCCCTGACTTAAAAGTTTGTTTTTGAATATCTCCATCTTTTCTTTATTTAAAGCCTTGCCGGAAAACTCCTCTATCCGGTTTAGGGCAATTAAATTTATATGCCAGGCGGCTCCTTTAAATTGCTTTGCAAGCCTTTTTACATCCTCATCGCTGTCATTTTGACCCTCTATAAGGACATATTCGAGAGAAATTCTCCTGCCTGTTTTATCAAAAAAGTATTTGCAAGCTTCCTTTATTTGCTCAATACTGTATTTTCTTGCTATAGGCATGGTCATGGCCCGACTTTTGTCATTTGATGCGTGGAGGGAAATTGCCAGATTAACCTGCATTCCAAGGTCGGCCAGCTTATAAATATTTGGAACCAAGCCTGATGTTGATATTGTTATTGACCTCTGTGAGAGATTTTTCCCCTTTTCATGGCAGACAAGCCTTAGAAATCTGACCAGCTCATCAAAGTTGTCCAGGGGCTCCCCTATTCCCATTATCACAATATTGTCAATTCTTTCATTAAGGTCTTTTTCAATCAGGTAAAGCTCCAAAAGCATTTCAGCGGCTGTCAAGTTTCTCTGAAAACTCGCTTTTGTTGAAGCACAGAATAGGCAGCCCATTCTGCAACCTACCTGACTGGAAAGGCATATTGTGTTTCTGTCCTCATAGGGCATGAATACGGCTTCAATGATTGCCTTATCTTGGAATTCAATGAGATATTTGCGGCTCATATCCACAGACTTAAGACAACCGATAATCTTACCTTTTCTTATGGGGTAATCTTCAAGCTCTTTAACAAGGCCTTTAGGCAGATTGGAGCAACTTTCAAGATCCTGATCCTTCTGAACATGAAAATAGTTGAAGATCTGGTCTCCTCTATAAGCCTGCTTGCCCAGGTCTTTCATAAGTTGTCTTAACTCCTGAGGGTACATGTCATTTAATGACCTGTCCATAAACACCTCTTTTCTAACCATTATAGCCTATTACGGGCCGACAAAAACAGACTCGCTCAGTTAACCAAGTCACCCACATTTATAGTCTTGCCGTTTATAAAGTTCTTGACCTGTAAGGCCTTCTTACCTGCCTGCTGGATTACATCTATTAGGAAGATGCCCTTGGCCGTTTGTATTCCTATCCCTTCAGCTGAAACTGAAATTATATTGCCCGGCAGGACCCTTCCTTCTCCCTCAGAACCCTGTTCATTGATAGAGCGGGCATCTTTGACCTTGAAGTTTTCTCCTTGGTATTTAAAAACCGCACCCGGCCAATCTTTAAAGGTCTTGACTTTCCTGACTAACTCATCTGCAGTCAAGTTGAAATCCAGATGGCCCTCCTCCTTTGAAATTTTCTCGGCATAGGTAGCCAGGGAATCATCCTGGACGTCCTTGGCCTCCAAGAGCTCATCATAATTTCTTAAAGTATATAACATTAGGTCAGCCGAGCAGGCCGCCATCTTGTCCATAAGAGATGCCAAATCATCCGAATCTTCGATAATTACTTCCTTTTTAGCCAGCATCTCTCCCTTATCCAGCTCTTTCCTAACTATCATTGAAGTAACTCCTGTTGCCCTATCTCCGTTCAAAAGGGCCCTCTGAATGGGGGCGGCTCCCCTGTATTTCGGAAGAAGGCTTCCGTGGAGATTCAAAATCCTGTCCCCGTAAAGGTCTCTAAGGCCTTTCCCTATCAACTGTCCGAAGGCTATGACAACAAGAAAATCCGGCTCCGCCTCTTTTATCCTGTCTATGACTTCAGACCTGTTCAATTTTTCAGGAGAGATGACTTCCAGGCCATGGTCCAAAGCCATCTGCTTTACCGGACCCGCAACCCTCTGACCCCTCCTGGACCTGATTTTATCCGGCCCCGTGACGACAAGGACAACTTCCATGTCCGGGGCATCAATCAAGGCTTGTAGTGAAGGCAGGCAGTATTCGGGATTGGCTAAAAAACAAATTTTCATTTTGCTTCCTCTTGGCTTTCCGCCTCAGCTTGGTCCTCATCATCAATGATCCCGTGTTCCTTTAAATACCTAATATCGTCCTCTCCGGGATTTTCCATATTTATTTCACGTACAACTTTGTCTCTGAAGAGTATCCCGTCAAGGTGGTCAATTTCATGACATAGGCAACGAGCAAAGAGGTCCTCGGCCAGAACTTCCTTTTCTTCCCCGTTTTCATCCATATATTTAACCTTGACCTGTCTGGGTCTTATAACAGTCCCATTAAAAGCCGGAACAGAAAGGCAGCCCTCAACATCTTCATCAGTTTCTTCCGATCTCTCTATTATTTCAGGATTTACCATCTTATATGGGCCATTACCCACATCGACCACAATAACCCTCCTAAGAATACCGACTTGGGGTCCTGCCAGGCCTATGCCCTTGTCCTCGTACATTGTCTCGACCATATCGTCAAGGAGATTCCTCATCCTCTCATCAATCTTTTTAACCGGGCGGGCCTTTTTTCTAAGTATGGGATCTCCTTCAATTCTCAGTTCTCTTAAACCCATAATCTTCCTTTCTAAAATCGTAAATTTCTAAAATTGTAAATTCTTTTCCAAATCTTAAAATATTGAAATGGGATCCAGGGTCAAAATAATGTTTATTTCCCTGCTTGTAGGAAAGCGATCAATAAGCGCTTGTCCCAAATTCCTCAAATCTTCCCTGTATTTGCCTCTTATCATGATGGCAAACCTATATTTTCTGTCTATTCTTTCAATTACCGATGGGGCAGGCCCTTCAAAAGTACCCTCCCTGACATTGGCAATCTCCTTTTCAATGAATTTCTTTATTTCCAGGCCCTTATTAAAAACGGCCCTCCTGTCCGCCCCTGCCAATCGCACCTGCAAATCCCTTGTAATCGGGGTATAGGACCTCATAAGCCTTATATCTTTTTCCGATTTATAAAATGCGTCCACATCGTGGTTTGAGGCTGCCAATATGGCCGGATTGTCAGGCTTATATGTCTGGACAAATACCTTGCCTCTTGTGTCCCCCCTACCTGCCCTACCGGCCACCTGGGTGAGGAGTTGGAAGGTTTTCTCCCGAGCTCGTAAATCCGGAAGATTTAAGCTTATGTCGGCCGAAACAATCCCGACCACGCTGACTTTGGGAAAATCGAAACCCTTGGCAATCATCTGGGTACCCAGGAGTATATCTATTTCTCCAGCCATCATCTTATTGTATATATCTTCATATGAGCCTTTTTTGCCCATGGTATCGGCATCAGCCCTTTTAACCCTTGCATCAGGAAAGAGTTTTTTAACTTCTTCCTCCAGCTGTTCTGTCCCGGCCCCAAAGTCTTTTATTGCCTTTGATCCGCATCTGGGACAGACTCCGCCGGCCCTCTTCTCCCTGCCGCAGTAGTGACAGACCAACCTGTTCTTGTACTTATGATAGGTCATAGACACATCGCAGGCATCACACCTGTAAACATAGCCGCATGAACGGCAGAAGACGAAAGAAGTGTGGCCTCTTTTATTGAGAAAAAGAATGATCTGCTCTTTTTTCTCCAGGGCTACAAGCATGGCCCTATAAAGGTCTTCCGAGAACATGGTCCTGTTGCCCTTTTTAAGCTCTTCCCTCATATCTATGATTTCTATCTCAGGAAGGGGCCTGTTTCCGACCCTACTTGGCAAATCCAGCCTGACCATTTCCCCCTTTTCAGCCCGATAGAGGCTTTCCATTGATGGGGTTGCGCTGCCCGATACAAGAGAACAGGCATGATACTCAGCTCTTAATTTTGCAACGTCATAGGTGTGGTACTTGGGATTTTTTTCGCTCACATAGGTGTTCTCGTGCTCTTCATCTATGACAATAAGTCCCAGGTTTTTAAAGGGAGCAAATATGGCCGACCTGGCACCTATGGCTATAGAAGCCCTGCCGGTCTTTATTTTTTCCCACTCCTCATACCTTTCCGCATTGGAAAGCCTAGAGTGGAGAATGGCCACCTCTTTTCCGAACCTTTTCTCAAATCTTTCTATGGTCTGAGGGGTAAGTGATATCTCCGGGACCAGGACAATCGCCTCTTTTCCCTCGCTTAAAGCCTGCTCCACAAGCTGCATATATATCTCGGTTTTACCCGAACCCGTTACCCCGCAGATCAAGTAATTTCCAACCTTTTTGCTTATGATATCAAAAACCCTCTGTTGGTCCGGATTCAGGGCTTTCTTACCCTGGCCGCCCTTGTAATTGGCCCTTCTTCTCAGAACCCTCTTATCGGACTTGGCCAGCCAGCCCTTGTCCACCATTGCCTTCAGGCTTGAGCTTGTTGCGCCACAGGTTTTAATTAAATTTACCTGGTCTTCACTCTCTTCAAGGGTCAAATAATCTATGACGGCCTTTTGTCTGACTGCTCCCTTGGGAACTTGAGCCTCTCTTCCAAGATCGGTCAAGCTATAAAAGACCCTTATCTTGGGCTTATACGTGCCGAAACCTCCAGGTGCCAGAACCGTTTGAAAGGCTGAGCTGTAATCTGACAGGGTCTCCCGAGCCAAAAAGTAAGCCAGTTCTATTCCCTCCTTGCTGACGATTGGCATATTCTCGACTATGGAAATTATGGCCTTTGTTTTCATGGCGCAAGTTTCATAAAACTCAACCAGGAGTCCCTCAGTCTTCTTGTTTCCCCTGCCAAAGGGCACATAGACGGATGATCCTATTTGAATTTTATCTCGCATTCCTTGGGGAACCGAATAGGTAAAAACCCTGTCGGTCAGCCTGGTACCCGTTGAACATATTACCCCGGCGAATCTCTTTTCACTATTTTTATAGTCTTTTTTATAGCTGTCTTTCATCTCAATAAGTCCAAAATATTGTCGGCCACCTGGTACTTTGAAAGTTTGGGGTAAGATTTTTTATCGGTCTTTCCATATATAGTTACGATATTGCTGTCCCCGTCAAAGCCGGCTCCCCGGGCAGATACGTCATTGGCCACTATATAATCTAAATTCTTTTCTTTTAATTTCTTTTTTGCGTATTCTTCAACATTTCTTGTTTCAGCGGCAAAGCCTATGAAGATCCTGTCCTCTTTCTTTTCAGCCAGGCTCTTTAAAATATCCCGGGTCTCAACAAAATCAGGTAAAATTTTGGAGTTGAGCCCGTCTTTTTTCAATTTGTTCTTGCTCACTTCTACAGCCCGCAGATCACAGGGGGCTGCAGCCATTATCAGAGAATCATATTGACCAATTTCCGAATCAATAGCCCTATACATATCTTCAGTGGATTCCACCTCTATGCTCTTAATGTATTCAGGGATATCTTCTTTTATCTTTCCATGGACAAAAAGAACCTTTCCGCCTCTTTTGTAGGCCCTCTCAGCAAGGCAAAGTCCCTGCTTCCCTGACGAATCGTTGGTCAGGAACCTTACGGGATCAATTCTTTCCCTGGTTGGACCCCCGCTTATAATTATCTTCCTTCCATATAGGTCTTTTTTTGTAAAGAATGAGTCAAGACAGTCCAAGAGTTCATCGGCTTCGGGCATTCTCCCTTCCCCAACCTCATTGCAGGCCAAGAGACCGGAATTGGGTTCAATTATGCCAATCCCCATTTCTCTCAATTTATCTATATTTGCTTGGGTTGCCTTATTCCTGTACATCTTTACGTTCATGGCCGGAGAAACAAGTATGGGGCAAGAAGAAGCCAGGGCTGTTGAAGTCAAGAGATCATCAGCCAAGCCACTTGCCAGTTTAGCCAGAACATTAGCTGTAGCAGGCGCAATAAGAAAGATATCGGCTTGGCGGCTCAAGTCGATATGGGGGATAAAATTGTCCTCCTCGGAAAAAAGATCACTGTAGATTCGGTTTTTTGACATGGTTTGAAAGCTCAGAGGCCTGATAAATTCTTTAGCTCCTTCCGTCATTATGACCTTTGTCTCCGCATGACACTTATTTAAAAGTGAAAGAAGGGTCAGACTCTTATATATAGCAATCCCTCCTGAAACGCCCAAAAGGATTCTTTTGCCTTCCAGGGCGGGATACTCCCTATTCATCTTCTTCCTCATCCGAGCTTTCTTCCTGAACAAGCCCTTCTTTTTCCTCTTCAACCAGCTCTTCCATCAGTTCCTTATCTTTATCCTTGTTAAGGTCCTCAGGAGATGCGGACCTGGTCCTGACTTTTCCTGCCATAATTTCATCAAGGGCAAGTGTGCAGGGTTTCTTGGCCTTTGACTCAACAAGCGGCTTTGAACCGTCTATTATAAGCCTGGCCCTTTTCATAACCATGACGCAAACGTCATAGCGGCTTTTTGCAATCTTTGAAAGATCTTTAAATGATGGATTAATCATTGTATTCCTCCTTATAAAACTTAATTAGTTGACTATCTATCCTCTGATTTTCAGCATCTATAATGTGCATTATTCTCTGAGCGCATGCCTGAACATTATCATTTATAACCGCATAATGAAAATCGTTCAGCTGCATAATCTCTTCTCTACCGTTCTTCAATCTAAGTTCAATCTGGTCATCGTTCTCGGTCCCCCGGCTTCTCAGCCGGTCCTCAAGGTCCTTAAGCCTTGGCGGAAGGAGAAAAATAAATACCCCCTCATCCATAAATTCTTTCACCTGCTTGGCCCCTTGAACATCTATCTCCAGGATCACATCATGGCCCTGTTCAATATTCTTATCTACAAATTCTTTGGGTGTCCCATAGAAATTGCCGTGAACTTTTGCAAATTCAATTAGCTTATGGCCCGCTATCAGGTCCTTGAACTCCTCAACCGACTTGAAAAAATAATTTTTCCCATCGACCTCTCCCTTTCTTTTTTCCCTGGTTGTGGCCGAAATGCTAAGTCTGAGATCCGGTGACATTTCTATAAGCTTGGAGCAAACCGTTCCCTTTCCCACACCGGAAGGACCGGAAATAATAATAAGATGGCCTTTTCTTCTAAGCTCTCCCATACTCCCCCCCTATTCCACATTTTGTATTTGTTGTCTGATTTCCTCAATAACAGTTTTGGCCTTTATTGTTATGGATCTTATTTCCTGATCATTTGATTTTGAGGCTATTGTATTAACCTCCCTGTTCATCTCCTGGACTATAAAATCCATTGTTTTGCCGACAGGCCCTTCGGCCTCAAGATTTTTTTCGAATTCCCTGAAGTGACTTTTCAATCTTACAAGTTCTTCGTCTATAGCGGCTTTCTGGGCAAACAGGACCAATTCGTTTTCCAATATATTTTCATTCAGGCTGACATTGTCCGGAAGCAGGGCCTCTATTCTTTCTTCCAGTCTCTTCTTCTCTTCGGTTACAATAAAGTCTTTTTTGCTCTCTAAATCTTTTTGTAGGCCTGACAAGGCTTGCAATTTTTCTTTAAGATTCTGTTTGAGCCTCCTGCCCTCGGCCTCCCTCATCTTTATACAGTCATCAAGGGCTTGTTCCAAGGCACCCATGGTAAGTTCATTTAAAAGATCCTGATCTTCCTCAACCGGAGTATTATCAATAACCCCGGGTATTAAAAGTATTTGGTCCGGCCTTAATAAGCCATTTTTTAAATATTGCGTATATTCAGCTTCATTATTTTCAAATCCAAGTAATTCTGTAAGCTGGCCCATGATGTCTTTAAAAGCTGCTCTGTTAATTTGTAAGGTTCTTCTTCCTTTTTCCGACCTTACGTTAATATAGAGATCGACCCGGCCCCGACCCAGCCGTTTTTGGATTTTTTCTCTTACACTTGCATCCATAAACCTCAGGCTGTCATCAGACCGGACGTAAATATCCAAATACCTGTTGTTAACTGTTTTTATTTCAATTTCAATTCTTATATCTTCTTTGCTAAGGCTTGCCTTGCCATAGCCGGTCATAGATAGCATAACCACCTCCTAAATCAGCTTGTTTCAAGTCTCTTAATCTGATATACATACAGCTTAAAGCTCCCGGCCCTATAAAGCCAGCGAATATTACAAATTAGAAATATTGTTTTTTATAAAAATATATTGACAGGATTCTGATCTAGCTGTACTATTCCAATTAGGACAGTTGTGCTACTAATATTGATACAGAAAGGAGCCGGTATGTTCAGCGTTGATCCAATGAACAAGAGCCCTATTTATAAGCAGATCATAGACCAGGTCTTACTTCTCCTGTCTTCAGGTATATTGAGAAAAGACGACCAACTCCCCTCCATACGAGATCTGGCATCCGAACTCGGTATAAACCCCAATACGGTTGCCCGGGCCTATCGTGAACTGGAAGCTATGGAAATTATAGTGTCTATACCTAAAAAGGGCTCCTTCATATCTAAGTCCAATCTTGATAGCGAAATACGCAAGCAGGCGCTCGTTTCCTTGACTGCCTGGGTTGAGAAGTTCACCAAGTTTGGCCTGGATGAGGATAATTTAAAAGATATTTTTAAGGAGGTTGTAAATGCTTAAAATAGAAAATTTATATAAGAGTTTTGAAGACTTTCCTGTCCTCTACGGCCTAAACTGGGAAATCGGTGAAAATCAGATAATGGGCCTGGTAGGTGTTAACGGATCAGGTAAATCAACCCTTTTGCGTTGCATAGCTGGAGTTTATGACTATGCAAAGGGACAAATCCTTTTTGACGGGGTTAGGATTGAGGATAAAAAGGAAAAGCTGACCTTTATCTCCGATGAGCCCTTCTACTTTTCCCGCTTTTCGACTAAAGAGATGAAGGCTTTCTACAAGTCCTTCTATAAGAGCTTTGATGAAGATGAATATAATAGACTTTTAAAGGCTTTTAATTTTAATGAGAACCAGCCCATCCATCAACTTTCTAAAGGCTTGAAGAGGCAGTCGGCCCTCATTTTAGGTCTTGCCTGCCAAACTGAAATCCTCATGATGGATGAATCCTTTGACGGCCTTGACCCCTTGGCCAGGTTGACCTTAAAGCGTGAGATGGTCAGGGCGGTTCAGGATAAGGAAATGTCCATTATCATCTCAACCCATAATATCAGGGAAATTGAAGATATCGCTGACAAGATAGCCCTTTTAAAGAATGGACAGATTTCACTCAGTAAGAGCCTGGCCGACCTGGACCTGCAATACCACAAAGTCCAATTGGGCTATAGTGAAGTCCCCGATCCTGAAATCTTTAAGGCTTGGGATACCCTGAGCCTGGATATAAGCGGAAAAATTGTTACGGTCATTTATAAGGGAAGTGACCTTATGGATGAGATTGAAAAGACCCGACCCATATTAATAAATCCCTTAGACATAAACATGGAAGAGATACTTGTTACTGAAATGGAGGAAAACTATGAATAAGAAATTGTACATCAAGCACCTTTTAAAACAATACCGTCCATTTCTGATCCTGTCCCTATTTATTTGTCTTGCCGGTCCCTTGCAAACCCTAATCGGTGGATTCTCCAGGCAAATCGATATGGTTAATATGGACAAGGCCTATGTTCTAAAGCTGTATTACATCCAGTTGAACCTGCCTACACTTGCCATAATATTGTCAATAATTATGCCATTTGTGGTTTTTAAACACCTGTATAATAAGGCTGATCTGGATAATTATTGGTCGGTTCCCGCTAAAAAAAGCGACTTCTTTCTGACCCATTTTTTCACGGGCTATGTCTTTTTAGTCGTCATTCCCCTAAGCCTGGCCTACATACTTAACTACACCTTTAAATATTTTCAGGCCTATGAACTATTGGCGGGGAATGTCAGCCTTGTTCGGCTGGTCTCGGGACTATCTATACTCCTGATAAATTCCTTCAGCTTCTATGTTCCGACAGTATTGGCAATAGTCATGACCACATCAATGTTTAACGGCGTAATAGTCGCGGGATCCTTCCAGCTCTTTTTCCCCTTGATCCACCTGCTCTGCGTATCAATCGTTAATTCCGATCCCAGTCTCCTAACCGTCAATGACAATATGTTTATGAATTTTTATTGGCTTAACCTGCCAATGACCCATATTAACTACTTCATAACAATATTTGACAATGATGGAATTTCACGTATCCCCATGCTTGTATGGGGACTGATTTCCATAGGTCTCTTCTTCATCACAATGAAAATGCACGATAGAAGAAAAGTGGAAAGAATAGGATCGTCAGATATGTTTAAGGGCTTCTATCAGACCTTAATTTTTGTCTTAGGCCTGGTCATTTTAACCTTTACCACTACCCTTTTCATACAGGACTCCCCGCTTACAATTACAAATATGAGGAATTTTTTCCCACTCTTTATTTCGGGACTGATCCTTTTCTTTATAGTTCAGATTTCCCGCTGGCACGGAAAACCCCCTATTGTTAAAAATATGCTGACCTATGTCTGTATATTTTTTATAGCCATAGGCATGAGTTATGTCCTCACGGTTCCTGTAAAAAATCACCTAATAATGTCACAACCAAAGGCGGAAGAAATCGAAAGAATTGAAATACTCAATCCGGTCAATAATGATTCGGATTATTACAGACTTTTAAATATCGGCAATATTCAGCACAATAAGGCTGGCGCTATCAATCCTTTTACAGGTGTTCTGATGAATTCAAGAAAAGGCGGCTATGTGGATCAGAAAACAGGTCTGCCCTTGAGTATCGACCCTGAACTTGAAAATGAGCTTAATCCCGCAAATCTTGATAGGAACCGCTACGATCCCTTTTCCTATGATCATGCCTTGGAAGGGAGCTTCCCTTCAGGTTCACCCCTATTCAAATCCAGCGATATGGTTGTCCTTGCTACTCAACATGATTCGGATTCCAAGTCACCTTTAAATGGAGAAATAAATAAGGATAATCTAAGCATTGGCAGGGCTTCCCAAGATCCTAATTATTTCAGGTCCAAGAACTATATGAGGGTCGGTGCCTATTCCTTCAACTATTTTACAAATAAGGAAGCCATAAAAAGTATTTTAAGCCTTGAAAGAAAATATCTGGAAAAATATGTTAGAGAGAATTTAGGACAAACGGCCTACTCACCCGGTATTTTTGTGATTAAACAGGGGCCGGACGGACTCGACGACTATAGCAATCAGTCTGTATATATTAGGATCCTTGCCTATGACAAAAACAATAAACTTATCAAAGCAAGACAGTTGGAAGTACTTGATAAAGAAGACTTGGGCTTTATTCAAAAAATATTCAACGGTAAGCTCTTCCATGCAAATGGGGTCCAATATCAGGAATAGATCAGGACTCCGATGAAAAAATTAGCCACAACTATGACCGCTCAGGCCGTGATATAATATGTACATAAACTATTAAGGAGAGCTTATGACATTTGACGGAATTACGACCCGGGCGGTCGTTTTGGAATTAAAAGAAAAACTTGAAAATGGCCGGATAAACAAAATTAATCAGCCTTCAGATAAGACTATAACCATATCCATTTACAGCAAGGGCCAAAACAGGACCCTCTATCTTTCTGCGGACCCCTCCCAATCTTCGATCTATCTGACAGACAGGAAATTTCAAAACCCCACGACCCCTACCAATTTTTGCATGCTTTTAAGAAAATACATTGGCAAGTCCAAGCTTGCCGAGATCTACCAGTACGGCCTTGACCGAACAGTAAGGCTGCGCTTTGACACTTTTAATGAGCTTGGGGACCCGGTCTACTACGATCTTATTTGTGAACTGATGGGCAAGTACTCCAACATCATCCTCTTGGACATGTCAGGCAGGGTTCTTGATGCCGTTACCAGGGTTTCACATGATATGAGCCGGGTAAGACAGATTTTTCCCGGAACAAACTATGAGGTCTTTCCTTCAGATAAGATAGATATTCTATCAGAGGATGTGGATTTTCATGAACTTGTCTCATCCATGTCAAAAGATGCCCAAATAAACAAGATATTCGTGAAAAACCTCACAGGCTTTTCTCCCCTTATTGCTAAAGAGATCGGCTTCAGGTCAGACCTGGCCGTTGACACCCCAATTTCCCGGCTTTCAACAGAAGATGTTGGACAACTGGAAAAATCCTTTAAGGACTTGGTTCAAGATATAAGGCTTGGAGATTTTAAGCCTTCGCTATATATAAAAGACAAAAAGCAGTTCCATGCCCTCCCCCTCAATCACCTGGGCCGGGCAGACTTCGAGAGCCCCTCTATTTCACAGGTTCTTGACAGGTTTTCGCAAATAACTATTGGGGATGACAGGCTGGGTTCCCGCAAACACTCATTGATGGATATTCTTTCCCACTATATGTCCAAGCAGGAAAAGAAGCTCTTAAAACTTAAGAAGGAGTATGAGCTTACCCTGGATAGGCAGAATTATAAGGAGGAAGCCGACCTCCTCTCTTCAAATGTCCACCTTATTACAAGGGGCATGGATGAAGTCAGCATAGAGGACTTTTTCAACGATGGGGTTATAAGAAGGATCAGCCTTGATCCGGGAAAATCCGCCTGGGATAATATTCAAATTAAGTATAAGAAGTTTTCCAAGTTAAATACCACCCACAAGCTTCTCTCGGACAGGATTCCAAAGCTTGAGGCCTATATCGATTATCTGAGGCAGCTCTATCTGACAATAAAAGATTGTGACAGCCGGGATTCCCTTGAAGAGATCAGGTCTGAGATGCTTGATGAAGGCATTATCAGCAAGTCGGGTAAAAAGGGATCAAAAAGGCCTTCAAAGACAAAGAAGAAGGCCGCATCCCTTCCCAGAGCCTATTTGACCGAAAACGGATTTGAAGTCCTGGTGGGTAAAAACAATAAGCAAAATGACCGTCTAACCCTGAAAATCGCCAACAAGGATGACTATTTTTTCCATGCCAAGGGCATTGCAGGGGCTCACGTTATTCTCCGCTGTCCGGACAGGGAACCTGATTTGGCTGACATTGAGGCGGCGGCCTATCTTGCTGCCAAGTTCTCCTCTCAGGCCGGTGAAAGCAAGGTTGATGTAGACTATACCAAGAAAAAGAATGTCTATAAGGCAAAGGGGGCTAAGCCCGGCATGGTCTATTATAATGACTTTTCCACCATCAGCGTTAACACCGAGGCCAATCCTAAAATTGAGGAAAAGAATTAATTATGAGAATACTTCATACATCAGACCTTCACCTGGGGAAAAAAGTTCATGAATATTCTATGATAGAAGACCAAAGCTTTATCCTGGATCAGATTCTTGCCTATGTTAAAAATCAGGAAGCTGACGCTCTCATAATCTCAGGTGATATTTACGATAAGAGCCTGCCTTCAGAGGCGGCCATAAATCTCTTGAACGACTTTTTGACCCGGCTTTCCGAAATGGACCTCCCCGTCTACATTATTCCCGGCAATCACGACTCTGCTGACCGCTTATCTTTCGGGAATTGGCTTATGGCCAAGTCCTCAGTCTATATTCAAGGTCCCTACCGAGGGAAAATCAAGCCCCATTATCTCAATGATGAATACGGTAAGCTTGCCATCTATTCCCTTCCCTATATCAGGCCGTCCGCCATTAAAAGCTTCTTTCCGGATAGGCAGATTGACAGCTACGAAGATGCTGTGAGGCTCTGTATTGGAGCCATGGGCATAGACAAGAATATAAGAAATATTATTCTGGCCCACCAGTTTGTCAGCGGGGCTTCCAGAACCGATTCTGAAATCTTGAGCCTTGGTGGCACTGACAGCATACCTTCATCACTTTTCAAGGATTTTGATTATGTCGGACTCGGCCATATTCACAGGCCTCAAAAGATGGCTTCCGACTATATCCGCTATTCCGGTTCCCCTCTCAAATACTCTATTTCCGAACAAAATGATAAAAAATCCTTGGTCCAAATCGACCTTTTTGAAAAGGGCAGTACTCAGATCTATCTACTCCCCTTAAAGCCCCTCCGCGATTTAAGGGAGATCCGTGGAAAATACGATCAAATCATATTAAAGAAGAACTATGAGAATACCGATACCAATGACTATGTCCATATTGTTCTTGAGGACCAACTTGAAGTCCCCAACGCCATGGCAAATCTAAGCCTTGTCTATCCCTATATTCTGAAGCTTGACTATGACAATTTGAGGAGTCGGACCGAGTCCAATGTAAAGAGCCTTTCAGCCATTGAAAAGAGGTCGGAGATGGACCTGCTTAAAGACTTTTATCTGGCCCAAAACGGGTCCCCAATGTCGGCCTATCAAGAGAACCTGAGCCTGAGTATTTTTAAGGAGATAAGAGAGGAAGAGATATGAGACCCCTTAATCTGAAAATATCGGCTTTCGGCCCCTATTCCGACCTTGTTGAAATCCCCTTTAAAAAATTGGGATCAAGCGGCCTATATTTGATCAGCGGGGATACGGGTTCAGGAAAGACCAGCATATTTGACGCCATATCCTTTGCCCTATACGGTCAGGCATCCGGAGATGACAGACAGGCAGGCATGCTCAGGTCCCGCTACTCAGATCCCAAAACCCCCACTTTTGTCGAGCTGGTCTTTGTCAACGGCAATAAGGAATATCTGATTAGGAGGAGTCCTGCATATGAAAGGCCCAAGATCTCCGGCAAGGGAACTACAAGACAAGCCTCATCCGCCAGTCTAAGCCTGGGAAATCATGAAATTGCCGCCGGCTATGATGCTGTAAGCAAGGAGATAGAAAATATCTTGGGCATAAACAGGGACCAATTTTCCAGGATTTCCATGATAGCCCAGGGAGACTTCCGCAAACTCCTCTTTTCCGACACCAACCAGACGGGAGAGATATATAGGAGGCTTTTTAATACCGATGTTTATAGGATTTTTGAAGAAAAGCTCAAGACCAGGCTCAGGGAAATAAAAAGCAGGATTGACAAGGGCTATGAGAGGATACGCTTCTATCTCGATGCCTTTTCTTTCGATGATGACGATCCCCAATATTCTTACTATGAATCCATGGAGGCAGGAAATATCCTTGTAGACGACTTCTTGTCCCAACTTGATAAGACCCTGGAATATGAAGTCGACAAAAAGGACAAATACTCTAATAGGCTTGATGCATTGTCTTCGGAACTTGATTCTCTCCGTAAGGATATTATTACAGGAGAAAACAGGCAGAAGAACATTGAGGAGCAGGAGTCCCTTTTTGAGCAAATTCAGGAAAATGAGCTTGGTATAGAACGCTTGGAAGCTGAGTTTGAAGAAATGAAAAAGGACCTGCCAAAGCTGGACATCCTATCAAAAAAAATAAATATTTTAGAAAACAGCCTTGGCGACTACAAGGATTTGGAAGAGTCCGACTTAAGGTTGAAAGATACCGAAGATGAAAAAAATAAGACTGAAGATCAAATCAGGGATATTGAAAGAAGTCTCAAGGATAAAGAAATTTCATTAAAGACCGACAGGGATCTGATTTCCAACAGGGCAAGTCTTATTGAAGATAAAAATAAGCTGGCCGATTCAGTTAAGGACCTGCAAGGAAAAGTGAATATTTTATGTGAACTTTTGGACCAAGTGGGCCCTTTGAATGACAAAAGAACCACTCTATCCGAGGCCTTAGCCACCTATAAAGAAGTTGATAAGTCCTATCTTGATCAAAGCAATGAGCTTCAAAGATTGAGAAGGATCTTCAATGCAAGCCGGGCCGGGATCATGGCAGAGGAGCTGGTTGACGGTATGCCTTGTCCTGTCTGCGGCTCAAAGGACCACCCCCATAAAGCCCCCCTGCCCCATGATTACATAAGCGAAAGCGATCTTAAGGCCCATGAGGATGCCTGCAATAAATCCAGGGATAATATGTCGGAATTAAGCTCTGAGATCATAAAAATAAGGGCCAATATCGAGTCTCTGGAAAAGACTTTCTACAAGAGTTATAAGGAGCTTTTGCCCAACTCAACTCTTACTGAAGCCCTGGCCAATCCTAATTTTTCTGATGTCAAGGGCTTCATGGAGGATGTTTTCAATGAGTTGGAAAGTATAAAGAAAGAAAAATCAGACCAACTCAAGGCCTGTAAAAAAGATATTGAAGTCCTGATGAAAAAACTTGAGGCTATAGAAAAAAGTCAGGCCGGCCTGGCTGATAAGGAAGCCCGGGTCCAATCTTTAAAAGAAAGTCTGTCAAAAAGCAAGGAAAAGCTGGCAGGCCACAAGTCAACTATTGAAGAAATAAAGAAACAAATAAGTGTCCAAAAGGAAAAGCTGGCCTATCCCGGCCTCAAAGAAGCTGAAAAAGCCTTGGATGATATTAGGAATGAGCGGGATTATCTCGATAAGAGGCTTAAAAATGCTGAAGCTCAACTTAATAATAAGCTGGGAGAAAAGGCCAAACTTCAAGCCCTTTACGACAAACTTACCTCAGCTATAGAATCGGTTAAATGTGATGATTTAAAGAGTCTTGAAGATCGGCACGAGGCCCTGAGCGAGGAAAAACAGGATTGCCAAGACACCATAAATAGGCTTTCAATCCTCCTGGAAAATCATAATAAAACTAAAAGAGGTCTGGAAAAGGAATACACTCAGATGAAAAACCTTGAAAAGGACTGGGCTCTGGTTGGAAACCTATCAGACACCTGCTCGGGTCAGCTCCGGGGTAAAGAGAGGATAAGTTTTGAAAGCTTTGTTCAAATGGCCTATCTGGACAGGATCCTTTTTAAGGCAAACAGGCACCTCATGGCCATGTCTTCGGCCCAATATGAGCTCAAGAGAAAGGATGATCCTGAAAATCTCAGGACCAAGACCGGGCTTGATCTCTCGGTTACAGACCACTATAACGGGACGGAGAGGTCGGTAAAGAGCCTTTCGGGCGGCGAGTCCTTCCTGGCGGCCCTATCCCTGGCCCTGGGCCTTTCTGAAGAGGTAACCATGTCTTCGGGCGGTATAAAGCCCGATTGCCTTTTCATCGATGAGGGCTTCGGGTCTCTTGACGACGAGAGCTTGATGAAGGCCCTAAATGCCTTGGCAAATCTTAGCCTAAGCAATAAGCTGATAGCCATAATATCCCACGTCCCCATGCTAAAAGAATCCATTGATAAGCAGATCCTTGTGACAAAGAGTCCTGCAAAGGGGTCGGAAGTTGAAATAATTCTTTAAAATTTCAACACAAGTAAAACAGCCCGGATATGAGTGATCCGGGCTGCCCTTATGTTTTTTTTCTGTTTATATTTTAAACTTATTTTATAGCTTCAATTACTGCCTTTGAAACCGCATTCTCAAGTCCGACAATGGTGATCTTCTCATAGTGAACCCTGTCAATGTTTGCCTTTATTGCTTTGGGAAGCTCACTCTTCTTTGTCAAAAGCACAGGAGCATTGTCATTGGCAGCCACAGGCCCTATTACCAGGGCATCAGCAAATACCTGACCTGAAGCCATATAGGCTTTCTTTGCGTTTGTAAAGAACTCATCCGCAATCTTTGCAGATGTCTCGTAGCGGTCAATCCCACCTATCCTCTTGATGAGTTTCGGAAGTGTCTTTTCCAGTTTGACCGATACAGCACTGTCGCCTCCCACAATATAGACTTCATTTATTGAAAGGTCCTTTATGGTTTTGCTTATGATCTGTGGAAGCTTATTCTGCTTTACCAAAAGAATGGGATATCCCATCTTGGCAGCATAGGGACTTATCGAAAGTGAGTCCGCAAAATTCTGACCGGTTGCTACAACTGCACGTCCCTTTTTACCCACAAGGCTTACCACTTTATTTGCCACTAGGCTTGAAGTTTCGTACCTGTCGGAACCGCCTATTCTCTCGGTAGCACCGGTAATCTTTTTGATCTCGGATTCTGTAAACTCTGATATGGCATTTTCACGGCCAATGATATAGGCCTTCTTAACGCCCAATCTCTTAAGCTCGTTTGCCACCCTCTCATCCAGCTTGTTAGTGTCTGTAAGAAGGATTGGAGCATTCAGTGCTTTAGCCAATACGCTTGCTGTCAGAGCATCAGGGAAGTCATCTTTTCTGGCAATGATTACATTATCGGCGTAGGAATAATATTTCTTTGAAATCTTTCCTGCCGTGTCTATCCTGTCGTCTCCGCCGATCACATCTGTATCGGTGGGCTTATATGGTTGCTGGGGATTTGAGGCTTTGGTCCAAAGTGCCTTTACCACAATATTTTTTTCTACACTGATAGTATCTCCAACCTTATATTCTTTTCCGTCAATCTCCCAGCCTTTAAATTGTTGGCCCTCGGGCGGTGTGAATTTGTTTTCCGGCAGTTTATAGCTTCCTGTCTTTCCCTCATCTTCTTTGAATTCAACAATTTGATTGTCCATTTTACCGCTTCCGCCATTAGGGTCGAAGCTGATTATGGCATAATTGTTTTTATAGTTGACGTCGTAGTTGTTCAAAAGACTTTCAACCTGCAATATTCCATGCTTAACGTCTGAATTCTTGTCGAATTGAAGATTGGAAAACTTCTGATAGTTTTTGGGTGGTTGGAAAAGCCTGTGTTTTGTCATATTTTTAAGGAATAGAGTGGTATTATCCGTATTTAACTTAGTATAGGCATCTTTATCTTTAATTTCGTATGCATATTCATAAGGATTGACATAAATTGCCCCACCCTGACCTACTTCTACTATATTTCCGTTAAACTTGGTATTATTTGTAATATTTATCAGTATTTCTGTTTTTATACCGGTTATGTTACCATCATCATCTCTTGACCAGCCGCTAATGTTTAATGCAGCTCCCGATCCAAAAGCCCAGTTTTCATTGAACTCTGTACTCTTAATGTCAGTTTGATAATTCATTACATATATTGCACCACCGTTACCTGATGAATGTGGGTTTTTCTGATCATCTTGGGGATGAAAATTAGCTTTATTCTTATTAAATACCGATCCTTCTATTTGTGTCGGTAAGGCCGTTAATAATCCGCCACCTTGAAGAGCTTCATTTTCTAGGAATCTTGATTTATTTATTGATATATTTGATTTACTTATATCAATATTTACACCCAATGATGTTACAATTCCTCCGCCATATGCAGCTTGATTACCTGAAAATTCCGATTTCTCAACTTGAAGTTTAGAATCTTTTCCCAGGTAAATTCCACCTCCATACGGAGATTCATTTTTTGAAAATTGACTATCAATTACTTTTGTCAAATTATTGGTGTCTACTGCGATGAATACAGCTCCACCTCCTGTTTGGGAACTATTTTCTGTAAATTGTGATTTATCTATATTTAAATTCCCTTTATTTATATAAATTGCTCCGCCTTGGGTCCCGGCAACATTCCCATTAAACTGTGATTCTGTTACAGATAATGAATTTTTGCTGAAAATTGAGCCACCCCATTTTGCTTTATTTCCTTCAAAGGTGGTGGTTTTTAAATCTATATCATTATAATTAATAATGGCACCGCCCTGTTTCGCTTCATTATCTTTAAATATGGCATTTTCTATGCTTGTCTCGGCCTTTTTAAAGCTGGCAATTGCACCGCCATATTTAGCTTTATTATTTTCAAATTTTCCACCGGTAACGTTCAATTTTCCCCAAGTTGCCAACACTCCGCCATATTTCTCACAAGTATTGTTTTTGAAAGTTCCTCCATTTATATTTATAATAGAATCCTCAGAAGAGCCTTCTATTACACCGCCTTGGTTTAAACCCTTATTGTTTTGAATGGTGGCCCCTGCTTCTATATTCAATGTTGACTTTCCTATCAATTTAATTGCCGGACCGTCAAAATGAGTTGTATCAGTAAAGTTCTGCACAACCGAGCCTGTTCCTAAAGTCAATGTGGAATTTTCTGTTAAATATAGAAATTCTATATTGTTATTTCCGTCTAAAATTATATTTTCAAAACTTAATTTCACATTACCCAACAAACTAATAAAATTACGATTACCGGTGCGTTTTAAAGTGTAAGCCTCACCTTTCCTTGACTTTATTAAAATATTTACTTGGGATTTTCCCCACATAGCTTCATCAGCCGGAACTGTATAGTCTTTATTAATGGTTACAACGTACTGATTTGTCAGGTCCTCCTGTTTGCAATTTCCTATTGCATCATAAAAAGTGTCATATTCCCCAACAAGGGTCCCCTCACCTGTATCGCCCATTGGTCTCACGGTAACAGTAAAAGTTTTACCCCCCGCAGCTTGAACTTCAGCCGGATGTGAAATTTGCAAAACTAAAGCTAAAAAAAGCAGCAGAAAAATTAATACTTTCTTTTTCCCTTTCATTTTTACCTCCTCAATTATTTAAAAATTTAGTCTTAAAAAACATAAACAGGTCAGGAGAATTGCTTTTAGGCAATCCTCCTGACCTGTTTTCTAAAAAATTTTAAATTGTATATGACATTTATGGCATGCAAATAGACCTTGTCTTTCTGTCTAATCAATTTTGATAATTCGGCCATATCCTTGTCAACTTTCATCTAAAATTTATACAAAAGAATAATTATAGTATAGACCTTTCATTCGTGATAAGTCTACCTTTCAATCCTCTTGGCTCAAAACCTTTAAAGAATCTTCCTTAACCCACAAAAGGAATAAAGATTCAATAGATATGGAGGTCTTGTTGGGACTGAGCCTGACTTCCTCAATTTCCCCTGCTGAAGTTGAATAAGTTTCCTCAATAAGCCTGAGATCGGAATCCAATTTCTCCTCAAGCTCAGCCAACTCGGCTTGCCTGGCCTCCATATTTTCCTTGGCTCCGGCTATGTGGGAATACTGTTCCCTCTGTCTGGATGCAGCCCTGGCCGCACTTGCCGCCTTATTGGCTGTGGTCTTTGAAAGAAACTTCCTTCCTAAAAGGCCGTCAAGTATTGCCGAGCCAACATTGACAAGGGTGTTTTGCTTGGCCCTCTCAGCCTGGTTTTCTTCCCTCTCCAGGCTCTGTTCAGCCCTTGCAATCTTATTTTGAGCAGCATCGATCTTTTTGCTGTAGGAATCCCTGAGATTTTTTACTTCCCTATCCCTTTCCTCCCTAAGCTTCAGATCAACCCTGACCGCAAAATCTGAAAGGCTCTCGCCAACTTCAGAAACCAGTCCAGTTTTGGCATTTTTATAGAGAATATAGGCGGATTCCCTGTAAAGATAATCTTTGAGGCTCCTCTCCCATTCTTTCATATCCTTAGAAGACAGGTCATTTCCCCCAACCTTTAAATATGATGTCAAAGCCTTTGAACCCTCAGGCAGGTCGCCTGAAAAATCTCCGGCCTCCCCATCGACTTCATAGGCAGACTTCCAATAAAGAGCAAAGGGACCGTCCTTGATCATGGTGGCTCTGTAAGAACTCATATTGGCTTGTCTTTTCATGGACCTGTCGCTATAGGCAATATGATAAAGGCCATATACCAGTGGAAGGTAGGCCCCCTTGCCTTGATCAAAGACATATTGCTTAACTCCGTCAATTTTCGGCAATGCAACAGTGCTTAAGCCCGGCTCTTCAACCCTTGCTTCCGGTATAGTTTCAGAACTGACCTCCGACTGAATTTCCCCTTCACTTCCCTCATCTTCTTTGAGCATTTTAATTTGATTTTCAGTGAGAGGTCCGGCCAGATATGACATTGCCCACCGGGACTTGATGAGCTCAGGGCCCTCTGAATCAACGTTATTAACCAGGAAACTTCTCTTCTCAAGCTTTGAGAGGAGGTCCGATAATTTTGCCTTATCTTCAAAAGCTGAGCCCTCTCCAACTTTTAAGCCGTCAAGGAGCCTGTCCTTGTCCTGTTTGGTCTGGAGCCTACCAATAAACCATGTTCCTATATTAGAGAGGCCTTTATAGTCCAGGTCCGAAGGGTTCTGAGTGGCCAATACCAAGCCCAGGCCGTAGGCCCTGGCCTGTTTGAGCAGGGTCAGGAGGGGCTTTTTTGATGGAGGATTCTCTACCGGTGGGAAAAATCCGAAGATCTCATCCATATAGAGGATTGCCCTCAATGATGAGGTGCCCGACTGCTTTTTCATCCATTCCAAAACCTTATTCAATAACAGGCTCACAAAGAACATCTGTCCCTTCATATCCAAGTGATTTATTGAAATAATTGAAAGCCTGGCCTTACCCTTATCATTGTAAAAGAGCTTCTGTATGTCCAAGTCCCTACCTTCAAACCAGACGGCTGCCCCCGGAGAAGCCAAAAGGGCGTTGAACATCATGGCCAGCTTCATCCTGTCTTTCTTTGGATAAAAGCTCTCCAAGTCCATAACCCCCAGGGTGTTAAATGGTGGATCAGACACATAGGAAACCAGCTCTTTGAGCCCAATGGATTTTTCCTGCGACCAAGCAGTCTCGATAATCTTGCTAATAAGGACCAGCTTTTCCGAAGTCATGGGATCTTCCTGTAGACCCAAAAGATTTAAAAATGAATTGGCTGTGGAACTTAAGAGGTCTGAAAGGCCTTCCTTATCTTCCATCATTTCCGGGCCGGGATAGGATCCTACCGAAGCAATGGAGATCGGGACTCCGGCACTTGATGCAGGCGTATATATGGTCAAATCCTTACACTCATTCAAGAGCCTTATTCGATTTTCATCCTGGCCCCAAAGGGCCAGGCCCTCTTTCCAGCTTTTTGCAAGCCCTTCTGCCAATTCTTCTCTAGTTTTTCCCTCTTTTGTCGCCTGATCTTCCCTGATCCATGGCAAGAAAGAACTTGCTTCCAAATTTTCAAAGGTCAGGGCCAGGTTGGTCATATCTCCTTTAGGGTCAATCACTATGGCCGGAATTCCGTCGATTACAGCCTCCTCAAGAAGATCTATACATAGACCTGTTTTCCCTGAACCTGTCATACCTACGCAAACAGCGTGTCTTGTCAGATCAGATGAGTTATATAGATAGATTCCGTTTTCCTGACCATTTTCCGGATTAACTCTTTTTCCAAGATAAAACTGTCCGGGCAGCTCATAATTCTCTTTCATTGTACTAATTCCATCATGTCATTAGTGGCCTTGTCGAAGGCATCAAGCTTGTTATGGCTTTCTTCAAGATTTTGTCCGACCGAATACATATAAATTTTAATCTTTGGTTCTGTCCCTGAAGGCCTGATGGCATACCAGGATCCGTCATCATAGAAATAGCGAAGAACATTTGACTTGGCCATGCCTGTATCGTCATTCTTATAGTCTATGACTTTGGAGAGCTTGAGATCTCCGATTTCTTTTATAGGATTGGAACGGAATTCCTTCATTATCCTGTCTATTCTCTCTTTTCCGGAGATTCCTTCCAAAACAACAGATATGAGCCGGTTGTTGTAGTAACCGTACTTATCGCACATCTCCTTGTAAATATCAATCAGGCTCTTACCCTTGCTCTTATAGTAGCCGGCCATCTCGGCAATAAGCATGGCTGAAGATACAGCATCCTTGTCCCTGACAAAGGTTGAGGGGTTGTAGCCTATAGACTCCTCAAATCCGTAAACATACTGATACTCACCGCTGGAATCCCACTCATTAGGCAGCTCGGCAATATTTTTGAATCCTGTCAAAACTTCAAAGGATGAAATTCCATAGTCCTTGGCAATTGCAACCAGAAGGTCCCCGGTTACTATAGACTTGATAACAGCGCCGTTCTTGGGAAGCTTTCCCTTCTCTTTTAGCTGGCTGATAATATAATAACCCAATAGTGCCCCTACCCTGTTGCCGTCGAAGAATTCATAATCCCCATCGGGTTTCCTGACTTCCAAGGCACACCTGTCTGAGTCCGGGTCTGTCGCAAATAGGAGGTCCGCCCCCACTTCCTTTCCTAATCTTTCTGAATAGGCAAAGGCCTTGGGATCTTCAGGATTTGGATAGCCAACCGTCGTAAAGTCGGGATCGGGATTTTCCTGCTCTTTAACAATATGAACATTGTCAAATCCCCGCTCCTTCAATATCCGTCTAACCAGCTTATTTCCGCAGCCGTTTAAGGGTGAATAGACAATATTTACTGAATAGTCAACATCCTCATTTATTGTGATCTTTAATATGTCCTGAACATAATTTTCAATGAGGCCATTCTTGACGTACTCGACCAGGCCCTCATCAATAGCCTCTTCCAGGCCTATCTTTTTAACAGCTGAGTAGGACCCAATACCGCCAATCTCTTTTTCTATTTCGTTGGCCCAGTCATCCAGAATCTGTGAGCCGTAGCTGTTGTAAGCCTTATAGCCGTTATATTCTTTAGGATTGTGTGAAGCCGTAATCATGACCCCGGCAAAGGATCCTGTTTCTCTTACCGTGTATGAAAGCAGAGGAGTTGGACAAATGTCCCTGTGCAGGTAGACACGGATTCCATGGCCGGCAAAGATCTCCGCAGAGAGCTCGGCAAATTCCTTGGAATAATGCCTTACATCATAGCCGATGGAAACCCCCATCTTTTTGGCATCTTCTCCTTGCTTGCTTATGAAACGGGCAAAGCCCTCACTGGCCTGGGCCACAGTATACATATTCATCCTGTTCGTCCCGGCCCCGAGTTTACCCCTCAGACCGGCAGTCCCGAATTGCAGGGTTGTATAGAAGCGGTCTTTGATTTCCTCTTCATTGCCCTCAAGGGCTCTTAATTCCTTTTTGCTCTCGTCATCTATGACTTCGTCTTCCAGCCATGCCTGATAGGCATCCCTATAGTCCATTTTTACCTCCTTTTTGGGCTTGTCACAGTTGCCAAATTTCCAAGCCTTTAAAACTTGTCTCCAATTTTTATTTTATAGATAGTGGTCGATATGGGGTGTAAATGAATATAATCATTGTCCGACATTAGACACCCTATCGAATTTGTAATTGTTTTACCGTTATAGTCAAAGATCTTCTGCAGGGTAAATTTAAAGCAGTCAAGCTCCTTGAATAGGGTCTCCAGGGAAATATGGGCCCCGCTCCAGCCGTTATAATGTAGAACCAGTAGAAGATTATCATCCCTGCCTTTATCCACCTTATAGATCATTGAGATAAGGTTGTCGTTTCCCATGTATATGGACCTTACCCGGTCACGGACCTCTTCCTTCATTAAAAGGCTGAAAACCTCATATTCCTTGCGCAAACTGATCAGGTCTTTTACGTAAAAGTAGAAATCCCTGTGCTTCTCTTTTAGTTGCCAATCAAGCTCATTGATATCATATGAAGCATTGTATGAGTTGGACAGCATGTACTTAGTCCTTCTGAACTCGGTCCCTTCATGAATGAAAGGTATGCCCTCGGAAGTCAGGAGGATGCCGAAGGCCAATTTTGACATGGCCTCATTCCTATCCTTGTTCCCGTTTGACTTGGTGAGCTTGTCCTCCAGAATCAGATTATCATGGGCTGAAAAATAGTTTATGGTCTCGCTTGTTTTTCTGAGTCTGTCAGATGAATCTGTAAGGGAGCCCTTTATTCCTTCTATAAGAGCCTCCTTATCCGAGATTAACCCCTGAATAAAGCCGCGATCCTTGCCGTCATTATCCCCTCTTAAAGCGTTCCTGTATTTTTCATTGAAAAGGGCAAAATCTCCCTTACCCGGATATGACCAGAGGGTCTGCATATCTTCAGGCAGGGAAGTCCTGGATCCGGCCCAAGGCTCTCCATATACGATTGTATAAGGATTTACTTGTCTTAGTTCCTTTAAAGCCAGTTCAACAGTCTCCCTATCTATCAGTGACATTAGGTCAAACCTGAATCCGTCAACCATATATTCGGACTGCCAATATAGCAAGGACTCTATGATAAATTTCCTGACCATGGCCCGCTCGCTGGCAACCTCATTGCCAACCCCCGATCCGTTGGAAAAAATCCCGTTCTCTGACCTATAATAATAGGCCGGAACAAGAATATTGAAATTTGAATCATAGGTTTTATAGGTGTGGTTGTAGACCACATCCAAAATGACCCCTATGCCGTGTTTATGGAAAGTCTTTATCATTTCCTTTACTTCCCATATCCGGCTATATGGATTTACCGGATTTCTCGAATAAGCCCCTTCAGGTACATTGTAGAGTTCCGGGTCATAGCCCCAATTATAGTTGGTCTTGTCCCCTAAGCGTTCAGGATCCTCATCAACACTGATAAAATCATAAATAGGCATGAGGTGGACATGTGTCACCCCTAAATCTTTGAGATGGTCTATTCCCGTTGACAGATCTCCGATTTTAGTCCCCTCTTCAACCAGGCCCAAGTATTTACCTCTTTCTTTAACGCCCGAGCTTTTTGAAAAAGTGAAGTCTCCGACATGGAGCTCGTATATTACGGCCTTTTCGGCCGGTGTTTTTACATATGTCAGCTCTCTGAATGCCGGAGGATCGGTCCTTGCCATATCCGCTATAAAGGACCTGGCGGAATTGACTGATGAAGCTATAGAATAGGGGTCGGTTACCTCCCTTCCCCCACATGAATAGCAATAGTATTTCCCGGCCAGGTCCCCTCGGATTTCGAGTTCAAAAACATCCTCAACCTTATTCATCCTAAATTCCCTATAGCTGTAGCTGTCACAGTATGAATACAAGTGGAGGTATAAATTATCCTGACTTGGTGCCCAAACCCTGAAAATTGAACCGGCCTTTCTGTATTCAAGGCCCAATTTTGCCTTGAGCGCGTATTCTGATGGGGAAATTTCAAAAGATATATCATCTTCAATTTTATCTTTCAAAACTATCCCCGAGTCTCTTGAATTTTTTATGTCATCAAAATTGTTAAAATATGTCATCTTAATAATTCTGCCCTTAAATTTTTACAACTAATTTTCAAGCGCCTCTTCATAAAGCTTTAAATACTGCTTGCTTGAGTTCTTCCATGAAAGATCCTTCTTCATGCCGTTTTCCTGTAACATTGTGAAATCCTTTTTATTAGTCCTATAAAGATTTATGGCGTCTTTTATGGTGAACAGAAGCTCATGTGCATTAATATGGGCGAACCTGAAACCTTCACCGGTCTTTTCATACTTGTTATAGGCCTCAACGCTGTCCATAAGACCACCGGCCTCCCTTACCAGAGGGACCGTCCCGTAGCGCATTGATATCATTTGAGACAGGCCACAAGGCTCTGACAATGATGGCATGAGAAAAATATCCGAGCCCGCATATATTTTATGAGACTCCTCATTTGAATAATAAATCCTGGCAGCGCACTTTTTGGGATACTTGCGTCCATAATGTTTGAACATTTCTTCATACTCATAATCTCCGGTTCCCAGGACCACAAGTTGAACATCTTCCTGCATAAGCTCATCCATTATGTATCTAACAAGCTCAAGTCCTTTCATAGATGTCAAGCGGCTGACCATTGAAACGACAGGTATATTTTCCTTGACCGGCAGGCCGTACATTTCCTGGAGTTCCGCCTTATTAACTTTTTTGTCTTCCAAGGTCTTGATAGTATAGTTCTTGGCAATAAATGGATCTTTTTCGGAATTCCAAACCTCCGTATCAATCCCGTTGAGGATGCCGGAAATCTTTCCGCTGTTGGCGCTTATGACATTGTCAAGACCCTCAGCAAAGAAAGGATAGCGAATTTCTTCCGCATAGTTGGGTGAAACCGTATTGACCCTGGTCGCATGGACAATTCCGCCCTTCATAAAGTTAATACTGTCATAGTATTTCAAATCATAGTCTGACATATAGAAGCCGTTCAGGTTGGTCCAATAGAAGACATCCTGTGAGAACTGGCCCTGATATTTTAGATTATGGATTGTGTAAACTGACCTGGTCTTTTTGTAAAAATCGTCCCCGGTCCTGTAGTCATTCAAAAATACCGGGACCAGACCTGAATGCCAGTCATTGGCATTGATTATATCGACCTTCCAGTCCAGTATCCTGGGCAGTCTGACAGCAGCCTTTGAGAAAAAGATGTAGCGCTCGGCATCGTCAAACTGGCCATATATGGAGGGCCTATTGAAGTAGTATTTATTGTCAAGGAAATAATATTTTACGCCTTCCCAATCAAGCTCCAAAACTCCGCAATATTCATGTTTCCAGCCCAGATCAACATAGAATTCCGAAATTTTTTCCATACAGGATAAGAATTTTTCAGGAATTTGACTGTGCAGCGGCATTACTACCCTGCAGTCCTGGCCCAGGTCATTTAGTGCCTTTGGCAGGGATCCTGCCACATCGGCCAGACCACCTGTTTTAATGAAAGGGGCGCATTCTGCAGCCACATATAAAATATTCATATCGACTCCCTTAAATAAAATCCGAATTCCTAATTTCCTGGCCTTTTGCAACAACATAAGGATTGTTAATAGCTCCGGCTATTGTTACACCCTTGCCTATCACGGCATTCTTATCTGTTATGGTGTTTACGCAAACAGCGTCTTCCTTAACGACAGCGTCCTGATTAAGTATGCAGTTCCTTACAATGGCATTTTTATGGACATGGACGCCACGGAAAATAACTGAATTTTCAACCTGGCCCTCGATTATGCAGCCGTTGGCAACAAGAGAATTTGAAGACTTGGCAGTCTCTGTGTAAAGGGTTGAAGGCTCATCTTTGGCCTTGGTATAAACCATGCCCCCTTCATTGAAGAGCTCCCTGTAACTTACAGGATCTAAGAGTTTCATATTTGCCCTGTAGTATGAATTTATGTCATAAATAAAGGAGGTCCGGCTGTCAATCTTGTAGGTTCCTATTTTTAGCCTTTTCCTATGATTCTGAATGGCCTTCATGATTGTATCTGCGCTGCCGTTTTCAATGGCATCCTCAACCAGGTCTATAAAAACCTTGGTTTTTATGAAGATCCTGCCCAGTCCCATATCAACCTCTGTCTTTGTTCCGAGGTTATAACCTATATTCAGGAATCTGCCTTCCTCATCCAGGACCAACTTCTTCATTCCGTTGAAATAGCCCTGTTCATCCATTTCCTTTTTATAAAGAATCATTACATCATAGTCATTCTCCAGGAAATCATCATAAGCCGAGCTTATATCGGGCTTAGCTAAAATCATGGGGTCCTCAATATATATATTCTCGTGGGCAACACTCTTGAAGAAAGGTATGGCATCATGATAAGTGTAGATTGCCGATGGGTGCTTGGTGTATTCATCATAAGACATTGGATTGATTAAAAGGCCGTTCTTTCTCCTGTTAAGCTCCCAATCCGACCCGTTTCCAATGTGGTCCAAGGTGGATCTTACATTATTTCCTGCGAAAAGTACGACATGGGATATATTGTAATTAGCCATATTTGAAAGTGCAAAGTCTATAAGCCTATATCGGCCTCCGAAAGGAAGCATATAATCCGGCCTTGTGTATGCCAAGGGACCGAAATCCTTAGATTTCCCGGGACTTATAATAATTCCGCTACAAGTTTTCATAAGCTTCCTCCTATTCTACAGTGAGCTTTCCGTCACTGACCAGGTAAATATGGTCCGTGTCTTCCTGGCCGATTTCCCGTCCTTCTTCGACCACTTCTCCCTCATTTATTACTGCATTCCTGATTTTGGCTCCGGCCTTGATAACACAATCTGACAGAATAACTGAATCTTCAACGACCGCGCCCTCTTCTATTCTTACATTTGAGGATAAGACTGAATTTTTTACTGTTCCGTAGATAGCACAAGCCTCGTTTACCAGGCAGCTTTCGACTTTAGCCTTTTCTGAAATGTAATGGGGCGGGAGGTTTTTAGCAGATGTGTATATCTGCCAGGATTTATCGTATATATTAAGACTATTATGAGGATCTATCATTTCAAGATTGGCTTCCCAATAGCTTTTTATGGTTCCGACATCCTTCCAATAGCCCTTAAATGAGTAGGTGTACATAGGCATACCCTCTTGAAGCATGTGAGGAATAATGTTTTTTCCGAAATCGTAGCTTGAGTTTTTGTCGTTATAGTCGCGTATGAGTTCTCTGCGCAGGGTCAACCAGTTAAACATGTAGATCCCCATTGATGCCAGGTTGGACTTGGGCTTTTCTGGCTTCTCTTCAAATTCCAGGACCCTACCGTTTTCATCTGTGTTCATGATTCCGAACCTTGGAGCTTCTTCCCATGGAACTTCCATAACGGCTATAGTGCACTCAGCACCCTTCTTCTGATGCAAGTCAAGCAGATCGTTGTAGTCCATTTTATAAATGTGGTCCGCAGAAAGAATTAATACATACTGGGGATTGACCCTATCCAGATAATCAAGGTTCTCATAGATGGCATTGGCTGTTCCTTCGTACCACCTGCCTCCCTCTTCATTGTAGTAAGGGCTTAGCATACGCAAGCCACCTTTGGTCCTGTCATAGTCCCAAGCCGCCCCTATTCCTATGTGTTCATTAAGTCTAAAGGGCTTATATTGGGTCAGAACCCCTATATCTCTTATTTCCGAGTTTGTGGCATTTGAAAGGGCAAAATCAATGATCCTGTATTTTCCTCCAAATGGGACTGCCGGTTTTGGGGTGTCTCTGGTTAATGCTTTTAACCTAGACCCCTGACCTCCTGCCAAGAGCATGGCACATACTTTGCTTTTATTTCTCATAGGCTCCTCCATTCCGTATTAAATCTATACAAGTACATTTTATCATTAACTGAACCTTAAATGGAGGAAAATAAACGTTTTCATTTTCATTGCAGAAAGAGGGGATGCAAAGCATAAAGCTTCAAGTGCACCCCCTCTTTTCCCATTCTTATTAAATTTTAATCTTAACTTACTTCTTCAGGTTGTAAAAGCTGTCAAGCCCCTCATAAAGAGCATCCTCACCCAGGATGTCCTCAATGCGGGTCAACTGGTTATACTTGGCAACCCTGTCTGTTCTTGAAGGTGCTCCGGTCTTAATCTGGCCGACATTTGTAGCCACAGCAAGGTCTGCTATAGTTGTGTCTTCAGTTTCGCCTGACCGGTGAGAAATTATGGCTGTATAACCTGCTCTCTTTGCCATCTCAATGGCATCCAGGGTCTCGGTTAATGTACCGATCTGGTTTACTTTGATAAGAATTGCATTTGCAACTCCCATCTTTATGCCCCTCTTAAGGCGTTCGGGGTTTGTAACAAATAGGTCATCACCAACCAGCTGAACCTTTTTACCCAGGCGGTCAGTAAGCTTCTTCCAACCCTCCCAGTCCTCTTCAGCCAAGCCGTCTTCTATCGATATAATGGGATACTTATCGACCAGGTACTCCCAATAGTCAATCATCTCATCTGATGTCTTAAAACTGTCGGATTTCCAGAAATAGTAACCTTCTTTGCCGATTTTCTGACCTTCTTCATAAAGCTCTGTTGTAGCAGGGTCTGTTGCCAGCATGAAATCTTTTCCGGGCTCATATCCGGCTTCTTTAATAGCTTCAACAAGGTAGGCAAAGGGCTCTTCATCATTCTGGAAGTTGGGTGCAAAACCGCCTTCATCACCTACAGCTGTTGAATAGCCGTCTTTTTTCAGGACATTCTTAAGTGTGTGGAAGACATTAACACACCATTCAAGAGCCTGTGACCAAGAATCGGCCCCAACCGGCATAATCATGAATTCCTGGAAGTTTACCGAGTTATCGGCATGTTTTCCTCCGTTTATAACGTTCATCATGGGTACGGGGAAGGTTTTTGCATTGACTCCGCCGATGTAGTTATAAAGTGTCATACCCAGCTCATCAGCTGCGGCACGGGCGCAGGCGAGTGATACGCCCAAAATTGCATTGGCCCCAAGTTCTCCCTTGTTGTCGGTTGCATCCAATTCAATCATTGTGTTGTCAATGCCTACCTGGTCGGTCACTTCCCAACCCAGAAGATTTGAAGCTATAACCTCATTTACGTTAGTAACGGCTTCCAGAACGCTCTTTCCGCCATAATAATCTTCTTTTCCGTCTCTGAGCTCAACAGCCTCAAACTGGCCTGTTGAAGCCCCTGAAGGAACTATAGCCCTTCCATAGCCGCCCATTTCCGTGTTAACTTCAACTTCTACTGTCGGATTACCGCGTGAATCCAAAACTTGACGTGCATAGATATCAATTATTGCTGACATAATTTTCTCCTTTTTTTATTAGATTTTTATAATCTGCTGTTATTAACCAAAGATACAAAGCTCTTGGCATCAAGGCTAGCCCCGCCAACCAAAGCCCCGTCTATATTTCTCTTTGCCATTATTTCTCTTATATTGGCAGGTTTTACAGAGCCGCCGTATTGAATACGCACAGCTTCCGCAGCCTCATGTCCGAAAATTTCATGGACAAGTTTGCGAATGTAGGCACACATCTTCTCTGCGTCATCGGCAGATGCCGTTTTACCGGTTCCTATGGCCCAGATGGGTTCATAGGCTATTACTACGTCTTTAAGGTCCCCGGCTTCAAGTCCCTTGAGATCTTCTTTGATCTGATTTTTTACCTTTTCTTCGGCCTTGCCGGCTTCTCTTTCTTCAAGGCTTTCACCTACGCAGAGAATCGGTTTGAAGCCCTGTTTAAGGGCTGAGAGGATCTTTTTATTTATTAATTCATCGTCTTCCTTAAAAATATTTCTTCTCTCGGAATGTCCGATAATGATGTATTCCACATCGTAATCTTTGAGCATGGGTCCGGAAATTTCTCCGGTAAAGGCACCTGATTCCTCGTGATAGAAGTTCTGGGCCCCCAACTTTATATCCCCATCTTCCAGCAATTCCTGAGCTACAGGGATGTCTACAAAAGGAACACAGACAAGGGCTTCGACCTCCGAGTCCAATTCCCACTCCTGGATTCCTTGGATGAGTTGCTGAGCCTCATATGGGGTCATGTTCATTTTCCAGTTTCCGGCAATTAAAGCTTTACGCATTTTTTCCACCTTCCTAAATTATCAAGCCTCTCAAACTATTTATCGCTGATGGCATCAATACCCGGAAGAACCTTGCCTTCCAAAAGTTCCAGAGAGGCTCCTCCACCTGTTGAAACATGGCTGATCTTATCCTTAAGTCCCGCCTGCTCAACAGCTGCAGCTGAATCTCCCCCTCCGATTATTGTTATGGCATCGGAATCGGCAAGGGCTTTGGCCACTTCATTGGTTCCGTTTGCAAAGTCTTTAATTTCAAATACTCCCATTGGGCCGTTCCAAACGACTGTTCCGGCTTTGAGAATTTCTTCCCTGTAAATCTTTGCCGTCTCAGGTCCTATATCAAGGCTCATCTTATCTGCAGGAATTTTGTCTACACTGACAATTTTAACATCCTGACCTTCAGCTACATCATCCGCTATCCTACAGTCAACGGGTAATAAAAACTTAACTTTCTTATCGGCGGCTTCCTGCATTAAGGATTTTGCCAGGTCAATCTTTTCCTCATCTAAAAGTGATGTCCCAATTTCCTTGCCCAGGGCCTTGAGGAATGTATAGGCCATGCCGCCACCTATAAGGATGCAATCAACCTTATTTAAAAGGTTTTTAATGACACCTATTTTATCTGAAACTTTGGCTCCACCTAAGATTGCCACAAAAGGTCTTATCGGATCTTCCAGAGCTCCGCCCATGATCTCGACTTCTTTTTGAACCAGAAAGCCCAGACTTGAGGGCAAAAGGCTTGCTAGGCCTACATTTGATGAATGGGCCCTGTGACAGGTTCCGAAAGCATCGTTTACAAAAACTTCTCCTAATGAAGCAAGTTCCTTTGAAAATTCAGGGTCATTCTTGGTTTCTCCGGCAACAAATCTAGTGTTTTGAAGGAGGGCCACCTGACCATCTTTCATATCTCTCACCGCTTCTTTAACCTTATCGTCAACAACCTTATCTGAATCGAGGAAGATAACTTCCTGTCCTAAAAGTTCTGAAAGATGGTCGGCAACAGGTTTAAGTGAAAACTCCGGATTTGCCTGTCCCTTGGGTCTTCCCAAGTGGCTCATAAGTATAACTTTGGCATTCTGATCCAAAAGATATTTTATGGTCGGAAGTGCTGCCCTTACCCTGCTGTCGTCGGTAATCTTTCCTATCTCGGTTTTCGACATAGGCACATTGAAGTCAACACGGACCAGACATCTCTTTCCGGTAAAATCCATGTCTTTTAAAGTTTTTTTCATATTCCTACCTTTCGACGGGACACAATCCCTTAAAATGAATTGAATATAATTACAAAAAAGCGGAAAAGCCCCGGGGCCCCTCCGCTTTTTTATTGCTCTTATTTAACCAAGTTTGCGAAATAATCCAAGGTTCTTATCAACTGGCATGTATAGCCGTATTCGTTGTCGTACCAAGCAACGGTCTTTACAATCTGAACATCGCCGGCTTCAACTATCTTTGTAAGAGTAGCATCAAAGATCGATCCTGCTGTAGTTCCGATAACATCTGAAGAAACTATTTCTTCCTCATTGTATGCAAATGAAGGATTTGAAGCAGCTTTCATTGCCTGATTAACTTCTTCAACCGTTACCTTCTTATCCAGAACTGAATAGAGTTCTGTGATTGAACCTGTGGCAACAGGTACACGCAAAGCTGTTCCGTCAATCTTGCCCTCTACTTCAGGAATTACCTTGCCTACAGCCTTGGCAGCCCCTGTGCTTGTCGGTACGGTGTTCTGAGCGCCGGCCCTACCTCTTCTGAAGTTGTTGGCCTTATTGGGTGTGTCCTGAATTGCCTGGTTTCCTGTATAGGCATGGATGGTTGACATCTGAGCTGACTTGATGCCATAGTTGTCATTCAATACCTTTACCATGGGTGAGAGGCAGTTGGTTGTGCATGAAGCTCCTGAAATAACAGTCTCGCTTCCATCGAGAGTCTTCTCGTTTACACCGAAAACGATCATCTTCATGTCAGCACCTTTGGCCGGAGCTGAGATAATAACTTTCTTTGCTCCTGCATCAATGTGGGCCTGGGCTTTTTCCTGAGATGTATAGAAGCCTGTGCACTCAAGAACTATATCAACTCCCAGGTCTTTCCAAGGAAGCTTTGAAGCGTCCGGTTCGTGGTACATATTAATTTTTTTGCCGTTTACTGTCATTCCCTCATCATTAACGCTTATGTCTCCATCAAATGTACCCTGCATAGTGTCGTATTTGAGAAGATAAGCCAGAAACTCACGATCTACCAAGTCGTTAATTGCTACAACTTCGATATCATTTAGGGTCTGAATTCTTCTAAATGCCAAACGTCCGATACGTCCAAAACCGTTAATTGCTACTTTTGTTGCCATCTAAAACCTCCTGTTTTTTGTTTTCCTACAAAATTATCGCTCTTTATATTGTACCCAATTTTGATGATAATATTTAAATTTATTTTGCTGCAGAGCTCTCTTGTGCGCCTGTTGATGACTCCTGAGCTTTTGAAGATTCTTCCTGGCCGGCAATCTTTACATCTGCGCTCTTGATTAAATTATCGAGGTATTCTTTGTATTTTTCTTCATTAACAGCAGAGACCACCTGGTCCTTAACCTTATCCAGGCTGTCAAGTTTCTTGTTAACCTTGATAATATGCCATCCGAACTGGGTCTTTACAGGATCACTGATCTGGCCCTCAGCTAATTTAAGAAGAGCCTCTCCGAATTCAGGAACAAATGTTGAAGGTGACTTGCTTCCCAAAGCTCCGCCGTCCTTGCCTGTGCTGTCTTTTGAAAGTTCTTTTGCCAAATCTTCAAACTTTTCACCGGCTGCAAGACGTTCTTTTACTTTCTTGGCCTCTTCTTCACTCGCTACAAGGATGTGACTGCAATCAACCTGGATTAGCTTGTCCTTGTTGTCATTGAAATATTTTTCCAAATCGGCCTGGGCCGGCTCATTCTTTTCATTAAACATCTTCTTATGGAGACGGGCTTCCGTGTCATGGACCAGGAGGCTTCTCATCTGTTCATCAGTTACACCGAGGAATTGAAGGGCTTGCTGGTACTGCTGGGCCCCACCGTAGTTTTTAATCAGTTCTTCATAGTCAACATTCTTTTCCTCTTCTGTAACCTTAACATTGTTTTTCTTAAGATCCTGCTTAATTACAGCCTGTTGGATCAGCTGCTGAGAAACTGTATTTGAGAGTTGGGCCCTTGCCGCCAACATATTTTTCAAAAGATCCATCTGAGTATTGTACTCATCCATGGTTATTTCTTCACCGTTGACTGTAGCATATTTCTTTCCACCGCAGCCTGATAAAAGAAGGCAAAGAGCCAAAGCGCAACCTAAAAATTTCATAAACTTACTTTTCATTACTTCCTCCAATTTTTTTATTTTCTTTTTTCCTACTTATTGACAAAATCAACTCAAGCAAATTCGAAACATTTTTTATTTTTTGTGAATTTGAGAGAATTTTAAACTTGGGCTGTTTTTGAAAATCGAAAGATAAGGGACCCTTGTAGGTTTCCGATATTTCCTTAAGCTCTTCAACGGAAAAACTTCCGAAATCTTCATAGCGAAGCTCAACATAGCCTGAGACTTCCTTAACCTGGCTGAATCCGGCTCTTGCAGCCATCTTCTTAATCATAACCAGGTCAAGCAGATTTATGAGACTTTCCGGCGGATCTCCATATCTGTCAATTAATTCCTCTATGATTGTACTATAATCTTCAATCTTTTCAATGAGGGCAATGTGTCGATAATAATAAAGTTTTTCAGATGAGTTGGGAATATAGGATTCCGGGATATATGCGGAAACTTTTATATCCACCGAAATGTTCTCATCATCAACGATCTCCGGTAGGCCCTTGGCCTTTCTTACAGCTTCTTCCAGCATCTTTACATACAGATCGTATCCTATCGAGTCTATATGTCCGGACTGGCTCTCACCCAGAATGTTTCCGGCACCCCTCAATTCCAGGTCCCGCATAGCTATTTTGTATCCGGAACCGAATTCGGAAAAGTCTTTTATGGCCTTGAGTCTCTTCTCAGCCACCTCACTTACAATCTTGCTCCTCTCGTAAGTAAAATAGGCATAGGCTCTCCTATCGGATCTCCCTATTCTCCCCTTAAGCTGGTAGAGCTGGGCCAGGCCCATCCTGTCTGAATTTAAGATTACCATGGTATTAACCCTGCCAATGTCCATTCCTGTTTCTATAATGGCTGTTGAGAGGAGGATGTCATAATTTCCCTTAACAAAGTCTTCCATGACCTTTTCCAGCTCTCCGACTTTCATCTGCCCGTTGGCAATAGCAATCCTGGCCTCCGGAAGCATTGCTTGTAAATGCCCTGCCACCCTATTTATATCGTAGACCCTGTTATGTATTACATAGGCTTGGCCCTCTCTGTCAAGTTCCCTCTCCAAGGCATCCTTAATAACTTGACCGTCATACTCCATGACATATGAGGTTACAGGATACCTCTCTTCAGGGGCCTCTTCCAAAAGGCTCATGTCCCTAATGCCTGTAAGTGAAAGCTGGAGGGTCCTTGGTATTGGCGTCGCTGAGAGGGTCAAAACGTCGACATTCTTCCACTTCTTTTTGACCTTCTCCTTGTCTTTTACGCCAAACCTCTGCTCCTCATCTATAACAAGAAGGCCCAGGTCTTTAAACTTAATATCCTTTGATAAAAGCCTGTGGGTCCCAACAACCATATCGACCCCTCCCTGTTCAATGTCTCTTATCACCCTGTTCTGGTCGGCCTTTGACTTAAAGCGAGAAAGATATTCAATTCTCAAGGGAAAATCCTTAAATCTCTCAGTCATGGTCTGGTAATGCTGTTGGGTGAGAATTGTGGTCGGGCATAAGAAGGCCACCTGCTTTCCGTCCATAATAGCTTTGAAGGCCGCCCTCAGGGCAACCTCGGTTTTTCCATATCCCACATCCCCGCACAGGAGCCTGTCCATTGGCTTGTCGGATTCCATGTCTTCCTTGATTTCTTCCGTGGCCCTGAGTTGTGAGGGTGTTTCTTCATAGGCAAAACTGTCTTCAAAATCCCTCTGCCAAGGAGAGTCTTTTGAAAATGCATAGCCCTTGATCTTTGATCTTTCAGCGTAGAGCTTTACAATGTCTTCGGCAATTGCATCAAGTGCTTTTTTAACCCTGGCCTTGGACTTCTTCCACTCACCGCTTCCCAGCCCTGAGAGGCTCGGACTCTTTCCCTCCCTGCTCATATACTTGGAAACCAGACTCATGTCGGAAGTAGGCACGTATAAAACGTCACTTCCCTTATACTCAATCTTCAGAAAATCCTGGCTAATCCCGTCCATTGTCAACTTTTCAGTACCGGTATATCTTCCTACCCCGTAGTTCTCGTGGACTACGAAATCCCCTATTTCCAAGTCCTGATAATTTAAAAAGTTCTGCTTTTTCCTTAACTTACCCTTGGATTTTCTTTTGGTCCTTCCTGTAATATCACTGAGACTTATTAGACAAATTTTTGAATCAAGATAAATGAAACCCTTGGGAATCGATCTGTTGACCCATATAATTTGGCCCTTCTTTACTTCAAGCCGGTCATCTTTAAGCCGATTATCCCCATCATTAAGAAGAACAAGCCTCATATCAAGTGAGTACTTTTTAATGGTGTCGAAGAGGGCCTGGGGCCTTTTCCCACCAAAAACTATAGTCCTGTAACCCATCTTGCTTCTTCTAATAAGAGATGCTACAAAATCATCCATTTTGGCCTTATAGTTCTCTATGGGCATGGACCTGTCTCTAATGATTTGATCCGGTGTAAAATTCCTGCTTCTCTTTAATATCGGACTCAGATTTATTTGCTTATATGGAGAAAGCTCTGTCAATATCTGACTGCTTGACTTGCCGAATTCCATGTGGCTCTTTAGTAGGTCACCCCTCTTAAAAAGTTCCAGCCTGTCCTCGGCCTTTAGCCTCAATATTCCCTCTTCTTTTTCAATGATCCTGTCAAGATCCTCAAACACAACTATGGCATTGTCCGGCAAATAATCATATATGTTATAAAAATTTTCATTCGGCAAATACGGCAAGACCAGATCCGACGCATTGGTCAGCTCCCCGGCTTCAATATCATCAATAATCTTTTCATAAACTTCTTTTGAATGATCATAATCAACGCCTTCCTTGGCATTTTTAATTGATTTTTCCAATTCCAGCTTCATGTTTCGGCCGGCCTCTGCAAGGTCGTCAGCCGTCAATATGAGTTCCGAGGCCGGACAGATATCAGCCTTGTCCAGCTTTTGATCAGATCGCTGGTTTTCAACCGAGAAAGTCCTTATGCTGTCAATTTCATTGTCAAAGAATTCTATCCTGTAAGCCCGGTCTGTCGAAGGCGGAAAAACATCTACAATCCCACCTCTTACGGCAAATTGGCCCCTGGCTTCAACTGTAAGGACCCTCTCATACATCATTGAAATCAGATCATGGGTCAGGTCTCCAATGTCCAGGATATCTCCAACACTTATTTCCAAAGACTTTCTTTTGAATTCTCTTGGTGAACTTATAGGCCTGTCCAGTGCCTGCATTGTCGTAAATATAAGCAGGTCTTCACCTCTGCAAAGCCTTGACATAATTGCAAGTCTTCGGCTCTTATAACCGGATATTACTGAATCGGCCCTGAAAAAATTGAATTCTTCTTTCGGAAAATATAAGGATCTCCCTTCACTAATGGAATCCAGACCTTCAGCAAGCTCCATCGCCCTTTTTTCTTCAGAAGACACGACAAAAACAGGTCCTTTTCTCATTTCCATTAAAGAAAGTAAAAAATGACCTGTTGATTCGTCTGTCAAACCATGTAAGTATATTTTTTCCTTGCCGTCTTTTAATGACATCAAAAGCTGTTTAAAATAAGGATCGGCGGCAAGGATTGCAGTAATAGGGTTCATCAGTCTCCGCACATTTCCGCCTGTTTTTTGAATTTCTCCTGGTCCAGGCGTTTCTTCTCTTCTTCTTTTTCTTTTTCCAGATCTTCCGGACTTTTCTTTGGCAATGATTGGGCTTCCCAAGCATTCCATACATTCATGGTATAGTCGGGTCCCTTTTCAACCATCATCATGGTTGCATCGCTTGCTGCCTTTATTTCCTCATCAATAACCTTCTGCTCTTCGTCGTTGAATTTACTCAGGACAAAATCAGCCAGGTCCATTTTCCAAGGCCTGCGACCCACGGCTATTTTAACCCTGGGGAATTCTCCCCCACCAATACTTGAGAGAATTGATTTTATTCCGTTATGACCGCCTGATGACCCGTGTCTCTTGATCCTAATGGTGCCGAGGCCAATATCTATGTCATCATGGATAACTATAAGGTCATCATTGTAGGCTTTATAAAAGTTCAGAATTTCTCCGACTGCAAGGCCTGAATTGTTCATATAAGTTTGAGGCTTTACCAGGATCAGCTTCTTACCGGCAAATCTCCCCTCTCCGATAAGTGCATTCCATTTTTTCTGATCCATACTTATTCCCAACTTATCGGCCAGGGCATCTATGGTTCTGAAGCCCACATTATGTCTGGTCCCCTCATATCTGTTTCCGGGATTGCCCAGGCCGACAATTATAACTAAATCCATCAGTCGAACAACCCGCTTACAGATTCAAAATTGAAAATTCTTCTCATGGCTTCAGCTAAGAGGGGGGCAATTGAGAGAACTTCAATTTTTCCGTTTCTTTTATCTCCCGGAAGGAGGATGGAGTTGGTGACTATGCACTTTACGACCTGTGACTGTTCTATTCTCTTGCAGGCAGGTCCTGAAAGAACTGCGTGTGAAGCGGCAATATAGACGTCCTTTGCGCCACCGTGTTTCTTAAGATAATCGACGGCGTTTGTTATGGTTCCGGCCGTATCTATAAGGTCATCAATGATAATACAATGCTTACCCTTTACCTCTCCTATAATATTCTCAACCACCGACTCATTTGGTCTGGGTCTGAATTTTTCAAGTATGGCAATTGGCAGGCCTAACAAATGTGAAAATCTTCTGGCCCTGGTAACTCCGCCAAGGTCCGGAGAAACAACACACCAATCATCGACATTTTCTCCTACCAAAGGCTTGAAATAACCCGCAAGGAGGTTGGCTCCCTTTAAGTGGTCAACAGGTATATCAAAATAGCCCTGGATCTGTCCGGCATGGAGGTCCACGGTAATAACCCTGTCAACTCCTGCAGTTGTCAAGAGATCGGCCACAAGTTTAGCTGTGATCGGCTCCCTTCCGGCAGTTTTTCTATCCTGCCTGGCATATCCGTAGTATGGCATTACCAGATTGATCTTGTTTACAGAGGCCCTCTTTAAAGCATCTGCGATAATCAAGGCTTCCATAAGGTGTTCGTTTACCGGATAAGATGTGGGCTGAATCAGGAAAACATCCCTGCCCCTTACAGTTTCATTTATTTTTACTGAAATCTCTCCGTCAACAAAATGTCCGATTTCCATATCTCCCAGTTTAACGCCCATATAATCGGCTATTTCCCGAGCCAAGGGCAAATTTGCCGTTCCTGAGAAAATTTTCATACCTACCCTGTCCATGCTTCCTCCTTAAACCACAGGAAATTACAGCTTTCCTTCCGCTTTCTTTTTGTCAACATATCCCGGTAAATTTACCTGCTTGGCCCTCTCAACGGCGAGTGCTCCCTTTTCAACCTTCTTGGTTATTGTTGAACCTGCAGCCACAAATGAATCTTCTTCAATCTCCACAGGTGCGATTATATTTGCATTTGAACCGAGGAAAACACCGTCCCCGATTTTTGACACGTGTTTGTTTTTCCCGTCATAGTTGCAGAAGATTACCCCGCAAGAAATATTGACATGCTTGCCGACCTGGGCATCTCCGATATAGGCCAGATGGCCGGCCTTGCTGCCCTCATCCATGCTGGCTTTTTTCAACTCGACAAAGTTTCCGACATGGACATTTTTGCCCAGATGGGCCTTGGGTCTCAAGTGGGAGAAGGGTCCTATATTCGACCCGTCTTCCATGACCGACTCTTCAATTACGGAGTTCCATATCCTGACCCCGTTCCCTATTTCCGAATCATTTATTTCAGATATGCCTTCTATTTTACAAAGGCTTCCTATTTTCGTTTTTCCTGTAATTTTAGCATGACCGCTTATCCGGGTCCCCTGGCCTATTTCCACCTCGGGGCCTATCTCAGCTAAGTCCGGCCTGTCAATCCTGACCGACTTTCCCATCCAATGCTGGTTGATCATAGACATAAGTTTCTTCTTTATTTCCGGCAAATCTTTAAAGGAATTGAGCAAGGGTAGATCCATTATGAACTTCCCTACATTACCCGGCTGACCGGAAGTTGAAAGTGATTGTCTGAGAATCTCGGTAATATCTTCCCAGCATTCAAACTTAAGCTCTCCCAGCAAGTTTTTTGGAATTTTGAAAGCTGCCAATCCCCCGTTGCGGTCGAAGATGGCCAGGTTTGAACTCAAAATAAAGGCCTTCAAAAGATTTTTTTCAATCCCGCAGGCTGCCGAGGAAATTATGAGTAAATGGTCTTCACTCGAACTCTCCCCGCAATCATCAGATACTTCTTTAAGAGCCTTCTCAACCCAGTATGATGGGTCTTTGCCTAGAATTAAAACAAGGTCCTCTTGTCCCGGGGACCTCTGACTCTTAATAAACTTATTATCAATAATAAGACTTTCCATATGTATTCCTTCCTGATTATGAAATATCAAAAATCACGGTTTTAACTTCCGTGACCATATACATTATACACAAAAGACCCCATCTGATAAAAAAGCTTTGCACTTTATGCCATATTTTTAGACATTTTTGTGTTATAAGGGGATATAAGGTAATTAATGTGTTATTATTAATTGGTTAAAGATATAAAAGACCTTTAGGAGGACCGATGTTCACTTTTGATATAAATGATAAAAAAATTAAAAAAGTTCACTTTATCGGCATTGGCGGTGTCAGTATGTCAGGATTGGCAGAACTTCTTTTCCACCGTAATTTTACAGTCTCCGGATCCGACCGTGAGAGGGGTAAATATGTCCGCCATCTTGAAAAATTCGATATTGATATAACAATTGGTCAAAAAGCTGAGAATATTAAAGACCAAGATCTTTTTATCTACACAGATGCAATAGCTCCGACGAATCCTGAGCTCCTGGCTGCAAAAAGCACCGGAAAGCCCTGCATAACCAGGGGTGAGTTCCTGGGTGCCCTTATGAGGAATTATAAACATTCAATCTCAGTTTCGGGCTCTCATGGGAAATCAACCACCACCTCTATGCTGGCTGAAATTCTTCTACAGACCGATCGGGACCCCACCATTCTCATTGGAGGTTCTCTGGATGAGATAGGCGGCAATGTCCTTGCCGGCAAAGAAGATATTTTCTTGGCTGAAGGCTGTGAATACAAGGGGAATATCCGCTTTTATTTCCCATCCATAGCGGTGGTGCTGAATATAGACGTTGACCATCTTGATTATTACAAGGATCTGGACGATATAATTAATACTTTTAATGTGTATATGGACAATCTTGATTCTGAAGGCAAAGCCATACTAAATGCCGATGATCCAAATTCCGTAACTCTTAAGGACCATGTTAAAGGCAGGGTAATAAGCTTTTCTATGAAGGACAGGAACAGCGAAATCTTTGCTGAGAACATAAGCTATGACAGTTTTGGACACCCTTCATTTGATCTGATTCTATTTGGAGACAATAAGGTCCGCATTAAATTGAAAATTTTAGGCGATTACAATATTTATAATGCCATGGCCGCTGCAGGTGCTGCCTATGAGGCCGGATTAAGCCTTGACAGCATTAAAAAAGGACTTGAAAGCTACACTTCCCTCCATAGGCGAATGGAGGAGGTTGGCGTATTTGAGTCAGCAAGAGTCCTCACCGACTATGGCCACCATCCCAAGGAAATACGAGCAACTTTAAAGGCCTTAAGGCCCCATGTAAAGGGAAAACTCTTCTGCGTCTTTGAACCCCACACATATTCCAGGACAAGAACCCTGATGGATGACTTTGCCATTTCATTTAAAAACTGTGACCTGGCCCTTATAACAAAAATTTACGGTGCCAGGGAAGTTGATGACGGTTCCGTACGTTCTGAAGAGCTTGTTGAAAAGATTAACTCCAATGGTGACCGGGCACTCTATTTCGAAACCTACGAGGATGTCCTTGACTACCTGGTCGGAAAGGTCGGGCCCGATGACCTTATCCTCACTACAGGCTGCGGCAAGGCTGATGTCATTGCCCAGGTTATTGTTTCAGGAAAACCCGAATCTGAAGCCTCAAATGTCAGCTTTTAATCGGCCTTAACCTTATTTATCTCTTCTTTGAGCATCATTATCTGATTAAAAAATTCGTCTGAGAGGTCCTGATAGGCCAGGATATAATCCAGGTCATCCAGGGCCTCTTTATTTTTACCTTTTTGGAAGAGGATTATGGCCCTGTTGAACCTTATCCTCAAGGCCTCGGGAAATTTTTTAAGGCCTGAATTGGCGGCTATTAATGCCCCATCTACATCTCCCAGGGCTGTGTAGTTGTATACCAGTCCATTATATATGTCTTCAAGATATCCTCCCTTTTCCAAGGCCATATTGAAAAATTGGCAGGCCCCCTGATAATCTGAAAGGTTCTGCTTGCATAGACCCGCATAGTAATCCACATCCCATCGGTCACTCTTGGCCCCAAGAGTAATCAAGTGGTCCAGGGCACCGGCATAATCCGCCCTCCTCATATGGTAGATGGCATCTTCTATTTCCGCCTCACTCTCAATTCCCCGCATGGCTTCTCTGACTTGGTCATTGAAATCATCGGTCTTGCCCTCTGACAGGGCTATTTGATAATAGGCAAGGGCCTTGCTGAAATTTCCCAAATACTCATTGAGCTGGCCCAGGGAGAGATTTATTAAAGGATCCTTGTCATCTATTCTCAGGGCTTCTTCGAAGAGGCTTGAGGCCTTTTTAATAAAATTATTCTTTGTATCCTCGTCCAAGTCCTCCATTCTCCAAAGTAGGTTGCCATATTGGAGCTTGGCGAATTTGTTCTTTTCATCAAGTATATTGGCTGCCCTGAATGCTATCAAGGCTGATATTTGATCATTATTTTCTATGCTTTCCATGCCCATTTGTATGGCCATATCGGCCGGTTTCTTGACAAGGTTTTTTATAACTCTCTTATATTCATTGGCATAGATAAAATCCGGGTCTATAGCCAGGTTCCAAATTATTCCTTTGACAAAAAGGCTTGCGTCAATGTGGTCATCAAAATCCCCCTGTCGGATACCTTGACTGAAGTCGCTAACCCTGATTGGCATGGTGACACTGACATTTAACTTATCTGCGGCTTCCTTTTTAAGGTCCAGATAGGCCAGTTTATCTGTAAATTTTAAGAAAAAATCATCAATTTTCATCACTTGTTTCCTTCCCTATAGGCCCTGGACTTGGGTCCTGTTTCTGAGAGAATCTTGTATAAGATTCCCTTGGTGTACAAAAATAGGGCCATTATTATTGAGTGGACCAGTATGTAGGGCAGGGCCCCGCTTCCCGGTATCATGCTTATCAAGGAGTACTGCCTGCCTATTGTCAGGTAAACTGAGCTACAAATGGCCAAATAGACCAAACACACAAGGATGTTTTCCTTCCACAGGTCTATCATCTTGTGGAAATAATCCTGGATTTCGATATTTGAAATATAGACAGCCTCAATGGCCGGAGCCTTGACAGCCTCCCAGATAATTAGGATTGCCAGATAGGCCTCAGGGGTGAAATCCAAACGAAAAATAAACATATTAGCCAACATCTCAACAAGGTAAAATACAAAGAAGATCCTGCTGAGAGGCCCTATATAATAGCTGTTGAAAATGGAAAGGTCTTCCATTGTCAGCTTACCCATCCGGAAGAGTTGGGACATAAGTCCCGAAAAATGTGCCATAATAGCCAATAGGAGAAACCAGCGTAGAAATCCCGTCATTAGGTTTGTTCCCATGCTTACGGCAAAACCGTTAAAGACGTTTATAAGCAGAGAATAAAGAAAATAGGAAAGAACAAGGACCGGTATCCCCCCTGCATATTTCATAACATCTTTAAAAAACATCTTTACTACAATTAAGAAATCTTTCACAATTTCCTCCTACTTAAAATCCACAACAGTTACGCCGCTTCCGCCTTCCCTGACGTCAGCGAACTTATATGAAGCAATTCCGGGATAGGTTTTTAAAAACTCCTGGACCCCTTTTCTTAGGGCCCCGCTCCCCTTACCGTGAATTATCCTGACTCTTGAAATATTTTCCAGACAGGCTTGGTCCAGGTACTTATCTAAAATGTTCAAGGCATCACTGTACCTTTCCCCTCGAAGGTCCAACTCTGATGAAAAGCTGCTAAGGCCCTCGGACCTTACGAATTTTACTCCGCTTACCGAATTTTTATTTTTCTCTTCTTCGGTCTCTTCAATCCTTCTTAGGTTTTCAAGCTTTGAATTGACTTTTAAAATTCCCATCTGGACTATTGCGTTGCCGTCTTTGTCAGGTTCTCCAACCAGGATCCCCTCCTGGCCCATAGAAATGATCTCGACTTTTTCACCAACCTTAAGGTCCTTTGGTGGTCCTGAGGTCTTCTGCCTGATATTGGTCGGCATTTTTGAATCCATTGATTTTGCTTCTTCATTTATCTTGCTAAGAGCCCTATCAAGATCAGCCGTGCTTCTCCCGGCTTCCCTGGCCTTCTTGGCCTCCCTGATCATGGCCTGGGCCTTTTCTTTAGCCTCATCAATGAGCTTTGCAGCAGTGGCCCGGGCTTCTTCCATGCCCTTTTCATATCTGGATTGGGCGGAATTCAGATCTTCCTGCATTTTCTTGAGCTTCTTGCTGTAGCTCTGTCTCTCCGCCTCCATCTGCCTTTTCTGGTATTCCATGGACTTGCGTTTAGCCTCAATATCGGCCAGGACATCTTCGAATTGGATATTCTCATCTTCTATCTTTTTCTCTGCACTCTTGAGGATTTCATCAAACATACCAAGTCTTCTGCTTATCTCAAAGGCATTGGACCTGCCCGGCAGACCTATTATCAGCCTATAAGTCGGAGACAGGCTCTTTACATCGAACTCCACCGAGGCATTCTGAACCCCCTTGGCCCTGATTGCAAACAATTTAAGCTCTGAATAGTGGGTGCTGGCTGCCGTCCTTATTCCCTTATCGGTCAGCTTCTCCAGTATGGCTATGGCCAATGCCGCACCTTCAACAGGGTCGGTTCCGGCCCCGATTTCGTCAAATAAAACCAGAGAATTTCTATTTGCCAGCTTCATTATCTGAACTATGTTTTTCATTGATGCGGAGAAGGTTGACAGGCTCTGCTCTATGGACTGCTTATCGCCTATGTCTGCATAAATCTCATCAAAAACGCCCAAGGCGGAATTATGTCTACATGGAATTTGCAAGCCCGACTGGCCCATAAGCTGGATAAGCCCCAAGGTCTTGAGGCTAACAGTCTTTCCCCCTGTATTAGGCCCAGTTATTATTATGGTATTGAAGTCCTTTCCCAATTTTATGTCTATTGGGACCACCTTTCCGCTGAGAAGGGGGTGTCTGGCTTCAATGAGGTCAATTGACCGATCCTCGGTAAAAACAGGCCTTGACCCGCCCATATCCAGGGAGTATTTGGCCTTGGCAAAGGTCATGTCTATGTATTGGAGCAGGTCCTGGTTTCCCTCAATTTCACTTGAGAAGGCTGAGACCTCCATTGATAGGTCCGCCAATATCCTCCTGATCTCCTCTTTCTCCTCTATTTCCAAATCCCTTATCTCGTTATTCAGTTCAACACAGGCCAGTGGTTCCATGAAAATCGTGGCTCCTGATGATGACTTGTCATGAACCAAGCCCCTGAATGAAGACCTAGAAGAGGCTTTAACCGGGAGGACATACCTGCCCTCTCTTACTGTGATCAAGTTCTCGCTCAGGTGGCCCCCCTTGGCAGCCTGAACCATAATATCATTGAGCTTGGACCTTATTTGTCCCTGCTTGATATTTATATTCCTTCTTATAGTAAAAAGCTTGTCGGAAGCGGAATCGTTCATCCTCTCTTCGCTGTCAATGGCATTCTCTATCTCCTCTTCAAGGCCTCTTTGGGTGAAGAGGGAGCGGATGAGTCCTGTAAAAGCGTTGAATTCAGCATCCTTGCAGTAGTCTATTAGGCTCCTTGAAACCCTGAGACTCTCGGCTATCTCCAAGAGCTGACCCATTGTCAGGACTCCACCCAGGGATGCCCTCTTTGTAGCTGATTTAAGTTCGTTAATTCCAAATAGAGGTGGATTTCCATAGGATAAAATAAGCCCGATGGCCTTGTCACTTTCTTCTTGAAGTTTTTGAATTGTTTTTATGTCCGACCGGGGTCTAATATTTGACACGGCCCTTTTACCCATTGAGGACTCAGCAAAGGCGGCCACTTTATCAAGGACCTTATCGAACTCCAAACTGCTTAATACTTTTTCATTCATAATATCGCCTTATCTTCAAAAGCTCTTTTTCTTTTAAAACTAATGCCGTCAATCTTATATTCTTTATCGATGCGATTTTTTATCTTATTCCCCTCAGAAATATCATGGCTGTCGATAATTAATCTAAAGTCCTCTATGACACGGCCAATCTCGGGCTCTCCCCTGTCAATTATAAGGTAGGACCTTGACTTTCCTATCTTTGCGGGATCTATCCTGAGGTCAAGCAGGTCGGCATTTAAGAGATAGCTCAGGCCTCCCTTTCTGTAGAGTTCCCTGTAGCCGAAGTCATCTTTCAAAAAAACGTCCTTGCTCAATTTGCAGCTTGAACAGTTCTTTTGGTCCTTACAGCCCTTCAGATATGTCATTGGGCAGTGTTTCATGTACATTGCTACAGGTCTTCCGTAAACAATTTGTGTGAAGTCAAGACCCGGATAGGCCAAGGCCTCTAGCTCTTCATCTACCAGCTCTGTTGAGTGTAAGACGCCTCTTATTCTTATATTGCCGATCATTTTCAAAATTGGTAGCAGGGCCAAACTGTTAAATACCTGGAGTCCGGGCCCCAATATGACTTGTATGTTTTCAGAAATATCCCCCGACTTGACCCGGTCCAAAACATAGGCCAGTTCATTTATGGTATTTAAATAAAATCCGTCAATTCGTTCCTCAAGGTTTTTATAAGCCTTGAAAAAGGCCTGAGATTCCGGGGCTTCCATAAGCATGGGTACCTTGACAAACACAGTCAAGCCCTCCTGCTTCCAGCAACTTACGGTTTCTAAATCGTCGCTTATTACAAGGTCAGGTTTTTCCTGATCCTTAAAACTTTCAGCAGGTCTCGAGGTCATCAAAAATATTTCCTTGACCCCCTCATCTGAGTCTTGGCCTCGGTTTCCATGTTTAACAATCCTCGGAAAATTCACCATCTCTTTTATATTATTAAAGTCTTCATCATAGATCCTTTGAAGGGCATCAAGGCTCTCCCCGGTCTTTATCTTTTTTCTTTCCGGAAGGGCTATTTTGTCTATCAGACCTTCCACGGCCGTCCTCCTGGCAGCATTTATAGCGCCTAAGGGCAGAAATCCTGAACCGGATATATCTACTTCTAAGCTGTTCAAATAAAAAGGACTCGATCCCAACTTTGAAAGATTCTTCTTAAGTCCATCTTCATACATAGGTCTCTTTAGGGCCGGCTGGACCTTATCACCTTCGTAGAAATAATTGACCTCGCCTGATGTAAGTTCCAATTTAATTGGCTTGCCAATGTGAAATTCGCAAAACATATCCAGAGGCAACTTATTCCTATCCTGTTTTTCAATGTCTTTATTGAGATTTTCCCTGTTTCTCTCCATGTATATGAGATTAACAGGGCTTCCCGGTTTAATATCCGGATATGAGCTCAAGTCTACCCTGGTCCCGGATAAAAATGTGTTTGTTAGAGTTAAGGGGAAATTCGATCTTGCCCCCTCAAAGAGGACCTGGTCCCCCTTAAAAAGATCTCTTTCAGCAATGAAATATGGGCCTTTTATCCCCATCTTGATAAAGCCCACAATAAGGTGGGGGTCAATCTTATCCTTGTTGGCGATGTCGGATCCGAATCTGTCAAAGAAAAAACCCCGGGTAAAGGACCTGTTGCTGGTTGATAAGAGGCCGGCCGGGTCAAAGTCCTCGCCCTTCAGTGCTTTTTTATATGTTTTGGCCGCCATATACACATATTCCGGCTTTTTCATCCGGCCTTCTATTTTTAATGAGTCTATGCCTATGCCGCAATAATCTTGTGCCATATCAGCTGTATATAGGTCGGCAGGACTCAGGTAGTGGGCTTCGGGTCCCAGGGCCTTACCGTCGGCCCTTACCGGAACATAGGTTTTCCTGCAGGACTGGGCACACCTTCCCCTATTTCCTGACCTTCCTCCCTGATAAGAGGAAAGCAGGCATTGTCCGGATATGGATACACATAAGGAACCGTGGACAAAGACCTCAAGCTCAAGCCCCGGGAGGGCCCCAATAAGACCGGCCTCCCGCTTGGAGCATTCTCTCGCCAAGACCAGCCTGGAAATTCCCCAGGACTTAAGAGCCTTAGCCCCGGCAAGTGAATATACGGACAGCTGGGTTGATGCGTGTAGCTCCATATCCGGCAGGATCCGCCTGATTGCATATATAAGGCCCGGATCCTGGATAATCACAGCGTCCACTCCGGAATTATATAAAAAGACAATCTCCTCCACAGCCTTCTTCATTTCCTTATCCTTGATGGCTGTATTTACGGTTACATATAGCTTCATGCCTTTAAGATGGAGCCTCTTTACCAGGTCATTTATGGTCTCGTAGTCGAAATTTTCCGCATAGGCCCTGGCACCGAAGTTTTTACCGGAAATATATATGGCATCCGCCCCACCGGCTATGGCTCCATCTACCATGGCCATATTTCCGGCAGGGGCCAGGATTTCCGGGATTTTTTTATCCCGGTCTCTCACTTGTGAGACCTCTGATATTCCTGAAACTGCTTACTTATGGCCAACAATTTCTCCTGGCTCTCTATAAGATTCTGCCTCAAGGCTTTCAGATCGATTTCCCTGTCCCTCGAAGCCTCTTTTTCCTTTTTAAGCTCATCCTGTAGGGATCTCTCACTTTCGGCCAATTCCTTGTTGCGGCCTTTAAGTGAATCAATTTCTTCCTTCAATCCGTTATTTGTCTCTATTTCCTTATATAAAAGATCGCTGATATTTATACAAGCCAAGGTGGCCTGCATGGTTTTGTTGAACCTTAAATCCCTGGCCCCCAGCTCCTCAATTTTCTTATCGACAAATTTAGCTATTTCCTGCATTCTCTCAGGTGTCTGGTTACTTTTTAGAACATAGTCGTTCCCGTTTATTGTGATTTTAATTTTGTTGAAGGAATCCATTTTAGCCCCCTTATATCAAACAGACCTGTCCCGAGCTCCCAAAGCTTCCAAGGAAAGTCGGATTTTCTTCATCTCTTCGTTAATTTGGGCTGTTGTCAAGGTTCCTTGATCTGAAGCCAACTCAACCCTAAGTGTTATTGATTTCTTGTCCTCAGGTATCTGCTCCCCATGATATTCATCCACGAATTCAAGAGAATATACCATCGACTCAAGCCTATCTTCCACATCCTTCCAATTCACATCCTTATCGACTATTACTGAAAGGTCCTGCTTTACATGTGGGTACTGAGGCAGGGCTTGATAGGTGTTGGTCCTTGAATCATGGGCCTTAAGCTTGCCTATGTCCAAAATAAAGATACAGGTATTGAGATACTTAAGGTCTATATCGTGTTTAACCTTATTTGACAGAAGACCCAGATCCCCGATTTTTTCCCCATTATAGATGATGTTGAGCCAGGCCTTATTGTCAGCCCATTTGGGTTCCTCTTTGAGATCGAAAGTCAAACTGTCAGTCTGTACACTTGGGGCCAGGCTTTCTATGAGACCCTTGGCATCGTAGAAGAGGGACTCGGCATCCTTACCTACAAGAGCCCCTGCAAGCTGCTTTTTCTGCAGGGGAAGGACTTCCTTCTCCTCTGATGGCATCATCCGACCCTTCTTATAGACCTGGCCTATTTCAAAGATCCTGAAATCCTCAAAGAATCTGGCGTTGCTTATAATTGATTCCAGGAGGCCCGGAACCAGGCTTGACCTCAGCCTTCCCCTATCCGGTGCCGGGGGCTGGGCCAGGCTCAGCATAGCTTCCTGATCGTCTCCCGAGGCCTCTATATAGTCGTCCCTGACCCAGGGATAGGTCTTTATCTCATAAAATCCACAGCTGAATGCAAGGTATTCGGCTATATTTCTTTCCAGTCTGACCTCCCTTTGGTTAATAGCCTTGGTCAGGCTTACTGTCGGTGCCAGCAGGTCAAAGTTTTCATAGCCAATCATCCTGGCAACTTCTTCCAGAATATCGTCAGGCAGGGAAACATCCCCGGTTGACCTCCAGCTTGGGACGGTTATGGCAAGAAAGGTGTCATTTTCCTTCTCTTCCGACTGAGTTGTAAAGCCAAGGGGCCTCAAAAGCCTTTCAACTTCCTCAAGGTCGGTCTCCTTACCCAATCTCTTATTAAGCCAATTTAGAGAAACATCAACCTCTTTGTTCTCGGTCGGCTGTGAATTCAAATCCGAGAAAGCCACAAGTTCAGCCTCAGGGAAGATCTCCTTAAGAAGCTTATCTGCAAAGGCAAAAGCTTGTTGGGCCCTTTGAGTGTCAAGGCCTTTCTCATTTCTTTGCGAGGATTCTGTCCTTATATCGTATCTTTGCGATGTTTTTCTTATAACATGGGGGTTGAAATTGGCAATCTCAAGGACCACTTCTTTAGTTGAATCGCTTATTGAGTCTTTAGCTCCCCCCATGCAGCCCGCAAGGCCCAGGGCCTTTTTATCATCAGCTATGACTATGTCATTTTCATTGAGCTTGAGCTCAGTCCCATCAAGTATGGTCAGGTCTTCCCCTTGCCTTGCGGACCTTACCCTAATACTCCCCTCGATATGGTCCCTGTCGTAGGCATGGCTCGGATTTCCCACCGCCATCATGACATAGTTGGTCCAGTCGACCAGAGCATTTATTGAGCGGATTCCCACCTTCATGAGGGCAAGCCTCATCCAAAGGGGAGCCTTTCTTGAATCAACTCCTGTGTAGTGGCCAGCCATGAACCTGTGACAGAGGTCTTGATTCTCTATCTCGATCGGGAAGGCCTTTGAACTTTGAATCCCTTCAAACTTGGGCAGGGCCTTCAATTTTCCGCCATAAATTGCTGAAAGTTCCCTGGCTATGCCATAGTGGCACCAGAGGTCAGGCCTGTTCGTCAATGATTTATTTTCAATTTCTATAATAAAGTCGTCCAGGTCAAGGAGCTGACTTACAGCTTGGCCCGCCTTTAAATCCACATCGGGCATTTCAAGGCTCAGATCGACTATTTCCCTTTCAGATTGGGGTGGGAAAAGATCGCCCAGGCCCACTTCTTCAGCCCCGCAAACCATTCCGTAGGATTCCTCTCCCCTGAGCTCGGACTTTTCAATGATCTGAGGATCACCCTTGCCGTGCCAAATAACGCTGGAACCCGGAAGGGCACATACTACAGCATGTCCCTCTATGAGATTCTCTCCCCCACATACTATCTGAACATCCTCTTCTCCTATGTCCACAGTCAAGAGCCTGAGCTTATCAGCATTGGGATGGAGTTTTACTTCTTTTATAATTCCAACTACAATATTTTTATATTTTTCTGCCAAGTCTATTGCCGATTCGACCTCAACCGTCCTCATAGTCAAATCATAGCTCAGCTTCTTCATTGTCAGATTTTCCGGCAGATCAACATATTTTTTTAACCATTTATAGGATAATTTCATAATTCCTCCTAACGAAATTGTTTAAGGAAACGCAGGTCGGCAGAATGGAAGAGTCTGACATCATCCACTCCGTAGCGCATCATAACCAGCCTGTCCAGGCCTATGTTTATATAAAAGCCCGACCAGATTTGAGGATCCAGGCCCGCCGCTTTAAGGACATTGGGGTGGGGTGAGCCGCCCGGCATTACCTCCAGCCAGCCTTCATGGTGGCAGACCTTGCAGCCCTTGCCCTTGCAAACCTGGCATTCCATATCAATTTCAAAGCCCGGTTCTACAAAGGGAAAGAATCCGGCCCTCATCCTGGTATTGACGTGGTGGCCGAAGACTTTCTCTAAAATAGTATCTATAAGAAGCTTACCTGAGGCGAAAGAAAAATCTTTATCAACGATGAGGGCCTCATACTGGGTGAAGGCTCTTTCATGATTGGCGTCGGTGGTTTCATTCCTGTAGACAGGTCCCGGATATACGAATCTTGCCGGAGCCCCATGCTTTTTAAGATAGCGGACGGAAGCCCCCGTAAGGTGAGGCCTCAGGGCAAGTCTCTCATATCCCAGCTTGTCCTCAGTCCCTTCCAGCCAATAGGTGTCCATGGTCTCCCTGGCAGGGTGGTTAGGAGGGAAATTCAGATTGTCGAAGGCATACTTTTCGCTCGATATGTCATCTTCCGAGAATACCTCGAAGCCAAGTGAAAGAAAGGCATCGTTGAGGTCATACATCATTTGAGTAATGGGATGCAGGGCTCCTCTCTTAGGTAAGTTGCCGGGCCTTGTAAGGTCCAGCTTTCCCTCGACCACTGATACCTGTTCAATCAGATCCTGTCTTTTTTTATTTATAGCTTCAAAAAGTCTCTGCTTATCTATGTTTGCAGTCTTTCCAAGTTCTTTTTTCTCTTCGGGAGACAGGGATTTCAGCTCTTTTAGGATGGCTGTCAATGAGCCCTTTTTGCCCAAAACATCAACCCTGATCTTTTCCAGCTCTTCTTCACTTTTCGCCGATTCTATACTTCTTTCAGCTTCTTCTACGATTTTCTTCTCTTTATCAAGCATATTTCCTCCATAAAGCACTTATGTTAATAATTAAAAATTTATTTCGCTATTATAATCTTCCGTCAAGGCCAATCTTGCCATGAGTATTGATCCGGAAACGGCCGCATTTAAAGATTCACCCCGGCCCTGCATGGGGATTTTTATCGTCCTGTCCAACCTTCGAATGAACCAGTCCGACAGGCCCCCGCCCTCGTTTCCAATGACCAGGGCCATTTTATCACATGCTTGTATTTTCCTAAAATCCAAGCCCTCCATGTCCCCTCCGTACCATTGGCAGGCGCTTTCTTCCTTCCATTTTTCCAGTTTTTCCAATCCGTCATTATAACCGGTCTTATAAATATCAAGTCTGAAGGCCGATCCCATTGATGCCCTCAGAGTCTTGTAATTGCCGATGTCACAGGAATCCAGACAAATTACTGTCTTAAAATTGAAGGCTTCCGCAGACCTTAAGAGTGTTCCTAAATTACCGGGATCTCTGATCCTATCCAGAATCAAAACCCTACCGGCCTCAGCTTGACCTTTGAAATTCTTCTCAAGTCCCCCTTGGCAAACAGCCATTATTCCATCAGGGCTTTCCATTTCACTCAGTTCTCTGAAAAGCTTTGAAGTCAAAATATAGGGTTCTTTTATAGCAATCTTATCCAAGTCTTTGAAGTCGGCACTTTTTCTTCTCTCCTCTATATTCAAAAGGAGCCTGTCCATACAAAGTTCGCCAGCCTCCTCATCTACAAGTATGGCCCCGATTTTTATTCCGGAAAGAATAGCATCTGCAAGTAGCTTGTGGCTTTCAATAATAAAAGCCCCCTCTTTTTTCCTCCCTCTGGCTGTCCTTAACTTTAACCAGGCCTTATATTTAGGATTGTTCCTGCTTTCTATCAACATTTGGTCTGGCCTCTCATTTTCATAATATTTATTTCGACATCTTTACATTATAATAGAGAAGAGGCATACTTTAAAGGCTTGCCCACTCGGACAAGGGCCGATTTTTAGAAATTTTGAGCTTTTACTTGACAAGCCTCGGATATTAACCTATACTTTTTTTGTTAAGCAGAGTTTCCGCTCTCACCGACCGGGTTTACCTGTTCGGTTATTCTATAATAGACTTTAGGTCATTTGGAATTAGCGGGTGCTTTGCCTGCTATTTTTTATTGTTTGGTGCTTAGGAGGTGGCATTATTAAGGATTTAATCATGAACGATCTCATTGATTCTAAAGAGGTCCGTCTCATTTCAGAAACCGGTGAGCAGATTGGAATTGTTGCCTTGGAAGAAGCTCTTGATATGGCTGAAAGCCATGATCTTGACCTTGTTCTAATATCGCCGGAGGCCCAGCCCCCAGTGGCTAAGCTTATGGATTACGGCAAATTCCGCTACGATACCCTGAAGAAACAAAAGGAACAGCGTAGGAATCAGAAGAATAAGAATACCAGAGAGATGAGGTTGTCTCCCCGTATTGATTCACATGACCTGGAAACCAAGGCAAAAAAGGTTAGGGGCTTCCTTGATGGAGGCGATGCCTGTAAGGTAAGCGTGCGTTTCCGCGGTCGAGAAATGGGACATAAGGATTTAGGCCGTGAGGTTCTTGATCAGTTCGTTGAATTGATTGGTGACAGCGGATTTGTTGACAAGAAACCGACCATGGAAGGCCGCAGTATGGTTATGGTCCTTGAGCCGACTTCAGACAAATAAGGAGGATACGATGGCAAAAAAAATTAAAATGAAAACCCATAGAGCTTCAGCCAAGCGTTTCAAAAGAACAGGAAGCGGCAAGCTTAAACGCTGGAGATCAGGTATGAACCATATTACCTCACATTATCCCCAGACCACCGTCAGAAGGCTGAGGAAATCAGCGATAGTAAGCGACTCGGATATGAAGCGCATTGATAAGATGTTACCCCGTTAGTTAGGATGGAGGAAATAAATGGCAAGAGTTAAAGGTGGCGTCAACGCCAAGAAAAATCATAAAAATATTCTCCGCCAGGCTAAGGGATATTTCGGCTCAAAGCATACCCTTTTCCGCACAGCAAAACAGGCGGTTATAAGATCACTTCAGTACTCATATGTTGGACGTAAGCGCAGGAAACGTGACTTCCGCAGACTTTGGATTGCACGTATAAATGCTGCCTGCAGGTCAAACGGGACCAACTATTCACAATTTATGAGCGGCTTAAAGAAGAACAACATTGATATCAATCGTAAGATTCTTTCCGAGATGGCCATTCATAATCCTGATGATTTTAAGGCCTTGGTAGAAAAAGTTAAATAAGTTATAAGAAATTCAAACTTAAAAAGGGACTGCATCCGACAATGAATTGTCAAAATGCAGTCCCATTTTTATATCCTATTTGATCACCCGAATTTAGAGATGATCTCTCTAACAGACGAAAAACTTAATTACATTTTTGCTTTTATGTCGCTGTCATATCCAGCTTGGTCAAACATACCCTCGGTCTTGGCACATACTGTAGTTACAACAACATCGCCTGTAACGTTCAATGCTGTACGGAACATATCAACTATACGCTCTACTGAAGCTATCAGAGCTATGCCCTCGACCGGCAGATTGATTGATGCCAATACCATTGAAAGCATGATCATGCCTGACCCGGGTACCCCAGCGGTTCCTACTGATGCAAGTACAGCAGTCAGAACAACTGTTATAAGTTGACCTGTTGTTAAGTTCATTCCATAGGCATTGGCAATGAACACTACTGCAACTCCCTGATAAATGGCGGTACCATCCATGTTAATGGTTGCCCCTAAAGGAATAGTAAACGATGATACTTCACGAGAAATTCCCAAGGTATCGCAGGCCTTCAGTGTTAAAGGTATGGTGGCATTTGATGATGCCGATGAAAAAGCGAAAGTATAGACCGGAAGCACCTTCTTAATCAACTTGGAAGGGCTGATATGGCCCATTGCAATTGCAATCAACAGAATGTAGACCAAAGCTACATGTATGCCCATGGCTCCTATGCAGGTTCCAAGGAACTTGAGAAGGGGTCCGACAACGCTAAGCCCCAGCTGGGCAAAAGTACGGGCTATCAGAGCAAATACGCCGTATGGTGCCAATTCCATCAAAAAGCCTGTCAGGAGCATCATGAATTCGTTGCCTTTTTCAATGATGTCTGAGAATATTTTCATGTCTTTCGGAGCTTTTGAGATAACATAACCGATAATGCAGGCAATTACAATTACTTGTAGCATTTCTCCATTAGCCAATGAAGCAAATGGGTTTTTGGGGATTATGTTTAGGAGAGTATCTATGAGGGCCGGAGATTCTTTTGCAGCTTTTCCCGCTCCCTCAATGGCTTTTGACATGTCAACACCTGTTCCCGGATTAATGTTTGTAGCTAAAAGCAGAGCTATTACAATGGCGATAGCTGTAGTTATAAAGTACATTATAAGAGTTTTAACCGCCACCCTGCCTAGCTTGGCAGTATCCGACATTGCCATGGTACCGGCTGATATGGAGAAAAGTACCAGAGGAACAACCAGGAACTGCAGCAAGCGTACAAATCCCTGACCTACAAACTGTAAAATTCCGTTAGCTAGAACAGTATCCCTGAATGTTCCTTCCGGCAGGGCATAGTGAATCACAAGCCCCGTTACAAGGCCCAGAGCCAAGGCAATAACTATTCGCTTGGTCAATGACATCTTAACTTTCTTAGCTTCTGCTGACATAAACTCCTCCTTCAAAAAAATAATAATTGCATTATGAGTCGCTCCTGATAAGCCCCTGTTCCTTAGCTACCTTTGCAACTTCTTTTTCAATGGCTATAGGTACTCTCTCGTCGAAGGGAGAGGGTATTACATATTCATCATTAAGCTCTTCATCGCTGATCAAGCCCGCTATGGCCTTGGCGGCTGCAAGCTTCATCTCTTCAGATATGGCCTTTGAGTGTACTGACAGGGCCCCTCTGAAAAGTCCCGGGAAAGCCAGAACATTGTTGACCTGGTTGGGATAGTCGCTCCTGCCTGTCCCCACTATCCTGGCTCCCGCATCCTTGGCATCTTCATAGCTTATCTCAGGATCCGGATTTGCCATAGCGAATATTATGGGGTCTCTCTTCATTGACTTAACCATTTCCTTGTTCACTTTATTTGGAACCGATACTCCAACAAATATATCAGCCTTGGCCATAGCCTCTTCAAGGCTCAAATCCTCAGCATCATTATTCGTTATCTCTTTAAGCTCGTTATAAAGAGGATTGGTGTATTCAACATTCCTGTTCAGTATCCCCTTGCTGTTGAAGCCGTAAATATTCTTGATTCCTATCCCTAATAACATATGGATGATTGATGATCCTGCAGCCCCAACACCTGAAATCACCACTGTGCAGTCCTCAGGCTTTTTTTTCACCAATTTCAGAGCGTTAATAAGTCCTGCAGTTGTGACTATTGCCGTACCGTGCTGGTCATCATGGAATATTGGAATATCCAACTCTTTCTTGAGCCGCCTTTCAATCTCAATGCACTTTGGAGCCGCTATATCTTCCAGGTTAATTCCACCGAAGCCCGGGGCAATGTTTTTTACAAATTTGATTATTTCTTCAGTGTCCTGTGTCCCGATTACAAGCGGAACTGCATTTACCCCGCCGAACTTCTTGAAAAGGCAACATTTGCCTTCCATAACGGGAAGTGCCGCCTCAGGTCCTATATTTCCGAGGCCAAGTACAGCCGATCCGTCCGATACAACAGCTATTGTGTTGCCTTTAAATGTATATTTGTAAACATCAGCCTTGTTCTCGGCAATCTTTAAACAGGGTTCAGCAACTCCCGGCGAATAGACCAGAGAGAGGTCCTCCTTGTTGTTGAGCGAGGTCTTTAATTCTGTGGTTATCTTCCCTTTAAGCTCTTCGTGCAGTGCCAGTGCACGCTCCTTCAAATTTAACATTTGCCCTCCTTTTTTATTTTTTTATTTTTTATTATAACTAATATTTTATATTTTTACATATTTTTTAGATCATTTTTCTAGGATCGCTGTGCTCATCAAATTCTTTCTCAGACAGATAGCCCAAGTCCAGACAGGCTTCCTTCAAAGTCATATCATTTGCATAAGCGTGTTTTGCTATTTCCGAGGCCTTGTCATAGCCTATGATCGGCGACAGAGCAGTAACGGTCATGAGAGTTGATTTTAGATTGGCCTCTATCTTTCCCTTATTGGCCTTCATCCCCTTTAGAAGTTTTTCAGTGAAGTCCTCCATGCCCTTGCTCAATAGAATTATTGACTGGGTCATATTATAAATAATCAACGGCATATATACATTTAGCTGGAGCTGACCCTGGGTGTTGGCCATGCTTATTGCAGTGTCATTTCCAAGAACTTGGAGACAGATCATGGTCAAAGACTCGACCTGGGTCGGATTGACCTTGCCCGGCATGATAGATGAACCGGGCTCATTGGCAGGTATTATAAGTTCCCCGATGCCGCACCTTGGCCCGCAGGCCAGGAACCTTATATCCGAGGCAATCTTATATAGGTCGCTTGCCAATACTTTCAGGGCTCCGTGCATCTTGGCCATTCCGGCCTTGCTGGAAAGCTGGAAGAACTTGTTATTATCCGCCTCGAGCTCCAGGCCTGTTAAATCTGAAAGGACTTGGCACATGGTCTTGTCGAAGCCCTCAGGTGCATTTAACCCTGTCCCAACCGCGGTTCCCCCAATGGCGAGCTTTCTTAAAACTTTTTCGGTGTCTTTTATATATTGGCCGTCCCTCTCCAGCATTGTTGTCCAAGCGGAAATTTCCTGGCTCAAGCTCAAGGGGGTGGCATCCTGAAGATGGGTCCTTCCCGTCACCACAATGCCCTCATTTTCTTCCTCAAGTTTTTTCAACTCCTCACGCATCTTTTCCAAGGCCGGATACAGGTAGTCCCTAAGGTTAAGAAGGGTAGATATATGCATTGCTGTTGGAAAGGTGTCGTTGGAGCTTTGAGACATATTAATGTGGTCATTTGGATGGAGAATATCTTTGCCTGCAAGCTCATTGCCCAGGTGGCTAAGAACCTCATTGACATTCATATTTGACTGGGTTCCGCTTCCCGTCTGCCAAACGGTCAGCGGGAACTGGTCGTCCATGTTCCCGTCCAGAACACAATCACAGGCCTCTAAAATAGCATCTTTCCTTTCATCATCCAGCTTGCCCGACTTGTTGTTGCTGATCGCTGCGGCCTTCTTTATGTAGGCCAGGGCGTGAATCTGGCTAATTGGCATTATTTCAACATTTTGCGGAAAATTCATATAGGATCTCTGAGTCTGGGCTCCCCAATATGCATTCTCAGGAACCTCAATATAGCCCATTGAATCTTTCTCTCTACGGTATTTCACTGGTCCTCCTTAATAACCTTTTAAAATTACAACAATATAATTACTTATTTTGCTCTTTCCTGGCCCTCTCTACTGTCTTCTTTATCAAGAGCCCTTCGGCATCAATTACAGGGTAGTCCATTTCATTATCCATGCTGTTAAGATAGGAAAGCTCCGTGCAGCCTAGAATAATCCTCTCCGCACCCAAATCCATAAATTCTCTTAAAATTTCATGATAGTGTTTTAAGCCTTGGTTTCCCCCTGCCTTGACCTCCTGATAAATAAGTTTATTTACTTGGTCCTGCAGGTCTTTTCTGTGGTTAATCAAGCGGCACGGGCTTTTTTCAATTATCCTCCTGTAAAGTCCGGATTCGATAGTTCCCTGTGTGGCAAAGAGCCCGATTGGACTGTTTTGTCCCAGCTTGTTAAGCTCTTCCAAAACAAGTTCAGGCATATTTATTATTGGCTTGTCGGTAGCTTTCTGCAGGTCGTCATAAAAATAGTGGGCTGTGTTGCAGGCAATAACATAAAAATCCGGATCCATCCGATCTGCCTGTCTTATGTCCTCCAGGAGGTAATTCACAGGGCTGTCCTTGGACCTGCCCAAAATATAGTCTGTCCTGTCGGGCACATCGGCATGGTTGAAAAGCAGGTAATTAAGATAGCCCTGGTCTTTTTCAGCCTTGTGAATTTTATTCATTTCATTTAGAAAGCCTGTGGTCGCCAGGGTCCCCATGCCTCCAAGTATGACAAAGAAATTTTTCATCTTCACGTCCCCTTATGAGGTCCTATTTATTTTCTTCAAGCAGGTCTTCTGCCACTATCCCCGGACCGGTCATTTGGTAGTAATCAAGAACCCTTTCAAGATTTTCTTCCGACATTATTTTTTTATCGGTTATGATCTTTCTTATGGATTGGCCCGTCTTCAAGGCCTCCTTGGCAACGGCAGCCGACTTTTCATAGCCGATATGGGGTGCCAGCGCCGTTATGATCCCTATTGAACTTTCAACTCTCTCCCTCAATTTTTCCTTGTCTGCTGTAATTCCGTCTATGCAATTGAGTCTCAGGGTGTTTATGGCTCCTTTAAGTGCTTTGAGGGATTCAAACATCTTATAGAAAAGGACGGGTTCAAAAGCATTGAGTTCCATTTGTCCGGCCTCAACCGCCATTGAAATTGTGAGATCATTGCCTGCTACCAGGAAGGCAACCTGGTTTACAACTTCAGGAATTACCGGATTTACCTTGCCGGGCATAATGGAAGATCCCGCCTGCATAGATGGGAGCACTATCTCTCCTATTCCCGTCTTAGGTCCGGAAGAAAGTAATCTCAAGTCATTGCATATCTTGGATAATGACAGGGCATAGACTTTCAATATTGAGGAAGCATAGGCAAAGCAATCCAGGTTCTGAGTTCCTTCAATAAGGTCATCATTCTGTTTCAAGTCCAAACCTGTTATTTCCGCAAGTTTAGGTACTATCTTTCCGAAATAGTCCTGATCTGCATTAAGTCCTGTGCCGATTGCCGTTCCGCCAAGGTTGACGTATGATAAGGCTTCTATAGCCAAGTCAAATCTTTTGTCGTCCCTTTTTAAGGGGGCGGCATATGCTGTAAATTCCTGGCCCAATCTTACCGGTATGGCATCTTGGAGCTGAGTCCTGCCCATTTTTATGTAATCATCAAATTCTTCAGCCTTTTTCTCAAGGCTTTCAATCAACTTAAGGTTTTCATCCTTCAGTCTTTTGAAATACCTGATCATAGCGATTTTCCCCGATGTTGGGATGGTATCGTTGGTAGACTGACCCTCATTGACATGGTCATTGGGGTGAACCTTATCATATACACCAAGTTTTCCTCCAAGGGCCAAATTACTCATGTTTGCCAAAATTTCATTTATATTCATGTTAAAAGATGTGCCTGCCCCGCCTTGGATGGGATCGCAAATAATTTGATCTCTGTGATCTCCTCCCAAGAGCTTGTCACACGCCTCAACTATCGGCTCGGTCCTCTCATCGTCAAGATGTCCGACCTCGTTGTTCACCAGGGCACAGGCTTTTTTTACTTCCACCATTGCCTTGATAAATTCCTCATCCATTTTATTGCCGGTTATTTTAAAATTCTGCTCCGCTCTTAGTGAATTGGCCCCATATAGAGCATCTTGAGGAACTTCTAAAAGCCCTATTGAGTCTTTTTCCTGTCTGAACTTTTTTGTCATCTCATTTCCTTTCTAAAACCCGGAACAAATATTTACACTTTGATTCTTTATCTTGCCTATAATTTAATCAAAAAAATTTTATGGCAGCTTATTTTAATTTTTCATCATAAAGTGCCCTATCACCTCCTATGTATTTAGGCCTGGTCCTGCATGCTACCAAAGCCGCCCGGCCTATGTTTTTAACTTTCAACCTGACGGGAACCACCACTTCCTTCATGTGCATCCCAATTATAGTATTCCCGATATCGAGGCCGGCATCGGCCCTGATATGTTCCACAAGTATTGGATCATCCAGATAGTTATATGCGGCCCTTGCAAAAGAGCCGCCGGCATGGCACTTGGGCACAGCATTTACCCTGTCACCGTGACCCGGCAGCCTATCTGAAATGACCAGGGCCCTGTTGTAGTGTTCACAGCATTGGGCAGCTAAAAAGATCCCCTTTTCTTCAAGGAGATCTCCGATAGCTTCAATTATCCATTCCCCGACTTCATCGCTGGGGTGCATGCCTATATTGTTTCCTAGAATTTCGCTTGTTGAGCAGCCTACAACAAGGAGGCTTCCTTCTTTTAAGCCGGCCAGGTCAATCAATTCAAGCAAAGCCTGTCTTACTTCTTCAATTATCCTACTTTTATCTATCTCTTTTTCTTTAATACTTGTTGAATTCGTCACTATTTACTCCTGATTTTTTTTCCAACTTTACATAACTTGATTATAGCAGGGAAAACGTTTGTTCTCAAGCTCCCGAATATGAAAATCTTAATATAAATAGGGGCTGTTTCAGAACGAGCAAATAACAATAACTCTCTTTATTTCGTCCTAACCTAAACTTTACATTTCTTTGTTAACCTATTCACATCAATTTGTTCTTATAGAAAAATAGGAGGTTTTATGAGTAAGTTATATAAAGCATTACTTGTAGCGATGTCTTTAGTCCTGATATCGTGCGGAAGTTCTAAAAATAATAATCAAACAAGCCAAACGGAAGCACAAAACACTGAAATCTCCGAGGCAGGAGAGGTCAATGATGACTTGAAAAATGATCCTTGGATTAAAGATGCAAAATATGATAAAAATGTTTCGGATGACGAGCTTCAATGGCTAAATAAAGTCACAAAGCTTATTGCAGAAAAAGACTCGAGGGAAATATTAAAAATCTTGGGAGGTAGTGCTAAAGACTTTGTAAATGATGACCCTATAAAGCTTGACCCGGCCTATGGACCTCTTAGCCTTTCAGGTAAAATTAAAAAAATAATCGACATAAAAAAAGAGATAGCTACCGATAATGGGGCTGATGCTTATCTCTATAATGTTTTTACAGAGGGTGAAAACATAAATCTAATTATGAAAATTGCAAGAAATACTGCCAATGAACTTGTAACATTGCAGCTAGCTATTGATGGAGCGGAACAAAACTCATCCGAAGTAAATAGTAAATACAAGGATTATGTGGATTATGCCTATACAATTTTGCAAAATGTGTCAAAAGGGAATATCGACTATTACGAAACCGCTTGCAAAGATATGGAAGCGACGCCTGATGAAATAAAAAAAAGTTATGATGAAATAAAAAAAATATTCGACAATGCCGGAGAAATTAAGAAAGATACCTACAATGTTGCCGTTGAGGAAATGTCCACTATATACGGCGATTCCTCGTTAAAGGGAAATGCAATTCAAGTTTATGTAAGGCTCTTTCCTGAGAAAGTACAGGCCGTTGACTTTAATCTTTACTTTGATGAGGAAATGAACTTGCTTACGCTAAATTATAAGGCTTACTAACTTTCGCCTGACCTATTGAATCAAAATAGCTTTAGTAACTATTTTTTATAATCAAACAAAAAGAGGACCCGGCTATAAATCGGATCCTCTCTTTATTTTGAGGCTATTTCAAGAGGCCTTAAAGTTTATTCAGTAAAACAGGACTTGTCCCTGTCCTTAATTTTTCCTACAATAAATTCCTTGAAATCCTTGAATGCCATGACCTTGCTGTCCTTTTCACCGTGCATACGGATTGATACGGTCTTATCTTCCATCTCCCTGTCACCTACAACTATCTGGAAGTAGGTCTTGGCTACTTGGGCATCCCTTATCTTCTTTCCAAGCGTTTCATCACGGTCATCCAGCTCTACCCTAACACCTGCAGCTTCGAGTTCCTTTTGCATTTCCCTTGCATAGTCCAGGTGAGCCTTAAGGCTTACAGGTATTAATTCTATCTGTACGGGAGCTAACCAGATCGGGAAGTTTCCTGCATATTCCTCAATCAGGTTTCCAATAAAACGCTCTACCGATCCGAACACTACCCTGTGGACCAGGACCGGCATATGCTTATTGCCGTCTTTGCCTATATATTCAGACTTGAAGCGCTGAGGCAGCTGGAAATCAAGCTGGATAGTTCCGCATTGCCAGCTTCTTCCAAGACAATCTTCCAAGTGGAAGTCAATCTTGGGTCCGTAGAAGGCCCCGTCTCCTTCATTGATTTCATAGGTTCTTCCCATGCCTTTTAAAGCTTTTTCCAAGGCGGAAGTAGCTTCTTCCCAATCCTCGTCAGACCCCATTGAGTCATCCGGTCTTGTTGAGAGTTCAATATTGTATTTAAATCCGAACTTGCTATACACCTCATCAATCAGGTCAACTATCCTCTTTACCTCATCCTCTATCATGTCCATACTCAGGAAAATATGGGCATCATCCTGGGTAAAGTTCCTGACCCTGAAAAGTCCGTGTAAGGCTCCTGAAAGCTCATGCCTGTGAACGCTGCCAAGCTCTGCAAGTCTCAAAGGCAGGTCCTTATATGACCTGGGCTTTGAGTTGAAAACAAGCATTGACCCGGGGCAGTTCATGGGTTTAATTGCATAGTCTTCCCCATCAATCTGAGTTGTATACATGTTTTCCCTGTAATGGTCCCAGTGTCCTGAAGTTTCCCAGAGCTTTCTGTTCAGGATCTGAGGTGTAGATATTTCCTTATATCCGGCCCTCTGATGGATTTCTCTCCAGTACTCTATCAGCTCATTTTTTATGATCATGCCCTTAGGCAGGAAGAATGGGAAGCCCGGGCCTTCATCCATAAGAGCAAAGAGTCCCATTTCCTTGCCGATCTTTCTATGGTCCCTCTTCTTGGCCTCTTCAATCCTTTCCAGGTACTCGTCAAGGAGCTTTTTCTTGGGGAAGGAAGTTCCATAAATCCTTGTGAGCATCTTCCTATTCTCATCCCCCCTCCAATAGGCTCCTGCTATGGAGGTTAATTTGAAGGCCTTCAAAGATCCCGTGTTCATGATGTGGGGTCCGGCACAAAGGTCTGTGAAATCGCCCTGCTTGTAAAAGCTTATATGGGCATCCTCCGGCAGGTCCTCAACTAATTCGACCTTGTATTTCTGTCCCTTGTCTTCCCAATATTTAATGGCTTCCTGCCTGGTCATCTCAAACCTCTCAATCGGGAGCTTTTCCTGGACAATCTTTTTCATCTCATTTTCAATCTTGGGCAGGTCCTCATCATTAATTACCTTATCCCCAAAATCTATGTCGTAGTAAAAACCGTCTTTAATTGCCGGTCCTATAGCAAATTCCGCATCAGGATAGAGCCTCTGTACGGCCTGGGCCAAAAGGTGGGCAGTTGAGTGATGGAAGGCTAAGCGGCCATATTCGTCATCAAATGTAGAAATTTCAAACTTGTCTCCATCGTGCAGAACGTCTCTAAGATCTTTATCTTCTCCGTTAATCTTGCCTGCCAGGGCATTCCTGGCTAAGCCGCTTGATATTGCCTCGGCAGCATCCAAAAGCGTCCCCGCTTCTTTTATTTCCACCTGACTCCCGTCTTTGCTTATAATCTTCATTCCACTACCTCTTTCCTATTTGCCTTAATAAGTTCCACAGCATCTTCAAGCGACATTGACTCCTGTTTGCCGCTTAAAAGATCCTTGATGCTTATTTCTTTGTTCAGTCTTTCGCTCTCTCCGATTATTATCGCATAGCCGGCCCCTAACTTGTCGGCATATGAGAATTTCTTTTTCATCTTTCCGCCTTCACTGTCAAGCTGGCATACCAGGCCTTCACTGCGGAGTCTATTGACCACATCTATGGCATATTGCCTGTCATCCTCTCCCATAGCTATAACCAGGGCCTTGATGTAGTCTCCCTTTTCCGGCTGTATGATATCTCCTGCTCTCAGCTGGTAGAAAAGCCTTGTAAGTCCTATTGACAAGCCTACACCGGGCAAGCTTTCCTTGCTGAAGTTTGATGCCAGGTTGTCATAACGGCCACCCGAGCAAATGGACCCGATTGACTCATGTCCCTTGAGGAAGGTCTCATAAACCGTTCCCGTGTAGTAGTCCAGGCCCCTTGTAATTGAGAGGTCAATGACGATTGAATCCTCGTCTATGCCGAAAGCCAGCATATTCTTGTAAACAAATTTGAGGTCTTCCAGGGCTTCCTTATATTCTTGGGATTGTAGGGGCTCTTTTTCCAATTTAGCCAGGGTTTCCGAGTTGTCCGCTCCCCCCTTAATAAATGAGAAGATCCTTGCTGTCTTTTCCTCGTCAATACCTTCATCCTCCAGTATTGAGGCAACATTTACTTCCCCTATCTTTGCAAGTTTGTCAATGGCTCTGAGGACTTGAGCGGAGTCCCTTATTTCCAAATCATTGAAAAAAGCATTTAAGAGCTTTCTGTTATTAATATGGAAAACCGCTTTTCCTACGCCTATCTCTTTGAAAATTTTATCCATAACTGAAGGTATTTCAGCGTCATTCAGAAGTGATAGGCTGTTCCTGCCTATAATGTCAACATCTGCCTGGTAGAACTCTCTATACCTGCCTTTTTGGCTCCTCTCTCCCCTCCAAACCTTGGCCACCTGGTAGCGGCGGAAGGGAAAGGCCAAATCAGAGGCATTCTGGGCCACATACCTTGCCAGGGGTACGGTCAGGTCAAACCTTAGGGCCTGGTCCTGAGAGTGTTCTCCCTTTTCAATCCTATATACCTGTTTTTCCGTCTCCCCGCCACCTTTGGCAAAGAGGATTTCACTCTTTTCTATGGCCGGTGTGTCTATGGGCCAGAATCCGTAGTTTCTGAAATTTTTAATGGCAATGTCCCTTATCTTGTTGAATAGGACCTGGTCCTCAGGGCTTAGCTCCATAAATCCTGACAGGATTGACGGCTGTACAATATCCATTATTTCTCCTTCCTTACTGAACAATGAGCTTATCCGTAGAGGGATAAGGCCAGAACTTATATGGCGAATTGAGTTCAGCGTCATTTAACAAGGCGGAAAGTTTGAGCATGTCCGGTCTTACCTTCTTTGTCATGTCTTCAGCAACCTTGTCTATGTCCGTATTTTTAATGATCTCGTTAATACTTTCGGTCATTTCATATGTCATCTTGTCTATCATGTCCAAGTAGTGGGCATTTCTCTCTGCCCGGTTCCTGATAGATTTAGCCATTCCGGCCGGGAGTGTGTCCTGGAGGAGCCTTTGGTATTCAAGCAGGGCCGGATAAATACCCTCCTGAGCCATCCTTGTCAGAACCCTGGCCTTGATCTTAACGGCGTGTATATATCTTTTAACCAAGACATCCCTCCTGGCCTTAAGTTCTGTTTCATTCAAGATATCAAAATGTTCGACCATATCAAGGGTTTCTTTCCTCAAGAGGACGTCAACGGAATTAATATAGCTGGGAAACTCTTCCAAGCCCCTATCCTTGGCTTCCTTGTGCCAATCTCCCGAATATCCGTCTCCCTCAAAAAGTATTTTACCGTGCTTAATAAGAATATCCCTGCATATGTCCAAAACTTTTTTATGAAGTTGACCTTGGTCATCACAGTCGCACCCTTCAAGCAAATCGCAAATTTCTTCAAGGCTCTGGGCCAAGGCTCCATATAAAAAGGTATTGAGGGCTGAGGGGTTTAATGAAGACCCCAGCATCCTTATCTCGAACTTATTGCCTACAAAGGCTACCGGAGAAGTCCTGTTCCTGTCTGTGGCTTCGACGGCCATTTTGGTAAGGTTCACAAGGGGGCTGACCATGGTGCTGAGTTGAAGGGGTGAAATTTCACTCTTCTCAATCAACTCCTTAAAGAGATTTGACAGGTTCTCCCCCAAATATACGGAAACTATGGCAGGCGGAGCTTCGTCCGCTCCCAGCCTATAATCATTGCCCTCTTCCGAGCAGGCCATCCTGAGAAGGGTCTGGTGCCTGTCTACAGCTGCTATAAAGGCTGTTATAAAGAGAATGAATGTCAGATTGTCATCATTATCAAGACCGGGTTCAAAGAGATTATCCCCCTCGGAGCTTACAAGCGAGAAGTTGTTGTGTTTGCCTGAGCCGTTCATGTCGGCAAAGGGCTTTTCATCCAGCAGGCAACGGAAACCGTGCTTGCCGGCTACTGACTTTAAAATATCCATGACCAAAAGATTCTGGTCTATTGAGGTCACGGCATCGTCGAACTCCGCACAAAACTCATATTGGCCAGGGGCGACTTCACCATGCTCATTTGAAGCATAGATTCCCAGCTTCCAGCAGGTCTCATTGACCTCATTCATAAATTCTTTAACAGAAGCCTCAATAGAAGCGAAGTAAGTATCTTCATAGTCTCCGGCCTTGGGCATATCGGCTCCATAGAGAGATTTCCCGCAGTATAGGAAGTCCGGTCTCTTCTCGGCTTCTTTTTTATTAACAAGAAAATATTCCTGTTCCAAGCCCAGCATGGGCTCAACGTATGCCACATCCTTCCTTCCCAGTAAATGGAGAAGGCGGGTTGACAGCCTGCTCAAGGCTTCTTTGGCTTTTAAAAGGGGAAGTTTGAGGTCGAGCTTTTCTCCGTTATAGCCCACAAAAACCGAGGGAATGTACAAAACCTTATCCCTAACATATGCATATGAGGAAGTATCCCAAAATGTATAACCCCTGGCTTCAAAAGTATCCCTCAATCCGCCTGTGGGAAAGGACGATCCGTCTGTCTCCCCCTTGACCAGGGCCTTGCCTGAAAGTCTTAATATGGGATAGCCGTCCGGCCCCTTTTGCAGGAAGGCATCGTGTTTTTCTGCCGTTTTACCGTTAAGCGGTTGGAAAAAATGGCAGTAGTGTGTAGCTCCATGGTCTATGGCCCAAACCTTCATGGCATGGGCAATTGCATCTGCAAGTTCAAGCGAAATGGACGACTGGTTTTTCATGGCCGCCAGATACCTGTCGTAGACAGGCTTAGGGAGTCTTTGCTCCATAACTCCCGGACCGAACCTGAATTCTCCGAATTCTTCTGATTTCATAATTTCCCCCGATAAAATAAATTATGTTTTTAATTATATCAAAAAAGTCTGATAAACCACGGGTAGGGCCTAAGAAAAAACTTAAAGATCCGGGTTAACCTCAAGGTTTATAAACAAAAAGCCTTTCTGCTTATGGTGCCTGACCACAATACAAAAAGGCAATTAAAAAAGGCGAAGCCCGGATTTGAACCGGGGGTAAAGGTGTTGCAGACCTCTGCCTTACCACTTGGCTACTTCGCCGGAACAGAGACTTTCAAAAGTCTCAAATAGCGGTAGACGAGGCTCGAACTCGCGACCCCCAGCTTGGGAAGCTGGTGCTCTACCAACTGAGCTACTACCGCATACGATGACCTCATCACCGTGCTCGTAATAGGATACAACAAAGTTGTTCCTTTTACAAGTCTTCCAACAAATATTCAGTTCCGTTATATACTATCTTTCCTTCCGGGGCTTCTGGTATTTCAGCCTTGCCTTTAAACCAGCTTTCCTGCCAATATTTGCTGATTTCCGGGCCTGCCTCACTTCCTTTTATTTTGCCGCCCCTTCCATCAAAAAAGGCTAAATAGATTATGTCTTTTTGCTTACCTATGTATTGGACTCCGGCATGCTTTTTTGCTTCTTCTGAGATATTTGTGACCAGCTTAACCTTGCCGCCCTTGGGCAATTCAAATAGATTGCCGCTTTCCTTATCATAAAAAACTATTTCCGTCTCATATGCGGCATAGTTTTCCTTCTTTATTGGTGTCTGCCTTTCAATGGCTTGTGAAACCTCATTTTGATCACTGATCTCAACATTGTTTTCCGCGACCTGTTTTTCCTTGGAAACCTTTGGTGAAAAAACCGAAATTCTCAACAGGAAGATAATGAGGACTACAGCCAATACGCCCGAAGCATAATAGGCTCCCTTCCTGCTCTTGGAAGATTCGTCATGCCTGAGCCTTCTTATGTCCATCTGAATCTTTGAGGCTCTTACAAGGTCAGATATGCTGGTCTCATATTGAGGGCTAAAGGTCTTCCTTCCGAGATTTGACAAGGCCTCGATTTCATTTGACTTATCTTTTAAAAACAAGTGGATTGCCCGTTCCACAGCTTCCGACCTCAGGGCCAGGTCAGCCTTTTTATCTTTAACCATACGGTTAAGACCTAACTCTATTCTCTCAAGCCTCCTCGAAACGGCACCCTTTCTCATGAAAATCAAAGATGCTATTTCTTCATTTTTGAGCAGGTAGTAGCGGCTCAGGTATAAAAAAATCTTGTCCCTGTCTCTTAGCTTAGCTAAAGCCTGATAATACTCGTTGACCATTTTATTGGATAGTAGAGTCTCATCTTCCTCTTGCTTATCCTCTTCATCTTCTTGCCTTTCTTCCTCAGGGTAAGGAGCTTTTTTAAATCCCTTCATTTCAGTCGGGCCCTTCTTCTCCATTCCCATGGCCAGATAATCAACAATCAGGCAGAGAATTACCTTTTGGTCTGAAAAGCTTCTTTCAGACATAACGGAGGGATTCATAAACACTCTTTCATAGGCTTCAATCAGGCATTTTTCAGCATCCTGATCTGATTTCAATCGCTGAAAAGCCGTCTGAAAGGCCAGATTTTGAGTTTTCTGTATAAAGTCCTGTCTTTTTGCAGCCCTGTCATCAGCCATGCTGTCCCTCCTAAAAATAAAGTATTTATGAATCTTTATAACTCATTCTAACCTAAAAATCAAGAATTGTATTGCAATTCATACAGAACTTTGAATAATCCATCCCTTTTGATGAGTTCTTCCCTGCTTCCCTCTTCTTCAATTCTCCCATTGTGCATAACAATTATCTTATCGGCGCCTGCAATGGTCGAGATTCTATGGGCCACAGCCAGCATGGTCCTGTTCTCCGACATCTTCTCTATGGCTTCCTGGATCAGGATTTCAGTTTCAGTGTCTATGTTCGATGTTGCCTCGTCCAGAATCAATACTGAAGGATCTGCGGCAATTGTCCTGGCAAATGATAGAAGTTGTCTTTGGCCTGCCGAAAGGGTTGTTCCTCTTTCCGCCACTTCCTCATCATAGGCTTTGGGGAGCTTATCTATGAACTCATCAGCCCTTACAAGTCGACCGGCTTGTAGGGCCGCTTCCTTGCTGACCCTGTCCCTTCCAAGAGTTATATTGTCGATAATATTTCCGGTAAATAAGAAAACATCTTGCTGAACCAGGCCCAACTCTCTTCTCAGGTCTTCAATCTTATAATCTCTTACATCTATGCCGTCAAGGAGAACCCTGCCTTTTTGAACATCATAAAATCGGGATATTAAGCTTATAATGGTTGATTTGCCTGCACCTGTTGCGCCGACAAAGGCAACGAACTCTCCGGGGTTTATGTGGAAGGAAACTCCTTTAAGAATCCAGTCATCCTCAACATCTTTGGTTTCTCCCTCATCCCCTTCCGGTCGGTCATACCTGAACCAGACATTGTCAAACTCTATTTCACCTTTTAATCCGCCCGGTTCAATGGGCCTGTCTCCACTTTTAACTTCCACCTCTTCGTCCATCAAAACAAAGACCCTGTTGGCAGAGGTCATGGCAGATTGGATAATATTGAAAATCTGTGCCAGATCCAGGATAGGGTTGAAGAACCTCTGTATGTAGTCCACAAAAGCGTAAACAATGCCGAAAGTAACAAACCCTTCAAGAAAGCCCTTACCTCCGAACCAGACAAGGGCAGCCAGGCCCAAATTCTGGAGGATTTCTATTGCCGGCCTGTAAATTGCAAAATAACGAATTTCTTTTTTACCTATGGTCAGATAGTCATTGTTTACCTTGTTGAATTCATCATAAATGCCTTCTTCTTTTGAGAAGGTTTTTATTACCGACATGCCGGAAATATTCTCGGAAAGCTTTGTATTGAGCATGGAGAGGGTCTTCCTCTCTTCTTTATAAACTTTCCTGATTGCCCTTCTGAAAATGGCCGATACCGCAATCACAAAGGGGGTCAGTAAAAGTACGAATATGGAAAGTCTCGGGCTCATGCTGAACATGATAATGACAATACCTACCAGGTTCACTATGTCCGTGCATATGCTGGCTATAACTGTAGTGAACATCTCGTTTATTGATTCTGTATCGTTGGTTGACCTGGTTACCAGGCTTCCAATTGGATGGGTATCAAAGAATATCATAGACAGTGAAAGAATATGGTCATATATATCTTTTCTCAGATTTTTTATAATCTGCTGACCTGTCCAAGCTATTATCAGGAAGTTGCTGTAGCTGAAGATGAATTGGAAGAAAATCAGGCCTATATAAATAAATGATTTCTCCACGACCCCTGTTAAGGCCGCATCTCTTGCCGCCTGTCCGCTTGCCCCTTTGGCCAAAACTGAAATATCCTTATCAATAATCAGCTGAATGATTTTGGGCTTATAGAGCATGCAGGCAGTTCCCGCGAATATCAGCAGGAGGGCAAGTATAAGTTGAAAACTGTAGGGTCCGGCATACCTGTATAGCCTTAAAACAGGATGGGCAACCTTTTTCTCCTGTTTATTCTCCATAACCTTCCTCCTCATAATTGTCCGCTTCGGCTTCCAAAAGCTGCTTGTGGTAAAGGTCTTTATAAAAACCTTCTTGGTTAACCAGGTCTTTGTGCTTGCCCCTCTGACTTATTTTTCCATCCTCAATAACAATAATCTGATCCATGGCTTCTACCGTGGAAACCCTTTGGCTGACCAGGACCAGGCCCTTGTCATGCTTCTTGAGCTGGTCAAGGATCCTTGATTCGGTTTCGGTATCCACGGCCGATAAGGCGTCATCCATGATGAGAACCGGAGCATTTTTATAATAGGCCCTGGCTATGGAAACCCTCTGCTTCTGGCCACCTGAAAGGGTCACTCCCCTCTCTCCTACCATGGTGTCATAGCCCTGAGCCATGGCTTTAATATCCCCGTCCACCTGGCTGAATATGGCGGCTTCCTCAACCTTGTCCATATCCGTATCTTCTGCCGAAAAAGATATATTCTCGGCTACCGTCCTTGAGAAAAGGAAGTTCTCCTGGGACACATAGGAAAGGGTCCTATATATTGAATCAAAATCCATCATCCTTATGTCCACTCCGTCTATAAGGATCGAGCCTTCGCTAACATCATATAGGCGGAGCATGAGTTTGACTATAGTTGATTTTCCTGATCCTGTTCGACCCAATATGGCCAGGCTTGTTCCCGCTTCTAAAGTAAAGGACAGGTCTTTCAAAACCCAAGGCAGGTCTTTCTTATATCTGAAACTCACATTTCTGAATTCAATCTTTCCGGGTCCCACCTTCTGAATGGCCCCCTCTTTTTCTGTAACCTTTGGCCTTGCTGCCAGGATCTCATTTATACGTTTCATTGAAGATATGCCCTTCTGGAACTGGCCCGAAACCAAGCCTGTCGCTATCAAAGGCCATATTATTATGTAAAGATACTCAATTATGGCCACAAAAGATCCCAGGGTCATAGTTCCGTTTGCTATCTGTCTTGATCCGTAAATCATAAATACAAATAAACTGAAACCTGAAATAAGTATAACTATAGGATCAAACAGGCCGTCAAGACGATTGAAGGCCAATACTTTTTCCGTATATTTATCATTGACCTTACTAAAAGAATCCTCGCGGTTATCTTCAATTGCAAAGGCCTTTATAACCCTGATTCCGGCCAGATTTTCCTGGACCTCCGTTGTAAGTTCACTGAAGGTGTTCTGGACTATTCTCCCCCTTTTACGTAAGGGCTTCATGAGAATTGAGATAGAAATTCCCATAAAAGGCAGGGACAAGAGGGCAATTGAGGCGGTCTTTATTCCCGCAGTTAAGACCATCATAATCACCGTGAAAATTGTGAGAAAGAAAGCATCAATAAACATCATGATACCTACGCCCATTGACATTGTTATGGCATTTATATCATTCGTGGCGTGGGCCATGAGGTCTCCGGTCCGATTTTTACTGTAAAACTCACTGTCCAAGGACAGGTACTTTTTAAAAAGCTTGTCCCTCAGCCAATAGTTCAGGTCCCTTGCCGTGCCGAAAATTTTCATTCTCCAGATATAGCGGCCGAATGCCATAGAAAAGCCCAAAAACAGCAATTTTATTAGCAAAGACCCCAGGTTCTCTAAATTAAGTTTCCCGCTTATCGCCAAGTCTGCAAATTGTTTAAAAATCTGCGGGACCAGTAGGTCAGCAAAGTCTACAAAAATTAAAACTAAAATGCCTATAATATAGTGGCTACCATGCTCTTTCAAAAATGGAATTATAGTTTTATAGGCTCTCATAATACCCCCTGACTTCTGTTACAATAGTATGGTTATGATGAAAGATGAATCACTTTAGATTAAATACTTTCGTCAAAAAACATAAATTTCTATATACCCGTAAATTATTAGTTAACAACATATAAAAAGGAAGTGATAAATTATGCTTGATAAAAATAAGAAAGATATAAAAAAATGGAATCCGGATCTCAAGTATGACAGTCTCCTTGATGCCATCATGGCCTATTCCAACTCACAAGTCTACCCCATGCACATGCCTGGCCATAAAAGGAGAACAGAAAAATACGGAGACATCCTGCCCTTCTCACTCGATATGACCGAGAGCATGAACATGGCCGATCTTCACCATGCCGGAGGGAGGCTTCTGGATGCCCGGCGTGATTTAGCGAAAATGAGGGGTGCAAAGATCTCTAGATTCTTGGCCGGTGGTTCCACCTGCGGTAACTTGTCAGGGCTTAAAAGTATATGCAATAAAGGGGATAAGATTCTAGTTGCCAGGAATTGCCACCAATCCATTTACCATGCCATCGAAATACTCGATCTCGACCCCATATACTTTCTGCCAATGGAAGTAAAGGATTTTAATTTTTACGGATCTGTTGATCCAAACAGAGTTGAGGAACTTTTAGAGGAAAATCCCGATTGCAAAGCTCTGGTCATCACCTCTCCCACTTATGAAGGAATAATCTCCGACGTAGAGAGGATAAGCAAGATTGCCCACAAGCATGATTGTCTGCTTATGGTTGACCAGGCTCATGGGGCCCATCTCTTCTTTGATCCGGATATTAAGGATGCTGTTGAGGCCGGTGCCGACCTTGTTGTTGAGAGTCTTCACAAGACCCTTCCCGCTCTGACTCCTGCCGCACTCATACATGCTTCCGACAAGGTTGACCCTTCATACCTTGACCACAACATCTCAATCTTCGAAACAACCTCCCCCTCTCATCTGGTCACGGCTTCAATAGACGAATGCCTGGAGTATCTTAAGCTGCACGGTTTTGATGAGATCAAGAGGCTTAATTCCATATTGAGGACCCTTTCAATCCGCTTTAAAGGCCTTAAAAATTTTAAGTTTTTCGATGAAGACTCCTACAATTATCCCGGCTCTCCTGTTTTCAAGCATGATCCGGGAAAATTGGTCTTTGAAATTCCCAAGGAGGGGCCAAAAATTTCCTTCTGGAAAAAGCGTCTCCACGAAAAAGGCTTTATTCCCGAAATGTGCCTTGGACAAATTATCTTGGCCATGTCAACAATTGCTGATGAGGAGGCCGACCTTTTGAGGTTTGCTTCAGCAGTTTTCAGCCTTGATGAAGAATTTGAGGATATGAAATCCGACTTTTCCGACGCTGAAGCCGGGCCCCACTCTATGGACATGGATAAGGATTTAGGGAAAATTGATATCTTTCCTGAACATATACCGGAAAGAATTTACCCCCTATCCGCCTATCCCCTCAAGGGTTCAAAAGCCATGGCCCTGGAAGATTGCATAGGCAAGGTCTCGGCCGAATACGTTTTTTGCTATCCACCGGGAATTCCCATAATCCTGCCCGGAGAAAAAATCGGTCCGGATATTATTAGAATCATAAAATGCTTGGACAGGATGGGCCAGGAGATAAGGTCAGATAATTCCGATCTACCCGACTTTCTGACAGTCCTTGACCATTAAGCCTGATGATGATTGACGTAGGCTTTCTATGAGGTTAGAATGTTAAGAGAACTTTTAAAAAATGTTTTACATAGAAGGAGCGAAATTATGAAGCATGTTTTGAGCCTAAATACCAGAAATTTGAAGAAAAGCTTGAAAGACGGGGGCTGCGGCGAATGCCAGACTTCCTGCCAATCAGCCTGCAAAACATCCTGCGGCATAGCAAACCAGGATTGCCAAAAGAAAAAGGCCCTTTAGTCAAGAGGAAATTTCTTAGGCCGCTCTTTTGAGCGGCCTTTTTCTGTTTATTTTAATAGATAATTCTTTAATTTTAAGTCCACACGCTCCAAGAAAGGAATATTATGGTCCACTGTTTTAAAAGCCATGGCTATAACTTTGCTATTGATATCTACTCGGGTTCTGTCCATCTCCTGGACCGTCCGGCCTATGAATTGGTTCTTTTTTTATCAAAAACAATTGAAGAAGGCAAGAAGCCTACAGAATCTGACTTGAAAATGGCCTTGTCCCAAGTTGCTGAAAATATTAAAGAGCTTAAAATCCGTGACCTTGAGGAGAGCCTGGATGAGATTTCCGATCTTATCAATCAGGACCTTCTCTTCAGCCGGGACACTTTTGCCGACCTGTCGCTTGATCTATCCGAAAAAGAAACCTTCGTCAAGGCCCTTTGTCTGAACGTTGCCCACACCTGCAACTTGGACTGTGATTACTGCTTTGCCAGCCAGGGAAAATACCATGGCAAAAGGTCTTTGATGAGCTGGGAAGTGGCAAAACAGGCCATAGATTTTCTCATAGAAAATTCCGGCTATCACAGGAATTTGGACATTGACTTCTTCGGAGGTGAGCCCCTTCTTAATTTCGACATAGTAAAGAAAACCGTGGCCTATGCCGACTCCATTCAAGATAAATATGGGAAAAACTTCCGCTACACATTCACTACAAACGGAATGGCGCTTAACGATGAGATTGGCAATTATCTGAATGAACATATGCATAATGTTGTCCTGTCTTTGGACGGTCGCAAGGAAGTAAATGACCGCTTCCGCCATACCATTGGAGGCAAGGGCTCATATGACAGGATAGTGCCCAAATTCAAGAGTTTCGTGGATAAGCGGGGGGATCTTGAATACTACATCAGAGGCACCTATACCGGCCACAATCCGGATTTTTACAATGACATAGTTCATATGGCAAATCTTGGCTTCAGCCGTCTCTCTATGGAGCCCGTTATAGGTGATCCCAAAGAAGAGTACATGCTGTCGGAAAAAGATCTGAAAATGTTGGAGAAACAATATGACCTTCTGACGGATGAGATGATTAGGAGAAACCGGATCTACAATAAAAAACTGGCCCGGGGTGGGACTATTGAAGACTTGCCCTGCGAAGACAGGCCTTTCGTTTTCTACCATTTCATGATGAACCTTGAGGGCGGCCCCTGCATATATAAGAGGATATCGGGCTGCGGTTCAGGTAGCGAATACATGGCCGTTACCCCCAACGGGGACCTCTACCCCTGCCACCAATTTGTTGGTGAGGGAGCTTATGTAATAGGCAATGTTTTTGACGGCATTAAAAACAATTCTATAATTGATGAATTTAAGCACTGCAATTGCTATTCAAGACAAGAGTGCCGATCATGCTGGGCCAAGCTCTACTGTTCAGGCGGATGTGCTGCCAATGCCGTCCATGCTGTGGGTAATCTTCAGGGTACTGTTCCCTTCTCCTGCGAACTTTTCAGGAAGAGGATGGAGTGTGCCTTGACCATAAAAGCTGATCAAGCCATGACTGAACAAATGCAGGAAGATTGATAAAGACATTAAATACCCGGACAATGCGGTAATTAAAGTAATATAAAATATAAAGGGTCTGTATCGAAAGATTGTCTCTTATCGATACAGACCCAATTCTTTGTCTATCCGGAGCCTCGGCTCCCTCCCCCCTACATAAAGGGCAGGAGAAAGGGCAAAATCATGGCCAGGGCCAAAACAATGCAAATTATTAGTGTTAAAGATTTTTTCATAGCAACCATCCTTTATTTTTCAATTCTCTAAATCTTTTTTTCCGAATGAAAGGGGCAAGAGTTCGGCTAAGGAGTATATCCTGACAAGCCCATCCGCCCCGGTCAATATCACCGGCATATCAACAGAACAAAATTCTGAAAGAACCTGGCGGCAAATTCCACAGGGAGCTGTAAAATCACGACTTAGCCGGTCCTCCCCCTCCTTTTTCCCGACAATGGCCAAGGCTCTGAATGACCTTACTCCTTGGGATACCGCTTTAAAAATGGCCGTTCTCTCAGCACAGTTAGTGGCCCCGAATGAGGCATTTTCAATATTGCAGCCGGTCCATATCCGGCCCTTGTCATCTTCAAGGGCCGCTCCTACACAAAAGTGGGAATAGGGGCTGTAGGACATTTCCATGGCCTCTTTGGCCTTTTCAATGAGATACCTGTATTTTGAATTTTCCAGCTTCTCCTCAATCATGGGCCTGCTTCACCCCTTCCTTACTCACATAGCAATAGACCGGATTCTTCCTGACATGTGGCCGGCTCCGGCTGAATGTATAGGCATCCATGGCCTTTACCAGGGCCCTTCTTCCCTCAACCTCACCATTGGCATAGATCTTGAATAGGAGGTCACCTTCCTCTACCCGGTCGGAAACTTTTTTAAATATTTTTAACCCTACCATAGGGTCAATTGTATCCTCTGTTCTTTCCCTGCCGGCCCCTAATAGGAGTGAGCATTTTCCTATCTCTTCAGCATTTATCCGGCTTACATATGCCGACTTTTGGGCACGCCCCTCAAGGGTGAATTTTGCCTTGGGGAACTTATCTGTATCTTCAATATATGAAAGATCTCCCCCTTGGTTATCAACCATGGCCTTAAACTTCTCGAGGGCAGTCCCGTCTCTGATAACTTGGTCGACCAAGACCCCTGCTTCTTCCAAAGTCTCAGCCTTACCGCCTGCAATCAGCATGGCTGAAGCCAGCTCTGTGCACTCTTTAATCAGATCCTCCGGCCCACTTCCTTCCAGGACCTCAACAGCCTCTATAACTTCAAGGTTATTACCGACTGCAGAGCCCAGGGGCTGGTCCATATCTGTGACCAGGGCAAGGGTTGTCTTGCCGTTGTCTTGGCCGATTCCAACCATAATTTTTGCAAGTTCAACGGCATCATCTAATGTTTTCATAAAGGCACCTGAACCCACCTTCACGTCCAAAACTATTGAATCGGACCCGTCAGCCAACTTTTTTGACATGATGGATGCTGCAATAAGGGGTATTGAATCGACAGTTCCGGTAACATCCCTCAAAGCGTAGAGTTTTTTATCAACCGGGGCAATATCTGCAGATTGGCCTATGATGGCTATACCGTCTTCGGCAACAAACCTTTTAAAGTCATCTTCACTGATCTCAGTTTTGAAGCCCGGTATGCTCTCCAATTTATCAACAGTTCCGCCAGTGAATCCCAGACCCCTGCCCGAAAGCTTTGCAATAGGAAGCCCATTGGCGGCAACTATAGGGGCTATGATCAAAGAAGTCTTGTCCCCCACTCCTCCTGAAGAATGCTTATCAACTATAGGTCCCTGTATTCCTTCAAAACTAAGCCTATCTCCCGACTTGGCCATTTCTGAAGTCATTATTGCTATCTCTTGTGAGTTCATGCCGCGAAAATAAATAGCCATGAGCATGGCTGAAATCTGATAGTCGGCAATACTACCGTCTTTTACGCCTTTAATAAAATATCTTATTTCATTTTCATCTAGACTTTGGCCGTTTCGCTTTTTTACAATAATATCGACTATAGACATATGCACTCCTTGCCTACTTGGCCGGCTTACTTTTTGCCTGAATAATTGCATCCTCAATGAGCTTCAGATAAATTGGAATGCCCTCTTTATTTGCATAAAAATGGACTCCGTCAGTTCCTCTGAAGAGCTGACCATTCTGCTTAGCCAAGCTGTTCCAGTCGGCCAAAGTAACATAGGGATATTTTTCTTCGACAGTTCTCAGATAAGCTGCAAATTTTTCAATATCCGAATTTTCCCCGGCTTCTCCGTCATAAGGAGAAACCACAACAACCTTGGTTCCGCTTGGAAGAGAATCCATCAGTTTCTGAAAGTCCTTTTGATATGCAGGGTATATGTTGTTGCCCAGGGCAAAAACTACTGTATATGAAAGACTGCCCTCATTTTCCATCCTTGCCACAACATCCACGGCCTGGTGGAGGAAGCGGCTGACCTTGCCGTTAACGTAACTCTTTGGAAAGCTTTTAAGTATGTAGCCCCTTAATCCTAAAATCACAGAATCTCCGATAAAGCAAATCTTTTCTTTCTTAAGTTGTTCCTGGGCCTCTTTATTTGCCGCATCTATTTTCATGTAAACCTCGTCACGCCCCTGCATAACAAGATCCTTATCCTGGTCCAGCCCTGCAGCCAAAAGGTCTTTTTCCAGGCTAACCATGACCGGAGCCGTATGATTTACTATGATAATCAGAGCCAGGGCTATGGGAAGAAGTCCGTAAACGATGGGGATTTTAAAGTTTCCCAAGGGAATTCCGAATTTTCCGCCTTCTTTATTGAAAAACAGGCCGTCATATAATCTTATCTCGAAGATACAAAAGATTGCTGTAATCAACAAACTCAGAAAAACAGCTTGGTTCCTGCTGACCAGATACTTGAATATGGTAAATAAAGGCCAATGCAGAAGATATATAAGATATGACCTGTTTGCAATTATGTTGATGATAGCCGGCTCTTTTATTTTCTTTGAATTCAAGTCCATTGCATTGGCACACAGTAAAATAACAAAGGACAAAAATGATGTGAAAGGCAAGGCGAAGCGGAAGGTCCAGTCATTTTCATAGGAAAATATTTTAGCCATAAAGACTATTAATATTAATGAAAGCAACAAGAGCAAAAGTGACCCGGCGAAGCCGGCTTGATTGGCTTTCCTTTTAAATACATCATTTTTGTAATTAAGACCTGAAACCGCCGCTGCCAATGACCCGTAAAAAAATGGAGTAAGCCTGCTGAAGTCGGAAAAATATAAAAATGACTTGTCCAAGCCTATAAATCCGCCAATGATCATTAAAAGGCCTGACAAAATAATTCCAATAAGAGATATGTACATTATCTTAATTCTGAAGTCATTTTCAGCTCTTTGGGCTCCATCATCGTGCCTATTACCGACTTTAAGTTTTCTCACAGATGACTTGGCTAAAAGTTTGAGCAAAAGTGCCCAAAAAATATAATAGTGGAGTTCAATCGCCAATGACCAGGTGTGGAGGAAAATATGGGATACAAACTGAGATTCATATGAACCTCCTGTCAATATCTCATACCAATTGGTCATAAAGCCCAAAACCGCACCAAGCTGACGGTCAAAATCAACCCTCAAATCCTTGCCGGCAAATAGAATAAAAATAAGGCTGACAAAAATCATTAGGATAATTCCGGGGAAAAGCCTTTTAAATCGCCGTGTCATAAAGTTACCGAAGCTAAGCTTCCCTTCACCTTTATTCTTAACGCTTTCGGAAAACTTGTCTATGGCCATTCCGGTAATAAGAAAGGCCGAGAGGGCAAAAAATATCTCCAAGCCCAGGAAACCTGCGCCCAGTTTATCCCCATAAAAATGATAAATAAGAATTATTGACAGGGCAAAGACTCTCAAAGTGTCAAGCCACTGAATCCTCTTCTTCATATATAAGACCTCAATCTAAAAAAATTATCAAAACAAGATCACTTGTCGGATCCTTGAGAATTTTCCTGCCAGCCGTCTTTCCCCGCCAATGACCACACTGCCCCGCTTTTCAGGGTCATCAGGCCCTCTTGAAGGTTACCTTCCTTAAAAGTCCCATCAACCCTGTCTCCATCTGAGAAATCAAGAGAGCCCTTTCCTTGGAATTTACCGTTCAAGAGTGTGCCGCTGAAAGTTGTCCCGTCCTCATAGTCTATTTTAATCTTTCCGGACTTGTTTTTATAAGTTAAGTCCCCACTAATACTTACCGTGTCTGAAAGCTTATAGTTGCTCAAAGAAAGATCTTTCCTATCTTTTAAGCTGTAAAAAGCAAAGATAAAAATTGCAATAAGGATAGGAATCCAATAAAAATCCTTATATTTATTTTCAATCGTCCTTCTCTTAGCCTTGCCCTTATGTAGGGAACGACCGGGCCTTTTTGTATTGTCAATATGTGTGTTTTCTTGGACCTTCCTGTTTTCCGGTCTAAGTGGCTTTAGCTTAGGCATCTTTATTTACTGTCTCCCCTTTTTTATTAGCTTCTGTCCAATCTATATTATTTGCAGGGCCAATTAATGTATGGACTGAGATTCCAGCTCAACAATCACCAACTCTTTTTGATTGAAGAGCCTGAATCCCGGAAAAGAATCTCCCATACCCACCGATACTATCATATTTTGATGGCCCGATGTATAGAGGCCCTTATCATATTTTGGGAAAAGTCCAACTTCAGGTGACAATATTCCACCTATAAGTGGGAGCCTTATAACTCCTCCATGAACATGGCCTGCCAGGACCAGGTCGGCCCCCCAATTAACATAGCTGTTAAAATAAAGAGGATTATGGGCCAGGAGCATAGAAAAAACTCTCTCATCCGGGGCTGTTATCAGGCTTTCAACAGGTATGTGGTTCTTATCCGCCTTGACCTCATAGAAGGATAAACCCTCATCAAGCCCCGAGATCTGTATAAAGGCCCCCCTCCTATACAAAGGATAGGTCTTATTTCCGAGCATTATCATCCCCTCTTTTTCAAGCAAGGCCAGGAAATCTTTATATTCCTTGTTTCCCTCCCTCATCAGCTCGTGGTTGCCGGGGATATAATAAGATGGATATGTTTTAATAATTTCTTCCAAGCTTTTTGCAAATTTTTCAAGATTTGAGCTATTTCTTGAAATCAGGTCACCTGTAAAGACAACTATATTAACCTTTTCTTCTTCAAGCTTTTTTACTATCTTTTCCTGATTTTCCCCGAATACCCCTGCATGAAGGTCTGAAATTTGTGCAATCTTAAAGCCGTTGAAGGCATTTGGTATCTCATAGGAGCTTATTTTGTATTTGGTCACTTTAAATGAGAAATTTGACTTGACAAAGGAGAAAATCAAAAATAGAACAAAGAAAAGCAGGGCAAGGAGCCCCAGCCTTTTCTTCATAATAATCTGTTTACTCCGTCTTCTAAGCCTTCTCTCCCTTTTCTCAAGCGTCATTTTTAATTGTCCATGTCTTTTATAGCCGTTGTTGCGGCTATTACTCCATCAGATACAGCTGTTGCAACCTGTCTTACCTGCTTGACCCTTATATCTCCTGCCGCATAAAGGCCCTTGATTTCAGTTCTCATACCCTCATCAGTAGGAATATAGCCCTTGTCCAGGCTCATCCTATCTTTAAGCAGGTCGGTGTTTGGGATGTGGCCGGCGAAGATAAAGAGACCCAGGTCTCCCTCAATCTTCTTTTCCTCACCGCTCTTATTATTCTTCATAATAAAGCCCTTTAATGAGCTATCCCCCAGGAGCTTGATCACGGAGGTGTTCAAAATCACATTGATATTTTCTTTCTTGGCCACCCTATCCTGTAAAGCGGCCGATGCCCTGGGCTTTGGTCCCCTATATATTATGGTTACAGTCTTGGCTATATCCGCCAAGAAGAGTCCTTCGTCATAGGCACTGTCACCGCCGCCTACCAGATAGACAGGAAGACCCGAAAAAAAGGCTCCGTCACAGGTTGAGCAGTAGCTTATTCCCTTGCCTGTGAATTCCTCTTCATGGTCCAGGCCCAATCTTCTGGGAGAGGCCCCTGCCGCAAAAATGACGGCCCGAGTCTTATATGTGGCCTTATTTGAAATAACTTCCTTTAAATCCCCATCCAATTTAAGGTCAACAACCTTCTCCTGCTTCAAGACAGCATTAAAATCCATAGCCTGTTCCATCATCCTGAAAGCTATATCGGCTCCGCTGTCCTCGGCTGATCCCGGATAGTTTTCAACCTTGGCTGTTTGTGCCAATTGGCCGCCCGGCATCTGGTCTTCAAAGATCAAGGTCTTTTTTGAAGCCCTGGCTGCATATAGGCCTGCAGAAAGGCCCGCAGGACCGCCACCAACAATTATCACGTCATATATATTATCTGTCATTCGAAAGCCCCCTCATTATCAAGTTTTTCAAGCAACTTTCCAATCCCGTAATCCTCACAAGGACCGGCAACCATGTCGGCCGCTTCTCTCACTTCTTCTTTTGCATTTTCAGGCGCTATGCCCAAACCCGCATTTTTTATCATATTAATATCGTTATTATAGTCCCCGCAACAGATAATTTCATTCTCTTTTATCCCAAGTTCCTCGGCAATGGCCTTGACGGCATTCCACTTGTCAACCCCCTTGGCCATGAGTTCCAGAAGACCGGGGCCTGAGCTTGTAGTCTCAACCCCTTCTATTGACTCGATTTCGCTGATAATATCATCTATTCTCCTGTCACCCTCTTCAACAACCCACTGGAACTTGTAGCAGTTGAATTGGTCCAGGTATTGCAAGGGATCGGGAAAATAATGTATGCCGCATTGGAACCTCTTGCCCCCGCCCACTTTCTCGGTCATCAGGTAGTCATAGTTAGGCAAAAGCCTGTCATTCACAAGGCCCATATCATCATAAAAATGATAGTAGATATCATATTTTTTCCCTATCTCCAGGCACTTCTTCAGGACGTCATGGGGGACGGTTTCCTTTAAAATGCCGGCCTTGCCGTACAAGGCTGCATAGGCTCCGTTAGAACCTGCTATATGGGCCCTTAAGCCCGCCTCATCACCTATATATTTAATTGAATCCTTGACCCTTCCGGATGCCAGAACTATTTCCACCCCCTTGGCCTGAAGTTTTTGCAGGATTTCCTTATTTTCCCCCCTTATCCTCTGGTCCACTAAAAGTGTATTGTCCAAATCTGATGCTATCAGCTTATACATGCTCTTCCCTTCTTAATTCAATTCTTCAAAACCCCTCTCATTTAGGAGTAGAACTTTGGAAAATTTATTTTCCATCAAAGCCTTTAAAAATCTACGATGACCGGTAAAGTGGATTATCTGTCTATCCTCTTCCTCTGACAATTTTATCATGAAGTCCAGAGCCTTGCCTGCCCTCTCGTCATCATAGTAGACAAAGGCATCATCAAAAAAAATCGGTAGTGACTCTTCTTCCCCCAGAAGTTCAATTATTGCCAATCTAAGGCTCAAATAAGCCTGTTGGACCGTACCGCTGCTCAAGGTCCTCCATTCTCTTACCCTGTTGTCCCCCCGATCCTCAACACTAATATTAAAAGTCGGATCAGATTTCAAAATTTTCTCATCTTTTCCAACTATCTTACTCATTATTTCCGTTGCACACCGGTTCAAGTCCGGGAGATAGGATAGCTCCCTGTTTTTAATATTTCTTTTGGTACTTTCTATAATAAGTTCCAGGGCCCGGTATTCCTTCAAGGCCCTCTTCCTTTCTTCTTCCAATCCCCCTATTTGGCTTGCCAGGCTTTCGGCATTTTCATATGGGGCATACCTTAAAAGAATGTCTCTCTTCTTATCCTCAATCTCTTTGTCAATATTAGCCAAGTCTTCTGACAGGTCCTCAGGATCTGCGTTTTTTATCCTGCGTTCATTTAGGACTTTGAAAGCTTCCCGATTCTTTTCATCCATGGCTCGGGCATTGGCGATTTTATTCTCAATGCTTTCTAAGTGTCTTTCTATTTCTTTTTTCTTTTTCCTTATTTCATCCAATTCTTTGTATTGATTTCCGGAATTAAAACCCTTGGCATAGAGCAATTTCATCCTTATGGCGTCTCTTTCCCCCTCGAGCATCTCAAGGTAGAGGGTTTTGGCCTTATCTTCATTGCTCTTTTTCAGCCCGTAGGCCAGACATGGAACAATGCAGATTCCCCCGGCAATAATAAAATACAGGCTCAGATTTCTGAACAGGTATGAAGCTGCGAATAAAATCAAGCTCATGAGAAGCAGTCCAAGATAAAGCTTTGGACTTGATGTTGATCCCTTTTTTTCGGCAATCTTCCTGCCAAGATCATCATAAGCTTCCTTGAGCTCATCGACTTCTTCCCGGTCCAAAAAAGTTCCTGCTTGGCCGGCCCCCAATTTGGTCTCTTCCAATTCCAATCCGTGTATTTCTTCCCTAGTCCTGTCTCTTTCCTCTTCAAAACCCCTAAGGCTGTCTTCAATTAATTGCTTCTTGTTTTCAATATTTTGGATTTCCCTTTCCAAGTCCACGGTGTTTTTCTCCCGGGCCTTATCTCTATTATTTAAAAGGTCAAACCTGGTTTTTATCAGGTCCTTAAGGGCCGCCTCTTCCCCAAGCTTTTCATTTTCCTTTTCAAGGGACAGGTCCATCTTCCTTCTTAATTCCAGGATATCATCTTCCAATTTATCCAGAAATCCGGTCCTCCCTCTTAAAGACCTGTAATATTTCTTTTCTTTATTCACCTTTTCCAAGAATTCCGAAAGCGAAGAATCCTCATTGCCAGATTGGTAGAGGTTGACCAACTTATCCCTAAGGCTCACGCCTTCTGAAGATCCAATCTGGCTGCCCCCTGCCCCTATTAAAAAGCTCCTGTAGAAGCCGTCAAGATCCATATTGAAAAAATATTGGCCGGGGCTTTGACCCATTGGCAAATTTATCAATTGGCCGGTCATATTGTCCCGAATTTCAAGCTTGTCCCTGCCCGGACTTGATCCCAGCTCCCTGTCCAAGCTGTATTCATCTGAACCATGCTCAAATAGTATATATATCCTGGCCCTGTCTTCACTTCCACTAATATATCTCTGCCTGACATTGATCCTTGGATCATTTTTCCTGGATCCCGACCCGTAAAAGCCCAGTTCAATGGAATGAAAGAGGGTAGATTTTCCGGCTTCATTTGGACCATATATGCAGTTGAAATGATCGCCGAAGTGAAAGTTGGCCTCTTTGAATTTTCCGAAATCCCATAAACTTATCTCTTTGATTTTCACTTTTCCACCTCTTTCGATAAGCTCAGGACTTTATTTATAGCCAATTTTGCGACTTCCCTCTCATCGGGATTTTCAGACCGATCAGATGCCTCCAATAATTCCAAGATTATTTTGGCATAGATCGAGTGTGATTTTCTCAGCTCTTCCTCATCCAATTCCGGTGAGGTTTGGTCAATAATCTTAAGATAGGTCCCCCTGTCCTTGGCCCTTTCTTCCAGAAATCTGAAATCGGGGATTATATCCTTGGACCTGAGGCCTGTCAGAAACAGACGATAGTAGTTTTTAGGTCCCTTGTCTTCATTAATAAGCAATTTGTGGATCTCTTCGTCCAATTCCCGGTTGGACCGGATCCTGTCAATGTTTAACTCCTCTTGAAGGTACATAGGTCCCGGTATTTGTCTGAAATCAACCCTGACCATGTCCCTGTCAATCTTTCCAATGTAAACCCCTTGGGGCCCCAGATCATTGAAAGAGAGCGGGAAGGGGGTCCCGCTGTAGGCATAGAAAGTCCTGCCCTCTCTGAATAGTCGGCTCCTTTTGTGGATATGGCCCAGGCCTGCATAGGCAAAGAAGTTTTTAGGCCAATTTTCGGGTTTAATCGGGTTGTAGGGTGATTCTGCCGAGTCCAGGTCCCCATGTAGGACCAGGATATTGGTCCGGTCATCTTCACCGGTTTCGCTTTCTTCAAGCAGTCTTTTCCAATCAGCATCTTCATCAAAGGCCCGATGGACAAATGAGGAATTGAAGCCGGCTCCGAAAACCCTGCATTTTAAATCCGGAAAATCATAATATGACATTTTCGAGTGAAAAATATGGACATTGTCGGGCCAAATCCCGGTCCTGTAGCAGGAATCAATTGAATCATAATCGTGGTTTCCGGGTGAGATCAGTATTTTCAGGTCCTTGGCCTTTGAGAAAGCCTCTTTGACCCTGGCCAGCAGGGCTTGGGACGGCCTGCCCTCAAAAAGATCCCCCGCAATCAAAAGAAGGTCAAGATCTTCCTTGCAACAAGTATCCAATATTGACAGAAAAGAATTGAAAACTTCCATCTTCCTCTTTTCATTAAAGTCGGATCCCAAATTGAAATCTTTTCCAAGATGCAGGTCGGCTGTGTGGCAAAATTTAATCCCGCTCAAGCTGTGCCCCCAGACCCCTTGCCGTCAAGGTCGGTATAGTGTAAATCAGGGTGGGTTCTTTCCCGAATTTCTTGGTCATAAGTCCGTCAGCAATAATATTCCTGTTTTTTCTTTCAACCAGGAACCAAATATAGTCTTTTTCCGGATCCAGGGCTATAACGTACTCGCCCCAGCGCTTAACCCTCTCATCATGTCCATGTAGGATTGTAGCCCCGTGGGCACCCAATTTCCTGCCTTCTGCGACCACCTGATCAGCCTTGCCGCTTTCCACTGTAACCATGAGCAGGTCGTGGAGAGCTTGGCCTTGGCTGTCAGGACTTTTCTTAAGCAAGGTTATTGACTTAAAGGCCTCTTCTTCGATTGCCACATCCTTGGACTCCCTCTTCTGCTGTAACTTGACCAGGGCCCCCAAAGTCAGTATTGATACAATGGGCGTCATTGCAATTGCCGCTATGACCCCGAATCCGTCCGCAATTATATCGGCTCCGGGCCACCTCATAGCTATGCCCTGGGCAAAAGAAAGTACGAAGGTTGCAGCCATAGGTCCTGAAGCAACCCCACCGGCATCAAAGGCTATGCCCACGAATATATCGTCAACATAAAAGGAGAGGGCAATGGCGATTATAAAGCCGGGAAGGAGGATGTGCCAGATTACCAGGCCCGGTATCAGGATCCTTAGCGCCGATAGGGCCAAGGCCAAGCCCACCCCTATTGACAGGGTTCTTCCCAGGAGTTTGCTCTTTATATGGCCGCCTGTGACTTCTTCAACCTGATCCCCCAATACATGGACCGCAGGCTCAGCCGAAACTACTATAAAGCCCAGGATAAAGGCGAAAAATACTATGACAGGCGGGTCCTGTCTGACCATCCCCATGCCGAGGACTTTTCCCATATCCATGAAGCCTTCATTAGCCCCGACAAGGAAAAAAGTCAGGCCCAGCAGGGAATAAATCAGGCCTCTTATTATCCCCAAGAGCTCCCTCTTCTTCACTTTGAAAATGAAAATATTCATGGCGAAAAAGAGAATGGCTATGGGAGCCAAGGCTGTCAAAGACTCCATAAAAGTGGGTCCGAAGGCCGTAAAGAGGCTGCTTATATTCTTTCCCTGTCCGAATGTCTCCTCGGCAGCCTTAAGTTTATCAGCCCCGCTCAACATAGCCATGATGAGGGTTGCCAGGATTGGACCTGAACTCATGACCCCCACAAGGCCGAAAGAGCTGTCTTCCGAATCTCCGCCTTTGAGGCGTGAAAGTCCGTAGGATATAGCCAGGACAAAGGGCGTAGTCAGGGCTCCTGTTGTAGCCCCCGATGCATCAAAAGCTATGGCTATAAATTCGTTGCTGGCAAAAAGAGCCAAAATGAATATAACAAAATAAACGATGGCAAATAATTTTCTAAGGGCTCCTGATAGTAGGATTTGCAAGGCCCCTATGGAAATCATAAGGCCAACCCCTGCCGATATGAGAATTACAAAGGACCTGGCATTCATTGCCCCACCCGTTGCCTCCTGCAATTGTCCGCCCAAGATCAAAAGATCAGGCTCCGCAACGGTTATCAAAAATCCCAAAATAAAAGCAAAGGCCATAGCTCCCAATTTTGACTTTGACTTGGCAGTATGGCCTGCCATTTGGATTCCAATGGGGGTCATTGACTGGTCAACTCCCCATAAAAATAGGGAAAGCCCTATAAAGAGGAATACGGCACCAAACAGGAAACGCCAGACCATTATTATTTCAATGGGCACAAAGACCAGAATGCAGAAAGCTACATAAATAACTATGGGTATCAGGGACGAGGAGACTTCTTTTATTTTTGCTTGAAGTTCATTCATTGGTTCCCTCCTTGCTTTCCCTATAAATTCCCGTGGCCATGCTTACCGGCAAAGAAAACAGGACGCCGGTTCCGGCCTTCTTCAATTCTAATTTTTCTTCCAAGTGTGATTTTAAGACGCCGGCCTTCGATGATTCTGTGACAAGCATGACTATGTCTTTCTCCGGCTTTATTTCCAAGTTAAATGCCGAGTCCTTGCTTGGCCTGCCTGCACCCTTACCCTTTAATATAGTTCCGCCATTTACACCGATTTCATTGCAGTAGTCCATGATATCCCTGCTTTTTCCATGGTCTGCTATTACAAAAATAGCCCGGTAGTCAAATTGGTCCGGGTCGGGTATATCATCCTCCTTGAGGCTTTCGTCAAGGGCAAACCTGCTTATGGGCATGGAAAAGGCTATTCCACGATTTTTCTTTTTTAGTTTAAACCTCCCCTCCAGCATGCTGTGGACAGATGTCTCAAAGCTTGCCGGTATGGGCAGAAACATAATTTCTTTCCTGGTTTGATCCAAGCCCAAAATGGTCAGAATTTTATTCCTCTGGGTTCCTTCGCCTGCCAAAACCAGGCCTCCTCTGACCCCGAAGGCTCTCAATTCGGTTAACATTCCTTCTGCCTGGCCGCGGTTGACAATACAGACCAGCAATCTATTTGAATTCATCGTGGTTCCTTTCATTTCCCAGCCGCTTGGTCAGCGGGTCGGGAGCTGTTTTCTTAAATTCTTTTAAAGTCTCTTCTTTCTTTTCTATCATATCAGCGACAAGCTCCCTGCCCGATATCACAAGGGCCCCTTCCTTCCACGTTATCAGCTGGACTGCTCCGTCAGAACTTGCCACAATAATTTCATTTTTATCGGCCTTTTCTTTAGCAACTTTCGCTATGTATTGATCGGCGGTTTCAGCTTCCTCCGTATAAACTATATGGATTCCGCCCTTTTCCTCTATCTTCCTCCTGCCGCCCTTGACCTTATATGCGTCAAACACCACTATGATTTTTGCCTGTATAAGGGCCGAATATTCGCTCAAAAGCTCTATGAAATATGGCCTCATGAAGTTCATGTCTTCCGCCCTATCCTTCATTTGAGGCAAGGAATTGAGTACATTATAGCCGTCAATAAGGAGCCAGGCTTCTTTATTTTTTTTCATAATAGAAAAGTTTGATAAGGGCTTGGAAGCCGGCTTGGGCATTTTTTCTTCTTTTCTGTTTTTTATCCGGCTTTTCTTAAAATACTGTCTTTTACTTTCCTTATCGGGATTGGAATTTGCGTAGAAGGTTTCCTTAAAAATCCGGTCAATTTCCTCTTTGCTGACCCTATATGCCTTCTCCCTGTATCTTTTCGGATTTGAAACATCGCTTCCTTGATTAATACCCACTAAAGAGTTTTCCAATGTTTGATCTTCTGAAGATTCATTTAAAAGATTTTTCTGTATCTCCCCATGGGCAAATTCACTGACCCTATCCCAATCAACTGCAAAGCCGCTTCCCTTTTTGAAGAATATTGATGAGACAGGAAAACTTGAATCTTTCAAGGGATCATAGGCAAAGCTGTCTATTATTGCTTGTGGCCTGTCTACAGGCATGTAGACACCGTCATCAATATCAATCTCGGCACTTCCCGAGCTCTTAGAAGGTAGATCTATAAAATAGTTTTGGAGTTTAGATATGGGGCCGGTTCCGGAAATCAATGTTTTAGAAGGTCCCATTTCTTCTTTATAATCGTCTATGCCCATGGCCTGGAGGTCTTGGATTATCTGTCCATAATACCTGCTGTCAATCTGAATCCTGAATTTTATAAACTTTTCAAGGAGCACACTTTCAGCCTGCATTAGTGCTTGCCTCAGGGCCCTGGTACCGGCCTGAATAAAATCCTCTATTTGTGAGTGTTTAGACTCCTTAATATCTAAAATGCTGATCCTTAAATCTGTAACGGGACAACCTGTTAAGACTCCGGAAACTCCCGACTCCAATGCCCCCTTAACTAGCTTGAACTTATTGTCAGCCCCGGTATTTTGCAATTCATTTATAATCTTGATTCCGGTCCCCGGTCCACCCGGCTCAAGTAGGAGCTGGACTTCCGCATAGTGGCCTATGGGTTCAAAATGCCCAATACCTATGGCCTTGTTTTTGACACTTTCCCGGTACTCAATCGGGGCCTGAGTAAACTCCACCTCTATGCCCTCATCATTTAGCCTGGCCTCCAAGAGCTCAAGGCCGATTTTCCCCATGGCCTTTATCAAAAAGCCACGGTCATCACCGGCCGGCTTGGGTTCAATCTCGGGAAACTCCTCAGCCAACCCTGTAAGGGCCTTTTCCAAACCACGTGTTTGACCCCCGTCAGTCCTTACCACCTTAAAATTAAAGAGTGCTTTTACAGAATTTCCGGCATGATTTTTCCGGCCTATAAAATCTCCGGCCTTAAATTGAGTCGGTCCAACCAGGCCGGCCAGGTCACCCGGGCCCAAATCTTTCTTATTTATATAATCCTTGCCCCTGTATTTCCTGATCTCCTGGATCTTTTCACCATTTATCTCATCTTTTATTTTAATAAGAGACTTGAAATTTCTGATATGGTTTACCTTTAAACCCTTGGCGTCTCTTTCAATTCTATATACAATCGCTTGCAAATCCTCAGGCCTCTTTAAAGTGTCGGCATAGTTTCCTAAAATGCTCAAAAGCTCGTCAAGTCCCCGATCCTTCAGAGCTGACCCGAAAAGGAGGGGGTATATATTGGCAGCCATAAAAGCTTGCTTTATATCCTTGTCTGAAACTAGGCCCTTGTCCAAATAGGCCTTCATAATTCCGTCATCGGCCATTGCCAAATTTTCAGGCAATTTTTCTTTATTGCTGAAGTCAATCAATCTGTCTGTGAGTTTGTCTTTGAGTTCATTAAAAAGAGCCTGCCTGTCAATTCCCGGCATATCCATCTTGTTGACAAAAATAAGGGTAGGTATGGAGGACTCTCTTAAAAGCTTCCAAAGTTTGGATGTGTGAGGGCTCAAACCGTCCCCGGCATTGACCAGGAGTATGGCTATATCTATCACACCTATGGTCCTCTGAGCCTGGGCCAAAAAGTCACTGTGGCCCGGGGTATCGACAAGGTAGTAGGGTCTTCCGTCAATATCAAAAGAGGCACTCTTTGAGTAAATCGTTATTCCCCGTTTTCTCTCAATGGTGTCGGCATCCAAGTGGCTATCGCCCGCATCAACCCTTCCCATCTCTTTGACAGCCCCGCATTTCCAAAGCAAGGCCTCCGAAAGAGTGGTTTTCCCCGCATCAACATGGGCAAATAATCCGATTGTTATGGGAATGGTCATTGGGCTACTCCTATCCTCTTGCTCCAAGTGTTAAAATCAAAATGTACATATTACTATTTTAAATGATTTTGAAAAATTTTTCTTATTTGATAATGGGGGGATTTGTTATGGATACAGAAAAGCTTGCCAACCTGCCGGAGGACAAGAATATGATTGTCTTGATTGAACCGGAAATTCCTTATAACACCGGAAACATCGCCAGAACCTGTGTAGTAGCGGGCTGCCTATTGGGTCTTGTCCGGCCTTTCGGATTTCAGCTGACTTCCAAGCTCTTAAAAAGGGCCGGTATGGACTATTGGACCAGACTTAATCCCACGATTTGGGACGATATTGAGGATTTTAAGGCCTTCCTTGAAAGCCCCGCTATAAAGAAAAGTCATATTATATACTATATAGAAACTTATGGTAAGAAAAATATTGGCCAAACTGATTTATCCAAGCCCTCTATACTGATCTTCGGATCCGAGTCAAAGGGCCTGCCCAAGGATTTTCTGGCCGCCAATCCCGAGAGGCAGATAAGAATTCCGATGAAGAAAAACGAGAGGTCCCTGAACCTTTCCAATTCCGCAGCCATTGCCCTTTACGAAGCCCTAAGGCAGCAGGATTATCCGGGACTTGAGTGATTAAGGCTTGACTAAGGCTTAGGATTTTTGATATTATGACCGAGTATTTGCTGGCATAGCTCAATTGGTAGAGCATCTGAATCGTAATCAGAGGGTTGTGGGTTCAAGTCCTATTGCCAGCTTATGGATAAACCGCCTGAAATGATGATTTTAGGCGGTTTTTGTTTTGCGATCAGGATATAATAAAAAGATAAAAAATTAAATTAATTTAATATTTTCTCTTGACATTTTTACAATTTTTTTATAATATAATTGCATTGTAGCAATGAAGAGGAGAGTAGATCTTAGTAAACTGTCATAAGCGAGCTCCGTTGGTGAGAGGGGGCGGCAGCATAGGATTGAAGCGCACCTCAGAGCTTCCGTATCGAACAGGGCAAACTTTTAGTAGATCGGACGGGGTAGCCCGTTACAGCATAAAAGTATGTTAGTACTTTTCGAGTCTTATAGCCGTAAGGCATAAGAGAAATTGGGTGGCATCGCGAGTAATCGTCCCATGTGGGACGGTTTTTTTTATCCCGAGAAAGTATAAACTGCTTTTCCCTTTCACTTCCCCTTGCTCTTACCTGAGTAAGGGGTTTTCCCGTTTTATGGACAATTATTCTCCTATGGGATCGTAGGAAGTCTATGTATTAAAAAAAGACCCGAGCTATTGCTCGGGTCTTCTTTAATTTGGCGACTTCCTACTCTCCCAGGCCGTCTCCAGCCAAGTACCATCGGCACTAAGAGGCTTAACTTCCGTGTTCGAAATGGGTACGGG
>OKQS01000005.1 GCA_900290095.1 Khoudiadiopia massiliensis | reverse complement strand
TGTCATATTCACTCAATTTACTTGGATCAATTTGCGGAAGGTCCGGAACAAAGGTGTTGAATATTGCCGCAAAATTGTTAGATCTTTTTAGAAAGATTTTAAGGGCATGGTCCTTGACTTTCGTCATATTTTTTCATCCTCCTCATATGCTTTAGATAAAGTTCTTGAAATTCTTTAGCCGGGGATTTGATATTTTTAGGCTGAAGGATTTCTTAATCTATTGTTAAGAAAAGCTTAGCATGGGAGGAAGTGGAATTCTACTCAAACCAGGTGATTGGAAGGCTTTAGGAGCTTTTTAGACTAAATAAAACTAAATAAGACTAAATGAAATAGAGGGGACCCAGTCCCGTGATTATGAGTTGGAATGGTGTCCGCATTATGGGAAGTAGTTTAATGGCTCCATTAGTGTCAGTTCGCCCTTTTTAGCTAATAAACACTATCCCTTAACCGGCTCTCAGCCGGCTTACATAGTGTTGGTTCCGCATTTTCAGCCAACCAACACTATCACCGAGTCGAATTCATGCCAACTTCAGTAGTGTTGGTTAGCCCTTTTTGCTAAATAAACACTAGTCCTTGCCCGCCTCCGGGCCGATTTTAATAGTGTTGGTCCCCCGCTTTTCGACAAACCAACACTATCGCCAAGCCAAGCCCAACCCCGCGACCCCTTGGCATACAGCAAAAAACCGGGCCAAAGCTCAAAGCCCTGACCCGGTCCCTTATATTTGCTTTTTTTATTGAACCCTTTTTACTTTAGTTCATTGAAATCTTTATTTCATGAAAGTATCATTCTTCATCTGCTCGATATAGCCAAGATATTCGTCCTTGACTTCGGCAGGTACCAGCTCGCTTATTGCACCGGCAGAAAGAGTTCCGTTCTGGAGAGTTCCGAACAGGGTCTTTCCACCGAATTTGCCGTCAATGACTTCCTGCATTGAAGCGACTATCATAGCGGAGTTGTCTGTTACCTGTGAGCAAATAATGCATTCATTCTGTCCCAAGATATCTGCAGGCTGGCCAATGTCAAAGATTTTAACCTTTCCTGAAGCCTTGTTTGCGGCATCAATGGATTCACGCACACCTGAGTCAACAGCGGAAGCGTCTCCGAAGAAGACATCTGCGCCCTGAGAAATAAGCTCATTGGCGAATTCTTTACCCTTAGGAGCATCTGAGAAAGAGTTGGCATATGGAACGTTCAAGAGCTCAATCTTCTTGCCCTTCTTCTCTCCTACAAACTTTGCAGCCTCTTCATAACCGGCAATTTTACCCTTGGTTGTGTCAAGTTCCATACCGCCGACGAAGCCCAATTTTCCGCTTTCAGTCATAAGACCTGCAAGGGCTCCTGCGATCCAGCCGATTTGCTTGGCATCAGGCAACAATGAAGCAACGTTACCGTTCTTGGCCTTAGCCGGTGTTTCTTTAGCTCCGTTTAAAAGAGCGAAGGCAATATCCGGATATTCGTCTGCAGCCTGTAAAACGGCATCAGTGTACTGGTTTCCTGGAGCGTAGATCATGTCATAGCCCAGTGAGCAGTAAGCTACTATTGAATCATAGTAAGCATCCTGAGAAATAGTGTCGGTAACTTCAGTCTCCCAACCCATCTTCTTTGCTGCTGCGATCATGGCGTTGTAGCAAGCTGCACCCCAGCCGCCGTCGTTAATACTTGAATCGCAGATCATAGCTACTTTGTAAGCTGTTCCGTCAGGTTTCTTCTGTCCGCCGGTTTCAGCAGTTGAAGTGCTTTCAGCCTGTGAAGTGTCAGATGTGCTTTGATCTCCACCCTTGCCGCCGCATGCTGCCAATGATAAGACCATGGCAAATGCAAGTAACATTGAAATTAATTTTTTCATTTCTACCTCCAAAAGTATTTTAGTAACCTTCTTATATTAAAACGTATCGTTTTAATCCAAAATCATCGCTGCTCTCGCCTATATGGCTTTCCGTTGGCCTTAGGTCCGGCCTGCCTGGTCCCGATAAGGGTCAGGACTATTATGGTGGCCATATATGGTATCATCTGGAAAAACTGGTAAGGAATAGCGATTCCGGATACCTGGAGCCTGATTTGAAGAGCATCGCAGAACCCGAAGAACATACAGGCCATCAAGATACCGCCCGCATTCCAACGTCCGAATATTACGGCTGCCAGGGCAATAAATCCACGGCCCGCAACAATTCCGTCTGTATAGGTGTTTGCGTAGCAGGTTGTCAGATAGGCCCCGCCAATTCCCGCTAAGGCACCGCAGATTATGCAAGCCAGGTACTTTATTCCTACAACCGGGATACCCAGGGTTGCAGCTGCGTGGGGGTGCTCACCTACCGACTTATAGCTCAGTCCCGCCCTGGTCCTGTTGAAAAAGATGACCGTAAATATGATGAGCAGGAAGGTCAGATAAACCATAGGGCTCTGATCAAATAGAATGGGCCCGATCACGGGAATGTCTTTAAGTCCCGGAATAGCAATCGAAGACATGGTCTTGATCTGCTTCAAATCCGATCCGGTTCCGAAATAGACTCGATATATAAACGAGGCCAGGGCAGGGGCGAATATGTTTATGGCCATGCCGTAAACCGTGTGGTTGGCACAGAGGGTTATCGTTGAAAAGGCATAGATCAGGTTGACCATTATTCCTGCCAGGCCCCCGCAAATTAGTCCCAGCCAATTTGACCCTGTTATGTAGCAGGTCAGAAAACCTACCAGGGCGCCAATTGATGCCAGACCCTCAAGACCGATATTTACCATACCTGCACGTTGGCCGTAGAGTTCCGCTGTGGCAATCAAAAGAATTGGAATAGCCAGGCGAATGGTTTGTAAAAATAAACTAGACATCCAATCCATTATTCCTCACCCGCCTTTCTCTTCTTAAATATGCTGTTCTTCCAGGCCTGGAACTCGGGCAGCTTAGTTAGGGCCATGCCCGCAACTGAGAAGACTATCATCAAAGCCTGAATTATATCTGAAACACTTGTCGGAACCCCTGTTGCCGCCTGCATGGTTGTGGATCCTACACGCAGGGCCGCAAAGAATAGGGCGACAACCAGGGTTGCTATAGGATGGAGCATGCCGATCAGGGCCATAGCAACGCCGTCAAAGCCGTATCCGGCGCCAAAGCCGTTTATCAGCCTGAACTGGGTGCCCAGAAGTTCGGCCCCTCCGCCCAAGCCCGCAATGGCTCCCGAAACTATAAAGCTCATAAGCATATATCTGTTAACAGGAAAGCCGTTAAAGCGGCTGGCTGTCTGGTTGATTCCAACGGCCCTGAGCTTGAAGCCCGAGCTTGTCCAGAATAGGAAATAGTAGATCAATATTCCAACCATAACCGCTATGGCCAAGCCCCAGGTTACCCTCATGCCCGGGAATAGACGAGGCAGACGAACCGCATCGTTGATTGCCGGCGTCTGAGGAACTGAAGCGTCCCTTAACCAACTTGTGTATATTACACCCATAAAAAGGGTGGCTACGTAGTTGAGCATTATTGATATTATCATCTCATTCTGACCCCGGGTTATCTTCAATATGCCAGGTATCATCCCCCATAAGCCTCCGGCCAGGGTTCCAGCTATTAAAGCAAGGAGAATTCCCGCAAAGCCTGTGAGGCCTGTGAAATGGCAGGTAACAAAGGCGGCTATTGAGCCCATCAGAAACTGGCCTTCACCTCCCAGGTTATAGACCCCGCACCTATAGGCAAAGCAGGCACAAAGGGCTGTGAACATTAGTGGTGTGGCTTTTGTTAGGGTTGTCCCAACTCCGGCCTGGGTTCCGAATGCCCCTTTAATAAGGAATTGAAAAGCCTTGAAGGGATCGGCGCCCAAAACAGCCATGATTATTCCGCCAACCAGGAAGGCCAGGAGGATAGACAAGAGGGGAACCAGGAAGGCTCCTGAAACTTTTTTAAGTTTTTGCATATGTATTCTCCTCTCACTTGCCCGTCATGGCCAAACTGATTTCTTCAATTGGGGGATTCTTACCGGGGAACTCTCCCATGATCTGACCCTCAAAAAGAACCAAAATCCGGTCCGACATCTCAAGTATTTCATCAAAGTCCGCACTGATCAAAAGTATTCCCACTCCCCTGTCTCTGGCCGCAATCATCTGGTCATGGACAAATCTGGTGGCACCAATATCGAGGCCCCTGGTGGGATGGACCGCAATCAGAACATCCGGATCTGACTCAAGCTCACGGGCCAGGATTATCTTCTGCTGGTTGCCGCCGGAAAGGCTTCTGGCTTCCTGGTCGGCCGACTGGCAGCGGATATCGTACTTTTCAATCATCTTCTGAGCATAATCGGCTATGGCCTTCTTTTTTAGCAACAAGCCCTTCTTAGATGAGAACCTGTCATCATCCGTGTCTTTAAGAACAAGGTTATCTGAAACCGACATGTCTCCAATGAGACCCTGGAGGTTCCTGTCCTCAGGAATGAGAGCAACATTGTCCTCGATAGAGGCTTGCGGGCTGAAGACCGCTATCTTCTGACCCTTACGCTTAAATTCTCCGCTTTCGGGAGACAGTAGGCCGGTCAGGAGCTGGGCCAACTGGGTCTGCCCGTTGCCGTCAACGCCTGCAATACCAACAATCTCTCCCCTGCCGACGGAAAAGCTTACGTCATTAAGGCCAGCATGCTTTGATGTCTTATTAAAGTCAACGTTTTCCAATGAGATAGCCGTGTTTTTGCTGGGATCCTTCTTCTCGTATTTTGATTGAGAAAGCTCCCTGCCAATCATCATATTTGCCAGCGACTGGCCCGTAACGCCCTTGGCATCTACGGTTGTGACGACTTCCCCGGCCCTCAGGATCGTGATGCGGTCGGAAATATGTAAAACCTCACGCATCTTATGGCTGATAAATATTATGGACTTACCCTCGTCGACAAGCTTGTTCATAATGTCGAACAGGCCCTCGACCTCAATATCTGTCAGGGCAGCCGACGGCTCGTCAAGAATAAGGAGCTCGGCTCCTCGATAAAGGGCCTTCAAAATTTCAACTCTTTGCTGGGCACCAACTGATATCTCGGTAATCAGCTTATCCAACTCCACATCAAGACCGTATTTCTCCGAGAGCTCAAGGATTTCCTTACGCCTGGCTTCCTTATCAATAAAGAGCCCGCTTGAATTCCTGTCCCCCAGTATCATGTTTTCAAATACGGTCATAGCCTCGACCAACATAAAGTGCTGATGAACCATTCCTATCCCAAGCTTTACGGCCTGGCTGGGTGATTCAATCTTGACCTCTTTGCCATTGAGAAAAATTTTCCCCTCGGTGGGCTGATAAAGGCCTATCAGAATGTTCATGAGGGTGGATTTCCCGGCCCCATTCTCTCCCAGAAGGGTATGAACTTCTCCCTTGGCAATGGACAAATTAACTCCGCGATTGGCATAAAAATCACCAAAACGTTTGCTTATGTTCTCCATGCGCAAAAGTTCTTCCAATAATATCACGCTCCTTCTATTTAAATTTATTCAGTGCCTTTAACAATTTCTACACAATATAACTATAACTGATTGTGTAAATAAGAGCAATTGAGCAAAGAGCTCAATTGCTCTTAGATTCAACATCAGCAATAATCGAAATCATCCTGCTCTTCAATGAGCTTGCCGTTTGACTTGTGGAGCATGAAGCATATGACTCCCACTATAAAATAGGAGATTGCGTAAGGAGATGTAGGATAGAAGCCCAATTGTGCTGAATGTATAAAACCTGTTCCTGAAAGAACAGCCCCAACCATACAGACTATGGCAACCTTATCCAGCCTTTTATCTATTATGAAAGCTGTAATAGCTCCCAAAATCATTCCAATAACTATAGATCCCGACTTGACTCCTGCCACGCCGTTCCACATAACCCCGTTTGTCATGAGAGCGTTGGTGACTTTTGCAGAATAACCTTCAAGGCCTGATGATAAAACTTCTGTGAAAACATTGGCAGTAGCACCGATTGATCCCGTGATCTGTGAAAAGAGGAAATCCGCTACCGGGGGAACCATGGCAACTCCTATGGCCGCATAGTGCTTGACCTTACATTCCTTAAAGGCCTGGGCCACCATAACAATGGCGCACCACAGATATGTGATTGCTGCAACCGATGGAGGCATAACGCTTATAAGTAAGCTGAAAATGCCGAAGATTCCCGCCAAGCCCAGGATTATTCCGGAAATGATCGAATAGCCTATTCCGGCTCCGGTCTGCTTAAGTCCTGGATACCCCAGCCATACAGTGTTGGGGATAACTCCGCCAAGCAGGGCTGATATCATGGTAAAGATTCCGTCAGCATGCTGGGCTTCTTTTACAGAGTAATTGTCGCCGGCAGCATTGGCAGACTCAACATTGTCCATGGTTTCAATAAAGTTATATATCTCGACCGGAATGACCACGGTCAGATAGGGCACAATATATGCAAAGCCGTTGATCAGGCCTTCAATAGTATTTTCCGGATCTGGGAAATAGAAACCAATTCCAGTGAAGTCGAAGCTGGTCCTGCCCAGGGCAAATGCGTAAATAACGCCGCCGACTATAGCGACAACGAATGGCGGGATTTTTCCCGGGAACATATAGCCCCCGAAAAGCCCCAACATACCAATGATTAAAACGGGAAAGCCTATAACGGGATCGGCAAAGGCATCAAAAACGCCCTGTGTTGCCATCCATATAAAGGCAACCCCTGAAACTGTACCCAGCAGGGCTGCACGCGGTAATTTAGCCTTGATCCACTTTCCTACAAATCCGCCCAGGAACTCAACAAACCCGCCGATAAAGCAAGCTGCTACAGCTGCCGACCAGGCAATTTCAGGATCTCCGATGGCGAAATGGAGGGGCATTATAACCCCATATAGGATTACAAACATGGCAGTGGTCGAAACTCCTGACGGCAGGGCCGCCAGGTCTGTCCTCTGCTCCTTCTTCATCAATTTATAGCCCATGTAAGCATAGTAGAAACAGCCGGCCATAAGGCCTATGGACATGCCCGGTATAACCCTTCCGTATACAATATTATCGGGCCAGCCGAGGACTCCGGAAAGAGTTGCGATTACAATAACGTAGTTGACAATGTTATTGGAAACCAGATATACCACCCCGCCGAAGTCCCCTTTTCTGAAAAGAGGCACTTTAAAGTGACTTGCCTTTGTATTATCGCCCATCAATGGTTCCTCCCTGTTAATTTACTTCCGTGTCAATTAGTGTCACTTATTACTTTACTTCCAAATCAATGAAATCAAATTTTGTTACGTCAAAGAGTCCCATATCGGTCAGCTTGATTTCCGGTATTACTGCCAGGGACATGAAGGTCAGAACCATTACCGGTTCCAAGTTTTCGTTTACCTTAAGTACTTCATGGGCCTTTTGATGGATTGAGCTAAGCTTCTCATTGACCCATTCTCCGCTCTGATCGCTCATTATGCCGGCTATGGGCATGGGCATGGAATCCAGGACTTGTCCGTCTTTAACCAGGACAATCCCGCCTTCCTGCTTGATCAGCTCTTTAATAGCGCATTCAATGTCATCGTCATTGACCCCGACAGCTATTATGTTGTGGGAATCGTGGGCAATGGAAACCGCTATGGCCCCTTGCTTTATCCCGTAGTTTCTTAGGAGTCCCACAGCAACATTTCCGGTCCCTTGGTGTCTCTCAACCACGGTTACCTTGCATATATCCTGATTCTCGTCATAGACAAAGTTTCCTTCATCATCAAGTTTGATTTCCGCCTGACCCTTGGCTGTCAATACTCCGCCCGGGAGGACGTCAATGGTGTTGACCTTGTTAGATGTGAGATGGAGTTTTAGTTTTTCCTTAGAGAAGTCTTTGACCTTGAAGTGGCCCCTGACCTTGTCAATGCTGTGCTTCTTCATTGGCAAGAGGTATTTGCCGTCTTTTGCGACTTCCTGACCCTTTATGAGGACCCGGCTTACCCTGAATTCCTCGAGATTGTTGAAGAGGACAATATCAGCATGGAGACCCGGGGCTATGGCTCCCCTGTCTTCCAGCCTGTAGCATTCAGCTGCGTTCAAGCTGGCCATCTGGATTGCCGTTATGGGGTCTACCCCGTTTCTTACACAAATTCTCAGGTGGTCGTCCAGGTGTCCAAGTTCAAGTATGGTCTTGGGCTGCCTATCATCCGAGCAGAGGAGGCATCTCCTGCTGTTTTCGGTTGTCAAGCCCTTTAAGAGATTTTCCAGGTCATGGCAGGCTGAGCCTTGTCTCATGAGGATATAGAGGCCTCTTGAAATTCTGTCATTCATTTCCTTAACGGTTGAGCACTCGTGGTCCGTGTGGATTCTTGCTGCTGCATAGGCACCCAGATCCTTGCCGAAAACATTGGGGCTGTGGCCGTCAATTAGCTTCTTATTGTCATAGGCAACCATTAGCTTATCAAGGACATCCTCAGTTCCGGCAATTACTCCGGGATAGTTCATGAACTCACCCAGGCCCAGGATATTCTCATTTTCTATAACCTTCTTCATGGCCTGAGCATCAATTATGGCTCCCGAATGTTCAAATGGAGTGGCCGGCACACATGAGGGGAGCATGTATTTTATGTCAAGGGCTGTATTCTCTGCTGCCTTGAGCATATATTCCATGCCGTCAAGTCCACAGACGTTCACTATCTCGTGGGGGTCTGCGATTATAGTTGTTGTACCGCAGGGAACTGAGAGCCTGCCCAATTCCTCGGGGCTAGTATAGGATGATTCGATATGGATATGGCCGTCAATGAAGCCCGGTGCGGCATATTGACCCTTAGCGTCAATCTCTTTTTCTCCCTCATATTCCCCAACTCCGGCAATGAGTCCGTCGCAAATGGCGACGTCCCCTTCTATTATTCCATGGTTATACACGTCAACAATCTTGCAGTTCTTAATTACCAGGTCGGCTTTTTGGCGACCTGAAGCGACTTCTATCAGTTTTTTCAATTGCTCTTTTGTCATAACCTTCACCTGCTTTTCTATTGTTTACTTGCTTATGCTTTGTTTTTCATTTTTATTTTTCAATAAGCTCGAGAACGGGCTCATAGGTGCTCAGGTTGAGATAGTCGACCGGGCCCACATCCGTGATGGCAAAATCAGGTATTGAAGTTATGGGCAGGAAGAACATGTACATCAGGGGCTCTGGCAGCATGCAGCCCAGGTCCTTTGCCACCTGATTAAGCTTAATCTCACGTCTTGAAACTTCTTCCGGATCAAGGTCGCTTACTATTCCGCCTACAGGCAGGGGCAGGAAATCCAAAATCTCTCCGTCGCAAACTATGACTTGTCCGCCACCCTGATCTATAAGGTAGTTTACAGCTATTGACATATCCTCAGCGCTGACTCCCAATACTACGATATTGTTATCATCCGGAGCGGCGCTTGATGCCATGGCACCCTTCTTCAGGGTCCAACCTGATGCGAATCCCAATGACTTGTTGCCGTTTCTTCCGAACCTCTCAAGGACGGAAACCATGGCCACGTCATTTTCAGTGTCGGGCTGTACTACGCCGTCAACAACGTCCAACTCCACGTCCCTGCGCTTTCTTACGAAGGGTCCCGGGCCTGTCAGGTTCATTGCCAATACTTTTGCCTTGCCATTCTTTATATCAACTTTGTACTCAAAGTCTTCTTTTGTGGTCTTTTTGCACTTCATTGTATTTTTCAGCACATCGCTTCTTTCAGGCGGATCCAGTTTGTAGATGATCTTGTGGTCTCTTGCAACCAGTTTTCCCCTGCTTATGACGGCCTCAACGTTAAACTCCTCGGGCGAATCAATAATAAGGATATCGGCCAACCTGCCTATTGACAGGGATCCTACCAAGTGGTCGATCCTATAGGCCTCGGCGCTGTTTATTGAGCCCATCTGGATTGCAGTCATGGGGTCTACCCCGGCCTTCATTGCCAGCCTTACGACATTGTCCAAGTGGCCCTTTTCTATTACGTCTGTTGCTGTGACGTCGTCCGTGCAGAAGCTAACTCTTCTTGCCAATGCGGGATTGACCTCGGTTACGGCTTTGATGTTTTCAGCCAAAAAGTGGGTTACCGAGGATTCACGGATTACCATATTCATGCCTTTGCGCATCTTTTCCAGGACTTCTTCATGGTCATATGACTCGTGATCCAGTCTAACTCCTGCTGACAGGTAGGAATTCAAGGCCTTTCCTCTTGCCATGGGGGCGCAGCCCAGGATTGGCAGCCTGTTCTTGAATCCCAGTTCCAGGGCTCCCAATGTATCCGGATCTTCTTCGGTGACCGATTCTGTTACGGTTTCCCAAACTCCGACGCACTGCTTCCACTTCTGGACCTCTTCGTGGACTTCGGGTGTGAAGTTGAAGGATACGGTGGATTTTGGAATTGTGTAGGGCGTTTTATATGGAGCTCCCCAGAAGAGATTTAGGGGCAGGCCCTTGATTTCTTCCATGACTTCTTTCAAACCTTCAAGCCCTGAGACCGCGATATACTGGTCGAGTGATGAGACTAAGCTTGTTGTTCCCCTTGGAACCACTGCCTTGGCAAAGCTGGTCATGCTGAGTTTGCTGCACTCAATGTGAATGTGGCCGTCAATGAGGCCAGGTGAGAGGTACTTGCCTTTGGCATCGATTATTTCCGTGTCAGGTCCTATGTAGTCTTCAACATCCCCCATTGCCACTATGGTGTCCTTGTAAACGGCCAGATCTGCAGGATAGATCTCGCCGGTCATTACGTTAATGAGTTTTCCGTTTTTAACCACCATGTCGGCGGGAATTTCGCCCTTGCCTGCTCTTACGAGTAATTTTAGATTTTCTACTGTCCTTTCCATCTTTACCTCCATTTATATTTATTGTGCATCCCAAAAATGCCGGTCAGGCTTCCCGTCCTGCAAATGCACATGTCGAATTTCTATTTCATTTGTGCTTTCGAATCGGCATATCGCTTGTTTCCGGCTTTACACAAACTCAAAAATAGAGTAACTGCCGGGCTGCTTGTAAAAATGCCTAAGAATAAAAAAAGATATAATTATTTAGTGAGGTCTCCCGGCCCCTAATTATATCTTTGACGAGTTTTGGTATTCTATTTTGATCCACAATCATGGACCCCCCTGTCAATGGGTTTCGCGGCATCAGGGGCTGAATGCTCCTTTAAAACTTGGCCCTGTATTGGGCTTTCGTTTACCGTTACTTATGTGAAAAGTTTAGCAAACGTTTCCTGTTTTGTCAATGTGCCGGGGTGCATGGGGGTATTTTCAATTGAATATTTGAACTAAAACTATTTAAGCTTTTCAGACAGAACAATAATAGCTGAAGCTTTTGAAGATTTTTCCTCATAGTTGTTTATTCTTCGGATGTCTTCTTCACAAATACTATTAGAAAATTTCGTTACAACATCCGTCAAATATTTGTACATAGAGTCATCAGTAAAAACCAAACCTGCGATAATTAATGAATCCGGATCTATCAATTCCACTGCAAAAGAAATTGCCTTACCTAATTCAAATATATATTTATTTAATAATTCTCTATTGCTTTTTAAAATATCTTTCTTTTTATTAACAGAATTATTTTCATTTGTATATGGTATTGGAGAATTTAAATTTCTAAAATGGATTTCACTTTCCAAGCATCCTCTTTTATGACAAATCGGACAAGTATATTTAGAGTTTGGATTCCACTCAATATGGCCTATTTCACCGGCTTTATTGTGTTTACCTTCAAGAACATTTCCATTTACAGAAATAACTCCACCAATTCCCGGACCATATTTTACAAGCAGAAAATTATCCGTACTCTTTTCCAAAAAACTCTCGACAATAGCAAGCCCTCTAATATTGTTACAGATGAAAACTTCCTGATTAATAGAGAATTCTAATTTTTGCTTTATGTCTTTAATAGGCATACTAATAGAGCCTCCATTCTGAACAGCTCCTTGTAATAGCAGACCTACGCCCAAAATTTTTGACCGATCAATTTTTAAGCATACTTTATTTATTACTTCTATTATTGAATTCAAAACTTTTTCATCAAAAATTTCAAATGACCACGTTTTTTCAAAAATAATACTTAGTTTGGCATTGATAAATATAAGCCTTGCATCAGTCAGGGTAATTTCCAAACCTATCGAATAAAAAGCGCTTGATGACAGCGTTAATCTTTTCTGCCGCCTTCCGACCTTCCCATCCTGTATCTCTCCACTCTCAACCAAAATATCATTATCAATGAGTTCCTTTGATATATTGGTCATTGCAGCTGTAGTAACGTCTAACTGCTTTGCAAGTTCTACCCTGGTTGAATATTTGTTTTTTATTAAATTTAATAACACACCTCTTTTAGTCGGTGTATTAATAAGGTTTTCAAAATTCATTCACGGCTCCTTACATAAATCATCTAACTAAATATTATTATTATACCCATAGTGAGTAGCAAGCACTTTGTAATAAACTCAAATCTTTTTTGATTGATTTTATCAATCAACTTACCTCCAGACCAGACCCCTATCAATGTGAAAAATATGGATAAGCCCAGCATTTTATAATCAGTTGTAAAATTCCCCTCATATATAAAACTTAATAATAGGATAGAATTAAGGATAACCCATATTAATGACATGTTTGCACGAAACTCATTCTTATCCTTATATTTTCCCATCGCATATATAACTAATAATGCTCCTCCGGAAACAAATAACCCGTGAATAATGCCTGCTAAAATTAACAGTATAATTGAAAATGCATGGTTTAAAACTATCCTTTTTCCCGATAGTTGATAAATTGAAAATAAAATTATTACTATACCATATGCGAAAAACAATATATTTCGACTAATATAATTAACTAATAATTTTGAAACAACAATTCCTATAACCATGAAGATAATGACTTCTATAATTGATTTAAAATTTACATGTTTTTTTTCTTTAATCAAAACAATTATCGAAACCAAAAGACCCAAAAAATTTAAAATAAATCTTGCCTGATCAAAACCAATTAAAGAAATGGAAACAGGCATTGCAAGCATTGTGCCTGCAAAGCCTGAAACCGTTTGTATTATATTTGTTGTTACTACGATTAAATAAAAAAACAATTTATCCATCTTTTATCCTATATTCTTAATCTCCGAGAAAATATTGCAGAATTTTGATTCTTTTCTGTAGAAAACAACTGGTTTCCCAAAAGGTGCCTCAAATTCATAGTAACCTTTACTATATTCTTTATTTTCCCATAGATATATCCACTCATCATCCGGCAAATAAACTGTTCTCCTATTATTCCCCTTTAAGTAAATGGGTGCTATCAGCATATCCTGTCCCAATAAATACTGGTCATCCAACTCATGAACATTTTCATCCTCTTCATAATGAAATACTAATGGTCTTTGAGCCCCAATTCCTTTGGTAACAGCCTCATTAACAACCGATCTTAAATATGGTTCTAAAGATTTATGAACTTTTGTTAGTAAAGCCATTATATCTAACGTTTCATCATCGTCATAGAATTGAAAGTTGTCATCAGGTCTATTGCCTTCATGTGTTCGCATAAGTGGCGAAAAGGTTGCCATTTCTGCCCATCTTATAAACAGTTCTTTTGTTCGTATATTGCCGAATAGAGATGTATAGCCTCCTATATCGCTGTGTGTAAGGCCTATCCCTGAAACAGCGGAGCTTATTGCCCCCTTAACAACAGAAATTAAGCCATCATGAATAGAAAAATCAACCGATTGATCACCTGCCCATAACAAAGTGCAATATTTTTGACTTCCTGTTCCGCCGGCTCTCATAAAATACAGAATTTTTCCTAAATTGCCGGTTTCTTTTAAAGCTTCATAATTACATTTTGCCCACAAAACAGGCCAATTATTGTGCTCGATCATTGGACTTTTTCCATTAGAAAGCTTTACATCAATAGGTAAATACTCGCCGAAATCAGCCATCCAACCATCTAAACCGAAATCTATCATGTTGTTTTTTATTACTTCTTTGAACCAATTGAAGGCTTCAGGATTTGTAAAGTCAACAATCCCGCAATAAAATTCTCCGAAATCCACCAAATATGTTTGTTTATCTTCATTTAAAGCAAAATATCCACTTTCTTCCGCTTCTTTATAAAGACTTGTTCCTTCCAACAAATATGGATTTATATAACCTAGGAATTTTATACTTGAATCTTCTAATTCTGTAATAAAAGAAGGTAATCCTGGATATTCATCTTCATCCCATTCCCAATTCCATTTTAGCCTTCTTCCAAATGAAGTTTCTTTTTTCCCACACCAATCCTGGCACCATAAAGCAGCAATCTGAACATCATGATTTTTAGCTTTTTCAACGATTGATTTGACTCTTTTTGTTCCTCCTTGAGCTCCAATTACTAAACCATTGTAGGCCCAATCCGGTAACTGAACCTGTTTGCCTAAAATGTCTGAAAGCCTAATAACAGTGTCCAACAGAGAGTTCCCTTCAGAATAAATAATCTTCTCGGGTATTTCCCAAACTTCAATCTCTGTAAAGTCTGTGTTTTCAAAATTGAATTTTGAATAAGCTGTTGAGTCCAAATGAACAAAATAGCGATCAAGTGAGACAAATGTAGGTTGTGGGAAATTTGAATTATAATAGTCTCCACCGGCCTTGTTTTCAACATCACTTCTCCATGTGATATATGTGTTTTTATCGCGACCTACACCCGGCTCAGATGTCCAAACAGGATACTCTCTACCCTTAAGATTAAAGTAACTCATCTGTTCACCCAGCCCATATATTTTTTCATTTTTAACGGATGTAATACGTAGCCAGAAACGATTATAGCTGTTATTAATGGTTTCGAATTTTATATTTATTAGTCCCTTATTTTCAGCAAATATCACTTTTAATTCGTCTTCAAATATAACTTCTATCTCTTCCGGATCCTTATCTATAACTTCAAAATTTAATAGTGGCTTTCTTTCAACAACATAGTCATTAATATCAAAATTCCCTCTGTACATCTCTATGTTTTCTTCACCACGACCTAAGAAAATAAAAGGAGACTTGCGACTATGTTTTACAAAAATTCTATTATCAGTTGAAATGGTAAATTCTCCGTTACCTTTGTTTATCCTCAAGCCAACCTCCTACTAAATTAAATTATTCTAATATTCTCTCCCAACAACCTTCCATTCACTCCTTGAGACATAAGTTTATTATTTTCGGGATGGGTTAGGATCCATTTATTGTTTTTAAACAGAAGTCCTTCCGGTTTAAAATTTGGGTCTGTATTTGTAAATTTCGGTAAAATAACTACACATTTGAAACCGTCTTTACTAACTTTGCATGGGGAAAAATGTAAGGTAGTAGAATATATTTCAAAAACATCCCCTCTTCTAACATAAAAGGCTTCCACATTGTTAGTGTCATATTCAAGCCCCTCTATGTCCTGTACTTTCCCCAATATTAGAACAAAATCTGTTACCGCTATATTTACTTCACTTCCTTTATGGAATTCCAATGCATTAAGATTCTCATTCATCCCATTGCAATAGCCGAATTGAATGTCTTGTCCACCATAAATTTGTTCTTTTATATATTTAAAAGATTCTACTTGCTCAAACTTACTATCAGAAGCAATATAAATATTTCCCTCTTCAGGTATTCTTGTCTTCTCTTCCATAAACTCAATAATATCAGGGAAGGTGTGATCAAACACCTTCCCATATTTTCTAAAAGACTTGTCAGTTATCAATGGAAGAGAACTCTTATCTAATTCTCTCATTATTAATTTCCCTCGACTATCTCATATGTTTTTGAAAAATCATCTTTGCCAAAACCGGCTTCCATGGCTTTGCTATATACGTTCTTTGCATTCTTAACTCCGGGTAAATCTATGTTTTTTTGCTGAGCCAGCTCAAGACATAAATTAAGATCCTTATTCATGTTCTCAATTGAGAATGCAGTTTTATAATCCTTATTTTTAATTGCCTGATTCTTGCTATCTAAATAGAAATTTTGTCCGCCACCATAGGAAATTGCCTTAACGAACTCATCTATTGCTATACCATTTGAGCCTGCCAACTTAATGGTTTCGTTGACTCCATTTTGTATTTGAGATACAAGTGCATTATGGCAAATTTTCATTACAAGGCCATTACCATTGTCACCCATATGGATAATATTTGATCCCATATATGAAAGAATTGGCTTTATCTTTTCAAAAAGTTCATTGGTTGAACCTACGTAAATTCCAAGTTCTCCTGATATTGCTGCAGGTTTTGATTTGACAACCGGGGCATCAGCGAATTCCGCTCCAAGTTTCTTAACGTCTTTAGCCACTTCTCTAGATACTTCCGGTGATATTGTGCTCATATCAATCCATATTTTTCCTTCACACAATTCGTCCTTTATATCCTCAAAAAGAGCCTTGGTATGTTCTGATCTCGGAACCATACTGATGATAACATCAGATTTTGATGCAAGGTCCTTATTGCTTTCTGCCGCAAAACCACCTTCTTCAACTAACTTTTTTACTTTTTCATTTACCAGATCATATACAAAAACTTTATCATCATGTAAATCAATAATTCTCTTGCTCATGGATTCTCCCATGATGCCCAAACCTATAAAACCAATTTTCATTTAATTTCTCCTTGTATCTGTCGCATCCCATGCATCTTGGAATCTCTTCAATCCCTGTCCTGTATAGGCGTGTTTATAACTATCTTTCAAAACTTCCAGTCCTGTAGTTACTATGTCGGCACCCGCAACAGCACAGTCAACTATTTGTTTAGGATTCCTAATAGCTGCACAAATAATCTGTGTTTCTCCAATGTATCCGAAGTTTTCATATATTGTTACTATATCCTGAATATACTGTTTACAATCTTCTCCGTTAGCTTCTTTCCAGCCAATAAATGGAGATACGAATAAACATTTATTTCTTGCTGCTGCTATTGCCTGTGCTGGTGAGAATACCAAGGTTAAATTAGTTCTAATTCCCTCTTCTTCCAGCTTTTTAGAGGCAATCACGCCTGCTTCAGTGCATGGAATTTTAATAACGAAATTTTCACACAATGCTGAAATTTCTTTGCCCATTTTAACCATTTCTTCAGCATCATCAAGGTGCGGATTTATCTCTACTGAAACCGGAAATGTTTCATAGCCTTGGATGCCTTCTTCATTAATCCAATTTGAAATATCCTCTAGCACCTGATAAAAAGACTTACCGCTATTCTTAATATGATTTGGATTCGTTGTTACTCCATCTATTCCAAAGTTGGTATATGCATACCTTATTTCATCTAATTTTGCACTATCCAAAAAGTACTTCATCTGTTCCTCCTTAATACTCATAAATATCTATTTTTAGTAATTTAGCTAATGCTTCAAGTTCTTGCCTTACATTCTTATAAACAACTATGAAATGAGGTTCCCAACCGTCTGCTACGGTTTCATGGATGTAATCCAAAACATTGTTTTCCAATTTAACAACAACAGATGTTCCGTTAAATGGTTTATCTTTCTCTATAGCCTCTCCTTGTGCTATCAAAAATCTAGGTTGACCATCCGGCTGTTTACCGACACGAAAAATAGTTACTTCCTTTTCAGGTTTGGAAACGAACTCCATCGTAGGTCCCATTTTACGGTTAGGATGGACGCCAATTATTTTATCGGAATTTGCTAAAGAGCAAGCTCCCATACCACAGTGCCAGTAATAAATTAGATTTTCTTCCTGATCAATGTGAACCGGATCCCCGAAGAAAGCAGGTTTTCCGCTAATCTTATTTGCAATAAAAAGTGTCAATGCTCCATACACATCGCCCTCACAAGCTGAAGCTATAAGTTCATCGTTCAAAAAACTTAATACGCTGCATACCGGAGCGTTATACCTGGTAAAATAATCCGGCCAACACCTGGAAGATATTGCCCCTATTTTATTGTCTTGGATATAATCTTTATACGCTTTGTAAAGTCTTATTGTCTTATCAATTTGCTCATTCTCTAGAAAATCATATTCACTGAAATCTATTGGAAAGTCCTTTAAACTATCTTCATATTCACCGGGACTGTATGACTCAGCTTTTTCCATTAATTCTCTCACTTCAATACTTGTATAATTAACTCCAAAATATTTCAGTAATTCTAAACTACTTGCTTGACCAAATCCAAATCCGTCAGGCGTAAATCCTATTGATGCTAAATTCAATTTTGAAAGTTCGTTCTTTACATCAATAGCATTTGCTATTTTCTTGATATATTCTCCAACATTTTTATCTGAACTTTCTCCATATATATAGAAGAGACGATCTTGTTCTAACATATAGAGAAGATTGCTTGCTGAGTATGCTCCGGTTAATGAATTAAGTCTTAATCTATTTCCATCTACTATACGCTCTTTTAACGTCCATAGAACAATAGGACAATCAATATACTTTTGAATCTCCGTCATATAGTGTGAACCGGCAAAAGTTAAGTTTTGTACTATAGCGAGTTCCGGATTTTTATCCTTTATAAAGTTAATAAGTTCAGAAGTTGAAAAAAGGGGTTTATCCGGATATATGATTTCAAAATATTTACTTAAATTTTTTATTGACATCTTGAAATCCCTATCTGCAACTTCCAAATCGAAGGTAGGTACTCCAATAGGTAAATAAATTACCTTCATCGACATAAAAGACTCCTTTCTATGCGGTTCATAATTTGTACATTTGTTGTTCGGGTGGATGATGCCGTTATCATCCACCTAAACAAAAGGAGAAATTATGAAAAACTATTAATTCTCATTAACATTTTCAGCTTTTACTTTATTAATCTCTGAAACTTTTTTATTTACTCGGATAACCGAATACGTCATGATAACTGTCAATATCATGATTACCAGACTTATCGGTCTTTTGAAAAATATTAGGAAATCTCCATCGTATATAATCATAGAGTTTACGAAGTTTGATTCAATAATCGGTCCCAATATCATTCCAAGCATTATAGGTATAACAGAAATTTCGAACCTGTTTAAAAAATATGCGACAACAAAAAGTAAAAGCATCAAAATAATCTCATAAGATGAGCCATTTGCAGCATATGCTCCGGCAAAACAGAAAGCCATTATTAAAACAGCTAAATAGCTATAGCGAACTTGTACTATTTTTGCAAAAGCTCTTGTAAATAACTTTCCTATTATAAACATGAAGATATTTGCTATTATAATTCCTATCATGATCCCGTATGCTGTAAAAGCATGTTTTGTAAACATGGTGGGTCCTGGCACAACTCCGTGTAAAATAAATGCTCCAAGAAGTAGTGCTGTTACACCGTCCCCCGGTATTCCCATTGTAAGCAGGGGTATCATAGCTGCTGAAATAACTGTATTGTTGCTGCATTCCGCTGCAGAAACTCCCTCAATAGCACCGTTTCCAAACTTCTCAGGTTCTTTTGATCCGTTTCTGACCGCGTTATAACTGACAAACTGAGCAACCTCGGCACCAACACCCGGCATTATCCCGATTAGTGTAGAAATGATACTGGATTTTAAAATAGCCGGGGCTAAACTTCTTCTCTGTTTTGAGGTCATGGATACTTTATCTATTTCATAGGCCTTGACATGTTCTCCTTTTAACAAGCTGTTTATATAGCTTGCAGATTGAAAGGTGATCTGGATCAAAGCAATCAAGGCAATCATTGCCGGCATGATTGAAATACCGTCATAGAAAACAATGCTTCCGAAAGAAAATCTTGACACTCCTGAAACAGGGTCTAAGCCCATTGTAGACAAGAATATTCCAAGCATGGCACCAACAACGCCCTTAATTATGTTGTCACCACTTACACCTGAAATCATTGCTATTCCTAATATTCCTAAGGCAAAGAATTCCGATGAAGAGAAACCTGAAACAAGCTCTGAAATAAAACCGGCTGAAACTATTAAAATAATGCTGGAAATAAGCCCACCAATGAAAGAAGAAAACAAAGAAACATCCAAAGCAAGCTTGGATTTGCCATCCCTAGCGAGCGGATAACCGTCAAATGTAGTAGCTATTGCAGAGTTAGTGCCGGGAGTGTTTAATAATATTGCACTTATAGAACCGCCATACATACCTCCAACATACACCGCTATCAAAGAAACAATGGCTGTTGTCGGTGAGCTGAATCCGTAAGTTAATGGAAGCATTATTATTATTCCCATGGTTACAGTTAAGCCCGGAATACATCCGATTATCATTCCAAGTGCAACTCCACCTATTATTATTAATATATTTGTGATTGATAAAATATCGGTTAAAACACTAAAAATGAAATCCATATCAACCCCCAAATCCCGGCAACGAAATATGGAACACGTTAGAAAATAGGAAATAGATGCCCGTAGCTGCTAATACACAAAAAATATATATAAATGGCTTGCGCTCTCCCATTATAAATAACATGATCGGAATAGTTACCCAAACTGCTATGAGATAACCCGCATTAATCATCAGTATTCCAAAAAGTAGAATACACAGGATAATCTTAAATACACTTTTTTCTTCTTTTAGATCAATTTCTACAATTTTTTCTTTTTTTAGCAGTATGCTTTCCCCAATAAGTAGTAAGGAACAGATAAACATAACTGCTGAAGTTAAATAAGGTATTGTTCTCGGACTTGGCCCGGTCCCCAAATGTGGGGGCTGGGCTATTTGTCCCGGTATGAGCACATATATCAATACCGATAATATTAAGAAAACAACACCCGTCATAAGGTTTGTCTTAATTTTCATGGTTGTTTCTCACTTTTTAATTTGTACCACTTAAGAGTTCATAAGCTTTTACTGCCTTATCTATTGCCTGGAACATAAAGTCCTTAGCTTCTTTTCCATATAGTTCGAAGTGGTTAAGACCTATTTCTTTAATCCAGTCACTGAATTCCGGAGTTTTCCAAACTTCCTTACTTATATTGATTATATCCTCTTTAAATGCCTCATCTGCTTTGGCATGAGCGGCAACATATCCTCCTGCCGGAAGGATTGAGCCTGTGTAGTCTTTTGAACTGTCAAGAGCTTTATGAATTCCTTCGCCTGCAAGACAGGGTACAGATAATTTGCCTTCCGGTCCTTTGAAGTCTTCAAAAGTCTTGTCTGAAAAAGCTAAAATCGGAATCATCGTTCCGGCTTCAACATCTTCCATTCCCGCTTGTGACGTTCCTACAAAAACATCAACTTCTCCATTTGTAAGTCCCTGTTTTTGAGCAGCTCCTCCATCATAAGACACAACAGTTACTTTTCCGCCTTCCAGTGCTAACAAAGAACCTAATGCCAAATGTGGATCAGAAAGAGGTGCTCCGCCTGACATTTTCAATTTTCCGTCTTTAGAAAGCTGTAAAACATTTTCCAGTGTCTGATCCGGTCTTCCGTATAAGATCCAAGTTCTATCATCTATTGTTGCAAGTGGGTCAAAATTGTCCAAATCATAGGGGACTTGCTCAGTATTGAATTTTTTACCTAAAGCATGCCTATATGTATTACCGTATCCCAAAACGAAAAGCTGTTGATCATTAGGATCTGATCTTTCAAATGTAGAAGCTCCAACAAATCCGTCACCGCCTGTCTTTTGTTCAACAATAAAGTTATATTGTGGGAACAATTCCCCGGCAACCTGAGCATACCTTCTTGCTACAATATCAGCTGTGCCTCCAACACCATATGGGCAGATAATTTTAACTAATCCGCTAGTAGATGTTTTTACTTCTGATTTAGATACATTTACATCACTTTGTTCTGTTCCGGAATTGTCTTGTCCGGAAACATTCTCTTTTCCACCATTACCACATGCTGTAATTGAAAACAACAACACCATCAGCACCATTGCTGAGCTTAAAAATTTCTTAAATTTCATTTTTACTCCCCCTTTTTTATTAACTAAGTTAAGTAACTAAAGCTAAATATAAATATACTCCAGAATGAAAACGTTGTCAATCTATAGTGATATTATTTTCAAGTACAAGTTTAATAAGCAAAGATCTAAGACATTAAAAACTCCCTGGAAAAATGGGTGATCAAAACCATTTAAGCATCCTTTTACCGGGGAGTTTTATTACTGAATTATACTATAATATTTTCATTTTATTTAAAGAAGGTCTTAATGCCTCAAAAAGAATTGTTGAAAAAACGATTGCCAGTATAGCATTAACTATGGTTGTAATACTCGATATGGCAGCCAGTTTAGCAGCAAGATCTCCTCGTATTTTGTATATAAACAAATTAAATATATATCTTATAAGAGGATCCGCAATAATATTAAAAACCGCACCTGCTCCTGTTGCCAGGACCAGTTTCAAAATTCTTTTTTGCCTATTTTCTTCATGACGCACTTTCAATAGCCTCATAAATAAGCCAACTATAAGACCAATACAAAGTTTTAATATGAAAGTTGCTGGTGCAGAAGTCATGTATCCTGATGTCATATCAGCTATCGTCATTCCTATAGCACCTGATAATCCTCCTTCAAGTCCTCCTATAGTTAAGGCCGCTACCATTAAAAATACATTCCCCATATGAAAGGCTGTTTTTTGAGTTCCTACAGGTATATCTATTCTCAAAAATTGAAATCCTATATAACTTAAAGCAGCAAATATACCAATCAGAGCAATTTTTCTTGCAGAAAAATTATTTTTCATTTACTATCCTTCCCACTTCGACTTCATCTTTTTATAAATTTTCTCAGTCTTTAAACATATGATAGAAAACTGATGCTCCTATTCCCCAACCAATTGCAATAATTACTATATCTAAGGGTCCCATTATTTCCTCCTAACCATATGCTAAGTTTAAGCTTTACCTTGCATTTTGCTATTATAAAATATTGAATTGGCAATTATCATAGTTACTGCAGAGCAAATCAGTCCAAAAACAAAATGACTTATGCCTAAAGGTGACCCTGCAGCCCAATAAGCTAATGTTGAAATTATAGCTACTGCAATTGTTATTAAAGTTCCCTTTTCGTTCATCTTTTCCCTCCAGAAGAAAATTCCACAGAATATTGGCACTAAAGCAGCGCCGGCTGGTGCTCCAACATCCTCCATTATTGAAACTATAGAAGACCCGAAATAACCAACTATCAGTCCTGCTATTGCAACAACAACCATAAAAACTCTTTGTAATGTTAGCAATTGTTTGTCTTCTAGATTTGTGAACCTTCCGACAACATCCCTGGAAAGCATTATCGAAACAACCATCGTTACTGAAGCCGCAGTGCCCATTACCGCAGCCAATAGAGCTGCAAGCAATATGGCTCCAAGATATGTCCCTGTAAATTGATTGATCATTGCGGGTAAAACAGCATCTGATGTGGCAAGATCCGGAATCAATGCAGCCCCTGCCAAGCCTATAAAACTGGCAAATAACAAATAAGGTAAGTAAATTAACAGTGTTGCTGTCAAAGAAGCGTTTCTTGCTTCACTGGCACTCTTTGCTCCACATATTCTTAGGAAGTTTTCATTATTTACCATATTACTCGTACCAAAGTATAGTCCTGAAGAAATCATAGTTCCCCATCCGACTGTCCCGGCAAATTTTAGCATTTCAGGTTTATTACTTAACGTTTTTACTATTCCTGAGGTTCCACCTGTTTTAATTAAAGCAACGAGAGGGAGCACCATTAGAACTGAAAAAACCATTAAGGCAATGTTTAATTTATCTGTCTTAGTTGCAGCCACCATTCCACCAATAACTGTATATACCAACATGACAGCAGTCATTATAATCATGGCTAATAGCAAATCGATCTGAGGTATAAACATTGTAAGAATAGTTCCCAAAGATCTAATTTGTGAAGCGACTACTGAAAAAACAGAGAAAATACTTAACAAGGCTATAGCGTCGGCGCATCTTTTACCTAGATGCTTCCTTATTAATTCAGGAATAGTGCTGACATTTTCATGACGTATTTTTTTTGCAAAAAGCAAACTCGATAAAAGTGCACCAATACCTACACATATAGCAAGATAAAATCCTGATATCCCATATGCATAACACATACTAGCGCAACCTAGAGTTGAGCCTGCACCTATCCATGCAGATGACATTGAAAAAACATTGGTCCAAAACGGTATGTTTCTATCTGCTGTAGCAAACTCATCTGCTGTATTAACTTTTTTCCCCGCAATTATACCTATTGCAAGGACAGCTGCAATATAAATTACAGCAATAATGATTTTAGCCATTGACATCCTCCTTAAATAAATTAAAAAAATTATGTTGAATAGAAGAATTTATTATTTGTTTTTGATATCATTCAAACATTTTTCAATTCTATCCAAGCCCTCTTTCAAGATTTCATGGCTTGTTGCAAGACAAATTCTTACATGGCCTTCTGATCCCGGTCCAAAGAAGCGCTTTCCACCAGGGACTATTGCTATTTTGTATTCTTCTTTAAGTAAATTAACAAAATCCACAGGATTCATACCGACTTCACTTATATCAGGGAACAGAACAAAAGTTGCTTGTGGTTTATGACATTTTATTAAGGGCATCTTATTTAATCTATCCAAAGCATAGTCTCTGTTGGCTGTTATGTGTTCTACATATTCATCAACCCTATACAAGCTCTTTGTTAAACAAGCTATTCCTGCTATTTGTGAAAGTAGATTAATTCCACCAATTGTTTGGTCTACCATAGACGTTTGAGCAAGTTTTTCATAGTTTTCTTGATTAGTTGCAAAAATGCAACCAATTCTTAAACCTGCTACCCCAAATGTTTTTGAAAAGCCATATACGGACAAGGTTCTTTTGTTCATTTCCGGTCCAAACTCTAATAGGCTGTTGAAATTATTGCCCGGATAAACTATATCTGACCAGATTTCATCATTCATTATATAAAAACCATATTTCTCTGACAGATCCAATAGATACTTCAGGTCATCTTTTGAATAGAGCATTCCCATAGGATTATGAGGATTGCAAAAACCAATCATTTTAGTTTTCGGAGTAATATAATCTTCCAAACCCTCTAAGCTAATTCGATCTTCTTTTAAATTGGAAGGGAAAAGCTTTATTACCCCACCCGCATCTTCCATATTCGTTCTAAATAAAAAATCTACCGGATCAAAAACAATGCACTCATCCCCAGGTTCAATAAATGAATGAGCAATTATATTCATCCCTCGAGCCGCACTGTCAATTGGTAAAATATATTCGGGATTAACATGTTCATTTTTTCTTTCATTAAAAAATTTAGCCAAAGAATTTTTAAACTCCGGCATTCCTCTATTTTCAACATATGGAAAATAACCATCCTTAATATATTCTTTCAAAGTATCAACAATTTCCGGTGCACATGGAAAATCACTATCGGCTGCTGTCAATGGAATTACCCCGTCAGGGACCTCAGCCCACCTCAAATTATGTGCCCTATCTTTTAGAATATCCAAGTTGACGTTTTCATTAGTAAAAGTTTTCATGTACTACCTCCTTAAAAATATGTGTATTAAGTAGCGATCATTTAACTGCAATTACTTCTATTTCACACTTAGCACCTTTTGGAAGTTCCTTCACTGCAAAACAACTTCTTGCCGGTTTAGAAGTGAAATATTTTGAATATACTTCATTAAAATCTGTAAAATCTTCCATATCCGTTAAAAAGCATGTTGTCTTTATTACTTTTCCTAGCTCAACATCAGCTTCTTTTAAAATTGCTTTTATGTTTTTACAACTCCTTTCGGCCTGTTCTTTGATTGTTTCCGGCATATTACCGTTTGAAGGATCAATGGGTAATTGACCGGATACAAAGACAAAGCCAATTGCTTCATAAGCTTGTGAATAAGGTCCAATAGCCTCAGGTGCATTTTTACTTTCAATTAATCTCATATAGTTGTCCTCTTTCTAATAGTAACGTTTTCCTTTTAATAAGTTTATGACTAAAATATATTATTGTCAATCAATGTTTTGATAAAATTAATTTTATTTATTATTAGTGTGTTCTTGATAAAAATAACTAGATATTTTAAAATTAGTCATCTCCTAATATAAATTTAAAAGGATGGTTAACGATGAAACTTACCTCAAAAGACAGAATGATATTAGAATCCTATAAAACCACGCTTGAAGGTTTAGCTAATTATTTGGGTAGTTCTTATGAATTTGTATTACATAGTCTTGAAAATTTGGATCACTCGGTAATCAAAATTCTGAATGGTTATCATACAGGAAGGACCATAGGCTCTCCAATAACAAATCTGGCTTTAGATATGCTGGAGCAAATAGATAATGATAAAAATGGTAGTGACTATTTTTCTTATTTTTCAAATAACAGGAATAATGAACCCTTAAAGTCTTCTACAATTGCTATTAGAGGAGAAAATAACAGAATAATTGGCCTTTTATGTATTAATTGTTACCTTAATACTCCTTATTTAGAAATATTAAAATCTATGGGCTTATCCATCGATCAGAACATTAGGTCTGAAGATTTTAAAGATAACTTTGAGGACAATATTGAGCAAATTGTAAAAGAAGTTAAAGTACAAATTTCAAAAAACAAGACCATTCCACCCTCACAACTAAACAAAACTATTATAGCCGCCCTTTATAAAAAAAATGTTTTTAAAATCAAAAACTCAATTGAAATAGTGGCTAAAGAGCTTGGCATCTCTATAAATACCGTTTATCTACATTTGAGGAATATGGAAAACTGATATATTTCATAGCCATGACAAACAGTAAACAAAAAAATACTGCTGTTCTGGCTACTTAACATTAATATTTAAACATACGTGATTTTATTCATCATTATTCAATAGCCAATATTTTAAACTCTGAATGCTATCTATATTAACGTATATTTTTCCACGATCTATGTTAATTAACTTATCTTCAAGCAATTCTTTAACGGCACGATTTAATGTACGTATATTAACACCTGTTGCTTCAGCAATGGTTTCTCTCGTTTCTAGAATACGTAAGCATTTTCGTGAGTCTCGTTCGTACTTTTCAATAATATATTTAGCTAATATAAATTTAGATGGATAAGATAAAGAAACTCCATGCTTGTATGAATTCATATACAGCTTTTGTGATATCTTTTTTGTAACAAGTTTATAAAAATCAAAATTCTCTTCAAAAAAACGTATACAATCACTAGCTGACATGAATACTGCATAAGAATCTTCAATAGCCACTATTCTGACACTACTTTTTTTAAAACCGGAAACCAAAGCCACTTCTCCGATAAAATCTATTGGTTTATTATTTTGAATTAAATAAATACTGCCATTTTCAAAAGCATTGACAATTTTTACAGTGCCGGTGCAAAGAATTCCAAAATAGTCTATCTGCTCATCTTTATCATGAATAACCTCACCCTTTTTAAACAAGCGTACATAAAGCTTAGGTTTCAACCATTCAGGCATCATTTCATATATATAATTAAATTCTTTTGAAATTTTTAATAATTCAGTAATAGACATTCTAAATCACCATCGTTGAAAGCATATATAATGACACAAATACAGTGCCTAAACCTATGACCCTTTTTAATTGTTTCATTTTTATTTTGTCAGCAATTTTATTTCCTATCAAACAACCAACCCCGTGACTAATTACAACTGTTAGCAGAATAATAAAATTATCTGAAATATTAATTTTACTAATATATCCAACAAAAGATGGAACAGCAATAAAAACAGATAAAAATAAAGAGGTTGCTACAGACTCTAAAGCATTGATATTATAATTCATCAACAAGGGAACCAAAAGAACCGGTCCCCCTGCACCTGATAAAGTACAAAAAATTGCTATGAATATGCCTATTAAGACTAGTAACAATGGACTTTTATTACCTGAACTATAATAGTTTTCTCCCCCACTAGGATATATTAAACGCATGCCGGAAATTAAGACTACAATGTACATAAGTATCTTTACTATTTCCTGCGACATAAAATTAGACAAATAAATAGCAATTGTAGATCCTATTATACATCCTGCTGCAATATACTTCCCTATTTCTAATCTTAACATCTGTTTTTTATAATAATATATAGAGCTAACTACTCCTGACGTTAGAAAAGCTAAAAAGCTTAGACACAATGAAAGCGTTGGCTCAAAATTTAAAAATCCAACATATGTCAATGGTAATAAGAAACCTGCAATACCTGAAATTCCAATTAATATCCCTATTATAAGATTTATAATCAAGATAAAAATAATCATCATATGGCCTTTGTTAAACTAAGTGTTACTTGTGCAATTATTGCAGATCCTAAAAATGTTCCGGTCATTACAAGGATTCCAATTAAAACCATTTTAGGTCCTTGCTTTTTGAATTCTTTAAGCTCACTTCCCACGGAAATCCCGGCAAAAGCTCCAACCATTGTTAAAGGAGCTGTAAAATTTATTTTATTTACTGCTTCTATTACATATTCCGAAACTGGTGAAATTGGTGAAGCTACTAATAGCCCTAGTATTGAACAGTATGCAACTATCGGCAATTTTAATGGTATATATTCTTTCATAAATAATGCAACAACTGAAATAGCAAGAAGAATTAGAATGCCTGATATGCTATCCAAGAAAGACACTTTAAAGCCTACAAAATTTGCTAAAGCTATACCTAAACCAGATACAAAAAAGAAAAAAATCCATTCTTTAATTTTCATTTTCTACTCCCTTCCCAATATTGGATAAAGCTTTTTATATAAATACTGTGTTAAAGGAATTCCTATAAATAAAGCAACATATATCCCATCTATGCCTGATAACGTTTCACTAGCACTGGCAAGTGCAGATATTTGCGTTGCATAAGCTGGATAAATTTCTGTTAATGTGGCTACTCCCGATGCCATTAAAATACCTGCTCCTACACCACAAGACATACCTAAAGCATAAGGATGAAAAATATTTAATGAAGCAATGAATGAGGTCATAAGACTGAAGTATATAGTTCCTATCATTCCTCCAACAATATAAATTGATAAGCTACCTCTAGCCTCTGGAGATTGAGGACCAAATTTATCCAGAATCAAAGCTAAATTTGTTTCTCTATTTATAGAATGTGTTGCTCCAATGGCTTCTTCTTTTAATCCAAGCATTAGTGCAATAGGAAGAGTGAGAAATATGGTCCCCAAATTTCCAAATTCTTGGAGTAATAAAGCAGGGCCCGCTGATAAAACAATAGACAGATTACTGCCCGCATTAATCCCTAATTTTGCAATGAAAGGACAAATTGCAACTATAACTAACTTTGATGCTCTCTGACATTCTTCTTTTGTAAAAATTTTAACTGCATCTGGACCACAAATAACACCAATAAATATTGCATAAAAGATTGGAAAAAGAATAAGTTTTCCATTGCCAAATGGGATCTTTTTCATTCCAATAAAATCAGCGATAATGACTATAATAAATGAAATGATCAGAATCCTTTTTTCTTTCCTGATATTTTTTAATATCGAGGAGTTTTGAAATTTATTAAACATAGTAAGCCCCTTTCTAATTGCTGTGTTTTTATAGTAATTTATTTTTTCTCGTTAAGAAAAGGACATTTGTCCTTTTTATAATAAGAAGTTTTACGTAATGTAAAAAAAGAAGGAGGATTTATGAGCATATTAATTAAAAATACACGGTATTTTGACGAAAATTGGGTTATACATGAAAATAATAATATTCTGATTGAAAATGGCAAAATTAAAAATATAGGCGATTTTAAAGCATTTAAATGCGACGAAGTTATTGATGGTGTGGACTTACTTTGGCTACCAGGTTTAGTTGATGCACATTGTCATCTTAGTCAACAATTTCTTAGAGGCCGATTATTGGATGAACGGCCATTAATATATAAGCGCATCAATGTACCTTTTGAATCATCTTTAACAAAGAGTAGAATACAGCTTAGTACTGAATTTGCTTGTTGTGAAATGATTAAAAATGGTGTTACTTCATTCCTTGATGCGGGTTCACGACATGCTGATGTTGTTTACGAAACATTGAAAAAAATAGGAATTAGAGCAGGCATTTCATATCAGACAACAGATAGTCCCTCTTCCCCAAGAGAAATTCGCACTACAATTTCCGATGCAATTGAAAGAAACAGCAGTCTTGTTAATAAGATACGAAAAGAAAATTCATTAATAAAATATTTTAATTCAATTACAGCCCCCACAGCTTGTAGCGATAGATTAATTATAGAACTTTTTGAGCAAGCAAAGTCGCTTGGTATTCCCTACGAATTACATTCAAATGAATATTCTTCAGAGGTAATTGACTTTATTCAAGATCATGGAATCCGACCAATCGAATTTTTAAGCCAAAATAATTTACTATCAAATAATATGTTGGTTTCTCATGCAATATATCTAAATCCTGCTGAAATCAATTTAATTAAAAAAAATGATGTGAAAATTGTACACTGCCCGTTTAGTAACTGTGGAAAAGGCGTTCCTGAAACACCTATGCTATTAAATAATAAAATAAATATTTCACTAGGAAGCGACGGTAGCGGTCATGGTGGAATAGATATGTTTGCTGAAATGAGACTATTCCGTTCAATAATGAATGTCATATATGGAAATAAATATGCAGACTATAATATAATGCCTGCAAAAACAATTCTAAATCTAACTACAGTAAATGGAGTTGCAAAATTATTAGATAATAATATTTCAGGAATAAAAATAGGATCCACCGCTGATATTATAGCTGTTGATTGTAAAAATCTAAACATATATCCTTCTTACAATCTATTGAACAGCATGGTTGAATCCACGAATGGAATGTGTGTAAAACATACAATTATAAATGGCAAGTTAGTTATGAAAGATAGAAAACTCATTACTCTAGATGAAGATAATATTCGTAAAGAGGCTGTGGCATTTTATAAATCAATGGAAAAAAAATATTAAAAGGAGTTTTGAACATATTGTATTTCTAATTTATATGTTTTTTAGATGTTAATTAATACTATTTTAAATGGATCCAAAATATTAGGCTCTAAAATAAATGGTGTTGGTGGCCGGTTGATCAGAAAATGATCAGCCGGTCTTCCGACACTTTTTTAATGCAAAAAAATAAAGACATGAAGACCATTTCACATTACAATAGTTTCGACAAAAAAAATAAAGACTAAGTGAAAAAGCTTCTGAAAAAGATATAGCTAATAGAAATTATGTTTCCACTAATACAGTCTCAAGAATCATAGATAATGATTTCATCGCATATGGTCCGCCTTTTAACGACCTTCCTGAGCATTTATGCTTTGATGAGTTTAAATCTACTAAAAGATGTAAAGGATCTATGCGCTTCATATTCTTGGATGCAGTAAACCATAATGTGATAGATATTGTTGAAAACAGGCAACTACCTTTTTTAAGGCGTTACTTAAAGCACTTTACAAAACTATCAAGAAGGAAGGTTAAAACAATTACTATCGAAATGTACTCCCCCTACATGACCGTGAAATAAACTACAGGGCATATCAAGCCTTGCTACTTACCATAGACCTTAAAGATACAAGGAAACTTAAAATTCTGATAAGGACTTTGTTACCAAGGGTTTCAATATATTTTGAAGTAGCCTTAAAAAGTATTCTTAGGAACATGGAATATGTAGATAATTCATTTAATGAGCCATTTACGAATAGTGCAATTGAGAGTGTGAATAACTTCATAAAGGTTATGAAGTTATTGGCATTCGGATACAAGAGCTTTTTCCATTTAAGAAACAGGATATTAATAGCTAGAAAGATGGTTGTTTCTAAGGAACTTAAAAAGGCTGCCTAACCCTTGAGGGTTAGACAACCTTTTAGGACTATTTAATCATGCAAAATGTCCACCAAGGCCATCTGACAAAGAACCAGATTTATTAGTAATTCAATTTTTCCATACAAAAACTCCCTTCATAGTTAACAGTGATTACATGTTTTCACCGTCTTTCATAAAGGGAGTCTGCTACCGGGTGGGTGCTAAACGACCGTTACTAACTGTTTATTAATATAAAATAGGAGATCTTGCTATATAAGCCAAAAAAGTACAGTCCAGCTTATCCCCCGGCTTTAAAACAAAATTGTTTAGTCAAAAGAGTATTCTTTAACTGAAATCTTTGTCGGAATAGAAGGTTCCGCTCCTAATTTTGTCACTGCAATAGCTGCAGCCCGAGCTGCATAGTCAAGAGCTTGGGAAATCGTCAAGCCTTCGATTATCCCCGCTAGGCAAAAACCTGTGAATGTGTCACCTGCAGAGGTGGTGTCTACCACAGGCACCTTATAAGCCTTTTGAAATATATGTTCTCCTTCATATATGTAAACAGATCCACCTTCCCCAAGTGTCAAGAACACTTGAATATGAGGCCATTTTTTATCGATTCTGTTAATCAATTCTACCGGCTCAGTTGACTTTGAATTCGTTAGTTCTTTGGCTTCGATTTCGTTTAAAAACAAATAATCAATCATCGAAAAGTCAAGGTCTTCAAATATCTGACTTATTGGAGAAGGGTTCAATACGATTATCATCCCATTTTTATGGGCCAGCTCAACAATTTCTTTTAATAAGTTAACCTCATTCTGAAGAATAAGATAGTCCCCTTTTGAAAAATGCTTCAACGTATCCTCAATCTGGCTCTGTGTGATAGCCCGGTTTGCCCCTCCATACACCAGAATCGAGTTGTCTCCATCCATTGAATTTTGGATAATGGTATGGCCAACAGGGACTTCCTTTAAAGATCTAACCATACTGGTATCTACATTTTCATCGTGTAAAATATCTAAGAGAAACTCTCCTCCACCTCCTATGCTACCAGCATGAAAAACCGATAATCCTGCTCTTTTAAGCGCAATAGACTGATTGAGCCCTTTTCCTCCAGGAAAAATACTTCTTGATAAAGCTAGTTGTGTTTCTCCTTTTTGAACAATGTGATGCACTTTGTAAACATAATCCACATTTAATGAACCAAAGTTTAATACTTTCATAATAAACCTCAACTCTATACTGTTTTTCTTATCTTCAACGAATAATCCATTTTCTTCCTGTACAATTGACTTCCGTTTTCAATATGATTAATCAACATTTTTCCTGCTTCCACACCCATTTGATATGCGGGCTGAGCAATTGTCGTAAGTTTCGGATTAGAATATTGAGAGAAGTAGATATCATCAAAACCTATTACCTTGACATCTTCCGGAATTCTAAGATTACGACTAAGTAGGGCTTCAATTACTCCATAAGCTATCAAATCATCTCCACATACGATTCCGTCAATATGAGGATTATTCTTAAGAATATGGGATACCCCTTCGCTCCCGGTATCAACATCGTACTTTCCTCGATATATATTAAGATCATTTATTGACAATTTATTTTCTTCCAGTGCTTTTGAATATCCCTCACAGCGATAATCACGTCCCTTATAAAGGGCGGAAATAAAAGCGATATTTTGACAGCCCTTTTCTATTAGCAGCCGGGTCGCATCATAAAAAGCACTCTTAACATCAAGAAAAATTTGTCCAACATCCTCTTGATCAGCATCCTTTATAGCTCGATCCACATACACAACCGGAACATTTAGATTCAAATGAGCCATTGAATTATCATTTGCGACTGAATGAATAAAAACAATTCCATCTACCATTTTCTCTGCTAATTTTCGAAAAGCTTTGACTTCCTCATCAGCGTCATTATCCGTGTTGCACATAAGAACACTATAACCATGATTTTTTGCTTGATCATCCAGGCCACGAGCAATTTCCGGGAAAAAAGGGTTGGCAATATCAGGCAAAACAAAACCTATCGTTTTACTCTTGCGTGTTTTTAAGCTTCTGGCTGCACCATTGGGAACATATCCCATGTCTTTTGCAATCTTCAACACACGCTCTTCTGTTTCCTGGCTGATACGATGGTTTCCGCCTCTTATTATCTTTGATACGGTCATGGGAGAAACTCTTGCTTTTTTAGCTATATCCTTTAACGTAACTGCCATGTGTCTCCCCTTCCCTTAAAAAAAGCTTCTATCTTTCTTTTATAAACTACTACCAATTAAAAGCCAGGACTTGAAATTAATATTATATTCGAATATGGTGTTACTTCTCCGGTTCGAATTATGAACTTAGAATCACGTGAGAATTTTTTCAATTCCTCATGGTTTACTGATTTCCCCGGATAATCGCAAAGAGATTCTTTTATTGTCCTATATGTGTCCGGATTTTCTGTCTCTGTTTCTCGAGCAATAATATAAGATTCCAGAGTCATCTCCTTCATAACTGCTGCTAATACCTGTTTAAATGAAGGAGTTCCTTTAATCAGGGCTAGGTCTACGCATTCGATATCCTTAGGTATGGGCAAGCCCGCATCCGCGATAACACAAGAATCTGTATGTTTCAACTCTGTAAGCAAATACAGTAACTTCGCATTAATGATACCATTTTCTCGCATGATCCTCTCCTTACTTTATTAGTTTAGAATCAAAGAAGTCAGCCATAATCTCCATTACTTTAGGTTGGAAGAAATGATAGTCTGCATGGTCCGCATCTTTAATCCTATAGTATTCCACCGGAACCCCATTTTCTTCCAGTGTCTTGTAAAGCACCTCAGAACATTCAATGTTTACCAATTTGTCTTCGGTACCATGGAACAAGAGAAACGGCGGATTTCCTTTATTAATATATGTAGTCGGGTCTGCACGCTTAACAAGTTCAGGATTATGTTCGCAATGCGCATTCAAAAAACGATCAATCAGTTCCCCGATATTTTGATCAAGGTCTTTATTTGTCCGACCCGCATCTTTTGCCAATTTATCCAGGTGAACCGGCGTATACCAAGAACATACTGCCTGTACTTCACTCGATTGTGATAAATTCATTCCGGATTCAAACTCACTCATTCCATTAGTTACACCTACCATTGTTGCCAAATATCCGCCGGAAGATTCTCCGACCAAGCCAATTTTATCAGGATTAATGGAATACCTTGCTGCATTGGCACGCAGATAACGTATAGCAGATTTAACTTGAAGAATAGCCGCAGGAAAAGTCGCATCGTTAGAGCACTGATATTCAACTGAAGCTAACACATAACCTCTATGTGCCAAATCAATCAAATTTGGTAAATATGCCTGGACATCAACCCACTTCCAACCGCCACCTGTAATCCAAATGATGCATGGCAGTTTTTCCCGCTTTACATCTTCATCATGATAGATAACGGATAAACGTAAATTATGTGTCACATGTGCGCACCAACCCGGCACCTGTTCATACACAACATTCTCATCCATCCACAAACGATCACGTACTATAGAAACAGAAATATCATTAATCATTTGTTCTCTCCCTGTTGTTTTAAAGTTTTAGCCTTCTTCTGTTTTCTCTGAACTGAATCAATGCCTACAGCAAGAATTAATACAATGCCTTTAATTACACCTTGCCAATTGGAGTTCAAGCCCATCAGCAGCAAACCGTTATTTAACATGCCAATGATCAGTACACCTACTAATGCGCCGCTGATTTCTCCTTCTCCTCCGGAAATGCTGATTCCTCCCAGTACGGCAGCTGTAATAGCATCAAAAGCGGTATTGGAGCCTGCATTTGGTTGTGCAGAAGCCGCACGTGTCATCACAATCAGAGATGCTATACTGACGAATACACCACCTAAAGAAAAGATAAAGACTGTAAACATATCTGTATCAATTCCCGAGAGTCTTGCAGCGTTGATATTTCCACCGACGGCATAAGCATAATGTCCAATATATGTTTTATTCATCAAGAACCATGTAATAGCTGCGATTATAACGAAAATAATAACAGGGACCGGTATAGGTCCAACCCAACCTTGCCCTATCCACTTAATTTCGTCATAAATTTTATAGATCGGATAACCCCCGGTTATTACCATGGAGGCTGATTGTAAAATAAGCATAGTACCCAAGGTTACTATCATAGGTGGAATCGCAAGTTTGACTGCTAATATCCCATTAATAAGGCCAAACAAAAAACCTATCAAAATGCTGATCAGAACTATTAATGGCCAAGGTATTTTAAAGTTTGCCATCATCAAAGCCACAAGCACTCCGCCAACCGCAATTTGTCCGCCTACCGACAAATCCATCCCACCGGCAATCATAATCATACTCATTGCCATAATTACTATTCCTAAAGACGATACCTGTCGTAAAATAGTGACAAAATTGCTCAGCGTAAAAAAGTTTTCGGCGAAGATCGAGAAAAATAAAAGAACAATCAATAAAATAACAAAAATACCATATTTTTTATAAAACTTTGAAAATCTCATCATGCTTTATCCACCTTTTTCTATTTTCCGCCACCTGAAGCGTAATCAAGAATTACTGTCTGATCAAAGTCTTCACGATTTAATATCACTACTAAACGCCCTTCACATATGACTGCAATTCGATCGCACAAGCCAATCAATTCCGGTAAATCTGAAGATACCATTAATATTGTTTTGTCATCATCTGCCAATTGGTTGATAAGATGATAAATTTCCTGTTTACCACCCACATCTATTCCTCTGGTCGGCTCATCAAATATCAACACATCGGAATGGCATGCTAACGTCTTAGCCAAAACAACTTTTTGCTGATTTCCACCGGAAAGATTCTTCACAGTTTGATCCAATGAAGGCGTCTTTATTTGCAGTTCTTTTTCATATGTTTCAGCAATTGCCAGCTCCGCCTTCTCATCCACGACAACGCCATGGCAAACACTTTTAATTGCATTGATTGAGCAATTCCAGCGTATGCTTTGATTCAAAAAAAGTCCCAACAGTTTCCGATCTTCCGGAATAAAGCCAATACCGTTTTCAATACCATCCCTTGGGGACTTTAGCTTCAAGTTTTTGCCATCTTTAATTATGATGCCTGATGTCTTTGGAACAACGCCGCAAAGCATATTCATCAATTCAGTACGACCGGCACCCACAAGCCCCGCAAATCCCATTATTTCCGACTTTCTGGCTACAAAACTTACATCTTCAAGTCCATTTCCACAAAGATTCTTAACTTCCAGAGATTTAGCACCAACTTTTTTGCTATGTCTTGGATAAACGGAAGACACTTCCCGACCCGCAATATATTTAATAAGTTCTGTACGAGATGTCTCTTCTATAGGTTTAGTAATAATTTTTTGTCCGTCACGCAACACGCTCACAATATCAGCAATTTCGAAAATCTCTTCCATCCTATGTGAGATATAAGCAATTGCTACACCCTCAGCCTTTAATTTTTTTACAATTTCAAATAATGTTTTAACTTCATTAATGGTTAGCGGTGCCGTTGGTTCATCCATTATTAACAATTTTACACTTTGACGAATAGCCTTAGCTATTTCGATAATTTGCTGGCATGCCGGTGATAGTTCTTTTACCTTTTGTGTCGGATCAATTTCTACATTTAGTTGTCGAAATAAAGAAGCAGCCTGCCTTTGACGTTCTTTTGACTGCACTATAAAACTTTTACCGGAACGCACTCCCAGAAATACGTTATCTGCTGCAGACATACTTGGTACCTGATTAAATTCCTGATATATAACTGAAATTCCTAATTCTTTTGCAAGTAGTGGGGTCATGGATGCATAAGATTGGCCTTCAATTATGAGACTCCCGGATGTTGGTGTAATAGCTCCGGAAAGACATTTAATCAATGTGGATTTGCCGGCGCCATTTTCTCCCACCAGCGCATGCACCTTTCCCGGTTCAAAAGTTAAAGAAACATCATCCAGGGCTACTACGCCAGGATAATTCTTAGTCAAGTGACTTACAGAAAAACCTGTTTTGCTCGTCATTATTCACCTCGGTTCGTTACCTTGAGGATAAGTAAATTATATTGGTTAAAGAACCCCGCCCCGGAATATCCGGAGCAGGGTTCTATGAAAATCCCTTAGTCCTTATAAAACTGGTCAATATTATCTACTGTTACAGGATAGTTATTCAAAAATACCTTTTCGTGTGTCTTTCCTTCATATTTGCCACTCATCAAATCCAAACCATGTTTGGCAACGTCTGCACCTATGTCACCAAAACTAATTGTTCCTCTATAAATTGTTCCTTCTTTTATGTTCTTTAGTCCTTCGGATGTTCCGTCGCAACCGAAAACTCCATATTTTTCTCCGTCTTTTCCTGCTGCTTTCAATACTTCCATAGCTTCCAAGCCGAAGGTATCATTGTAAGCCAAAACCACTTGAACATCGGGGTATCTCTGCAAGAAATTCTCCATTGCGGATGTTCCTTCACCTGTGCTGGCACATTCTGCAGTTCCTACAATTTCAGAATTTGGACACTTTTCCTTAAATGCTTCCAAAATTCCGTTAGATCTCTTTGCGAGATCCTGGCCTGCCGTATTAATGAGTGCAATTGCCTGTACCTTTCCACCCAGCTTATTGTTAGTATAGTCTGCACCCATTGTTCCTATAGCTTTTCCTACACTTGACTCATCTTCAACTGCACAAAGGTCATAGTCTGATGTTTCTACGCCATATACAAAAACCTTAACACCTTTACTCATCGCAGTTTTTAATGCATCATCACCGGCATTAGATCCCGGATTGGTACAAATCATATCAACCCCTGAGTTTACGTAGTTTTCGATCATTTCTATCTGTTTTGATGTGTCCTGATCAAAACTTGAGACAATCACTTCATATCCGGCTTCTTCCCATGCTTTCTTGCTCTCATTGTTAACATTAGCAAAAAATTCTGTGGTTGCCGGTACTAGAATTCCTATCTTCTTACCCTTAGCCTCAGGAGAAGATACTTCTGCATTTGATACAGGCTCTGAACCACTTTCGTTATTATTGCTCTTTGAACAAGCTGAAAATACTGTTACCATCATCAATAAAACGCACAACATACTAAGAATTTTCTTTTTCATTGCTTCCTCCTTGTTTATTTTCCTTAGTTTGTGGAGCTTAAGGCGGCCAAAGTTGAATTTTTTCCGGTGCACTCAAATGCCGTCTTTTGGGTTATCGTTAACCTTAATAGTATTTTACCATAGAAAACGTTTCTTTCAATTCTTAATATCACTTTTTAATGGGAATTTGTATCTTTTTTTATAATGCATATTCTGTTGATGTTGCTTTAAATAGAAAACATAACCGAGGCTCACATAAAAAGTAGCTTAACCGGAAAGTGGCTAAGCTACTAAAAAAGGGCTCTAAAATAAAAGGCCGCCTAATCCCCTAGGTTCAGCGGCCTGTAAGTCTATTTGTTTGTATCTTTTATATATACACAAACCTTTTGACAAATAGCTCTAAATATTTATTATTTTTGTCTATAATTTCCAAACTTTCCTAATACATATTCTAAGTCATGATCCGATAAACATATTTTTTTCCCTGCTAGTAACGAGTAATAATATATTTGGGCTAAAAACTCTACTTGTTGTGCAGTATCAAGAGTATACGATATATTTGGACCGCAGCATAATAGTCCGTGGTTACCTAATAAACATGCGTTATATTCTTCTCCCATAGCTTCATAAGCCGCCTGAGCTAGTTCATAAGTTCCGAATTGTACGTAAGGGATACATGGAACCTTTCTTCCTGAATATGCAATAACATAATGTATTGGCTCTATAGGTTCATGCATACATGCCAGGGTTGTAGCAAAGGTTGAGTGTGTATGAATAACAGCTCTAATATCTTTCCTTTTCTGATACATAATTCTATGCATATCGTATTCACTTGATGGTTTGGCATTACCATCAACAATTTCACCATCAAGTGTCATAACTACAACATTCTCTAAGTCAATTTTAAAATAGTCCATTCCAGATGGAGAAATTGCCATTAAATTTTCTTCTGGATTATAAATTGATATATTGCCAAAAGTTCCAACAGTAATGCCAAGATCTATCATCTTTTTTCCGTACTCTATTACTAGTTCTCTTTCTTTCTCGAGTATCATTATTACTCCTTTATTAATTTTAACTATAGTACACTTGTGTCTAACTCATTCAAGTTTACAATTCTCTCTTTTGCATCATTTAATATTATTTTTTCTAATTCTTTTATTAGTAAATATGGAGAGTTCTTAATAGCATCTTCTGTTGTTCCTGCGATATGTGGTGTTAATATTAGATTATCAGGTTTAATTTTATCGTTATCGAAAATAAATGGTTCTTTTTCGAAAACATCTAAGGCTGCGCCAGCGAGCTTGTTTTTAACTAAAGCTTCAAATAAAGCCTCCTGATCTATTAAACCGCCTCTAGCAGTGTTTATTAAATATGCTTTTGGCTTCATAAGTGATATAAGATTATTATCAATTATGTTTTTTGTTTTTGGCGTCAGCCTTAGATGAACTGACAAAATATCAGACTCTGCAAATAATTCTTCTTTCGTGTCACAAACTGTAATATTTTCTATTGAGTTTGCTTTTAAGCGGTCTTTGTCTAAAAAAGGATCCCATACAAGTATATTTGAGCAAAATGGCTGAAGTCTTTTCGCCATTTCAATTCCTATATTTCCCATACCTAAAAGACCAATTTTAGAATTTTGAAGAGTTTTGATTTCACCTTTGTTATTAAAAGTATTAATCCACTTGCCTTGCATCATATAGTAGCTAGCTGCACCGATGTTCCTCGTCAGTGAAAGCATTAACCCAATAGTAAATTCCGCCACAGGTATAGCATTCCTTATGACATTTATAACCGGTATATTTCTCATGTTACATGCATTGATATCAATGTTCTCTAAACCTCCTCTTGTTGTTAAAATCAACTTCAATTTTTGCGCTTTAGAGATGAGTTCTTTAGATATAGGTGCAAAGTGAACCATTAATATTTCACAATCTTTTAAATACTTGTTAAGTTCCAAAGGATAACTATCCGCTTCAGGACCATTTTTTTCTATATTAAGCTGTCGCGCTGCCCAATCATCTTTATTAACCGCTCCCCAATAAACACTATTTACAGAATTTATTTTCAGAGATGAGCCCTTAATAGCATTGAGCATAGTCTCACTTTTGACATAATAATCTTCGATTAATACAAAATTCATCGGTGTTTTTGTTAAATATTTCAACATAATAATCTTCAGTCTCCTAATCGGATAGTTTTTTCCTCATAAATGCTATCAAAAGCATTCATCATACAATAGCACCTAATTAACTTGCAAATATACATTAGGTTATGAATTTATGCTATTCCTCTAACTGTCTCTTCATTATTTTCCAATGCTGTATAGATTTTTTGTCTATTCTTCTTAAATAAGAAGTATGCTACAAAATACACGGCAATTGCTAAACCAATATAAATTGGATTCTTAGATAAACAAATATAGAACAGCAAAATCATAAATGGGTGTGCCATGATGCCAAAACTCATAACATATACTGCTACACTTGGCAATTCAAAGCCGGCAGCCACTGCAATTTCTGTAAATGCGGGGGCTAAAATTGAACATAAAACCATCCCGATGCTAAACCATATTGTTCCCATTACCATCGATTTAACCACATTGCCATGTGATACCGCAACGAAAACTTCTACCATATATGGTAATGCAACTAAATCCGCCATTGGTAACATTCTATTTCCTGGTAAAATGAATGAAATGGCTAAAATTATCGGCATCAAAAGCACGCCTGTTGTCAGTGTGTTTGGTTCACCGTAACCTGCTGCATCATTAACAGATAGATACCACTCTCTTCCTTCACCACTTTTTTCAGCTTTTTTTCTAAATGCTTCTGTTAATGAAGTAAATGCTGAAGCAAAAATTCCTCCAACTTTAGGAAATACAGCCATAACAGATGCTGTAGCTACAGCTACGCCTGTAACAGTTCCCCAACCCTCTAAAGTATTTAGCCTTCCAAACTCTCCTATAATTCCGATAATAAAACCGACCACCAGTCCAATAAACATCGGTTCGCCAAAAATGCCAAACTTCTTCTGAATATCATGGGAATTAACTTTGATCTTATTAAAGCCTAATTTTCCTAATAACCAGTTCATCAATATCGCAAACGGAACTGCCTCAAGGTGATGTGGTGCTGTCATACAACAATTTGGATATTGGTAATAGTTGGACCAACGTTTTGCAACAACCTCGCTAAAAAGCAATATGTATAGAAGTTGCAGAATCATACAAATTAAAGCTAATGCCATGCTCTTAGTCAATGCAAAGATCAATGAACCCCATACCATAAATGAGTAATTGTTCCATAGATCGGAAGCCATGAAAACATCTGTCCATTTAACCAAAAATAGAACTAATTGTATGACTAAAGCAATACCTATAAAAACTACTCCAACTGTTGTCGAATACGCAATAACTGATACTGATTGCCAGCCGGTATCCAAAATCGGAAGATCAACTCCAGCGTTTGTAACCATATCGTTTACTACCGGAGCAATAATATTGCCAAAACTATTAATTACAAGGCTGAATCCTGTTAGACCAACTGCACATAAAAGAGCAGACCTAAAAGCTTTTTGCCTGGTTACCCCGGCGATCCTTGAAATTATGAATAGAATTATTGGTATAAAAACAGAAGCCCCAAAAGTTGAAAATATTTTACTAAGAGTATTTAAAAATTCTGTCATTTTTATTTCTCTCCTTATTTTAAAATTGTTCTACATTATTGATAATTTAGTTCAATTGCAATAATCATCAACTACTTAAGATTATTTATGCTCTTCTAATATTTTTAGACATTCATCAATAATTTTGTCTTCCCCCATACCGGTTAAAAGTCCAACTGCATTGACTTTTGGAATGCCATAATCTTCATATACAGGGGAGACACATGCAATCAGCGCGAAATCACCTGAAGATAACGTTGTTTCTAACGATATTGGGCTACATTCAACTGCCTCAACATTGTAACCATTTTCACCAAGAACCTCTGTTAGTTTATTAGCTGCCATAGCAGAACTGACAGTTCCTGAACCACACACACAGCAGATTTTAATTTTTTTACTCATTTTGTCCTCCTAAATAAATACATGTGTTTCTTTCGAAACACTTTACTAATCAACTTATTAATACCTCCCCTCTATTAATTCTCTTTATCATATATTTGTAATAATTTATTTTATGTTTAACCTATATATTTCATTGCAACACTAAATAAAGCTTCTTTATCTTGAGCTGATTTAAACTCCTCTACGGCTTCCTTATTTGTAAATACAGACATAACATTTTTTAACGTTTCCACCTGATCATCAGGATTTTTAATAGCCATCATAAATATAAGCTCTGCTTTTACTTCTGTGTCGGGATCTCCCATATGCTTGAAAATAACCGGATTTGAGAGTTTTGCAATACATACAGCCGGAACTATTACATGATCTCCTGTTGTATGCGGCATAGCAATATTCATATCTTCAAGTATTAAGCCTGTCGGATAAACTTTTTCTCGTTTTATCACTTCTTCTATATAAGTTTCTTTTACATAGCCGCCTTTATATAGCAGTTCTCCAACTTTTAATATTGCTTCTTTGTAGTCATTGGCTTGTAGATCAGTAATAACTAAATCTTTATAGCAAGATCTCATATGATTCTCCTTTTAATCAGTTAGTCCTTTAATAAACTGTATGAGTTCTTTCCCAACTGAATCTTCATTTTCCCCTGAAACTTGTATTTCAATTTCCGTACCTTTAGTTAGACCTGCAGATAATATTGTAATTATGCTTTTTGGATTAATAGTTTTACCATTTCCAATTATTTTAATTTCCTCGCTATATTTTTTACAAAAATTTGTAAGCTCTGAAGCCGGTCTAGCATGTAAACCTGTCTTATTTCTAATAACTACTTTTTCACTAAACATTTTTCCTCCTTAATATGTATTATTTTCTCAATCAATTTTTTTAATTAATTTCAGAGATTTAGTTATTTGTTTACTAAATTTCACTATTATGTTATGTTGTATGTTGTAAAACTTAACAAAAGCATTTTGTAACTATTGGAGGATACGATAATGAATCAAGAAGATCAGCTTTTAATTAGAGCAGCTCGACTGTACTATGAAGAAAACATTAATCAGAGCGACTTAGCTAAGATCCTTGATATATCTCGTCCAACCGTTTCAAGATTGCTTAAACGTGCAAAAGATAAAGGTATCGTTAAAATTATTGTCTCCGACCCTATAGAGAAAAACCATTTTCTTTCAAAAAAACTAAGGTCCCTACTAGATCTAAAAGATCTTGTTGTAGTATCTGGAATCTATGACTATCATAAAGCTTTAGAACGCTGTTGCATCGCCTCTATCCAATTTCTCGAAACTCTATTACAAGATAATCTGAAAATTGGAATTACGTGGGGTTATGTTTCCGATCTAATCTGTCAATATATTCCTACACTAAACTATAAAAATATCTCAATAATACAGCTCGTGGGTTGCTTGGGCACCAATAAACCCAGTTATGATTCTTCTCGCCTTGCAATAAAAATGGCTAATAAGCTAAACGGAAAATACTTTAACATGTACTCCCCTATTTACGTACATAATAAGATGGTACGCGATTATCTTATTAAAGAACCATCTATTAATGAAACTCTTAGTATGGCTGAAAGTGTAGACATTGTATTAAGCGGTATAGGAAGTACTAATTGTTCCTCCACAATATATAAAGCCGGATACTGGGATGACTCATATTTAGATTATTTGAAATTTAATGGTGCCGTTGGACATTTACTCGGTAGGCCTTTTAATAGTAATGGAGCACCCATAGACATGGGTAATCGCTACATTATTGGCGCTCCATTAAAAACTATGCAAAACGCAAATTTCTCCATAGGCATTTCTGTCTCTAAAGAAAAAGCTGAAAGCACATTAGCAGCGGTTTTAGGGCGCTATATAAACGTACTTATCATAGATGAAGCATTAGCCTTAGAATTACTCAACCTTATAAATTGTAGAGGCAAGTCATAAACATACACCACATATCTTAATGTTCTTTTAAATCCTCATTACAACATATAACAGCTTTCACCCCCCTGCCTTCAATTGTATCATTAAAGCCTTCCATCCAGTTTTCTAGTGAAACTATCTTCGTGATTATTTTTTCAGGAATAACAGTTTCTTCCCTTAATAATTCTATTGAAGTCCTCCACGAACTTGGCTTTTGGCTCCTTGATCCAACGTAACATAGCTCTTTATGCAGTATTAAATCCGTTAAGATCGGCTCTTCTCGTTGAGGGAAAACCCCCATTTGTACAACAAGCCCTTTTCTCCTAGTGACTTCTAATGCCTTATTTGCTGCTTTGACAGCTCCTGAACATTCAAAGGCAATATCTACGCCATTACCATCTGTTAATTTATTAATTAATTCTGACAAATCATCTATTGTTTGATCTACTGTATAATCAGCTCCATTTTCTTTTGCTATCTCAAATCTTTCAGTATCAGTATCTATTCCAGCTATGATAACTGTAGCATTATACGCTTTGCATACTTGGGCCACCATTTGTCCTATTGCTCCGGCTCCAAACACACAAACTACATCTCCTGACTTAACTTTTCCTTTTTCAATAGCCGCATGAACTCCACATGCCAATGGTTCGGTCAGCGATGCACTTAATAAGCTTACATTGTCAGGGAGAACATGAACACTTTCTTCTCTGCTTATCAAAAATTGTGCCATACTACCGTTAATTTGTGTTCCTATACCCTTGCGATTTGAGCACAGATTATAATCTTTCTCCAAGCATGCTGGGCATTTACCACATGTCTGAAATGTTGTTTCGCTAGTAACCCTATCTCCAATTTTAATATTTTTTACATCAGGGCCGATTTCTGTCACAATCCCTGAAAATTCATGCCCCAATATCACAGGTGGCTTGGTACTACTATATGTACCTTTGTAAGCATGTATATCTGTGCCACATATACCTGAATATGCTATTTTAATCTTAACTAGATCCTTACTTACAGATGGTTCCGGCATGTCCACTAGTTCCATGTGTCCGAATCCCGGTTCACTTTTTATTACAGCCCTCATAATACCTCCAAACGTTTGCCTTTTATTCGTCTTTTTAAACTTTCGATTATATTTTAACTAGCAATGCTATTTCTCGTTAATGAAAGTTTATTCAATGGTTTTTTAATAATTCCCTTGTTTCCTGATTTACATATTCACGTAAAAGACTTAACATAACCTATTTATTAACTTACTTGTTATGTTGATACCCTATACGATTAGTAATATCTTTGTACGATAATGCATTATTTTTAATTATTTAATAATACATTGTTTTTATATCTTCTAACGCTTCAACCATATCTACATATACAGCTTTACATAGTTTTATTATTTCTTCAGTTGGTTCAACTAAGTCAGGTACCATTATTGGTATAGTATTTGCAGCGTGAGCCGCTTTAATGCCATTAAAACTATCTTCAAACACCAAACATTTACTTGATTCACATCCTATTTTTTTCAAAGCAAGTAAAAATATATCCGGATCAGGCTTTCCTCTTTTTAATTCATCTCCACCAACAACTTCATCAAAATATTTGCTCAAGTTAGAAATTTTAAGATTATTAATAATTTGTTCTTTATTACTTCCACTAGCAACTACGCATTTAATACCCTGCTTATTGAAAAACTCAAGAATTTTAACAACTCCTTTTTTCACATCAATATTATGTTTTACAGCCTCTAGCATCCTCCTACTACATTCATCACTTATAATCTTAGGGTCAGAGACGTTATAGTGCTCTTTAATAGCATTAGCAGCTGCTTCTCCACTTGTGCCTGATATAAGTTTAGTAAAGGATGCATCTAGTTCAATGCCTCGTTCCTTAGCAAGTTGGAACCATATTGATTGGTATATTTTTTCTGTATCAAATAATACACCGTCCATATCAAAAATAGCACCATTTATCATCATATTAATTGCATCCTTCACTATAACTATTTATTTTAACTATCCTTTTATACCGTCCCTATTAAGCAATTCTTTCGGAATTTCTGATTTTCCTTGACCAACATACTTATAAATTTCTGCTGTTTGCTTTATCTGTTCCTTAGTTAAATGCCTGATAGGACCACATGCCCTAGCAGCTAAATACCCTTTTGCACACTCTTCTAAATAGACTGCAGCATTCAAAGCGGTCTTAAGATCTTCCCCTACAGTCATAACGCCATGGTGAGATAAAATGACGGCCAACTGATCACCTAGATAATTTACGGTATCCATTCCCATCTCAACACTTCCAGGAGATGAGTATGGCGAACATTTTACGCTACCTCTGCAAGCATTCCCAAGTGTTGTTAGGTCGGCAGTAAATTCATCCTGTATTAAGCTTATAGCTGTTGCATATGGTTGATGAGTGTGGATTATTGCATTTATATCGGGGCGTTTTTCAAAGATATATAGTATAGCGCCGGTATCTGATGATGGTTTCCTTTTTCCCTCAATTATTTTACCTGAGCCATCCATTACAACAACATCATCTTCAACCATATCTTCATATATCATACCTGATGGTGTTACCAGTAGTTCTCCACTGCTTAATCTCATGCTGACATTGCCACCAGCTAGAGAAATCAAGCCATATCTATCTAATTTAATTCCTGCTTCTATAATTTGTTTTTTCTCTTTTTCAAACACAATGAACCTCCAAAAGATGAATTCTTTATACACCCGTACAATCTTAACCTATTAAACTTCTGAATAGTCCTCAAACCTTATCTTTTCAATATCATCTTCAGCTATGTTTAGGTCAGAGCCCATTAAGTTTTCAACTTCCTCAACTAATCTCATAGCTCCCATATCATAGTAATTTAGCAAAAACATCTTAGAGGCTCCATGTGCATAGGTGTCTTGTAACCCGATTTTTCTAAGCGGTCTTGCTATAGCATTTTCAGCCATTACCTCAGCGACTGCTGTCCCCAATCCTCCTATAACTGTGCCATTCTCAATAGTAATTACTCCGTACTTGTTGTTTTTACAGGCTTCAACAACTCTTTGATCTGTGAATGGTTTAAGAGTTGACACATGTAAGTGGTTCACGGACACGCCTTTTTCCTTTAGTATTTTGATTGCTCTTATCGCTTCTTCTGTACATATCGAAGAGGATAAAATCGTTACATCAGTTCCCTCTGATAACTGTCTTGCCTTGTTTAACTCGATTGGCTCATTTGCAGGGAATAATCTGGGGACCTCTTTTCTTAACATACGTATATAAACTGGGCCATTGTATTCGTATGCAAGATCAAGAGCCCCTTCAATCTCTGTCGCATCTCCGATGTCAATAATAGCCATATTTGGTATAGTCCTTAACACTCCAATATCATTGGTGGATTGATGAGATACCCCTCCCGGAGTAGTAATTCCTGGAACAAATCCAACAAAAACAACTGGTAGATTAGGATAGGCAACACTCATTTCAATTTGGTCTAAAATTCTTCTATATAGAAATACTGAAAATGAATGTAAAAATGGTCTATAACCTTCTCTAGCCAGCCCAGCTGCCCAAGAACACATGTTTTGTTCAGCAATGCCCATTGACAAATATCTATCTGGAAATATCTTTCTAAACTCACTGATTTCACATGAAGAACCCAAGTCAGCTGATAAAACAAGAACCTCTGGGTGTTCCTTAGCAAGTCTAATAATATTTTTTGAATGTGTATTTAGTTCTAGTTTCATAATTCAGGCACCTTTCTTTACATATTTTCATAAAAGTTTTTAAACTCAGCACGTCTATCTTCTGGAATCCTGACGAAATGTTTTGGAATAATATCAGATATGATAGGCATTCCATGATCCGGTTCGGTCTGACAAAGAATAACTAATGGCTTGCCTTCATGATCTGAATTAGCAGCATCTATTAGGGCGTCAACATCGTGTCCATTTACAGAAATAGCTTTCCAGCCAAAAGCCTCAAATCTTTTTACGAGCGGCTCAATATTCATTACATCCTTTGTCCAGCCCTCAAGCTGCTGATGATTTACATCTACAACAACTACGAAATTATCCAATCCATAGAAAGAGGATGCTTGGAAGCATTCATAGTCTTGTCCCTCTTGTAGTTCTCCATCAGAAAGCATGCAATAAATCTTTCCTTTATGGCCTTTCATTTTATATGCATGTGCGGTACCTGCAGCAATACTTACCGTTTGTCCTAAGGATCCTGCTGTATTCTCAAAGCCAGGTGAATGCTCTGCTCCAATCATTTCCATATTCCAGCCATCTACATTGAATTTATCCATTGCTTCAGGGCCCATTCTTCCTGTTTCAATCAAAGCACAATATATTACGGAAGCGTAATGACAGCATGATACAAAAAATCTATCCTTATCATAATCAGGTTTTTCATGATTATATCCGTTATACAGTGATCCTTTTGGATAATCCATATTGCTTGGACTTGGAACCCCTGGAAATAGCTGGGCATCCAAATTGCCCTGACTCGGCCCTATATTTAAAATATTCATATACATACTTGCAACTATCTCGGCTGAGGAACATGCCTGCGTCAGATAACATCCACCTTTTTCTAGTGCTATCCCAAGTATCCTTTTCCTAATATTTGTTGCCACTTTTAAAACATCGCTTTTATTGATATTGGTTTCCATTTCTTTGTTTTTCTCCTTTCGAGCGACAGTCTATAGCTTTTTTGCCACCATAAAACCTTATATTATTATTCGATTACATTATTTCATCATAGTGAACGTATGTCAATGCTTTTTTTTATGTATTAGTAGTTAGCGATAAGTTAAAATTACAATGTGTAAAAAAGATTTTGATTATGAACCCTACTTTCAGAAATTTTGTCTATTTAGTTTAGAGTTTGGCTGCCATATTTTTATTAATAATTAAAAAGCTGTCAATATCTTTAGAATAAACGATGTTGGTGGGCAGACGATCAGAAAAAGATCAACCGATCTTTGAGCATCTTTTCAAAAAATCATACATAAGTAACGCGATAAAAAAGAATGTGTTATATAAAATAGCATATTTTCAATGGATTCAAGTCTTTAATGTAACCTTAACAAGCATCATTAATATTATAGAGTATTAGGGAGAGTGGCATTTAGATACTATAGCTTTATTCGTTTCAAAAACTGGATATATTACTAGAAAAATGGTTTTTTCTAATGGATTAAAAGGCTGCCCAACCCCTAATGTTTAGCCAACCTTTAAAGGCTATCTGTTCTTCTAAAAATCTAACCCCATTGGCAAAGTCACTTAAATAATAATAAATAGTATTGAAAATAAATAACATCAGTATCCTAAAGACTCATTAATAAGCACTACCTCATATTCTCTCCCTATCGATTTATGCAAAAAATTAAAATATTGCAGCAAATCCTATCGGGACTCTTGCAGCCATAGCACTTGTCAGCTTTTTCAGCACAAGGGGTTTTTAGCTTTAAATGTTTTGGATTGAGAGGAGCTGCAACGTTTCTTGCCCTATAAATTGCACTTTCAAGTTCAGGGGTTATTTTTTTAACCCAACTAAAAAATAGACTTTTTTTCGGTCCGAATGATTTCCCCGCAACCCTATTGGCCACCCCATCTATATTAACAATTTTTCCGGTTCCGGATATAACATTGACAGAAGAAATATAAATTTGAGACCGTATAACAGCTAACCTGGTTTCTTTTACCGTCATTCCCTCCGGTCTTCCATAATGCCAAATACTTTATTATGGGTTGATAACTTGGAAAAAGGTTGATTTTTTCAAAGGTTACTGAGCCGCCAATCCCTACAGTTTTATTGCAATACAATTGTTTAAGTAATCAACCGACTCTTCTCATTTGAATTATCATCATTTAATTCATTTTTTAGTTTCTTCCGGAGACATGACGAAAAACTGTGTTTTCTGAAAGATAATATGCAATTGTATATTCTAGAAGTTCATTATTTTCACTATAGTTTTGATAATTAACTTTAAAAAGAAATGGATTTTCCTTCAAATTGAATACATCTTTCAGCTCATCATTTGCTTTAATTATTTCCATCTCTTCTTTATAAATTACCGGCATTTTATTAAACATGTCCATATACGTGTAAAGAGAATGACTTTCAAAATCAAATCTTTCCGGATGATCATAGTATTTGGTTGAAAAATAGCATATCTGAAGTGCATATGGTTTTTCGTCAATTTCAGTTAATCTTATTAATTCGTACATATCATTTTGACCAACGAACTTTAAAAGAATGTCTTTTGGGAAACTTACCTTTTTGAGAGAAATTAGTTTTCTTTTATTCACAAATCCTTTTTGTATCAAACTTCTACTTAAGCTGTTTGAGACATTTTCACCAAAAACTATATTTTTCTTACTTGGCTCCTTTATTACAACATTACCTTTACCTTGTATCTTCTCGATAAATCCTTCATCTACAAGCGTTTGTATAGCCTTCCTTACAGTTAGTCTGTTTATTTTATACATTTCAGACATTTTTCGCTCTGAAAGTATATATTGTCCAACCCTATACTCCCCACTATGAATTTTTTGTTTGATGTTATTTGCAAGTTGTTGGTATATATGTTTGTTATTCATATCTATTCACACTTTTATACTTAAAAAAATTATACCTTGAAATCAAAGTATAATATTCTAAGATACTTCCATTATCTAAATATGAGACCCCTGTTGTTAAAGAGACGTATTCTTCGTCATCTAACTTTAACAAACGTTTTTCTTCCAATGTTGGCTTAACAACTTTTATTTCTTCAGAAGTTTTAGAAATGCTATATCCATAAAGCTCTTTGATTTTTTCATATAAAGATACATTTGTTAAATCTTCTTTTTCTAAGCCCAATACTTTTTCGCTCTCAATATAAACTTGTTCAAGTGAACATGGAAGATCATTGATAATTCTTAATTTTTTATAGCTTAAAACTCTTGTTGCTAATGGAATTTTTAAATATTCACTGACTATTCTGTTGGACTCCTTAATAGAAAGATCAAGAATTTCATACCTATATATATACTCATTCCGATTCAATAACTCACTTATTGTTTTTAAGGGTGCATCGGATCTTAATATCGAAATTTCGCTTTCCATTTTATCTCCTTTTTCTGATTTCCTTAACTATACCAGTTAAAATTATTCAGGTCAATTTCTTGATTTTTGTTAAGAAACCCTAAAGGATTAACTCATTAATGAAAAATAATAAGGGGTAGTTTTCTACCCCTCATTATTTTTATACTACATTTTTCCTGTTTAAAAATTTATTATTCAGCTGAAAAAATACTTTTATCTAAAATCCCCATATTTTCTTGTCCTGTACTTATAGCTTTTTCAGCATCTATTTCCCCATTTTCAAACATCCTCTGACTTATCATTTGTAATAAGGTAGGGAGGTTTATCCCATAAAGCAAGGTAATATTATCATTATTTAGTGCATACTCCAGAGAAATATTAAATGGAGTCCCATTTAACAGGTCACAGCAAATATATATTTTACCTTTAAGTCCTTTCAGCAACTCACCTAGTTTATGCCTCAAGTATCCTGCGTTGCAATCCTGGTTATAATCAATAAAATAATAATCTTCCTGTTTACCCATTATTAATTCCAGTGCTTTACTTAGCCCACCAGCGAATTCCCCGTGTCCTATTACAATTATAGCTTCCATATTCCCCCTATCCTAAATGAGCTAACTCAATTTTAAAAGGATTGATGTTTGTGTCAATTCCTATATCTTTTGCTCCCTTGGCAGAAATAAACTGAATCGGAATTGTATAAGCAATAGGCGCAATATACTTGCTAAATGGGAGCGAAAATATTAAATCGCGCTCATCGTGTTCAACCTTTTTGTTTGTTATTAGGTGAACTCTATCACTATACTCTTTAAATGCATCTCTGAATTTCAAGCTTCTTTCCCACTCAACTTCATCAGAGCCAAAGATTATAATTGTCTGTCTGTCAGTTAAAGCCATGGTTGGCCCATGTGAATACTCTTCGAGTTCATAAGCTATTGTGGGAAGTCTCAACATCTCTCCTATTTTTAACATGCCCTCTAAAGCACTTGCAAAGTCTATACCAAAGCCCAACACATATATCCTGTCGCTATTGACAATAGTTTTTGCGTTATTTTCGTACCAATCTTCTGATTCTTTTAAAACCAATTCGAAATTGTCTAACAAGTTGCTTGTTTCACTTAACAACTCTTCATATTTATCTTGTGAGATTTTGTCCAAGAATCTGGCTAATGACAGGGCCCAGAGGTAAACCTGAAGTACAGAAACTGTATATCCTCTTGTCTCAGGCGGTGTCAATTCTTTACCACAAAGCAAATGTATGATGTTGCCGGCAAAGTTTGTTATTTCACTTTCAAGGTCTTCAGTTAAAACTAGAGTATCATAGCCTTTCTCCCCGGCCTCTTTTATAAGGTCCATTGTTGAAATTGAAGTCCCTGATTGACTTATTCCTACAAATAATATTTCTTCTTTTTTTAGTTCACCTGTCCAATCTGCCTTTTCATAGTTTTTGAAAACAGTTGGATAGTGTGCTTCAGCATTCATCCCTACTAAATGCTTAAAATAATACTCGGCAAGCACTGATACGTTATATGACGTACCTGAACCAACAAAAATTATCTTTTTATATTTTTTGTTCTTAAACAACTCCAAAAATGGATCAATATATATTGACCTGTTTTTAAAAGCCTCTCTTAGTGCCCTGGGCTGGTCAAACATATATCCTAATACTGTTTCTTTCAATTTATCCCCTCCTTTTCAAGCAAATCTGTTAGCTTTTCTTCTTTATCATTTGGTACTATTTGAACGACTATGTCAACGTCATTAGCTAAAAGTTCCTTAAATTCTCCGAGAGTACTATCAGACAAGAAAAGTGTCTTTTTTAGGTGATATTCTGCGCCCTTTTCAGGGGTCATATTGCCAACAGTAATCCTTTTGAAATGGTATCCTTCATTATACATATCCAGCAAAGCCTTTGGCCCATTACACAAAACCATTACATTTGAGCCTTTATCAAGCCTTCTTTTTAGCTTATCTGCACAAGTCTTTGCATCATAGAAAGAAAGTTTTACTCCTGAAGGCGTTCCAAATTTCAAAGCTGTCTGCCTAAGTTTATCTTTGACAATCAGATCGTCTACTATCAGAATTTTATCTACTCCATAATATGGAATCCAATAACCTACAACCTGTCCATGTATTAATCGGTCATCTATTCTATGATCTAATACTGCCACTTTCTCCTCCTATCCGATTACCCCAAATACACCCAATATGAATGCAACTGTCGCAATTATTAAAATGATTTTAGAAAAGCTGAGCTGCTTTTTAATAAGTCTATAAATTCCAAGTGTGGCAATTAAAGACAATAACTCGGGTACTATTTCATCAAGATACTCTTGAACAACTATACTGGTCCCTGATATATCGAATTTTAATGGTGTTGTTATTCCAATCCATTGGGCAACCATAGCCCCAATTGAAGCCATTCCAATTATTCCTGCACAATAAGTGAATACTTTCATTAATCCGCTTTCCTGCAAATTGCTCATCAACTGAGTACCTTGTGCATACCCATATTTTAGTCCATAATATCTAGTCAAGAAATTCGGCAGGTTATATATTAAAAGTAAAATGATAGGTCCTAAAATATTCCCTTGAGATGCAAAACTAACTCCAAGAGAAGTTGCTATTACTTTGAAAATTCCCCAGAAGAAAGTATCCCCTATTCCACTAAGTGGCCCCATCAATGAAACTTTTACTGCGTTTATGGTTTCAACATCAAATTCCGGATCACTTTGTGCTTGCTCTTCCATTGCAACTGAAAGGCCCATTACAAATGGAGACGGTGCCACAGTCATATTAAAAGCAGCTATATGACGATGCATTGCAGCCTTATAACCCTCTTCGTCATCTTTCCAGATTCGCTTTAAACTTGGCATAACAGCATATAGGAAACCGAGCCCTTCCATTCGCTCATAGTTAAAAGATCCTAACAAAGAAAATGATCTCCAAAAAATACTTTTCGATTCATTCTTCGGAAGACTTTTTAATTTATCATTTTTCATTACAGTTCCTCCTCAAATTCATTACCTGCTGTTTTTTCAAGTTCCAGTTCCTTTGTTTTAATCTGGTACATCACCAATGCTATAGCTAAAGCAATTGTAGCTACTGCAATCATGGACATCTTTAACCATGCGGAAAGTGCAAAGCCAATCATTAAATAAGGAATTAATTCTTTTTCCATAAGTAAATTCAACAAAAGTGCAAATCCCATGGCCGGAAGAACTTTTGCTACGGCATTCAGACCGTTATTAACCCAACCGGGAATATTATTAACTATTTTTGAAATTACATCGTTACCGGCATATAGTGCAACAAATGTTAAGCCCCAATAAACAATTAAAACGATCAAGCCTTGTAAATAATGAATTCCTATAATAGATTTCTCACGTCCACCAATATCAATAAGTTTGTCAACCTCATGCATCATAGGTGAATATAATGTGTCAATTATTGTCTGCAAAAATTGCATTAATAATGAAACAGGAACAGCAAATGTCATAGCTACTTCTATGCCTGACTTTGTAGCTAAGGCTATGGCTGCGCCTATGGTTCCACCCGGACCTACACTTAGACCTGCTGTAGGGCCGATTGCAGCAGATCCCATAAAAATAAGTTGTAACTGGGCTCCTATTATTAAGCCTTGCTTAAGATCTCCCATTATTAATCCAACAAGAGCTCCGGTTACTACAGGCTCTCTGAACTTACATTCGCCCAGCCAACCTCCTTCCAATTGTGATATTGCCGCGACTATTCCTATTAAAGCAGCTTGTAATATGTTCATACTTTCCTCCTTTTCTAGTGGTGTATACCATATACCATCTATATTTTAATATACCATATTCTGTTTTGCAAGCGTTTTCTTTATACTCACCAACATTAAATTTTAGCTGGATTAAATTTAAAAAAATACTCCAACCAATACAGACCTTTGATTGGAGTATTTTCCTCCTATCCCTCTCCCACATTTTCATCAAATCACGGACCATACCGCCTCTTTTAACTTCCTAATTTCTCAACTTTCATTCTAATTATGCTACCATATAAATATAAGAAATTAACAGAAAAATAAAGGACTTGCCATGACAAAACTCCAAGTTTGCGGCGGCTGCAACGCCAAGATCGCAGCTGCCAATCTCGACAAAATATTGAAAAACATTGAGCCCTTCTGGCGTGACGACATTATTGTCGGCTTCGATAAAAAAGACGATGCGGCCGTCATAAAGATAAGCGACGACCTGTCAATCATCCAAACCCTGGACTTTTTTCCGCCCATGATTGACGACCCATATAAGTTCGGGCAAATTGCGGCTGCCAATGCCATGTCCGACGTCTATGCCATGGGAGGCCAGGTTATTTCAGCCCTGAATATAGCCATGTTCCCCACCGAGGAGGACTTTTCCATACTTGAGGAAATACTGAGGGGAGGAAATGACAAGGTCAGCGAAGCCCAAGCCTCTCTTACAGGCGGCCACTCAATCCATGACCCCTCCATAAAATATGGTCTGTCTGTAACCGGCAAAGTCCATACGGAAAAAATCTGGAAAAACAACACACCCGAAAACGGGGACGTAATACTGATAACAAAAAAGCTTGGCACTGGCCTGGTCTGTGCCAATGCCCAGGAAGGCGGAGTCTCCCATGAAGAGCTTGAGGCCTGTGTAAACCAAATGACCACACTGAATAAGTATGCCCGAGACATCTTCGTAAAATACGATATACATGCCGCAACCGATATAACCGGCTTCGGTCTCCTTGGCCACCTCTTCGAGATGGCGGATGAGGATTTTTCAATAATTATTGATTCTCAAAAAATTCCCATTTTGGAGCCAGCACTGAAGCTTGCCGGGGACTTCCTCTACACTTCAGGCGCCCAGAACAATAGGAACTATATTGGCGGCCGGGTAGAATTCATAAACGATGACTTCGCCCTTCAGGAGGTCCTCTTCGACCCACAAACTTCCGGAGGCCTATGCGTTGCTGTAAGCCCCGAAGACAGCCTGAAAATTATAGAAGAATTCCGTGACAATAAGCTTGAAATCTGGCCCATTGCAAGGGTTAAGACCAGAAGGTCCTACCCCCTAATAGTTAAATAAGAATTGGAAGGAGAAAAAAATGAAAGAAATCAATGCACTTGGCAAAATCTGCCCAATCCCTGTAATCGAAACTAAGAAAGCCATGAGGGAAAATCAGGAGGAGAAGGAATTCCATATCCTCGTTGACAATGAAGTTGCCACCCAGAACCTGACCAAGATGGCCACCCACCTCCACATGATATCGAGCGTTGAAAAATTGGCAGACAAGGAATACAAGGTCACCATAAAAAGGGATGAAAATGCCAAGGACGAGTCCGAGTTTGATGAAAATACCCTCGCTGACAATTCTTCCTATGTTGTTGTCGTCAAATCCGACACGATTGCCGATGGGGATCCCGACTTCTCAAAATCCCTGCTTGAGGGCTTCCTATATGCGCTAACCGAGCAGGACAAGCTGCCAAAGGCTGTGATCTTCTATAACAGAGGAGTTTTTAACACCACCAAAAATGAAAAAGTTATCGATGATATGAAGGGCATCGAGGAAAAAGGAGTGGAAATTCTCTCCTGCGGCCTCTGCCTTGACCACTATAAGCTCAAAGAGGAGCTCAGGGTCGGAACAATCACAAATATGTACAGGATAGTCGAGCTGATGAGAGAGAACCATGTCATCACACCCTGCTGATTACCTGCTCTTCTCTTTTGAATCATCGGACCTGGCAAGCCTTGCCCTTGATAAAGTCAAGAACCTTGATAAGGCAAGGCTTATACCCCTGCCCCCCGAGATCGATGCGGGCTGCGGCTTTGCCCTGAGAATTTTACCTCAAGACCTTAAACGGGCCCGTGGTCTCATAGGCCAAGGTCGGTATTCGGACATCTACTCCCTGGTCAAGTCCTCTACGGGAAGAGAAATCGTAAAAATCAGTTAATAAAAGAGAGATTGAAGAAAATGTATTTTGATAATGCTGCAACAAGCCTGATAAAGCCCGCCTGCCTGGCAGACGCTTATGAAGAAATTATAAGGTCGGGGAAATACGGGAACCCGTCCAGAAGCGGCCACCTGAAAAGCCAAAACACCATGCTTGCAATCCTGGAAAGCAGGAAGGCCATAGCCGACCTCTTCCACATTGACAATCCCATGGACGTAGCTTTTTGCCAGAACGCCACTTTCGGCCTGAACTTTTTAATCAAGTCCCTTGTGAGCCAAGATGACCATGTTATCACAAGCCTTAGCGACCACAATTCCGTCCTCAGGCCCCTCTATCTTTCAGGCTGCCAAGTCTCTTTCATGGATATCGGTGAGAACTTGGAACTCAAATATTCAGATCTTGAAAAATACCTGCAAAAAAATACCCGTTTTGTCATTACAAACCATGCCTCAAACCTTCTGGCCAACCTCAATGACCTTGACCGGATCCATGCCTTCTGCAAGGACCACAACCTGATCATGATCATAGATATGGCCCAGACTGCCGGATCCATGGACATTGACCTGTCCAAATATGACAGGAGCCTCTTCGTAATGACCGGACACAAGTCCCTCTACGGGCCCAGCGGGGCGGGTTTCATAATTAAAAACGGGGATTTTGATTTTAATACCGTATTCTGCGGGGGTTCCGGCACCAACTCCTTCTCCAAGGAAGGCCCCTCGACCTTTCCGGCAATTTTCGAGGTCGGGACGTCAAACTATATGGACCAGATAGCCATCAAGGCAAGCATAGACTTCTTAAAGCATGAGGGCTTGGATAAAATCCATGAAAAACTCATCGGCCTCAGCCAAAGTTTCTATGACGGGATAAAGAACATAAAGGGCATAAAAATCTATTCCAAAAGACCTAGCCTTCACAATTCCACAGCCCTGGTAAGCTTCAACCTTGGAAAAATCAATTCTTCCGACCTGGCCCTGGAGCTTGAGGAGGACTATGGAATAGAGGTTAGACCCGGTGCCCACTGTGCCCCTCTCATACACAAAAAATTCGGAACCGTGGACCAAGGCATGGTCCGCTTCTCCTTTTCTTTCTTTAACAGCTTTGAAGAGATCAAATCTTCTATTAATGCTATTAAACAAATTTCTAAAAACACCCAAGGATAAAGCATTAAAATAGATCTGAATGGCTACAGTGCTTTCTTTAATTCTTCCATAGAAGAATAACCGGGTGTATCGGGATCCCTTGATATTCTTCTTGCCTCATCCATAGCCATTAAAGTTTCTTCATTATAGTCAGGTTTTTCCACATTAAATTGTTTCAGTACTCTACCATCTGTCCCATTTTTTATCATAAGGATCTGGGCCAGGATTGATACGGCAATCTCTTGAACCGACCCGTCATCCAAATTAAGCCCGATTGGCGCGTAGACCTTATCCAGGTCTTCTTTTTTCACGCCCTCTTCTTCCAGTTCTTTGAAGACCCTGGCTACCTTGGCCTTGGACCCTATCATGCCCAAATAAGCGCAGGGCTTGCCGGCCAGAGCCTTTAGGGCCTCCTGGTCATGAGCATGGCCGCGGGTGCAAAGCACAATAAAGGTCTTAACCGGGTCAAATTCAATCTTCTCAATAGCCTGATCCACATCAAGGCAATAGTAGTTATCAATGTCCCGGAAGTCCGGGCTTGTCTTAAACTCTTCCCTGTCGTCAATGACATCAACCGCAAATCCTGTCTTTGTTGCTAAGGCGGCCAATTTTTGCGATACGTGGCCGGCCCCGAAAATTACCAGCTTCTTTGCCGCCTTGAAATATTTAACAAAACCTCTGGAATCTCCACCGCAGGCCATCTTCAGCTTACCCCTCTCGGTCAGGCTGTAGTCGAATTCAAAGGCCTTGCCCTCTTTCATTCCTTCCAGGCTCCTCTTTATGACATCGGCTTCAATAGCTCCTCCGCCTATGGTTCCAAAAGAGCTTCCGTTGCTGAAAACAGCCATAAGGGAACTGTCATTGCCGGGAGTTGACCCCCTGTTCTCAATTATGAAGGCCAGGGCGCAGTCCTTGCCCCGGTTATTTTCCTCATATATTCTTTTTAATATTTCAGCCTGCATAGACCCCCCTTTATAAAAATGTAGATGCAACATTGAGCAAAAAAAGTTTTATGCAAACAACTTTCTATAACCTTTCCCTTTTTATAGGCCAAGTCTTTTCTTGAAAATCATGATAGCTTCAAGGGTTCCTCCACCTATAAGCCTGGCCTTGTCAGAAATCGTTGATGCGTTTCTCGGCACCACCCTGGGATCCACGTCGCCTATCTTCATGCCCTTGTGGACCCTGCTTCCGTCCTTTATCATGCCCCTGACCATGCCGTCAAGTCCGGCTTTTATGGGTTTTCCGTTAACCTCAGCGACTACCTGATCCTTCTTTACTTCAGCACCTATATCCTCAATAACCTTGATATTTCCGTCATCACTTGCCCTCAAAATTCTCTGGGTTGTGTAGCCCAGGATATTCCCCGGGTCTCCGGTATTGGCAGAAGCCTGTCCCTCAAAAATCAGGCGACCCAGGTCGTGGCCCCTGTTTGTTTCAATAACTACATTACAGTCAAGTCCTGCTGTAAAGCCCGGTCCCAATCCTATGGTTATGGGAGCCATGTCCATGTTTGTTCCCAGGTTTTTCTTGGCAAGTATCCCGTCCACCACAGCTATCGGCTTTAGTTTCTTGATAAGCCGGCCTTCCGGATCAACACTTATGGCAACCCGGCCCTTGGTCAGGGTCTCCCTTATCTCCTCGACTGTATTGCACTTCCTGACCTCTATATCCTCGACTGTAACTTGGCCGTCATAGACGGCTTGGGCTGCACAAACCTTTCTTCTTATGCAGGTTGGTTTTTCAACCTCCAGGACAAGGACGTCAAAGCCTGACCTGTTCAGCTTCTGGATTGAGCCTGTGGCAACATCCCCGCCTCCACGAACAATCACAAGCTTCTTATTTATCTCCGGATCAATTTTTTTTTTGCCTAAATCCTCAGACGTCTTTGGCTCAACATTGGCAGCTTGGCCCTCACGCTCCTCTTTTTTAAGAGACTCATAGGCCTCAACCGTGTCAATATCAACCAGCTCACGGACATCTTCAATCTCAATCTTGGCAGTTTCATTGTCCTTGGCAAAAATCATGCCACCCTGGTCATCTTCCAAATTGTAGAGCTTTTCCCTGTAGTCGACCGAAAAAATGACCGGTGCCCCCCTCCGCCTTCCTACGACAGGGAAGGTCATGACGGGATTTTCCTTAAAAGCCTCTATTAGCTTCAAGCAGGTTTCTTTGGTCAAGAGGGGCTGGTCGGCGACAAAGAACATAAGGGCTGCATCTTCTTCCGCCCCCTCAATGCCCAATTTAATGGACGTTGATTTTCCTACCTCGTTATTGGCGTTATATATGGGCAAAAAGCCCCTCTGTCCGCTCTCTTCCAATATTTCAGGATATGACGAAGCGACAATAACCCTGTTTATGACACCTGAGTCTTTGAGGTCTTTCAAGAGGTCAAGGGTCGTTTCAAAAATCTTCTTGCCCCGGAAATCCAGAAAAAGTTTGTTTTCCCCCATCCTCTCGGACAGGCCCGAAGCCATCAAGATAGCATTAATTTTCATGTTTTTTCCTTTCTTAACACCCGGTAAAATTTACAATATTCGGTAAAATTTATAATACCTGATAAAACCTATCTTTTATTACGGATCCGAATGCAAAATTATAGTCCAAACCCTGCAAGGCCCGGCCTATTTCCAAAGCCTTGGACGGGTCTTTGGCCAAATCGCACTGATTTATAAAGACGAAGCGGTCCTTGGGAAAATTTTTGAAAAGGCCGGCCTCATAGGTTATGAGATTTTTATAAGCCTTGGAATCAATAACATGATCATGCATATTATCCAAACTCTCCCGACACAGAGCTTGGTCCACATAGGCCATATAGCCCTCATAATTATAAATAAATTCCGGATCAGGTCTTTTTCCATATACACTCAATGGCAGGACCCCTATGACCTTGCTTGTAAAGTCATAAATTACCGGCTCATAGCCATACCAAAATTTAAAGGGCAGCCTCCTTGACCCGTCAGCCTCAATAAGGCAATAGTCAAAATCCTTGATCAGGTCCTTGAGTTGGTCATAACCGATAGAGCCCAATTTATTCTTATTCGGAACCCTTTGGCCCAGACAAATAACTTTATACCCCTTATCAAAGTTATCTTCCGCCTTGTAATCCTCGTAAGAGGTGAAGAGCCGGTCAAAGCCCTCCTCAGGTATAGCAATCTTCGTCGAAGTCGTTATTAAAACCGATCCCCTCTCCTTAAGCTTGGAGGCAAGACGAAACATCAAACTCGTCTTGCCTCCGGCACCTGTTATGGAAATAACATCATTTTTTTTAATTTTAAAAATTGATATGGGATCGGCCTCAATTATTTTCATCCCATCTTTCTCCATATATTTTCCTCTTAAGCCTTCTCGGAATCCGCCCCGAATTTCTTTTTGGGCTTGCTGTAGGCTGTATCCACCATTGGGAAGTCCGGCCTCAATTGACCGTCAAGCTTGTAGTAGGCCCCCTGAACGGCAGGAGCTATTGGAATTGTGGCAATCTCTCCCACTCCCTTGGCCCCGAAAGCCCGGTCAAGCAGCTCATCATCCGGCTTCTTTACGAAAATGCTGGTAATCTTCGGAATCATCGGTGCCCTCCAAAGGCCCAGAGTTCCGTACTTTGCCTTGACCTGGGACCTGTCAAGTTTGAAATCCTCGGTCAGAGCATAGCCCAGACCCATGATAATTCCACCTTCAAGCTGGCCTTCGATTGCCTTTGGATTTATGACCTTGCCCGCATCTGTTGCGGCAACAACTTCTTTTACCGTTCCGTCATCATTCAAGATAACCACATTTGTAGAATAGCCGTAGGCCACGTGGCTCTTTGGATTGGGTTTATCTGATCCCAGAGGATCGGTCGGGTCGAAATATTCGTGGAAATATTCTCTGCCTTCCAGGTCCTCGAGCTTTCCGTTTTTCATATCAGCCTTGACCTTTTCCGAAACCTTCTTTATGGCTTCTCCTGAAATTAAGGTCTGACGTGATCCTGAAGAAGTCCCCGAATCCGGTGAATTCTCGGAATTGGGATGGACCACCCTTACCATGTCTTCCGGCACTTCCAAGATATCCATGACCATCTGCTTGAAAACGGTCTGGGCTCCCTGGCCCAAGTCACTAGCTGCACAGTAGAGAACTGCCACCCCGTCTTCTATAACTATCTTGGCCCTGCCCTTATCGGGAAGACCTACGCCGACGCCGGCATTTTTCATTGCACAGGCAATGCCCGCCCGGTCGGCATTCTTCTCATAAACATCCTTAACGGCTTCCAATGTTTCAACTAAAGCTGTTGAGGAGTCGGCAATCTGTCCGTTGGGTAAGACTTCACCCGGCCTTATGGCGTTTTTATACCTTATCTCCCAGGGAGAAATTCCAACCTTTTCAGCCAGCAGGTTTATATTACTCTCAAAGGCGAAGTTTGACTGGCAAACCCCGAAGCCCCTGAAAGCACCGGCCGGAGGATTATTTGTATAGTAGCCGTATCCGTCAATCTCTGTGTTCTCATAGTGATAGGGCCCGACTGAATGGGTGCAGGCCCTCTCAAGAACCGGTCCGCACAGGGAAGCATAGGCTCCCGTATCCATTTTAATGGTCGTTTTCATGGCCAGGAAGTTTCCTTCTTTATCACATCCCAGCTTAAATGTTCCTATCATAGGATGCCTCTTGGGATGGAACCTCAAAGATTCATCCCTTGAAAACTTGATCTTTACCCTGATGCCAAATTTATAGGCAGCTAAGGCTGCAAGGTGTTGGCAGGAAACGTCCTCTTTTCCGCCGAATGCTCCGCCTATTAGTTTATTCTCAACAACCACCCTTTCAGGCTGATCCTGCCAGCCGAACATGATGGCGGTTTCTTTTCTCGTGTCATAGACCGACTGGTCTGTTGTATAAATCTTCACACCGTCCTTATATGGCTCGGCAATCGCACACTCGGGTTCAAGGAAGGCATGCTCTGTAAAGGGCGTTGTATAGGTCTGCTCAACTATGTAAGCACACTTTTTAAAGGCCTCTTCCGCATTGCCTCGGCTTACGTGCCTCTCCTGGCAAAGATTGCCGGATTCATGAACCTTGGGAGAATTGGGATCCTCAGCTTCTTCAATAGAAGATACCGTGGGAAGCTCCTCATATTCAATTTCCACCAGCTTCTTGGCCTCTTCAAGTGTTTTTTCATCCTTGGCAACCACCAGACATAGGGCATCACCCTGGAACCTTGTGATATCCCCTTCCTTGATAAATACGTCCCAATCCTGGAAGATATGGCCCACCTTGTTGTTAGGAACGTCCTCAGCTGTCAATACCCCGTAAACTCCGTCAAGGGCCTCAGCTTTTGAAGTGTCTATTTTAAGGATTCTGGCCCTGGGGTACTTGCTGCGAACGGCTGATGCATGGTTAAGCTCATCGAATTCCATATCATCGACATATTGGCCTATGCCCAGGATCTTGTCATGGGCGTCAATCCTGGTGAACTCATCACCGACTTTTACCTTTTCTTCCTCATCGTCCGAAAGGGCAACTTCTCCCCTGAGAACCTTGGCAGCCAATTTAATGCCCGCAATTATCTTCACATAGCCAGTGCAACGGCAAATATTGTTTTTTATACCGTTTTTAATTTCATCATCTGTCGGGTCTGGGTTGGTTCTTATTAAGGCCGCCCCGGAAATAACCATACCGGGTATGCAGAATCCGCACTGGACAGCCCCGGCCTCGGAAAAGGCGTATACAAAAGCATCTCTCTCCTTTTGGCTTAAACCATCAATGGTCAGGACCTTCTTGCCGGCAAGCTTCGAGATTTTCTGAGTACAGGCCAGCTTTTTCTGGTCGTCTATAATGACCGAGCAGGTCCCGCAGGCTCCCTGACTGCAGCCGTCCTTAACGGACTTTATCTTCAAATCATCCCTTAAAAACCTCAGAAGACTCTTGTCCTCATAAGTCTCATAAGTCTTGTCATTTACATTTACAAGAATGGCTTCCGTGCCATCCTTCTTTTCACCTATTAAAATATTGGTCATAGCAGCTCCTAATAAAATCCCTTTAAATCAGAATTTTCTTTTTATAAAATGTCCGTCACCTCTTTGGCCATAAAAGCCCCGGGAATCCATGATAAGCTTACCTCTTGAAATTACTGTATCTATTTTGAAGTTGCTCTTGAAACCCTCATAAGTCGTATAGTCGCATTTTGAATGCCTGTTATCTTGGCTTATGGTGTAATCTTTTTCATCAATTATAGAGATATCTGCATCCTTGCCGATTTCCAAACTCCCCTTTAAATGACCCATTCCGAAAATCTTTGCAGGGTTTGTGCAAAGGAGATCAACCAGCCTTTCCAATTTAACCGACCTTTTTATCCCTTGGGTTAAGACTACTTCCACCCTTTCCTCAACCCCCGGTATTCCGCCGGGTGCTGTCAGAAAATTATCCTTGCAGGGCAGCTTATGCTCTTTATAATAGAAAGGACAATGGTCAGTCGCTATAACATCGACCACTCCCCTTTTGATGCCGTCCCAGAGGGCTTCCACATCTTCCTCTTTCCGAAGCGGAGGTGCACATATGTACTTGCAACCCTCGGCATTGCCCCCCTCAAGGTATTTTTCCTCTGTCAGGGTCAGGTATTGGGTGCAGGTCTCACAGTAGAGGTTTTCAACCCCTCTTTCCCTGGCCTTCTCTATTTCCCTAAGTCCCAGGGCTGATGAGGTGTGGACAATGTAGAGCTTGGGACAGCCCGCAACCTGGCTCAAATATGTCAGGCGGTTTATGGCCTCTGCCTCAGCCTCGGCCGGCCTGGTTTTTGCATGATATATGGGGTCCAAGTTTCCGGCAGCCTCGGCCTCATCTCTAAGTTCAGCTATCATGCCGTCATTCTCATTGTGGACGCAGACAACCGTTCCCGTTTCCTTGGCCCTTTCCAGGACCCTGAGCATTGAGGCGTCGTCCAGCTTTCCACCATAAGTGGTATAGATCTTTGTGGAAACTATACCCTCATCATAAAGCTTGCCCATTTCTTCGAGAATCTTGGGACTCGCCTTCTGTATGGCCCCGTGGAAGGAATAGTCAACAACAGCATAACCATCAGCCATCTTGTGGTATTTATCAATCATGTCACCCACAAGTGAATCTTTGGGTCCAAAAGCTATGTGGTCAACAATCGTGGTGGTTCCGCCATGGGCTGCCGCTATGGTTCCTGAATTAAAATCATCTATTGCTATATACTTGCCAAGGTCCAGAGACATATGGGTATGAACATCAACTCCGCCGGGAATTACTGTTTTTCCCTGAGCATCTATAAGGGTATCGGCCTCATAGGCCAAGTCCTGACCTATATCCTTTATCTTTTCGCCTTCTATATATAAATCACAATTTTTAATTCCCCGACTTGTTACAAGTCGACCATTCTTAATTAGTATTGACATTTTATTGCTCTTCTCTTGACGCTATCTCAATCTCAATTGCTTCTTCAACCGCTCTCAAGATGTTTTCATAGCCTGTGCACCTGCACATGTTTCCGGCCAGGAGAGTCCTGAGTTCCGGTCTGGTATATCTTTTGGCCCTGTGGACAATCTCCGTCGCCCTTATAATAAAGCCGGGTGTGCAGAAACCGCACTGGACTGCGTACTGGTCCAAAAACGCCTGCTGGATCACTGAAATGGATCCATCTGAAGCTTGAAGGCCCTCTGTAGTCCAGATATCCTTGCCCTCGGCCCATATAGCTAAATATAGGCAGGAGTCAATGGTCTCCCCGTCAATCAAGACTGAGCAGGCTCCGCACTCGCCAACTTCACAACCTTTTTTAACGGAAGTGAATCCCAAGTCATTTCTGAGAAAGTCGGTAAGCGATGCTCTTTTATCAACCATTTTTTCTATATCTATTCCGTTTACGCTGCACTTTAAAAGCTTAAAACTTGGCTTACAATCACTTATAACTTTTTCCCTGACAGCATAAGGTCCGTGTTGACAACTATGCATTTTTACCTCCTTTAAAATCCTCCAGGCAGGCTTTGAGGTTTCTCACGCAGATTTCATAGAGAACCTGAGTCCTAAGTGCCTTGCTGGCCCTCCAAGAATTTCTCGGTGAAAGTTCTTCCAAGGCTTTCTTTGCAAAGGCCTTGATATTTTCTTCATTCAGGACCTTTCCCCTGAAAGCCTCTTCAGCTTTGAATACCCTGACCGGAACTACGGAAGCTACTCCATAGCAGGCCTTGATGTTTTCTATTACCAGGTCATCATTCAACTTTACATTTACGGCGCATGAGCTTGTTGCAATATCCATTGCATTTCTCATGGCATACTTGAAGTAGTGACCTATATAGCCTTTATAGTTTTCTTCCTTAATTTTGAACGAAGTTACCATTTCTCCGGGCCCAAGATCAACCTTGCCCAGACCCTTGTAGAACTCGGTAATCGGAACTTCTCTTGTGCCCTGAGTGCTCTTGATTTCCACGATTGAGTCCAGGACGAAAAAGCTCGGGGCGGAGTCGGCACTCGGTGCCGCGTTACAGACATTACCCCCGACCGTAGCAGCATACCTGAGCTGGGGGCCTCCTGCCGTAAGAACGGCCTGGCCCAGAAAATCAATGTTTTCTTTAATAATGGGATGATCAGCCAGATGGGCAAAGGTCATACCTGATCCGATTTTAATGGTCCTGTCATCTTCCATTGTCACCTTTTTCAGCTCGTCAACAAGATGGATTGAAAGAAGCTCGTCGTCATCAAGGCTACCCTCCCTGATCTTAACCAAGACATCCGTCCCACCGGCTATAATTCTTAAATCAGGCTTTTCCTTTAGGAATTGTAGAGCCTCGTCTACGGTATAAGCTTCATAAATATTCTTTATGTCAAACATCTCTTATCCTTTCTAAAGCTCGTTATCTATAAGCCCTGCTTCTTTGAAGAGGGGGAACAAAACGTGAGGAGTCATGGGAGCCTTCTTTACCTGAACACCTGTGGCTTGGAAAATTGCATTTCTAATGGCCGGTGCAGGTGAGCATGTGGGCGGCTCGCCAAGTGACTTAGTATTGAAAGGACTTGTGGGCTCGGGATTCTGAATAAAGTAAACTTCAAACTCGGGTGTGTCCGCTATGGTTCCAAGCTTGTAGTCCAAAAGGTTGTCGTTGAGTATCCTGCCCTTATCGTTAAATTTTAGTTCTTCCGACAAGGCAAATCCTATTGCCATACTCATTCCGCCGTGGACCTGGGCTTCCGCCAGGGCCGGGTTTATGAGCTTGCCGCAATCATGGACATTGACCAATTTTATAATCTTGACCTTGCCCAAATTGATATCCACCTCTACTTCAGCGAAGCTGGCTCCGAATGAATAGGCGTTCGATCTTATCGTGTGGGTTTCTTCAGCTGTAATGTGGAGGTTGGTTTTCTTCAATGTGTACATGGTTTCCGTTGCCAGCTCTTCCATGGTCATAAGGATCTTGCCGTCAGGAACTCTGACAATATTGCTCTCAACTATATCAAGATTGTCCGGTGTTATTCCCGTTTCAAGATAAGCTCTCTCCAGGATCCTTCTTTTCAGCTCTTTCCCGGTTTTTGTTATTGAGAAACTTGCCATATAGGTCTGCCTCGAAGCATAGGCTCCAAGTCCGAATGGAGAGACATCGGTATCCTGGTTGCTTACAACATGGATATCTTCCAATTTCATACCTGTTACATCGGCAGCCATCTGAGTGTAGGCCGTATCAGCCCCCTGACCTATCTCCGTTTCAGGCAGCTGAACCTGAATGGATCCGTCTTCATTGGTGATCATCCTGCATGACGATGATTCCAGTGAAATCGGAAAAACTCCTGTGTTATACCAGAATACTGCACAACCGATACCCCTTCTTATGTTGCCGGTTTGGTTTTTATACAGTTCTTTTTTCTTGTAATAATCAATTGCCTCTGCACCCTTATCAAGGCACTGTTTGAAAGAATCTGCGTAGTTCTGATTCTTCGAGAAGGGATCGAAATATCCCTTGGGCATTACATTTCTATATCTGAGTTCAAGTGGATCCATCCCCAAGGCCTTAGCAACATCATCGTGATGGGACTCTGTCACAAACATAGCCTGTGGAATTCCGTAGCCCCTCATAGCTCCCGCTGTCGGAAGGTTTGTATATACTGAGTATGCATCTCCCTTTACATTGTCACAAGGATAAAGCTGGTGGAGGCAGCCCAAAGCCTTGCCGGCTATTGAATGGCCGTGTGATGCATAGCCCCCGTTATTGGAATACACCCTCATCTCTCGGGCCACATAGTCCCCGTTTTTCCTGGCATATGTTGCTATATATACTTTCATTGAATGCCTGGTCCTGGTGGAAACGAAAGTCTCTTCCCTTGACGGCAGGAGCTTTACAGGGTGACCGTAAACCTGAGTGGTCAAAAAGGCACACAAGGGTTCATACAAGGCATCCTGCTTATTTCCGAAGCCCCCACCTATATATGGCTTGATTACCCTGACCTTACCCCAGCCGATTCCCAAAGCCTGGCCTATACACCTTCTAACGATATGAGGTATCTGTGTTGAAGCAACAACAACAATCTTTCCGGATTCTTCATAAGCGTATACATCGGGATTTTCCAAGTGGGAATGCTGGACAATCGGAGTTTCATACCAGCCTTCAACCTTTATAAGGCCTTCTTCCTTGATAGCTTCTTCAAAATTCCCATGATTATTTGTTGTGTGATTGATTATATTATCCGGATTTTCTTCGTGAATGGGGTGAACAATATCCTTCATGGAATCAAATACGTCTGTCTTAACCTCGTATTCTTCATATTCCACCTTAATTTTTTTAGCCGCCCTTTTTGCCGCTATCTCATCCAGAGCTATTACAACGGCTATATCGTCTCCATAATATCTTACGTGCTCATTTAATAGCCTTCTATCCGATATGTCCTGGTGCTTTTCTTCCGTGGACCAGGGGTGGCCGGCGGTGGGAAAACTGTGTTTGGGCACATCGAAACAGGTGACGATCTTGACAACATCGGGTACTTTCAAAGCCTCTTCCAAATCAAAGCTCAAAACCCTGCCGTGGCCAATGGTCGAATGTATTATTTTCGCATAATATGCGTTTTTGGGTATCAGGTCTTCTGTGAATTTTGCTCTTCCGGTAACCTTATCAAAGGCATCGACCCTCTTAACACTTTTGCCTACATACATCCGAAAATCTCCTTCCTATTTTCGACTTCCTACATATATTTATTACCGGTCCAAATTTCCCGACCGGCTTACTTGCAAATTTACAGTTCGGTCAGCTTATTGACCTCACTTGTCCATATGGACTCTTTCAGCTTCCTCTTCTTCCAAGGTCTTTTCAGGTATAAGTATATTCAGAGTAAATACTATTACCGTTGCAAGGACCACAGGTGAGGATGTGAAAACCATTCTGAACCATTCGGGAAAAGCTGCAAGTGCTGTGGGGCTGAGTTCGGTAATACCCATGCCCAAGGCTATGGCCAATCCCGTTATGGTAACATTTCTCGATGACATCTCATCAGAGGTTATGAGCTTCATGCCGCTCATCGATATCTGTGCAAATACGGTAACTGTTGCCCCTCCAATTACAGCCTGGGGAACTGACAGCATAAGTGCCCCGAATTTCGGCATAAATCCCGCTGCCAGGATCATTATGGCAACTATATTCATAACGTGTCTTGATATGACCTTGGTCAGGCTGACAATGCCCACATTCTGTGAATATGAAGCAGTCGGCAGGCCACCAATAAATGAAGAAGCCATATTTACAAGACCATAAGCCTTTATCCCGCCTTCAAGTTCATCTTCTGTCGGCGGCCTGTCCATACCTCCGGTTGTAGTCGAAGAAAAGTCTCCGACCGCCTGTATGGAATTAACCGCAAACATGACCGCCATGGTCAAACATGCATCCCAATGAAACTCGATTTTAAAAGGCATGATTTTTGGGACTATCAACCAATTTGCGCTTGTAATCTCGCTGAAATCAACAATATTAAAACAAAGTGAAACAACATAGCCCACGGCAATACCTATTAATATAGCGGACAATTTAACTATGCCCTTACCGAACATATTGCAGATTATTACAACTGCCAATGTTATCAGCGAAACTATCCAAAAGACAGGAGCCCCCTGGTCCGGATGGCCGTTTCCGCCCGCCATATAATTCAACGCCACTGAATAAAGCGAAAGACCTATGGTTAAGACCACGGTTCCGCTCACCATGGGTGGAAAATATTTATATAGTCTTTTAATATTCATTCCCACAACGAAGGCCACCAGGCCTCCGACTATCTGGGCTCCAAAAACCGCTCCGATCCCGTATTTTACAGCAACCGACACTATAACCGGGATATAGGCAAATGAAATTCCCATAACCATGGGTAAGCCTGAACCCAGGCCCAGCTTTACTATGGGGTAAAGCTGGAGGAAGGTGGCCAGGGCGGCCACGAACATGCTGGCCTGGATCAGATAAATCGATTGGGCTTGGGTCAATTCATAAGGCGTGCCTTTCAGAGTGTTGGTCAATACGATGGCCGGCAAGGTGTTGCCGACGATCATGGCCAAAAGGTGCTGCAAGGCTATAGGAAAAGCTTTATTAAACTTAGGTTTGCCATCCAAATGGAAAAGGCTCATGTTTACTGTCTTATCGGACTTATTCTGCATTTTTTCTCCTAATTTCCAGGACTAGAGGTTGGGCCAGATTTGGGCTGCCCTCTGCCTTGAGTCGGCATGGATTTTTGCCCTGTCTACAGTGACTATTTCCCTGTCTTTCATTACAAATTTGCCATTGATCATGGTATCGTTTACCAATCTTCCGGTCAGGCCGAACAAAACATGGCCGGCCCAGTTGTTTGCCCGAAGCGGTGTGTAGGGATCGTAATCAAAGGTGACTATATCCGCATAGGCACCCTTCTGGATCCTGCCTACCGGCTTCTCCAGGTACCTGTCCATGATCTTGGGGTTATTCTTAAACTGCATCTCGATGGTCTCCCCGAAACCCTTGGTGGGGTCACAGGCATTGTGTGAGAGCAGAATGTTCGATACCTTCATGGATTCAAACATATCGTTTGTGTATGCGTCTGTCCCCATTCCGACCAGTATGCCCTTTTCCAGCATCCTGAGTATGGGAGGACATCCGACGGCATTGTTCATGTTGGATTCGGGATTGAATACCGCCATGGCATTGTGGTGTTTCAATATGTTCATTTCTCTTTCATTTACATGAACATTGTGGACCGAGAGGGTGTGCTCGGAGAAGATATCGTAGCCTTCAAGTCTCTCGACTACGCGCTTTCCGCTCATCTTCAAGGTCTCCCACTGGTCCTCTATTCCCTCGGCAATGTGGACATGGTAGCCGTCATAAAGGCCGGCCATCTCGTTTTGAGCCTTTTCCAGGGTCCTGTCGCTCAAGGTGAATGAGGCGTGGAGGCCAAAGAGGCCGTGGAGCATATCGTCTTCCTTCTTGGCCTGCTTAATCCATTCTATGTTTTCTTTTATACCCTGATCGCTTTTTTCTATTCCGTCACGGTCGCTGACTTCATAGCAGAGGCTGGCCCTCATTCCCACCTCTTTGGCCGCTTCGGCCAGGGTGAAGAGAGAGCCTTCTATTGAGTTGGGTCCCGCATGGTGGTCAATTATTGTGGTTACGCCGTTTGCTATTGACTCCATATATGTGGCCAGGCCGTTGAGCTTGACATCTTTCAGGGTCAGCTGCTTATCCAAGGCCCACCACTGGTTTTTCAGGACGTTGAAAAAATTATCGGTCGGCTTTGATACGGCCATTCCCCTGGCATATGTTGAATATATGTGGGAATGGGCGCATATGAAGCCCGGCATTACCAGCTTATCGCTCTTGTCGACAACTTCTTCATTGGGATACTTTTTTAAAATTTCCTCCCTATTGCCAACATCCTCTATGATGTTGTCTTTAATATAGATAGCTCCGTCTTCATAGAAGCTGTTTGAGGAATCGTTACATATTATAGCTTTTGCTGTAATTATCATAGTATCTCCTTATTATTACTTGTTCAGGACTGCTGTCGGCTCCAGGTAGTAGCTATAGTTCTTTTCAAGGCTTTCAATGAAGTTTACGAAAGTCTCCGAAAGGTCCTTCTTTATGTCTTTGGTTTCGATTATATTGCCGTTTTCAATTCTTGCCTTATAGTGGCCCTCTCCGAGTTTCAGGATTCCGACGTTTGTTGAGTCGATGAAGTCCTCCTCGGTCCAGAATACCGTGAACTTGTCCTTATACGGCAGACCGGCGTGGGGGCAGAAAACTCCGCAGTTTCCACACTCGTTGCACATGCCGTCGATGTGGACGATCTGGTGGAAGTTGTCATAGCCTTCAACCTCAATTGCCACATTGGCCCTGTTGGGGCAGACCTCGGTGCAGACTTCGCAGATCTGGTCGCACTTGAGGCACCTTTCTCCCTCAGCCTTGCCCTGCTTAACCCCTTCAAGGAAGCCCCTCTTCATGTAGATCTCCTCGGGATCTTCATTGACTTGGAATTTTTTAAAGTCATTGCCCAGACCCTCTTTTTTGAGGATATCCAGGGCGACCTTCTTAGCATCTCCCATGGCCTTGACTATGGTTGAAGCTCCGGTCTTGCAGTCTCCTATAATATATACGTTCTTGAGGTTGGATTCGTTTGTTTCGAGTAGCTTGGGTTTCTTGCGGTCATCAAGGTTAATTCCGTTCTTTTCAAAGCTTGTGGTATCAACCCTGGCTCCGGTAGCTCCGATAACGGCGTCAAACTCCATTTCAAGGAATTCTCCGGTTCCCTCAATTGACTTTCTTCCGCTGGCATCGAAGGCACCAAGCTTCATCTTTTCGCATTTGAGGATCTTTCCGTCATAGGAAATCGGTGCTAAGAGCTCATAAATCTTGTGGCCCTCCGCCTTTACATCATTAACTTCTCCCTGGGTGGCCGGCATGTAGGCTTCGGTCCTTCTGTAGACGAGTGAAGCTTCTTCAACGCCCGGCTGTCTTGCAGCTGTTCTTGTGCAGTCCATTGCAACGTCTCCGGCTCCGACTATGGCAACCTTCTTGCCAAGTTTTGCTCCGCCTTCCATCCTGCATTTCCACAGGAAATCAAGAGCATCTATCACGTATTCACCGCCCTCTTTAACAGGTGACCAGCCCTCTTTCCAAGCTCCGGTTGCGACTATGACGTAATCAAATTCTTTTTTCAGTTCTTCATAAGATTCGGTAACTTCATGGTTGAAGACAAACTCGACCCCCTGCTTGACCGCTATCTGATAATCCCTTTCAATCTCCTCATCGGAAATTCTGAAATCGGGAATTACATGGCTAACAATTCCATAGGGCTTGCCAAGTTTCTCAAACACTTTTACCTGAACCCCGTTCCTTCTCAAGTAAGAAGCGACGGCAATTCCGGCCGGACCTGCGCCGATTACGCAGACCTTGGAGTCCGACTTGATCTGGGTCTTTTCAATTTTTCCGAGATAAGCTTCCTGGGCCTCATTGGCAGCTATGAGCTTGATTTCTCTTATCTGCAGGGTCTTTTCATAGTCAACCCTTGTACAATGGTCCTGACAATAGTGGGCACAGAGCTCTCCCAATATTGTCGGTGATGTGTTGTCGTTGGCAATTACTTCGAACGCCTTATCATATTCTCCATCAGCTACGAGCTTGAGGTATTCAGGAACCTGCTGGCCTATTGGGCAACCGCCCTGTTTGCATGGCGCCTTGAAGCAGTCAGTCAGGGGCAGAGCCGAGTCTGTCTTCCTTGAGTTGACCTTTTCCCTGTAGAGTTTATTGTTTTTCCAATCGCCTATGATCTTGTCTCTCAAGGCAATAACTTTGTCTACGTCTATTCCCTTGAACTCACGATCCAGTAGGCTCTCGCTCTCTTCGGCAAGCTGCTTGAACCTGGCATATCCGCCCGGTTTAAGTATGGTTGTAGCAACAGTTACAGGCTGACCTATAACATCGAAAATTTCCTTGATATTTATTGCGTCGGCACCGCCTGAATATGAGATCGGGAGCTTTCCGTCAAATTTCTTTGAAAGCATAGCCGCCATAGAAATTGTTAATGGAAGGAGTGACCTGCCTGACATGTACATTTCCTGTGAAGGCAATTCATTTCTCTCGACATCGACAGGGAAGGTATTGGTCAGCTTGACGCCGAAGGCCAGGCCTTCTTTTTCAGCAATTTTCATGAGCTTGTCAAGCATAACCACGGCATCCTCGTACTGGAGGTCGTTGTTGAAGTGGTGGTCTGTGAAGGCTATGTAGTCATAACCCATATCATCCAAGGTCTTTCTTGCATATTCATAGCCCAGCATGGTCGGGTTGCACTTGATGAAGGTGTTTACTTTCTTGACCGTCAACAAGTATTGAGCTATTGCCTCGATTTCATGGGCCGGGCAACCATGGAGGGTTGACAGGGTTATTGAGCTGCACACTTTAGGGCTGATTTTTTCAAGGTCTTCCTTGCCGAACTTCTTAAGAATGTCGGTAGTCTTTAAAAATTCCACGCATTCATTGTAGATCTTAGAATTTGAAGCGTCCTTTAAGCCCTCTATGTAGTTATCGATTTTTTCCGACTGGATTCCCTTGAGGTCGTATCCGACAGACATGTTGTAAGCAAAGTCTTTTGAATCTGCCAGGTCAAATTCCTTGGCCAATACTTGAATGGCGAAGTAGCCCTTAATATACTCGTCATAAGCCTGTTGGACTGTGAGCTCTGTTGACCACTCACAGTTGTAGCATTCATCCTGGGCCAAGATACAGGGTCTTCCGATTGCCTTCTGAATGTCCTCACCGTCTATAATCTGGACGGTTTTCAGCTCTATAAATCTGGCTCCTGTCAAATAAGATGTGACTATGTTTTGAGCCAACTGGCTGTGGGGGCCTGCTGCAGGTCCTACCGCTGAAGAAATCTCATCTCCGAATACCGTCTTGAGCTTTTTGCCACTTTCATTGTGGTAAAAATCTTCTTTTTTTACACCGAAAACTCTGCCACGGCTCTCATATTCTTTGAGGGCCCACTTAATTAACTGGTCGAAAGGTAACGGTCTCATGAATTCACTCATATCTACTCCCTTGCTCTTTTATCTGTGAAAAGGTTTTTTTAATGGAAAATTGCCGGCGAAAAGTCCCGGCTTTCCTTATTGTGATCTATCGATAATGACACTTTAGCCGGCATCCGATATGCCCTCGGATACCGGCTATATGTTCATGTCAATTTAGTCTTAAATTATTTTGTGTAAACCAGCGGCAGGGCTGCATAAACTGCTGCGCATGTTACCAAGTCCTGCTTGAAGGTTACTTCGTTTGGTGCGTGAGCCTGGTCCTCAGCTCCGGGTCCGAATCCGATAACGGGTATGTCATGACGTCCCATTATGGCTACCCCGTTTGTTGAGAAGGTCCACTTGTCTGTCAATGGACGTGCAGCCCTCTTCTTCTCTTCTTTTTCAATTGGCGGAGAAATTCTCTCGTCACCGAAGAGGCCCTTATAAGCATCTTCCATGGCCTTTGTTACCTTGTGGTCTTTGGGAATTACCCATGTCGGGAAGTAGCATTCCTGCTCATATTCCAAACCTGTCCATGAAGCTCTCTTGTAGTTGTACATGCTTACCTTGCCGCCGTGCTTCTTTACTGAAGGCAGGTCTTCAATTTCTTTAATGCAGGACTGCCATGTCTCACCGGCTGTCATACGTCTGTCAAGAGAGATTGAGCATGAGTCTGCAACGGCGCATCTTGAAGGTGATGTGAAGAAGATCTGGCTTGTTGTTACTGTTCCACGTCCCAGGAAGTTGGCTTCTTCATATTCTTTGTTGTACTTTTTATCAAGCATCTTTACCAGGCCCTTGATCTCAACAGAGTCGTCAGCCGGGTTCTCATTCAAAGCTTCAACGTCCTTTAGGATGTCAGCCATCTTATAAATGGCGTTGTCTCCTCTTTCAGGAGCTGATCCGTGGCAGGATACACCCTTTACGTCAACGCGGATTTCCATTCTTCCCCTCTGTCCTCTGTAAATTCCGCCGTCTGTGGGCTCTGTGGAAACTACGAATTCCGGACGTACATTTTCCTGTTCGATCATGTATAACCAGCAGTTGCCGTCGCAGTCCTCTTCCTGGACTGTTCCTGTAACCAGGACCCTATACTTATCGTTGAGGTATCCCAAGTCCTTGAGGATCTTTGCTCCGTAAACAGCTGCTACAGGTCCGCCCAACTGGTCACTTGATCCGCGGCCGCCGATGAAATTGTCATCTTCAAAGCCCTCATAAGGATCGAATTCCCAGTTGTCAATGTTTCCGATACCTACTGTATCGATATGTCCGTCGAAGGCTATCAGGGTTTCACCTGTTCCCATTTCACCAAGAACGTTGCCCTGTTTGTCAATCCAAGCCTTGTTGAAGCCGACTTTTTCCATCTCTTCTTTTATTCTCTTGGCCTTGTCACCCTCTTCGCATGACTCGCCCTTAAGTCTGATCAAATCTCTTAAAAAGGCGATCATATCCTTCTGATATCCCTGTGCTTTTTCCTTTATTAAATTAAAATCGAAATCTGCCATTATCTTTTCCTCCTTAACCAAATATTTTTTATCCTCTAATCTCTTGATTAGTTGTTGTCATTAAGTCTCTTTGTTGCCTTTTCAACCAACTCGCTGAGCTTGGCCTGCGGATCCTTGATCTTCTGAAGAAGGATCATGGCTGCGATCACGTATGGCTTGTAGCTTGCCTGCTTGTAAAGCGGCTCCCTGTAGCGGTCAAATACTGACTCGTCAACTTCGCCCTCCTCGCAGGAAAGACCTGTGATGTCGGCCGGCAGACAATGCATGTAAAGGGCCTTGCCGTCTTTTGTAGTCTTCATCAATTCCTCTGTGCACTGCCAATCCATATGTGACTTGTTGGCTTCCAGGAGCTCATGCTCAAGCTTGTCAATTCCCGCCTGGTCTCCCTCTCCGTAGAGGTTTGTTCTCTTTTCCATGGCTGCGAAAGGTGCCCATGACTTAGGATAAACTATGTCGGCATCCTTGAAAGCTTCTTCCATGGAGTTTGTCTTTGTGAATGACCCGCCGTATTTCTCGGCATTCTTCTTTGCGATCTCCTCAACCTCCGGCATGATCTCGTATCCTTCCGGATGTGCCAAAACGACGTCCATTCCGAGTCTTGTGAAGAGGCCTGAGATTCCCTGTGGAACTGAAAGGGGCTTGCCGTATGAGGGTGAATATGCCCAAGTCATAGCAACCTTCTTGCCCTTGAGATTCTCAATTCCGCCAAACTCATGTATTGCATGAAGGAGGTCGGCCATTGTCTGTGTCGGGTGGTCAATGTCGCACTGTAGGTTGACCAATGTCGGTCTCTGTTCCAGAACGCCGTCATTAAATCCTTCCTGAACATATTCAGAGAAATTCTTCATGTATGTGTAGCCCTTGCCGATGTACATGTCATCACGTATACCTATAACGTCAGCCATGAAAGAAATCATGTTTGCAGTTTCTTTTACAGTTTCGCCGTGAGCGATCTGGCTCTTGCCTTCGTCTAAATCCTGAACTTCAAGACCTAAGAGGTTACAAGCTGATGCGAATGAGAAACGGGTTCTTGTTGAGTTGTCTCTGAAAAGTGAAATTCCAAGTCCTGAATCAAAGATCTTGGGAGAAATATTGTCTTCCCTCATAGCCCTCAAAATGTCCGCAACCTGCCAAATAGCCTTCAACTCATCCTGTGTCTTATCCCATGTGTGGAAGAAGTCGTTATGATAGAGTTTTGAAAAATCATACTGTCCCAAATCCTGAATTAACTTCTTGATATCATTTGCCATGTGTGAAATCTCCTTTTCTTTTTTTAATTTCCAAGCTTGACATTTTGTGCCAGCTTAATTGCCTAATTAACCTTAACCTTCCGGTCCGTCCTTGTCCTCTTGCCGACTCACTATCTCTGTATTGTGTAGTTGTACTCTTCCTTACTACAGTGGATTCCATCCCAGACTACCTGCCTATAGTGGGCAAAGTCTGTGTCTCCCTCTGTGGAAATCAGGAGAACTACTGAATTCTCGTCCAACTTCAGCTTCTCTCTTATATCCTTGAGATCGTCTCTCTGCATAACATCGGCTACTACGCCTGTTGTTACCGCTCCGCTCTCTCCGGATATAATTTTCTCATCATCCTTTAAGGGATTGCCCAGGATTCTCATTCCCCTTGCCGCTGAATAATCGGGAACCGACATAAAGGCATCGGCGTATGAATGAAGTATGGGCCATCCTACTGTTACGGGCTCTCCACATGCCAAGCCCGCCATTATGGTGTCCATCTTACCTGTAACATGGTGTATCTTGCCGTCATCAGCCTTGGCTGTTATATAGTTGCAGTTGGCTTTTTCCGGTTCCACAACGGTTATGAAGGGCTTTTCGTCTCCCTGATAAACGCTTGAGAAATATCCGGTTACCCCTGTTGCAAATGATCCGACTCCGGCTTGGACGAAGATGTGGGTTGGCTTTAAGCCGTCCTTTTCTATCTGCTCCTTGGCTTCCTTCGCCAAGGTTGCATAGCCTTGAATAATCCATGTCGGGATCTTTTCATATCCTTCCCAGGCCGTATCCTGAACCATGACCCAGCCCTTTTCATCGGCATTCTTGCTGGCCAATCTTACGCAGTCGTCATAGTTTAGGCCTTCCATTATTTCGCATTCGGCGCCGTGTGCTCTGATATTGTCACGTCTTTCAATTGCCGATCCTTCCGGCATGAATACGACGCACTTTTGTTTGAGCTGCTGGGCTGTCCAGGCAACGCCTCTTCCGTGGTTTCCGTCAGTTGCCGTAACAAAGGTGGTCTGGCCGATCTTGTCTCTTACCTCGTCAGAGATCATCTTCTCAAAAGGAAGGTCATCAATGTCTACGCCCAGCTTGTCAGCTATATATTTTCCTATGGCATAGGATCCGCCTAAAACCTTAAAGGCGTTTAATCCGAACCTGTAGGACTCGTCTTTGACATATATGTCCTTGACTTTCAGCTGTTGGGCTAAATTGCTCAGTCTTCTCAGCGGGGTCTCCTTATAATCAGGGAAACTCTCGTGAAAGTGCTGTGCCGTGTTTACTATTTCTTCGTTGATAAAATCCAGTGAAGCTTTTTCCCTCTTGTCGAGGTCATTTAGAACAATGTTGAATAACTCTGCCAAAATAAGATTCCTTTCTAGCGAACAATTTCAGCCTGCAATTCCTTTGAACAATTTTGAAACAGGTCAACCGGAAAGGTCGCCCGCCTTGACCCCGAAATGGGGGTTTGAAAACGTTGTCAGTTTAAAAAATCTTGAAAATACTTGTGATCTGTGAGATAATTTGCTCGAGTGATATGTAATATATCACCTATATTATATCCAGCGATATTTGTTCTGTCAATCTATATTTTACATTATTGTCAGCTTTTGATAAAGAGGGGAAGGAAATAAATTATGGCAGTCTCAATGAAAAATAAGACAAAAAAGATCGAAAGGGTCTTCGTCAAGGATGAAGCCTATAATATTTTGGAGGAAAACATTGTCAGCGGCAAACTTAAGCCAAATACCCGACTGAAAATAAATGAGCTATCCGAGAATCTGGGAATAAGCAGGACTCCCGTAAGAGAAGCCATCCTGCGTTTGGAGAACGAGGGTCTTGTCATGTCCAAGGCCAACCAGTGGACCATTGTCGCCCCCATTTTTATCGATTCAATAAAAAACATCTATCCCCTTGTCTACGATCTCGAGGCTTTTTGTCTCAAAGACGGCTTTGACAGAATAGATGATTCCTTTATAAAAACACTTAAATCGATAAATGAGGAAATAAAAGAATATAACGAGAATAAGCTCCAATTTGAGGTCATAACACTGGACAATGATTTTCACGACCATATAATAGCTTTGTCTAAAAATACCGAGGTAAAACCTATACTTGATAACTTAAAGAAGAAAATAAAAAGACTGGAAATAATATTTTACACATCGAAAAACGCTGATGAGCTGACATCTACATATCTTGAACACGCCGACCTTATTAAGGCTCTTGAGGAGAGGGACCTTGAAAAATCCCTGGACTGCCTTAAAGTTAACTGGGCCAACGTGCTTGATAAGAAGTCCCTGGCCGGACTCAGGAATTCTGACGAATACAGGGACTTCTTCGCTTGATCGGCTGGCTATTTATTGAGTAACATCTGTGAGTTTTTGAAGTTCAGTGGTTTGCCCGGCCGGAAATAATTTCCAAACCGTGCTTTAAAAATCCGGAAATGGCGTCAAAGTTTTCTCTACAGGCCTTGGGGCTACCCGGAAAGTTAATAATGAGGCTCTGATCCCTTATACCTGAAATCCCCCTTGACAGATATGCCATGGGGGTATTTTTTGCCCCTTCAGCCCTCATAGCCTGGTCTATTCCCGGCGTTAATTTATCCAGGATATCAAGAGTTGCCTCAGGGGTAACATCCCGCTCGGAAAATCCGGTCCCGCCGCTGGTTATAATCAGGTTTATGCCTTGGTCGCAGAAAGTTTCCAAGGCTTTTTTTATTTTTTCCCTGTCGTCTTCAACAACCTTATAATCTAAGACTTGGAGCCCGTAATCCTCTATCAATCTCATTAGAACCTTGCCGGACTCATCCTCGTAGATTCCCTTGCTTGCCCTATCCGAGACGGTCAAAACCGCCGCCTTCATCTTCATAATAGGCCACCTTCAGCCATCTCAAGGAAGTCGTCTTTCTTGAGGTCAAGGCCGGCAAAAATCCTGGGCAAAAAGTAGTCAAAGCTTGTTACCTTGCTGTGGATGCTGGCCCCGGGCACTCCCATGAGATATGTCCCGTCCAGCTTGGCAATCATGAGCATGTTGCCGGGCTGCATGGTAATCCCCTGAACAATGACTCGGCTGCCCGTTTCTCTTATGGCACTTGGAGTGGTGTCGTCCGGATCAACACTCATGCCGCCTGTAAATAAGACCAGGTCCGCTCCCAGGTCTTTGTATTTTTGAAACTCCTCAACTATCTTTCCTATATCGTCAGGACAGAAACTGTAGCCCAGAACATTGGCGGGGAATTCTTTAAGCTTGGCTTCCAGCACCGGCTTAAAAGCGTCCTTTATGCGGCCGTAATAGACTTCATCTCCTGTAATTATGCAGGCCACTTTGAGCTCCCTGTAAGGCCTGACTTCAAAAACGCATCCGGCATTCTTGCCTATTTCCAGGGCTCTGTCCACCTTATCCCTGCTCGTCCAAAGCGGGACGATCCTGGCTCCACAAAGCTTGGCTCCCGATTCAACTTTGGTGTAGGACCTGATGCAGGTTACAGTATAGTCGCCGGAAGCATTGATTGCCCTCAGTGCCTCCCTGTTAATTACGAAGAGTCCCCTGACCTTCGATTTAAGGGTGATCTTGCCTTCGCTGACAGGACTTGCTTCCGTGTTGGGCCCGGCCAAATATGGAGCCAAAGCAGATATGGCATCCTCTTCATGGACCTGGTCGGCTTCCAATTCTCCGATATATATGTGGTCCTTGCCGATGTCTTTCAAGCCGTTAATATCTTCCCGGCTTACAACATGGCCCCTCTTGTACTTAACCCCTTTAAAGCCGTCAGGCATGATTGCTGTTATGTCGTGGAGCAGCGGATAGCCAACCGCATCTTCAACCCTAATTTTCTTTATCATTTTAAGCTCCTATTTTTCTATTATGCTTATTAGGTCCCCAGGGTAAATGGTCCCCTCTTCCTCTACTGTTGCAAAAATCCCCTCAGTGGGCATTATGCATTTCCCGGTTTTCTGTCTTATCTGACAACCCTGATGGCACTCCTTGCCTATTTGGCTGACCCTGAGCAGACAGGAGCCGATCCTCAGATCCGTGCCTATTGGCAGCGTGTGTAGGACCAAACCCTCCGTTAAAATATTCTCAGCAAAATCCCCGGCCTTCAGGTCGGGCAGGATCTTTTTCATCTTGTCCAAAGACTCAACTGCCAAAAGGCTGACCTGCCTATGCCAATTCCCCGCATGGGCATCCCCGATGATCCCGTAGTCCTTTTTTAATTCTATTTTTTCAACCGGTTTCTTAACCGTTCCCTTTTTTTCACTTATGTTTACAGAAATAACTCTCATGACTTTTCCCGTTTCATTCATTTACAAAAGTTCCGCTCTTGCCCCCGGATTTTTTGACCAGCTTAATATCGGTTATTTCAATATCTCTCTGAACGGCCTTGCACATATCATATATGGTCAGGGCGGCAACAGAAACCCCGGTCAGGGCTTCCATCTCCACCCCCGTTTTAGCATTAATCTTAGCCGATCCTCTTATCTCAATCAGGCAATTTTCATCGTCCAGGTTGAAGTCCAGGTCAATGGATGTTATGTTTATGGGGTGGCACATGGGGATAAGATTGGAAGTGTTTTTTGCGGCCATTATGCCGGCAACCTTTGCAACCGTGAGAACATCACCCTTCTTGATCTCCTGATTCTTGACCATGGTATAAGTTTCTCTGTTCAGTTTTACCCGGGCCCTTGCTATTGCCAGCCTGTCGCTCTCTTTCTTATCCGAGACATCGACCATCTTTGCCCTGCCCTCACTGTCAATGTGGCTGAATTCTTTCAAAACATTAACCCCCTATCATGTTCATCCCTCTTTTGCTCAAAGAGGCCGCTTCCTGTAAATGGTGGCTTTGGGGTTTGGCAAGTATGGCTTCTTCAAGAGCCCTTGTCAGCTCTTCCCCTTCAAGCCCCTTGAGGTCATATTCTTTTGCCGAGTGCAGACAGGGCTTTATTTTCCCGTCAGCGGTCAGGCGGATCCTGTTGCATGAGGCGCAGAAGCTGTGAGAAATGGGAGATATTAGGCCTATCCTCCCCTTGTATCCGCATATTTTAAACATTTTGGCAACCCCGTCAGTCTCAACCTCCTCAAGGCCTCCCGGCTCCTTACCGGGCCTTCCGTACTCCTTGAAAAGCCGGTCAAGCAGGTCCGAGTTCTTGAAGAAGATCTCTTTTTTGAAAGCACCGGCCGGCCCTATGGGCATGAGCTCTATAAAGCGGACATCTATGTCATTATCCTTGGTAAGGTAGACAAAATCATCGATTTCGTCAGTGTTGAAAGACCCCATCAGTACGCAATTTATTTTTACCTTAAAACCTCTGTCAATAGCCCTTTCAATAGCTTGCATTGTGGTCTCGAAATTTCCGCGCCTTGTTATGTAGGCGAATTTGTCTTTTTTCAGTGTGTCAAGGCTGAAATTGAGCCTTTTAATGCCCGCTTTCTCCAGGCGGTCAAGATATGGAAGAACAAGTGAGCCGTTAGTGGTTATGCCGATGTCCTTGATGCCTTGGATTTTAGCCAGTTTTTCGAGGAAGTCCATGGGATTCTTCCTTACAAAGGGCTCTCCCCCGCTTATCCTGACTTTTTCTATGCCAAGTCCTGCACAGACCCTGACAATCCTAAGAATTTCCTCATAAGACATTATGTCCTTGCAGTCCAGCTTGTCTATTCCCTCTTCAGGCATGCAGTAGCGGCACCTGAAATTGCAGCGGTCGGTAAGGGAAATCCGCAAATATGTAATTTTCCTGTTAAATTGATCTATCATTTGTGAATCCCCTCCTTCCGTTCACCAAGGCTTAATCATCAAAAAATATAAGGTCTTCAGGATCAATGATAATATATTTCTCCCGATTTTCTAAACTTTTCCAATTTTCCTTGCCGACTGTGAAAATCAGATTATCAAGGTCCTTTCCGTCCCCTTCCCGGCATATTGAATAGTTATCAATATTTTCTATAATGGAAAAGCTCCCCAAGGGGAAGGAATTCTCCTGCCCTCTTTCACCTGAAATATTTATCTTATTGGAAAAAACCCCAACATACTTTTTAATTGGCTTTGAGTCCACTTTCAAGTCCAGCCCCCAATCCAAGGCCCGGATCTTCCCGGGCTCAACCGGCTCCAGCCTTGAAAAATTCTTGACGCCCACAAGCTTGGCAGCCGTAATTGTCGGAGGCCTATTGAAAAGCTCATCGGTCTCAAGCTTGCCCTCACTCCTCCCCTTATTCAGGGTTACTATATTGTCACATAGTCTGTAGGACTCTTCCTTGTTGTGGCTTACGAGAATTGTCTTTATCTTGTATTTCTTAATTATATTGACAACCTCGTTCTCGACCTTGTCCCTCAAAAAGGAGTCTATTGCCGAAAAGGGCTCGTCCAAAAGCAGGATCTGGGCCTTGTTGACCAGGATCCTGGCCAGGGCCGTCCTCTGCTTCTCCCCTCCGGAAATCATGTGGGGATATTTGTCTTTAATATGTTCGATATGGAGGTCTTTTATGACCCTCTCAACCTGTGATGAATCCCCGTCCCTAAGCCCGCTTTCAATGTTCTCTTTAACCGTGAAGTTAGGGAAAAGGGCATAGTCCTGAAAGAGGTAGCCGACCTTCCTGTCCTGGGGCTTTAAATTTATCTTCTTTTCTGAATCGAAAAGCACCCTATTGTTCAAAACAATCCTCCCGGAATCCGGTTTTACCAGGCCCGCTATTGACTTGAGGGTTAGGGACTTGCCTGCTCCCGAGGCACCCAGGAGGGCCAGGCTCTCATCGCCCATCGAAAAATCTACGTCAAGCGTGAAATTTTTAAAGTCTTTTTTTATCCTGCATTCAAGCATATCCAACCCCCTTCTATTCCTTCTTATCCTTGTTTTCCAAGAGGTTGATGGCCAAGAGGACTATAAAAGAGATCAGCATATTTACCCCAACCCACTTGTAGGCCAGGTCGTCCTGACCTATCCTCCAAAGCTGGTAGACCGTTGTTGAAATTGTAGCCGTTCTGTTGGGAATATAGCCGGAAACCATGCTGGTGGCCCCATATTCCCCCAAGGCCCTGGCAAAGGACAGGATAAGTCCTGCAAGAATCTCTTTTTTACAATTGGGCAGGACGATCTTCCAAAATATCCAGGTGTTGGACCTTCCCAGGGTTTGGCCGGCATATTTCAGGTTCATATCAAAGGATTCGAAGGCCCCCCTGGCCGTTCTGTACATAAGGGGGAAGGTCACAACAATGGTGGCGAAAACGGCCGAATACCATCTCATGATCAGGCTTATATTCATCTTCTCAAAAAATTGGCCCACGGAGCTGTTGGGGCCCAGCCCCTTAAGCAGGAAAAAACCCACAACCGTAGGCGGCAAGACCAGGGGCAGGGTCAGGATAACATCCAGTATTCCCTTTACAGTCGGATGTAGCTTCCTGATCTGATAGGCAAAGAATATGCCCAGAAAAAATGTGAAAAAGCTTGAAATCAGGGCAATCCTTATTGAATTGTATAAAGGAAATATATTCATTTTAGTCCTTCACTTTTCCGAATATTAAGGTTTGATAGTTATAAAATACCCCCGGCCGGATTTAATCATCAGCCGGGGGCATATTTAACCCTGATATTAAAGGGTTTTAAAGCCAAATGAATCAAAGACTTTCTTGGCCGGATCTGATTTCAGGAAGTCCAAAAACTTCTTTGCTTGGTCTTTATTCTTAGCTGTTTCAACCACAGCCGCAGGATATATGACCTTTTTCTTGAACATTGATGAGTCTGCCGTATCGACGATCTTGAGGCCTGCCGCCTTGGCGTCTGTTGAGTAGATGATGCCGCAATCAACGGCTCCCTCGCTTACCCAACCGGTCACTTCTTTGACGTTGGATGCGAAGCTGATCTTGCCTTGGATTGCATCCCAAATGCCCATCTTCTTCAAAAGCTCCTCGGAGTACTGGCCTACAGGAACGTCAGCATTACCAAGAGCTATTGTCTTTACCTTGTCCGTGTTGATGTCTTCAAAGCTTGCAATTCCCTTGTCGCTGTCTTCTTTTACTGCCAATGTTACCTTATTTTCCAAAAGGTTGAACCTGGTGCTTGAATCAATGGCGACATTGCTCTTGAATTTCTCGTTCTCCTTGTCAAGCTCATTCATCTGCTTGCTTGAAGCTGAAATGAAAACGTCACAATCGGCTCCTTCAGAGATCTGTGTTTTAAGGGTTCCTGATGAGTCAAGGTTTAATACGACGTTGACGTCGGGATTTTCCTTCTCATACATTTTCTTTACTTGGTTCAAGGACTCCGTCATCGATGCTGCCGCAAAGACGATCAGGTCTTTCTTCTTAGCTTCCATGCTCTCTCCTCCCGGTTTTTTTCCGCCGCATGATGTGAGTGTCAAAACACACAAACCTGCGCACAGAATTGAAAGTAGCTTCTTCATTCTGCCTCCTTTGATTAAATTTTGGGGAATAGTAAGAAATTACCCGCTTCCCTTAGCATCGGAATTAACTCCGATTAACTGATATATCAGATTTTACCATCGGAAAAGAAAAAAAACAAAATAAATAATTACCATTGAATTTGGGCCGAGCATCTGTCATGCTTTAGACAGAAAAGCATATTAAAGATTTTTCGGATCGGGCCATAAAACCGGTTTGTTGCCTGTTTGCGTCCGACTCTAAGAAAGGGGGAAAAATGAAAGCCTATTTCGGTGACATAGTATTTACTAAAGAAAAAGATGAGTTCTCAATACATGATGAGAGCTATATTCTTGTTGAAGATGGGAAAGTGAAGGGAATTGTCAAGTATAGGCCCTCCTGCCCCGTTGAGGATTATTCGGGTAAGCTGATTATCCCGGCCTTTTCGGATATTCACCTGCATGCTCCTCAGCATCCAAATGAAGGTCTGGGCTACGATTTTCCGCTCCTGCCCTGGTTAAATAAGTATACTTTTCCGACTGAAGCCAAATACAAGGATCCTGCATTCTCGGAATCGATTTACCGCGATTTTATTGAAAAATTATGGCTTAACGGAATTACAAGAAGTGTTGTCTTTTCAAGCCTCCATGAGGATTCCACCGAACTCCTCTTTGACCTATTCAAAAAATCCGGGCTTTACGCCTACATTGGCAAGGTCAATATGGACAGGAATTCAATTGATGCCCTGAATGAGACTGAAGAGGACTCAATGGCGATAACCCGTCGCATAATAGAAAGGCACATTGACGAAGACAGGGTAAGGCCGATAATAACGCCACGCTTTGTGCCCAGCTGCACCGACAAGCTTATGGAAGACCTGCAAGCTCTTATAAAGGAAACAGGTCTCCCGGTCCAGTCCCACCTCTCGGAGAATCCAGGTGAGATTGCCTGGGTTAAGGAGCTCCATCCCGAGTGTCCCAACTATGCCTCCGTCTACGCCAAATATGACATGATGGGGACAAATCCCACTATTATGGCCCATTGTATCCACTGTGATGAAGATGAGAAAAAGCTTTTAGAAAATAAAAATGTTATGGTGGCCCATTGCCCAACCTCAAACCTGAACTTGATGAGCGGCCTGGCCCCGATCAGGGAATATCTGGAAAGAAATATAAGGGTCGGCCTGGCTTCCGACGTTTCCGGCGGCCACACTCTCAATATGTTTGAGATAATGGTGAGTGCAATCCAAGTTTCAAAAATGTACGGGATATATGTTGATTCCGATAAGTCCCCATTGAAGAGCCAGGAGGTCTTTTATCTGGCGACTAAGGGCGGCGGGTCCTTCTTCGGCAAGGTCGGAAGCTTTGAGGAAGGCTATGAGTTCGATGCCCTGGTAGTGGACATTGATCCTAATCTTGATACCGAATCAAGGATGGAAAGGCTGATCTACCTGGGGGACGACAGGAATATCATCGAGCGCTTCGCTGCCGGTCGTAAACTGGCCAATCCCAAAGAATCCTTCTGATTTTTAAGGCAAAAAAGCAGTGCCGGAGTTTTTAGCTCCGGCACTTTTTTCTTTGAAAAAATTTTAGATCTCATAAAACTATTTTAAAAGTTTTATTTTTTCTCCCTCTTTCAAAGCCTCAATGTTTTTCTGTGCCTCCTCAGCTTCCATAGCCTTGTCCTCTTCGGATTTGGGCAAAACAAAGCTTAAGATCAAAGAAATTAAGAAGACGTTGGCAACAGGGTTGCCTGAGAAAACGTCTCTTGCCAGGGCCGGGAAGATGTTGTAAATTTCCGGAACCTGGGTGAAGCCTATGCCGACACTCAGTGACAGGGCCGCAATAGTTGTGTTTCTATGGTTGAAACCGCACCTTGCAATCATCCCCATACCGCTGACTATGATGGATCCGAACATCATGATTGTACAGCCGCCCAAAACCGACTGTGGCAGGGTTGAAAAGAAAGCGCCAATTGGCGGAAAGAGTCCGGCCAAAATAAGGGTCAGGGCACCGAACATGATGGTGAAGCGGTTAACTACCTTGGTCATGGCGATCAGCCCGACGTTCTGGCTGAATGATGTGATCGGGGTACAACCGAAGCAGCCTGAAACGGCACTGAAGAAGCCGTCGCAAGCCAGGGATCCCTGGATTTCTTTTTCCGTAATATCCCTTCCCAATCCTCCAACACAAACTGCTGTGGTATCACCAATTGTTTCCGCTGCCGATACCAGGAAGACAACCACCAGGGCTATAATTGCACTGATATTGAACTCGGGTACGAATGGCATAAATTTTGGAATAGCTATTAGCTTGCTCTGCATGATGGGAGTAAAATCAACCATATTCATGGCTATGGCAAGTATATAACCCACTATTAATCCGAATAAAACTGAAAGCTGTTTCCAGAAGCCTTTGGCCATAATATTAAACAGGAGACAGGAAATAAGTGTTACTGTTCCTACAATCAGGTTTTGAGCTGAACCGAAGTCGGCTGCTCCGTTACCACCACCGAATGAAGTAGCTCCTACAACCAAAAGTGGAAAACCTATGGATGTGACGACGCAAGCTGAAACAATCGGCGATATGTATTTCCTCCAAAACTTTGCAGTGAGCCCCAAAGAGCCTTCAATACAGCCCCCCACTATTATGGCACCTATCATCGTAGGGTAGCCGAAGTTGGTGGCAACATAGATAAGGGAAGCCAGGAAAGTAAAGCTTACCCCCATAACAACAGGTAATCTGGCACCGATCTTCCAAATAGGATAGAGCTGTACCATGGTTCCGAGGCCTGCTACAAACATGGCGTTTTGGATCAACATGGGAAGGTCGATCTCAAACTCGGGATGCGCAGCCTGGGCTGCCCCTACTACAATAATGATTGGGGCCAGGTTTGATACAAACATGGCCAGTACGTGCTGCAAACCGAAAGGAATAGCCTTAGCAACCGGGACCCGCCCGTCAAGCTTATAGATATTATCTATGCTAACGTTTGCATTTGACTTGTCTTTCATCTTTACCTCCTTAAAGAATGATGGAACAGATTATGACATATGTTGAAGCTCAATACAATATGTTATTTAAAAAAAAATTAAATTATAACAATCGTTTTCTTAATTTTTTGGCCATTAAAAATCAAAAAATTACGACGAATTATAGAAAAATAGCAAAAAAACAGCCCGTTCAAATTGTGGTGACCCCATAAAGTTGGACCAAATACCAGAGAGAATTTATATTTTCTCTGGTATTTTTTATGCTGCATTCTTTTCTCTATATTCTATTGGACTTAAATATCCTAATTTTTCTTTTATCCTAT
>OKQS01000002.1 GCA_900290095.1 Khoudiadiopia massiliensis | reverse complement strand
TGTCATACTCACTCAATTTACTTGGATCAATTTGCGGAAGGTCCGGAACAAAGGTGTTGAATATTGCCGCAAAATTGTTAGATCTTTTTAGAAAGATTTTAAGGGCATGGTCCTTGACTTTCGTCATGTTTTTCTTCCTCCTCATATGCTTTAGATAAAGTTCTTGAAATTCTTTAGCCGGAGATTAGATATTTTGGGCTGAAGGATTTCTTAATCTATTGTTAAGAAGAGCTTAGCATGTGAGAAAGTGAAAATCCACTCAAAGCAAGTGATTGGAATGCTTTGAGCCCGTTTTATACTGAATAAGACTAAATGGCACGTAAGGACTTGGCCCCGGAGTTATGAGTTGAGAAAGTGTCTGCACAAAAAAAGGCTGCCCCGGAAAAGACACTTCCGGGGCAAGCCAACTTGCTTAAATTTTAGATGCTATTACTTATTTATAGCTTCAATTACTTCTTTAGAAACGGCATTCTGGAGACCGACGATGGTGATCTTCTCGAAGTCGCACCTGTCGATAACGGCCTTGATTGCCTTGGGAAGTAGGTTCTTCTGAGTCAGGAGAACGGGTACATTCTTCATTGCTGCAACCGGTCCTACAACGAGGGCATCCGCGAATACCTGGCCTGTAGCCAAAAAGCCTCTTTTGCGTTTGTCAAGAAATGGAAAAATTATAAAAACTTATTACTAAAATTAAAAAAGCCCCGCAAAATTAAATTGACCCCCTAAAGTTAAACTTCCCGGTCCAACTTTAGGGGGTCTGCCTGATTAAATAGAGCCCTTAAAATATTATTTTTTATCCATTTCCAATACTTTGTTTATGCGGTTCATCAGCTCCTCGTGCTGTTTGCCCTCGGCAACCGAGCCCATTATGGGGTCTCCGATCATATTGCCCTGCCTGTCGACAACAATGGTTGTCGGGAAGCTCATGATGTTCTGAACAAATTTGCCGGCCTCGCTGTCTGAGGGGAAGCTTATGTTTCTGTAGCTTGCTCCCTTGGCCTTTAGGATTTTTTTAGCCTCTTCAACCGCACCCTTTTCATAGTCCAGGGTAAAGGAGTTGACTCCGACCATCTCCCCGCCCTTGGCCTTCAACTCTTTATTTATGGCATCGAGCTCATCAAGCTCGCCTATGCAGGGGTTGCAGGTTGAGAACCAGAAGTTCATGACTGTAACCGCATTCTTGCTGAAAAAGCTTGAATCCACGTCTTTTCCGTCCAGGTCCTTGCCCTTGAATGCCGGAAACTTGTCACCCTTTTTTGTATCGGCTGATGAGGTGGTTCCCGATCCTCCGGCCTGACCCTGTGCCGGGGCCTGCTTCTTCAACTCCTCAATCTTCTTCTCGATTTCAACGATCTTGTCGGCCCCCTCATTGAGGATCTTAAGCTCGGCAGCTGAAAACTTGTCCTTGGCACTCTCAATCGTAGCTTTCAGAAACTCACCATAGTTTGTTCCGTCACCTATCATGCCCGAGTTCTTATTGGCTGAAAGAAAGACCTTGTCCCAAAGCTCTTTGTCTTTTGCAAAGATCTCATTCTCTTCCTGGCTCAGCTTGTTGATTTCAGCCTCCGCTCCTGATTTTCCGCCTTGGTCAGGTGGGGTTTCCGGCATACCGGCCTGACCCGCAGTTACGGCCTGACCGCTATCGGATTGGGCCGGTGTATCTTTCTTTCCGCAAGCTCCCAGGCTCAGGATAAGCCCGAAAACTGCAACTGTCATAGCCAACTTCTTTAATTTCATTGATATTTCCTCCTTGTTTTTTCTTTTTTGTGTTTTTCTTCTATATATACTTCTCAATTGTCTCAGGCCTGAGCCCCTTGTTCTTCCGGCAATTTCTTTTGCTTGGCACCGCCTTTGGCCCCGAGTCCGTATCCGAAGGCCAGGGCATTTGTGGGACAGGCTTTAATGCACATGCCGCACCTTATGCACTCCCCGTGGCAGGGATTTTTCAGGACTTCCACATCCATCTTGCAGGCCTTGGCACACTTGCCGCAGGAAACACACTTGTCCTCATCCACTTGGATCTGTAAGAGTGAAACCCTGTTAAATAGGGCGTAGAAGGCACCCAAGGGGCAGATCCACTTGCAGAAGGGCCTGAAGAAGAATATGCTCAGGGCCACAGTTGTCAATAGGATCCCCAACTTCCAGGTGAAGAGCTTGCCCAGGGCCGCCCTGATACCCGAGTTTACGATGGAAAGGGGTATGGCACCCTCCATAACTCCCTGGGGACACAGGTACTTGCAGAAGAAAGGCTCACCCATGCCCAACTCATTGACAACAATGATTGGCAGCAGCACCACCATCACCGCTAAGATTGCGTACTTCAAATATGTTAAAGGCTTTAGCCTCTTTGTCGAAAATTTTTTGGTCGGGATTTTGTGCAGTAATTCCTGGAACCAGCCGAATGGACATAGGAAGCCGCATATGAAGCGTCCCAGCAAGACCCCCAGAAGAATTAAGATCCCGGTTATGTAATATGAAAACTTGAATTTTGACGATCCCACAACGGCTTGGAAAGACCCGATAGGACAGGCCCCGCTTGCGGCCGGACATGAATAGCAGTTTAAGCCCGGGACGCAGACCATTTTTCCATTGCCCTGGTAGAGCTTACCTGTGAAGAAATTCGGCAAATGTATATTTGTCAAAAGTGTGGCTCCGGCCTGGATAAATGACCTGAACCTCGATAAGCCCTGTGAGATGCCCTTGAATTTTCTAGCCAATTCCGACACACTCCATGCATAACTTTATAGCCTTGGACAGGACGGTCTGCACTTCCCCCCTCATAGCTCCGAAGACTATCATCAGGCAGGCCGCTAAGATGAGGCCCGCCCTGACGATGCTGATTCTTTTTTCTTTCACACCTTCTCCTTTCAGCTTGAATCTTCTATCCCTTTAAGATTGAAATTTCCGGCTTGCTTATATATATTCTCTATTCCCAAAGAGTCGCCGCCGGTCATTTGCATATAAATAGTATAATTTCAAGTATAAAGATAGTGTTAAGAAAACATATATTTTATCCAATTCTTCATGCTATACTTCAGCCTTAGGAGGAATTTATGAGACTTTTACTTGTTGAGGATGAAAAATTTTTATGCGATACCGTTGCCGGGAGCTTGAGGAAGCAGGGCTACAGCCTTGATGTCTGCTATGATGGAGATGAGGCCCGGGACAAGCTTTCTGTGGAACCCTATGACCTGGTTCTCCTGGACCTTAACCTTCCGGGTATTGACGGTATGAGCCTTCTAAGATATTTGAGGGAAAAGGACCAAAAGACCCCTGTCCTGATCTTGTCGGCCAGGAGCGAGATTTCCGATAAGGTTGAGGGCTTGGATGCCGGGGCCAGCGACTACCTGTCCAAGCCCTTCCACTTGGCGGAGCTTGAGGCCAGAGTCAGGAGCCTTCTCCGCCGCCCCTTCACCCAGAAAGACCTTCGGCTTGAGGCCGGGCCCCTTGCCTTTGATACCAAGTCCCGCAAGAGCTATGTCAAGGGCGAGGAAATTGTTCTGACCAAGAAAGAGGCGGGAATCTTGGAATACCTTCTTCTTCACATAGGCAGGCCTGTCAGCCAGGAAGAGCTGATTGAGCATGTCTGGGACAGCAGCGTGGACAGTTTCAGCAATGCAATCCGGGTCCATATTTCGGCCCTGCGAAAGAAGCTCAAGCCCCTTGTGGGTTATGACCCCGTGAAAAATCGGATCGGCGAGGGCTATCTTATAGAGGTTGAGGACTTGGGGGCTGATGGTCCGGGGCCCGAAGATACGGGGGCCGGGAGCTTGGAGCCCAAAGGCTTGACGGCCAAGGCCCTGGGGGCTAAAGACTTGGCCGACGATGCCCCGGGGACTAGAGATTCGGAGGTTAAGGAAAATGAAAATTAAATCCCTGCGATGGCGAATAGCCCTGATGACTTCTCTCCTCATTGCCCTGACCTGCCTGGTCATGATGGTCCTCCTTGGCAATTCCGGACTTAGGCGGATAGACGAGATAAAGCACAGCATTGATAATGTAGAGATTAGGGAGAATGCTCCGAAGGGCCGGGACAATGCTCCGGGCGGCCGGGAGGCATCCCGGGCTGTCAATGGAGAGGTGTCCGGGGTCGAGGATAAGGGTGTTAATGAGTCCTTTGATCCCGAGGTCGCCGGAAAAACCGACCAGCTGACCATTGTGATCGATGAGGCCAGGACCCGATTTACCCTAAACAATCTTTACATAACATTGGCAGTGACATTGGCAAGCGGGGTTATTGCCTACTTTGTGAGCGGGAGGGCTCTGAGGCCCCTGGAAAATTTTTCCGAGCAGGTGGCCAGGGTCCAAATCAACAATCTTGAGGATATGCACCTGGATACGGAGACGCTTCTGGAATTTAGGGCCATGGCCCGATCTTTCAATGACATGCTTGACCGACTCCAGGCATCCTATGCGGCTCAAAAGCAGTTTACGGGCAATGCAGCCCACGAGCTCAGGACCCCCCTTTCCCTTTTGCAGATGCGGCTGGAGGTTTTTGAGGATGACCATCCCGACCTTGACCCTGAGACCAAAGAGCTCTTCGCCTCCCTGAATGAGCAGATTGAAGGCTTGTCAGCCACTCTCAAAACCCTGCTTGAGATGAGCAACCTGCAAAATGTCCCTATAAATGAAAAAATCGACCTCCTGCCAATGCTGGAGGAAGTCATAACTGACCTGGCTCCCCTGGCCGAGAAGAAGGATATCCGCCTTGAGATCCTTGGAGAGGATATAGGGCTGATCGGGTCTGACACCCTCCTGTCCAGGCTCTTCTATAACTTGACGGAAAATGCCATAAAGTATGGCCGCCCCCGGGGGAGGGTCAGTATAAGGACTGAGAAAAAAGGTTCCTTTGCAATCATCCATATTAAAGACACGGGCTATGGAATTCCCAAAGACCATCAAAAGGATATTTTTCAAGCTTTTTACAGGCTGGCATCGCCTGAAAGCCGAAGAGAGAAGGGGGTCGGCCTTGGCCTGGCCCTGGCCCGGCAGATTTGCCGGCTCCACGGGGGTCGGATCGAGGTTGAAGAAAGCACTCCCTCCGGGACCACCATGGCTGTTTTTCTGCCGATCCGTTAGCCGAGGCTTTCGACGGCGGCCGGCGGTGGGCCCGGGGCCTGGGGCTTGGGGGGGGGACCGGCGTCTTTCGACGAAAGCTTGTCGTCGGCTTGGAGGTCGGTTTGGCCGCGGCCCTGTGGCGGGCCCGCCGGTTTGGGGCTTGGCCGGGACCCCGGGTTGGTCCGGGGCTTTAGCTGGCCTACCGGTTTGGGAATAGTGTGAATTCTTCAAAAACGTGAACTCACACTACTAAATTCTGCCCGGCGATAGTGTGAGTTGGCCAAAAAGCGGAAACTCACACTACTAAATTTGGTTTTTCGATAGTGTGAGTTGGCCAAAAAGTGGGAACTCACACTACTAAATTTGGTTTTTCGATAGTGTGAGTTGGCCAAAAAGTGGGAACTCACACTACTAAATTCGGTTTTTCGATAGTGTGAGTTGGCCAAAAAGCGAGAACTCACACTACTATCTGCTAATTAAGTGCAGACAAAAGGCAGGCACAGATCCAAAACTCAAGATCTGTGCCTTCCCTATATATATGGGTCAAGAAGGAGTGCCGCTTGGAAAAACTGTTGGCGGCACGGATGGAGATGGTCAGCGGCCTAGGCCGCTGACTTTGGCCCCGGGCCAACCGGCTTGGCGGGCCGTGCCAGGTTTGGGCGGTCCTGAGACCGGTCCAGGTTTTTGTCGGGCCCGGCCTAGCCCAGGACGACGTCCAAGGCCATCATGAGGCAGAAGCCAATTGAAAAGGTCACGACTCCAATATTGGAATGATCCCCCTTGCTCATCTCCGGGATCAACTCCTCAACGACCACGTACATCATGGCACCCGCCGCAAAACACAGGATATATGGGAGGGCCGGAACAACAAAGCTTACGGCCATCATTGTCAGCACTGCGGCTATGGGCTCGACCACTCCGGATAGGAAGCCCCCGAAAAACGCGTAATTCTTTGAGTTTCCGGCGGCGTGGAGGGGCATGGAGATTATGGCCCCTTCGGGGAAATTTTGGATGGCAATCCCCAATGACAGTGACAGGACGGCCCCGGCGGAAATCATGGCTTTGCCGGAAATAAGGCCGGCCAATAGGACGCCGACGGCCATGCCCTCGGGAATATTGTGGAGGACAACCGCAAAGATCATCATTGTGGACTTGCCAAGGTTGGTCTTTGGGCCCTCGGGCTTGTCCTCATTGACGTGAAGATGGGGAATTATGTGGTCCAGCAGGAGCAGGAAGAGGGTTCCTATCCAAAAACCCGCCACTGCGGGAAAGACCTTGGCAAAGCCTTGACCCTGGCTCTGCTCTATTGCCGGAATTATGAGGGACCAGATTGAGGCCGCCACCATTATCCCGGCGGCGAAGCCTGACAGGCCCTTCTCAAGTTTGCTATTCAATTTACCTTTCATAAAATATACGCAGGCCCCGCCCAGGGTTGTGCCGAGTAGCGGCAGGGCGAGCCCGTAAAATATGGATATGTTCATAATCAGCCTTTCTTGGGTTCCTTTATTTTTCTTGGTTCTCCGATACTATATTCCTTCTATGTTATTTATTATCCGGTGTTTTTTTCGCTTTTCAATAGTTGCGGTTACATTGTTAAAGGTTACCGTCTTTTTAGGCTCATTGTCAAATGGACTTGGGGCGGGCTCGGCCGGCCTGCAGGGATTTGCGGGCTTGTGGGAGTTTGGGGCCTACGGGCTTGCTTGGCTTTGGGGTGCCTGGCCGGATTCCGCTTGGAAATAGATGGGGTTTGCCGAAAATGGCAAACTCCCTCTACTGAGTTTGGCCTGAATTTGCTCGCTGCTAGTGTTGGTTTGACGAAAAGGGCCAACCAACACTAGAGAAATCGACCGGGAGATGGCCATGGGCTAGTGTTGGTTTGACGAAAACGCAGAACCAACACTAGAGAAGTCGGCCGCGAGGCGGAAAAAGGCTAGTGTTGGTCTGACGAAAATGCGGTACCAACACTATAGAAGCGGGCCGTGAGGCGGAAAAAGGCTAGTGTTGGTCTGACGAAAATCCGGAACCAACACTAGAGAAGCCGACCGTGAGGCGGAAAAGGGCTGGTGTTGGTTTCCCAAAAAAGCCAAACCAACACTATCATCTGTGAATCAATGGCAAATTAAAAGCAGGCACAGATCCAAAAAACCAGGATCTGTGCCCACCATATATATAGGTCAAGAAGGAGTGCCGCTTGGAAAGCTGTTGGCGGCACGGATGGAGATGGTCCGCGGCCTAGACCGCGGACTTTGGCCCGGACCCGCCTTAGGCCCGCCCTCCGGCTTGGTTCCGGGCCCGGCCTCCGGCCTGCCCCATTGGCAAGATCTCTATATGGCGATTAATATTGAAGCCCTTTAGCCCATCCAAGTCATGTGATGCTATTATGCAGGCCAGGTGCCGGCGGCCAAGCTCCTTGTCAGCCCAGGCCATGGCCTTAGCGGCAGTATTTTCGTCCATCCCAGCCAGGGGCTCGTCAAGGACCACCAGGTCGGACGGCTTCAGGACCGCCCTAATAAGGGAAAGCCTTCTTTTCATGCCGCCCGACATGCCCTTGACCGGCCCATCACCAAAGCCCTCAAGGTCAAGGGCCTTGGCCGCCGCACCTATGTCCGAGTCCGAGCACCCCACCAATCTCAGGTTTTCTACGAGTCCGGCATTCTCTATGAGCCGGTCCTCCTGAAATTGCATTGATATGGAAGGCTTGGAAGCCTTGTCTTTGCGGCCCTCGAATGTCCATTTAACCTTGCCCCCGTAGGAGCCTTCCAAGCCGGCTATAATCCTGATCAGGCTGGTCTTCCCAATGCCTGACTGGCCTGTTATGGCCAGCCTGTCCCCGGCATATAGCTCAAGGCTCATATCCTTCAAGACGGGCTTGTCTGAATAGGAAAGGCTGATCTTTTCCATAGCCATGATCGGCTTCCCCGGTGGCCCGGGTTTTCCATGATCATCCAGTCGGCCGTGATCCCCAAATCCGGCCGTTTTTCCGCGATCCACTTGGCCCCCGGCAGCCCCGGGGTCCCCAAATCCGGCCTGTTTTCCAGGATCCACTAGCCGGTCGGGGTTCTCCAGCCCGTCAGGGCCCCCAAATCCCGACGATTTTCCATGATCCCCCAGCCTCCCAGGGCTCCCCGGGGTCTCCGGATTTTCCGGGATTCTTGAAAGAATCCTCTGAAGTTTTTTCCATAAGATTATGAGAAGCCTCTCGCTCATGGCACTAATAACCACCAGCCACAGGGTCCAGGCAAAAAGGTCGGCCATCTCCAGATAGACCTTGGAATCATAGATTGCCCCGCCTATTGACTTTCCTGCCATTGAAATGACCTCTGCCGCAACCCCGGCCTTCCAGGCCATTCCGATCCCCGTCTTAAAGCCCTGGGCCAGGTCATCCTTGATGTGATCCATGACGATCGCCCGAAAATACGTGACCGGCTTGACAACAAAAACTCGGGCCATTTCCACCATCTTGGGATCCAGGCTTTTCCAAGCTGACAAGGCATGGCCATAGACAACCGGAAAAACAATGAGGAAAACCACAAAAATGCTGACCCCCCTCAAGGGGAACCAGAATAGGCTAAGAATAATAAAAGAGGCGACCGGGACCGACTTTATCAGGCTCAGGGGGACTTTCAGAAAGTTTTCAAAGGACTCCGACTTGCCCGACAGCATGCCGAAGAGGACCCCCAAAATGCTGCCAATAAAAAATCCGGACAGGACATTAGAAGCCGTGTAGAGACTACGAGTCAAAAAGTCTCCCCCCGTAAAAATCCGGCCCAGACTGTCCAGGACTTGCAGAGGGCCGGGGAAAAAACTGTTTTTAGGAAAGATGAGGCCGGGCAGGCAAAAGATCATAACCCAGACAAGGATAGCGGCTTTAGGCCCAAGTCTTATCCTGTTTTTCTTATTCTTTCCCCGGTCATTCATATACTTCTCCAATTCCTTTCTTTATTTCCAGTAGAAATCCCCGTCCGGAAGCTTGCCGCCGACAGACTTGGGATTCTGATCAAAAAGAACCTTTAAAAATCCTGACAGGTAATCCCGCATTTCCGCCCCTTCAACAAAGACCATATTGCAGTTGGGAATGGCCTGCTTGGCAACTTTTTCCGGCACTATGTCTTTCTCCCCTATGATTTTAGCCGCCTTTTCAGGATTGGCCTTGACCTCTTCTATGGACTTCTCATAGTCCTTGAGGAATTTTCCTATTCTCTCCCTATCCTTCAATGCCTCGTTTCCAGCTACCAATACCCCCATTACCAGCTTAGATGGGGTGGGACTTTCCTTTTCCAGGTCGTCCCATGCTTTGGTCAAATCCAGGGCAGATCTCAGGTCCTTGATCTTGCCTTTTGCCACGCTTACAAAGGGCTCAGGCAGGAGGCCTATTGTATCCTTGTCCTTTGCCAATGCTGATACAACTTCGGAATGTTCGGCCTTCCACTCAATCTTGATCTTGGACTCATCCAAGCCCTTGGCCTCTATCAGGTACTTCAGGACATACTCGGGAGTTGCACCTTTTCCCGAGGCAAGCAGAGTTTTACCCTCAAGATCCTTGATCGAATTGACAGCCTCCCCTCTTTCAACTAAATAGAGGACCCCCAAGGTGTTTATTGCCAGGGTCTTAATCCCCTTGTCGGATTTCTGATATATGATCGAGGCCAGGTTTGCCGGTATGGCGCACAAGTCTACCTCACCTTTTAAAAGCTTAGCGACTGCAACATCGGGAGATCCCGCAATCTCAAAGATCCTTTCCGGATTGTCCTCAGCCATCATAGGTGCCATGCCCATGGCGGTCGGCCCTTTTAAGGCCAGTATCCTAAGGGGCTTTTCTGTGCTCACAGACTCCTCTGTTTTGCTTACGGCATCCCCTGATTTGTCTGTTGAGGCCTCTTTTTTAACGCATGCCGAAAAAATTAGTACAAAGGCAAGGATACAGGATAAAAATCTCCATGCCTTAAACGCCTTAGATTTATTAAAATTTTTCATTTTTACACCTTCTTCCAATTTCTTTAATACCTATCCTATGATACTATGAAGTTATCATTTATGGCATAAAAATCTGCGGAGGTAAATATGAAAGTACGTATATGTGGGGGCACAAAGTGCATGTTTTACGGTGCCAGCAATATTTATGAGTGTGTATCCGATTTGCAGGAAAGCTTGGCTGAATATCCGGGCATTCCTGAGGATGCAGTGCTCGAGGTAGAACTGGTTCCCTGTGATGGATCTTGCAAGGGGAAGGATTCCAGAATAAGCCCGGTTGTCTATGTTGACGATGACCGCATAGAAAGAGCCACAGGCCCGATAATCATGGAAAAGATCCTGGATGAATTGCAGGTGAATCAATGAAAGCAAGTTATGTTGATGTTATAAATGTCCGTCGTATGGCCTTTGCAAGCATTGCCAGGATGGCCTATGAGGATGAGGATTTAAACAAGCTCCATAATGAGACCTATAGGGCCCTGCCCGGGGAGGTTGCCCGTTATCGTGAGAATATCTTCCGCGAACGAGCTGTCTATGGTGAGCGTTTGAGGATGGCCCTGGGTCTGGATGCCAGGACTGCTGCCGATACAGGTTCCATTACCGAGGGCATCGAGGAAATAGATGTTGATACCCGGGTCTTTAAGGAGCCACTGGTTTCAGTAATAAAAATTGCCTGTGAGGCTTGTCCTGAAAGATTTATACATATATCAGACAATTGTCGTTTCTGTCTGGCCCACCCTTGTTCAAATGTCTGCCCGAAAAATGCCATATCTCCCGGTGACGGACGCATGGTCATTGACAATGATAAATGTGTAAAATGCAAGAAATGCATAAATGAATGTCCTTACCATGCCATCATTGACACGGGAAGGCCATGTTCCGATGCCTGCGGGGTCAAGGCCATTGCTTCCGACTATCTCGGACGTGCCGAGATAAAGGATGACAAGTGTGTCGCCTGCGGTGCCTGCATCACGGCTTGTCCCTTTGGAGCCATTACGGACAAGTCTCAGATCTACCAGGTCATCAAGGCTATAAAGTCAGCTGACCACCATGTCTATGGTATTATCGCCCCATCTTTTACCGGCCAATTCGGGGCGCTCACAACTTCGGCCCAGGTGCGCGAAGCCATTCACCAGCTGGGTTTTGACGATGTTGTTGAAGTCGGTCTTGGCGCCGATCTTACAACCATGAACGAGGCCAAGGAGTTCCTGGAAACTGTGCCTGATGAGCGACCCTTCATGGGGACCAGCTGCTGCTTTTCATGGAAGCTTATGGTCAAGAAGAATTTCCCGTATATGGACCCCCTCATTTCCGACAGCTCCACACCTATGATATATACCGCAAAGCAGATAAAAAAGCGCGACGCTGATGCCCTCATAGTATTTATAGGCCCATGCATATCTAAGAAGTTGGAGGGGCTCCAACCCAAGGTCAAGGACTATGTGGACTTTGTAATTACCTTTGAGGAATTGATGGGCATGTTCGTCGCCCGCGATATTGATCCGGGCTCGATCGAGACGGATGATGAGATGCAGGACGCTTCAATGACCGGCCGCGGCTATGCCGTCCAGGGCGGTGTTGCCAAGGCAGTCGTTGAGAGGGCTAAGGAAATAGATCCCGACCGGGAGATTCCTGTCGAGGGTGCGGACGGTCTCGGCGAGTGTGTCATGCTGATGAGGATGGCCAAGGCCGGCAAGAAAAACGGCATGTTGCTCGAAGGCATGGCCTGCTCAGGCGGCTGCATAGGCGGCCCGGGAACTGTAGTCCCCAGGCACCGCGCCAGAAAGGCCAACAACGACTTCTCCGCAAAATCCCCCTTCAAGTCGCCGGCCGACAACACCAATATTCCTGAAGAGGATAAGCCTCTGTAGGGTTGGGGCCGCCGGGGCGTCGGGGCCTGTTGTGGGCCGGCTTGGGTCTGGGCCTTGCCTGGGGTCACCGGGCTGCTCCGAAGTTGCCGGCCGCAACTGCCGGGGCGCCGGGCTCAGGGCTCGGCGGGCCCGGGCCCGTGGATAGCGGGGCCGCCGGCCATTGGCGGGATTCGCCTTCTCGGCGAATCGAATTTATCGGTTTTCTAAAATTTTTATAAGGGATTCGCTTTTTCGGCGAATCCTTTTTGTTTGGTTTTGGCGCCTTTTTCATGGGGGTTGTCCAATTTTGGGCTTTTCCCTATGACCGCCGGTTCGTGCTTTTTCAGGGGGTTATCCAATTTTTGGCTTTTCCCCATGATCGCGGGTCGGGGCTTTTTCAGGGGGGTTATCCAGTTTTCGACTTTTCCCCATGACTCCCGGGTTCGTGCTTTTTCAGGGGGTTGTCCAGTTTTGGGCTTTTCCCCATGATTTCCGAGCCGGCCCCTTTCATGGTGGTAGGCCGGTTTTCCCCCTTTTCCCATGATTTCCGAGCCGGCCCCTTTCATGGGGGTAGCCCGGTTTTCGCCATTTACCCATGACTCCCGGGCCAAATGCGGTCATGGGGATTACTTGTTTTCAGCGAACCCCCATGATTTCCGGGCCAAATTCAGTAGAGGGGGTTTGCCATTTTCGGCAAACCCCCTCTATTCCCAAGTTGAATCCGGTAATTCGGCTCCAAATCTGCCTAGGAAAGCCCAATGCTGCCGGATTGCCGGTCACAGTTCTCGCACGGCCCGGCCGCACGGCGAGCAAACAGGCGTGCCGGTGCCGCCCCATCAGCCTGTCCTTCTCTTTGTCAGCATGGCCAGGGCTATAAAGGCCAGGCTGAAGCCGCACATGATATAAATATTGGGCAGGATGGCTGACAGGCTCGGGGTCTGTGTAATTAGGTTGTTGTTGCTGATGTAGTAATAAGAAGGCAGGACCCGGGCAAGGGTCAGGGCCGTCTTGCCCAGCATTTCCTGGGGCACGAAGGCCCCGGCCAAGAAAGACGAGCCGAGAGAAATAACATTCATTATCCCCTCCCTGGCATTGTTGTTCTTGACAAGGTGCGAGATAAATACGGCCATGGTGACGACTGAAATTGTGAAGACGAATGAGTTCAGCATCAAGAGGTTAACGTGTTTCTTCCCAATGGACCCCCTCCAAAGGATTGCAAACACCAACATGTAAGACAGCCAAACACACAGGCCCACTGCAATGTGGCCCAGAGTAAGCTGGAGACTCTGCTTGGAGGCCGATACCGGCGAAACCGCATTTCTTTGCGCCAGGCTATCCTTTTGATAAACCGCCACAATAGTTGAGATTATCAGGATTACCTGGGCCATTATCATGTAATTTAAGAAATTGAAATAGAAGTTTGAATCATCGTCAGTTTCAAGAGCCGCCTTGTTGTTTAAAGACACCTCAAGCTTCTTCGACAAGTCCTTATTTGCAGCCTCTATTGCCCGGCTCTCCGTGAAACCGGCGTTTTCATAAGTATTAACCTTGCTTATAAACTGGTTGAGCTTGTACTCAATCTCCATTCCATACATGCTCTTGGGGGCGGTTTTGTAGAAAACTTGGCGGGCGGTGTCAAAGTCCGGGGGGATTATGACAACAGCCTTGATAACCTCATAAAACAGATTGTCATCCACCAAATCATCACTCATCTCCACTATGTTGGCATTCTCATCCAAATATTCATACAGGGCCTGGGAGAGCTTTGTATTGGCCTTGTCTTTGACATAAATATCCACGTCCACACTCTTATATTGGGTATCCTTGTCCACATTATTGGAGAAGGCGACCAAGAGCAAAAAGAATAAGGAATATATTAATATGGCCTTCATATGACCCTTGACTATTTTAAAATAATTTTTAAAGACTGTCATATTGCTTACCTCTCATTAATAACAGGGTTGCCAATATTAAGACCAAGGTAACCAGGAAAAGACATGCCATGTTGCCGTAATACCTGTCCATTGAAGCGTAATAATAGAGTGAATATGCGGCATCGGTGATCAGGGCAACGGGATTGATCCTGTTTATGATAGGGGCGTTCTTCTGAATAATCACTTTCATCTGAGCGTTCATCATGCCGGCTAAAAAGCTCATGAGCATTGTGGCGGATATGCCGATCCCGGTTTTAAATTCTATGTTTCCCTTATTGCAGACCCCGAGAAAGCTTCCGAGACTCACACCTGTCAAGGCGGCCAAGCCTATAAGGCTCAGGATTGGCGGGAGCTGACCTCCGAAATTCACTCCCAAGATTTGCTTCAAATAGAATAGGAAAAAGAGGCTGATAGACAGGTTAATTATCCAGGCCACCAGGATTGAGGCGGCAAAGCCGGTCCTCTTTTTTATTGGGCTCACCAGGTTCCTCTTGGCCGTGGTGGAAAGATTGGCTTCATACTGGTAAACAACGTAGAGTCCCCAAATATAGCCGTATATGACCTGCATCCCCATCAGGGTATAGAAATATGTATTGACAGGATCCATGTTTTTGTAGGAAATATCCTTGACGTGGTTCTCGACGTCCAAAACTCTTGCCAAGTCGGCCCTCGGATTCTCCTGTAAAATCCTCATAACCATTGATTCCTGGCGGTTATAGGCATTGACAATACTCTCGACGATGGTCTCTTTTATCCCGGATTTTCTTGTGATAATCTTTTCTTGGCTTTCAATATAGGCAACTACCTTGTCGTCCTGATCCAGGATCTTCTGATCGGCAGCCTTGGTGACCTTGAAATAGTCCTCTTCCTCCATGTTCTTGATAAAGGAAGAAAAATTTTTATCCTCAAGAATCTTTTCATTGACAGCCACCGGGATTTTTTCAAATTTCCCCGTATTGCCTATATTTCCAAGTGCGAGCTTGAAAAACAGGCCCAAGATGATTGGAAAGAGCAGGGCCCAGAAGAGCATTGCCTTCTGCCTCAGGAGCATTTTGAATGTGTTTTTAAATATGTGTGAAAACATGTCAATCTCTCAATTCTTTCCCGGTCAGGTCGAGGAAAACGTCATTGAGGGTCGGCTTTTCCGATGAAAGGGAGTCATAGCTTACCCCCTCTTGGCCCAGGATTTGTATAAGGTTGAGCAAGTTATCATTTCCGTGGGAGAAGCTGATTGAACATGTGCCGTTTTTGTATTCCACATCCAGGACATGGTCCATGCTTTTTATTCTGCCAATGGTTTGGTCTCCAAGATTTTCAGTTTTAAAGGTCACCTTTTCATTGAGGTCTATCATGTCTTTCAATTGGGCGGCGCTGCCTTTTGCGATAACCTTGCCCTTGTCAATGATTACTATGTCGTCGCACAGGAGTTCGACTTCCTCCATGTAGTGGGAAGTGTAGATTATGGTAGCCCCTTTTTCTTTCAATTCTCTAATTCCCTCAAGTATCTTATTTCTGGATTGGGGGTCAACGGCAACCGTGGGCTCATCGAAAATGATGATTTCCGGCCTATGGGCTATTCCGCAGGCAATGTTGAGCCTCCTCAACAGACCGCCCGAGAGTTTCTTGGGTTTGAATTTGATGAAATCATTGAGGGCTACGAGGTCCAGAGTTTGCTGAACCAGCTCTTGCCTATGTTTCTTATCTCTTATGTAGAGTCCGCAGAAATAATCTATATTTTCATAGACGGTGAGTTCCTCGAAAACTCCCACATCCTGAAAGACAACCCCTATTTTGCTTTTAATGTCATAGGCTTCCGGGCTCATCTCGCGGCCGTAAATTTTCACACTCCCTGCATCCTTGCTCAGCAAGGATAAAATGCAGTTTATAGTTGTGGATTTGCCCGACCCGTTCGGCCCCAAAAGGCCCAGGATGCGGCCCTTCTTAACGTCGAGATCCAGGCCGTCCAAAGCCCTGAGCTCCTTGTACTGCTTGACAAGGCCCCTTACTTCAATTATATTCTCCATGGCTAATGACTCCTCAATTCCGGATTTGTTATTTGGCTTACTGCGCTGCGCATGCTTGAGTATTGGACTCATTACAGCGCTGCGCGTTGGTTTTGGCGCATCCCGCCGGTTTCGGCGCTGCGCGTGGGTTTTGGCGCTGTGCGTGCGCGTGGGTTTCGGCGCCGCGCATGGGTTTGCGCGCTTTGATCGTGCCCTATGAATTCATTATAGCGGAAAAATTTTACAAAAACCTGGAAAAGCCATCATTTTATGCGGTCTTTACGGGCTTTTTACCTTATATTTTCAAGGCATTTTTCAGGGCTGCGGGGCTCCGGGCGGGTGACTCCGGGGAGACGGCCAAAGGCTAGTGTTGGTTGACCGAAAACGCAAAACCAACACTAGTAAAAGCGGCCGCGAGTTGGCTAAGGACTAGTGTTGGCTTGGCGAAAACTCAGAACCAACACTATTAACTTTTGCAAAGCCCTTTTAGCCGGACCCCACGGCCCGGTATCTGCCCTGCGGCCGGTCGGAAAAGCTGATGCGGAGCCGCCCTAGGCCCTGCCGGGAGTGGCCCTTGGCGGCGGCATATTTTAATCCGTGCCGCTAACAGCTTTCCAAGCGGCACTCCGCCTTGACCTATATATATTAAAGGCACAGATCCGAGGTTTGGACCTGTGCCTACACTTGATCTATGATTCTTTAACAAAGATTAGTGAGGATTCGCTTTTTCGGCGAATCCCTTTTGTTTGTTTTTGGCGCCTTTTTCATGGGGATTTGCCGGTTTTCGGCTTTCCCCATGACCGCCGGTTCGTACTTTTTCAGGGGGGTGTCCAGTTTTCGACTTTTCCCCATGATCGCCGGGGCGGGCTTTTTCATGGGGGTTTGGCGGTTTTCGACTTTCCCCATGACCGCCGGTTCGTGCTTTTTCAGGGGGATTATCCATTTTTGGGCTTTTCCCCATGATTTCCGATCCCGCTCGACTCAACGGGATTGTCCACTTTTCGGACAACCCCATTGATTTTAGAGCTCAATTAAGTCATGGGGATAACTCGATTTTCGCCTTTCCCCATGACTCCCGGGCCAAATGCGGTCATGGGGATTACATGTTTTCAGAGAATCCCCATGATTGCCGGGCCAAATTCAATAGAGGGGGTTTGCCATTTTCGGCAAACCCCCTCTACTCCCAAGTTGAAACCGGTAAGGCCGCCGGCCCCGGAAAAATCAGGATTTACGAGTCTAACTAAGAGTCTATCTACGAGTCTAATATATGACCCGCTCTATGATCTCCAAAAGGACGGAGCAGTCCCGGCTTTTTTCCAGGAGAAGGCCGACCATTGAGTTCAAGATGAATTCCAGGAAGGCCTCTTCAGTAAAGGCCTCATTGAAGGCGGTCTTCGCAACCCTATTGTCGGCCTCAAGGACTGCCTTCATAGCCTCCTTGATGTGGGCCCTGTAGTGCTCCATTGAGGCCCGAGCCCGATTCTTGTCATTGGCCGAGAAGCTCAGAGAGTGTATGGTGAAGAAATTGGGATATTTCTTAATCCCGGCCTTTAAATGGTTGAAACACCTCTCTATATAATTTTTGAAATCTGAAGGCCCGGGCTCCCCTTGATCCAGACTGAAAATATCCTGCCAGACACTCTCGATTGTGGCCAGGACCAGGTCATTTTTTGATGGGAAATAGTAATAAATTGAGCCCAAGGCAATTCCACAGGCCCGGGCCACCCCTCTCATGCTTATGCTTTCCAGCCCCCGGCTTGCCAGCAAGTCCCTGCAAGTTGCCAATATTGTCTCCCTGGATGTGATAGGTTTCTTCAATGCTCGCCCCCTCGAGATCAATAGTCTTTTAAAAAAAAATAGTCTTTAACCAAACGGCGTTGCCAATAAATTAATCGAACAGAGTTCAGATCGATTCTATATTTTTTACCCGACCTTGTCAATTACTGAGTTTTGAAGTCTTCTATTCTTTATCCAATCTCCTTCCTTTCCACCTTCCTCCCCGGATGCTGCTAATCCCGAGAAGCTAAAGGCCCACGATCACTGTAAATTTCCCCCCACAAAAAAGTGCTATAATATAAAACAAAAAATTGGAGGGCATTATGGCTGATGATCGCAATAAAAACACAAAGGAATCCGAGTCCCACAGTGGGGTCCTGCCATTAAAAAATATTTTTTGGATGCTGTCTTTGGCATTGAAAGAGGATAAGCTTGTTCCTCTCACATCCTTGTTGATGATTCTGGTCGCCCTGGCCCTGCAGCTGGTTCAACTCCTCATAGGACCTCAAATTATCAAGCAAGTTGAAACCGGACAATCTTTCAAGCTCCTATTGGCAACCATTGTCAGCTTGTCCTCGGCCCTATTTTTATTGCAGGCCTTAAAAAGCTATTTGCAGAATAACAGTCTTTATCGGAGGATAGCCCTGAGGACATCCGTTGTTATTATGATCAATAGGAAAACCAATGAAACTTCCTATACCAACACCCTTGATCCGGAATTTCTGAAATTACGAGGCAAGGCCAACAGGTCTGTCTGTGCAAACAGTGAAGCGGTTGAGCATATGTGGACCACCCTGACCCAACTTCTGATCAGCTTTTTCGGCTTTCTCATATACCTTTTCTTCCTGACCGACATTAACAATTTTTTAATAATTATTATTAGCGTAACCACGGTAACAAGCTTTTTTGTATCCCGCCATATGGAGGCTTGGCGCTATAAAAACAGGGATCGGGAGGCCGACCTGGATAAAAAGATTGGATACTTCGAGAAGCTGGCCGACTCCATGGCCCCGGCTAAGGACATACGACTGTTCAACCTGAGCCCCTGGCTAGAAGGCGTCTATGACAGCCTAGTCAAGGCTCTGGAGGCTTTCATAAAGAAGAGTGAGAGGAAAATACTCTTTGCCAATATTATTGATGTCCTTTTAAACCTCCTTGGCAACGGCCTGGCCTACTACTATCTTATCCGCCTCACCCTTTCTCAAAATCTTCCGGCATCGTCATTTCTTCTGTATTTCACTGCTGTTGGCGGACTGAGCCTTATGATTAAAGGTCTTCTCAAGGAGCTGGAAACTTTAAATAGGGAAAATTGGGAAATTCAACCTGTACGCGACTTTCTTGATTTCCCCGAGCCCTTCCGATTCAGCGGGGGCAGGGAACTTCCGGACGCAAAGTCCCCATATGAAATCCGACTTGAAAAAGTCTCCTATAAATACCCCGAGTCTGAAAACTATGTGTTGAAAGATCTGGACCTTACCATAAGGCCGGGCGAAAAAGTTGCAATTGTCGGACTAAACGGGGCCGGAAAAACCACCCTTATCAAGCTGATCTCAGGACTTCTGGACCCAACTGATGGCCGGGTTCTCCTCAAGGGGGTGGATATCAGGGAGTTTAACAGGGACGATTACTATTCAGTCTTTTCAACAGTTTCTCAAAACTTCTCGGTTCTAGATACCACCATTGCGGAAAATGTCAGCCAGACCGTCAAGCCCTTTGACCGGGCCAAGGTTGAAAAATGCTTGGATTTGGCAGGCCTTAGCCAAAGAATCGAACAACTCAGTGCCGGAATTGACACCAAGCTGGGCAAAAAACTTTGGGATGACGGACTTGAGCTTTCGGGCGGAGAAATCCAGAGGCTGATGCTGGCCCGTGCCTTGTATAGGAATGCCCCGATCCTGGTCCTGGACGAGCCGACAGCTGCCCTCGATCCATTGGCAGAAAATGATATTTACTTAAAATACAATGAGATGACAGAAAACAAGACTTCCATATTTGTATCCCACCGCCTGGCCTCAACCCGCTTCTGCGACAGGATACTTTTCATAGGAAATGGCGGTATCCAAGAGGAAGGAAGCCACGAGGACCTGCTGGCCCTGGGCGGCGCCTACTCCGACCTTTTCCAAGTCCAAAGTCGCTACTATCGTGATGGTCAAGCCTTCTAGAATTTGAGGTTATTATGGAAAATAATAAAAATATGTCCTATTCAAAAGCTTTCAGCCGGCAATGGCGGGCAATGCGGGATATTCACAAGCTTGATAAACTCCTCTTCCCGTCGATGGCCATGGAAAAAATCATGACGGCTATTAAACCCTACATGCTGATTTTCTTCTCAGCCCAAATCCTCAATGAACTTGCCGGCCCTCGCCGTCCCGACCGCCTGCAATTTTTGCTCATGGCTCTTCTTCTGGCCGAGGCCTTGATGTCACTGATCCAAGCCGTCTTCAGCCGCCAGGCAAGTCTCCGGCTTGAGCTTTGCCGACCCAAGTATCAAAAACTCATGATCCATAAGCAGTGGACAATGGATTTCTCTGATTTTGACAAGCCCTCAACCCACGATCTCAAGGCTCAGATAAGCCAAAATGAGAATTGGGCGGGGTATGGTTTCCATTACGCCGTGACTGTTTTTCCAAACCTGGTCGAAGCCTTAGCCGGGACTATAAGTGCTGTCATTTTAAGCATTGGCCTTTTCACAAGTCCTATTCCTAAAGAAGGGGCAATGTGGGATTGGCTCAGGTCCCCCATCTTTGTATTTATAATTCCCGCAATTATGCTGGGTCTGAGCTGGCTATCAGGCAGGTTGAACGGTTTTGTGGAGAGGCACTTGGCAGCCCTTTCCGACAAGGCTCGTCTTAGCAACCGGATTTTCGGCTATTTCGGATTTTTCGGGGGTGATGAAAGAGATGCTGACATCAGGATGTATAACCAATACGATATTGCCCGGTCCTATTTTTTAAACAGCATGGACCAAGGTTTCGGTGTAAAGGGTCCCTTTTCCCGCTATATAAGGGCTTCCGGCGGCCTTATCTCAAGCTTTGCCGACGGCCTGGGGGCGGTCTTCGTCGCCATAATCTATATTTTCACCTACCTCAAAGCTATGGCCGGTGCTTTCGGAGTTGGCTCCATCACCCAATATGTCGGTGCCGCAACATCGCTTTCCGGTAATCTGACAATGCTTTTCTCAACCATCTCCGACATTAAGACCAATGCCCCCTTCCTGGACAAGATCTACGAGTTTTTGGATATGCCGACTTCCATGGATTTGGCCGGAGAAGACGGGTCGGCTGGGGCGACCGGGCCGTGCCCTGTTTCCGGCGGCCTCGGTGAGGCCGGTGCAACCGGTTTGGCCGAGAAGACCATTCCGGCCGCCGAGTCAACAGGTGCGGTCGATGCGAAGGCCTCCGGAGATGGGATTCCCCACAGGGCGAGCGAGCTCTCCCTTGAATTTTACAATGTGACTTTTTCCTATCTTGGTGCTGACAAGCCCGCAATAGATAACTTGAGCATTAAACTGAGTCCGGGTCGCCGGCTGGCAATCGTCGGGGAGAACGGGTCAGGTAAGACCACTTTTATTAAGCTCCTCTGCAGACTCTACGACCCCGATGAGGGAAAAATCCTTGTAAACGGTAAGAATATAAAAGAATACGGAATTGAAGAATATAGGTCAATTTTTTCTATTGTTTTCCAAGACTTTCATCTGATTTCCCAACCCCTAGCTGCCAATGTTGCGGGAAGTAAGGATTATGATGAAAGTAAGCTTAATGAGGTTCTTGACAATGCCGGCTTCAGCCAAAGGCTGAAAAGTCTCCCACAAGGCCTGCAAACCCTCTTATACAGGGAGTTCGGGGATGAGGGAGTCAATCTCTCCGGCGGTGAGGCTCAAAAAGTGGCCATTGCCCGAGCCCTCTACAGGAATGCTCCCATACTGATTCTGGACGAGCCGACAGCTGCCCTCGACCCAATCGCCGAGGCCGAGATCTACTCTTTTCTGAATCAAATTGTCCATAACAAAACCAGCATTTATATAAGCCACAGGCTGTCCTCCTGCCGTTTCTGCGACGAGATCCTGGTCTTTGACCGGGGCAAGGTAATCCAAAAGGGCAGTCACGAAGACCTGGTCAAGGATAAAAACGGCAAGTATTACAAACTCTGGCAGGCCCAGGCCCAATACTACGTTTAGGGGCCGGGCGGCCCCTATATCACATATTGTCCTTGACTCCGACAGCGACCATCCTGGCCTTGGCCCTAAGCTCGCCTGCAGCTTCCATTTCCATTGTCACAATGACCTTTCTCTCACCAATCTCCTCGGCCCTTGACCTGACCGTGATTTCCTCATTCATTGGGACGGGCTTCTTGAAGTCTATCTCCAACCTTGCCGTAATGTAGCGGCCTATGACCGTATCTTGGTTGAATTCCAAGCCCTTGGAACGGTGGGAAAACCAGGCTGCCGATGCGGTCCCGTGGCAGTCGAAAATCATGGCTATCACGCCCCCGAATAGGTTTTTCGGCACGCCTCCTGTAAACTCGGCATCCGGTCTGACCCTGCATACGCAGCTTTCCCCATCCTCCTCCGGATAGGACTTCAGGTGAAGGCCCCTGTCATTTTTCTCCCCACAGCCCCAGCAATATTTAAACCTGTCGCCGTACGTGTCCTGTATGGCGATTTTTTTATTGGCAACTCCCATGTCTTGCAGCTTGTCTTTCTCTTTCATTTTCTCCTCCTGATCTATAAGGCTCAGCCCTGCCTGCATCCGGGGCCCGGCTGAAATCTCGCTCCTGCCGATTTGTCGATTTATCGGCTGCCGATTCATTGGTCGCCGGATCATTGGCAGTAGATTCCCCGGCTGTGGATCCATTGGCAGCTGAACCATTGGCCTTCGTTTTATCGCCTCTAAAATCCACGTCACCTTTAGTATAACCCTTTATAAAAACTCCGCGCCGGTCGCGCCGTGAAATTGCCCGCAATATTTTCGATTTTTATGGATTGCGGTGACCAAATGAAAAATTACTTGCTATAATCGAATTGTATGATGGATTCGCACTTGGAAAGTTGAATAAATAGGAGGTTTTAATGGATAAGTTCACAATAAATACCGGGGACACAATGGTCCTCTTCGTCGATATTCAGGGGAAGATGCTCCCGGCAATGGCCGATGCTGATGCGGTCAAACGGAATTCCTATGTTTTGCTTAAGGCGGCTGAGCTTTTGGGTCTTCCCTGCCTGATCACCGAGCAGTATCCCAAGGGCCTGGGGCCAACAATCCCCGAACTTGCCGGTCCGCTTGAAAAGATGGGCGCTGCCTATTCCGATAAGACAGCTTTCAATGCCTTGACCCCCACGATCAAAGAGGCCCTGGCCCAAGCTCCGTTCGCGGGGCGTAAGAATGTTGTCGTTTGTGGGATTGAGACCCATATCTGCGTTTTTCAGAGCGTCCGCACCCTGCTCGGCCTGGGCTACAATGTCTTCATTCCTGTGGATGCCGTAAGTTCCAGGGAGGTCAGGAACAAGGAGAGCGCCCTTTCAATGTTTATGCAAATGGGGGCGGTTGTGTCCTGTACTGAGTCCCTCCTCTTCGACCTTATGGAGGATTCCAAGAACCCCCACTTCAAGGAATTGCAGGCCCTGATCAAGTGATTTGGGCCTTGGGCCCGGGGCCCGAGCCGGGGCCGGCCTGGGGCCTGCCTGCGTGACGATGCGGAGCCGCCCTTGTTTGGCGTGAGGCTTGGCCCGGCGGCGTATCTTAATCCGTGCCCGCCTTTTTTCTTCATTTTTTTCATGTTGTAGAGGTGGATTGCTGATTTTAGCAAATCCCCATGATCGAAGTACCGGCTTATTTCAAGGGGGTTGCCCGCTTTTCGGCCTTTCCCCATGATCGCCGGCTCGAGCTTTTTCAAGGGGGTTGCCCGCTTTTCGGCCTTTCCCCATGATCGCCGGCTCGAGCTTTTTCAAGGGGGTTGCCCGCTTTTCGCCCTTTCCCCATGATCGCCGGGCCGGCTTGACTCAATGGGGTTCTCCGCTTTCCGCTCAACCCCATTGATTTAACAGATTGACTGAGTCATGGGGATGGTCCATATTTGGCCGAACCCCCTTGATTTTTGATCCGGCTCGGGTCATGGGGGTGGCCCGCATTATGGCCTTTCCCCATGATTTTAGTGCCGGCTCGGTTCAAGGGGGCATCCCTCCTTTCGTCTAACCCCCATGATTTTGAGCCCGACTCGTGTCATGGGGATTATCCACTTTTCAACAAACCCCCATGACTTCCGTCCAAGATTGTGTCATGGGGCCCTCGTGTTTTGTAATCTCCCCATGATTCCCAGACCAAGTCCGATCACGACTTGCTAGCCTAAGCCGTCCGTCAACGAACCTTGAAGCCTCAAAATTTAGGATAACGCCAACACCCAACCACCCCTCATTCCGGCCATCTAAGTCTATTCTCTATAATGTGACGAACCGATTCCAAGTTTAAAAAAACTTGGCCGGATTCAAATGAGACCAGAAGACGCTCCCCCATATACAGACCTGCTGCCTCGTAAGTCCTGATTTTCTCCAGGGCCCTATTGGAATATTCTTCATCGTCCATGAGTCCAAAATGCTCCCAATAAATCTCCTCCAAGGTCACCGGATCCAAGAAAGTAAAATCCGGGTATATCACATAACCATTTCTTATCTGCAAAGGGCACTCATATTTATATGGAACATTGGCAGCATTGAACATATCCGCCAATATTTTTTCTGACTTGGACCGCACAATTTCCAAGCGATTTGTTACAATTTCTGCAGAACTTTTTGTCATTGGATTTCCTGAATACGGCTGCTCCAACCATTTGGAAAGTCGACCCTTTTTCGTCATGGAAACAGGTTCAAATAGGGCTTGACGCATGGGCGACAAGTCATCATACAGGCTGTCAATCTCATCCTCACGATAACTTTCATTCAGGCGTTCAAGCATTGGAAGGCGGGCGGCCAGCAAGGCCTTTAGTTTTTTGTAATAAGCATTGCGAGCTAAGGTGTTTGCAATCTCCATGTCCTTCTTCTTAATATATTTGCGCAACGTCTTGCCCCTCTTACAATCATAATAGCAATGATAATAATTGGGTCCGCTTTTAGTTTGGCTTATTTCAAGCCACCCTTTGATGTGTTTTTGATACAACTTGTCAATCTTCTTATCAATGGCGCGGTACTTCTCTTCCAATTTTTTCAGCTTCCTATCCTGCCTTTCCATATTCTCTCCTTATTTTTCCCTCACTTAGCTCTATTAATAATTGTTGTGCTGACAATGACTTGCCAACTAAAGTATAGAGGATCTTGGGGAAACAGTCTGTTTATAGGTGTTCCTGTTTTCCGCCGTTTCATCTCAATCTGCTTAAAAGGTGTCCACTTTATGGGTAGTGGACTATATTGCTTGGCCAGCCCCACTGATTGTCGTGTGCTCGGTGAATGGCGGGCAGCTTGGTGAATTAATTCTATTGCTGGGCTGACTTGTATCATGTGGATTGTCCACTTTTCAGCATTTCCCATTGATCGCCGGCTCGAGCTTTTTCAAGGGGATTGCCCACTTTTCAGCCTTTCCCCATGATCGTCGGCTCGAGCTTTTTCAAGGGGGTTGCCCGCTTTTCGCCCTTTCCCCATGATCGCCGGGCCGGCTTGACTCAATGGGGTTCTCCGCTTTCCGCTCAACCCCATTGATTTAACAGATTGACTGAGTCATGGGGATGGTCCATATTTGGCCGAACCCCCTTGATTTTTGATCCGGCTCGGGTCATGGGGGTGGCCCGCATTATGGCCTTTCCCCATGATTTTCAGGCCGGCTCGGTTCAAGGGGATACTCCGCTTTTTGCCAAACCCCATGATTTCCGGGCCAAATTGAATCATGGGAGCTCTCCACTTTTCGCCAACCCCCATGATTCCCAGTCCTAACCCCACAAAAAACCATAAGAAAGCAGCCCGACCACCGAGGCCGGGCTGTGTGCAGAGTGCCATTATTCCAAATGACCAACGCGGTCATATGGATAATGTCCACTTTTTAAGGCTCTTTGTCAAATGGTGTTGGTGGCCGGCTGATCTGAAAATGATCAGCCGGTCTTCCGATACCATTTATTTGAGAGCCCTTTTTAATTGTTTATAGGTTTCTTAGAAAGATTATTTATCTTTTTTCAGCAGTGTCTCTACCTTACTTTCGACATTTAATGAAATGGCGAGATACTGACCAACTATATTAACCTTTTTAAACTTCGAATTCTCAAGCAATAGCTTAGTATAGAGATTCACATCAAACCTATTCGTTAATACAATCGGCGCATCCTTGGTTGCTGCGGGCGCTCCCACAACCAGGGCATCCGGGAAATTCTCGCCAGATGCTATGAAGCAATTTTCCTTATCCTTGAAGAATTTTTCAGCTATGAGCTTAGATGTTTCATACCTATTCACTCCGCCAATTCTTTCTGTTTTGCAGTATAAGGAGTCTTCTACGCCGCTTGAAATGGCAAGGTTTCCGCCCAGGATATAGACCTTTTCAATTTTCCATTTGCTCATGAAATCTCTAACAACTTGAGGAACCTTGTTCTGACCAATCAAAAGGATCGGATAGCCGTTTTTGGCTGCATATGAGCTGATCGAGAGAGAGTCGGCAAAGCTTGTGCCTGTGCAAAGGATGACCTGTTTAGGGGTGCCGCGCCAATTAACAACTTTTTCAGCGACCTTAACAGAGGTCTCAAACCTGTTTTCACCGGCTAACCTATCTACTGAACTTACTGATGACATGGCATTAAGCTCATTAACAACTCTCGAAGATATGGCATCAGTTCCCCCAATAACAGTTACATACTTGGCACCGAGTCTCTTGATCTCTTCTTTAACATCTGAATTGAGGGCCCTTGTCTCTGTCAATAAGATCGGGGCTCCATAAGCCTTGGCAAGGACTCCGGCTGTCAATGAATCCGGGAAATTGTCGTGCCTTGCTATAATTACACGATCTGAGGTTTTGAAGAACTTCCTGGAAATCTCGATCGCCGTTTCAATCCTGTTTTCTCCGCCCAAGCGTGTCAGCTGGAAGTCGGGGTCAGTAACCAAAAGGGTGAAGGTTTCTTTCTGGTTTTTGCCCATATCATAAGTGTATGTCACTTCAGTGGCATCCTCATCTACCGTTAGAACACCCTTCTTTACAGTGCCGCCCTTCCATTTGCTTGACTTATCCACGTCAAAGCCCGGCAGGTTTTTAAGTTCAAAGGTGCGGTCGGATTTAAGTTCGATGGGGTGCTTGTTTCCCCCTGCTTCAACTGTAGGGCTTGAATAACTTAAGTTACTGAGATCCAGGCTTGCAAGCTTATTATTTTTACATTTTATTTCTGTTAGATTGCGGTTATTGCTTATGTCAAGTTTTTCCAATTTATTGTCGCTGCAATCCAAAAGACTTAATTTCTTCATTGAGCTCAGGTCAAGCTCTTTTATTTCATTATCGCTACAATACAATCTTTGAATATATGGGAAATTTTTCAAATCCAACTTTTTAATCTTTGTTTTTGAACAATTTAAAATTTCTAATCCCTCATTGTGGCTAAGATCTAATTCACCCAAGGGATTGTTTGAGTAGTCTAAACTGGTAAGTTCTGTGTTCTTGCTAAGGTCCAATTCTGTTAACTTGTTATCAGAGCAGGACAGGCCGGTTAGTTTGGTGTTTTTACTAAGATCTAATTTATCAATGAGGTTGTTTGAACAACCAAGATATACCAGTTTTTTATTTTCACTCAAATCTAGACTTTTAATGCTGTTATCCCCACACGATAATCCTTCTAATCCTTTGCATTTATTCAACTTTAAAGTCTCAATTTTATTATTATTTAAAGCTAAAAATTCAACATTTTCACTATCCGGAAGATCGATGTTTTTTAGTCGGCAATTTATTATAGTAATGTTTTTTAGTACTTCGTTTTTACTTAAATCTATGCTCTCCATTGCATTGTTTCTAATCTCAAGGCGATCAAGATTCTTAAATAATTTAAAATTATTAAAAGTAACCTTGGAATTTTGAATGGTTAAATTTGTAAGTCCGGTAAAATGTTCCAGTCCTTTAAGCTCGGGATTATCAAATTCACCTCTTAAGTATAGGTGCGTTGCTTTCGCAATTTCCACATCCGATAAGTAGCCATCTTTTTTATCTGTGTCAAATTGCTCTTCCACCTGTTTCCTAAACCTCGGATCCGGGAAGTTAACCTCATCAATTTTGATTCCTTCCGGTTCCTTCGGCTTTTCCTCGGATTGTCCAGGATCTCCCGATTTTCCCGGATTTGCCGGATTATTAGTGCCCGTTTCAGTACCCGTGCCTCCCGGAGTTGCCGGTTCTTTGCCGGCATAAGATATGATCGAAAACATAGCTATTGCCATAACGAAGGCAGTTAGCGTTAATAAAAACTTCTTTCTCATTGTTACCTCCTCAAAATTTTATAGAATGCTCATCATCCTGATATTGATTATAGCTCATAAATCACAAACGGGGTAATCCTTTTCCTCTCATGACCGTCTCATTTTATCCAAACAAAAAATAGCCCAACCCTTGAGGAGTTAGGCTATTTCAAAATTTTTACTTTGTTTCTTTTTTCTTTCTGCTTATGACATACAAGCCAAGTCCGGCAAGTGCCAATGCCAATATGACACCTTCCATTGGAATGTCCCAAAATCAGCCACTTATGTCCTTTAGCGTCTCAACCATGCTGATCCTCGAGATCTTGACCATCTGGAGGCCAAGGCTTGCCAGGAAAATTATTATGCCCGTGACTATGACCGCCGGAAAAACATAGGCGGGAATATAGGGCATGATGTAGGTGTCCAGCTTCTTGATCGACTCCCCTACAAGAAAGACCATGAGGTGCTTGAGAATGAGGGGCAGGAAAAGGAAGTAAATGGCCAGGATCAAGCCCGTGGCATCCAGGTAGATCCCCGTGCTTTCCCTGTTCTTAAATCCGAAAATCTTCAGATAGGCTATCTCGGTCCTTGACTTATCGATAATGTTCTTGGACAGGAGATAGACAAAGACAAAGTAAAAGATAATGGAAATGAAAGAGGTGGTGTTGAGCATGGGGCGGAAGGTGTCCATAAAGTGGTCAGCCATCTTTCCGACCTTATCCCTGTCAATCGAACTCACGATTATGCCGTCATTGGCATGGGGCTTGGCATCGCTGTAGTAGCCTGAAAAATAGGCCTTCTCATAGCCCATAAGCTTGTTGAAACCCTCAATACTCATATAGGCAGTGAGACTAACAGCCCCCTTCCGGGTCCCGGCTATTGTCAGCTCCACCTCCTTACCCGTGTAGGGATTGACCAGATTTATGCGGTCGCCAATCTTCAACTTAAACCTGTCAACCAGGCCTTGGGAAGCCATGACCTCCCCCTCCCTCAGGGACGAAATGGCCTTCTTATCGAAATACCGGCTGTCATTTTGAATCCCGTAGAGGTCGAAGGGGTGGCTGGTGCCGTCGACATTGATCTCAAAAGATGAATAGGCAAACTTCTCCCCTTCAATATCGGGAATCTCGGCCCGGACGAAGCTCTGATATTTGGCAGGGAACTCGTCCATCATCATTTGCGTGTGTTTATTAAACATTGGCAGCATGCTCAAGCCGAAGGTTAGGAAGAGCCCGGCCAGGGTGACCCCGAAAACCAGGACCAGGACGTTCAGCTTGTTGACCAGGAGAACCTTGATCCTGTAACGCCACAAGAAGCTGAAATTCGGCAGGTCGATTTGGCCGGCATTGGCCTTTTTCTTGAAGTCCCGGCGGAGGAAGCGGAGGGGCCCCAATTTCAACTTATTGGCCAGCATAACAAAGTTTATGAGGATTATGACGGCTGTGGGTATCAGGGTCGTGATCAGGAAGGCCCGGGCATTGAAGAGGGGCGTAAAAGTTGGGAGGGAAAAGGACCCATAGTAGGCATGTTGGTACATTTCGTAGAATTTGGTGTAGGCCAGGATATTTCCCAGGACCCCCGCCAATACCACCGATACTATGGGCAGGAGCATGTAGTGCCTGATAAGCTCCCACTTGCTGTAGCCCGAGGCTTTCAATGTTCCTATGGCTCCGGCCTCCGACTCTATGAGGTTCCGGGTTTGCATTGTGAAGACGAAGGCAATGGAAAGCATGGACAAAATGAGGACTATGTACATTGTCGGCACGTCCCCGCCCATATCTTCTATAAGATAGGCGATCCTCTTATTCTGGTCCCGGGTCACGGCATCGGTCAGGACATTGTCCTCAAAAGCAAGCTTAGTGACCTCTTTGAGCTTGTCATTGGCAGCCTTTTTGCTCTCAGGCTTTTTATTCATCAAATATGAATATGTATATTGGACCCCCTCGTCCTTGATCTCATCGAAGCCCTCAGGGCTCAGAAGCCCCACCCCGAAATTTTCGGTAGACATGAGAATGTCATTGCGGTTCCTCATCATGGCTATATAATCGGGCAGGACTACACTTCCGACCAGCTTATAGTTAAGCTTGCCAATTTTAATACTGTCCCCCAATTTACATTTATTTGCCAATATGTAATTATTGTCCAGGGCAATCTCTCCCGGCTTGTCCGGCAGGCGGCCGCTTATGAGATTCTGGATATTTATATCTTTTCTAACTTTATAAATATTTAGATCAGCCTTACCGCTTTTTAACTCCACATAAAAGTTCTCGTAGAGCTTAATGTCCTTGGCCTCAATTTTTTTCCGGGTCTTGTCTGACAATTCATAGACAGTTGTGAATTGGCCGTCCTCGGCCTTGCCCTTTTCAAGGTGGTCGTAGTAAATTGTCCTGATTGAGCCTTGAACTATAAAAAAGGAAGATATTATGACAATGGTGATTAAAATTAGGATAAAAAGAGGCAGGTGGCGGGTAGGCTCTTTAACGAAGATCCGGGCAACTCGCTTATTTAATGGGTTTCTCATCACCAGACGACCTCCTCCGCCTTCAATATGTTTTCATTCTTTTCCTGGGACTTGACCCTGCCGTTGTGCAAGCTTATTGTGATGTCACACATTTTTGCTATTTGGACGTTATGGGTGGCAATGATAACTATTGGCTTGTATTCATGCTTGAGCATTTCGATCAGCTCCAAGACCCCCCTGGCGCTCTCATAGTCAAGGGCCCCGGTCGGCTCGTCGCAAATGAGGATGGAAGGATTTTTAACCATGGCCCGGCCTATTGAAGTCCTCTGGGCCTGACCTCCTGATATTTGATTGGGATATTTCTTTTTCTGGTCTTCAAGGCCCAGGGACCTTATTATCTCGTCCACATCAAGTGGTGCCTTGGACAGGTAGGCCCCGACCTCTATGTTTTCCTTTACATTTAAATTGGACACCAGGTTGTAGAACTGGAATACGAAGCCCACGCTCTCCCTGCGATATAGGGAGAGTTCTTTCTTTGACAGATTTTCCAGGGACTTCCCGTTAATCTGAACGGATCCCTGATCAATCTCTTCTATCCCCCCGATAATGTTTAAGAGTGTGGACTTGCCTGATCCTGAGGGGCCCAGCAGGCAAACCAGACTCCCGTCCTCAATGGAAATATTAATGTCTTTTAAGGCTTCGATCCTGTTATCTCCCTTGCCATAGAATTTACATAGATTCTGTATTTTTATCATATATGCGCCTCCCTTGCATATCGTAGCCGCCGGCCTGAAGCATTGATTTTAACCAATCTTGGGGCGTTATTAGCTTTGTCTAACCTGCTTAAATTATATTTATTTTGTTAGCCTGCGTCAACAATGGGATGCCTTCTGCCAAAAAAATAGCCCAACCCTTGAGGAGTTAGGCTATTTCAAAATTTTTACTTTGTTTCTTTTTTCTTTCTGCTTATGACATACAAGCCAAGTCCGGCAAGTGCCATTGCCAATATGACGCCCTCCATTGGAATGTCCCCTGTCGGAGGATTGGACTTTTTAGGCGGTTGAACCGGTGGTGTGGGCGGCTCAACCGGGGGTTCTTCCGGCGGATTCTCCGGTGGGTTCTCAGGCGGTTTCTCAGGCGGAACATACTTATTGGTTATGTTGTATCCATTGACGCTGGACTCATAGCCCTCCACAGGATCTTCTGAGACCGTGTAAACAATCTCCCTGCTGTTTTCATATTTGGGCAGGTTTCCGAATGTCCATGCCCAAGCATTGTCGGCACTGAGAACCTTGGAAGCTATCTCTTTGCCGTCGGCATAAAGTCTCACGGTAACTTCTTTTGGCCTCAACTTATTGGCATCGTCATTGTCATCCCAGAGCTTCACAACCCTTATTTCCTTCTTAACCGGAACCTCTTCCGGTGGAATTGTATTGGCAAGAACAAAGCTATAAACGAGTTTCTCAGAATCTTGAGACTCTTTTTCAACGCTCAGCACATACTTGAGTCCTGATTCTTCCCTGAAGTTCACCTTTAAAAGCTGGCCTGTAGCCGCATCCACCAAAGTTTCCGGATTAGGGAAATCCTTTAACTCAGCTTTCCAATTATTTTCAGCACTCAGAACAACATCCTGAAGATAGTGGTCGCCAATATAAAGCTTTAACGTTATGGTCTTGGGTCTTTCGTTTTCATTGTCCCCGTACCACTTCTTTTCTATTTGAAGCTTGTATGGATTAGGTTCTCCGAAAGTTAATTCTCCGTTATTGGTTATTGCCCCCCCTGATATTCCCATATAAGAAGCACTATTTCCCTCAAAAATTACACTCGCCAAGGCTTCCGCCAATCTCTTGGAACTCTCTGAAGGATTAGATTTAAACACGGCTTGATCTTCGATCTCTGTATCATAAGGGATAGGATCTCCCGGATTGGTCGGATCAAATCTTTTGTACTGCTTTTCAAAATCCAGGTTTGTATGAATACTATAATATGATCCGTCCTGGTACCAGAGCCTTTCTCCTCCCCCAAGCATTCTTGAAGAAATAGAAATCTTTGGATTCTTTTCGTCTTTGAAGTCCTTGTCATTATATTGGTGCGGACGAATATTGGCAAAGTCGTCTCCGGAACCTTTATATTTACCATCGAACCTGTCCGGCGCACTATTCTCAAAAATCGCCAAGCCCTTGTTAATATAAATGGTTGAATGGCCTGTTGGGCAATTCCATATTCCCCCGCCCTGTTGGCTTGCCGGATGATTTGTTCCAATCATAAACCCATCTTTAACTGTATTGTGCCTAATTAAAGTGTTATACAAGTTAAGCTTGGAATATGTGTCATTGTATATGGCTCCGCCTCCCCAGAATCCTGAAGCCTCATTGTTGGTGAATTTTCCGGCATAAATTTTACTCTCCGATTTTCCACCAAAGGAAATCGCCCCTCCCGACTTAATGGAGCTGTTACCGTCGAATAGGCCGCCTTTGATTTCAGTCTTGCTGTCAACTATATTTAAAGCTCCACCAAATCCGTTTGCACTGTTGGATTTAAATTTCCCACCTGAAATATTGATATCACTATTATAAGCTAAAATCGCTCCACCCTTGCCAGCGTACTGGCCGTTATTATTTCCTTCGAATGTGCCCCCGCTTACATTTAACTTTCCGTTAAATAAAGCCATGGCTCCTCCAAATTCAGTTGTATTTTTACTGAAAGTGCCGCCTGAAATTTCAGCGTCTACGTAATTACCGTATATAGCACCGCCCCGGTCATAGAGTCTTGGATGTTCAGCCTTGTTTTCCTTAAATTCGCCGCCGCTTATTTTGAGCTTGGCAAGCTGTCCTTCTTGACCTTCAATCCTCAAAGCACCGCCATTGCTATAGCTCTTATTATTATTGACAGACCCCCCGGTCATCTCGAAAGAGCCCCCGTTTTTTACGGTAACAACGGAGTAATCATCATCTCCTGTATTGTCAGGCGTCTTGTCTTTGGATTCATTGCCTGATATTTCTCCGCCTTCCATGCGAAGTTTTCCGCCGTCCACCTCAACAATAGAAGAATCCATGGTGGTGTCTTTTATCCCACCATTTTGTATTATCATGTCACCCTGGATATTGAATTTTGTGTTTTTAAAAACAACGCCGTTTATGGTTAATGACCCGTCTTTTTCAACAGTTACGGTCGCCCCGTCTGTGCCCTCTATATTAATATCTCCTGTAAGAACCAACTTGTCTCCGGATTTTACTATGTAAGTTCTTCCTGCTTCCAAGTCTTCCTTTATGCTCTTCAAGGGGTCAAGCTTGGCCTGTACATTCTTTGAGCTTTTTGACATGTTATCAGCCAAGTCGTTCCAAGCCTCTTCGCTTGATCTTTTTAAGGCCGCCTTCTTTACAGTTTTTTCTTCCTTGGTCGGCTGATCTTGGCTATCCTGTCCTTGGGATTCTTCCAAGGCATCCTCGAATGTTCTTTCTTCAATAATCTCCGCAGAACTCTCTTCCCCCTCGCTTGCATAGACCGGCATCCCGGTAAAAACAAAACAAAAGACTAAAGTCAATATCAGGGATCTAAAAAGTTTTTGCTTTCTTTTTGAAAATCCTCTCATGTGGTTCATATCCCCCATTCCTATGTACTGTTACCATCAAATTTAGCAATAAGAATTATAACACAAAACCCGAGTGAATTGCTAGGGTTTTCTAGGGGTTTATGATGGATTTCCATAGAATTCTGAAGAGTTTCGAGGGATCACCGAGTGACTTTTAATAGATTCTTGAGAAAATTCAAAAATCTTTTTTAAAAATAGCAGAAATCAAATTAGCATGATCTGAATCATGCTAATCCTTTTTCTCTTATTTCTTTTTAATTTGCGCTTCGCCATATTCCAAGAATGGAGTGCCGATCAGCCCCCCATTCCCGGTCCGGCCCGGCACCCGCCGGCCCATCCCCACTCCCGGCTCAGATCTTCATGGCAGCCTCATAGGCCTGCCAAACAGCCGTCTTTATGTTGCCTATGCCCACACAATCCCCTATAAAGTAAGTGTTGGTCTTGGCTTTTTCCTTACCGATCACCGGATCCGGCTTATAGCCTACAGCTGAAATCACCGAGTCGCAGGCTTCTTCGTGGACCCGGCCCTCTTTATCTTTGAAAAGAACCGATCCGTCACCGACCTCTGTAAGGGTGGACTCCAGGAAAATGGGAACTTTATGCAAGGCGAACCACTCCCTCAGATAAGAAGAATTGGCCAGACAAACCCCCTCCGTAGCTATAAGGTCTTCCTTCATTTCGATAATAAAGGGCTCTTTGCCCTCCAGGGCAAGCTCATAGGCAATCTCACATCCTGTCAAGCTTCCGCCTATTACGGCAACCTTTTGGCCCACTTCTCTTCCCGACAGAAAATCTATAGCTTCAAGAGTCCTGCCAAAGCCCGGTACACTATCGAGGAAAATAGGCTTCCCCCCGGTGGCTATTATTACAGGATCATCGCCGAAATCCAGGTCCGGACTTATTTGAGCCTTGTAATTTATCTCAATTTTCAGCCTATCCATCTGGCTTCTATACCACTTCAAGAGATCTCTCATGGGTTTTTTATAGGACTCGGCTCCTCCGGGAATCACTACTCCTCCCAGGTCTCCGGTCTTCTCATAGATAACGGGATTGTGGCCCCTGAGTTTCAGGACTCTGGCGGCCTCCATGCCGGCAACTCCGCCGCCGATAATGTGGACGGTCTGAGCATTATCCGTTTTCCTGATAAAATGCTTGTCCCATTGCATTGTTTCGGCATTGACAGCACACCTGGCCAGGTTCAGCGAATCCTCCATACTCTGCATATTGGGGGTGCCTTCCCACTTGCTCATATTGAAGCAGGCATTGTGGCAGAGGATACAGGGCCTTATCTCATCTTCCCTGCCCTCAATAAGCTTGGTCACCCACTCCTGGTCAGCCAGGAAGGAACGGGCAAAGCCTACCCCGTCAATGGTTCCTGCCCCTATTTCTTTGGCTCCCACATAGGGATCCATGCGGCCCGCTGCAACCACCGGGATATCCACGGATTTTTTTATCTCTTTAACATCTTCCAGATTGCAATTTTCAGGCATGTAGATGGGCGGATGAGCCCAATACCAGGCATCATATGTGCCGTTATCGCAGTTGAGCATATCATAGCCCGCCTCTTGGAGGTGTCGAGCTGCCCAACGGGACTCTTCCATATCCCTGCCGACCTCTTCATATTCCTCTCCCGGCAAGGCCCCGCTTCTAAAGCCCTTGGTTTTGGATTCTACGGAATATCTCAAGGAAACCGGGAAATCCTCGCCGCAAGTTTTCTTTATCTCTTTGACAATCTCCACAGGGAAGCGATATCGGTTTTCCAAGCTCCCCCCATATTCATCTGTCCTCTTATTTATGTATTTCAAGGCGAATTGATCAAGCAGGTAGCCTTCATGGACTGCATGGACCTCAACACCGTCAACACCCGCATCTTTTAAAAGCTTGGCAGACTTTCCGAACGCCTCAACCATCTTATGGATCTCATCGACAGTCATTTCTCTCGACGGGACCTTGTCCGACCAGCGATTGGGCGAGGGTGAAGACGAGGCGGTGATTTTGTCAATGTTCAAGACCGGCTTGGATAAAAAGTTCAAGATCGGATTGGTGTAGAGCTTTTCCATCATGGGTGAAATGGTGAAGGACCTGCCGAAGCCTGCCGTCAGCTGGACAAAAAGCTTGGCCCCTGTCTTATGGAAGTCAACCAGCCACCTTGCCAGATCATCATACATCTTCTTATTTTTATACAGCCACTGGCCGAACATGGGGTTATAGACAGGTTGGCAGCCGGGCAATACCAGGCCCACATTGTTCTCCGCCACCTTTTGGATAAAATGAGCCCCGACTTGGTCAAAGTGGTTCTTCTCCATCCAGCCCAGCAAGTTGGTCCCTCCCATTGAGGTCAATACAATCCTGTTTTTGATCTCCAGGTTGCCAATCTTCCATGGAGTAAAGAGGGGGTCCAGATCTTTCAGGTCTTTCGAGTCTTTCTGGTCTTTCGAGTCTTTCTGGTCTTTCGGATCCTTCGGGTCTTCAGGCTGCCTATCCGCAGCCAAGTTATTGTTGTTATACATATGCATCAATTCTCCTTATATTCCGTTCTGTAACCCGTGTTTTCATTGGGTCTATAGGCATTGGGGAAAGCCTGGTCCGTGCTGACATCAAGGGATACCTTTTTGATAAGCTTGTATACTTCATAGGGGTTGGGTATGGAGATGAGCTGATGGCCCTTAGTATTTATGTTATAGCTGTCCCCCCTGTTATATGGCCCGTAGGGTCCCATATATGAAAGATTTATAGTTCCGACCTTTTTCATATTTTCCAAGACTCCGACATTGACAGAAAGGTTGCTGATCTCCCTATGTTCAATGTTGCTGATGTCCCTGCCGAATAGGCCGTCGCTGACATAGACCCTTTTATCCGTGACCGCATACTCTATATTTCTGTAGTTGAATGCCCTGTATATTGGCAAGAATATAGCCAACCATACGGGAAAGAGGTGCAAAACGAAGAAAAGAATTAGAAAGGGACTTCCGAAAAACTCAGCGCCTTCAAAAAACTTGGGAATCAGTAATCCGTCAAGAGTGGCCCAAATAATAGCAAAAAGATATATAAAAGGTTTTCCCACAACATACAAAAGAAAATCCGGTTTACCCTGCCACAAGATCTTCTCATTGTCATCTATAATTTGCTCAATCATAAAGACCTCCATTTGATTTATTCTCGTTTTACTAACTTGGCTGAGTCTTATTAATATTATACCATGCACCAATTTCCAATATATCGGTTAAAAACTGAAAATCCCTGTAAGATTCATTTTATTTTTTATAATCTTTTTGACAAATCCTTAAAAAGGCCATAAAAAGCGCAAGAGCAAGGCCGGAAATCACCCAGGGGATGGCCTGCATCCAAAACTCTTTAAATGGCCCTTTTATTAAAATGGCTGCCAAGGTTAAAATTGAAAAAACCACAGCCGTGGCTGCGCTTATTGCCAGGAAGCTCTTGGTCAATTTATCTTTCTCCGAACTCTTGTCTATAATCTCACTCATTTTTCCTCTCCTTTGTGCTCATTTTATCCCAATATAACAGCAAGGATGTTATTGAAATTATCGAAACATAATATAAAATATTTTCCTCAAAACTGAGAACGCCTAATAGAGTATTGGTCCAACCGTGAAAGAGCATGGGGTAGATAAGGGCTCCGCTTCTTTTATAAATCAGGCTGAGCCAGGCACTTAGACAAATGCCAAAAATTGCAAAAGGAAGGAATGGCTGAAGTTGGTGGCTGTTCCCCTCAATAAACCAAAGTGGAATATGCCAGCTGACCCAAACTATGCCGACTAACAGAAAGGCAGGTATCTCTGAAAATTTCTTTCTAAGTATTGGCTGCATTGTTCCTCGCCATCCAATTTCCTCATTTCCACCGAATAAAAAGCTTGCCATAATTAAGATTGCCAATACAACAGGTATCAGCATGGGACTTTTTGGAATCCCCGGCTTTATCCCGCGACTTAAAAAAGTTAATATCACAGTTTCCAAGACAAGGGCCATAAACAACAAGCTTAAGCCCCCTTTATTACCCCTAAAAAGAAGTTTCCTGACCTTAATAAGCTTAACTCCGCCTTCGATCATTGATAGGCCGGCAATAGTCGGTCCGAAGCCTCCGAAAATAAATAGGGCAAGTGCTAAAGGATGGGTGGCTGTGAGAGAAGTCACCTTTACTAAAATTGCCTCCAGCCCCCAGCTTATCCAAGAAATCCCGAAAGCCAAAAGAAGATATCTTACCAAACTTGATCCTTGGTCCCCCGAAAGTCCCCGGCCTGCATCATCCGTTACCAATCTTTTTTGAAAGTGCCTTTTTTTCATCTCTTCCCCCATCCATTCTTACTTATATTGAAGCTCCATCCTTATTTTTTAAGTATAACTTAATAATGGCCTGCCTTTTGTAAATATATATTAACATTAAAATGTGAAATGAGAAGCCCCGGGATCAAAGGTCAGAAAAGTGTCTACTTTATAGGCAGTAGTATAAAGAGAATTTTAAGATTTTTCATGAGGGTTTTACATTTTAGACGTTTCCCCATGATCACCGGTTCAAGCTTTTTCCATGGGGTTATCCGATTTTCGGTCTTTCCCCATGATCGCCTGCTCAAGCTTTTTCATGGGGGTTGCCTGGATTTCAGCCTTTCCCCATGATCCTCGGCTCAAGCTTTTTCATGGTGGTTCTGTATTTTTCGACATATCCCCATGATCTTTGTTCAAGCTCGGGTCAGAGGGGTTGTCTACATTCTACCAAACCCCCTTGATTTTCGATCCGGATCGAGTCAATGGGGTTGTCCACTTTTCGCCGTATCACCATGATTCTCCGCCAAAATTGAATAGATGGGGTCTCCCACATTTCGCCAAACCCCATGATTCTCAGGCCAAGCCGCTGCTTCTACAAAATAGAAGAAGTCCCGACCCCCACAAAGGGAGCCGGGACTTCCGGTCTTTCATCTTCCTTATTTCTAATCGCAGTTCAAGTCTAGCTCTCGCCTAGCGAATAGCCTCTTCAACTTCCCTGCTTATAGCATTTTTCAGGCCTACCAGAACAATATCTTGATAATTTGCATTGTCGATATGCTTCTTCATAACCTTGGGCAGCCTCTCTCTCGCTGTAAGGAGTACAGGTGCATTCTCCCTCGCCGCTACAGGTCCTATGACCAGGGCATCCGCAAAGACTTGGCCCGAAGCCATAAAGGCCTTCTTGGACTTGCTGAAGAAATTGCTTGCGATCATGGCCGATGTCTCATACCTGTCGATGCCACCAACCCTTTCAATCAGCCTCGGGAGTTCCTTCTCAAGACTCCTTGAAACCGCCATATTCTCTCCGACAATATAAACATTTCTGATACCCAGTTCATTGATAGTTTCCTTAATAACCTTCGGCACCTTGTTCTGTCTGACCAGAAGGATCGGATAGCCGTTCTTGGCCGCAAAGGGACTGATTGACAAAGCATCCGCAAAGTCCAGACCGGTTGCAATAACCGCCACATGCTTATTGCCCACAATGCTTACAACTTCCTTGGCAACAAGTGTGGATGTCTCGAACCTGTCAATGCCGCCAAGTCTCTTAACTCTTCCAAGTCCTCTGAGCTCCTTCTCGACACCAAGCGATACCGCATTCTCCCTGCCAATGATATAGATCTTATCGGCTCCCAATCTTTCAATCTCGGCCTTTACGCTTTCACTCAGATGTTCGGGTCTCGTGAGCAGGATAGGTGCATCCAGAGCCCTGGCAAGTACACTGGCTGTCAATGCATCGGGGAAGTCGTCCGACCTTGCAACTATAACGGTCTTAGCCCTCTTATAGTACTGCTTTGAGATCTCCACAGCCGTGTCGATCCTGTCGCTGCCGCCGATTCTTCCACCCTCGTCGCACTTATTTCCGGGGATACAGGGTTTCTCAATATTATTATACAGAGCTATCACTACCATGTAGCCGGACCCTACTATTTTCTCTTTGTCCGCCGTATCCCACTTCATGAACTTATATCCTTCATCAGGAGTTACTTTTGGTTTTATTAGGTCCCCAATAGTTTTATTTGCCTTGGGATTTACATAGTAGACTTTTTGGCCATCGAGTTTACCATATCCGCCTCTATTAAATTCAACCGTTACATAGCCTTCCGGTCTGGCATTTGGTTTTCCATTCTCATCAGTTGAAGGAATGATGTCGTCAAGCTTTTTGAAGTTTCCTTTTACTGTTGTGTCTTTAGTGTACTTCTTAGCTGTTGTAGTCGTATCTGGAGCCCACTTATCAAACTGATACCCTGTCTCCGCAGCCGTCTTTGGTGGAGTTATTGTTACTTCCTTATCAGGATTTACATAGTAAACTGTAACTTCACCATCTACAATTTGTCCGCCTGTTGCCGGATCTATTACAAAGGTGACTGTCTTATAGCCGGCCGGTTGTTTATTTTCTGTTCCGTCCGGATTTGTCTTTGGAATTACAGCTTTCAATTCGTTAAAGGATCCTGTGATTGTTTTATCCTTGTCATAAACTGTTGGGATTGTTGTGTCCTTATCCCAGGCGCCAAATTCATAACCTGTGTTGGCTTTTGTAGCTGGTGGGTTGATTGTGACATATTTTATTGGATTTACGTAGAATTTTGCAACACCCTCTATTGAACCCTTCTTCTCGTCACCGGCTTTTACAACAAATGTTACTTCCTTGTAGCCTTCCGGCTTAGTATTAGGATTGCCCTTATCATCTTTTTCAGGAATAACATTATCAAGTTTTGTTGCTTTTGCTGTTACTACAATGTCAGCAGCTTCAATTACAAGACTGTCTTCCTTATCCCACTTATCAAACTTGTAACCGGTTTGTTCTTCATAGGCCGGTTTTTTAAGTTCCGCATTGCCAAGTGTAATACCTACATTTTTCTTTACGTAATAAGCTTTTTGCTCAGTTAATTTTAATCCCGTGTCTGCTGCAAATGTTACTCTTACATATCCCTCAGGTCTAACCATTGGATCCGGTACGCTTGGATCGTAAGGAATAATACTCTTTGATTCTTTATAAGTTGCAGTAATTGTCGTTCCATTTACATCAGTAAATTGTTTTGCTGATCCTACTGTATAAGTTTCTCCTGTTTCAACGTCACCAATCTTCCATTCATTGAATGTATAGTAAGTTTTACCTACAGGATCACTTACCGGAATAGTTACTTCTTTTTTAGGATTTACCCAGAATATTTTTTCAGCTGTATCAGTAGCCTTATCTGTTGGCACAAAAGTTACTTTTACAAAGTCTTTTGGTACTTCCTTCGGCTTCTCCGTTCCTTCTTGTGGAATTACATCAGAAACATATTGTGCTTCAATTGTAGTTTCTGCTGTGAACATATGTCTTGGCTTATCAGCTAATTTATACTCGTCCGCAGTTCCTTTAATTAACCACTTAGTAAATGTGTTATCGCCAGCTCCTACCGGATCTGATCCCGGTATTACAACATTCGCAGCCGGATTGACATAGTAGTAAGTTTTTTGCGGGTCCGTTGCCTTAGTTGTTGGGTCTACTGTTACTTTGACATAATCACTAGGAACATAGAAAGGTGGTTTGGTTTCAGTCTTTGCTTCGTATATGTTTTTAATAACCTTGATTTGTATATCAACTTTTTGGATTGTGCCATTGGCATGAGTTACTTTTGCCTTAACAGTTTCTACCCTTGTAGGTTCATCATTAGGATTATCTTTTTCTTGTAACTTTCCGTAAAGATAATCTTTTAAAGCATCGCCTGTAATAGCGGTGCCACTATCATCTAATATCTCAAATGTATCAGTGTCCGCTAGCGCTTGTGGCTCTCCATTTGCGTCTTTAATCTTAACCTTTCCCTTTAGTTGGTCAAGTGTAGGAATAAAGTCGTTGACATAGCCTGTTCCATCTTTAAAGGACTCGTGAACAGTTAATTCTTCAGCTTGGATTTCATTGTTGTCCCAGATTGCAAAGAATTCTTTTGCTTCTTTGATATTTTGTATAGCAACCTTAAAATCTGCTTCAGAAAGTGGCTTTCCGTCTTGAGTTGTTGCCCAGCCCTTAAAAGTTTCCCTGTCCTTTGTGGGATCTTCAGCCTTGTCAGTTAAAGTCCCATCATATTCAACTTCTTTTACAATTTTTGTTTCAGTATCAGGAGCTGTAAAATTAGCAAACTTACCACCGTTAGTATTGAAAGTAACGGGGATGATTTCCGTCATAGTCAGCTTTCCGCCGTTTATGACATCATAAGTGAAATCATATTTGAACTTGTGGTCGCCTGACTTAACAGTTTTAACTCCGTCTTTTTCTTCAAAAGTTAAGCCTGCTGTAGTAGTTTTAACTTCTACTGTCTTTGGAGTTTTTTCAATCTCAGAAGATAAGAAAGACCATGGACCATTCTCTTCATCTTCTACAAAGTTTTCTACAAAACTAGATCTTAATATAGTTCTTGTTGTGTCATTCTTAGGAAAATTAAAGTCATTGTCTACGTCAGTATCAGCCTCGAAGTAACCTTCAATTTGAGGTCTATCTCCATCAGCAACACTTGTGTGCCACTCTGATACAAACTTGGTTGATGCCACTTGTTGAATCCCTATATCAAGAAAAGATATGGTTGCAACTTGTTTGTCCCCTTCTTGTCTAAACTTAGCTTTAGGTGTACCGTTAGATTCTTGGATAATGAGTTGTACATTTTTATCATAATTTCTTTCTATCTGGACATTATAGGTGTATGGATTTCCATTTGCATCATATAAAGGTAGGTAGGTAGGTTTACCATCACTACCATGCCAAGTATAGGTCCCATCTTTATCTACTAATAGGGAATAAGTTACACCCGTCATAACATTACCATTTGTTTGGGTGAACAAAAGTTTGACCTTTGCACCTTTACCTAAGATCTTTTCCCAATCAAAGGTAGTACCATCAATGCCTCTTGTTGTAAGTGTTCCCTGTACATTTGCCCAGTACTTTGGTTTGTCCGGGTCAGCCGGTTGTTGGCCTTGGATGTAAGGAGAATTACTACTCATCAACGCTTGAGGAATGTTTTCATCACTTATTTCCAATCCATCTAAAGCATCTTTGTTCTTGTGGTTTTTTTCTTCTATTTCTTCTATGGAAATAGATGCAGTGAGATTGTCTTGAGATAATCCCACTCCTTTTAGCTTACCAATTGTTATTAAATTATCTTGAGTGCTACGGCATTCAGATATTGGTTTTTTATATTTGGGATTTGCTTGATTTGCATATACAAGGCCTGGTAAGAAGGCTTGCAATAGAAAAACAAGAGCTAAAAATCCTGCTGATATTTTTTTCTTCATTCTAGTTTAATCTCTCCTTTCTCTACTTGATAATCTCTGTTGTTTTGTCAGATATTCTAGAAGATCCTTCTTGCCAGTATCTTATAATATCTCCGGATTGCAATGCATTAGTAAGATCAAATACATTGTATTCTTTTCTTCTTCTCGTGAACTTTTTGTTAGTAACAGTTTCTATTAAATTGCCAGCTCTTATAAGTTCAAGTTTCCCTGTTGAATCCGCTGACATTTGTTTGATGTAAATTCTCTTATCCCCTGCAAATGGTTTTTTAATCAAAAGTTTAATTTCATCTGCTGTTTTATCACTAATTACTGTATCGTCTTTAAATGATTGTTTTACCCATTGAAGTTTTTTTGCATCAGGATCAGTTGTGTTTGGATCAATCGGTTCATCAACTAGCTTTACATCTTTCCAACCATTAAATACAGCGTTAATAGTTTTTTCCAAAACAACCGGCGTCGGTACTCTGACTTCTACATCTTTTTTGACATAGTATTTAGCATTGTTTGGAATGTAGAAATTATTGTCATCAGAAACTTTAAAGGTTACCAATACCATGCCCTCCGGTTTATCATCCTGGAGTTTATCATCCGGCGTAACTTTCGGGTCTATAGGTATTACGTCTGCTTTTGGTTCGTATTGTGCTGTAAAGATTTTTTCAATTTTTCCTGAAGCAAGTGTCAAGTTAAGTGCTTTGTCCCAACCGTCATTTGCTTCTTTCACTTTGTAATAAGTGTCTGCTATAACTTTTGGTACTATTAGGCCATTTAACTTAGCTGTTTTAAAATCGTAGGTTTTATCAACTTTGTAAGCAACTGATTTTACTTGTTCTGTGTCATCAACGCTTAACTTGCCATGACCGCCTTTTTTAAAGATAACTTTGATGAATTGATCTTCTACTGTATCATTTTCATCAATGTTTTGAACCGAGTCTTGCCACTGAGCCACCAGAGTTTTGTTCTCATTTATAGCTGAAGTCAAGTCAAAGTAAGCTGTTTCATTCTCTTTGCCTTCCTCTTTCCAACCCATAAAGACCTTGCCGCCTAATGTGGGTGGATCAAAAGCTTTAAGTTTTTCGCCATGAACTACTTCTTGACTTGGTACATCTGTTCCGCCCATAGTTTTAAAGGTTACTGTATGCTTGATTGATGTCCATTGGGCTGTGGCAGTTCTTGCTTTTTCAAGTTTTACTTGGTCGCCGGGCTGATAGAGTGTATCTTCTCCATCAAGCTTCCAACCGGTAAATGTAGCATTTTTCTTGCTAAGTCCTTCCGGTCTTGCAAGTCTTACACTTGTGCCATGGTCTACTTCAACTTTTGCCGGAACCGTTCCTGTGCCTTCGCCAGCATCATAAGTTAGTGTTACTTTAGCCAACTTAAATTTAGCTACATGGATTCTTTCACTTGTGATTGCTGTTTCAGTATCAATTTCTTCAATCCATTGGCCAAATTCATAATTTGCTGCTGGAGCAGTTTTTGGTACTGCTAATTGTTTATCGCCTGCTGTTTGTCCGTCAGCTAATTCAACTAATTTAATTCCTGCTGTAGGATTAACATAGTAGATTTTTTCTTTTACATCCCCATCAAGTTTGCCTTTAGCTTCATCTTCTGTCTTAAAGGTTACTTTTACATAACCTTCCGGTATTACTTGGCTAGGATCATTAGATTTTTCTACTATATCGTCAGACTTGTCAAAGTTAAATACAAATTCTGTTTCCGGGTCAGTAAATGTACCTTTTAAAGTTTTGTTAGCTGTGTTAGTCCACTTTTCGCCATTTACAAAGTATCCAATGCTTGGAGTCTTTGTAACTTTACCAGCTGATTCAGTCATATCAACTTCAACTTCAGGTGATACATAGTAAACCAGGTCTCCGGATACTGTTCCGCCTGTGCCTGCTTTGAAGATTACTTTTACATAATTGTCCAAAGCATCCTTCGGTCTTTGTCCGCCGGGTGCTTCCGGAATTATGTTTTTGTGAACTTCAACCGGAATTTCTATTGGTTTTTCATTTGTTCCAACACTTGAGCCGTCAGTGTATTCAACGATTACTTTTGCCGTACTCTTTCCGGGATTATTTACATCCGGATTTTCAACTATTGTTACTTTGCTAATAGTCTTGCCTTCCGGTGGAGTAATCTTAGCTTTAATTTCATCTACTGTCGGTGTCTTGCCTTGCGGGGTGTGAACCGTATCTGTTGTTGGAACTTGAGGCTTAACCACCTCAGGTGTTACAGAATATTTTGCTACTATTGTAGTTTCAGCTGTGAATTGTCCAACTATCTTATCTTCCCAAGTTCTTGCTGTAGTTTCTGTCGATTCCCACTTAGAGAATTTCATTGTGTAACCAACTGCACCGACTTTAGTCGGATCAGCCGCCACGGTTTTGCCTGTGGGGTTCGTCACGCCAATAGAAACCTCCTTCGTCGGGTTGACCCAGAAGGTTTTTTCGAACTTGGTTTCGTCCGTAGCATTATCGGTAGTCTTGACAATGACCTTGACGTAGGTGCCCGGTACATCCGGTTTCTTGTTCGGATCTGTTTGTTCAACAACATCCTTAGCATCGCTTGGACTTATAACTGTATTTTCAGTAAACTTGTGTCGTTTAGTAAAGTCAAAGACTCCATTTTCATTTTGGGCATCCTTATCAGCTGTCCAATTGACAAATGTTGATGAGCCGTCAGGTTTGACTTCAGGGATCTCTACCCATGCATTAGGGTTGACGAAGTAAACTTTATCGTCTTTGGAGTCCATATCTCCGGTCGGTTTAATTGTTACTTTGATATATCTATTTTCGTCATTGTCTTTTAGAATTTCTTTTAAACCGCCGTCTTTAGCATCTTTGCCTTCAGCTTCTTTTAAGAAGAGTGGCTTGTCGCCGGCCTTGTTAAGGGCTTCGTAGACGTTCTTGTAAACTGTAATTGGTATATCAAGTTCTTGAGTTTCTTTGCCATCTTTGAAAGTAACTTTAGCTTTAATGTTTACTGTGCGAACAAGTTCGTCCTTGTCGGCAGCTTTCTTTTCGTTGACTAATTCATAAACTTGATCGTCACTTGTTAATTCATTACCGGCTTCATCGAATAACTTTATTTCAGTTCCTTCAGGAAGATCTTTGACCTGGTCTTTTTCTCTCCAGACGAGTTGTTTCTTTAAGTCCTCAATCTTTGGTGCAAAGTCATTGGTCCAATTACCGTTAGGATCTTTAAAGGCTTCCGTTCTTACCAGGCCGGATGAACTTAAGCCCGACCATTCGAACTTCGCTGTAAATACATAGAAGTCTTTTGTATCGTTTTCGACCAATGTGTTTTTGTTCAAGAGGGGCTTTTCATCCCACTTGACGAATTTCTTTCCGGTTTCCGGGGTGATATAGTACTTGTCAGCAACTTTTTCCTCACCATCCTTAAGTTCTTGTGGAACCGGAAGTAGGTCCGACTTAAGTCCTTTTATTACATCGTAGTATAATTCTGTCTTTGAATTTCCATCTTTGTCAGTAAATGCTCCACCCTTGTCTGCCTTATAAGTTACTCTTACATAGCCTTCTGGTACTGGATCATTTTTATCTGACACTTCGATGACTCTGACGTCCTTATAATAGAAGGTAATTTCATGTTTACCTGTTCCGTTAATACCTAAGAATTCATTTGTTTTTTCATTTACATCGAAGAATAGTTGTTGTTGGGGTGCACTTGTTAATTTCCAGCCCGGTATTGGTCTATAGTTTCTTGCGTCGTAGTGACGGTTACCATTGGAAACTTCTTCTTGTCCAATGATTGCACCTTCTGCTTCATTTGTCTTTCCTTTAAATCTTTCATCTATATAGTTGACCTTGTACTCACGAGTCCTAAATGGTTTGTAGAAGAACTTAAATACATTGTTTTCTACTTTAGGATTTGGAATTAAGTTTCCATTGCCATCATCAATCTTTTCAGGCTCAACTTTGAATTGTTGGAAGAAGGTGTTATCTCCCTTTACTCGTTTATTATATTCTTCATAAGTTGTCTTTAAATCGCCAGTTAATTTTTCTGTAAGCTCTTCATGAGTTGCCAAGATATATTTGTCGTCTTGCTGGTCTCCAGTTGTTGCAACTAAATAGTTAGCACGTTTATCTTCAAGAGTGTCTTCCAGTTTTTCAACTAATTTAAAGTCCTTGTCCAACTTATAGTGTTCAACTTTTACATCTACTCTGTTGTTTGGAACCCAAATTGCCTTTAGGTAGACCGGTGCTACGACGTCGTTACCGAAGGAGTAAAGTTCCGGAACCTTATATGCGTCTCTATAGCTTGTATCTATTTCGGTTGTATAGTCGCCTTTATTATCCTTCTTATAACGAATGACTTCCCAGCCCATAAAGTCGTAGCCTTTTCTTGTAGGCTTCTTAGGCTCTACAAGCTTTTGTCTTTGGATAACGGTAAAGACTTGCTTGTCGCCATCATTGGCTTCTTTTTTCGCATAGGTATTTATTTCTTCTTGACCTATATCGCCTTCTTGTAACTTTTTGCGGCTTGTAGTTAAGTTCTCTTCTTTAATATTTCTTAAAGATCCACCGTTCGGGTCTAATGTGACCTTCCACTTGTAATCTGGTTCGCCCCACTTAGCATAGAGGTTGACCGGGTGGTTAGGCATGATTTCTCCCGGGTTTTCCCAAATAAGCTTCGTGCCGGCAGGGTCTAGTGCCCAGCCCTTGAAGACCATTTGGTCTGAAAGATTATCTGGTCTCTTAACTTTTAATTTGCCATCAGTATCTGTAAATACAAGGTCAGTAAGGCCTAATTTTTGTAAATTTTCCGGATTATCCAATAAGTTGGCCGGATTATCTTTTTTATATTCATTCCCAGTGTCTACTGTAGGGCTTAGAGCCTTTAGTGGAAATTCGTAGAAGGTTTGTAGTTGGTTTGTTGAGTTAAATTCATTGTCGCCCTTAATCGTTGACGGGTCGTAGTTAAACCTTAGTGGGTACTTGTTACGAGTGTATTTAAACCTAAGGTAGCCGTTTGTATCAAATCCGTCCCAGCCATCAGGATCGCCAAACTCATCGGCATTGTTAAAGAAAGCAGAAATAAATCTCATCTTGCCTAGAGGGAGTTCATCTCCAAATACTGTATAGGTCTTAGCAGGGAATGGTGTTACTGCTGCACGCTCGGCGTTTAATTCATCTATTCCATCACCGTCAACACGACCGTTTTCTTGGTTCCCCTCTACAATTGTTGGCCATGGGCCTCCCGGTTTATATCCATAAGGGGTAAAGCCTTGAACCTTGGGGTATTTAGGTGCATAAGTGTCGGAATTAGTATCTGCCTTGGACCTGTATAGGTCGTAGCGGATAATTGTTTCGCCCGGCTTAAAGCCGTCCATCCAAAAGTCCATGTGGTGAGGCATAGAGTTGTCGGCCTGTTTTATACCGAAGGAAAGAGTTGTAAAATTGTACCAAGGTAAGTTTATGCTTGTTCCATCACCCTTATCTATCGTTTTAACATAGCCGCCCTTATCATCGTATTTTTCCATATCCAAGAATTGGTCAGCATTTAATCGATAGGGAGGCGTATCTAAGTGTTCAGGCCATTGCGGCTTAACATAGTTTGGTCCCCAGCCGAAGGATTGCATGTCTTTATCAAAGCCCTTGGTTTGCATAGCGTCGTTTGGCCAGCCAAGCATTAGCTGGTTAAACCTTGCCTTGTAATGGTAAGGATTACCAGGACCGCCCTTCTTCACTTGCTCGCCTTTAGCTTCATCATATCCCCAAATTTCAGGATAGAAGCTATTTTCAATATTAGACTTCGTGAAGTATAGCTCGTATACTTGTCTGTCGTAGTAAATATTGTAGACAGTCTTACCTGTTGAATCAACAGACTTAACTAAGTTTACATTTGCAGGGTCTTTGTTTTGGTCGTGAGTTAGAGTTTGGTTGTAGACATAGAACTTGTTTAGATAAAGATCCTTCCCACGATTAAATTTATCGCCATTCCATATCTTATTTAGACGTTTTTGGTCTAGGTCTGGAAAGACTATGTCTTTTACAGGTTCATTATCCAAGTCCGGTCTTGAGCCTGTGGTTTGGTCTTTATATACACGAGTGCCTATAAAGTCGTACTTATCAGCTAGAGTAGCACCATCGACATGGTCTGCCTTTTCTGCCCAAAATTGTACTGCGTAGCCTGCCTTTTCCTTGTCCTTCCACACAGCTGTGAAAGTAACTTTGCTTGCCGGCATAATCAAGTTGGCATCAAGATTTTTGATAGCCCCGCCGGTTCCGACTGCAATTATTTCATTTGCCTTAAATGTCTTTCCATCCTTTGTTTTTAAATCAACAGATGGTTTCCAACCTAAAAATTCGCCGCCTACTTTTGTAGGGATAGATTCTTCGGCAATTGTAGGGATCACTTGTCCTGTGTAAAGGGTACGAGCCGGAAGCTCTGTTCCGCCTTTAGTGTCAAAAATTACATCGTAGTGGGCACGGTTGTAGCGGTATTCCAAAATAAAGTTCGTAGCATTTTCCGGAACCTGCATTGTTATAGTATCAGCTTCCGGAACAAAGCCTTTTACTCTCGGATCGTTTTTGTCCAATGGACTTACTTCCATGGTGGAGCCGGTATTCCCTTGTTGAGTTGTGAAAAGTGCAGTTTCATCTCCAACGCTTCCATCCGGATTGGTATACTTAGTAAAGTCTTCTAAGTCTTGGAAGACGTGTTTGATTTTTATTTTGTTGGGCTTGGCCTTGTAGCGGAAATCTTCATTCGCTTGGTATCTGATTCCGTTAGTAGCATCGCCTGTCTGGCCTTTGCCCTTTGCAGCATCAAAAACAGTTTTGTAGTCGATTTTAAAATTATCTTGTGGTTCATCATAGCCGGCGAGGGCAGGAAGGTCTATAGTTTGTTTGACCTTATCTTTTTCCGCTTGAGTTGCTGCTGCACCTACACTTGCAATGTAGGGTTGGTAGTCAACATAATACTTTTCCCCTCTTTGTACCTTAAAATCAGTACGCAAAGTGTAGATGTCCGGCTGAGCAGGATTTTTAATAAAATCAACTGCATTGTCTGTCTTTGCAGGCTTAACAGGCACCTTATTGTTAACAATCTTAGCACTGTCATATGGCTGATTGCCTTCGTTGGCCCGGGCCAAAATCTCCGCAGGCCAAGGCAGGACCATGGTTAAAACCAGGACCCAAATACACACTTTTTTCAGAAAATTCCTCATAGATGCACTCCTTTGTTTATAGATATATACCAACATTTCAGTTTATATTTTTTAAAAGTTAAAAATATCCACTTTATTCATTTTAAGCGTCATTATAATTATACCCCGAATATGTAACAAAGCAATGTAAAATTCCATATAAACATCGATAAAAAGCCGCTTTTCAAGCAAATTGGAGGGGGTTCGTATGATTTCCGGGTTTGCCTATGCAGGCTAACAAAAAAGCCGACAGACAGGCCCTCTGCTGAAGGCCCCGTCGGCTCCGACCGGTTCTTAAGTTTATTAAATCAATAGCTCTCCGACATCCTCTGGTCCCTGAAGAGCATGCCCAGGGGTTTCCAGATGATTGCAAGAAGGACCAGACAAATAGCGGCATCAACCAGTAGGAAACTGGCATTGTATGACACTGAGAAAACAAGTGCATCCATAAATGAACCGCCATTTGCATATATATCACTTGAATAAAATACAATTCCTGAAATTGTGTGCATTAGTAGGCGCATAATTGTTGCTGCTATAACCGGAATAAGACTCTCTCTAAAGCTTATCGGCTTGTCTTTTCTGGTGGCCAAGCCTGCAAGCCCCAACATCCCATAGGCCAGGGGATAGTCCAATAGGACTTGGATCGGATTAACTACATATCCGCCTATCATCAAATCAACCAGCCCATACACCATCCCGATTAATATGCCCTTTTTCCAACCCCAACGGATTGCGAACAGGAAAAGTGGGGCCATGGAAGCGGCTGTTACCGAACCTCCGTTTTGCAAATGAAAAATTGTGAAAAAACTCAATACTTTAGCCAGGGCTATGCAAATACCCGCTTCAGCCAACATCTTTGCTGAATAGCCCGACTCTCTGAAATCTGACATAATACCTCCTTGTATTAAAAAAGCCATACCTTAAGGTGGCATGGCAAAAAATCTTCAAACTCCCTACGCTATAATTACATAGATCAGGTTAAAGGGTTGGAGAGCTTCCTCTCCTCTCAGCCGTGGCACCCCCGGTATTTAATTTTACCTGTTAAGTATAGCACAAAATTTCCCCTTAAAAGCCTATTTTATGGGTCAATAATCATAGTCTGTCCAAAATTCCCTGTTAAAATATTGGCCACTGTGTTAAAAATATAAGGAAACGAAAGAAACATTGGAAAATATCTTTATTAAGAGGTGGTACTATGGATAAAAAAATTTCCGGACCCGATGCGGGGCCCGGTTTAAGAAACTGGCTGGTTCGATTGTTTAAAGGCTGCCTGGTGGGCATTGGGGGAATTCTTCCCGGCCTCTCCGGCGGGGTTCTCTCCGTCATCTTCGGCCTCTACCGGCCCATGATTGCCTTCCTTTCGAATATAAAAAAGAATTTCATAGAAAATGTAAGATACTTCTTGCCGGTCGGAATAGGGGGTGTCCTGGGTATCCTGGTCTTCTCCTTCTTCGTTGAAAAAGCTTTCGGCCGCTATTCGGCCCAATTCGTCTGCCTCTTCATAGGTTTTGTGGTCGGGACCTTCCCCTCACTTTACAAAGAAGCCGGGAAAAACGGGCGGTCCGCGGGCGACCTGGCTATAATGGTCGTCTTTTGCATAATAATCTTCTCATTGATGTTTTTGGGAAGGAACTTTCCTGAAATAGAGCCTTCAACAATCGTTTGGTTGGTATCCGGTGCCGTCGTGGCCCTGGGCTTCATTGTCCCGGGCATGAGTCCCAGCAACTTCCTCATATATTTCGGCCTCTACGACAAGATGGCTGCGGGCATTTCCTCCATAAACATTGGCATGCTCATCCCCTTTGTCCTCGGCATGATCTTAACCATATTCAGTCTGTCAAAATTGGCTGACAAGCTTTTTAGGGACCACTATTCAAAAATGTACCACGGAGTTTTGGGCATGGTTATAGGGTCCAGCCTGGGGATCTTCCCTGCAATAATAATACCCGCTTACCGGCCGGAAGGTCTGGCGGAAGCGGGTCTGAGCTTAGCCGGAGCAAGTATCTTCGGCCTCGTAATGTTCGTCCTAGGTATTGTAATAAGCTACAAATTCAGCAAACTCGAGGAAAAGGTAGACTATTAAAATTATTCTTCCATTTCCCTGTTTTCGTCCATGGCATCGGCTATCTTCTTCATATGGTAGCCGATTCTTTCTACCCCTGAGAGAAGGCTTGAATATTGCATGCCGGAGACGGCCGTGCATTCTTCCCTGCCCAATCTCTCCAGGTGCTTGTTTTCACTCATCTCAATCATCTCGTAGAGTTTTTCATCTATTCTCTCATTGAGAGGTTCAACAAACTCCCCTTTTGAGCCCTCCATAAGCATGGCGTTCATCCTCTCAAGTTCCTTGTCCAGGCCCAGAATCTCGTCCTTGGCATAATCTGAGAAAGCCAGACTGTTGACCTCGTTGTTCTCAGCCAGAATTATCAGCCTCTGAACATAATCGGCCATTCTCTCCATATGGGAAAGGATCTTGAGATAGTTGGTCAAAATTCTGGATTGGACCTTATTTAAACGCCTTGAAAGCATTCTTACGGCTATGGCGTTCAGGTCCTTGTCAAGGCTTCTGACCGTATCCACGGCTTCCCTTGTTTCCTTGGCCTGGTCTTCCTTGTAGTTGGTAAAAAGCGTCAATGAAGCATCTACGGATTCCGAGACCATTTGCAAAAGCCTGTATATTTCAAGCTCAATATCCTTGATCATAACCAGGTTGTTTTGGAAGGTGTCGGGCTTGACGTATACCAGCTGCTTTTTCCTGCCGGATTCATTTTCCTTAACAGGGACTATAGTCTCAACCAGTTTGGCCAGGTAATTGGTAAAGGGCATAAACAGCAGGGCAGTGCCCAAGTTGAAAATCACGTGTAGGTAGGCTATCTGGCCGGCCGGCATGCCCGGTGCCAGGTTGGCTATCATATCGGCTACAGGTAACATGTATGAAATTAACAAGAATAGAAAAGCACCCGCTATATTAAATAGGACGTGAGAAAGAGCAGCCCTTTTTGCGGCCCTGCTGGAGCTGAGCGATGCCAAAACCGAGGTAATACAGGTGCCAACGTTCTGACCTAAAACAATGTAAAAGCTTATATGGAAAGGAACCAGTCCCTGCCTGGCCATGGTCTGTAGAATACCGACTGAGGCCGATGATGACTGGATAAGAGCTGTAAAAAGCATTCCGAAAATAATGGCTGCTATAGGTGATGATAAAGTCTGCATAAATGATAAAAAGGGCTCTGAATCTCTGAGGGGTATCATGCTGTCACTCATAAGGCTCAGTCCCATGAATAGTAGTCCCAGTCCCAAAAAGGCCTTGGCCCAATACTTGATCTTGCTCTTCCCTGCGAAGGTCATCATGACGCCCACAAAGGCCACAAGGGGTGCATACTTGGTTACGTCTAAAGCTATGATAAGTCCGGTTACCGTGGTACCTATATTGGCACCCAAGATAACGTTGATGGCCTGGGTCAGGTTCATGATCTGGGAGTTTACAAAGCCCACAACCATTACCGTGGTTGCCGATGAGCTCTGAATTATAGCGGTTAAAATCATTCCGAAGAATACGCCCAAGTACTTGTTGGTCGTCAGTTTTGCCAATATGCCTTGGATCTTGGATCCGGCGGCCTGCTCAAGTCCGTCAGACATGAGCTCCATTCCATGAAGAAATAGGGCTAAGCCCCCCAAAAGTCCGAATACATGCCAAATATCCACTTCAATCTCCCTATTTTTAATGATAAATTAACATCCTGATTGCTCATCTTTAATATTATATAGGAGATTTCTTCCTTGTGCTATTCTTTATATCATTTTCGGAGAAGTCTATCTTAAGATCTCCTTAAAAAATCCGCCCTGGGGGTTTCCGGCAGATTCATTTTCCGGCCCTTCTTCTGCATCTCGTGGAGCTTGATCAGTAGTAGGTTAATGTCAACATTGAGGCTTTTGGCTATATCCGGTGCGTCATAACCGTCAGCGGCCAGGTCCTGAATTTCTTTTTCATCCAAAAGCAGGTGGGCGGCAAAAACATTGGCTTCGTACTCGGTCCTGTCGTTGCTGTTGAAAAGGGTGAATTGGACAATCCCGCTTATTCCTTCTTCCTCTTCGTGAAGCAGGGCGTGGCCCAATTCATGGGCAAGGACAATCCTTCTCTCCTGGCTTTCCATTCCCGCATTCAGGAAGATACAGCTCCTCCCCTCGACCCTTGCCGACATGCCCAAAAGCCTGGAGAAATCCTCTCTCTCATATATATGGACCCCCAATGCCCGGGCAAGAGAGTCCGGATCCCCTGTTCCATATTTTTCTTTTAATTGATCCACCAATTCTTCTATATTCATCATTTTCTGTCTTTCTTGGCATCCCAATAGGCGTCCTGAAGGGCCCTCATGACGGCGTCCTTATCCTCTTCACTTAGCCTGCCGCCCGCAAACATGGCTGAAAGCTCTTCTATCATATTTTTGACCTTCTCCGAGCTGTCCTCCATGTCCGAGCTAAGCCGGTCGGTCTCGTTCTCGATCTTCAGATAATTTTCCTCTACCGAAAATATCTCCGCCATCTTTGTATATATGGATCTGGATTTGGGATAACTCGTTCCCGATTCATAGCTGCCTATGGTCCTCATGCTGAGGCCGAGCCTGTCTCCCAATTCACGCTGGGTCCAGCCTTTTTCTTTCCTCAAATGCTTAACTTTATCGGCAAAATTCATAATGTTCCTCCCAAGTAACCTTCACATGGCCCTGCCTATATGCGAAGAATTTCTTCCTATTTTTCTTGACACAGGAATTTATTCTTCTTATAATCTTCTTAATCGGAAGTTTATCTTCCTGTTAATTCTATTACTTGAGATGGGGCTCGTCAAGCTGAGGAGGCTTAAAATGCGAAAAAGAAATATTCTCCACTGCGATATGAACAGCTGCTATGCTTCCATCGAACAGGCCCGGCACCCGGAATTAAAGGGGCGGCCCATAGCGGTCTGCGGTTCGGAAAAAGACAGGAACGGCATTGTTCTGGCTAAGTCTCCGGAAGCCAAAAAGATGGGGGTCAAGACCGGCCAGGTCCTCTGGCAGGCCCGTCAAGCCTGCCCCGGCCTGATAGAGGTGCCGGCGGATTTTTCCTGCTATCTGGAGTTTTCCAGATTGGCTCATTACATTTATCTTGAATACAGCCCCCAGGTTGAGCCCTTCGGCATTGACGAGTGCTGGATAGATATAAGCGGAAGCGAAAAGAATTATGGTCCTGCCGAAAAAGTGGCCCAAAGGCTTCGCTCTCGCTTCAGAGATGAGCTCGGGATCAGCATTTCCGTGGGCATCAGCGACAATAAGATCTTCGCAAAGCTTGGGAGCGACTACAAAAAGCCCGATTGCCAAACCCTCATAGACTCCACAAACTACAGGGAAATTGCCTGGCCCCTCCCGGTTGAAAGCCTGCTTTTTTGCGGCCCCAAGACCCGGTCCAAGCTGAACCGCTACGGGATAGAGACAATTGGCGATTTAGCCCTGTCCGAGCCTCTTTTTATAAAAAAGCTTTTGGGCATAAACGGCCTCCGCCTATATGAGGCTGCCAATGGAAGGGACTCCTGTCCGGTCGCCTTTTACAAATATAGGCCTCCCATAAAGTCAATAGGCTGCGGATCCACCTTCAACCACGATCTCTTGGGACTTGAGGAGGTGTCGGAATCCCTGCTCCGCATATCCGAAGAGGTGGAAAGGAGGCTGAGCGAAAAGGGCTTCCTTGCCGGGGCCATAAACCTGTCTGTCCGTGACACCTACCTCATCAGCCGAAACATGAGCCTGGGCCTGGATTTCCCCTGCCAAAATGCTGGCGAAATTTCGGAAAGGGCCATGGATATTTACATAGCCATGGGATCTTGCCATGAGCCGGTCCGGGCCATGACCTTAAGGGCCGAAAAACTCGTTAAGGCCTCAAAGCATTGTCAGCCCTCATTTCTTCCTGATTATGTGAGGCATGAAAAAAGGGAGCGCTTGAGTGCCGCCATGGTGGACTTGAGAATAAAATACGGTCCCTCTTCCTGCCGCTTTGCCAATATATATAACTATAATGCCACGAATTTTGACAATAACAGGGTGACCATGCCCATAAACAATTTTGTTTCCTTGAACGAGGACAGAAAGGAAGAGGCTCTGTCGATATAAAAGAATGTCGGTATAAAAGAAGGGGACTTTGCTGGTATAATAGTTAAAAAATGTATTATATTTTTAGTTAAGCGCTTTAAATTTTGCTAATGTAAGAGAGTGCTAAGAGACAGCTAAAGAGAGTGCTAATGAAAGAGAGTTTAATATGATCTATACCGTAACCCTGAATCCTTCCCTGGACTTTCTCTCCAGCGTGGATTCCCTCAAAGCAGGAAGAACCAATTACTCAACCTCGGATACCATGAATGCCGGTGGCAGGGCCATAAACATATCCCGCATGCTCAACCTTCTGGACATTCCTTCGACGGCGACGGGTTTTGTCGGCGGAAAGACCGGTGAGTTTATAGAGGAGGCCCTCACAAGTGAGGGTGTTGCCCATAATTTTGTCCACACGGCCCAGAACACCAGGATCAACCTGTCCATATTTGACGGATCCACAGAAACCAGGATCCTCGGCAAGGGTGCCGACATAAGCATCAATGAGATTAACACCCTCATGTATTATCTGTCGAGGATAAGGGAGGGGGACTTCCTCATCATCGCAGGCTCCCTGCCGGGAAGCATGTCTTCGGATGTTTATAACAGGATGATTGAGATTGCCCTGGTGAACGGGGCCCAGTTCCTGCCCATCATTTCAAAGGAATTCCTCATAGATGTCCTGCATAAAAAGCCCCTCCTGATCACCCCCACCCTTAAAGATCTCTCCGATATGTTGGAAGAGGATTTTAGGAGTGAGAAGGAAATAATTGGCGGCGCTATCCAATGCTTGGATATGGGGGCTCAAAATGTCCTTGTCAACCTTGGTCTTGACGGTTCAATCTTCCTTACCAAAGATAAGAGGGCTTTCAGATCCAAGGGACCGGATGGTAAAATCGTTTCTGAGACCTATACCGGAATAGCCCTAGTTGCCGGCTTTGTCAGCGACTACATGAGGCTCAACGATCCCGAGGCCGCCTTTTCTTCAGCCCAGGCCGTTTCCAATGCCACCTACAAGGAGAAGGCCCTCCCTAACCTCCCCTCCATCCACGCGGAACAGGAGCGGGACCTTGTGGTTCCTTTGAATTAAGCGGCTTCGGGCCTTGGGGGTCAGGCCTTTGGGGTTTAATCCTTGGGGTCGGCCTTTTTGGCGCCGGGCCTCGGGGCCTGTGGGTCTGTTGGGCCTTAGGGTCCTGCGTGATCGGCCTTTTGAGCGCCAGACCTCGGGGCCTGTGGGGCCTTGGGGTCAGGCCTTTGTTGAAAATTTCAGACTCCGCCATAAATGGGTTGGAGGACGGCCGATCCTGTAACGGTCGGTTATCCTCCAATCCTTCTTTTTTTGCTTTTAGTAGTGTTGGTTTGCCCTTTTCGGCAAACTGACACTATCGCCGGATAGAGTCAGGGGGTTTCCCGCATTTCGGCCTCTCCCCATGATCGTCGGCTCAAGCTTTTTCAGAGGGCTTGTCCAGTTTTGGGCTTTTCCCCATGATTGCCTAGCCGATCTTTTTCAATGGGGTAGTCCACGTTTTGCTGAATCCCCATGATCGCCGGGCCGGCTGGACTCAAAGGGGTTCTCCGCTTTTCGCTCAACCCCATTGATTTTACAGATTGACTGAGTCATGGGGATAGTCCACATTTAACCGAATCCCCATGATTTTTGATCCGGCTCAGGTCATGGGGATGGTCCATATTTGGCCGGACCCCCCTGATTTCCAGGCCGCCTTGTGTCAATGGGGTGGCCCGCTTTTTGGCCTTTCCCCCTGATTTTCGGGCCGGCTCGAGTCATGGGGATGGTCCACCTTTAGCCGGACCCCCATGATTCAAGGGCCAAACATAGTAGAAGGGGTTTGGCATTTTCGCCAAACCCCCTCTATTTTTCTCTATGATCCCGGGCCGCCCCAACACAGCGCCATCCCGGACGGTCCGATCAGCCCTCCCTCTCGGGGGCCCTTTCAAAGTTAACTATGGAGACAAACTTGCCATCCTCGTTCTTTATTTTACGCAGCCACTTGTGAAAGTCGGTGCGCTTCATCAAGACCATCCGGCCGCAGGCGCTGCATTCCAGCTTGATTTCAACCCCGGTCCTTTTTATGATCCACTCATTGTTTCCGCAGGGATGGCCCTTCTTAAGCATAACCAGGTCCCCGACTCTATACTTAACCATAATCTAATCCTCAACTATTTGGATCTATAACCCTTGGACCATCAGAGGCCTCATAGGCCCCCTCTTCCTGCAAAACCCTCAGGCATTCCTCCCTCATTGCCCTCTGGGCCCGGTATTGATTGCCCATAACGGACCTCAGGGAAAAATGCATCAGATAGGAATAGGGTCCCAACTTATCAAGGCCCAGGTATTTGGGTCTTTCAGCGAAGAGCTCGGCTTGGTCAGCATAGACAGCATCAATGGCCTTGTCGGTCGCTTCGATAGCCTTTTCCAGGTCAAAGGATCCGGAAAGCTCTATGACTATGTCGGCCTGAATTTGGGCCGGACTTTGGCCGTGGTTTATTATTGTCTTAATCTCAGAATTCGGGATTATGTATTCGGCCTCGGAATAGGCCTTGAGCTTGGTATGCCTGACCCCGATCGATACAACCCGACCTTCAAGATTGCCCAGAACCACCCAATCTCCCACATTCATGTCATTGTCAACGAGGAGAAAGAAGCCGGAAAATATATCGGCAATAACCTTTTGGGAACCGAAGGCTATGGCAATTCCACCTATCCCGGCCGCCGCCAGGACCGATCCGGTGTTTATTCCGAAGAGCTCAAGTATGTTCATCAGGGCCAGAAAAATAATCAGGATGCGTAAGGAATTGAAAAGGGCCCCCCTGACCGTCTCAAGTCTTGCTGATTGGCCAAGGCCCGTGTGCCTGCTGAAAAACTTGTCAATGAGAAGGGATAGTATCTTTATTGATATTTTGCACAGGATGATGATCAGGATGATCAGGACGCAAATGATTGCCCAATCGGGAAAGTTGAACCTTTCACTTAAGATTTTCTCAATGATATGAGCTTCCATATCCCGGACCTCCCTTGCTTAAAACCGCCTTCCGGCAAACCGACCATGTGGCTTGCCGACAGCCCCTCACTTCTTAGTACCGGCCTTGTCAGACTTGACTGAATCCAAAAATACGAAACCCCCTGCACTTACGAGGGCGGGGCTTCCGTCCAAATTATCAACAATCGGATTTTTTACGCCCGCCAGGGGCTTGATATCAAGATCTTCATAGCTGTTGGCCTTTTTGCCCTCGACAATCCTTAAGGCGCCAAATTCCCCAATGCAATAAGCCGCCGTGTCCGAGACGGCCAAAAAATCGCACTCAAATGGGAGGTCGGTCCTTGTGACTCGGCCACCCGTGCTGACCTTCAAGAGCTCCCGCCCGGTCAATATGTAGCTTTGGTCATCAAGCTTCCAAGCCTTGATCCCCGATAAGGGAGTGGATGCTGAGATCTTCTCCCCGTCAAAAACCAGGAGCCGATCTTCCATTAGGACCATATACTTGTCACCCAAAGACTTTACGCCCAGGACCTTTTCATTCAAGGGCAGCTTCAAAAGGAGGTCCTTATTGTTGAAGATCTCCAATATCTGACGGTCAAAATCTTCCTTTGGCGGCGGAGCTATGCCCGGATCCCATTGGACACCCCCCTCTTCAGTGAACTCTTTTTTAGAACCTTGAGAGATCACAATGAGGCCGTTGGCGACCCGGTCGGCCATAATAGGCTTGCCCGAAGTCCCTATGACCTTGTCTATGTTAAGCTTGTTGTCCAAGACCATCAGGCGATCGGACTTGGCCAGGACCTTGCTTTCGTCCGACATGCAAGCGATGAAGTCCCCATCGGACATCTGTTTTTCAGCCAGCTTCTGACCACTGGGCAGGTCGTAGTATAAAAGAGTCCCGTCAGTGGCCCTGATAAAGAGCCCATCATATGAATAGGCAATCTTGGCCTGGTCATCAGGCAGGTCCAACTTATAGACCTCCCTCTTGCCGTCCAGGGCATAAAAGTACTTGCCTTCTTTATAATATAGGATATTGCCGTTCAGGATACAGTTGGTCCAATTGGGCGAGAAAGAAATATCCCGGCCGGACCCCCTCTTTATGCCGAAAAGAAAAATTGACACAACAAGAAGAACAAGCGCAAGCAGGCTCGAGACTATAGCCGGATTGAAGTAAAGCTCTTTTTCAGCCTTCTCCCCGCCACTTTCTGTTATCCCGCCGGCTTCTTTTGTTACTTTAAGATCTTTTTCCAGCTTTTCCTCGTCCATTGTCCTATCCGTTATCCTTATCTCCCTTGTTGAGCCTCTCAGCTTCAAGCCTCAAAGCCTCTTCATGGTCATATTCAACCCTGACCCAGACAATCTTCTTGTTCTCTATCTGGTCAATCATGAAATCTATGTTTTCATATTCAATAAAGGGTTTTTCAGAATCCTCAGGTATCCTGCCCATCAGGTAGAAAAGCAGGCCTCCCAGGGTGTCATAGTCTTCCGCTTCCTCATCAATATTGGAACCTATATTGGCATTGAGCTCTTTAATCGACAAGGACCCCTTGGCATACCAGGTTTTTGAATTTATCTTCTTTATCTCCGGCTCATCATCGTCATATTCGTCGTCTATGTCACCGACAATCTCTTCTATCAGGTCTTCCATGGTCACTATGCCCGAGAAGCCCCCATACTCATCTATAAGCACGGCAAAGTGGAAGTTCTCCTTCCTCATCTCATTGAAAAGCTCGTTGATGTTCTTTCTCTCGGGAACAAAGTAAGCCGGCCTCAGTATGTTTTTTATCTTGACCTCTTCAAAGCTGTGTTCATAGGCAGCCTGGAGATAGTCCTTTATGTATAGGACACCGATAATGTTGTCAATGTCGTCATCATAGACAGGGATCCTTGAATACCTGACACTGAGGAGTTCATCCAGGTAGTCTTCATAGGGGTCGTTGATGTCTATGGCAAAGACCTCCGTCCTCGGAGTCATGATCTCTTCTGCCGTCTTATCATCGAAAGAAATGATGGAGTTGATCATCTCCTCTTCAACCGGATTGATCAAGCCCTGGCTCTGGCCCACCTGAATGATGGACTTGATGTCGGACATGGTCACCCTCTCCTCGCTCTCGGAAACTTCGATTCCTATAAGCCTCATTATTCCGTTGGTAATACCGGAAAGGAGTGATACGAAAGGTTTGAGGATCTTCGATGACCACCAAAGTATTGTCACCGCCTTATATGAAAAACTTTCAGGATTCTGCAGGGCCAACCTCTTTGGCACAAGTTCTCCGAATACTATGGTTACGAAAGACAGGATAATTGTGAAAACTACGGTTGACAGGCGGTAGGCCGAGGGCAGGCCCAGGGCGCTCAGCTTGTGGCCTATTACCACGGAAATTCCTGTTGCAGCCGAAGCCGAGTTGAAAAAGCCTGCCAAGGTGATGCAGATCTGTATGGTGGACAAAAACCTTGAAGGGTCGCCCATAAGCTCAAGTATACGCTTGGCTTTTTTGTCCCCTTTTTGGGCATTCTCCTTGAGGTCCCCGCCATCCACTGATACAAGGGCCATCTCAGATGCAGCATAAAAAGCATTTATTAAAATTAAAATTAAAATAACCGATAATTGACCGAATAAGCCTCCGCCGGCACTGTCAGCTTGGCCAGGTTCCATATGTACTCCTTTGTAAAATAATATAAAAAGTCCTTAAGCTATTTTTAACAGATAAAGCTCTGTAAGCCCCTCTCCGCCACCTTCATGGCAAAGAGCGGATTGACCTACATTTTATCACATTGTCAAAAGCATATAAATAATCAAAATTGCCGAAAGACCTATCCTGTAGTAGCCGAAAAGCGTGAAGTCATTCTTCTTGATGTAGTCCATAAATTTCTTGATGACAATGTAGGCGACAATGAAGGACAGAACGAAGCCGATGAGGATCATGAGCCACTGCATACCCGTGAAAACTCCCAAGTTCTTGAGGACTTTAAGGAGGGTCGCCCCCACCATGGTCGGGATAGCCAGGAAAAAGGAGAATTCCGCAGCAGCCACCCTGCCCGTACCTAAAAGCATGGCTCCGAGTATGGTTGCAGCTGATCTGGATGTTCCGGGGATCAGGGCCAGGCTCTGGAAGCACCCTATCAAAAAGGCCCTTCTATAGTCCAACTCCTCGGTTGTGTTAATCAAGAATCTCTTTCTCTTGCCGTTCCACTTTTCCAAAGCTACGATGATGACACCATAGATTAGAAGGGTTGCCGTAACTACCGGCATGTTGGTGAAATTTGCATCTATATAGTCGTCAAAAAGCAGGCCCAAGACACCGCCCGGTATGCAGGCTATGAGGACCTTGAGCCATAGCTTCATGGTCCTTTCGTCCGCGTGGTTTATGTTGAAATAGGCCTTGGTCTGCCAATTCCAATGCTCATAGCGGCCCGGCCTCTTGTGGGCAATCTTTGAAGCCGACCAGGGATTGAGCCTATCCCGGTAGAGGATGATAACGGAAAGTATGGCCCCCAGCTGGATTATGACATTGAAAGCATTGGCAAAGGTCTCCGGCTCCAGCTTTACAAATTCGTTTACCAGGATCAGGTGGCCTGTTGATGATATGGGCAGAAACTCCGTGACCCCCTCAACTATTGACAGTATTGTGATTTTAAAAAGATTTATTAAACTTCCCATTTATCGTCTCCGTATGTTTCTAAAAATGAATGGTGTTGACCGTGGTTAATGTATCCCAATATGGCATCTACCGCCACATTCTGTGCCGATTTGAATATGGACTTGTCCACGCGTGGATTGTCCTTTTTCAGTTCCTTGATGAGCTCCTTGACCTTCTTTCTCTGTGAGCCTTCCTTTGACTGAGTTACCGTACAGGCGCAATCCAGGGCTTTCAGGCCTATGTAGTCCCTCCAGGCGATTATGGAATCTTCCTCGACCAGGTAAAGGGGTCTCAAAAGCTCCATATTGTCAAAGTTTCTGGCAACTATCTTGGGCATCATGGCCTTGTAGTTGGCGGCCCATAGAATATTTAGAAGGATTGTTTCTATGGCGTCGTTGAAGTGATGGCCCAAACAGAGCTTGTTGCAGCCGAAGCTCTTTGCTGCCGAGTAGAGAAAGCCCCTCCTCATCCGGGCACACAGGTAGCATGGGGACTTCACGTCTTCCATGTCTGAAACCGCAAAAATGTCCGACCTTATAATTGTTGCCGGTATGTCCAGCCAGGCCAGGTTGAATTCCAAAAGCTCCCTGTTTATTGGGGCATAGCCCGGATCCATGGAGAAGAATTCGACCTCAAAGGGGATCTCGCTGTATTGGACCAAGGCCTGGAATAGCTTGGCCAAAAGGAGGCTGTCTTTTCCTCCCGAAATGGCTATGCCCAGCTTGTCCCCGGTCTCAATCATCTTGTAAGTTTTCAGGGCCTTAGTAAACTTGCTCATAATCCTGGTCCTGTAAGTCGTCTGCAGGGACCTTTCAATTTCTTTCGAGGATAGGAGGTCCTTGCCGAAAATTTCATAGATCTTAGGGTAGGCCTTGATGATCTTCTCTTCCCTGGTCATTCCCGGGCTGTCCTCAAACTTTATGAGCTTCCTGTCGCCCACCTCTATCTTATTGGCCTCTTCCAAGGCTTCTTTACTGAATATTGTCCTGTTCTTTTCTTCCATGTTTCTATCTATGCCTCTTATTAAATGCTTTTATATAAAGAAAATACGTTTTAACCTTAATTATTATAATCGTCTTTACTTGTGGTAGGGCTCATTTTTTAAGATTTTGAATGCCCTATATACCTGTTCCAGCAGGATCAGCCTCATGAGCTGGTGGGGAAAGGTCATCTTGGAGAAGGAAATCCTGTATCCGAGCTTTTTAATTTCCTGACTCAGACCATAAGAAGACCCTATAACAAAAGATATCCGGCTCCCGCCCTCATCCATGGCCCCGTCCATCAGGCCGGCAAAGTCTCCAGAGCTCAGGCCTTTGCCCTCGATGCAGAGACTTATAACCCTCGATGTTTTTGGCAGGGCCTTTAAGATCTTTTGCCCCTCGGCCTCAAGAGTCTTGTCAATATCAGCCTTGGACGGATCCCGGTCCAGCCTCTCTTCTTTGAGCTCGATAATATTTAGCTCGGCATAGGCGGAAATTCTCTTTTTGTACTCCTCGATCCCCTTTTTCAGATAGGGCTCTTTTATATTGCCCACGCATATGACGTCAATCTTCATCCCGGACCTCGTTTTCTACTTTGTCCTCATATATGCAGCTGTAAATGGAGGAGGGCTCCCACCTTGGGGCCGGCAATATTTTCATATTGTTTTCCGTGTCAAAGCCATCATTTCTTAGGATCCGGCAGACCGTATCCCGGCAAATTCGAGGATTGTTGTTTTTGTCAGAAAGGTGGGCCAGGAGTACGACCTCATCCTTACCCCTGAGAAGTTCAGCGAGGGCAAGGCCGGCCTGGCGGTTTGACATGTGGCCGTGGTCCGAAAGGATCCTGGCCTTGAGGTCCTCGGGATAGGGTCCCTTGATGAGCATTTCCACATCGTGGTTGGCCTCAAAGTAGTAAATATCGGAATTTGCAATCTCATCCATCATCCGGCTGTCGGGAAAGCCCGTGTCGGTGATGAGTGAGGCTTTTTCGTCCTTAGAAATGAAGGTGAATCCCACGGGATCCGCCGCATCGTGATGGAGGGGTATGGCCTTTATTTCCAGGTCTTTTAGCCTGAAAGTCTGCAAGTTCTTAAAAACCATCCTCATGTCCGAGTTGATATTTCCAATCTTTAAGTGCATGGCCCGCCAAGTTTCCAGGTTGGCATAGACCGGTATGTGGAAACGCCTGCTCAGGACCCCCACCCCTTTTATGTGGTCTGCGTGTTCATGGGTAACGAGTATTGCATCAAGCTTTTTAGGGTTGATCCCCCCTGTTTCCAGCAAGTTTTGAATCTGCTTGCCGGATAAACCTGCGTCTATTATTATACTAAGCTCATCAGTCTCCAGATATACGCAATTGCCGCTGGATCCTGAGGCTATTGAACACATTTTCATTGGCCACTTCCTTTTTTTTTTGATAAAATCCTGAAATTTAAGGATACTATGTAAAACTTGATCTGACAAGAAGCCGGGCTATGGTAAAATGATAAGAGCATATTTTATTAAGGAGATATTATGGATTTAATTTTATATAGCACTATAGCCTGGACTATTTCTCAAATTATGAAGATTTCCATCCGTTACTATAATACTAAGTCCTTCCAATTCAAAGAAATGGTCGGATCCGGAGATTTCCCTTCAGCCCATACCACCTTTTCTTCCTGTCTTATGATCCTGGTTGGCTTCAGATCGGGCTTCTTCTCGGACGTTTTTGCCGTGGTTGCCACCCTCTGGGGGGTCGTTGCCTATGACTCCTTCCACAGCCGCTATTCCATAGGTCAGCAGGCCAAGACTTTGAACAAGATAGGCCATGAATTGAGCAAGAAAGGGATTATGGATTACAAGCCAATACCTGTATTCAAGGGCCACACCCTTGCCGAGATGCTTGGCGGCTTCGGCCTTGGCACCATTGTCGCCCTTATACTACATTTTATTTTCAAGATCTGATCCGGACCTTGTTTCAAATTTAAACCCGATTTTATAGAAAATCGGGTAATTTATTAATATTGTGTTTTTTAAATAAAAGATTTTTTCTAGGAGGTTTTATGGATTGGTATTTACAAAAAAAACAAGAGATTGAGAATAATCTTAAGAGTGACAGCAAGCGGGGCTTGTCCCCGGCAGAAGCTGAGAAGAGGCTGGAGGAGTACGGGCCCAACAAGCTGGATGAGTCCAAGAGAAAGCCCTTCTTCAGCAAGATAAAAGAACAGTTTATGGACCCCCTGGTTATCATCCTCTTGGTAGCCGCAGTACTCTCGACGGTTATAGGGGACCTGGTTGAAGGGGTCATGATTATTGCCATAGTCATCCTCAATGCCGCCTTGTCCATATACCAGGAAGGCAAGGCCGAAGATTCGGTTGAAGCCCTGCACAAGATGTCCTCGCCCGATGCCAAGGTTATCCGTGACGGCAAGAGGACGACCGTAAAGTCTGAAAATCTTGTTCCGGGCGACCTGGTCATCATAGAAACGGGGGATATTGTTCCGGCCGACCTCAGGCTTTTTGAGTCTTCAAATTTGCAAATCGATGAGGCCTCCTTTACCGGAGAATCCGTGGCGGCCGAAAAGGATGCTGGAGCGGTTTTTGAGACCGAACAGGGAATCGGAGACCGTGAAAACTACGCCTATTCTTCAACTATCGTCACCTATGGCCACGGAAGCGGCCTTGTTACAGATACGGGCGTTCATACTGAAATCGGAAAAATTGCCACCACCATCCAATCCTACGAAGAAGAGTCCACCCCTCTACAGAAAAAACTCGAGGTCCTGTCCGGCCAGCTGGGCAAGCTTATTTTAGCTGTTGCCCTGGCTGTCGGGGTCCTGGGCCTCATTGCAAAAAACGAGCTGCTTGAAATCCTCATGACCGCCGTATCCCTGGCTGTTGCCGCAATTCCTGAAGGCATGACGGCTGTCGTTACCATTGTCCTCTCCATAGGCATGAACAGAATGGCTCAAAAGCACGCCATAGTTAAAAAGCTCCTTTCTGTTGAGACCCTGGGCACAACGACCGTGATATGCACCGATAAGACGGGCACACTGACCCAAAATGAAATGACCGTTACAAATATTTTCACCAACGAAAATGACTACAAGCTTAGCGGGGGCGGCTATTCACCCGAGGGTTCAATCGAGCTGGAAGGGAAGGTCCTTAAAGCGGGTGATGACACCAATCTTGCCACCCTGCTTACAATTGCAGCTTCTGCCAATGATGCAAAAATTGTCAATGAAGATGGCCAATACAGGTGCCTTGGAGATCCGACTGAAGGGGCTCTAATCACCATGGCTTCCAAGGCCGGGATTGACATGGATGAGCTTCATGAAAGGATCCCACGTCTTGAGGAGATTCCCTTTGATTCCAACAGGAAGATGATGACCACCTTCAATAAAAACTTTTTTGACGATGCTTACGCCTCTTTCACTAAAGGGGCTCCCGATATAGTTATCGGCAAGTGCGACCGGATCCTGATGGACGGAAAGATTGTTGAATTTACTGAGGAGCTCAAGGAAAAGGCTCTTGAAAAGAACTTGGAGTTTGCCAGGGATGCCCTGCGCTGCCTGGCCTATGCTTTTAAGAAATTGGATGCTGTTCCCAAGGGTGCTGAGAAAAACTCTGACAAGATTGAAAATAATATGGTCTTTGTGGGCCTTACCGGTATGATAGATCCGCCCAGACCTGAGGTCAAAGCAGCCATAGAGGAAACTAAGACCGCCGGCATCACCACCATTATGATCACGGGCGACTATCTTGAAACGGCCTTTGCCATAGGAAAAGACCTGGGCATTGCCGAGAGCCGTGACCAGGCCATGATGGGCGAGGCCCTCAACGGGATGAGCCTGGCAGAGGTTCAGGAAGTTGTTAAGAAGACCCGGATTTTTGCCAGGGTTTCTCCTGAAAACAAGGTCCAGATTGTTGATGCTCTTAAGGCCAACGGTGAAATTACAGCCATGACCGGTGACGGGGTAAATGATGCTCCGGCCATAAAGAAAGCCGACATAGGTATATCCATGGGCATCACAGGTACAGATGTTGCGAAGAACACTTCCGATGTCATACTGACCGACGACAACTTCGCCACCATAGTGTCGGCAGTTGAAGAGGGCAGGACCATTTACTCAAATATTAAGAAGTTTATCTCCTTCCTCCTTTCCTGCAATGTGGGAGAGGTCATAGTTATTGCCGGGGCCATGATCATAGAAATTATACTCATGGCCACCAAGAGCGGCCACGATTTCCCGACCCCCCTCTCGCCCATCATGCTCCTCTGGCTCAACCTGGTCACAGACTCCCTGCCGGCCCTGGCCTTGGGGATGGAAAGCGGAGAGCCGGGCTTGATGGATAGGGATCCAAGAGACCCCAAGGAGGCAATAATTGACAAGGATATGAAGAAGTCAATTATTGTCCAGGCCCTGGCCATAAGTGTGGCCACCCTGACAGCCTTCTCGATCGGCTATTTCTATTTCGGACAAGGCTTTACAGGAGCAGACAAGCTGGCTGAAGGCCGAACCATGGCCTTTGCAACTCTGATCTTGGCTGAGCTCTTCAGAGCCATGGCCTGCAGGTCCGACAGGTACTCACTTAAGGAGATCGGGCTCTTCACCAACAAGGCCATGAACTATGCCATTCTGGTCGGCATAGGCCTGCTCCTGATCGTCCTCTACATCCCCTTTATGCGCCGGCTCTTTGATGTTTCATTCATGACGGCCAAGGAGTGGATCCCCACCCTGGTCCTTTCCCTGATCCCCTTCATGGCCACGGAAATCCACCAGGCCATGGGAACCAAGTAGGCTTGGCCGGGACAAGCCCAATAAAAAACAAATACAAAGCCCCCAAAAATCGACCTTTTGGGGGCTTTTCATATACTGTTTTTTTACAAATCAATTTTTTCTGAAATCCTGGAAGGTCACAACCCTGCTGCTCTTGGCCATGCTCGCAACCGGCTTGGCCCTGTCCAAGTCATCCGCTGAGAAGGGGAGGTTGGGGAAGCTGTCGCTCAAATAGTCGTTTATATCTGTGACCAGGTGCCTGCTGACTCTGTCTTCATCAAGTCTAATGCGGATTGCCCCCTTAATTCTGTTGCGGGCATATTCCATCAGATAATCATAGTCCTGCATTACTACCAGGAAAAGCTGGCCGCCATGCTCCAAAATATAGTAATTTGGATAATCATCAGCCAGCTTCTTGCCGCTTATGCTGTGACCCAAACCCTTGGGCTGTAGAAACTCAACCCTTATGGGGAAGTATTTCTTAGTCTGAGGATAATTGCTTTCCAGCAACTCAAAGGCCATGCCGTCCTTTATCCTGGACAGTGAAGTAAAAAAGAGATTGCCGTTCTTTAGGAGCATATCCCCGTTGCCGTAGTTATAGCAGGCGGTGTTTAAAAGGCCCCGATCCGAGGGTGTCATAACGGCCCAATAGCCGCCTATGCCGAACTCCGTCTCTTTTCTCATAGAGCAATGGATTAGGAGCTCCTCCCGTCCGTCACCGTTGATATCTTCCAGGCCCGTGCTGTATATGGGCCGGCTTTTCGGAACCAGTCTTCTCATATCTTCACCTTGGACCTCATAATTTCCTGATCCGTAGAGGGGTAGGAGATATTTCCACTCCACAGCCGAGGGCTTTTCAACTATTGTCTTGCGGATTTCTTCCCATTCAAGCTTTGAAGGCTTGGTCGGGTTGTTCTCTTCCCCATTGGAGTTTGAGACAGACTCCTCTTCGCTTGAAGCGCTTGAAGTGCTTGATTCACTTGATTCGAGAAGGGGCTTTTGGCTTGACAGGGCCGAGAAAAGAGCGTCAAGGCTCAGGACATCATCGTCCATCTGCTTTCTCAGCTGGTCATACTTCTGACCGCCCTTTTTCTCTCTATATACGGCATATAGATCTTGGCCCACCTTTCCGATTTTAGCCTCCAACTTGCTGTCATTGTCAATGGACTCAGCTTGTTCGTCATTTATTTTATATACATGATAGAGGGAATAGAAATTGCTCTTAAATGGACTTTCTTCCCTCTCCTCTTCCAAAATTTTGATAAGTTCCTCTTGGCCCACGGATTTTAGGGGCATCTCATGCCTATCAACTATTTCAAAGCCCTCTTTAACCGGCATTACATAGAGGCTTCCGGAGAACTTGGGCAGGTTCTGCAAGTTAAGGTAAAGGGGAAGATCCGGATGGGCATAGACATCTACAGGTAAATTACCCAAGACCTGCTTATCCTGCCCCTCTTTCTTTAGAAATTCTTGGGCCTGAACGAAATAACGGCCGTTTTGGTCGGCTTGGAAGGGATTTAAGATTATACCCGGGCTCACATCAACCCCTTGGCTTGTCTCCGGATCGAATCCCCCTCTGCCTGTCAAACTGTCTGACTCATAAGTCCTTGAATTTGATCCGTCCGGACCAATGTTTTCAGACCCCCGATCGATACTTTCATTCTCATTCAGGCTTGATTCAGCATCGCTCTTATCATCATTGCTCTCACTGACTTCTTTTCCCAAATCAAATCCGAAGTTAAAATTCCTAATATCTTTTCCTGAGCCCGCAAAGAAAAATATGACCAGGACAAAGGCCAGGCTCGTGACCAAGGTCAATAGGGCTATTAATTTTTTCCTATCCATGGCCTACCTCCTAATCAAGTAAACTTTCCCACTTATCAGCCATATGAGCCTCATAGCACTGTCTTATGGCCTCTTCCCTAACCCTCCCGGTTGAAAGCTCCGGGAGCTTATCAATGGGGAAAAAGCCCGCATCCGAGGTTTCAATGTTGCATTTAAAATCTTCCACTTTTTCTATACCTTTTTCATCAATGGGCCCCACTTTAGGGTAGGTTCCCAGCATATAGCAATTATATATCTCATAGGGCAGGACATTTTTGTAGTCCTCATGGTAAGACCGGTTGTCAATGCTCACCAGCTTTTCAATCTCCACCTCAATTCCGGCCTCTTCAAAACACTCTTTTTTCGCATTCTCCTTAAGAGAAATCCCTATATCGCACCAACCACCCGGCAGGGACCAGAGCCCGTTGTTTCTTTCTTGGACCAGCAAGACCCGGTCCTCGTGAAATATCGCTGTCCTGCAGACAACCTTAGGCGTTTGGTAACCCTTTTCATTGGCAAAGAGGCCCAAAATTTTACAGTTTGAAATTCCCGTTTTATATGCCAATATCTCCAAGCTTAGCTCCGACATCCTCTTAAATCTCTCCAGGTCAAAGGCATCCTTGCTGTAGGCCAGACCTTCCTGGGCGCAGGCCCTCAACTCCTTGGCCCAATTAAGCCATGGCCTAGTCCTGTCAACTGAAGCAAAAGAATTAAGCTGCTGCCAGAAATATAAAAACCTGTATCTGACAGGAAAGGCCAGGGACTCATCAAGGGTCAGGGAAATTTCAAAGGGGGCCCACCTGGCTTCAATGGTTTCCCCTTCCTGGAGGCGGATATCGTCAATGTCTACGTCCTTGGATAAAAAATATCCGTGCATCCATGAGTACCTGTTTGTTGTCAGGAGTTTTCCCAGATAAACCAGGTCCTCTTCATCACAGGAGATGCCTGTTTCCTCAAAAAGCTCCCTCTTGGCAGCACTGCGGATCTCTTCTCCGTGGATAACGGCTCCCCCGGTGTTCTCCCACATGCCGGGCCAGGTCTTGCTATATGACCTTTTGGTAAGTAAGACCTCATTGCGGCTGTTGATGACAAAAATGCAGACTAAATTGTTATAGAAGCCCTTGGGAATAACCTCACCCCTCATCTGCTTTTTCACCCAATTGCCGTCCTTGTCATAGATGTCAAGCAATTCCCTTTCTTCCTTAGCGCTGTGTCCCATTTTTTTCGCCTTTCCGATAAGTTTTCTCTTTTCTCTACATATATTATTTCTTATTTGTGTGTTTTTTATTGTTAGGCTTAATATTCAAAGCTTTACGTGATTTTTTGATAATTTTCTTTTCAAGCCGGGAAATAGTCATTTGTGAGACGCCCAACTCCTCAGCAATTGAGATCTGGGTCCTTTTGTCAAAGAAGCGATAGTAGAAAATTTTCTTCTCCACCTCATTAAGATTGACAGTAAGTCTCTTTACCAAGTCCTCAAAATCTATATCTGCGAAGCTCTCATCCTCATAACCTATAATATCACCCAAGCTGGAATCATTGTCCTCGGCATTGGAATCGAAGGTCTTGTCCAATGACTGGGGTGAATAAACCTTTGAAGCCTCCATCGTTTCCAAGACTTCCTCAACACTCACCCCCAGCCTCTCGGCAATATCATCAACAGTTGGCTGCTTCTGGAGTTCCTGGGCCAGGCCGGCCCTTACCAGGTTAACCTGTTTGGACAATTCCTGGATCCTTCTTGGAACCCTTATGACCCAACCCTTATCCCTGAAATACCTTTTTATTTCCCCGACAATCGTGGGGGTGGCAAAGGAAGAAAACTTATAGCCCTTGGACACATCAAAGCGATCGACAGCAAAAACAAGCCCCAAAGAAGCCACCTGGAAAAGATCATCGTACTCAATCCCCCTGTTGGCATATTTTTTAGCCAATATTTCCGCTATGTAGAGGTGATCTGTAATAATCTTATTCCTGAGCTCAAGGTCGCCGGTCTTGCGGAATTCCAGAAATTCCTGTCTCTCTTTTTCGTCTCGCAAATTTTTAGCATTCACCTTTTTTTCTTTAGCTTTAGCCATGGAAGCTCCTTCAGCGTCTCTTTATTAAAGTGAGCCCGCCTTCAAAATCATCAACTTCATCCATCAAACTTTCGAGAATCATCCTGTGCAGGTCCGAGCCCTCATCATCGGTCTTGCCCGCCTTTATAATCACCTTCAAAGCCTCTTCGCTCTCATCAAAAATAATCTCAATCTGCTTGTTTATCGGAAAGAGATAGTTGACGGCTTCAGAAACACAGACCCTTATATCTTCGATGACATCAATGTCAAAATCCATCTTTCTGGCAATGGAAGAGGCCACCAATCTCAGTGTTGTGACGTATTGGGGATCTGAGGGGATCAATAATTTTACGGTTTCCATGCTAATCCTCCAAGTTGAATTCCCGATCAAGGTCGGTTATATAGAAAAGCTTTTTTATATTCTGCCTGGCGTTAATGATTTTTATTTCATTGTCATCCATTTTAGCTTTTTTATATATGGACATTAGAGCTCCAAGGCCGGTGGAATCAAGATAATCCAATTCTTTAAAGTCAATTATTATGTTTTTTGGGGATTTTGAGTAAACTTCTCCCAGTTCGCCCGACATCTGGGGTGAGGAGTTTATATCCAAGTCCCCTTGCAAACTTACGTCCAAAAAATCACCCTTATCAAGAATATTAATATGGAATGGCATTTTCCTACCTCTCTTTCAATAAAAGATTGTAAATTTTTGGCCGGGAACTTAGAAGGTCCTCGGCCAAAATTAATTCTATTCCTCTTCAGAATCGTAAGAATCCATGTACTTTGCTGCCGCAACTATCCGGTCTTCCTCACCCTTTACGTTCTTCAGCTTGACCCCCTGTGTTGCCCTGCCGAGGGTGTTGACATCCGCAACGTTCAGTCTTATAAGATCGCTGGCCTGGCTCATAAGTAAGATCTCATCATCCTTTGAAACCAGCATGGCGGAAATCATCTTTCCGGTTTTTTTAGTTATCTTGTAGGTCTTAATTCCCTTACCGCCCCTCTTCTGACTTGTGTAGTGGTCTATAAGTGTTTTCTTGCCGTAGCCGCCTGAAGTTATGGTCAGGAGATAGTTGTTCTCCCCGATAATATCCATGTCTATGACCTTATCATCGGAATTCAGGCCTATGCCCTTAACTCCCATGCCGTTCCTGCCTATGGGTCTTACTTCGTCAAGGCTGAATCTTATCGACATGCCCTTTTCCGTTGCCATCATGGCTTGGTCGCTGTCTCCGGCAATCCTTACAACCATAAGCTCGTCATCGTCCTGAAGGCTTATAGCTCTCAGACCGCTTGCCCTGACATTGGCAAAATTAGACAAACGGCACTTTTTGATGAGGCCCTTGGCTGTGGCGAATATAAAGTTCATATCATCAACATGGTCTTCCATGAAGGGATACATAGCCTCAACCTCTTCGCCCGGCTCGAGCTGGAGGAGGTTTATAATGGCCTGGCCCCTGGCAACCCTGCCGCCTTCGGGTATTTCATAGGCATTTAAGCTGAAGGCCCTGCCCTTGTTGGTGAAGAAGAGGATGGTATCGTGGGTTGAAACCACAAAGAGGTGCTGTACATAGTCATCGTCCTTGGTGGTCATGCCTCTGATTCCCTTGCCACCCCTCTGCTGGACCTTGTAGTCGCTGGCCGGGGTCCTCTTGATATAGCCCCTCTTTGTCATTGAGATAACTATATCCTCTTCCTTGATCAGGTCTTCAATGGAAATTTCGTCGGCCTCGGGCATAATCTTGGACCGTCTTTGGTCCCCGTACTTATCCCTTATCTCAATGAGCTCTTCCTCTATGACCTGGTAGAGCTTTCTTTCGCTGCCCAATATTTCCTTAAAGTAGGCTATCTGCTTGATCAGGTCTTCATATTCCTGGTCAAGTTTTTCCCTCTCAAGGCCTGAGAGTCTCTTAAGCCTCATGTCCAGTATGGCTTGGCTCTGGGGATCGTCAAGTCCGAATTTTTTCAGGAAAATGGCCTTAATTTCATTGTCATCATATGAAGATCTTATGATTTTGATAATCTGGTCAATATTATCAATGGCTATTCTTAGTCCCTCAACTATATGGGCCCTCTTTTCAGCCTTATCCAGGTCGAACTTGGTCCTCCTGGTCACCACTTCCTCCTGGTGGAAGATGTAATTTTTTATAATATCTTTCAGTGAAAGTATGCGGGGCTGGCCGTCAACCAGGGCCAGATTTATAATCCCGAAGGTTACTTCCATCTGCGTATATTTAAAGAGATTGTTGAGGACAACTTTTGGTATGGCATCCCTCTTAAGGTCGATGACAATCCTCATCCCTGTCCTGTTGGTGTCGTCCCGGATATCCGAGATCCCTTCTAATCTCTTGTCTCTAACTAAGTCGGCAATCTTCTTGATCAAATTGGCCTTGTTTACCTGATAGGGTATTTCCGTTATAACTATGCGGTTCCTGCTTTTTACGCTTTCAATCCTGGCAACAGCCCTGAGTTTGAGCTTGCCTCTTCCGGTTTTATAGGCCTGTTTTATGGCCCTCTTTCCCATTATGTGGCCGCCTGTCGGAAAATCCGGTCCCGGAATTATCTTCATAAGGTCACTTAGCTCAATATCCGGGTTATTCATATAGGCAATGCAGGCATTAATACTTTCTTTAAGATTGTGCGGTGCCATATTGGTTGCCATGCCGACTGCAATACCTGAGGCTCCGTTTACCAGAAGCTGGGGAAATCTTGAAGGCAGTATTACCGGCTCTTCTTCTTCCTCATCGAAGTTGGGCTGAAAATCGACAGTGTCCTTTTTCAAATCCCTGAGCATCTCCTGGGCCAGCTTGCTCATCCTGATTTCCGTATACCTCATAGCCGCAGCACCGTCACCGTCAACGGAACCGAAGTTACCTTGTCCGTCGGCCAGAGGATATCTGGTATTGAATGGCTGGGCCATTCTGACTACGGCATCATATATAGCCGAATCCCCGTGGGGGTGGAAACGACCCATTACATCTCCGACGAGCCTTGCAGATTTTCTGTATGGCTTATCCGGAGTAAGTCCCAAAATACTCATTCCGTAGAGTATCCTTCTGTGAACTGGCTTTAAACCGTCCCTGACATCAGGAAGGGCCCTGCCAACAATTACCGACATTGAGTAGTCCAGATAAGAGGACCTCATGACCTTTTCAAGGTCGGCCTTCATTACGCTGCTATCGTTTTTGATATGTTCTTCTGCCATATTGACCTCACTAACCTATAGTATCTATGTGTTCCGCCAACTTGGCGTTTTTCACGATAAACTCTCTCCTTGGCTCAACCTTATTTCCCATCAACAAAGAGAAAGTATCATCAGCCGTAGTGGATTCGGGATCTTCTTTAACCTGGAGCAAAACCCGACTTTCAGGACTCATGGTCGTCTCCCATAGCTGGTAGTCGTTCATCTCACCAAGACCCTTATACCTGTTTAATTTATATGAACCCTCAGGCATATCCTTGATTATTAATTCCAATTCCTTGTCATCATAGGCATAGCGCTCCTTGCCGCCCTTGACAACTCTGTACAGAGGGGGCTGGGCAACGAAGATATGCCCTCCATCTATCAAAGGCTTGAGATAGCGGTAGAAAAATGTCAGAAGCAGGGTTCTTATGTGGGCCCCGTCGACGTCAGCATCGGTCATTATTATGATTTTGCCATATCTCAACTTGCTTATGTCAAACTGCTCCCCAATCCCGGTTCCGAAGGCCGTGATCATAGATTTTATTTCTTCATATGAAAGAATATGGTTTATTGATGCCTTCTCAACATTCAGTATTTTTCCTCTGAGGGGCAAAATAGCCTGGGTCTTGTTGTCCCTGCCTGTTTTTGCCGAGCCGCCGGCTGAATCTCCCTCGACCAGGAAGATTTCATTTTCCATAATGTCCGTTGACTGACAATCCGCCAATTTTCCCGGGAGGGTTGTGTTATCGAGTATTGACCTCTTTCTGGTCAAATCTCTGGCCTTTCTTGCCGCATGTCTGGCTTTTTGAGATGCCAAGGTCTTTCCGACTATTATCCTTGCGGTTTTTGGATGTTCTTCCAGGTAGGTTGAAAAGTGTTCTGTGAAGAAAGCGTCAACAATTCCCCTTATTTCACTGTTACCAAGCTTACTCTTAGTCTGGCCCTCAAATTGTGGGTTGGAAAGTTTAACGCAAATTACTGCTGTAATCCCTTCCCTGGCGTCTTCACCGGAAAGATTCTCATCTTTTTCTTTGATTAGATTATATTTTCTTCCATAATCATTTAAATTTTTTGTCAGAGCCGACCTGAATCCCGTTAAATGTGTACCTCCCTCAGGAGTTAAGACATTATTTGCAAATGCAAGAACATTTTCGGAATAGCCGTCCGTATATTGCATTGCCACGTCAACAATGACCCCGTCCTGGTCACCTTCAAAGTGTAAAATTTCTTTGTGTAAGGGGTCCTTGTTCCTGTTCAAAAACTTTATAAATTCAGCTATACCGCCCTTGTACTTGTACTCTTCGTCCGTTCCGTCCCTCTCATCAACTATGTGAAAGTTTATGCCGGCATTTAAAAATGCCATCTCCCTAAAACGCTTTTCCAGGGTGGGCTTGTCGAAAATAACTGTCTCGAAAATCGAATCATCCGGATAAAATTTGATCATGGTCCCGGTTTTGTTGGTCTTTTTGCCCCGAACAAGTTCGCTTACAGCTTTTCCATATTCAAAAGCCTGGCTATATTCATATCCGTCCCTATAAACAGTTGCTTCCAATCTTTTGGAAAGAGCATTAACCACTGAAACACCTACTCCGTGCAAGCCGCCCGAAAATTTATAGGCCTTTGAGTCGAATTTTCCACCTGCATGGAGAATTGTTAAAACAGTCTCCAATGTGGATTTCCCTGTTTGATGGTGTTTTTCAACAGGTATTCCCGAACCATTATCAATAACCGTGCAGGAGGAGTCTTTTGATAAAATAATTTTTATGTGGTCACAGCGACCCGCCATGGCCTCATCGACCGAGTTGTCCACCACTTCATAAACCAAGTGGTGAAGACCCCTTTCATCTGTTGATCCTATGTACATGCCGGGACGAACTCTTACGGCTTCAAGTCCCTCCAAAACCCGGATATTGGACTCGCCGTAATTTTGTTTATTATTTACCATACTTACCTTTCCCTCTCAACATTTCTTTCTTTATACAAAGGCCGAATCGACCTAAATCGCATTTCACCAAACTGTATTCTATCCTAAATTTAAGCCTTACCAAAATTTAAGAATTCTTTTTATGAATTTTTTTTATCCTGAGTCCTCATTCCAATTGCAGGGCCTGTCTCTTTAAAATGTCCTTTTTTAACTTCGAAGACTTTTAAAGGGGTCAATTTTTCAAGGTTTTCTATCCCGTTACTCGTTATGAGGCTTTGATATTTTTTCACCTCACGGATCAGGTATATAGCCCTGTTTTCATCCAATTCCGAAAAAACATCATCCAGGAGCAAAATGGGCTTTACTCCTTTTTCTTCTTCCAATATTTTCAATTCGGCCAATTTCATCGACAAGGCCAAGGTCCTGGCCTGGCCCTGAGAGGCGAATTTCCTGCTTTCAATGGAATTTATCATCAAAATTATGTCATCCCTGTGGGGTCCAAGATTTGTGTAGCCCTTTTCAAGATCTTCATTCCTTCCCTTGAGCAAGATATTTTCAACGTCTTTAATCCATTCATTTTTTTTATCAAGAGATTTTCCAATATTTACATAAGGCATATTAGTCAAAAACTTTAAGCCTATTTTTTCCCTATTTCCCGACAGCTTCTTATGAATATCCGGTAAAAATTTCACTATTTCAGTAAAAACGACCTGCCTTGCAAATTCAACATCGAAGGCCGATTCTGCCAAAATCCTGTCAAGAGCATCCATTTCCTTGTCAAACCAGGCGTTTTTAGGCCCTTTTAACTTCTTGTTTCTCTGTAAAAGTGCCCTATTATATTTTTTTAAATATTCACCGTATCTTCCGTCTATTCCTGTTGAAAGGTCATCCAACCAAAGCCTTCTCCTATATGGACCACCTTTAACCAGGTAGAGGTCTTCGGGCGAAAACATAACCAGATCAAAAAGATCCGTCAGCTCGGTGCCTTTTTCTATATCATATGAGTCAATTTTTATTATCTTTTTATCGACCATTGAAAGCTTCATCTCAAGAATCTTTTTTCTCTTTTTTCTTTCAATTGTCGCTTTTATATATGCTGATCTCTGTCCTAATCTTATAAGTTCCTTTTCTCCGGCATTTCTGAAGCTTTTAGCCCTGGCCATAAAAAACAGGCCTTCCAGAAGATTGGTCTTTCCCTGGGCATTTTCTCCTATAAATAGGTTAATGCTGTCACTCAGGTCCAACTCCTGGTATTTTATATTTCTGAAATTAATCAATTTTATATTTAAAAGCTTCATTTTCTTCCTTATTCGCCGGCAATCCTTACAGGCAGCACCAGGTAGAGGTATTTTTCCTCATCCTGACCCGGATATATAATTAAAGGATTCTGTGGCCCTTTCATATCAAGTCTTATGGTCTCACACTCAAGAGCCCTTACCCCGTCAAGGAGATATTTGGCATTGAAAGCTATCCTCAATTCTTCTCCTTCAAGGCTGCAAGCTATTTCCTCATTTACAAAACCTATTTCTGAATTCGACTTTATGTTTATTGAATCTTTTTCAATGAAGAGTTTTATTAAATTTGCCCTCTCCTCCCTGGCTAAAAGAGAGGCCCTCTCCAGAGATTCCTGGAAATCTTTCCTATTCAATACCAGACGACTCTTGAAATCTTTAGAGATTATCTCTTCATATTGGATATATTTTTTATCTATCAATCTTGAATACATGCAGAATCCGCCACATTCAAAATATATATGGCCCTTCATTATTTTTATTTTTGTTCTGCCTTCATCAGGTATTATTCTTGAAAGTTCGATAAAAGCCCTCTTTGGAACAATTGCCTGGGCTTCGAAGGCCTTCTCCTGAGGATCAAGATTAAGCTCCCTCACTGCAAGTCTGTAGCCGTCAAGGCTAACGAATTTTACGGAAGTCTCTTTTCTCTCTAAAAATATTCCTGTAAGTGCGATCTTGCTCTCATCTATTGAAGTTGCAAATTCAGTTTCTTTTATGGCCGACATCAAATCATCATTGCTCAGAGTTGTGATATCGCTGTCATCGTTGACAGGCAAGGCCGGAAAATCATCTGCTGATGCCAACTGAAGGCTATAGTGGATTTTTCCGCAGTCTATGCTCAGGGTATTATTCTTTTCTTCTATGCAAGTTTTTTCTGCCGGCAACTTCCTGAAAATATTTCCTATTATATTTGCCGGAACTACAATATTGCCCTCTTCCTCAACCCGACATGGCATAAAAGTTTCTATTGAAAGCTCAAGGTCCGTGGCCGTCAAGGTTAAACCATTTGATCCGGCTTCAAAATGTATGCACTCAAGAATAGGCATAGTTGTTCTGCTGGATATAGCCCTTTGGCAAATAGAAATTTGTTTAACCAAGTCCTGTGGCATCAAATAAATCTTCATTTATTGCTCCTTCCAATTTTCATATAGTCTGTTTCCTATCCCAGGTATATATTTTGGGATCCTAAAAAGTCTTTTTGTGTCCTAATATTAGTATTAGGTTAGTAGAAACAGTAGTAGGGCCTGTAGATAGGGTGGAAAAGAAGGCCTCCTACATCAATCATCATGGTCATAGCCTGGGATTAAAATGTGGATAAGGTCTTAATTAGTTCCAAAGTATCCACTTCTATTCCACATACGTGCTTTTATGTTTCTTTTTGTTTCATCGGTGTTTCAACTGGTCAGTTAAAACCTCGACATCTTCCTTTACTTTATTATCTTTTTTCATAGCCAGGGCCACCTTGTCTACCGCGTGCATTACCGTTGTATGGTCTCTTGAAAAAGACCTACCTATTGCAACTAAAGACAGGTCTGTCAATTTTCTTGAAAGGTACATGGCAATTTGCCTTGGGAAGGCTATGGTCTGGGTTCTGGATTTGGAATTAAGGTCATTTGCTTCCAAATTATAGTATTCGGTCACACGCTTAATGACATCTTCAATAGTAACTTCAACATCACCCGACCTGCTTATTTTCAAGGCTTCCCTTGCCAGAACCATATTTTCGTCTTTGCCTGCCTGGCCGTTCTTATTGGATTTGAAATGGAAATAGGCCGAGACCTTTAAAAGGGCCCCCTCCAATTCCCTGATATTGGCAGTAACATTCTCTGCTATAAACTCAACTACGTACTGAGGAAGCACTATCGACTCCCCCTTCATTTTATTATTTAAAATTGCCAAACGTGTCTCATAATCGGGTTGTTGTATATCAGCAGTCATTCCGCCTTCAAATCTTGTTACAAGCCTCTCTTCCAGGTTTTTCAACTCTTTGGGAGGCTTATCGGCTGAAAGGACTATTTGTTTATTGGCTTCCTTTAAATCGTTGAAGGTATGGAAAACTTCCTCCATTGTCGCTTTCTTACCTGCAATAAACTGTATGTCATCAATCAAGAGGACATCAATGGACCTGTATTTCTTCCTGAAATTTTCCTTTTCCCGGTTGGTCCCGTTCTCTATGACTGCAATCATCTCATTCATGAAATTTTCACTGGTTATGTAAAGAACTTTTTTGTTCGGATCATTTTCAAGTATGGCGTGGGCAATTGCCTGCATTAAATGGGTTTTGCCAAGACCTGAAAGACCGTAAATAAATAGAGGGTTGTATATGGTCCCGGGATTTGCTATAACGGCCTTGGCCGTGGCATATGCAAAATCATTGGAATTTCCACGAACGAAAGAGGCCATGGTGTATTTTGGATTAAGGGTCTTGTAGCCGTTTTCCTCTCTTATTGACTCCAACTCTCTATTCTTTTTTCGAATCTCATCGGCAGTTTTTTTCTCATATCTGTCAATTTCACCACTTTTTTCAGGGGTTTGACCTTGATCAAAGCCGGAAGATTGGGAATCTTCAAATGAATAGTCATCTGAAGAGGGATCAACAAGCTTGATACTGATAGGCTTTTCACATATATATGAAAGGCATTCTTCAATGCTTTCCCTATAGTTTCTTTCTATCATGCTGCCAATGAAAGAACTGTGAGTGTCAATCACCATGGTGTCTCCATCAAGACCCAGTGGCTTTAGAGGTTTTATCCAGTTCTTTATTTGTATGTTGTTGAGTTTGAGATCCAGCATGTTAACAACTTCATCCCAAATCATTATCAAATCGTCCATAATATTCCCTTTAATTTCCACCAAGAAAAACACTGAAAATCTAAATTTTCAACTATTATCCACTTATCCACAAGTATTTTTTATATTCCAAATATTCTTTGGAAAAGATCCAATTAAACCTGTATTTTAAGCCCTTTTTAATGAAATAATCCAAGAAAGTCACAGGATCCTGTGGAAAAATTAAAAGTTATCCACAAAATGTGTATAACCTCTGCATAACTTTGAGGATAAGTTGTCATCGCACAAGCAATATTTTAACATAAAGCTTGAAATTAAGCTATTTTTTGTGGATAATTCTTTATGGGGATAAGTTGTATGATTCTTGACAGTTGTTTTTATCCCTCATATAATGTTATGGATACGCAGTAAATTTAAATAGGAAAGTATGCTTTTTTTATTTGAAAAAAACATCAATAAAATTTTGCATATAGAAAAATAAGAAAGGAAAATATTATGGATACACCTACTTATCAACCAAATAGAAGAAAAAGAAAGATGGACCACGGTTTTCGTAAAAGAATGTCTACTAAAACAGGCAGACGCGTTTTAAAGGCAAGAAGACTAAAGGGTAGAAAAAGATTATCAGCTTAGTTATTAAAAGTAGCGGATACGGATTTCCCAAAGGGGCCTTGTTATGAGTCGCTATTGGAGTTTGAAAAAAAGGGAGGATTTCAAGCATGTATATGCCAAAGGATCACCCTCCTACAACAGAGACTTTAAGATAATTGGATTGGCCAATAGCCTTGATAATAACAGGTATGGTTTTTCCATATCGAAAAAATTCGGAAAAGCTTTTGAAAGAAACCGGATGAAAAGACAGTTAAGAGAAATTGTAAGGCTCAATGATGAAAGGTTCCCCAGGGGATATGATTTTGTAATAATACCCAAACAGAGCATAAAAGATGAAAAATATGAGAAAATTGAAAAATCCCTCTTTCACTGTCTTGGCTTTTGGAAAGCTTGAGACAGGAACTTGTTTGAGGATTAGCTTCAAAGAACATCTCTTTTCATTCCAATTTTGCTTATTTTAAAGGTTTAAAAATGAACAAAATAGCCTTATTTATTATTTCATTTTACAGAAATCATATATCCGGTATTTTGGGTTGGGGGAAATGCAAGTACACACCAACCTGTTCTTCATATTGTTATGAAGCTTTCAGCAGATATTGCTTTTCAACTGCTCTGGCGCTTTCAGCTTGGAGAATCATCCGTTGCAATCCTTGGAGCAAGGGCGGGAAAGACCCCCTGCGCTCCTGATTTGATCATTATGAAAGGTGATAATATTGTCTATTATTAGCGATTTATTCGGCGCCCTGATGCGTTGGTTCTATACAGGCCTGGCAAGTCAGACAGTCGAACCTGATAAATTTTCACATTTTGCTATGGCCATTCTATTGATGGCCCTGGTCAGCAAACTCATAACCATACCCCTGACCTATAAAACGACAAAGAGCGCTGAAAAAATGAAAGACCTCCAACCCAAGATGGATGAGTTGAAGGCAAAATACGGATACGACGAAAGAATTCTCCAGCAGAAAACAATGGAGTTTTACAAGGAAAACAACGTATCTATGGCAGGTTGTTCAAGTTGCTTACCCACAGTTATACAGTTTGTGCTCATAATTGCACTTTTCCAAGTGTTGAGAGAGCCGGGAAAGTATATTTTCGACAATCCCGAACAATTTAATCATATAAGCAAAAACTTCTTATGGATTTCAGATCTTTCTTTGCCGGATCCCAAGCTTTGGTACGGTCTGCCGCTTTTGAACATGATTTTTCAGTTCTTGGTTACATATCTAAACCCAATGACCAGGCAACAGCAGCAGGGGCCCCAAGCATCTTCCATGGCCATGATGAAGTTCATGCCTGTCATGTTCTATTTTATTTCACTTAAGTGGTCTGCCGGACTACTCCTTTACTGGGTTGCCGGTAACGCCCTGGAAGTTATATTCCGACTGATTTCAGGACTTGTCCTTAAATTAAGAAAAGGCAAAGAATAAAAGAAGTTGAAAGGGAAAAAATGAATAAGGAAATGACTACGGTTGTCAAAACCGGAAAAACTACAGAAGAAGCGGTTAATGAAGCCCTAAAAATGCTTAATGCTAAGGCCGAAGACGTTGATGTTGAAATTTTAAAACAAGCAAAGTCAGGATTTTTAGGTTTCGGTTCAAGCGATGCCATGGTAAAAGTTTCTTTAAAGAGTGATATTTTCGGCAAACTTCTTGAAGATGAGAATATACGTGAAGCCTCATGTCCGGAAAGGGAAGTGGTTGAAGAGACTCAGGTTAAAGAAGAGACCTTTGTAGAGGAGTCTTCAGACCCTGTCATTGAGGACTTGGCTGAGGAAGAAGCCTCTGAGCCCGAAATAAGCCAACAGGAAGAATCCGATTCAGACTCCCCAGTTTTAGATACCGAGGAAGACATCGAAGAAGACCTTGCCGAGGATTTTGAGGAGGAGATAGACATCTCTGACGAGGATGTCTCTGATGAGGAAGACGACCGATCAGATTCATGCGAAGATAAAAAGGAATTTACCTTTGAAGAAGCCGAGAAGTTTCTTGTTAATTGGCTTGAAGACATTCTTGACGGCATGCATATAATCGGAAAGGTTCAGGCTGAAAACCGGGACGGCAATATCTATCTTGAAATAGTTGATATTTCAGACGTTGACACCGGGATTGTTATCGGTCGCCGGGCTGAAACCCTCAATGCCCTTCAATACTTGTGTAGCATAGCCATTAACCGGGCTTCCAAGGGCCATCGCAGGACCTATCTGGATGTTGCCGGATACAGGTCAAGAAGAAGGGTCTCTATTGAAAAAATGGCCAGAAGGTGTGCGGCAAGGGTTAAGGAAAGCCACAAGCCCATAAGACTTGAAGCAATGAATGCTTATGAAAGAAGAATAGTTCATACGGCTGTTCAGGATATGGAAGGCATTAAAACACTTTCGGAAGGTAGAGAGCCTTATAGAAAAGTTGTCATCCATTACGAGGAAGATTAGCAATAAGGCACTCCGAAAGGGGTGCCTTTTAAAGTTTAAATATATAGGTCTGTCCCCCGCTCATTAAGAAATTTTCAGGAGGCGATAATGGTTAGTCATAACAAACTTATGAGAGAAGATCATTTCTCAAAAGAAAAATTTAATAAAAAGCCGGATGAGGACACTCTTTTCCCGGGTTCCATCGAAGGCGATACCATAGTTGCCATTTCTACAAGCCTGGCTCCTGCGGGAATAGGCATTGTGAGATTGAGCGGTAAGGATGCCTTTGACTTTGCTGAAAAAGTCTTTAGGCCAATTTCCGGGAAGAAATACAGAGCTGAGGATAACAGGAAGCTCAGATACGGCCATATAATCGACGGTGACCGGGTTATAGATGAGGTTCTGGTCTCTTTTATGAAGGCCCCATACACCTATACCGGAGAAAACATCGTGGAAGTCAATTGCCACGGGGGTCCCCTATCGGTTAAACGGATCCTGGAGTTGTTTTTGGATATGGGTCTCAGACCTGCAGGGCCGGGAGAATTCACCAGGAGGGCTTTTTTAAACGGGCGTATCGACTTGGCCCAGGCTGAGGCAGTTGAGGATATCATTGAAGCCCCTACAACCAGGGCCCAGGATCAGGCATTAAAGCAGCTTTCAGGAGACCTGTCCAATAAGGTGTCGGAGATAAAGCGCATGCTCCTGGACCTCTTGGCTTCTGTCGAGTATTCAATAAATTTTATGGAAGATTCAATGGAGGAGCCCCCTACCCTGCCAATGCTGAATAAGGCCCTGGCAATAGAGGAGAAGATGAATACCATGCTTGAGTCATCCAAGACCGGAAGAATTATAAGGGAAGGAATAGCTACCGTTATAGTTGGCAAGCCAAATGTCGGGAAATCTTCTCTTTTAAATGCCATTCTGAAAGATGAGAGGGCCATAGTAACGGATATTCCGGGCACTACTCGTGATTCCATAGAGGAAAGCATAAGCATGGACGGAATAAGTCTTAGGCTTATAGACACTGCGGGAATCAGGGAAACTGATGACCCCATTGAATCGGTTGGAGTTGAAAGGGCGAAAAAGCTGGTTATGGGCTGCGATTTGGCCCTGGTCCTCATTGACGGGTCCAGCCCTCTGGATGCCGAAGATAGAGAGATAGTTGATTTGGTTGAAGGTATCAAGTCCATAATCGTTATTAATAAAAAAGATTTGAAAGAAGATCCTTCGGTCGGACAATTTATAAAAGAGATAAGAGAAAAAGCCTTAAGTCAGGTTAAGATATCAGCGAAAAATTCTGACGGTCTAAAAGATCTGGAGGAAGAGATAAAAAAGCTCTTCTTTAATGAAAAATCTCCTGAATTTTCCGGCGATTATGCCATGATGACTAATGTAAGGCATATAGACCTCTTGAAAAAGTCTATTGCCTCCATTTCTTCAGCAATAGAAGGCTTTAAAAATGATTTGGCCCTGGAGCTTTTGGATGTGGACTTACAGATGTCCTATGAATATTTGGCTGAAATAACGGGTGAAAGTATAGAAGATGATGTTCTTGACAGGATATTCTCTTCATTCTGTGTGGGAAAATAAACAATATGAATAATTTAAAAACATTTATAAGAGAAGAGTTTGATGTTATTGTCGTGGGGGCCGGCCATGCCGGTATCGAAGCCGCCTTGGCGTCGGCCAGGCTTGGAAAAAAGACCGCCATATTTTCCATAAGTCTTGAGTCCGTGGCCGACATGCCCTGCAACCCCAATATCGGGGGCACGGGTAAGGGCCACCTGGTTAGAGAAATAGACGCTTTGGGCGGACAGATGGCTCTGACCATAGACGAGAGCTTTATCCAGTCCAGAATGCTCAACTTGTCGAAAGGACCGGCCATTCATTCCCTGAGGGTCCAGGCTGACAAGCGCCTCTACCACGAGGCCATGAAAAGGGTTATTGAGGACGAGAAGAACCTCAGCCTTATCGAGGCAGAGATTGATGATGTTGTTGTTGAAAATGGCCGGCTTGTAGGCGTGAAGAGCATTCAGGGGGCCCTCTACCCCGCCAAGGCGGTGATCATATGCAGCGGGACGTTTCTAAATGGAAAGATCTTAATGGGAGAGCTTTCCTACTCTTCCGGCCCCCACAACCTTAAGCCGGCAAGCTTTTTAAGCGACTCATTGAAGAAGCTGGGCGTGCCGCTTATGAGGTTTAAAACCGGAACCCCGCCAAGAGTAAATAGGAACAGCATAGACTTCTCTGAGCTAATAGAGCAAAAAGGAGACGGGGAGATTATTCCCTTCTCATTTTTGAATCAAGGAAAAATCTTTGATCCTCAAAAACAGGAGTCATGCTATTTAACATACACCAATAAAGAAACTAAAAGAATAATAGAAGAAAACTTATCGCGCTCCCCCATGTATTCAGGAGAAAAGCATGGTATTGGGCCAAGATACTGCCCTTCTATTGAAGATAAAATGGTAAGATTTCCTGACCACGAAAGTCATCAGATATTTCTTGAGCCTGAGGGCCTCTCTACCGAAGAAATCTATGTCCAGGGCATGTCTTCTACTCTGCCCGAAGAAGTCCAATTAAAGGCTCTCAGGACCCTGCCGGGCTTGGCTAACGTTCAGGTTATGAGGACGGGCTACGGGATTGAGTATGACTGTATAGATGCCAGAGCTCTCAGCAGGAGCCTTGAACTCAGGTCACTCCCGGGCCTCTACTTTGCCGGTCAGATCAATGGATCCTCCGGCTACGAAGAAGCCGCAAGCCAGGGACTGATGGCCGGAATCAATGCAGTTATGAAGATAGACGGCCTTGAACCCTTTATATTAGACAGGAGCCAGGCCTATATCGGTGTTCTTATAGATGACCTGGTAACCAAGGGCACCAAAGAGCCCTACAGAATGATGACTTCCCGCTGTGAATACAGGTTGAATTTAAGGCAGGACAATGCAGACCTTAGGCTGACGAAAATCGGTCGAGAAATCGGCTTGGCAAGTCAAAGGCGCTATGAGCTTATGCTTGAGAAAGAAAGAACCATTGAAGAAGAGAAGAAAAGATTGAATTCCATCATTCTTACTCCTAAAAAGGAAACAAATGATAAGCTGGAGGCCCTTGGATCTTCCCCACTGAAAACCGGGATTAGCCTTACAGATCTTTTGAAGCGGCCTGAAATTTCAATAAATGACCTCTACACCCTACAGGATGAGGAGGCAAATATAAGTAAAGAGATAAAAATTGAAATAGAAAACCAGATCAAATATTCGGGATATATAGAAAAGCAAAATAGACAAATTGACAGGTTCAGAAAAATGGAAGCCAGAAAGCTCGATATAGAGGATTATAGGCAAATAAAGGGCTTGAAGGCCGAGGCTGCACAGAAACTCAACAATGTGAAACCCGAGTCTGTAGGCCAGGCATCAAGGATTTCAGGAGTCTCCCCCGCCGATATAAATGTCTTGCTCATATACTTGGAACAAAAAAGGCGGCAAAGGTCTCAATTGACCGGGTCAAGCGAGGATTAACAATGGATTTAAGCAAGGACTATTTAAAAGATTTGGCCGAGAACTTCGGATTATCACTTTCCGATGATCAAATACAGGCATTTGAAAAGTACAAAGAGTCGATAAATGAATGGAACAAGGTTACGGACATCACAACTATAACCGATGACAAGGACATCTATACAAAGCATTTCATGGACTCTTTGACTGTTTTTCGCCTGCTCAAGGCCCCTTTAAATGCTTCGGTTGTAGACATTGGAAGCGGGGCCGGATTTCCGGGGATACCTATGAAAATATATGACAAAACCGTCAGATTGACTATGTTGGACTCACTAAACAAAAGGGTCGAGTTTTTAAAGGAGATCACAGATCAACTTTCACTGAGCGATACTGAGGCCATACATGGGAGAGCTGAAGATATATTCCGGAAGGAGGAGTTTAGAGAGAGCTTTGATTATGCTGTTTCCAGGGCCCTAGCTCCCCTACCGACTTTGCTGGAGTATTGTTTGCCTGCGGTAAAACCCGGCGGTTTCTTCATAGCCATGAAGGGACCGGGCTTTGAAGAAGAATTGAAAATATCGGAGAATGCTCTTAAAGTGCTCGGGGGTCAAATTGAGAAGGTCGACAGCTTTTTGCTTGGCGAAGATAAGCAGGAGCGTACACTTCTCTTGATAAAAAAGGTCAGCGAAACTCCGACAAAATATCCAAGAGGCCTGGCAAAGCCAAGAAAGAAACCTCTCTAAGTATGAATATCAAAGGGCGGAGTCAAAGCCCTTGCCGAGATCTCAAGCGAACGGAATAAGGCATTTAAAAAGAATGTTTCATATGAAACATTCTTTTTTTTATGCAGGCGAGGATTCAAAAGGAAATTCGGTATCGTCAGTCTAGTGCCAGAAATTGTAAAAACAAAGGATCTTTGAAATGTTTCATATGAAACATTTAACAACTTTTTAGCTGAAAAGTAGCAATGTGAACCTTTAATTTATAAAAACAAAACAATTTAATCGAATAATGGAACAAAGTGAAACATCCTTTATTAAAAGCTTTGCTATAATATATACAGATGTTTCATATGAAACAAATGGAGGAGAAATGATTGTAGAACTTATTTCGGTTGGCACAGAGTTGCTTTTAGGTGATGTTTTAAATACAGATGCACAATTTTTATCAAAAGTATGTGCAAGCATGGGCTATGATATTTTTCATATTTCCGTAGTTGGAGACAATAGAACTCGACTAATAGAGACTTTGGATCAAGCTGTAAGGAGATCCGACATAGTTATAACCAGCGGTGGTCTGGGCTCCACAAACGACGATATAAGTAAGGAATGTGTTATTGAGTATCTTGGGTTGGAAAAAGAAGAAGACCAAGAGACTATAAGCAATCTCAATTCATGGTTTGGTAACAAAGAAGCCCTAAAAAACAATGAAAAAGTCTATTCATTTCCAAGGGGGAGTACAATATTAAGGAACGGTGTCGGGACTTCTCCGGGAGCCTGGATACCTTTTACAAAGTATGGCTCGGATAAGGTTATTGTCATCTTGCCGGGCTCGCCCCGGGAATTAAGAGATATTGTTGAAAATGAATTGACACCAATACTTAAAGAACATTCCGGTGAGGTAACAGAGTCAATAGAGGTAAAAATCGGAGTATTGGGTGAGTACAATGTCTATCAGAAGATGAAAGACTTGATGGAAAATTCCAAAAACCCAACTTTTGCTCCATATGTAAAGGAAGACGGGGCCCTTATAAGAATAACCGGCAAAGGCACAAAAGAAGATGTACATAAAAAACTTAAAGAGGGCTTGGAAAAAGTTAAAAAGAGACTGGACAAATATATAATCAATTATGATGGCAAGGCAAAAGAAGAAACTCTTTTGAATATTCTGGAAAAGCACAACTTTACCATATCAATTGCAGAGAGTCTGACCGGGGGCCTTATCTCAGGGAGGCTTGTTAATGCTGCAGGTGCTTCAAAAGTCCTACAGGAAGCCTATATTGTTTACAGCGATTCGGCCAAGAATAAGATATTAGGCGTTGATTCGAAAGACCTAAAAGAATATTCGGCCGTATCCGACAAGGTGTGCAGAGACATGTTAATCGGCCTTAAGAAGAAAACAGGATGTGATGTTGCGATAGCCAGCACAGGCTATGCCGGCCCCGGTGGAGATGATGACGGCCATGTATTTTTGGGCATTATGGTAGGAGAAGATATTAGGATCTTTGAGAAACACTGGAGTTTGGCCAGGAATCAAATTAGAAGACTTTCTGTCAACCATGCAATTGACCACTTAATTTTGGAGTTGAAAGCGAGAAATTATGAGTAAAGTTATAAGCGTATACAATCAAAAAGGTGGGGTCGGAAAGACCACAACCGTAATAAATCTTGCTGCAGCTTTAGCAGAGACGGGACTTTTTAAAAAGAATGTCCTGGTAATAGATATGGATCCCCAAGGAAATACAAGCTCAGGTTACGGTGTGCATAAAGACGAACTAGAACATGATGTCTATGGCCTTTTAATTGGACAAGCCAAGGCTGAAGAAGCAATTATTAAACTCAACAAACACTTGGATTTAATTGCCTCGACTTCGGAACTTACGGGATTTGAAATAGAGGCCATGTCCATGGAGAATCCCTATGACTGCTTGAAAACGGCCATAGCTGAATTGAAAGAAAAATATGATTTTGTTTTCATAGATTGCCCACCATCATTGGGAATGCTGAGCTTAAACGCCTTAACGGCTTCGAACTCGGTTTTAATTCCGATTCAAACCGAATACTACGCATTGGAGGGGGTAAGCCAGCTGGTTTCTACCATAGACATGGTTAAGGAAAAAGTTAATCCCCACCTGGAGATAGAGGGGATATTGCTTTCAATGGTGGACAACAGGACCAACTTGGCCCAGGATGTTATAAATGAAGTAAATAAATATTTTGAGAATTTGGTATATAAGACGGAAATTCCAAGGAATATAAGGCTTGCAGAGGCCCCATCATACGGGCAGAGCATCATAAGCTATGATAAGGGCTCCAAGGGGGCCAAGGCCTATATAGCGCTTTCCAAAGAATTTAAAAAGAGGAACTCTTAGAAAGGATAGGATATGGCAAAAAAAGGCGGCTTGGGCAGGGGGCTGGGAGCCCTTATTCCAACCTTGAATAAAGAAACTGAAGAAAAGACTAAAAAAACCACTAAAAAGGCATCTGCAAGTAGCGCACAGAAAAGCTCCGGAAGGAAAAGTACCGGGGCAACCAAAGTGACCAAAACCAATAAAACCCCAAGCTCGAAAACCGGCGAAGAAAGGCTAAAAAAAGAAGAAATCAGTAGTCTGGATATTAAGCTTATAGAGGCGAATTCGAAACAGCCAAGGAAAAGCTTTGATGAAAAAGCTTTGAAGGAACTGTCTGATTCAATAAAAAAATATGGGGTCCTCCAGCCCATCCTAGTACAAAAATTCACTCAGAAAGGCCATGCTCCATATAAAATCATTGCCGGAGAGAGAAGGTACAGGGCTTCAATTTTAGCCGGTCTTAAAGAGATTCCTGTAGTTGTCCACCAAGGACCGCCGGAAAACACGGAGATGCTGTCCGTTGTCGAAAATATTCAGAGGGAGGACTTGAACCCATTTGAAGAGGCAAATTCTTACAGGGAAATAATGAATAAGCATGGGCTAACGCAGCAGGAATTGGCAGACGCCCTCGGAAAGAGCAGACCATACATTGCCAACATAATAAGGCTGTTGCAGCTCGATGAAGAATCGCTCAAGGCTTTGAAAGCAGGGAAATTGACCTCATCCCAGGCAAGGGTCTTATTATCGGAGAAGGACCCTAAAAAAAGAGATAATCTTAGGAAATTATTAATAGAAGGCAAAATAAACGTAAATAAGGCCGAAAGAAAAGAGGAGAGGACCACAAAGAGAAACTCATATCTTATAGATATGGAAGAAAGATTGATGGAATCTCTGGGCACAGGGGTCAGCATTGCCAAGAAGAGAAAAGGTTGGGAGCTCAAGATAGCCTGCTACACCAACGAAGATCTTGAAAAACTCACCCAAATCCTCTTGGGAGGGGAAAGATGAACATAATTCTCATTATTTTAGCCGCCGTGTCCATATTGGTGGCCATATATGCGGCATATTTAGCTTCAGGAAATAATAAGAAGCTTAATCGCCTGCGCAAACGCTATGATTATCTTCTGAGAGGCAGGGGAGAGCTGAGCATGGAGGAGCTTATAGGCCAGTTTGCCAATGAGCTTGATTCCTATAAGGTTATAAAAAAGAGGGATGATGAAAGGCTGGCAAGCATTGAAAAATGGGTAAGTGAGACGGATATGGACCAGACCAGGGCCATAGACGACAAGTTTTCAAGCCTGGCTCAGAAATTGACCTCATATGTTGACAGCACCGTAACGAACAGCAACACCTCCATGAAGAGGTTGGATGAAAATGTCTACGCTCAGCTTGAAAACCTTAAAAAAGAAAGCTCATATAATTTTAACCAGGGTATGGCAAAAATTGTTGGCGACCTGGAAAAATTCAGTAAAGATTTCGACAGCAGGATAAAGAAAAATGAAGAGGACAACTATATCCGCTTTGATGACGTTAATAAGACCATAAATGAGTTTAAAGAAATAAGCAGCCGGGCAATGGAATTGGAGACTAATGAGAGAAAAGAGGCCAATGACAAGCTTTCATCCATGACAATTGAAAATCTTAAAGCCTATCAGAAGCAGGCTTCTGTTTCCATGCAAAGTCTGGACCGCAGGCTCAGCACACAGATGGAGGACTTGAAAAAGACGAGCGATGCCAGGATCAAAGACCTTGAGGACAATACCGCGAACGAGCTTAAAAAGCAGGTAAGTCTTTTGAATGGGCAGATATCACTTTCCATTTCCAAGATAGGCTTGGTCAAGTACAATGCATTTGAAGAATTGTCAGGGGACCTGTCCTATAGCCTGGCAATGCTTGATGAACACAGGAGCGGTCTAATATTGACGGGCATTTATGCAAGAGACAATACAAGGACATATGCCAAAGAAATCGTAAGCGGCAGGGCCAGTCAGCCACTTTCTCCCGAGGAAGAGGAGGCCTTGAACATAGCCCTGGAAAGATAGGCAAGTAAAAGAGTCAAATTTCATTTTAAGTATTATAATGTAGTTGATAGTATGTTTACAGGAGCTTAGTCTCTAAATTTTAAAGGGGGAGTTATGAGCATTATTGGAACATTGACGGACCAACTTATCGGCAAGGATATCAGGATGGTCTTTCCGGAAGGAACTGAAAGAAGGATTTTGAATGCCGCTGTTCGTCATCAGCAAGCCGGGATAATTAAACCTATAGTTTTGGGCAATCGTCAAGAGCTGGAGAAATTGGCCGATGAAGAAAAGATTTCTCTGCAGGACCTGGAAATCATAGATCCTGAAAATTATGATGGATTTGAAGAGATGGTAGACGCCTTTGTAGAGAGAAGGAAAGGCAAGGCTACCAGAGACCAGGCAGAAAAGATTTTAAAGGACAGGAACTATTTCGGCACCATGCTGATTTATATGGGCTTGGCTGATGGTTTGATTTCAGGAGCTGACGGAACCACCGCGGAAACAATAAGACCGGCCTTGCAAATAATCAAAACAAAGCCGGATTCGAAGTTGGTGTCGGGTTGCTTTATCATGATCTCTCCGGATGGTAAAGAAAGGCTCATGTTCGCCGACTCTGCTGTAAACATCAATCCGGATTCAAGTCAGCTGGCAGATATTGCCTACGAGACCGCCAACACAGCCAAGGATTTCGATATAGATCCGGTTGTTGCCTTGTTATCATTCTCAACACTAGGTTCGGCATCTTCACCGGAACAGGAAAAAGTAGCAGAGGCTACAAAAATCGCTAAAGAGCGTTATCCTCAGCTAAAGGTTGACGGAGAACTTCAGTTTGATGCCGCAATCAACCCCGTAGTTGCAAAGAAAAAAGCTCCGAAATCAGATATAGCCGGTAAGGCCAGGGTCTTTATCTTCCCGGATATTCAGTCAGGTAATATAGGATACAAGATTGCACAGAGATTGGGTCACTATATAGCTTTGGGACCGATTCTCCAGGGTATGGCCCATCCGGTTAACGACCTTTCACGTGGTTGTAGTGAAGAGGATGCCTATCAAATGGCCATTGTTACCGCCTACCAGGCAATGAAGGTGCTTGGGAAATAGATTATTTAAAACAAATAAGGGGCTGACCGTCGGGTCAGCCCTTTTTATTTTTTCTTTACTTGTGTTTAATCAGGCCCAGGGCCTTGTCTTTTTCCAAGCTCAGAAGCTTATGTTTTACGTCCCAGAGCTCTTTTGAAAGATCCACCTTGTATATGTGGGGATTGTCAAATCGCTTATACTCATCCCACAGGGAGTCCAGCTCGGCTTGGCAATACTTGCGGCTTTCTTCCAGGCTTGGGGATTTATATACAAGTTCGCCGTTTTTGAAGATCTGCTCATGCATGGGGCGAAGTTCATAATTCTCAAGAACCATCTTCTTCCATGTATAGGTTGGGTGGAAAATTTCAAAGGGCTCATTGTCATTTAATTTTTCATCAGCCAGGCAGATGAGGTCTGCAAGGGCCTTGCCCGTGCTTTTATCATAAAAACGGTACAAATGCTTAAAACCGGGAGTGGTTATTTTTTCAACATTTTCAGATATTTTTATCTTTGGGGTAAGCTTTCCGTCTTGCTCAGTAGCAACAAGTTTGTAGACAGCTCCGAAGACCGGGTCGGTTTTAGAGGTGATAAGATTTTCTCCAACACCGAAAGAGTCAAGTTTGGCCCCCTGGTCAAGGATGTCTCTTATTTTGTATTCATCAAGTGAATTAGATGCCACAATTTTAGCATCCTCATAACCTGCCTCATCAAGCATTATGCGGGCCTTTTTGGAAAGATAGGAGATATCGCCGGAATCCAGACGTATGCCTCCGGGCCTTTTGCCCATGGGCTTGAGGACCTCATCATAAACACGTATGGCATTAGGAACACCTGAAGTTAGCGTGTCATATGTATCAACCAAAAGAACGCAATTATCGGGATAGGATTCGGCATAAGCTTTAAAGGCCTCGTATTCATTAGGAAACATCATAATCCATGAATGGGCCATGGTTCCAAGAGCGGGAACCCCGAAACGCTGGTCTGTAAGAGTGTCAGCGGTTCCAACACAGCCGGCAAGGTAGGCGGCCCTGGCTCCTATAGTGGCAGCATCAGCCCCGTGAGCCCGGCGGGATCCGAATTCCATAACAGGCATTCCCTTGGCAGAGCGTACTATTCTGCTTGCCTTGGATGCTATGAGGCTTTGATGGTTGACAGTTAAAAGAAGCATAGTCTCCAGGAGACTGGTTTCAACTATATTACCCCTGATAGTCATAAGAGGTTCGCCTGGAAACACCACACTGCCCTCAGGAACGGACCAAACGTCACCGTTGAACTTGAAGTTCTTCAGGCTTTCCAGGAATTTATTATCAAAAATGCCCTTGCTTTTGAGAAAAGCTATATCATCATCAGAAAAATGCAGGTTACTAATGTAGCTTATGGCAGAATTGAGACCGGCAAAAATTGCAAAACCGGCATTATCAGGATTTCTCCTATAAAAGAGATCGAAATATCCTATATGCTTATCCATGCCATGCTCATAGTAGCCGTTACTCATGGTCATTTCATAGAAGTCGAACAGCATACTGAGATTTTCTTGGGAACGGGTAAAATTCATTTTAATCCTCCAGCACTTTAAAATGTCTTTCGTGTAAAAATTATCACTAGTAATTATATATCAAAAACTCGGCAAGATCAGAATATAAGAGGAATCAGAGAGCCATTAGATGATAAATTTGAGATTTATTGGTAAAATATTAAATAATTTAGAAAGGAGTCCATATGACCATTAAGCGATATAGAAAGAAAGACCGGCTTTCATACAGCTTTGGAGCCTTCCCGACAATGGAATTAGTCAACAATAGGGAAGACTTGGTGGAAGAGCTGCTTATTTCCGAAAAATTGGAGAACAAAGAGAAGTTCATCGAAATATTTGATAAAAAGGGCCTGGCTTGGAGGATAGATGGCAAGTCCATAAACAGGATTGCCAACAAAGACAATATCTTTCTGATAGGGGTCTTCAGGAAAGAGCTTGAAAAGGCTGAAAATTTCAACCACCTGGTCTGCGACAATATATCTGACATGGGAAATTTGGGCAATATTATGAGGACCATGCTGGCAATGGGTATTTATGATCTCATAACGATTGGAAATGCATGCGATTTGTATAATCCTAAAACTGTCAGGGCTTCAATGGGTGCCATTTTCCACATAAGGCACTCCCACTTCAGCAGCTACGAAGAATACTTGAAGAATTTTCCGAATGATGATAGGGACAGCTTCATGTTTATGCTGGACAAGGAAGCTATAAGATTAAGCCGGGCGGCATCAGAACATAAAAATATGCCAAGCAGTAGAAAGTGGAGTCTGGTTTTCGGTAATGAAGGTTCGGGCCTTGACAAGAAAATGATTGACTATGGGAAAGCCGTATATATTGAGCAATCGGAAGAGGTGGACTCGCTTAACTTGACTACAGCAGTAGCAATAGGCCTATATGAGTTTTGCAGGGAAAGGGATTGAAATTGAAAAGATTAATTGTGTTTGATTTGGACGGCACCCTGTTATATACGATAAAGGGAATTTCACACACGCTGAATTTGGCCTTGGGATCCGTGGGTCTTGAGGGCTTTTCAGACCGGGAAACCATGTCAATGGTGGGAAAGTCTTCGCGTTTTCTTGTTCATGAGGCCTTGAGGAGGCGGGGCATTGAGGATATGCCTGAAGATAAAGAAGAGGCCCTCCTAAACCACTACAATCAAATATATTTTGAAAATGCTTCATATGAAACATTTCCCTATCCGGGAATAAAGGAAGTGATAAAAGCCCGAAAGGAGGCGGGCGATCTTTTGGCCGTTTATAGTAATAAGCCGGACGATATAGCCAAGAAAGTTGTGGCTGACTTTTTCGCCCCCGGCGATTTTGATACTGTGAGAGGCTTTAGGGAAGATACGAGGAGGAAGCCGGATCCTGAGGGCTTATTTGCCATAGCTGAGGCATTAGGTATGGAAAAAGACAGGATCACCTATGTGGGTGACAGCCGGGTAGACGGAGAATTGTCACAAAATGCAGGCGTTGATGCGGTTTTGGTGAGTTACGGCTACTGTAAAAAGGATGATTTGTTGGACTTTAATTTTGAGATAGCGGATAATTGCCAAGATCTGGGCATCCTGCTCGAGGAAATAGAAAAGACCGGCAAATAGTTTAATATAAAATATTAGGAGTATGCTATGCATGACTTTTTATTTACTGTAACGGAATATGTGATATTAGCTATAGAGCTGATCGCCGTTTTGCTGGCGGTGGTCACAATACTAGCATGTTTCTATGAACTGATTTTTGAAGATAGATTCAATCTCCAAAAATTCAATGAGAGAGATAGGCTGTCGGTCGGAATGGTGACCTGCCTTGAGCTCCTCATGGCAGCAGAGATTCTAAAAACCGTGGTCATAGCAAGCGGCAGGGATGCTCTGCTTGACCTATTAATTTTAGGAATCTTGGTGTTCTTAAGGACTTTCATGGTAAAGCATTTAAAGGAAGATATAGAAAATAAAAAATAGGGGGAAAAGACGATGACTAAACAGATAGGAAAAGAATCTTTTAATGAACAGGTCTTGGGAGGCAAAGGTGTGGCCTTGGTGGACTTTTTTGCCGAATGGTGCGGACCTTGTAAGATGCTTGCTCCGAGCCTGGAAGAGCTGAGCGCGGAGGGATACCAAATTTATTCCGTTGACATTGACCGGGAGCAGGAATTGGCTGCCGAGTACGGAGTGATGAGCATTCCCACCCTCATATTCTTTAAAGACGGAGAAAAAATGGACAGGATAGTCGGCCTGACAGCAAAATCAGCTTTGAAAGACAAGCTGGATTATTATAACAATTGAGATGCGACAACATGGAGACCTATGATTATGAAATTGCCATAGTCGGGGCGGGGCCCGCAGGGCTTTCGGCCGCCCTGAATGCGGCCAGGTCTAAAAAAAGAGTTTTGCTTATAGGACCCAAGATGAGCTTCAAGCTTCTAAAAACCCCTCTTATTGACAATGTTTTGGGTCTGCCGGCCATGTCCGGGAAAGATCTTATGGAAAGGTTCAGATCCCAGGTAGAAAAACTAAAAAATATCGATTTCAGAGAAGACATGGTTGAAAATATCTATTCTCTTGGGGGCCTGACCGGACTTCTAATGCCGGATCAGACAATAATTAAAACAATTTCCCTGGTCCTTGCAACAGGGGTCAGTTTCGGTCGGCCTATAAAGGGCGAAGAGGAGTTTTTGGGCAAGGGTGTCAGTTCCTGTGCGGTTTGTGATGCGGCTTTATATAAAAACAAGAAAGTTGTTATTATAGCCTACTCAAAGCATGCTGAGGAGGAGACAGCCTTTATGAAAAATTTCGCCTCGTCAATAGCGGTTGTCAATATGACCGGCCAAGACCTGGATTTGGGGGATCAGGCCAATATTGAGATTATTGAGGATAGGGCTGTGGAAATAAAGGGCGATGGGATCGCCCATACTTTGCTTCTGGCTTCCGGCAGGGAGCTGGAGGCCTCAGGCTTTTTCTTTATTAGGGATGCCAAAAAAGCCGATCGCCTGGCTCCGGAGATCAGGATGGTGGGCAGTCATGTTGAGGTCGACTCAAACATGCAAAGCAACATAGCAGGGGTCTATGCTTGCGGCGACCTGGTGGGAAGGCCCTACCAGATAAGTAAGGCCATTGGCCAGGGCCAAGTCGCAGGACTTTCAGCGGTCAACCATGTCAATGAATATTTAAAATCCCTTTAATTTGAACCTTAAAGGGAGGATGAGCTTTTATTTTCGCCGTCCTCCTTTGATTTTTCAGATCCATCGGAAGGCAGGGAAATGGGCAAGGGGTCGGAATATCTTTCGGAGCTTGTAGCGGGCTTACTGGTATTTGGCCTGCTTGTTGTTTGCTCGGAAGCTTCAGATGAAGACGAAGAATCGGATGAAGTTGAATTCTCCGAGGACTCGGATTGGCCGGACCCATACTCAGGATTTGAGTTTTTAGGATTATTATATTTTTTATTATTGGGCTTATTTCTTTGCTGCTTATTCCATTTGGCGATCATTTTATCGGACAGGGGGATCAGGCCCTTGTCAGCCAGGAGCTTATCATAATCAGGTTCTTCCATATCGGGATGTGAAAATCCCAGGCTGTAGACCTTTCCTTCAGGAGAAGGATCACGATATAGGGGACCGTAGTGGATGATATCGGGAAGGGCCCGGTAATCAACCACCTCATACAAGGGTTTACTGGAAATAAGCTTGCCTGAGTGGTAGTGAAGCTCCAATCTAACCTGACTTTTGCCCCGCCTGCCCTTTTGAACTATTTTATATTTACCGGCCTCGAGGCTCCGATCAGCCACTGCTCTTATTGGGAACTCTTCATTAACTATTTTATTTTTTATTATTATCTCGTCCTTTATCGTCGCTTTGATATCAGCCGGAACTTCAACGAGTTCATAGTTTTTATTTTTATTGTTACAAGACGTCAAAAGTAAAGCTGCTGAAAAAAGGCAAAGGACTAATTTGTGTTTTTTCATAGCAAGATCCTGTTCATTTTTTATTTTTCCATGCCTATACAGTATAGCAAAGCTTGGAGCGAGGTCGGGATAAGTTGATATAATATAAATGATAATTTAGGAGGGGCTATGGAGAAGATAAAAATCGGGGTCAGAAATCTTATTGAGTTTGTTATGAGATCCGGGGACATAGACTCTGCCTATAGGTCAGCTTTGAGGATGCAGGAGGGGATCAAGGCTCATCAGAGGATACAAAAGGCCTATGGGCCCAAATACCAAGCCGAGTACCACTTTCGAGACATAACGGTCTTGGATGATATTGAGTTTGAGCTTGAGGGAAGGGCCGACGGCTTTATGGAGGATGGTGACAGCTTTCTTATTGACGAGATAAAGTCAACCACAAGGCCCTTGGAAAGCCTGGGAGAAGAAGACAGGCCCCTGCACTGGGCCCAGGTCAAGTGTTACGGTTACTTTTGCTGCAAGGAGAGAAAGCTTGACCAGGTGGATATCCAGCTCACCTATGTGAACCTGGACGAAGAGGCCCTGACCAAGAAGTTTAAAAAAAATTTTTCTTACAAGGATCTCGAGGCCTTCTTTTTAGATCTCCTTAAAAGATACCTGGAATTTTCAAGACTCATCATTCAGAGCAGGAAGGTCAGAAACGAGACAATCTCAGGACTCAAATTCCCCTATGATAGTTTCAGGCAAGGTCAAAGGAAGATGTCGGTCGGGGTTTATCAAGCCATAGAAGAGGGAAGCAAGCTCTTTGTCGAGGCGCCGACAGGGATCGGCAAGACCATATCAACCCTGTATCCTGCCATACTTTCCATGAAGACCCTTGATGTGGGAAAGATTTTTTACCTGACTGCCAAGACCAACACCCAGAGGGAGCCGGCAGCGGCCATTGGGCTCATGACGGAAAAGGGGCTCAGGATTAAAAGCCTGACCATAACGGCTAAGGAAAAAATTTGCCTGAACGATAAAACCATATGTGATCCCGACCACTGTCCTTATGCAAAGGGTCATTTTGACAGGGTCAACGATGCTATACTTGACATTTTCAGCCATGAAGATACTTTGAATCAAAGAGTGATTTCAGAATATTCCGAGAAGCACAGGGTCTGCCCCCATGAATTCCAGCTGGATATGAGCGATTACTCAGACGTCGTTATTTGCGATTATAACTATTTTTTTGATCCTAAGGTGTACTTGCGCCGGGCTTTTGATAACGGGGAAAATGATACGGTTATCCTGGTGGATGAGGCCCATAACCTGGTTGACCGGGGGCGTGATATGTATTCGGCTCAGATCAGCTCGGGGGATATGGATAGATTAATTGAGATTTTTCAGACCAAGGAAGCCAAACGGGAGGACAAAAAGAAAAAGGCAGCCTATAAGAAAATTGCCAAGCGGGCTAATGCTTGCAAGGACAGTATTTATGAATTTTTTCAAAGTCAAGGCAACCCTGAGGAGTTGGCAACCGAAGACCGGGATCCGGAATTTTACGATAAGCTCAAAAGCCTTTCGAGGGCCCTTGATCCCTATCTTGCCAAGGACCATGAGGATGAGGACTATGAAGAGGTCATAAATATATTTTTCCTTATAAACGCCTATTGTAAAATCGAAGAAATACGCCTGGATGGCTTCTTAAATATACTTATAAAAAATGGAGACAAGGGCCGGCCTGAATATATATGGAAGATTAGGGCGGTGGACCCGTCCCAAATTTTTGAGTCCATCTTATCAAGGATAAGGTCGGCCATATTTTTCTCGGCAACTCTTTCGCCGACTTCTTTTTATACTGATCTTTTGGGCGGGGGAGACAATCCTCCGGTCATGCACCTTGACAGCCCTTTTGTAGCCGAAAACTTGAGGCTCTGCCAATATTCAATTTCGACCAGGTGGCGGGACAGGACGAGGACCTTGAGCGACCTTGCCAAGGCCATTAATATTTTTATTAAAGGAGTTTCGGGAAACTGTATGGTCTTTTTCCCTTCCTATGCTTATATGAAGCAGGTTGAGGATTTCTATAGGGCGACCTATGGGGATGAGGATTTGTCGGGACTTCTTATCCAGGAGGCCGGCTTGGGAGCTGCCAATAGACGGGAAATTATGCGCAAGTATTCAGAGGAGAAGAATGTATCGGGTTTCTTTGTTCTGGGCGGCCTTTTTGCAGAGGGCATAGATTTGCCGGGCAAGGCCCTTGAGGGGGTGGCAGTTGTGAGCGTTGCTCTTCCGGGGGTTTCGTTTGAACAGAACGTAATAAAGGAATATTTTGACAAGACCAGGGGAAGAGGCTTTGATTTTGCCTATACCTATCCGGGCATGAACAGGGTTCTCCAGGCTGCGGGCAGGGTTATAAGGACTGAGGAGGACAAGGGTTTGGTCCTGCTTTTGGATGACAGATTTGCCCGCGACCAATACAGGCGGCTCTATCCCAAGCATTGGAGCCATATGGTATATTACGACAGCCTAGATGCTTTGGAAAACGGAATTAATCGGTTATTTTAAATAAACTTTTGGAAAAATTATTTTGGAATTTTTTAAAGGGGATTTTGATGAAGAAAAAAAGAAAAGAGATGACGGTTTTAATTGAGCAACTCGATTACCCTGACAGGTCGGTTGGAGTCGAACTCCTGGAAAATGAGCAGGACCCTATTGACAGCCTTTTGGAATTGGAAGAGGATTACTCGTCAATGCCCAGGGGCAGGAAAATTGTTGCCAAGGGCGGGATTCCGGGCCAGGTTTGGAAGGCGGTTAGGAAGAGGAAGCGCGGGGATGCTGTAAAGGTTGACCTGCTTGAGCTTTTAAAGCGGTCGGGTCTTGAGATGGGGTCAAAATGTCCTGAATTTAGGGATTGCGGGGGATGTTGCTACCAAACCCTGGGCTATGAAACCGAGTTGATGATAAAAGGCAGGCAGATACAAGGGCTTTTTAAAGATGCGGGAATTGACATCCCGATCTCGATTAAGCCGGCGCCGAACCATGTGGGATACAGGAACAAGATGGAGTACAGCTTCGGTGATATGGAGAGGGGCGGAGACCTGACTCTGGGCCTCCATTGTCCGGGACATTTCTACGATATTATTCCAACCACAAATTGTAATATTGTCCATGAGGATTTTAACAGGATAAGGGCGGCAGTTCAGGATTTTTTCCGGAAGAAGGCCATTCCCTACTATCATAAGTCGACCAGGGAAGGGGTTTTGAGGCACCTGGTGATAAGGTCAACGGCCATGAGCGGGGAGCTGATGGTGAATTTGGTGACTCGGGACGATCCTGTAATGAACCTTAAGCTTTTGAACGAATTTGTGGATATGCTCAAGGGCCTTGAGACGGAGAAAAGGCTGGTTTCGATTATACATACAACCAACGATTCTCTGTCGGATGCGGTTATTCCCGATCATGTTGATCTTTTGTGGGGAAGGGACCATCTTGAAGAAATTTTGATGGGCTTGAGTTTTCATATTGGGCCTTTTTCATTTTTCCAGCCAAATGCCATAGGAGCTGAGAAGCTCTATACCAAGGCTTTGGACTTCGCGGGGGATATTTCGGGGAAAACTGTTTACGACCTATATTCAGGGACCGGGACCCTGACCCAGCTTATGGCCAAGCGGGCCAAGAAGGCTGTGGGTGTGGAGATTGTTACTGAGGCGGTGGACCAGGCTAAAAAGACTGCCGAAATCAACGGCTTGAACAATGTGGAATTTGTAAATGCGGATGTTCTGAAATTTCTGGAGGAACGGGCCCGGGATGAGAATCCGCCGGAGCTCATAATGCTTGATCCTCCCAGGGAGGGGATCAATCCCAAGGCCCTGGAAAAGATTGTGCAAACCGGAGTTGAGAAGATTGTCTACATCTCATGCAATCCAAGGAGCCAGGTCAGGGATATAGGACTCTTTATGGATATGGGTTATAAGGTGGTGGCCGGACAAGCTTTCGATCAGTTTCCCAGGACCAAGCATGTGGAGACGGTGGCTCTATTGTCCAAACTACAAACAGAACAACACCTAAATCTAGAAATAGGTGAAGATGAATTATCTAAAATTGACTTTTAAAAAGATGCAACTTATGGAGAAATAAAAGACTATGTTTTGAAAAAGCATGGATTCAAGGTGACTAATCTATATATTGCTCAAGTTAAGAGAAAACATGGACTTATAGAGCGTTAGAATTATAATGTATCGAAGAAGGAAGACCAGATAGCAATGCCCTCAAGAGAAGGAAAAAGCCATAGAAAAGGCTTTAGAGTGGTTTGGGATGGTAGAGTAATATTATTTATTTAAGATTTATTAAGTAATATAAAATCGTATTGAATGTGAAAGGAGGATAATATAATGGCAAAAGATTTAACGACCTCAATTTTAGACCGACAAAATTTATTGAACAATGAGTTAGCGGTGCAAGAAATACAGAAACAAACAGGGATTCAAGGTATTATGTATGATGGCCGAATAAGGTTAACCAAATCTATGGTGGCAACATATTTCGATGTTGATGTGAGAACTATTGAGAGGTATGTAAGTGAAAATTTAGAAGAAATATCAACTAATGGATATCAAGTTTTAAAAGGAAAAAAGTTAAAAGAATTTTTATTTTGTGTTACGGATCAGGATGTTCCCGACATAAATATCGGGAACATCAGTAATCGAACTCCACAGCTTGCAATCTTCGACTTTAAAGCCTTTTTAAACATGGCAATGTTGTTGTCTGAAAGCGATAATGCACGAATTTTACGACAAATTATGTTGGATATTGTTATTGATTTTATTAATCAAAGGACTGGTGGTTCTACTAAATATATTAATCAGAGAGACCAAGACTTTTTAAGTGCCTTTTTGCAGGAAGATAATTACCGAAAAGAATTTACTGATGCACTTAGGGATTTTGTTGATATGGGAAATAGTAAGTATGCGATATATACCGATAAAATTTATCAAAGTATATTTAAGGAAAAAGCCCAAGAGTATAAAAAAATCTTGAAACTTACATCTAAAGATAGTGCTAGAGAAACGATGTATTCAGAAGTTTTAGATTTAATTGCATCGTATGAATATGGGCTAGCAACTATGATAAAAGAACAATCCGAAGCACTAGGCAGAAAATTAAATAATTGGGAATTATCAGACTTATTTTCTGCTTTCGAAAAGCTACCTTTATGGAAGCCGCTAATTGTTAGGGCAAGAACAAGGATGGCAAGCAGGGATATGGCTTTAAGAGATGCATTCCATAATCAGTTAGCAGAATATATTAGGCCTTTAGAGACTGAAGAATACGAAAAATTCTTAGGATCAGCAGGTGATGAGCTAGAAAAATTAATGAAGGAGAATGCTGATGTACTTAAGAGGTTAAAGGAGCGAAACTAATGGCTGTAATCAATTATATAACGATTGAAGAAGCCAGAAGTATCCACCAAGCTACCATTAAAAATAGCGGTGGCGGGAATTATGGTGAACTGGAAATACAAAAATTAGAGAGTGTATTATTTCATATACAAAATGATGACTATTATCCTACATTCCTAGATAAATTGAATCATTTATTTTTTTGTTCTTGTAACTTTCATTGCTTTGTTGATGGAAATAAAAGAATAGCGATAACATTAACTGCATTATTTTTATTAAAAAATGGATATATGGCGGTGGCTAATGTTTATTTTAGAGAGATGGAAAATATAAGCTATCATGTGGCTGCAGGGAAAATAAAGGAAGATTTATTGAAAAAAATTTTAGACGCAATTTTAAATCACACATATGAGTCAGACGAAAGATTAAAACTGGAAATCTATAATGCTATAAAGTAATTATAAAATTGAATAATCTTTAAAGTGATTAGAGGTAATTTATGATTAATATATTTGAGCAACTATTATATACAACATTAAAAATCGAATGCATTGACTTTTTAGGAAATATTACTTCGATAGGTACTGGTTTCCTATTAAGCCGACCTATAGATATTAATAGCCAAAAAATATATTTAGTGACAAATAAGCACGTAATTGAAGGTCAAAATAACATATCTATATCTTTTACTGAACTAGAAAATGGAGAACCAAAAATTGGTAGAATACAAAAGTTTAATATCTCAGAATTACAACAAAGTATTGTTTATCATCCAGACAAGAATATTGATATTGCAATCATTGAAATCACAGGCTTGTTTATACACTTTCCTAATAAGTTGTTTTTTAAAACAGTTGACTATGATATGCTTGCAACCTTTAAAGAAGAGGAGTTAAATGTAGCTCAATCAATTTACTTTGTTGGCTATCCAGATAATAGATATGATGTCGCAAATAATTTACCATTAATTAGGACAGGTATAATTGCAAGTAACCCAAAGCTAGACTTTAATGGTTCAAAACAATTTATTATTGATGCTCAAGTTTTTCCTGGTTCAAGTGGAAGCCCTGTATATATTGATTTAATCTCTGAAAACTTTAAGAATGGTCAAATTGTATTAGGTGAAAGAAAAGTGAAGTTGTTAGGAATAGTTGCGATGACAATGATTAGAAATAATGAATTACAAGCAATTAACACTAATACAAAATTTTTTACTCAGGAAGTTTTAGGATTGGGTATTGTTTTTAAATCGACAGCTATTAAAGAGTTAATTGATAGTATGCCAATTAACAACTAAAACAGGTGCCATTATGAAGATAGAAGAATTTATTAAAGAACGCAAAAAACGTGATGAAATAAATGAGTTTGACCTCGATAAAAAAATGGAAAATTTACATCAGTTTGTAGATTATGTTTTTGAGTATTTTGCTTTATATATCAATGTTGATGAATTAACACAAGCAACAATTGAGTTAGATACAAAGACTATGAAGTATCAAAAACAACTAGAAGACTATAATCTAGATACTCAAAGTTGGCTAATTAAAGTCTTTAGAGAAGAAAATGTTCAAATAATACGATCCTTAAAAAATAGACTACACGAAGATATTCTATTTGGTCTTTATTACAATGCAAAAGGATGGCGAAAGTCTTCTTTTAATTTGTATGCAAATCTTATTAAGAAATATCAATTTCTAGAAAAATATACAAATGAGTTGTATGATTTTGTAGTAGATGAGAGTATACTGATTAATAAAAATTACTATAACTCTTTAAGTGAAGAGGCTAAGGTCATGTTGCCTGATAAAATTTGTTCATGGGTTGAGAAAGTTGGAAAAAATTACCATGTAGATATTATGAATTGGGTCGAAAACTATCTAGATGTGTTTTACGATAAATCAAACCTATGGCCAAAATCTAGGCAAATCAAAGGCGAATTTATATTAGATTATGATGTAAGACCAAAAAATAATAGGTTTGATATAGAAGGTCTTTATAAAGAGCTTGGCGAAATAGAGTATATTAGGGGAAAAAAGAAGTATTTGGAAACTATAATGATGTACCATTGGATAAATTATGTAGACAACCAATTTAGTGAATTTTATGACGATTTTTTAAAGGAAAAAGGATTCTAAATAATTTTAACAATTATCAAATTATTGCTTTGAACATAAGATTTTTTAAGAAAAAAAAGAGGAAGAGTATGTACCGGCCTCCCAATCGTTAGATTTTGGTCTAACTTTTGGGGGTCGGTACACCAAGGGCTGCTTCGTCAATTTTCCGTAAGTGTCCGTACACTTACTGTGCTTGCTACAAAAGAATTCAGGCATTAAGCAAATATTAAAATTATTGGTAATTACATAATACTTAAGTATGATTTTCTACCACACTCTTGACAAAATGGTTAGACGATACTAACATATAACCATACAGAACGAGTGTCGGTCGATAGGTGGTGAGGTTTTGGCAAAGAGAAATGTAAAAGATCCGGAAGAAAGAAAACAGGAGCTTATAGATATAGCATCTAGACTTTTTGAAAAGGATGGATATGAGAAAGTTTCTGTGCGAGATATTCTCGCAGAAGTTAACGGAGCGCCGGGAATGTTTTATTATTATTTTAAATCAAAAGAAGATATTTTCTTGGCGTGCATGGAAACATATTTTGAAGAAAAACTAAAAAATAAGTTGGATATACTTCAAAATAAGGAAATAGATTACGAAGAAAGAATAAAAATTTTAAGAGAACTTATAGTAAAAGATATCGGTCAGTTTACGACAAAATATAATTTTTCAAAAGAGAATTCAATTACGGATAACTCTTACAGGCTATGGGAATTGATTCATTACATTGGAAAATTTATAGATGTCTATTCAGAGTTTATAATTGAAGGGATTGAAAATAAAAAAATAGAAAATAATCTTGGAATAAATATAGAAAATGTGAGAAGTTTCGCAGCTTTTATTTTATACGGAGCTGTTGGAACAATATATAATGACTATATTATTAAGGGAGAAAACAAAACAAATCCAAGTGAAGCCTTTGGAATAATAAGCGAACTATTTCAGAGACCTCAGTAGAGAAAAATAAAATATATGTATTTTACAAGGAAAACATCAACGGTGTTTTCCTTGTATTAATTTTAAGGCAAATGAACGAACTCGTTCGGTAAGGAGGTATGTTTTAGATGAAAAAGAAGAAATCTATCAAAGATATTATTTTCTACAGTGAAATAAAAAAAGGACAACTTGTAGGAGGAATATTATTTGTTAGTCTTGGAATGCTGTTAAGTATTTGTCCAATTTTGGTGATATACAAAGTTATAAAATCTCTATTTTTATATGGGAAATTAGAACAAGGTGCAATGCAGTTCTGTAGTTATGGACTTGCAGCAGTGGTATTGGCATATTGCTTAACTTATATTGGTAGTATTTTATGCCATAAGTTTTCATATGTTTTAATAGCTAACTTAAAAAAGAAGATATTATTTCATATCGGGAACCTTCCTTTAGGATTTTTTACCGGAGACAACAAGTCAAAAATAAGGCAAGTATTAGGATCGGACATGAATCAAATTGAGGGATACTTTTCTCATCAATTACCAAATTTAATTTCAACTTTAACAATAATTTTAGCAATGATAATTGTTATGTTAAAGATAAATTTAATATTAGGTCTTACGACTTTGTTAATTATATTTGTTGGTTTAGGGATTCAGATTGCAATCATGGTAAAGATTATAAAGTCTGGTGGACTCGATAAAAACTTTGCAATTTTGGATCAAATTAATTCAGCAACTACTGAATATGTTAAAGGTATGCCGGAAGTTAAAATATTTGGAACAGGAGCAAAATCATTTAAAACTTTTTCAAAGTCAGTAGGAGAATATAGAGATTTTACAAGTTCGATGACATCAATGATAAGACCGGGATTTGTTTCATTTAGAATGTTTATTTTATCTGTGGCCACATTCATAGTTCCTGTAGGAATACTTTTAATGACACGAAATAATAACTTGGATTTTGCTAAAGCCTTTATTTTCTATTTGATTCTTGCACCTGCAATTAGCGTACCTGCGTTAAAACTTAGAGATTTTGCAGAAGGAATGAATTTACTAAATGAAGTTGTTTTGAGAGTCTATGAAATTATAGATCAAAAAGAATTGGCAATTGAAAATAGTGAGCAAGCGATAAAAGGTCATGATCTTGAATTTAATAATGTGAGCTTTTCTTATGGAAATGAAGAGGTTTTAAAGAATATAAGCTTCTGTGCTAAACAAGGAGAAGTTACAGCATTAGTTGGTTATTCGGGAGCAGGTAAATCTACCATTGGAACGCTAATACCGAGATTTTATGATCCTTCAGAGGGCTCTATTAAAATTGGTGGAGTTAATATAAAAAATATTCCGATAAACGCCTTAATGGACAAGATAGCATTTGTTTTTCAAGACAGTGATCTTATCACAGATACAGTCTTCAATAATGTTGCTATGGCAAAGACAGGTTCTACAAAAGAAGATGTTATAAAAGCCTGTAAAAAAGCAAGATGTCATGATTTTATTGAAAAACTTCCTAATGGTTACAATACCGTTTTGGGCAAAGGAACTTACTTATCTGGAGGAGAGAAACAACGTATTGCAGTAGCAAGAGCGATTTTGAAGGATGCACCAATATTAGTGTTAGACGAGGCAACAAGTTTTGCAGACTCTGAAAATGAATATCTTATGCAGGAAGCTTTATCTGAATTGGTTAAGGATAAGACTGTTATTATGATTGCTCATAGGTTAAATACCATAGAATATGCAAATCAAATCTTAGTAATATCTGATGGAAAAATTGCAGAAAGAGGTAAGCATGAAGATTTAATCCTTGCAGATGGAATATATAAGAGACTCTTTGATATTTATAAGAAGACAAATATTTGGCAAATGGATATAGAAGGGAGTGAGAATGAATGATAAGAAATATTACTTTAGGAAAGATGAATAATATAAGAAAATCAATTATTTTAAATGTTTTGGCATCTATTTCCAACCTTATACCATTTATTGCTTTGGCGAAAATTGTAGAAACACTATTTTTAAATAGAGGTGCAGATAGTATAGATACGAGCCTTTTATGGAAGTATTTTGGGATAATGGCAGTATTTTTCTTAATAACATTCTTATTGGAAAATTTAGCCACAAAATATACCTATGAACTTGGATACAAGACAAGTGCAGATGGAAGAATAGAGCTTGCAGACCACATAAGAAAACTGCCAATAGGTTATATTTCAGGGAAAAGTTCAGCAGAGATCTTAGATACATTAATGAATGATTTTTTCAAAGTTGAAACGGCAGTAACTCATCAATTACCTCAATTTTTCAGTGGTATATGTGTAGCGGTTCTTTGCTCAATATTATTTTTGATAATTAATGTAAAAATGGGAATAGCAACTCTTATTGGACTACCTATTTCTGTTCTACTTCTTACACTCATGCAAAACTTTCAGAAAAAAATTTATTTAAAAACAAAGAAAATGAGGATAAAAGAGGAAGAAGATATAAATGAATATTTGGATGCCATTAAGACGCTAAAAGCTTATAACAGCTTAGATGACACATTAACAAAACTTGAAGAAGATATAGACAACTCAAGAAATGCAAATATTAAGAGTGAGAAAGGAGTTGGTTCATTAACTACTATAGCAAGTATGATTTTAAGAATAGGACTTCCTTTGATGAGTTTAGTTGGTTCATATTTATTTATAAATGGATCTTTGGAAATTGATACATTTTTAATGTTCTTATTTGTAGGTACAAGGATTTTTGATCCCTTGGAGCTTGCACTTGTAAATTATACAGGTCTACAAATGGCATCAGTTTCAGGAGAGAGAATCATTAACTTACTTAAGGCTAAACCTATGTCAGGAAATTTCAATGTAAACGAAAGCAATAAAATTGAAATATCTGATGTTTCATTTTCTTACAAGGAGTCTAAGGTTATCGATAATGTTTCATTAGACATTAATGAAAATGAATTAACTGCTTTTGTTGGCTACTCCGGCTCTGGAAAATCTACACTAATCAAATTAATTTCCAGATTTTATGATCCCAATGAAGGGACAATTAAAATTGGTGGAGTAGATTTGCTAACGGTCGACCCTGATAAATTAATGGATAAATTTTCTGTTGTTTTTCAAGATGTGTATCTTTTTAAAGACACAATTTATAACAACATAAAATTTGGAAATGAAGATGCAAGTAAAGATGAAATCATGAATGCTGCAAAAATGGCAGGAGCTTATGACTTTATAGTCAAAAAAGATGATGGATTTGACACTATGATTGGACAAGGAGGAGCGACTCTGTCTGGAGGTGAGAAACAAAGAATATCAATAGCGAGAGCAATATTAAAAAATGCACCAATAATACTACTTGATGAAGCAACATCTTCGCTTGATCCTGAAAATGAACTTATTATACAAGAAGCAATATCAAATTTAATTAAAAATAAAACAGTTGTGGTTGTAGCCCATAAATTAAGAAACGTAATGGGAGCTAACAAAATTGTTGTTTTAAACAAAGGGAAGGTAGAAGAAGTTGGGAAGCATGAAGAACTTATTAAAAATGAAGGACTATATAAAGACTTATGGAATTATCAAGAAAAGTCTAAAGAATGGAAGATTGTACAGTAACAATCAATTTTAAAGGAGGAAATTTATGAAAACACAAAAGAAATCATCAAAAAATGCAGTTACAGCTGGTGTTTTAATTGCGCTTTACTTTGTAACATATTTAGTAATTGGGGCAATATCTATGCCTGTTCCTGTTTTATTTTTACTAATGCCTATGCTTGTAGCACTACTTGCTGCGCCAACCTATCATATGCTTCTTGCAAAAACAAAGTCAGCCACCGCTATTGTAATCGCAGCTATCTTACCAAGTATTTTATTAGTTGCAACTGGACATATTCCAATTGCACCGTTAGTAGCAGTGCCTGTCGGAATAATTGCTATGTTCATAGCAAAAGGTGGAAATTATACAGACTTTAAGAAAAATACAATTAGTCATATGTTTTTTTCTTTAAACTTATTTGGAGGATTCTTACCAATTTGGCTTATGAGAGAAGCATTTTTTGAAAGTGTAATAAAAGGTAAATTAGATCAAAGCTTTTGTAACACAGTAAGAGCATGGACACCAATATGGATGCTACCAGTTATGATTATAGGAACATTTATATTCTCTTTGATTGGTTCTTATTTTACAAAGAAAATACTAAATAAAAAGTTGGAATCCGCAGGAGTTTTATAATGGAAAATTCAAAGTTTGTTCTGGGGTCAAAATATGACCTCAGAACAAAACTTATCTTGCTTATAGGTGCGAATATTTTAATTTTTTTAGGTTTTGGTTTGATATATCAAAGCCTTATTAGCTTATTTTTTCTTGCCATCATTATTAGTGATGGTTATAAGAAATCCGCTATAAGGTATATTCTATTCTTTGTAACAAGTGTTGTATTAGAAAAAACTTTAGCCTATTTCAATATAAATTTTCTTTTTAATTTAATTTTATTCCTCTTTGCAATTGGGAGAAAATTTTTGCCATGTATTATTGTGGGTAAATGGATTTTAAATTCCACATCTGTTTCCGGTGCAGTAGCAACTTTACAAAAATTAAAACTTTCAAAAGACTCACTCATAATGATTTCTGTAATATTTAGATGTTTACCTACAATTAAAGATGAATGGAGTCATATAAATATGGCGATGAAAACAAGAGGGATTAGCGTTAGTCTTTATAATTTATTTCATAGACCTGCTGCGACAATGGAATACTTTTTTATACCCTTATTCGTAAGTGTAATAGAAATCGGGGATGAGCTATCCCAATCAGCCATTATAAGGGGACTAGATGCTCCTGTTAACAAAACAAGTAGACACCTAATTAAATTTAAAAAAAATGATATTGGTGTTCTAATTCTTATGATTTTAATTTTATCAATAGTAATATTTATGAAAGTGTCAGGGTGGGACTTATGATTGAAATTAGAGAATTAAGTTTTAAGTACAAGGGAGGATCAGATTACTCATTAAAAGATATAAACTTGAAAATTAAAAAAGGGGAATGCATTCTTCTATGTGGCAGGAGCGGTTGCGGAAAGTCGACCCTATTAAAACTTATGAACGGTATAATACCTGAGTTTTATGATGGGGACATTTCAGGCAGTGTTATGGTCAAAGGTATGAATACATTTACTACACCAATTTATAAATTATCTAAGGATGTAGGTTCAGTTTTTCAAAATCCTAAAACACAATTTTATACAACAAACACTACAGATGAGATTGCTTTTGGTTTAGAAAATTACGGAATAGAAAGAGAAGTAATTAACAAAAGGATTAAAGAGGTAGAAAAAGAGCTTCATCTTGAAAACTTGATGAATAAAAATATATTCAATCTTTCCGGAGGAGAAAAGCAGAAGATTGCTATAGCAAGTATTTACGCATTAAACCCTGAGATATTTATTCTTGATGAACCGTCTTCCAGTTTGGATATTGACTCTATGAGAGAACTATCAAAAATAATAGAAAAACTGAAAGCGGTAGGTAAAACAATTATAATCGCTGAACACAGACTATGGTATCTGAAAAATGTTGTTGATAGAGCAATATATTTGGAGAGCGGGGAAATTATCAAAGAATACAGTATGGAAGAAATTCAAAATTTAACTGAAGGAGAAAGGTTAAAAGCAGGGCTTAGACATACTGAACTTCAAGATGGAAACTTTAAAAGAAAAAAGAACACATTGAAAAATTTAACTGAGTTGGAAATATATGACTTGTTATATAAAAGAAAAAAGAAAACTATTTTGAAGATAGATATCCTAAACTTTAAAAGGGGAAAGATTATAGGAATAATTGGAAAAAATGGAATCGGAAAGTCTACTTTTGCAAGAATTGTTTGCGGACTTGAGAAACAGTCTTCGGGAAGGATTTGCAAATGTGGTAGGCAATTAAGCTCTAAAAACAGAATCAAAAACAGTTTATTAGTTATGCAAGAAGTAAATAATCAGCTGTTTACGGATACAGTTTATGATGAAATAAGTTTAACATCGGACACAGACGATGAAAAAATAAATATTTGCATGGTAGATATGCAAATTGCCGAGTTAAAGAAAAAGAACCCTCATACTTTATCGGGAGGGCAGAAACAGAGGGTACTTATTCTATCGGCTTTACTTTCAAATAAAAGTCTGTTGTTTTTTGATGAGCCTACAAGCGGATTAGATTATGCAAGCATGAAAGTAGTTGCTGAAAATATAAAGAATTTCAAGGAAGAGAAAGATTTGATTTTGATAATATCTCACGACTATGAATTTTTAGAAGAGGTATGCGATGAGGTTATATATTTTTCGTAATTGATAATTTGATTTTGCTCGTTTAGAAGATAGAACAAAACTTTTAAATATAGTATGGAGGATAAAGGATGAAAATATGTTATTTATTAAAGAAAAATCAGGATAATAAAAATTCTCCTTTTTCTCCGTAAACTTAATATCTTTATGCTTTTATAAATACTTTGCTAACCCATTAAATAAGCTCATAGAACCTAAAGATTTTGTTCATTTCAGAGGACTTCTTATGCCGATGTGCATATGTGTTCGAGATTTAAGGATTTATACGGATTATTTAGATGGAATAGTTTATCATTATAGAGATAGGAACGGTTTAGAATGTGATGCAGTGATTCATCTAAGAAATGGAGATTATGGTCTAGTTGAAATTAAACTTGGTGGAGATAAGTTAATTGAGGAAGGTGCTGAAACTTTAAAAGATTTAGCATCTAAAATAGATACAAAAAACATGTCCAAACCCTCATTTATGATGGTATTATGTGCCAAAGCACCTTTTGCTTATAAAAGAGATGATGATGTTTACGTAGTACCTATTACGGCTTTAAGACCTTAATAGTATTAGCATTTATTAGCATATTTCCACATACGAGGCATGTTGAGGCTATAGCTATTCTTTCAAAAAATAAAGGCTAAACTTTAGTCTTTGAAATTTTATAATCCTATCAAAAAAGGGATATTAATGTAGGTATAATCTTGTCAACGATATGATAATTTTAAAAGAAATTTTTAGATGATTTGGAAGAAAGAATGGGGTTTTCCATTCATACCATTCAGGTAGACAACGGCAGTGAATTTGTGAACGACGATGATCGCACCAATCGGGAAAGTCGCTTTGAACTGGCGGTAAGGGAAAAAGGACAACTGTGTCAGATGCATCTTAAGCAGAAAGTGTCACATATGTCTTGACAGTTAAGAAGGAAGTAAACATGAGCATAAATTAACTCCTTGCATACTTTCAGGCGGAGTGTTACAATGTATCTAGTTTTAGGTAGTCTATGCTAACCAGCCTTTATGGTGACGCACCCTTGCGAGCCGTCATCGGCTTCTCGTTGGAGGGCTACCCGGTAACCTGGCTTTGGACAGGATTCATTTGCTAAGGCCGATATGCCAAGTTGGCTGCTAGTCTGGATTGCGATTCTCAGGTAAAGTTAGCGGTCGCTTGTAAAGAACAGGAGAGTGTCTATGAAAAAGAAGCAAATAGCCAGAAGAGGCTTTCTCTTGCTAGCCGCAATCTTCATCTTTTTTGTTGCAGTCTTGCTGCCCAGTGGAGCTATAAATGCAGCCGGAAAGAAATATGATAACTGGCAGGCTGTCGCCAAGGATATGCATGGCGTCTTTGAGGAGGCGATAACAGCTGTTGAAGCGGGCGACCATAAAGCTGCCCACGATCATATCAACAATGCCTATTTTGGTTATTACGAGACCCAAGGCTTTGAAAAAAATGTCATGTTTGCCATCTCAGCCGACCGGGTCAACCACATCGAAGCTATGTTCAGAGATATTAAGCACTCTCTGCTTGGCAATGTAGAAAATGACAAAGAAACCATTATCCAAAACATTAGAAACTTAGATATGAAGGTCTACCGTGACGCCCTCGTCCTCGATGGCGTAGAAGATTTAGATGCTCCGGATGAGGTCGGCCAAGTTGTTTTTGGTAATGGGGAGATCAAAGAGGTAAACCAAGGTCACTTGCGCCTAACCTCTTTCGCCACTTCCTTCGGCCTGCTGATGAGGGAAGGTTTGGAAGCCATCCTGGTCTGTGTGGCTATTGTGGCCTATCTGGTTAAGACGGGAAACCGGCACTTGGTTAAAGGTGTTTATTGGGGCATGGCTGCCGGCGTCTTAGGCTCTGTCGTCCTAGCGGTTCTCGTACACTTTATTTTTGGCGGAGTTGGTCAAGAACTTTTGGAAGGCTGGACCATGTTCATCGCCGTTATCGTCTTGTTTTGGGTTAGTAACTGGATGCTTTCGAGGTCAGAAGCCCACGCTTGGGAGGCCTATATCCAGACTCAAGTACAAAAATCAGTCGACCGTCGCAGTATGTATGGCCTGATCGGTGCAGCTTTCTTGGCGGTTATCAGGGAAGGGGCCGAGCTAATCCTCTTCTACAAGGCCAGTCTGGGTGGCGGTATGACAGACACGAATTTTGCAATCTTAGGCTTTGCTGCTGCTCTGGTCTTGTTGGTTGTCATTTACTTGGCACTCCGCTTTACCTCTGTCCACCTGCCGCTCCGTCCCTTCTTTATGGCGACTAGTATCCTGCTCTATATCCTTTGCATCAGCTTTATGGGTAAGGGCGTTAAGGAGCTCAGTGAGGCCGGCGTGATTTCCGGCTCAACCACCATCCCTGCCTTAAACGGCTTCAGCATCGACTTGCTGGGCATATATGATCGGGCTGAAACCTTAATCCCGCAAATCATGATTTTGATTGTATCGGTCTGGATTATTCTGTCGCATATCTTTAAAACAAGACGGATTAGAGAGGAAATATTAGCTAAAAAAGAGGGAACACCGGCTGTAAAGCCGACCTCTCCGGCAGAGTAAATCGGGGCTTCTCCGGCTAGACGACCACTGAGCCCAGGGTCCGACCCTTGTCGGCAGGGTACTGCCAAGGACTGCTTGGTGATGCCGAGGTCGGTGGTAAGGCGGAAAAACCCACACTTGTCATAGGTAACGACACTGAATTATCAAACGCACCTAACCTGTAGCGGTTTGGGTGACTGAGATTCAAGGTTATGTTATATAGAAATCTAAATAACAAGGAGGAAAAAATGAAAAAGAAACTATTAGCGTTCATTATGGTCGGCACCATGTTGACAACCTTTGCTGTCACCGGTTGCGGCCACAAGGGAGGGCAGGAAGCATCTTCAGAGGCACCTGTGGCCAGTGACACAAGTTCTTCGGCAGCTGAGAAGGATGACGACAAAAGTGGCAGCAAAGCTGGTGAGGCGGAGAAGCCAGGCGAATCCGGCTTCTTGGAAATCCCCATCGGCGAAGGTCAAATTGTTGGTCCTTTCCAGGTTGAGATGGTCTACTTCCAAGGTGTTGATATGGTTCCGGAAGGCCGTCAACCCAGTGCGGCTGAATCTGATATGCACCTGGAAGCCGATATTCATCTGACCCCGGAAGCGGCTAAACAATATGGTTTTGGTGCTGGCGAAGATATTTGGCCAGCCTATCTGACGGTTGACTACAAGGTCTTGGATGAGGGTGGCAAAGAAGTAACATCCGGTTCCTTCATGCCGATGAACGCTGATGACGGTGCTCACTATGGCATTAACATCAAAAAGGGTGAAATTAAGGTTGGTAAGTACAAAATCAAGTTGGAAATTACTCCTTCAGACGACTACCTCCTGCATGTTGACCCCGAGACAGGTGTTCCGATTGCTAATTCAGAGGGGAAGAGTGCTGCTGAGAAATTCTACGAAAAGCAGACCGTTGAGTTTGAGTGGAACTACGATGGTTCTCAGCTTGAGCTGAAGTAAGAAGTTGCCATTCGTGAACAAAAGAGAGGACCGGCGGGTGGTCTTAACGCCCGCCGAGCTCTTCGTTTTTTTGTTTGTTGAAGTGTTTGCGCGTGAGCGAACGGTTAACAAAAAGTTGCCTAGTTTGGTGCCGGTAAAAGCCGATACAGGCACAAACCGGACCTGACTCAACGCAAAACAATAAAGAGAGTGAGAGAAGAACCGTGTTATCTTTTTTTATCATAGCCGTATCGACCCTATTGCCCTTGTCTTATGCAGTGGCTGTCATGAGCCGGTTTGGCGACGACACAAAAAGCAAAACAGCCCGTATCTTAATTTTGACGGGAGGGCTCTTAGGTCTGGTTTTATCTTTATTCATTGCCTTTATCCGTCGGACCCAGGCCAAGCAGATGCTTAAAAGTCTGGTCCGCTTAAACCGTCAAGCGATTGCCTTGACCTGGCTACTGCTCTTGCTTTTTTCATTGATTGTCATCATTTACCAGCTTTGTCAGTCTAGCAGATACAAATGGCGGACTCACTGTTCCGGTTTTATTGCAATCATGGGAGCGGTAACGGGCGGCTTGGCCTTAACCTTTATGGCCGTCACCATCTTGCCTGTCTTGTTTGCCCAGACAAATGAATTTATAGCCTTCGGTGAAGATTCTTTTGGCACGGCCTCACTGTTAAGGGTGGCGGGTTTTTTAACGGGCATTCTGACCGCTTTTATGGCCTGCCTTGCGAATTATAAGATTCTCAACCGCTCTCGCGGCCGGGCCCGTCGGATCTTATTTGCTTTATTTGTGCTGGCGCTTAGTATTGACTATGCCTTGAGAGGGATCAGCGCCCTGGCCCGTTTAAGAATCCTGTCCAGTCAAAATGACTTGGTCTTCGAAATCATGATTTTTGAGGATAAAAGTTTACCTTATGTCGGTGCCGTATATTTTTTAGTAACCCTCATCGCGGCCGTTGTGGTGTTTTTTGCTAACCTCAAATTGCAGGGCGATTATCCCCATGCGGCGGCCAGGCGAAAAGAGCGCTGGCGTTTGCGCAATTGTCGGCGCTGGTCTGTGACCGCCGTCATTTTATCCGCCTTTATGTTTTTGACTGTCTCGGCCCTCCATGCCTATGTCAACCGGCCGATAGTTCTGACGCCGCCCCAACCTTATCAGGAAGAGGGGAGTAAAATTGTAATCCCCCTCTCAGATGTAGATGATGGCAATCTGCACCGCTTTTCTTATTCTTTTGAGCAACATGACATCCGCTTTTTAGTAGTGAGGAAACCACAAGGGAATGCTTACGGAATAGGCCTAGATGCTTGTGATATCTGTGGCGTAGCCGGTTATTATGAGCGCAACCACGAAGTTATTTGCAAGCGCTGTGATGTAGTGATGAACAAGGCGACCATCGGTTTTAAGGGCGGCTGCAACCCGGTCCCTTTTCCTTATGAAATTAAGGACGCCAAAATCTACATTGACAAGGCCGACCTGCAAGCTGAAAAAGATCGCTTTCCGATAGGAGATTAAGATGTTTTGGAAGATGGTAAGAGGAACACTGTTTCGTCAGCGGGGCAAGATGTTTATGATCGCCTTTACGGTGGCTCTAGGAATTTCCCTCGTCACGGCCATGTTGAATGTCATGTTGGGAGTGGGGGATAAGATTAACCGGGAGTTGAAAACCTATGGTGCCAACATCAATGTGGTGCCTAAGGATGCCTCCTTGTTGGACGACCTTTACGGCATTTCTGACGGGGCGGGTGTCGAAGACAAGTATCTGGAAGAAGAAGATGCGCCAAAAATCAAGCAGATCTTTTGGGGCTTCAATGTCGTTAATTTTGCCCCCAGTCTCTCCTTGTGGGCGGATTCAGCTGAACTCGGCGGACAGATTCGGGTGCGCGGTGTTTGGATTGACAAGCAAATGGAGTTGCCCACTGGTGAGAAAATTTCTGCCGGTATCAAAGATATGAAGTCTTGGTGGCACATCGAGGGAGACTGGTTGAAGGAGACAGACGAGAAAAGCTTGTTGCTGGGTTCTTTGCTGGCCGGCAAGCACGGTCTGAAAGTCGGTGACCAGGTGTCGCTTGCCCTGGGTGACCGCAAAGAGAGTTTTAAAGTTAAGGGTATCATCAATGCGGGGGGAGACGAAGACAAGGAAATTTTCATGCCTCTTAAAGAGGCCCAAGGCCTGGCCGGACTTGAGGGCAAAATTTCGGCCATCGAGGTATCGGCTCTGACGACACCGGATAATGACTTGGCTAGAAAGGCTTCCCAAAATCCGGATTCCTTGACCCCTTCGGAGTATGAAACATGGTATTGTACGGCCTATGTCAGCTCGATCTGTTATCAAATACAAGAAGTCGTTACTGATTCGGTGGCTAAACCGGTCCGGCAAGTGGCTGAATCGGAGGGAACTGTTTTAGCCAAAACGCAGTTTTTAATGTTGATGATTACCATCTTGAGCTCCATAGGGTCAGCTTTGGGCATCAGCAACCTAATCACCAATTCGGTGATTGAACGCAGCCAGGAAATTGGCCTGATTAAGGCCTTAGGGGGAAGGGGTATTCGGATTGTCCTCTTGATTTTGACTGAAATACTTTTGACCGGCATTTTTGGCGGTGCGATCGGCTATGCGGCAGGCTTGGGCTTTGCCCAAATCATCGGCCTGACCGTCTTTGACGCCACCATCCCACCAGCCATTATGGTGGTTCCGATTGATGTGGTCGTTTTACTGGCTGTCATCTTGATCGGCAGTATACCGGCTATTCGTTACTTGCTGAAGCTTAAACCAACAGAAGTGTTACACGGGAGGTAAGTCGGTGAAGATGGAGAATAAGAAAGAGTGTCGGCAACGGCTCAAGCGGCACAATATGACCAAGCGGCGGATGTATCTTCGGATGATTGTCGGCTCACTGGTGCGCCGCCGGTCACGCATGCTGATCGCCTTGATGGCCATTGCCATCGGGGCTACGATCATGAGCGGCATGGTGATGATTTACTACGACATCCCCCGGCAGTTAGGCAAGGAGTTTCGTTCCTATGGGGCTAACTTTATGGTCCTTCCATCAGGTGATGTGAAGATCAGTGAGGAAACCCTGGTAAAGGTGCGGTCAATCTTGCCGGCAGACTCATTGGTCGGCTTGGCACCTTATCGCTATGAAACCACTAAAATTAACCAAAAACCCTATATTTTAGCAGGGACAGACTTGGAGCAGGCGAGGAAGAACAGCCCCTTTTGGTACATTGAAGGTGAGTGGACAAAAGATGACCCGGACGGAGTCGTGGTTGGCAAAGAAATTGCCCGGACAATCGGCCTGCAGGTGGGGGACCGTTTTCGTGTTGAAGGCGTCAAATATGGCCGCCAGGCGGTGGGGTCAACCCATACTGATTCAGCAGTACAAAGCAGGGTTAAAAACACAATTGAAGACTATTATTCCAAGGATTTGACCGTTAAAGGGATTGTGACCACCGGCGGGGCGGAAGAGGGCTTTATCTTCTTGGACTTAAAAGTCCTCAATCAGATGCTGGAAGACCAAACGCGGATTGACGGCATTGAGTGTTCTATCGAAGGAGATGCTGAAAGCCTCCAGTCCTTGGCTGAACGCCTAAAAAGGGATGTGCCGGAGATCGTCGGCCGACCGGTCCGCCGCGTGACCCAATCCCAGGACCGGGTCTTGGGGAAATTGCAGGCCTTGGTCTTATTGGTGGATGTCGTGGTCTTGCTTTTGACTATGATTTCAGTTTTAACCACCATGATGGCGGTGGTGACGGAAAGACGCAAGGAGATTGGCCTAAAGAAGGCTCTAGGTGCTCCGGACAGAGATATTGTGCGAGAGTTTTTAGGCGAGGGAAGTTGCCTCGGCTTACTGGGCGGTACTTTAGGTGTACTCTTTGGCTGGTTTTTTGCCCAGCGGGTCAGTTTGACAGTCTTTGGACGCGCCATTGAGTTTTCCTGGTGGCTGGCACCGGCTACGGTTGTCCTGGCCATGATAGTGACGGTGGCGGCCAGTCTTTGGCCGGTCAAGCAGGCGGTTAAGGTGGATCCGGCCCTGGTTTTACGCGGAGAATAAGCCGGTTGTTGCTGGCCGGAGTGGCCTAATGTAGCAGAACACTGGTACTCGCAGGGACGTTTATAGGAATTGTTGGTCGGTTAGAATAGCTAGAGTGGAAGAAGGAATTATGATAGGTTCAGATAAGCATGACTTGCTTTTAGAATTGGAAAATGTTTCTAAAATATATGAAACCGTAAATGCCTTACAGGATATCAACCTGACGGTCAGGCGAGGAGAGTGGATCTCGGTGATGGGCTCATCCGGCTCAGGTAAAACCACCTTGATGAACATTATCGGATGCATGGACAAACCATCACATGGTAAAGTTCTTTTGGATGGACAAGATATTACCAAGGAGAGTCAGCACAATTTAACGACCATTCGACGCGAAAAAATCGGCTTGATATTTCAGCAATTCCACCTGATTCAATATTTGACGGCGGTGGAGAATGTCATGGTTGCCCAGTACTATCACAGTATGCCGGACGAAAAGGAGGCCTTGGCAGCCCTCGACAAGGTGGGTCTGTTAAACCGGGCTGATCACCTGCCTCGCCAATTGTCTGGTGGCGAACAGCAAAGAGTCTGCATTGCCAGAGCCCTAATCAACAACCCGGAGCTTATCTTGGCGGATGAGCCCACTGGTAACCTGGATGAGGAAAATGAGCAACTCGTTATCCGCATCCTCCACCAGCTGCATGAGGAGGGGGCTACAATTGTGGTCGTAACCCATGATATCTCAGTGGGTGAGCAGGCAGAAAGAAAAATCATCTTGGACTATGGGAAAATAAGTGCTGTAGAGGATTTAAAAGTAGCCCGCCAAAAAGTGTGACAGCTTTGCTTGAGGCAAACGCCATAAGGAGGAGAACAATTGTATAAGCGTATCAAATGCAGCCGCCGGTTGGCCTGCCTGGCCTTGGTGTGCCTAACGGTCGTGACCTTGTTGAGTGGTTGCGGACAAAAAAAAGACTTTGCTAAATTGACCTTGGCGGATGGAGAGTACAGGGGCCATTATGAAGATGAATCAGATGATGCCTCCAAGTCATCCGTTGATGTGAAAATTGTCGTTCAAGCAGGTAAGATTGTAGCTTGCGAGAGTGAAGAGAGGGAGGGTAACGGAGAGGTTAAGGACGAGCACTATGGGGAAAAAACGGGTGAAGCAAACTTTGCCCTGGCCCAAAAGGCTTTGGTCGGTATCAAAGCTTATCCGGAAAAGCTGTTGGAGGTCCAGGATCCTGAAAAGATTGACGCAGTTTCGGGCGCAACCATTTCTTTAAAGCGTTTTAAAGAAGCTGTTTGGGTTGCTCTGGATAAGGCTGCCAATCAAGGCAAGTAGGCGGACCAGCCGTTCTCAAACGCCTACTTGAGAGGTTGCAGCATGGTTTTTTTATTTGCTCGGTCTTATCGGGCAGTTGTAAAAAGACCAGGAGCTTTAGTAGTAGCTTTTATTCTATCCACATTTTATTAGTGAAGGGCAGCAGGACTTGCCCAAAGGAGTTATATGAATATATCAACGATCGATAATTCGTCTAAGTTTAACCGCATCATCAGCTCACTTATGCTGCTTTTGAGCTTGGTGATTGCCATCTTCCCCAACTGGTTGAAGCCGGTGTGTGGACCCATGGAAAATGGTAGATTTATGGCTTGTCACTATAGTGCCATTTACACAGGGGTTATTTTTGCTGTCTTGGCTATTTTGCTATTGATTCAAATCATAGTGAATCGCAAGGGGGTCTATATATTAGGCTCTCTGCTGAGTATCCTTGCGGTAGTTTTTTCTTATTTGCTGGTCACTCGTAGAATTAGGATTCCCGTACCAGGAATGGAACCCATGATGGGGAAGGACGGACAAATGCATGTAATGACCTTCGGTCTTTGCAAAAAAGCCGACATGGCCTGCCATCAGTCTTATGCCGTCATTCATATCTTAATGTTGATTTTGGCCGCACTCGCTGTTGTTTTGTTATTAAAGGCATGGGCTGAAATGAAGAAGCAAGAGAGCTTTAGAAAGTAAAGCAAACTCTGCAGCAGTTGTCAGCTGTATGAGGAAGGTATGAAAAAGACTAACCAGGAGGAGTGTTACATGGACCATCCTTTAAGTGCTTGGCAGATCGCTAAACTAAATATCAGTCGTAAGTCAGGGCGGAGTGTCAGTCTGATGCTACTGGTAGCCCTATTTGCCTTTATCCTGTGTGGTGGAGCCCTTTTTATGAATGGTTTGGCACAAGGTGTCAGACAGTTGTCCGGCCGTCTGGGGGCAGACTTGATTGTTGTACCTGCCGGTTATAAGGCCGATTTTGAAGGGGTTCTTCTAAAGGGCGAGCCGAGTAGTTTTTATTTACCGGCCGGAGCCAAGGAAAAAATCGAAAAACTGGAAGGGGTTGCAGCGGTCACTCCCCAACTTTATGTTGCCACCCTATCAGCCTCCTGCTGTTCTTACCCCGTGCAAATTATCGGCATTGACGAGCCGACAGATTTTTTAGTTAAACCCTGGTTGCGCAGTCAATTTAAGGGTGAACTAAAAGATAATACTGCCTTGGTTGGCGGCAATATCGTCGGGGAGACCGGTGAACAAGTTCACTTTTTTAATCAACCGATTGCCATTGTCGGTCGTCTAGAAAGGACCGGTATGGGCTTTGATGCAACGATTTTTGTAAATATGGATACGGCCAAGATGCTGGCCAAAGAGAGTGAGCGCCTAGGCCCTAACAAGGCGGCAGAAAAGGGTCGTATTTCCTGTTTGATGGTGAAGGCGGAACCAAATGTTGATCCTTCTAAGCTGGCCTCTTATATTTCTAAACAGTTTGCCGATGAGGGACTTTTTGCCATTGTCAGTAAACGCTTTATCAATGATATTTCGGCTAATTTAGGGACCCTGTCTGCCTTGCTTTACGGGACGATTGCCATTGTTTGGTTGCTGTCTGTACTTATTTTAGCCTTGACTTTTTCGGCCCTGTTGAGGGAGCGAAAGAAAGAATTGGCCACCCTCAAGATCCTAGGTGCTGGTAAAAGTTTTTTAAATAAGACGGTCTTATTCGAGGCCGGTTTAATCAGTTTTAGGGGTGGCTTGATTGGGAGTCTAGCCGGATTGTGCGGCAGCATGCTGTGGTCGTCTAGCATTAGTCGTTCCCTCAATATTCCTTTCCAAACATTATCGGTTGTCGGTCAGGTGACTCTTTTCTTATTTTCCTTAGTGATTGCCACTGCGATTGCCCCCTTGGCCTCATATCCAGCCTTGTATAAATTGGGGCAGTCTGAGATATATTTGGACTTCCGGTCAGCCAACTGAAAGTAGACCGTTAGACTTCCGGCCACCGCTTAAAGGGTGGACGGAATAGATGAGTAGTCGAGGACTTAAGGTGGGAGGAGTCACATGATCCGGGTCAAAAATCTGTGTAAAACATTTAACAACGGCCGCCGGGAGGTGGCAGCAGTCCAAGATGTAAGTTTGCAAGTGGAGGCTGGTGACTTTGTCCATGTAGTGGGCCGCTCCGGCAGTGGCAAGACCACCCTCCTTAATTTACTGGCCGGTCTGCTTCTACCGACGTCCGGCGAGATTAATATTTGTGGCCATGCTTATGAGCAGATGGACGAAGGGGCAAAGACGACCCTTAGAAATACAGACCTGGGCTTTATCCCCCAACAGGCGGTCAGTTTGCCGACCTTGACGGTTATTGAGAATATAGCTTTGCCATTTTATCTGGCCAAGCGAGAGGGGGATGCCTACGGCCGGGCTCGTTACCTGGCTGAACAATTGGACATTAAAGACTTGGCTCAAGCTTATCCATCAGAGCTTTCCGGTGGTGAATTGCGCCGCCTTTTAATTGCTCGGGCCTTGATGAATGAGCCGCGCCTGTTAATTGCTGATGAGCCGACGGCCGACTTGGATGTAGAGAATACAAACAAGGTGATGGAAATATTAAAAAAGATTAACCAAGAGGGTGTTACCCTTTTAGTGGTAACCCATGAACTTGATACCTTGCGCTACGGGAAGACTGTCTATCGGATGGAGGCCGGTCACCTGAGTAAGGAAGAGGGCAAGCATGAAGGGGTTAGATGAGGTGGATTTAGTGAATGCCGGGAATGTCAGGGGCTTAAAAAGTAGTTTTGGCTTAATATCAAACAGGTGTTTGCGGCCTCTTTTCTTAAAGCGTTTTTCTAGGCGTTTTTTAACCTTATGCTTGGTTGTTTTTGCTCTGGTTTATTCTTTAAGTTCGTGCGGTCAACGCGGTCACTCGCCAGACGGACCTGACATTTATAGGGATAGGGGGAGTGAAGGGCAGGCGGGTAGCAGGCGATCGACTGATGGGAAGAAGGCCCTTCGCCTGGTGATGCCGTCCGGCTCCTATGCATTTGACCCCGCCTTAGCCAACAGACGTGAGGAGCGAACCTTAATTGGCCAAGTTTACGAGGGCCTGACCTTTTTTAATCCGACCGGTCAAGTATCGGGGCAACAAGCTGAAACATTTAACAGCCCTGATGATGGCAAGACTTGGGTTTTTAATTTGCGACCTGACTTGAAGTGGAGTGACGGGTCGCCATTGATGGCAGATGATTTCCGCCGAACCTGGTTGGACCGCCTTAAACCGGAGGCGAGTTCAGGAGCCGGCTTAAGTGCTTATCAGTTGAGACGTTTTTTTTGTATTGAAGGGGCAGAGGCCTATCACCAAGGGCAGCTGTCGGCTGACGAGGTGGGGATCGAGGCAGAGGGTCTGACCCTAACGGTCCGGTTAAGGCAGCCTTTTGAGCGTTTTCCGGGCTGGGTTTCGCATATGCTTTTTTTTCCGTCTAAAGTGACTAAAGACGGTGAGACACTTTATAACGGACCCTATGTTCCCCGAGTTATGGAGGAAGAGCAAGCGGGTGCGGAAGAGCGCACTGTGAAAGAAAACCGGAGCGACCAAGCCCGAGGAGCAGATGCCGGCAGTCCGGCCGGTCAGGTGTCACCGGCAACAGCCGCTAATCCGGATAGTCCAACTCTGCTGGATGTCGCCGCTAAAAAAGGTGAAAAAATCATTTTGGAAGCTAACCGGGCCTATTGGGACTTTGCTAATATAGGGCTTAAAACAATTGAAATCTGCCTTGCAAAAGACCCCTTTGCCGCCTATGAAATGTTTGTCCGCGGTGATGTTGACTTGTTTGGCACTCCCTTCTACGAAATCCCCCTACAAAGGCGAGAGAGTGCTGCCGGCCGGCCGGACCGACGCAATTATTTAACGACGGATATTGATTTTATTAAGGTTGAGTCGGCTGATCCCCTATTTTATGATCCTGCCATTATTCAGGCTATGGATGCCGTTTTAGACGTGCAATCCCTGCCGAATACAATCCTATTTGATAACTCAGAACCGCTATTTGATCGCAAAAAACCAAGTCATGAGCAGAAAACGACAGCCCGAAAAACGTTTGCTGATGCTCTGAAGCGTTTGGGAATTGAACGTTTAAAGAAAGAGGGTTACTTAGCTGTCAGCGATCCGGACACGATCCATTACCGCTTGCTAGTTTCTAATATCAAGGAATGGTTTGGTTACTTCTCGCTCAAGACTAAGATTACGACCGAAGATAAGTTAAAAGAGGGCGATCGACCGGATTTCACCTATGGTTACATGGCTGGCGGTACTGACAACCCTCTTGATGCCTTCCGCCTGCTTTTAGATCGGGAAGGGGCCTTGGGCTTTTCGGACGCTGAGATTGCCCAGTCTATCCGGTCAGAACAGCTCATTTATCCCCTCCTTCAAAGATCTTATATGATTCTATTATCCCCCTATTTAGAAGGCTTTTTCGTAGCCTTAAATGGAGATGTTTTTTTGCGAAATATTAGATTTCGTTGACTGCATACCGAGGGGAGATAGCCGACTTTTGCCGAGGCGTGTCGTCAGACGGGGTGTGGGCAAAAGAGGTAGTAGCAAACAAGGGCATCCATGCTGAGGTTGAGTATATCACTGACATGGAAAAAATCATGGGATATGGAGTGATGAGTATGCCTGCACTCATGGTCGATGATAAAATTGTCTCTGCTGAAAAAGTGCTGAAGGCAAAGGAAGTAGAGAAACTATTATAAATCAAAAAGGACAAGACTCCTCGCTGCTGATTAAGTTCAGTAGTTGGGAGCCTTGTTTTTGCCTTAATTAGATTGTGGTCCCGGACTTGAATTCCACGGTAAAGTGGTCGGCAAAGACGGTGATTAGATGATCCTGATTTTACAGACAGAGACTCTGCGCTTCAATAATAGACCTGAAATAGTTGTTGTTACAATGGAAAGCGAATAAATTATATCAGTTTGCAGTCGGCTTAGGCATCCATCCTCATACCATACTCTCAGTTTTATTAAAAACGAAAATGACTTGATCTCCGAGACGGATGAACGTTGGGCAAATGATGGCGAAGTCCTTCGGCGGAGATTAAACTTGAGAATCGGAGCGGCAATTAAATAGATTTTGAAATTGTAGTGTAAATACGAGAAAATATACAAAAGACAAGGAGATAAAAATGGATATTATTCGATTGCCTATTGTAAAAGGAATTACTCCAAATATATTAAACGGAACAGACCGCTATACTTATGATTTAAGTGATTTTACAGGTAGACTATGATGAGCGGAAAGTAAACTTATATCGAGTATCACCAAACATGGCATTAGAAAAAATACTTATTAAAGACATGGCAGGAAATCTCATTTCAGAAGAAATAGGATCTTTAACTCAATTTCCGGATGGAAAATGGAGAATATCGTAAAGTGTAGTACGTGGCTTTTTCGGAGGTAATTTCAATGTTTAGATCAATTAGAAAAAAGAGAAGTGAAATCAGCACAGACGAAGCGAAAGAACTACTACGTTGTTCTCGACGTGGCATACTGGCAGTTAATGGTGATAATGGTTACCCATATGCGATACCGATCAATTATCTATATGATGAAGATGCGCATAAGATTATTTTCCATGGAGCCAAAGCAGGCTATAAGGTGGATTGTTTGAGAGCATGTGATAAGGTTTGCTTTACTGTATATGGTAATGAACGAATTCAGGAAGAATCGTGGGCACCATTTCTTCAAAGTACGGTTGTCTTTGGACGCTGCCACTTAGTCGAAAACCAGGAAGCCACAATGAGGCTTATAAAGAAATTTGCTATGAAATATTATCCTGATGAAAAGCTGGTAGATGAAGTAGTGGCATCATCCGGAAAAGCCGTTCAGATGTTTGAAATTGAAATAGAGCATCTGAGCGGAAAAGAAGTGCAGGAACGATGAATTCCGGTTTGTAAATATAGAAAAAAATCCTCCCGGTCATCATTGCCCGGAGGGTTTCGTGTTTGGTATGGAATTTGATGAGCAATTTCCAGATGGAATGTTTCAGTTGATGTAGTTTACAGTGACGAGACATTTTGGCTTACTCAAAAATCGATGGCTGAATTGTTTGAAGTTAATATTTCAACGATTAGTAGGCATCTTTCAAATATTTTTGAGGAAGAAGAGCTTGATGAAAAAGTGGTTATTGCAAAAATTGCAAATACCAATCAGGTCATGAGGAGATTTGGGTTGGCCATAGAGAGGCTATAGTAAAGTGTGGAAGAACATGAAACAAAAAGCTAAATGGTTTTTCATTGCGATAGGACTTTGCCTAATTTTTATAGGATTGATGCTTTTATTGGAAGGGGGATTTAGAATTTCAATAAAAAGCCTTAGTGAAATTAAGGATGAGATCGAACATTCGAGTCAGCAGAAGGTTCTAAACACAGCTGAAAAGGACAATGCCCTAGTGTTATATTGTTCAGGGAAAAACAAAAATGAAGATGTAATCTATGAAGTAATCAAAAATCCCATCACGAGTAAGTATTCGATCGCTGACAGGAATATAGCGGATAAGCATGAAAAGAACTTTTTTAGTGTGCTTGAATCCTCTATTTTCGTATATGGCTACGAGGTGGATTTAAGTACAGGTAGCATTTCGATTTATGAAAGATCTTTATCTAACAATCTATATATTTCCATTATTTTTATTTTATTGGGCATGATCATGATCTTATATCAGATAAGGAGAAGATAAATGGTTGAGAATATGATTATGGAATATACTTTTGAAAAACTAAATAAAGATAATTGTAGTAAGTATTATGATTATTTATCATTCGCTACTACATTGGAATCGGAACTTATGTCTTCCTCTGATATAGATAAAAGGATAGCAAAAAAGCTGTTTGATGAAATGACTAAAGATTGTGTTAAACATAATATTGATGGAATTAGATTAAGTTCCAAAACGGAAATAATTCTAAATAGGAAGAGGCCTAGGTCTATGAAAATAAAGCGCGATTACTATCTAGATTAATTAATGCGGGAAAAATGAATAAAAGACCGCTTTAAAGGAGAAAAAATTATGGGAAGAAATATCAGAGTTATAGGAAAAGGCAAAATTTCAGTTAAGCCGGATACCATTTGCCTGGCCATCGAGGCCGAGGGAGTTTATCCGGATTATGAAACAACTATCAAAGAATCTGCTAACCGGACAATAGCACTGAGGAAATCACTGGAAAAATCAGGGCTTTCGGGAAAGGAACTCAAAACAAAACATTTTTCAATCCAATCTGAATATGAAAGTTATCGAGACAAGGATGATGATTATAAGAGTAGATTTGTTGGTTATAAATTTGAGCATCATACAGAAATAAAATTCCCGAATGATAACAAGCAGTTAGGGCGCACACTGTATGAACTCTCCCATTGTCCGGTTGAGGTGGAATTTACGATATATTACACGGTTTCAAATCCCGAAGATATAAAAAATGAGCTTCTAAAAAAAGCGGTTGAAGACTCCAGAAAGAAAGCGGAAATTTTGGCCGAATCCGCCGGGGTAAATCTGGGAGAGATTGAGCATATTGACTATTCATGGGGAGAGCTGCAAATCCTTTCACAACCTATTGATAAGTTGATGGCCCAACCTATGTTATTGGAATCCGAAGCATCTTACGACATAGATATTGAAGCAGATGACATTGATGTCAATGACACAGTAACGATTGAATGGGAACTCTTATGAGGTGATCCCGGGCCGGGCAGCAAGAGGAATCTCGATCATTGAACTATATATCGGATAGCTTCAAAAAAATCATTATAGAAAAGATCGTATTAAGCCTTGGAAAACAGAAGACGGCATTTTTGTTCTTGGAGTTATTGATTTTCTCCTTGATAAAACAATTTTGGATTGATTGGAGAGTGCAAAAAGTGAATATCAAAGAAGAACTATTTGCATTGCAGGATGTTTCCTATGCTGATTTTCAGGCGAAGTTGACTCCGAATATTCCAAGAGACCTGTTTATAGGGGTCAGAGTTCCGGAGGCCAGAAAACTTGCTAAAAGGCTTGCCAATGAGCCGGAGGCTTGTCAATTTCTGAGAGACCTGCCGCATAAATACTATGATGAAAATATCCTTCACGGACTGCTTATTTCTGAAATGGAGGACTATGATGTCTGCGTTATGGCTGTCGATGAGTTTCTGCCCTATGTGGATAACTGGGCTGTTTGCGATATCATGTCCCCCAAGGTTTTCAAGAAGAATAAAACAGCACTTTTGGAAAAAATAAAAGAATGGGCAGGATCGGAAAAGACCTATACTTGCCGATTTGGAATTGGGATGCTTATGTCTCACTTTCTTGATGAAGATTTTAAGCCTGAGTATTTGGAAATCCCGGCTTCTGTTCAAAGTGAAGAGTATTATGTTCGGATGATGGTTGCCTGGTTTTTTGCAACAGCCTTGGCCAAACAATGGGATACGGCCATTAAATACATTGAAGATCATCGCTTAGATACATGGACCCACAATAAGGCAATACAGAAAGCCCGAGAAAGTTACCGCATTACACCGGAACAAAAAGAGTATTTAAAGTCACTTAAACTATAATATTTGTAAATTGGCCACAATATGTGATACTTAAGATAAGTGAAGATTTCGAGCGATTGAGGAGGTAATAGTCATGACGATCGGTCCTGAAGGATACCATGATACGGAAGGGAAGGGAAAATCTGCCGATGGAGGAGGAAAGAATGAGATATCCCGGAAAGAAAAGCGTATCAGGGCATTTGAAGATAGCATTCCATTAATCGATCAAATTGAATTTTCTTACGGCGGTTTTCTTTACGGATATGAGAAAAGAAAGATCATTATCTCAGAAGAAAATGTATCCCTGCATGTAGACTATATTTGGCAGTTTTCGAAAGATCAAAAGCCGTTTGTCAGGGATTTTCCCGGCATGAAAAAATATTTTCTCGAAGCCTTTGAATCATTACATATTGGCAAATGGGAGGATCATTACTTAAATTATCAAGTTCTCGACGGAGACTCCTGGGACCTGGCCATCAGCTTTAGCAAGGGTCATAGAGTGGTTAAAAAATCAGGCTCCAATGCCTATCCTGATAACTTTGATGAGTTTTATGACCTGATGAAATTGGAAGAAAATGATGACTTTCTGGAGGCATATTATGAGCAGAATTAAGCGGTATACATTGGTGCGAAAGGCTTAGCAATTCGGGTTCAAATAAAGGCCCTCTGCGATTCAGCGGAGAGCCTTTTTTATATAGGCAAAGTTTTTCAAAGCACCGGGGTCAAAGATTTTCCACCAGTTCAACCGCATTCCGCACACAGTCGTCGCAGGAACAGAGGACAAGGCCCGTGTCTTCGCCTTTAAGATCTTTGCAGATTGTGTCCCCGCACTTTTCGGCAAAAGCCTGATGTAGTTCCCTTGCCGGCTTGATCAGGGGACTTCCGTCATATTTTTTCAAGCCCAAGACCATCTCGGCAGCGACCAAAGCTCCGCATGTTCCTTCCATGCAGCCCATTCCGCCGGCAAAACCTGCACCCAATCGTTTCAGAACATCCTCGGACAGGCCCGTTTCTTCTTGAAATGCGATAAGGACTGCCTGTGCGCAGTTGTATCCGCTGTTCTTAAACTCTACCGCCCTTTCTTTCTTATCCATGTATTTACTCCTCCAACTGATTATTTAAAAGTTTATTGTAGCAATCATAGTACATTGGAAGATGAAAATCAAAGAGTTTGATTTTATCTAACCTGTAAATTTTATAGAGTGATTTTAAAGGTGTTGCAATATGCAGCACAATTACTTATAATTATTTCTATGAGGAGGTTGTTATTATGGCAACTACAAAAACAGCAAATGTAAACGTAAGGATACAGGAAAATATTAAACAACAAGCGGAACAGATATTGGAAACAATTGGGGTTTCAAGAGCTACAGCAATAGATATGTATTATCGTCAAATCATTTTTAATAAGGGGATTCCATTTTCGCTCACAATCCCGAAGACTTTGCCGGCACGAGATTCTATGGATGAGAAATCATTTAATGCCATGATGGCAAAGGGTTATGATCAGGCAATTCAAGGTGATTCATATCCGGTAGAGGATGTTTTTGAGGAACTTGAGAAGGATCTTTAATGGATAACTATAAGATAAGAATTACAGATCAAGCAAAACAACATCTTATGCTTATCAGGAGATATATCGCAGAAGAACTAAAAGAACCGAGAACAGCTGGAAACTTGTTGAGATTGTTGAAATCGGAGATATTATCTTTACAAACAATGCCATACCGGGTTAAACGTATTGACGAACAACCATGGCATGATCTGGGTTTTAGAAAAATACTTGTAAAAAATTATTATATTTATTTTTGGATTGAAGAGGAAAACAAAGAGATTTATATTCTTGCTGTTATATATATGAGAAGAGATCAAGCTTCACAGTTAAAACAATTGTAAAGCACATAGGACTGTTCAATGGATTAGATACACCACGTTCTTAACCATTTTAAGGATGTGGTGTATTTTTTTATTTGACAAAGGCTAACTGTATATATAGAATATATACAGAAATTACATAGGAGGACTTCGTGAACATCATTATTAAAAATTCCAGTGATGATCCCATCTATTTACAGATTAAAAACCAGATCAAAGATGCCATTTTGAATGGCGAATTAGAAGCGGAAGATCAGCTGCCCTCAATCAGGCTTTTGGCCAAAGAACTTCGCATAAGTGTCATTACGACGAAGAGGGCTTACGATGAATTGGAGCATGAGGGTTTTCTTCATTCTGTACAGGGCAAGGGGAGCTTTGTTGCACCACAAAATAAAAAGCTTATGCGCGAGAAACTATTAAAGAATATCGAATCATGTTTTGCAGAAGCAATTCACTACGCCAAACTTGCAGAGATCTCAAAGGATGAGCTTAAAAAAATATTAGACCTATTGGAGGAAAATGATGAAACAATCGATTGAGATGCGAGGAGTCATAAAGAAATTGGGAAAATTCCAGCTTGGCCCTTTAGATCTATGTATACCGGAGGGCTCTGTTGTTGGCTATATTGGTGAAAACGGGGCAGGAAAGTCAACCACTATTAAACTTCTCCTAGGCCTTCTCAAGGCAGATGCCGGAAATATTAAAATTGATGGGGTAGATATAAAAGACATAGAACCCAATCAAAGAAAAGATCTGGCCTATGTTTTTGAAGATTTATATTTACCGGGCGATATGAATCTCATACAAGCTGAAAAATTTCATAGCCAATTATATGGAAAATCATGGGATAAAGACTCTTTTTTTGATCTAATTCACCGATTTCACTTGCCTGAGGATAAGCCTATAAAGGCATATTCTCGCGGGATGAAAATGCAGCTGGGCATGGCTTTAGCACTTTCTCATGGGGCAAAGTTGTTACTTTTGGACGAAGCCACAAGCGGCTTAGATCCGGTAATTCGAGATGATATCTTGGATATCTTATTGGAATATATCCAGAGTGAGGATCACACCATACTTATTTCCTCGCACATATTATCAGATATAGAGAAAATTGCAGATTACATTGCTTTTATTCATAAAGGGAAATTGGTATTTATGGAGAATAAAGATGACCTTAAACTACGCTATGGCCTCGCATCAATGAGTCAAGACCGAGCTACCGAGTTGGACCCGGCTGCCATTGTAGGAGAACGAGTCCATCAATTTGGGGTTGACCTATTATTGAAACGCGAATTGGTGCCAAAGGGCCTTGAGCTTGAGCCGGCCAGTATAGAGGATATTATGGTTTATATGATAAAGGGGGATCGCTAATGAAAGCACTTCTGTACAAAGATTTAATTTCAATAAAAAAGGCATTATTGCTGATGGGGGTCCTTGTTTTAATAATAGGTATATATAGTTATACGCAAAGCCAATTGATCGCTTTTCCCCTGATTTTCATTATGATACCGCTCATTTTAATGGGGATGCTTTTTGGTGCTGATCACCTATCACATGCCAATGTCTATTTGGTGCCGTCACCTGTTGGACGCACAGCAATTGTCCTGAGCCGCTACGCTTTAGGGTGGTTTTTTGCAGCTTTCGGTGCCATGGTATCCTTACTGATTCCCATTTTGGCTCCCGGACAAGCTTTACCCTTGCCGAGCTACTTTGTAGCAAGTGTTTTGATTTTGGCAATCACAAGCATTTCCTCAATTCAGCTTCCCCTGCTTTTTAAGTTCAACAAAGATCAAGCACAAATCCTATTTGTGATCCTTTATTTTATAATCTTTGCAGGTTTTTCTTGGCTGGGTCCTAAGCTGAAAGATCTTTTTCAAGTTTCAGAGCCTTTAATTGATATTCCAATTTCAACATTAACAATCGGATTGCTTGCACTTACGATTTTTTTGAATATACTATCTGTTAGCATTTCGATCCACATTTTTAATAAAAAGGAATTTTGAATGGGTTGATTAAATCTTGAATCCATATAGTCATAAAGCCGGGCAAACAAGCTGCCCGGCTTTTTGCTTAAGTCAAAACCAAGAATACGATTTGCGAAGATTCGTTGTCATAGCAACATAAATGTTTTTGTTTTAGAGGTATAATTAAACAAAAAGCAAAGGAGTATATCACCATGGTAAAGAAACTTGATTTGAATAAAAGTGTATATGAGCTTACCCGGGAATATCCGGAACTGATCGATATTATGGTGGGGCTTGGATTTTCGGAAATTAAGAAAAAGCCTGTTCTGCATTCGGTTGGCAAGATCATGACCATTCCTAAAGGTGCTAAGATGAAGAATATTCCTATGATGAGTATTGTTAAGGCCTTAATGGAACAAGGTTTTGAAATTGAAGGTGAAATGCCCAATACAGCCTCCCAAGTACAGAATGGAAGAGAAGAAACGGAAGCAGTAAATACTTCGGAGACCAGAAGGGAGCAACTCAAAAACTATTTGAGAAGGCTTGGAGAGGGTGAAGAACTTGAAGATGTGAGGGCGGATTTCGCCCGTGAATTCGGAGAGGTTGAAGCCTCAGAGATCATGCAGGCTGAGCAGGAACTGATGATGGAAGGGACTCCGCTTTCTGAAGTACAGCGACTCTGTGATATCCATTCCGCACTTTTCCATGGAGCAACCAGACAAGAGCGAATTGACAATGCTGATAAAAATGCTCGTGCCGCCATGATGGAAGCCATTATCGGGCATCCATTGTACACATTGGCAAAGGAAAATAATGTGCTTTCAGAGCTTCTTGAAAAATATAAAAAAAGCAGGGATGAATCAATAATTTCCGAGATACGCGAACTTTCAATCCACTATGCAAAGAAGGGAGACCTGATTTATCCTCTACTTAATGTAAAGTATGGCATATCCGGGCCATCTGATGTTATGTGGACAGTGGATGACGAAATACGTGATGAGCTCGGCTCACTTGCCGGGGAAACAAATCATGACGAGGAATGGAAGGCCAGATTTGACGCTGTGCTGACCCGTGCAGAGGAGATGATATATAAAGAGCAGAATATCCTCTTTCCAATATGTGCAGACAATTTTACGGAAGAGGAATGGTATGGAATCTATCAGGATTCCAAGGACTATGCAGTTTGCTTCGGCATAGAGCATGAGGTGTGGAAAGAGGCTGAAAAGGCTCAGACAAGCTCAGCAACCGGCTTAGAAGGGGAGATTGTCATGCCGGGTGGACACCTGACAATAGACCAGCTTGTTGCACTTCTCAACACAATACCTCTGGAGATCACCTTTGTTGATGCTGACAATATCAACCGCTTCTTTAATGAAGGACCAAAAGTATTTAAGCGCCCGGGTATGGCGATTGACCGCGATGTCTTTTCTTGTCATCCCCCGAAGATCGAGCCCATGGTAAGGCAGATCATCGATGATTTCAGGAATTGCCGCCGCGATGATGTTACGATATGGATGGATAAGGGCGGACGGACTATGCTGGTCAAATACATGGCAGTGCGGGATAGGGCCGGCAAGTATGTTGGCACGGTTGAACTTGTGCAGGACATGGAGTTTGCTAAGGAACACTTTATTGGGGACAAGGCTTAAGCCGGTTTTAAATACAAGAGGGGTTATATCATGGTCTTCTGCAATGTGAATGTATTTTTATGATATGTAATTAACCCATCTTTCTGCATTTTAGAAAGTTCACTAGACATGGCGCTCCGGTTTGCAGCCAAATAGTCAGCAAGCTGCTGGCGGTTAAAGGGGATGCTAAATTGCAAGCTCATGTGTTCTAAGGCTTGTTCGGAGAGGTAGGATAGAAGTCTCTCCCGAAGGGAATTGGAAGCTGTGTGCATCATGCGGGTGGAAAGATTCAGGTTTTTCAGTGCGGAAATTCCAAGCAAATTCTTAATTAGTCGGTTATGGAAAGCGCAGGCACGTTGGCAGCTAGTCAACATCTTCTGCATATTTAGAAAGAGGACTTCGGTTTCTTCGCAGGCAACCACATCGCAGATGAGCTCTTTGCCGGGAATGGCGGCATAATTTTCCGCAAAGATTTGTCCACTGCCAATGTGGCCGAAGATATGACTATCACCCCAATAGAAATTAACTACTATATTGACACTTCCCGATGTAACAAGGCCAATCTCACTGACAGGCGATCCTGCTCGCAAAATAAGCTCATCTTTTTGGAATTTACGCTCATTCGCATCCAAACAGGGGAGCAGTTCAATAAGTTCGCTTTCACTAATGCCATGAAAAAGTCGGGTAGTTGTCAGAAAAAAGGTATCCATAAAACCTCCATATAGTTGGCATGACAACATAATTGTTGCTTTGATCATAGTATAATTAAAACGGGAAATCAAGAAACTGATAACTTTAAAAAAGAGAATGTTTTTCCTATATTATTGGAAAAAAGATTTTTAGAACTGGAAGTAATTATTATGAGAGAGAAAATAGGTGAGGTCTTTTCCATAGGAAAGGATAATCGGCCGATTCCGGCTTGTACCATTTCAAAAGAAATTTACGGCGGGAATAACTATATCACATATTTCTCGTTGGCAAAAAATACTGATATTAGTGCGGAGATCCATCCCTACCATAAAATGCTCATTGTTGCAGACGGAAATGTGATGGTATACGGGTATGACGACTTTTTTAAAAACCTGATAACAGGAGATAGCATTTTGACCTCGGCGGACACCCCTATAGGGATGAGAACAGAAGTAGGATCTGTATATACGGAAATATCCATAGGAAAGGAAGATATAATGAATGAAATAATAAAACCAGGAGAAGTTTTCAAATTGGCCGATCTTGTTCCATATGCAGAAGGCAAGATCGTCAATATGGATGTGGTGCACAATGACAAGATGAAGTTAGTCCTCATGGCCTTTGATGAAGGCACGGAACTTTCAGAACATGCAGCACCGGGGGAGGCGTTGATTTTTGCCTTGGACGGTGAAGGTGTGATTGGATATGAGGGAAAGGATCATATGATCAAGGCTGGCCAAAATTTCCACTTTGCAAAAGCAGGGCTGCACTCAGTTAAAGCAACGAAGAAGTTTAAGATGGCACTTCTTCTTACATTGGAATAAGAAGGTAGAATTTTTATAAGTATGGAAAAAATATGGAATGAACTTTACTAAGCGACTAAGGCAGTTCAGAATCCGGGATAATTCTTGAAAAGCAAGATAAGCGGGAATATAATGTTAGTGGAAACTAACCAAAGAGAGGGGGAGGAAATGTCACTAACATATAAAGTTGCCGCGGAAACAGTCAAATTGGCGGGAGTGAAGAAGATCTTCAGAAAGTCCAAAAAAGATATATTGAAATATGCCGAGAAACAGAATGCAAAGTCAACTTTTGATATTGGCAAGGCCATGAAAAGGGCGGATAGGAAGAAATATTTTCTCTTTGACAGAAATGTTATGGGAAATAGGCTTTTGACCTATCAAAAAAGCAAGAACCCTGCTAAAGGCGCCATCCTTTATCTTTTTGGTGGGGGTATGATTACCGGGCCCGACAGGCTGGATTTTTCCCTATCGGAAAGAATAATGGAAAATACGGGAAAAGACGTTTGGTTCATATTTTATCCCCTATGCACTGCAGATAGGAATATTGAAGAGACATACAAGGTTTGTTTTGAAACTTATAAATTGATGACAAAGGTCTATGAGGCTGACAATATAGGAGTCTTAGGCTTCTCATCGGGAGCTTGCTTGGCACTTGGGATCTTTTTACATAACAACGCACAGGGTAGACCCTTGCCGATGCCGGGTAAGATAGTTTCAGTTTCTCCGGGTGGCCTGCCCGATGTAAAACTTGATAGGGGCAAAGAGATTTGGGAAAAGGTAAAAGCTCTCAGCTCTAAAGATATCATGATTGATCCCGAGTATTTCAAAACAGCAAGGGAGATATGTAAGGGAAAAGAAGATGTGCCGGAATATATGTTTGACGGGACAGTCGGGGACTTTTCAGACTTCCCCAAAACCTATTTTTATTACGGGGAAAATGAATGTCTCTATGCATTTGCAGAATATTTTGAAAAAGCCATGGGAAAATACTGTGTCCCATATGAGATTGTTATAGGCGAGGGGATGTGCCACTGCTATCCGCTTTTAAGATTTTTTAAAGAAGGCAGAGAGGCCCAGGACCAAATCATTGGAATATTAAAATCTTGAGTCGGATTAAGGATTGAGGCGGATATGCTTGTTATAGAAACCCTTGTTTTGTGTCTGTTTTTTTTCATTTTGTGTTTTTTGGGGACAGGGACGGATGAAAAAAATTTGAGGAGTTACTCGTCCTATCCTGATGAAGTCCAAAAGCGAATCAGAGAAATCGAAGGCTACCGAGAGAAATATAAGGTGACCGGCAAGTTGGCCACATTGGCCGGTAATTTTCTATTGTTTATTATTTTATTTTTTCTTTTGGGGATTCCTATTCGCCAAAAGAGTTTTATGCACAACTTCCTTTGCCTGCTAATTATGGGCCAGACCCTAAATATCTTTGATCTTGTGGTTATTGACCTCCTGTGGTGGAGAAATACCGAGAGGATAAGGCTATCCAAAATCCCCCAAGCTAATTTATACCGGGATCCCAAAAAGCATATTGATGCGTTTTTGCGGGCCCTGGTCCTATTTTTGTGCGTCGCATTGGTTGACGCCTATTTTTTGACCTTGTTTTAAGTTTGAGTATGAAGAGAATGCGTCCTTGGATGCAGACCATTATTCCCATAAACAGCATTATACTATTCCGATAGGCTTTATATTATTCCGCTAAAGTGCTATATTTAAAAAAGATTGGAGGGATAAGCCTATGTTTATGACCGTCAAAGAAGCCGCTATAAAATGGGGGATTTCCGACAGACGAGTCCGGGTATTGTGTTCTGTGGGAAAAATCTTCGGAGCATATAAGCAGGGGAGGAGTTGGAAGATACCTGTGGATGCAAGAAAACCTGTTGATGCCAGGTTCAAATCAAAGGAGAGCATTCTTTTCCGGATTGATCGCAAAAAAAAGGAACTGGATGGCATAAGGCCTTTGACTAAGGGGGAATTGCAAAGACTGAAAGAAGAATTTACAGTCGAGTACACATATAATTCCAATGCTATCGAGGGCAACACTTTGACACTTCGTGAAACCGATCTTGTCCTGCAGGGGCTTACAATCGATAAAAAGCCTTTGAAGGATCACCTGGAGGCAGTGGGTCATAAGGAAGCCGTTGACTTTGTTTACGAGCTTGTAAAAGATAGGGCTCCACTCACGGAGAAGATTATTAAGCAGATTCATTTCCTTGTCCTTTCAGATCGAAGGGAGGACCGTGGTGTTTACAGGAGACTCCCTGTTCGCATTATGGGGGCCCATTATGAGCCCGTGCAGCCTTATCTTATAGAACCAAAAATGCAGGAGCTTATTAGCAACTACGAAGCAAGTGAAGAACCCATTGTTAGAAAACTTGCCCGTTTTCACATAGAATTTGAGGGCATCCATCCCTTCATAGACGGCAACGGACGGACCGGAAGACTGCTAGTAAATTTGGAACTGATGAAAGCCGGATATCCGCCTATCGATATAAAGTTCACGGATAGGCTTGCTTACTACAAGGCCTTTGATGAGTATCATATAAAGCATAATGTTTCCGCAATGGAGAGTTTGTTCGCAGGGTATTTGAACGCAAGACTGGATAAATATTTGGAAATGACAGAACCTTGGACTTGAATCTCCCCTTTGAGCAGATCGAGGATCAGCTGGACGGAATAGCGGAGTTATATTTTCCGGGGATAAAAAGGTACATATGATTTCGGTTTTCCGGCATTGGAAGCTTTAAGGAGGAAAAACCATGGGTCAAATTATTGAACTGCCTGACTATATTGAATTAAAGAGAGAAATTCGGGAGCTCAAGAATAGTCTTGAAAATTATGTTATCGAGCGCGATGAGCTTAGGTTTGTCACTTGCAGGAACATAAAAAACCAATATATGCTTGAGATTGGGGCCCTTGAGTGTAAGGTCTATAAGGCTTATACAGATTTTCTTCGCTTACGCCGGAAAAAGGAGCTTATCCAGGCTAAAAAGAACCGTCAAGAAAAGATCATAATGAATGAGATTGAAAGGGCCTTGGATGAGGAATTTTTAGACTATAAGAGAAAGTTGGAAGAAAAGATTGATGATGTGAATCAGGCCATTGAGCGGTCTCAATTGGAAAGGCTATCCAAAAAGGAAACGGACGAATTGAAGAAACTATATAGAAGCATTGTGAAGACCTTGCACCCTGACCTGAATCCGGATTTATCAGAAGCGCAACAGGAGCTGTTTTTCAATGCCACGGGGGCCTATAAGCGGGGTGACCTGGATACTTTACAGATTATTTTTCAGATGATCGGAAGCAATACAATAGAAGAAGATCCCCAATCCTCAATCATAGAGCTTCAGAAAGAGAAAGAAAGATATCAAGGCCTTGTTGATCGACTTAAAGCGGAGATCGAGGAAATAAAAGGGAGACCTCCCTATATATGGAAAGCTTATTTGGAAGATGAGCAGAAAAAATCAGAGAGAATAGCTGAACTCAATAAAGAATTGAAAAGTTTTCAGGAAGCAATCCGGACACAGCAAGAATATATTAATGATTTGATGAGGTCACAGACATGAACGATTTGGCAAAAAAAGATCAGAATGAGTTGATCCAATATCTTTTTGGGAAAGAAGCCGGAATCGACCTGCCAAAACCTTATGAACGCGATATTTTTCTTTTTGATACTTATGTTGCCGGCACAACCCATATTGAGAATATTGAAGACATCGGGGTTACCCTAAATGAGGGGGACAAGTTGGTTTTCTATCGGGAACCGGAGAATCCCCATGATCCTCAAGCTATCCGCATTGAGACGATAAAAGAGGAAAAGATCGGTTACGTTCCTCAGCAGGATAATGTGATATTTTCAAGGCTCATGGACGCCGGTAAGGCTCTTTTCGGCAAAGTTACGGAAAAAGAGATGAGGAGGAACTGGCTTAGGATAAAAGTGAAAATTTATCTTCATGAAAGCTAGAAAAAGGAATGTACTATACGGGTGAATGGATCCGGAAAAATATTTACATAAAGGATATAAGCTATGACAAAAAACGACCTTCCAATTTTAGAATTTGACCCGGACAAAACAGCAGTTCTTATGCCTGAACATGATAATATTCCGGTCAAGTTACCGGATAAAGCCATTTTTGCTTTTTTGGGTGACGAGATCGAAAAATTTGCCATAAGCAAGGACGCAGAGGTTGTAGCCTATTTTGAGTCGGCCACAAAAGCCTACCCTGTATATGTATTCGAAGAAAAAGGACAATATATTTGCTTGGCCCAGGCGCCCGTAGGAGCGCCGGCAGCCGTCCAATTTATGGAATGGTTGATCTCCTATGGTGCCCGAAAAATTATTAGCGCCGGGTCTTGTGGCGTTTTAGAAAAATATGACGAGAATGTTTTTTTGGTGCCATACAAGGCACTAAGAGAAGAGGGCACCTCATATCACTACCTGCCTCCAAGCCGCTTTGTGGATGTTTCAGACAGGGCACGTCAAGCAATAGAGGAAACCTTACAAGCCCATAAGCTCCCATACAGGGAAGTAATAACTTGGACCACAGACGGGTTTTTCAGAGAAACCAAGGCCAAAGTTGCCGGGCGCAAGGAGGAAGGCTGTTCGGTCGTGGAAATGGAGTGTTCGGCATTGGCAGCCTGTGCCCAAATGCGCGAAATTGAATGGGGCCAAATCTTATACACGGCAGACAGCTTGCATGATATAGAAAACTATGATGAGCGGAATTGGGGTGAGGACTCCAAGGCCTATGCATTGGAACTCTGCTTGGAAACACTGGTAAGAATTTGACAAAGAGCTGAAATATTTATAAAAAGGGCTTGCGATTTCACTCGCAAGCCTTTTTCAGATGAGCATTCAATTATTGGATTTTCAAAGCAGAAGGACTACCTTTCACGTTTCTTATTTTTAATAAGATAGAGTCCCAATAAACTGATCCCAATAGCCGCCAAGTACATTTCAATTCCGATGTCTCCTGTTGGTGGGGATTTGGGCTCCGGAGGGATCTCAGGCTTTTCCGGAGGAGTCTTGGGTTCTTCCGGAGGTTCTTTTGGAGGTTCCTCGGGTACTTCCTTGTTGGTAATTGTGAAACCGCTGTACATATCTCCGCTGTAACTTACTTTGAATTCTTTGCCCGCATATTTGATTAGTCCATTGGCCTCGGCAAATTCTTTTATGCTGTATTGGTACTCTTTAGTCGGATCTTCTTTGTTATAAATCTCAAGATCCTTGAATTGGCCGGTCCATCCGTTAGCCTGATTCAGTACCAGTGTCTTGCCTGTAAATTCACCGTCTCGGTAAAGTTCCACGACAATCTGATCTACGGGATATTTATCCCCTTTGAGTTCCCAATGTTTAGTAACCTTGATTATTCTTGTCTTGGGAACTTCCGGAGGGACATAGGAGTTTTTAACATTAACTGTTAGAAGCTCTATCAACGTAATATCCTTGGCGTAACGGATGATATACCTGCCGTCACTTTGCTTTTCTATCCTGATAAAGGTATTTATATTGTCAAGATTAAATTCTTTCTTTTTATCATCTTCTCCGAGTTCGAAGATTTCATAACGGTATTTACCGCTTTCCAAGATCTTTTTAAGTTCGTCGGTATTGTATTCAAGGGTAATTTCCTTGCCCTCTTTATCTTTACCTGTAACTTTTAATCCGGACTTTTCAGTTTTGATTTCTCCTGTGAAATTAGGTATCTTTACTTCCTTAAATGAATAGCCTTTATTCCTAAGCGTTCCTTTTAAGTCCTCGATGGTTTTCTTCCAGCCGTCTTTTTGAGTAATTTTTATCTCTTTGATTTCGCCTTTTTCATCCGTAACGATGACTGTAATTTCAACGGGGATTTGGCCATTGCCTTCAATCCATTTCTTTAAAATCTCAATCTCATGAGTTGGCCCATAGTGGTTATCAGCCATTATTTGGTAATCATTCTCAGACTCTAAAGGAAAAATTGAGCTGATTTTATCATATCGATCGTACGTCTCGTTATACTCAAGTTTCTCTGCTTGGAATAAATCTGCGTAAGGAACCCCGTCGATTACCAAGCGGGGCAAGTATAGGCCGTAAGCACCATTCTCATCCTTTTTGAGATAGAAATTGTAGGCATCACGGCCCGGCTCATTGGTGATGACATCATAGTATTTGACCGGGATGGGCTGACCGTGGGTTTCAAGTTCCACCTCATCAAATGCAAAAGTCTTATTCAGTTGTGCCCAAGGAGCACCGGTAATCGGATGAGGGCCGACTTTAAACTTAAATGCACCTTCTTGAATTTTCTTACCATCAACATATAGATTCAATTGGACATCATGATACGTGCCATCATCATTTTTATAGTTTATTGAAGGAAAATGTTTATTAGTAGAAGTCATCTGATTTTCCGCCATCCACTCTTCACGGTAATTATCAGCATAGCCAATTCGAATTATGAATTTCTCCTTATGGTTTATTATTTCCGGGACAAAGAGATCCGAATCCTCTTCAAGAGTATACTTTCCTGCTGCCAAAGCATTTGGGTTCAATTTCATAAAACTGCCTTGCCAATTGTCCTTAGCCGTGAGCGTGAGTTTTTTATAAACGGGTTTTCCATCTTCATCGTAAGCTTCAATGATGCGCTTGCCATCTAAGAGTAAATACAGATCAATAGATTCAGGAATATCTTTTTCGGCAATGTTCTGCCAGCTCTTCTTGACATCGAGTTTGCCCCAATCAGAGTTAGTGAGAGTAAAGCTGTGTTTGCTATTTCCCTTAACGACGTAGTCTTCGGTGCCATCAAGTTGCCTAGCCCAGAAACCGTCTCCATAATAGTCATCCGTCCATAAGTATGGGACTTCAACTGTCAATGTGCCGTCTTTGTTTTCCGTGAGGACAATAGCATATCCATGATCTCTGTTAAAATAGCCGACCATACCGTCCCAATCGTATTTAAGATATTCGGTAAATCTACGGTCTTTTCCGTAGTATTTAATTTCCGAAACCTTCTTTAACAGAAGGGGGTGGGCAATAGTCGTTTTTCCTGAACCCTTGCCATTTCCGTCCTCATCCTTTTCTTCATGGATCTTTGTTTTGCCGAGGCGTGTTAAAATTTGTTTCTCCGCATCATAGAGATAGAAATACAGATCTTTATCTTGCCTATCAAAAGCTTTGTCATACGTTTGATTGTATTTACGTGTAATTTCCAGAACACCAGCCGGGACCGTTTGTTCATCTTGGGGTTTTTCTTCTTCATACTTCACGAGGAAGTCGTCCCCTTGTTCGATGACCAGATACTTATATCCTTTTGCTTCCAATTCTTTTGCCGTAAAAGGCAGGCCCTTATCCATCTGATACGCATCATCGGGCAAACCGATGTCGGAAAAATTCTTGATACCGAGTTTCTTTAAAATTTCCTCTTTATTGGCGCCGTTAAAGTAATTGGTGTCCAAACGACTGTGCCAGTTGTTTTCTTTGCTCAAGGTAATTTCGCCGTATTTGAATAGGGAATTGTCTTTTCCGTAATTGGCCTTGACGTACGTTTCGTCTTTGTCTAAGGGTACTATGAAAAGATCCGCCTTGATCTCATCGGGTATTTCCTTTTTAGCGATTCGTTCGTTCCATTTTTTATTGACTTCAATAGCGTAATCGCCTTCGTCCTTGGGCGTGGTGATATTGGCATTGGAGCCGATGCCGCCGCCGTTACGGGCCTGATTGCCCAAGACAAAGGTCTTGGAGTTTTTCCAAGCTTCTTTTATAAGCGCTTCACTATAAATGGCCTTCAAGTGAGTGAACAGTCTATGGTAGGAGAGGCGCTCGGGAATGTCCACGCCCTCGTCTTTCTTCGGGCCGTCTTCCAAAAACTTGATGATATTTTTGTCTTTCGTCACGGGAGAGATGTGGGAGTAAAATTCGCCTTCAAGATTCTTCTTATTTAATAGGAAATACCACGTCTTTTCAGTAAAGGTAATATCTTTTCCGTAGCTGCCGGAGTCATTGTTGTAGACATAGACGCTGTGGCCGTCGCCGATGTGGACGAAGCCCGTAGGACAGTTCCAAAGGCCGCCGCCGTTGCTGCCGCCTAGGATATCGGACGAGTACCAGCCCTCTGCCTTGTTTTCTGTAATAAGAATGTCTTCCAGCTTTTGCGTAATGGGCGGGAAGGAAATATAAACGCCGCCGCCGAATTGGCCGGATTTATTGTCCAAGATCATGGTTTTTCCAAGCTTGACGTCATTGCTGTCCACATAAATGCCGCCGCCGGATGAAAGGGCTCTGTTCTTGTAAATCAAGCCGCCGTCGATGATCGCTTCAGCCTTGTTTGTCTTGATGAAATTCTCGTAGTTGGTGTTTACGGTCGCTTTTTCCGCCCCTAAGATATTGCTCGGGCCGCCGATGTATTGGGAGGAGATCCCTATGCCACCGCCAGTGTTAAAAGATTTGTTCCCGGCGATAATGCCGTCGGTGATAGTGATCTTCGATGCGGGAAAACCGTTGATTCCGCCGCCCATCTGGTATCGGGTGGCAGAAAGATTGTTCGCGATAATTCCGCCATCAATGTTAACGACAGCGGGATCGCCGCTTGATCCCCAAAGATCTCCGGCGAAAACGCCTCCGGTGAGGCCGCCGTGATTGTTGTCGATGAGGCCGTTCGTCATGGTGAATGAGCCGCCAGGTTGGACGAAAACGGCGCCGGCAGCATAAGGACGAGTATAGTCTTGATCGATTTGTTCAAAGGACGTATTCTTGGAAATCCGTCCACCTTCCATGGTGAATTTTCCGCCGGAGTTGACGCGAATCGGGCCTGTGTAGCCGTGTCTGTTATACGAATGCATAATGACGGCGTTCTTCATAATCAGCTCGCCGTTAACATCTATCACAGAACCCTTATTGTAAAATGCTGTACGTGCCTTGTCGCCATTTCCGTCAATATAGACCGCAGAGCCCTGTGTTCCTAGGGTAAGTTTTCCATAGACCTTAAACAGACTGTCATTAGTAAAGCTTTCAGCTCTTTTGATCACCCGGCTTCCATTCTCTTCAGAAGGAAGAGGATTTTTATCAAGGTCGGCCTTTTCCAAGGCCTCTTCGCCGCGCTTACGGCCTTCCTCAATAACCTCTCTTTGCTTTGCTTCGCCTTCATCGGCATGATTGGCAGGCTGGTCAATGGGCTTCCAAGGTTCTTCCGTTCGCTTGTTGATCGCCGTCAAGGTAATGTCTTGGCCCTTGCTGATAGTCAACGCTTCTGTTAGCGTAAAACTTTTCGTAATGATGATGGTGGTCGGCTCGGTGCCGGCATCTGCAATGGCCTTTTTCAATTCTTCAAAACTTGCAACTTCAACAGTCTTTTGAGGAGTTTGGGCTCCCTCTCCAAAGGCCAAGGGGGCCTTGGACAGCTCATCTACTTCCAGAGCCTGGCCTTCTTCCAGAACCTCACTCTCTTCCGGCAACTCGCCCTTATTTTCATTGCCATCTTCGGGTTGGGAATTTTCATCAATTTTAGGGCCATTATCCGTCTTTGTTAAATCATTCACTTCAGACTTTTTAGGCTCCGAGCTTTGATCTTCCTTAAGAGTTTCTTCCGGAACGAGACCTTTATCGGGATCGGCTTCCTGTATTTCAGAAGTTTCTGCCGGTGGCAAGAGTTTGTCATCGACCAAGGGTTGCTTATCATCAATATCCGAAGGTAAGCCGCCACCATATTCTTCACTTACGGGGTTTGCGGTTTCATCGGGGGCCTCTTCCGATGCTGCCCTTGCAGTAAAGGGAAAATTCAGCACAATAAAGGCGACGATAAATAATATTAAAAACAGGTATTTACTCTTGTGATTAATAAATTTTGCCATTTAATAACCTCCTTTCAAAACTTTCTTCTAAACTATGAAAAAATAGTATTATGATTTCATATTGTATCACTTTAGCCACCTGTATATTTTTTAAAAATTATTATAATATTGAAAAATAAGCGCCTTAGCTAAATTGGATAAGGGAGATAGTATGCGTGAAAAGATTAATGATTATTTTTTTGAGCTTGGGACTTTTATTACACCTGTAAGTGACAAAGATACCGGATCAGGTTCTGAAAATGGCTTACTGAAGTCAACAAGAAGATGAGCAGGATGTATTGATTAAATGCATATTTACCGATATGAGCTCTTGGGATGAATCCCTTAATAAATATATGAAAAATCAAAATAAGACGGAAGAAGTTTCAATGATATTTTTCATTAAGAAATATAAGTTCTGAAGGCTATTTATTTTTTAGCCTAAAAATTCAATTGTTAAGATGGCTTAATACTGACATAGTTACGCCACAAGGAGGCAAAACATGACCACTATTAAGCTTTTACTGAAGATATTGAAGTAAAGCCGGATGAGGCCAACGCTTTTTCCCAAGAATATCCTAAGGCGGCCATGCTCCCGGTGGATAATTTGTACGCCGCGATCAAGACACGACCACTTACTATTAGTTATATATCGATTTCCACGAAAAATAAACTTCTGAAAAACTGTTTAGAAAATGATGAAAAAATATCATAAACCCATGAAAAACTGATATTATCAGACTTATGGCTTTGTTATAAAATAACAATAAGCAAGGAGTTTTTTAATCCATGACGGATACAAGAAAACGTTTTCAAAAAGATCACGGGCCATTTGAGGAACTTAATCGAACAAAAACTTACTTATTTAAATTTCCGGAAAGGAGACTTACACCATGGATATCAAAAAAATGTATGAAGAAAAAAAGTGCACCGCAGAAGAAGCTCTGGAGCTTATCAAAGATAAGGATTGCATGTATGCTGCTCAAGCTGCATCAGAGCCCCAGGCTATCCTATCTCATCTGGACCACTTAAAGAAAACCGGGGTAAAAGACACAATACTAACAACCTGTTTGCCAATCGCTAAACATCCGGCCTTCCATGATCCTGAAATGGTCGGCATCATGAAACACAACGGATGGTTCCTTAATGCGGATCTCAGAAAAGCTCATGAAGAAAGGTTATGTCACGTTGTACCTCAGCGTTCTTGTGTAATTCTAGATGCCACAATGGAAAGAAACCGCCGAGAAGGTAGACGTGATGTGGTCCTTGCCACAGCTTCCCCAATGGATGAACATGGCTATCTGTCACTATCAATTTCAGCTATTTATGAAAAGGATTTGATCGATAGAGGAGCCCTGACAATACTTGAGGTCAATCCCAACTATCCCAGGACCTTTGGCGACACCCAGGTCCATATCTCACAAGTTGCCGCATTGGTTGAGAGTGACAGGCCGGTGCCGGAAGCACCAATCTTACCTTATCCAGAAATAGATGCAAAAATCGGAAAGAATATAGCCGACCTCATAGAAGACGGTTCAACCATTCAGCTGGGCATTGGATACATTCCGAATGCCGTTGCCCACGAACTCAAATCGAAAAAACATCTTGGCATACACACTGAAATGATCACGGAAACTATGGTCGACCTTATTGAATGTGGTGCCGTTGATAACTCACAAAAGGGACTCTTGAATGGATATACTGTTGGATCTTTTGCCATGGGATCAAAGAAGCTCTATAATTTCCTGGAAAATAATCCCACCGTTCTTTTCAAGTCCTGCACCTTTACAAATAACCCCTGGGTAATAGCGCAGAATAAGAAATTTGTCTCAATCAACGCCAGCCTCGAAATAGATCTTATGGGCCAGTGTGCATCAGAATCGATCGGCCCCGTCCAGTACTCCGGAACCGGTGGCCAGTCTGAAACTGTTATGGGTGCACGAATGTCCGAAGGTGGCAAATCCATTATAGCCATGCACTCCACCTATTCAACTAAGGATGAAAACGGAAAAGAAGTCCTTCATTCCAAGATAGTTCCAATGCTGAAGCAAGGATCAGTGGTTTCAACCTCACGTAACGATGTTGACTATGTTGTTACTGAATATGGGGTTGCTTGGCTTGCCGGTGCCAACTTGGAAGACCGTGTAAAAGCGTTAATAGCTATAGCCCATCCTGATTTCCGCGAAGAGTTGGCAAGACAGGCTGAAGAGTTGAAATTCTGGTAAAAAATAAGATGGACTGCCCAGCCGAGGATCCGAGAAATTAAAAAGGAGGTAAGTATGGCGGGATTGAGCCATTTGAAACACTTTTTCTTCAACAGTAAAGGTGGAGAAAAGATTTCATACTATTACAATCAAAAAGAAGACAAACCCTGTCTCCTGCTTATCCACGGCAATGCTTCATCTGCCACGGAGTGGAGTGAGGTAATTGATAAGTATCATGAGGACTACAATATTCTGGTCCCGGAGATGCGTGGTTTTGGGGACTCCTCTTACAATAAACCCGTGGTTGAGCTAATTGAATTAGCCCGGGATTTGGTGGAATTGGTAGATGCTCTCCATTGGGGGAAAATGATAGTGATCGCTTGGTCTCTGGGAGGGGGAGTAGCAGCCGAATTTTGCCATCTAATTCCCGATCGTGTGACCAAACTTGTTTTAACGGCCTCAATGTGGTTAGGCGGGTATCCCATGTATGAGATTAACGAACAAGGGTATCAGTTAGACAAACCGTTAAAGAGTAAGGAAGAAATTGCCAAGTCGCCATACTACCTTCCCGGTCACTTAGCAGTGGTGAACAATGATGAAAAAGCCTTGGAGGCAGGGATCATTGCTCTTTTCGCCCGGGTAAAACCTGAAAGATCCTTCATATGGAAGATGAAAGAATCGATGCGCAAACAACAAAACACATTGGATGTGGACTATGCTTTGCTCATTTATAATATCACAGATGAACAGAACGCCTCGGGCTTCCCGGGATCGGGCCACTATCATGATTTAACAATGCCCATTCTTCTGTTACATGGCACCAAGGATGTCATGGTAAGCGACAAATTGGCCCATAAGAACAAGGCACTACTGGGAGAAAAAGCAGAGCTTGACATATTCCCGGGTGGGGGGCATGCTTTGCACTTGGACTTTGAAGACCAATGGTATCAAAGGGTCAATGCATTTTTAAAAGAATAATATGAAGCTTTCTTGAATAGCCTTTAGGAGGTGGAGATGAATACGAAATCGCTTGAATATTTCATCACCGTCGTGGATGAAAATAGCTACACACGGGCTGCAGAAAGGCTCTTTATCAGCCAATCAGCCATCTCCAAGGCTATTGCTGCGATTGAGGAGGACTATGGAGTTCCTCTTTTGCGCAAGGAAAAGGGTGCTATTTACTTGACCCCGGCAGGAAAGCTATATTATGAGTATGCCAAGGGACTTTTGAATGAGCTGGCCGTTAGAACCGGGCAATTAAAATCGAACCTGAACCGTTTACAGAAGACGGTTAGGATTGGCCTGCCACCTTCAGCCGGCATAGTATCCTTCGCTAATATTATTTCAAATTTTCTCCAAATTCATCCGGAAATACAATTGACTACAAAGGAGTACACTTCTTCCGCCCTTCTTCCCTATGTTGATAACGGTGAGCTGGATCTGGGCATTGTGGTTGAACCCTTTGAAGACCACCGCTTCGAAAAACTGGTGATCCTTAAATCTGAAGCTGTCCTGGTTTTACCAAAAAATCACCCATGGAACAAAAGAAATACGATAGCTTTCCGTGAACTAAAAGACCAACCCTTTATTATGGTTTCACCTGATTATATGTACTACGATAGGGTCATACAGCATTTTGAAGAGGCGGGGATTGCTCCGGTCATACAATTTCACTCTTACCAATGGGAATTATTGATAAACATAATTGTCAGTTCTCAAGGAATGTCAATTCTTCCCGCCCCGCTCATCGAACAAACCGCGAAAGACCGTGTGCACACGGTTCATTTGAAAGATCCGGAATTCCCTTGGGGTCTTTCTATAATATGGAAAAAAGACGAAGACCTGCGCCCCGGTGTAAAGCTCTTTTTGGAGGACGGCGTCAAGGCCTCCCTAAATAAGAAAGGAAACAAATATGAATGAAAAGGTACAAACAAAAAACCGGGCTTATTTGATTGAATTTATCATGTTTTTCACTTATGCCTTTTTTGCTGTTAACTGGATTGCGGGATCTACTCTGACCCCCGCCATCATGAAATATTTTAATCTCAAGAGCTTCGCTTCAGCCACTCTAATCTCCAACGCCATAACTGCCGCAAAGATTATCGGAAACTTTCTGGCGGCCTGGATACTTAATAAGCTGCTCCCAAAGAAGGCTATCGGACTTGCCTCCTTGTTGGTGGTAATGGGGTCTGTCTTGGCTATCCTTGCTCCCTTCTATAGTCTATTTATTATTGGCCGATTCATTATGGGTTTTGGTGGGGCGCTTTATGTAGTCTATTTTAGCCCAATGGTTGTTCATTACTTCACGCCTGACCGCCGGCCCCTAATATCCTCTTTTAATGCTGTAGCCTACAATTTCGGCTCAATCATTGCCATGCTGCTCATTGCACCTGTTGTTGAAATGATGGTCACATGGCAGGGATCAATGGGTGTTTTTGCCGCCATATCTTTGGTTCTCTTCATACTTTGGCTATTCTTTGGTCAAGATTTTCCATTGGGCCAGGACAAAGGAAAAGGAGGGTCAATGATTGAGGGGCTAAAAGTTCCGTTTAACTGGATTTTTCCGGCCACTTACTCCGGGGTTCTCACACTTTATATTGTTATCCTCACAATATTTCCCCAGGCTAAGATTACCAAAGTCGATACAAAGCTCCTATCTGCACTTATGGCAGTGGGAGGCATAATCGGATCCGTCCTTGCTATAATGCTTAATCGAAACTACAAGAAAAGGATACCGCCAATTCGCTGGTGTGGCTTGGCTTTGACGCTGATTGCCTTTACCATGTTCACCGTCAACATACCGGTAGTCTCCTATGCTTCAGCCCTACTCACCGGGATCATAATGTTCCTGCCGATGACCTCGCTTGTTCTCATTCCAATAGAACTAGAAGGCATGACTCCCGGAAAAATCACAACGACAATGGGCCTTTTCTGGGGCATATCTTACGTTATTGAAACAATAGTGTATGCGATTTTGGGCATCGTAATTGATCATTATGGATTCTCTGTTGCCTTAATTGCTGCAGCTATCTTTTCGCTGACTTTCTTCCTGGGTTCATTTGTCTTACCTGAGCCTTATAAGGAGAAGAGAGAAAAATAATTGAATAGTACCTTGTAATAGTCAAAGGGCTTGCGTTTTACTCGCAAGCCCTTCTCATATTAACCTGTTAATTATCAATTTTTCTACTGTAGCAACTATCTTCATTGTTTCTAATTTTTAATATTCTTGGGTTCTTCTTAACATCCGGGTTTTACCTCCCTAATTTAATATGTTTTTGACATTAGTCATGTATAATAATTTGATTTTTATAGGCTTCCGTCTTGTGCAGACAGAAGATAAATTAAGAGTTGTTCAAGGGGGATAATATATGGAAATGTTTATCGGGAAAATTATCAGCAGCATTGTTCAAATTGCCTTATTCGCTCTAATCCCATTTACATGGTGGTTTATAAGTGCAAGACAAAAACAGAATTTTCTTGAATGGATTGGTCTGAAAAAGTTTGAGCCGAGTAAAGGGGCAGTGATTTCCGTAGTGCTTGTGACCCTTATATTTATTTTATTAGGCACTTTTACAGTCCACATGTTAAAAGATGTTGAAACGGCAACTTCTGAATTTAAGGGATTGGGATTTAGGGCCATACCGGCAATTATTGTTTATGCTGTTTTCAACACATCATTTCCGGAGGAGGTGTTTTTTAGAGGTTTCTTACTCAAGAGAATGTTCAACACATGGGGATTTGGAATTGCCAATACAATTCAGTCACTTATTTTTGGCTTGCTTCACGGATTTATGTTTATTGCACAAACAGGATTTATAAGGGCTTTTGCCGTTATTGTTTTCACCTCAACAATTGCTTGGTTTATGGGGGATATCAATGAAAAGAAAGCTGATGGATCAATTATTCCAAGTTGGATTATTCACGCGGCGGCAAACATATTTTCGGCAATTCTCAGTTGCACTTGACACGCCCCGACAAAGTAATTAAGATGAAATCGAACAACGTTCAAATACAAACTCTTCCGCATACTTGGGAGGGTTTTATATTGAAGCGATTCGAACGATGTTCATATAAAGGAGGCGATAATAATGCAAGCAATTTTTGAAACGCTTTTTGACATTTCCTACTTGAGTACGGTTATCTATCTGGGGATAAAGATGATCAGGGGAAGTAAGGGAAGCAGGCAGTTCATGTTGTTTGGGGTCATGGCCGTGGTTTTGGGACTGGGGGATTCATTTCATCTGGTTCCAAGAGCCCTGGCCCTGAACACGTCGGGGCTGGCCTCATATACTTCGGCCCTGGGAATTGGGAAACTCATTACTTCTGTCACAATGACAATTTTTTATGTCCTGCTATATTATGTATGGCGTGAACGCTACAAGATCGAGGGAAGAAGGGAACTCACAGCTACAATCTTATTGCTTTCCGGAGCCAGAATAGTTCTCTCGCTCATGCCGCAAAATAAGTGGCTCAGCTCAAATCCACCATTGTCATGGGGGATTTACAGGAATATTCCCTTCGCTCTACTGGGGCTGCTGATAATAGTAATATTTTATAAGTCGGCTAAAGAAAACAATGACAAAAATTTCAAGTATCTATGGCTGACCATTGTTTTGAGCTTTGCTTTTTATATACCGGTGGTCCTTTATGCAGACACCATACCGCCTATTGGAGCCCTTATGGTACCTAAGACCTGCGCTTACGTATGGACGGTTTTGATCGGTTACAATTCGATGAAGAAGGAGGTTAATTAAATGAAAAAGAAGTATTTTGATTTGGCTTTTATTTATGCTATAGCGGCTATGGCGGCCGGTGTTTTTTACCGTGAGTTTACCAAGTGGCAGGGGTTCACAGGAACAACAGCTCTTGGCAAGGTCCACACCCATATTTTTGTTTTAGGAATGCTGGTATTTCTTCTTGTTGCTATATTCTCTCAAAGCATGGAGCTGGAAAAAGAGAAAAAGTTTCGTATTTTCATGATAATCTACAATATAGGAGTGCCTATATTGGCAGTCACAATGTTGGTGCGCGGCGTTACCCAGGTTATGGGAAGGGAACTCGGCAAATCATGTAATTTTGCCATGTCAGGGATAGCGGGGCTAGGTCATACTCTGACGGGTATAGGAATTGTGCTTTTATTGCTGGCCCTTAAAAAATGCGCTGACCGTGTATAAAGGCAGCATTGGGATATATGACAAAGTTTTCGGAGGACCAATGTTTTATACTTACCACTACAAGTCACCTCTTGGCGACATCTTATTGGCATCTGAGGGGGATAGACTGGTCGGACTATGGTTTGAGGGACAGAAATATTTTGCAGATACCATAAAAGGGGTAGAAACCCTTGAAGAATTCCGTCCGATATTTGGGAAAACTGTCGAATGGCTGGATATTTATTTCAGCGGAAGAGATCCGGGATTTACACCGGACTTATCTATTAAGACCACAAAGTTTCGCAAAGGGGTGTGGGAAATCTTGCTGACAATTCCTTACGGTGAGACAATGAATTATGGAGAAATTGCGAGAAGGCTTGCCAATAAAAACGGATTGAAGAGGATGTCCCCTCAGGCGGTGGGAGGAGCTGTAGGCCACAATCCCATTTCACTGATCATTCCATGCCATCGTGTAGTAGGTGGAGATGGAAATTTGACCGGATATGCAGGGGGTTTAGAGAAAAAGTTGTGGCTGCTTGAACATGAGGGTATTGATATAGGCAAAGAGAGTCAGGATAAAAGCTTTTGAAAGCAATAAATTTATGGGAAGGAATAATTTTAGATGCCTAAAAGGGAAGAACCTGCCATTAAAACTATAGTGCACCCATTGGATCCCCTTTATCGGGAAGATTCCAAGATCCTGATTTTGGGGTCTTTTCCGTCTGTCAAAACACGGGAATACGGATTTTTTTATGGACATCCATATAATCGCTTCTGGCCCCTTATGGAGGCGCTTTTTAATGAAACCATTCCTAATACAATTGAGGGGCGACGAGATTTTCTTCTTCGTCACAAGATCGCAATGTATGACAGCATCTACCAATGTGATATTGTGGGATCAAGTGATGCAAGTATTAGAAATGTGGTTCCAAGCGATTTGAATAAGATTTTTGCCACTGCCAATATTCGTCAGGTCTTTTGTAACGGGGCAACATCGTATCGCTATTATCAGAAATATCATGAAAAAGAGAGCGGGATCCGGGGAATCAAGCTTCCCTCAACAAGCCCTGCGAACGCCAGATATAGGTTGGAGGATTTATTGGAGGAATGGAAGAAAATAAGGAGATCAATATAGTATGATAAAAATTATTTTTGAGAGGGACAAGCAAAGAGCTGCAGCCTATGACGGGGAAAAGACAGTAGGGTTTTGCCAAGTTCAGATATCCGACAGGGAATGGACAATTACCCATACCGAGGTGGATCCTGCCTATGGCGGGAAGGGCATTTCCCGGAAGCTGGTTATGAATGTAGTTGAGCGAGCCGGTAATGAGGGAGCCAAGGTAACACCCGTGTGTTCCTATGCCAAGAAAGTGATCTCAGAGATTAAATAGAAGAGGCTGCCACCGGTCTAGGCTGATAATTTTTGTCCACAAAGAATTTATGGCAAAACGCTTAATCTTCTTATATGCTAAAATCACTGAAAGTATTTTTTAGAGAATCAATAAAGATCATCCGGATTCTTTATGGAGGAATTTATCGAAGGGAATTTTTATCAGATTCGCTTGAACCATACGAGGCCTTAATTTTAAAAAATATAGTATAGATATATAACTGGAGTGGAGTATGATGGAAAAAGAGAAAATGATTAACGGAGAATTGTACATTACTGATATTGATGAAACGCTTTTAAAAGAAATGGAATATGCGAAGGATCTGTGCTACGAGTTCAACAATACCAAGCCATCAAATTTAGAGAGAAGGTATAGCATTTTACGGACCCTATTTGGTAAGACGGGAAAGGATTTTCATATAGAGTCGGATTTTTGGTGTGATTATGGTTATAGGATTGAGATTGGGGATAATTTTTATGCCAATCATGAACTTGTGATATTGGATGCCGGAGGAGTCAGCTTTGGTGATAGAGTTATGATAGGCCCTCATTGTGGATTTTATACATCAGGTCATCCAACTGATGTAAAGAGTAGGAGTAAAGCTCTTGAATATGCAAAACCCATTAAAGTTGGCAGTGATGTTTGGATAGGGGCAGGCGTTCATGTGTGTCCGGGAGTAACAATCGGGAACAATGTGGTAATCGGGGCCGGCAGCGTTGTAGTAAGGGACATACCTGACAACTCTCTTGCAGTGGGAAACCCCTGTAAGGTGATTAAAACCATCGATTAATTTACAATATGAATTTTTGAGAGGCGGTCTATATGAAAAGACTCTATGAGAGAGACGAAGTATCTTTTGCCCTGCTCATGATTATTATTTATGTGGTCGGGACGGTTCTGGCGGAAAATATCAGTGCCATGATAGGCATCAACAAATTGATTCCGGCACTTTTTCATCTTGTACTTTCCTTCGTGCTCTTGACTTGGATATTCAGTCAAGGCTTGAATAAAAAATATGGACTTATAAAACCCGGCTATCTCCTGAAAAAAGCTTGGTTCTTTATTCCCTTAATTTTTATTGCCTGCTTCGGACTTGTAGGGGGAGTGGAGCTTCATTACAGCAAGTATGAAACAATTCTTTTTATAATAAGCATGCTGTGTGTGGGATTTCTTGAAGAGATCATTTTCAGGGGCTTCCTCTTTTTAGGCATGGCAAAAAAAAGCCTTAAAGAAGCCATTATAGTTTCCTCTCTTACTTTCGGCACAGGGCATTTTATTAATTTGCTCAACGGGGCTGAGCTTGTCAGCACCGCCCTCCAGGTTGTTTTCGCTATTGCTGTGGGCTTTACCCTCGTCACACTCTTCTACAAGGGGGGAAGTTTAATTCCCTGTATTGTTTTTCACAGCTTGAATAATTCATTGTCGGTGATTGAAAAGACCAATGCTGAATTTGCAAAAACTTTAAATATCAGTGAAATGAGCTTGGAGATTGCCCTTGTGACCTTTTTTGTTGGCCTACTCGCACTTTATTGTGTTTTCTGTTTGAAAAAATTGGAAGCGGATTCCACGAGAGGATAATTGAAGAATAGATTGGTGAAGCGTAAAATATAAGTGGTTGTAATATTTTTGTATGCCCAAGGCATCTTGATACCGGTTCTTGAGCAGGAATCTTAAGATAACCTAAGGAGGAATAAATGGTAAAAAGAAGTGAAAAGCTTGTCAGTTTTTTGCTGTCCGTGCTCATGATTATCAGCATACTTGTCAGCGGAAACACAGCTATGGCAGTAGATAGCAGTGAAGCGGAAAATGGAGGGGTTGCAGCCAATCAGCCTGCTCAAGGAAAACTGTTAAAAATTGAAAAGAAGGCAAGTGACCTTGATAAAAACCTGGAAACAAAGGTGAGCTTATCTTTTCCGGGCAAGCAGGAAGTTTTGCCTGCAGACATTGTGTTTGTGCTGGATAAGTCCGGAGCATCTGCACAAGATGACATTTATAATCAGGCCAAAAGCTTTTTGGAAGATATAAAAAAGCAGGCAGAAGATAAGGGCCTCAACATCAAGGTTGGGGTTGTCCTTTTCAATATGAAAGGCAATATAAAACAAGGGCTTACCGATCTTGTAAGTGGATATGATGACATTCTTAAGGCAATGAATTCAAGTGTATCTATGGGAACCAACATGCATGCCGGCCTCCTGGCAGCAAAGAAAATCTTGGATGATGACTCTGAGGTCAAAAAGGAAAATAAGCATGTGATCCTGATCAGTGACGGAGCCACATACCTTTATTGTAATAATGGTGATTATACTAAAGCCTATACCAGATCTTTTGGAGATCCGAAAAAACAGACAAATCCTAACACAAATCAGCCATATTTGTATGGTGCAGACAGAAAAGGCGGAATATGGGAATCTCAAAGCCGTGAATACAACACTCCCAATGATTTTAAAAAGTTTGATGACGGAACAAACTTTATTTTTTCTCAGGCTATGACCAAACCTGAAAAACTTGGAAAATATTTGGATTATTATAGAACACAGGATAAGGATACAGCAAAGAATTGGGCACAGTACGAATACGAATATAACTTTGGATCAGCGTATTTCAACTCGGGAAGAAAGACAACTCCGATCGACGTCAATGCCCCGGCAAACATCGATATAGCCTTTATGAAGACCGATGATACTTTCCAGGAAATGGTTAAAGCCGGTTACAACATGAACGTATATTTCAAAAATGCTGCGGACTTTGACGGAACAGTCTTTTTGGAATACATGACCAGAAATTCAAATGGCGGAGAGCTGAACAAGGACTTCGATAAGCTTAAGAAATCTGTTCTTGATAAAATCTCCAAGGGATCAACGGTGGAAGACATAGTCGGAAAGGACTTTGATTTTGTAAATGATATGAGCAAAATCAGCCTTAAGGTTGGGGACCAAGAGCTTGCTAAAGAAAAAATCGATGCTAACAGCTATGGCTTTGGAAAAACAGATGACGGGACATATCGCTTCAAACTCACTTATAAATCGGGTCAGGAAGAGAAGCTGACACTGGATATCAACGAGACAATTTACCCTGCTAAACCCGTAACTTTGGAGTTTTCCGAGAAATTGGTAAAGGTACCGACTGAGCCAGGGACTCACATTCTAAAGACAAATGAGGAAGCAACGCTTAACCCTGTGGATGGCAATAAAAAGCCCGGAGAGAAATATGTTTTCCCGGTACCGGAGTTGACCTACGAAGTAGCGACTCCGAATAATCCGACCAAACCGACGGAAACCGAAGTAATTGGTGGGGATGACAGGATTGACACGGCAGATAAAATCTCCAAGAAATACTATTCATATGCTGACCATGTAATTATTGCCAGAAAAGATGAGTTTCCCGATGCCCTTACAGCAAGCGTTTTGGCCAAGGCACTGGATGCTCCGATCCTCCTCACAGATCCCAACAAGCTGGATGAAAGGGTTGCTGCAGAACTTAAGAGACTGGGTGTCAAGAAAGCCTATGTAATAGGCCGTGAAAGGGCCATCTCAGAATATACAGAGGCAGAGATCAGGAAAATAACCGGGTCCACTGAGAGAATAGGCGGGATAGACAGGTTTGAGACTTCAAGCCTGGTAGCCAAGAAAGTAGTAAGCATAGTAGGTAAAAAAGGAAGGGCGGTTATTGCAACCGGAGAGAAGTTTGCAGATTCATTATCAATAAGCCCCTATGCGGCCAAGATGGGTTATCCGATTCTTCTGGTAAAGCATAACAAGGTGCCGGAGATAATCAGCAAAGCAATAAAGGATCTTTCTATTAACGAAGTCTATATAGTTGGCGGGGACAGTGCGGTATCGATCAAACTTGAGAAAGAGCTTCCGAAACTCATAAAGAGGATAGGTGGCATTGACCGTTATGAAACATCGGCAAAGATAGCTGATGAATTCTTCACCAATTCAAAGAGGGCCTTTATGGCATCAGGCCAGGTCTTCGCGGATGCTTTGGTAATAGGACCAGTAGCGGCAAATGAAAATGCTCCCGTTCTCTTGACCATGAAGGACAAGCTGCCTCAACCAATCAAGAAGGTTATTGACAGGGTTCACTACGAGAAGATCACTATAGTCGGACTTGAAAATGCGGTTTCTAAAGAAGTAATTGATTCAATAAATTAGAATAAGCGGAAGATCTTAATTAAATAGGTTCTATATCAAATGGTGTCGGTGGGCGAGTGAATGCCCCCGGCACCATTTGTTGTAGAATTTGCAATCGAGAGTAAAATATAGCTTAGGAGGGAAATGCTATGCTTATAATTATTATTCTTATTGGGATTGCGCTGATTGCAGGTATTTTTGCTTTTAGGACCCTGCACCATGACTATGGCAATGACCGATTCATGGAAGCTAAAGGCCATTCTTTAGGCTATAAGGAAAAAACATATATTACCTCTGATGGCAGTAAAATTGCATATTTGGAGGGGCCGGACAAGGGAGATCCGCTCTTGCTCATTCATGGGCAGATGGTTTCAAAAGAGGATTATGCCGGGGTCTTGCCGGAACTTTCCAAGCACTTTCACGTGTTTGCAGTGGATTGCTATGGACACGGGAAATCTGAAAAAAATCCTAAAAAATACAAGATTATTTCAATTCGAGATGACATTATAGAGTTCATGAAAAATGTAATAAAAGACAAGGCATATATTAGCGGACATTCCTCCGGAGCCCTTATCAGTGCGGCACTTGCTGCAAAGAATAGGGACCGGGTAAAAGGCTTGCTCCTGGAAGATGGGCCATTTTTCTCAACAGAACCCGGAAGGGCGGAAAAAACATTCGCTTATCTTGAATTTAAAGTAATAAATGACTTTTTGAATCAAAAACAGGAAAAAAATTATACTAAATATTATCTTGCAAACACCTATATGAGAGAGCAATTCAATAAAGACGGCAAGGATAATTGGACTAATCTTGTGAAAAAACCCTTTCTGAAGAGGCTTAGGGAAAACAGCGGAAAGATGCCGATTGTCTGGTACTACCCTCCTGAAGCTAAGCTGAACGATTTGGTATTTATAACCCGGAATATGCAGGATGGCACAGGTGACTACGATCTGAGATTCGGAAAGTCCTTTTACGATTTCTCCTGGTTTGAAGGCTTTGACCAAAGAAAGACCTTAAGTGAAATTGAGTGTCCGACCCTTATCCTTCATGTAGCACCGTCTAAAAATACAGCGCCGAGCTACTATGATAATAATGGGATCCTTATTTCCGCCATGGATGAAAAAGATGCAGAAGAAGTAAAGTCATTAATAGAGGGAAGCCGGCTTAAAACGGGCTATGAATCAATGCACGATATCCATGCAGACCTTCCGGATAAGTTTATAGAGGCTCTTATGGAGATAAAAGAGCAATAAAAAATCGGAGTGACAGGATTTGAACCTGCGACCCCTTGTCCCCCAGACAAGTGCGCTACCAAACTGCGCTACACCCCGTAACTACCAAATACTAACACGAACAGGCCGATTTTGCAAATCCCGGAAAGAAATTTTCAGACCCTTCAGTGATATAATTAAACACACAAAAGAAAGGAGGGGCCATGGCCGGAACAGCTATAGAAGAAAAAAAGGACTTTGATGAAAATCAGCCCGCATTGGAAATCATGAATTCCATAAGCCACGTGATAGGTATTCCCTTGGGGATTGTGTTTTTAATTTTATTTTTATTAAAAGAGCTGAGACTTAAAAATGCATGGGAGCAGTCGGTTCGCTTGTCTATGGCACCTGCTTCATATTGCTATTTCTCGCATCCTGCCTTTACCACGCCATACCCTTTCCCAAGGCTAAATCAGTCCTGCGGATTTTTGACCATGTTTCAATATATGTTTTCATAGCCGGATCATTCACCCCGGGGATAGCCCTGCTTACCGAGGGAAGATTCAGGCTCATCTTCCTGGCCTCAATATGGGCCCTTGCTCTGTTTGGAATTGTCTTTAAAATCGTCACCAGGGGAAACTATGAAAAGTGGAAAAATTGGAGTCTTGCCCTCTATGTGGCCATGGGGTGGCTGGGCCTGGTCTTTTTATATCCCATAATTAAAGGCTGCTTGTGGGAGTTTTTAATTTGCATTGTCCTGGGCGGTTTGATTTATACAGTCGGAACTCTTTTTTACAATACAAAGAAATTCAAATACCACCATTTCGTCTGGCATATTTTCGTATTGGCCGCCGCCATAACTCAATTTGTCGGATACTATTGTTTTTTATAGGCTAGGGGCTACAGGAAATTTAAACAAAAGAAGGGGGTTGCCGAAAACGGCGACCCCCTATGTTTCTATAACAAATTGTCATATGCAATCGGTAAACGGCGAATTAGGAAAGCTTATGGCCACATTCCGGGCAGAACTTGGCACCGGCTTCCACAGGCTTGCCGCATTCCGGGCACTTGCCAATACCGGCTTCGGGCCGCTTGGCACCGCATTCTGAGCAGAAATTGCCGCTGTTGGTCCGGCCGCACTTGGGGCAGGTCCAAGCGACTTGACCGGATGACGCTTGACCGAAGCCGGATTGAGTGGTGGCCCCCTCTTCCTTCATCTGTTCCATATTGGTTTGGGAGAATTGGCCCATGCCGGCTCCCATGGCATTCATGCCTATCCCCATGCCGAGGAAGCTCTGGCCGGCCCCTCCTTCATTGGATCCGGCAGCCTCAAGGCCGCGAGCAATGGAACCTTGGACATAGCCCTCACGAATGGCCGGGTCACCCAACATTGCTCCCTTGTTTCTCATATCTATTAACTTACGCGACTCTTCGTCGTAGGAGATGGAGGCTATGCCGACATTCTCAATTACAAAGCCTCTCTCATCCCTCCACTTGTCATCCAGGATATCCTGCATATAGGAGGCCAGGCTCAAGCCCTCGGAAAGCACGAAGGAGATCCTCTTTCCGTCCTTGCTCATTTGATTGAGAGAACTCTGGAGAGCCGTCAAAAACTCATTCCTGTATTGCTCGTTGATATCCTCGATTTTCAGGGAAGTGTCGGCATCATGATTGGCAACCTCAACATAGAACTTGATGGGGTCAACCACACGGATTGTGTAGGTGCCGTGGCAACGCAGGAAGAGCTCGGAATTATAGAATTGGTCAAAATAGTTTATGGGATTTGGGGTCCCGAACTTTATACCCCTGACTTCCTGAGTATTTATATAGTAGGCTTTCTGCTTATATGGGGTCGAACCCGAAAAGCGGAAACGGTTAAAAGTTTCTTTGATAGAAGCTCCCAATTCCCCGTTCATTAGGGATGGCAGGGAAGAATCCTCAACCTTGTAATAGCCGGCCTCCGCCGAATAGTCAACGATCTTTCCGCCGTCAATCAGGAGCATGCACTGGCCCTCGTTAATATGAATGATTGAGCCGTTGGAAATTGTATCGGCCGTATTCTTGTTATTTGTATTGCGTCGGTCATCAGGTCTGACCTTGATCCCCGGAGCCGTGATTGTTTGGGGATCCATAGCAGCCGATTCTATCGTTTCAAGCCAAGTGTCGGCTAAGCCCCCGGAAATGGTCCCTATACCTGCACGTATTAAACCCATAGTTTCCTCCTTGTGTGAGTCCTTATCTGAAAAAATTTTCCAATATAAATATTATTCATATATAATCAACATTTGTATATTATTATATCAAAACAGAAGTTGACAATAATACCATAAGGATTAAAAGCCGTTTAAAATATGGTAAAATCGGGCAAATATACTAAAATTGATTGAAATAGAAAATACAGAAAGCAAGGGAAGATCATGAAACAAAACAACAATCGCAAACCTAAACCAATTACTTACTATTATATAGTGGTGCTTGTGACCCTGATCCTTATCCAGCTCGTTATTGGCCCCATGCTCAGGAGTAACTCAGTGGAAGAGGTACCCTATTCAAGCTTCCTTAAATATTTGGATAAGAAGCAAGTCACAAAAGTATCCAGAGAAGAGAACAGGTTCGTATTTGAAATCAAGGATGAAAAGGGAAATACCAAGTCCTTTAAGACAGGCCCTTGGCAGGACGAGAAGCTGACAGACCTGCTCAAAAACTCCGATGTTGAATTCGGTGCCACCATACCATCAAGGCCCAGCCCCATATTGAGTTTTCTCATCACCTTCCTTATACCGCTTGCAATATTCTGGTTCTTGGGAAGCCGACTCATGAAGGGTTTAACAGCAGGCGGAAACGCCCTGCAGATCGGCAAGTCCAATGCAAAAGTCTACGTTAAAGCCGAGAACGGCAAGTCTTTTAAGGATGTTGCCGGCCAGGACGAGGCCAAGGAAAGCCTGACAGAGATAGTGGATTTCTTGGACAGGCCTGATAAATACGAAAAAATCGGTGCGGTCTGCCCCAAGGGCGTCCTCCTGGTCGGCCCTCCGGGAACAGGAAAAACCCTCTTGGCAAGGGCTGTCGCAGGGGAGGCCGATGTCCCCTTCTTCATAATTTCAGGATCCGAATTCGTTGAGCTCTTTGTAGGTATGGGAGCATCTAAAGTCAGAGACCTTTTCAATGAGGCCAAGAAAAAGGCCCCCTGCATAGTCTTCATAGATGAAATTGATGCCATAGGCAAGAGAAGAGACGGAAGCGGCATCGGGGGCAACGATGAGAGGGAGCAGACCCTCAACCAGCTCTTAAACGAGATGGACGGATTCGATGCCAATACGGGAGTTGTCATATTGGCAGCCACAAACAGGCCGGAAGTTTTGGATCCGGCCCTAAAAAGACCGGGCAGGTTCGACAGGACCATAAGGGTTGAGCTTCCGGACATAGCCGGAAGGGAGGCCATTCTCAAGGTCCATGCCAAGGATGTAAAGATGGAAGCCGGAGTTGACCTCAAGCAGGTTGCAAGGATGACAGCAGGAACATCGGGTGCCGACCTGGCCAATATCATAAACGAAGGAGCCCTTAGGGCTGTAAGGCAGAACAGGGACAGAGTCACCACTGACGATCTCCTTGAGTCCGTTGAAACCGTAATTGCCGGCCAGCAGAAGAAAAATTCAGTCATCACTGACCGTGACAAGGCCATGATTGCCTACCACGAGGTCGGCCATGCCCTGGTTGCGGCCTTCCAGAAGCATTCGGCCCCGGTAACCAAAATCACCATAATCCCGAGAACATCGGGCGCTTTGGGCTATACCATGCAGGTGGATGAGGATGAGAAAGTCCTCCAGACCAAGGAAGATTTGATCAACATGATAGAAGTCCTAACAGGCGGAAGGTCAGCCGAGGAACTAATATTCCATACCAAGACCACAGGTGCGGCAAATGACATAGAGAGGGCTACAAAGCTTGCCAGAGCCATGGTAACCAGATTTGGAATGAGTGAGGAGTTCAACTTCATGGCCCTTGAAACAATCAACAACCCCTACTTGGGCGGGGATACGGCCTTACACGCCGGACCCCACACAGCCTCACAGGTTGATGAGATGGTCAAAAAGATAATCGATGAAGCCCACACCAAGGCCTATAAAACATTGGAAGAGAATGAGCAGCAGCTCAAAGACATAGCAGCCTATCTCCTGGACAAGGAGACCATAACCGGGGAAGAGTTTATGGATGTTTTGAACAGGAGCTTGGAATTTTACGGCAAGCAAGCTCTTGAAAAGCAAGAAGTTGACGAGGAAGACAAGGAAGAAGAGAAATCCGAAAATTAGTCAATCCAGCGAGGACGGAGGAAAAGTATGGAAATAAGCAAGGCGGAAAAGCCTAAAGTATATATAACGGGGCACAGGGTACCCGATACGGACTCCATCTGTTCGGCCATAGCCTATGCCGAGCTCAAGAACAGGGTGGGAGAGATCAAGGCCATTCCTGTCAGGTTGGGGGAGCTCAATCAGGAGACCAGGTTTGTAATGGACTACTTCAATGTGGACCCGCCTCTTTACCTGAACTCAATCCAGCCCCTTCTTTCCGATGCCGAATTTGACAAGTCCTACGGAATTTCAGGGGGGACAACTCTTTACAGGGCCACGGAGATCATCCAATCCAACCACCAGAACAGCCTGGGGGTGGTCAATGATGAGCAGAAGCTCATTGGTGTTATTTCCCTTTCGGAGATAACCAAGTCCTATGCCTCCGTTTGGAATGATAATATTTTGGGCAGGTCAAATACCCCCCTTTCAAATGTCATCGAGGTCCTTTCAGGCAAGATGATTTTTGAACCGAAAGAGCCAAGGGCCATGGTCGGGGATATCAACATCTATGCCATGAGCCACGTTGACAATGACATCATAAAAGAAAACGACATAGTTTTGGTCGGGGACAGACCCCAGGCCCAGCAGGATGCCGTCAAAAAGGGCGTTTCCCTCATGATTGTGACCAACAATGCTGAGGCTTGCCCGGAAGCCCTGGAATTGGCTGAGGAATATAGGGTGACCATTATCTCAACCGGCCTGTCAACATATATAGCGGCCAGGCTCCTGCCCCAGGCGGTCCCGGTGAGTTTTCTCATGACATCGGAAAACCTGGTATATTTTCACCTGAATGACTATCTGGAAGATGTCAGGGAAAAGATGGCGACAACCAGGTTCAGGTCCTATCCGGTTGTTGACGGCAAGGACAGGGTTGTGGGATCAATATCGCGCTACCACCTGATAAATACAGAGAAAAAGAAGGTCATACTGGTTGACCACAACGAGGCCGGCCAATCCATTGCCGATTTGGACCAGGCTGAGATTTTGGAAATTATCGACCACCACAGGGTGGCAAACATAACAACATCAAAACCCATATATTTCAGGAACCTGCCCGTGGGCTGCACATCCACAATACTTTCCCAGATGTACTATGAGCAGGGAATAAGGCCCACAAAGAAGGCCGCAGGCCTCATGTGTGCCGCCATCATATCGGACACCCTGCTTTTCAAGTCGCCGACTACTACAGAATATGACAAAATGGCCCTGGCCAGGATGGCCCCTATTGCAGGAATAGATCCTGAAGAATTTGCCATGGAGATGTTTAAGGCGGGCACAGACCTGTCCAACAAGGACGCCGGAGATATCCTGACCCAGGACGTCAAGTTCTTCGATATCCACGGAATTAAGATGAAGGTGGCCCAGATCTTTTCAATGGACAGCGGCTTTTCCAAGGAAACCCGGGATGACCTCTTCAACAACATGGAAGACCTGCTCAAGGTCCAGGATGAGGACACATATGTCCTGATCATCACCGATATATTCAAGGAAGACTCAATGGTCATGGTGGCAGGTAAATATGGGGACGAGATAGCAGCCCAGTTCGGCAGCCAACTCAATAACCATATTTTTATCGCCAAGGGCCTTTTATCCAGGAAGAAGCAAATGCTTCCCGCCCTTAACCAGGCGGTCGTTCAGAGCGGGGAGAGATTATGATGTTCATCGGAGGGGAGATGGATCCCGAAGGATTGGGGGTTTCAAAGCTTGAAGAGGGTTTTGAAACAAAATTGCTAAAGATCGGAAATCCCGACAGATTCGACGAGGGGACCCGAAGTCTAGAAGCCCTGGAAGAGGCGGCCCGGCTCATAAGGGAAGGCCAATTGGTCGCCTTTCCGACAGAGACCGTCTATGGTCTGGGTGCCAACGGCCTGGACGGCCGGGCTGTGGCCAAGATTTTTGCCGCCAAGGGCAGGCCCCAGGACAACCCCCTCATCTTACATATCTACTCAAATAAAGATTTAGAAAAATTAACAGATACAGACCTAAAGCCCTACAGAAAGCTTATGGAAGACCTTTGGCCGGGCCCCCTGACCCTGGTTTTCAAAAGGTCGGAGTCGGTCCCTGACCGGGTCACGGCAGGCGGGGATACGGTCGGAGTCAGAATGCCCTCAAGCCCATGCTGCAGGGCTTTTTTGCGAGCCTGCAAACTGCCCATAGCAGCTCCTTCCGCCAACCTGAGCGGCAGGCCCTCCCCAACCCAAGCCGGAGACGTGATGGCCGACATGGAAGGCAAGATCCCACTCATACTTGACGGGGGCCCCTCCGACATAGGGATTGAGTCCACCGTGGTGGACCTGAGCTCGGGCAAGGACAAGGCCCTTGTCCTCCGACCCGGCTACTACACCTTGGAAGACTTGAGGGCCTACTTGCCGGAAATTCAGTTGGATAAGGGACTTAAGCAAGGCCACATTCCCAAATCTCCGGGCCAAAAATACAAACACTATTCGCCCAAGGCTCAGCTGACGGTCTTTGTGGGCCGCCAAGAGGCCGGCGAAAAAGAGATTATTAAAGAATATATTGCAAGGTCGGGGAACAGCCGGGTCGGCCTCCTCCTTTTTAGGGAGTCGGTGCCGGCGGTTTTAGCTGCCATTAAAAAGGAGGGCTTGCCCGAGCCCTTCTATATAGACCAGGGCCCAATAAGGGAGCCGGAAATCATGGGGCACAGCCTCTTTACCAATCTCCGCCTCTTCGACCGGGAGGGGGTTGATGAGATCCTGGCCCAGGGTCTGGAGGACCAAGGCTATAGCCTGTCAATAATGAACCGGATGAAAAAGGCCGCCGCGGGAAGGGTTATAAAAGTATAGGTCAAGTCTGATAGTCTAAAGGAAAAAATAATTGTATAATATCAATTGAGATAATATAGTGAACAAGATAATTCATGGCGAACACCGAAAAATAGGAGGCAAAAATGTCCAAAGTAATTGTTTTAGACCACCCGCTGATCAAGCACAAGCTGTCAATACTCAGGGATAAGAAGACCGGGACCAACGAGTTCCGTCAGCTTGTCGGGGAAATAGCCTTATTGGAAGCCTATGAGGCAACCAGAAGCCTTGAGCTTGAAGAATATGAGATTGAAACTCCTATGGAGAAGACTGTAGGATATGGACTGGCAGGCAAGAAGCTCTGTTTTGTTCCTATATTAAGGGCCGGACTTGGAATGGTTGATGCCTTTCTTAAGATTGTTCCGACTGCAAAAGTTGGCCATATAGGTATGTACAGGGATCCTGAGACCCACATTCCCGTGGATTACTACTACAAGATGCCGAACGATGTCGCAAATAGAGAGATCTTCCTCCTGGATCCAATGCTTGCAACCGGCGGATCCATGTGCGATGCAGTTGACAAGATGAAGTCAAACGGATGCAAAAGCCTCCACGTGGTTTGCATAATCGGGGCACCGGAAGGTGTTGAGCTCATGCAGAAGAAACACCCCGATGTTGATATTACACTGGCCGGACTTGACAGGGAGCTGGATGAGAATGCATATATTTTGCCTGGACTCGGAGATGCGGGAGACAGGTTGTTCGGGACAAAATAAGGAGAGGAAATGTCATACATCAGAGTAAGGAGCAGTGGACCCCTTGAGGGGACAGTAAAGATTAACGGGGCGAAGAATGCCGCCCTGCCAATACTTGCCGCCTCACTTTTAGGAACGGAAGAAATCATAATAGACGGGATCCCACCTTTGAAGGATGTTGAGGTAATGGTCGAGGTTCTCAGGAGCCTAAATGCCAAAGTGGAATATTTGGATAAGGAAACCATAAAAATCGATCCTTCAACCGTAAACAGCTGCAAACCTCCCTTTGAACTTGTCAACAAGATGAGGGCCTCATTCATAGTTATGGGTCCCCTCCTGACCAAATTCGGCAAGATCCAGATCGGTCTGCCGGGGGGCTGCTCAATAGGGAAGAGGCCGATTGACCTCCATCTCAAGGGCTTTAAGGCCCTGGGAGCCAAGCTTGACAAGGATCCCAATTCAATTGGGGCGGAGGCCGGGCCTGAAGGTCTTGTCGGGACCCTGATATATCTGGACTTCCCCTCGGTAGGGGCCACACAGAACATAATGCTGGCAGCCTGCATGGCCAAGGGAGAGACCATAATAGAGAATGCGGCCAAGGAACCCGAAAATGTTGATCTGGCCAACTTTCTGAATAAGATGGGAGCCAAGGTCAGAGGGGCCGGGACTTCCAGGATAATTATTAAGGGAGTTGAGAAATTGGGCGGTGCCAGACACACCATAATACCGGACAGGATTGAAGCTTCGACTTTTCTGGTCGGAGCCTGCATGACCGGGGGGAAAATAAAGGTGGAGAATGTCCTGGCCGAGCATATAAGGCCGGTCTTGGCCAAGCTTGGAGAAGTCGGCGCTAAGATTAAAGAAAGCGAAGATGAGGACACAATCACTCTTGAAATGAAGGGCCGGCCCCAGGCTACACAGATCAGAACTCTGCCATATCCGGGCTTCCCAACGGATGTTCAGGCCCAGTTTATGGCCCTGATGACCATAGCCGAGGGCCAGAGCAAGGTCGATGAGACGGTTTTCGAAAACCGCTTCATGCACGTTGATGAACTCAACAAGATGGGGGCCTTGATAGTAACCGAGGGCAATGATGCAATCATAAGAGGAGTTGACCGCCTCAAGGGCAGCCGGGTGAATGCAACCGACCTTAGGGCCGGAGCCGCGTTGATCCTAGCGGGTCTTGTTGCCGAGGGAGAGACCGATGTTTACAATGTTTACCACCTTGACCGGGGCTACTACAGGTTTGAGGAGAGGCTGAGAGCCTTGGGTGCAGACATAGAGAGAGTTGAGGAAAAGGACCGGAATGATTAGGCCTCAAGCCTTATGAGCCGGGATTTAACAGAATAAAAATATAAAAATTAAGAAGGGAAAGTGCCATGCAAGTAGAGGGACAGGTCCAAAAAATACGTTTTCGCAATGAAGAAAACGGCTGGTCTGTCTTCAAGCTGTCCACCCCGGACGGCCCTCTTACCTGTGTCGGCACTTTTTTGATTTTGGAGGAGGGACAGAAATTCTCACTGGAGGGGGACCTTATTTTCCATCCCACCTATGGAGAGCAGTTTTCTGTCAAGAGCGCAAAGAGACTGGTTCCGACGGGCAAACAGGAGCTCATGGCCTATCTGTCTTCCGGGATTTTCCCCCATATAGGGGAGAAGAGGGCGGAAAAGCTTATCGAGCTTTATGGAGACAAGGTTCTTGACCTGATGAGGACCAGGCCTGAAATTCTACTTGAAATCAAGGGGATAGGAAAAAAGAAGGCAGAGGAGATAAGGGATCAAGCTATAAAAATCTATGCCGACCAGGAGGGCCTTTTATACCTCCAGACCTTTGACCTGGGACCCAAGACAAGTGCAAAAATTCTTGAAGCCTATGGGACAAGGGTCCGGGAGAGGATTGAAGAGAACCCCTATAACCTCATAAATGATGTCGAGGGCATAGGTTTTTTGACGGCCGATCGGATAGCTAGAAAAATAGGAGTTGAAGAGGGGAGTTACTTCAGAACCGAGGCAGGAGTCATCTACTTGCTGAACAATATTATGCCTGCCGAGGGCTCCTGCTATTGGGACAGGGATCGGCTTGAACACAGCCTTAAAAAGCTTCTCTCGGTTGAATCCCCATACCTGGATGAAGCCTTAAAAAATCTCCTTCTAAACGGCAAAGTTTTCCTGGAGACCTCTGACAGCGGAGAAGAGAGGATATATCCGTCCAGGGCATATTTTGATGAAAAAAACATAGCTGCCAAGCTTGCAATGATGCTGGATGAGGGCAAGAACCGGGCAAAACTCCTCATAGAAGAGGACAGGGTTGAGCAGGCCATGAAGCTCAAACTTTCACATAAGCAGCAGGAGGCCATAAAAGAGGTGGCTGAAAACAGCGTGGTCGTCATAACAGGGGGACCGGGGACCGGGAAAACCACCCTGCTCAGGGCAATTCTTGAGGTTTTCGACACCAACGGCCTAATGACACAGCTTGCGGCACCGACGGGACGGGCTGCCAAGAGGATGGAAGAATCTACCGGGAAAGAGGCCTTGACCTTGCACAGGCTCCTGGGCTATCGTGGGGGTGAAGACAAGGACAGCCTGCCCGAATACAATGCGGAAAAGCTCCTCGAATGTAAGGCTCTTCTGGTGGATGAAGTCAGCATGGTGGACCTAAACCTGATGTCTTCCCTTATTTCGGCCCTGCCACTGACCTGCAGGCTGGTTTTGGTGGGGGACGTGGACCAGCTCCCGTCTGTAGGACCCGGGACAGTCCTAAAAGACCTCATAGAATCCGATGCCCTTACGACCATAAAACTCACGGAAATATATAGGCAGAGCCAAGAATCCCTCATAGTCACAAATGCCCACAGGATAAGGCAGGGTATAATGCCGGAGCTCAATACCAGGGAAGGGGACTTTTTCTTTATACCGGCTGACAATGCCATGGATTGCGCGGATATTTTAGAGGACCTGGTTATAAGGAGATTGCCTGACCACTATGGGCTTGATCCCTTTGAGGATATCCAGGTCCTGGCTGCCATGAAGCGGGGACCCTGCGGAGTTGAGGCTTTAAATGAGCGCCTCCAAAGGGCCTTGAATCCGGGACTTGAAGGGTCTCGGGAAATTAAGCAGGCCAGGAGAATCTTCAGGACAGGGGACAAGCTTATGCAGGTTAAAAATGACTACCAGCTTGACTGGAAAGACCGGGAGACAGGGGAAGAAGGCCAGGGCGTTTACAACGGCGATGTTGGGAAATTGGTGGAAATTGACAGCTTCACTGAGAATTTGCGGGTTTCTTTTGACGGAAAGATTGTTGAATATGATAGGGAAAAGATGCCTGAGCTGGACCATGCCTATGCCATTACCATCCACAAGTCCCAGGGATCTGAGTTTCCCTGTATTGTTCTGCCCCTGGTTCCGGGTGTGCCCATGCTCCTAACCAGAAACCTTCTTTATACGGGAATCAGCAGGGCCAAAAAGCTCTGTGTCTTATTGGGCAGCATGGAGACTTTAAAATTGATGCTTAACAATGACAGGTCGGCCAAGAGGAACACCTCTCTGAGCGACCGGATCAGGAGGGCCATAGCATTACAAGATGAATTTTACCTTTGACAGAATTAAAGAGGGCTTGGGAAAAATATTTTTTGAAGACCGAGGAGCCTGCTATTTATGCGACAAGAAGCTGGCCGAAATAAAGGAAAAAAGGACGGGCCTTTGTAAGGCTTGCCGTGAGAATCTTGAAGAGATCCACTCACACAGGATCTTGTCGGAAAGCCCTTATATGATAGCCTATGCCGCCTCATTTTATAACGACTTTTTGCGCCGGGAATTTGCAGACTACAAGTTCTCAGGTGCCTCATATAAGGAAGCCCTATTCGCCGATGTTTTATCGGATTTTGTGACCGGCCACCCGGTTCTCAGCCGGGTCCAATGGATAGCTTACATGCCGATGAGGAGGAGAAGGGAGTTGAAGAGGGCCTACAATCCCAGTCGAGAGCTTGCCAGGAGCCTGGCTAAGACCCGGGGTTTCCTCCTCTTGGACCTGCTTGAGAAGACCAAGGAAACTAAGGAGCAGAACAAGCTGGATGCTCGGCACAGGAAGGGAAATGTAAGGGGGAGCCTGGCTGTGAGCAAGCGGGTCTCAGCCGGATACTGGCAGGGTGGAAAAGAATATAGAAAATATCTTAGTTTGGAAGAGGTCAGGATGGGCCGGGGCCTGCTTTTAGATGACCTTTTAACAACGGGGGAAACAATGAGAGAAGGCCTGGCCTGCCTATATAGGGCCGGGATCTATGCTAAGGGCCTTTGCCTGGCAAGGGCCGACTATCCCAAGGAAGATGAAAAGGAGATATATTAAAATGAAAACTGTTTTGGCTGAAGGCTTGAACATAAGCAGGGAAATGCTTGAAGAGTTTAACAGGGAATTGTCCTCGGGCGGCAATACATTCGTCCACTATGATGACAAGCCGGGATCCTTGGAAGAATGGAAGAAGAGGATCGGGGATTGCGACCAGCTTATAATTGCCAATGCCAAGCTTCCGGAAGAGGCTGTCAGGGAGGCTGAAAATCTCAAATACATAAACGTAGCTTTTACCGGCCTGGACCACGTGCCTATGACAGCATGTGAGGAGCTGGGTATAAAGGTGACTAATGCCGCCGGATACTCTGATGAAGGGGTCGCGGAAGAAGTTCTTGGTCTGTCCATAGCCCTGCTGAGAAAGTTTAAATCTGCCGATCAGGCAGTGAGGCAAGGGGGATCTTCCGCCGATTTTATGGGAGGAGAGATTGCAGGCCGAAGGGTCGGGATAATCGGTACAGGCAGGATCGGCAAGAGGACAGCTGAGCTCTTCAAAGCTATCGGAGCTCAGCTTGTGGGCTACAACAGAAGCCACCATCAGGACCTGGAAGATATGGGCTTGGCCTACCTTCCCTTGGAGGACCTCTTAAAGACCTCGGATATAGTGACCGTCCACCTGCCCATGAATAATGAAACTCGTGATTTTCTAAAATATGATCATTTTGCTCTGATGAAGAAGTCGGCAATACTGATAAATTGCTCCAGGGGCCCCGTGGTTAACTCCTCGGACCTTGCCCGTGCCCTATCTGATGGAAAAATAGCCGGGGCCGGCGTGGATGTATTCAATCAGGAGCCGCCATTGACAGATGAGCCCCTATTGAAAGCCCCCAACACAATCTTATTGCCCCACGTGGCATACTTCACCGAAGAGGCCATGATTAAAAGGGCAAAAATAGTGCTGGAAAAGGCTAAAATGTACCTTTTTGGAGAAATTTAAAAATATTTGAGAAATTTGTGAAAAAAGGCTTGACAATCAAATAAGCTTAGACTAACATATTCTTGTAAGCAGCAACTAACAAGTTGTGAAAGGAGAAGTGAAGGGAAAATCTAAACACACAAGCCATAAATTCTACCATCAAAAAAATGTCAATATTTACTTCCTAATGTAAAGACCTTCCCATATGCCGGGGAGGTCTTTTCTATACATTTGTTGTAGAAGCATTTTAATATACAATATACTTGTCACATATTTCCTGTTGTATTTGAGTTTTGCCACAATTTATATAATGAATTGAAGTCACAGGAGGCGGTTTTGAATAAGGAAAATTTGGAAAAAATCATAAAATTAAGACACGACCTTCACATGAGACCCGAGCTCTCAATGGAAGAGGAAAATACCAAGAGCTTTCTCATGGATTACCTGAAAAGAAATACCGACTTGGTCTTGCTGGATTGCGGGAGATTTTTTTATGCTATTTATGACGGGACCGGTCAAGCTGACAATGGGAAAATCGGCCGGGCCAACAGAATAAAGACCTTGGCCTTCAGGGCCGAGATGGATGCCCTGCCAATAGATGAGGACAAGGACTTCAGACCCTATGCCTCGCTGAATCCCGGAGTTTCACACAGGTGCGGTCATGACGGCCACTCAGCAGCCCTTGTTTGCCTGGCAATGGAGCTTACAAGGCTGAAAAAAGAGGGGAAGACCTTTAACAATCGCATTATACTGATTTTCCAGCACGCCGAAGAGGTTGGAGTCGGCGGACCCGAGTGCCTTGAAGCCTTGAGGGATGAAAAAATCGACAGAATCTATGCCATCCACAATTTCCCGGGCTTGAAAAAAGGAACCATGTCTATAACAGACGGACCTGTTCAACCTGCTTCACAGGGCCTAATATTGAAATTCATCGGAAGAAATTCCCACGCATCAAATCCCGAAAAAGGCCTAAATCCATATCCCGCCATTGCAAGGCTCCTCCTGGACCTGGATGGAATCGAGAAGGACAGGAGATGGAAGAACTTCACCAGGATCACGGTGGTGGGGGTAGAAGTGGGAAGTGGAGCCTTCGGAGTAAACCCCGGACAGGGCCGGGTTTGTCTCACCATAAGGGCCGAGGATGAAAGTGAAATGCTGGGCCTCAGGCAGATGATCCTCGAGCGGGCCGGGGCCTATGCCGATGAGATGGGCCTGGGCTTTGAAAGTCAAAATCAGGACTACTTCCCCGAGGAAAAAAACAACCCCCAAGCAGCAAGTCTGGCAAGAGAGGCCTGCAAGCGGGCGGGAATAGAGCTTGAGGACCTCCCTGAACCGGACAGGGCTTCAGATGATTTCGGGGCATATTTGAAGGAAATACCGGGAGCCATGTGTTTTGTCGGAGCCGGGTCATGTCCGCCAATCCATACAATAGGTTATGATTTCGATGATAATATAATTGAGACTATGGTTGACTTTTATCTTGAAGTCATAAAACTCTATGAAGAAGATGACAAGGCTTATCATAATAATTAAAGGAGCCGGGCGTGAATATAGGGTTTTTAATAAGCAAGGCTGCAGGCAAGGATAAGTACGGCGCCTGGCGGAAAAAAATAGAAGAAATATACGGCAAAGAAGCTGTTATGCTGACAGATAAGGCCGGAGATGTTTTCTCAATGTCAAAAAAATTCAGTCAGGAGGGTGGAGATCTTCTCGTACTTTTGGGTGGAGACGGGTCTTTGTCTGAAGCTGCGGAAGCGCTTGCTTTTACAGACACTGCTCTGAGTTTAATTCCGACGGGGTCGGGCAATGACTTTTCACGACTATTCGATTATGACAGGATAGATTTGGAAAATTTGCAAAGCTGTCCTCAAGCACCCATAGACCTCATTGAGGTCAACGGGACAATAGGCATAAACATACTGAGCCTGGGCTTCGACAGCAACTCCCTTTCATATACCTATAAATTTAACGAGAGGTTCGGAAAGACAACCAAGTTATCCTACATATACGGTCCGCTGGCTTCCATAGCTAAGAGAGAGCTTGTGGATTTAAAGCTGGATCTTGTAGATAGTTCAGGTGAAAAATTAAATCTGCAGGGTAAGTACTTAATTTCAGCTGTATGCAACGGATCCTTTTATGGTTCGGGATTTATGCCATCTCCAAACGGAATGATAGATGATGGGGTATTGAACCTGATCCTGATCGACCCTATGGGGGTCCTTAGGATCCTTTCACTTTTCATAGCCTATCGCAAGGGCAAGCATCTGGGGAAAAAAGGTGTTAAGGAGATATTAATAAAATCAGGGAAAATAAGATCGGAAAAGGAATTTCTCTATAATCTTGACGGACATCTTTACAAAGGCAATAGGCTGGATTTTAAAATCCTTGACAAGGCCTTGAAGTGGGCATACATAGCCCCGCTCAAAAAGAGATCCTGAAGCCTGCAGATCTCAATTTCAGGCGGGGCCTTTTTTATTTCAAAAGTATATTGGCCGGATTTGTCTTTGGGGTCGGAACATGGAGGGCAAGCCTTATAATAAGGACCCACATCAGGAGGATCATAAATATTTTAAGAATCCTGTATTTTATGGTGTCTGTCTTCCATATCCAGCCGGTCATCATAAAGGGGAAGAGGAAAATCCACAGGAAGGTCATGAGTCGGTCCTTGCGCTTAAACTTTTTTATCTCTTCCTGCTTGAGCTGCTTTTTTAATTTTTTCTTTTCTTCTCTTCTTTGTTTTTTCTCAGCCTCTCTTTGGGCGATTTGTTCCGGAGTTGGAACAGTTTTACCGTCATTTTCTATAATATCTTTTTTATCAGGCATTTTATCCTCCCCGTTAATTATTTTAGTGGTTTCGCCTATTAGTCTAACAAAAAAGTTAAGAATGAAAAGAAATATTTTAAAATTTTTTCTTCTATAAAAATTCAATATATTTGGGTCAAATGAATTTTTCAAAAACTCGAAAAAAACGGAACGGGCAATTAACAAGAGCAAGGCCTGAGAATGTTAATTTTGAAACAAAAAAAGAGAATAAAAAACTATTTTCAAAACAGAAAAACTCCGGTTTTTACATACATATGGTGGGGTATAATTGATTTAACCACTATACATAGTAGATAAATTGTGTTAGAATTGTCGTGTTCAAAATAAATCACAGCGGCAGGGACCGCATAATTTATATAAATAAAAAGGGGGATGAGGAAAATGCAGGTTGAGAAAAGAGACGGTCGGATAGTCATTTTCGACGCACAAAAAATTGAAAATGCAATTATCAAGGCCATGAATTCGCCTCAGGGCAAGTTCATAGCGGGCCAGGCACATGACATAGCTCAGGAAATCAGAGACAAGTATGTTCTTATGGATAAGGATCTGGTTTCAATATATGCCATTGAAGATGATGTTTACTATGCCTTGGTTAAACACAACAACTCTGAAACAGCAAAGGCTTATGAGGGCTATAAGTCGGTTCAAGCCTATAAGCGCCAGGTAAACACAACAGATAAGAATATCATCTCACTTATCCGCAATTCCGATGCTACTCTGAGAGATGAAAACTCAAATAAAAACGCCTCCATTGTCTCAACTCAAAGGGACCTGATTGCAGGCGAGATCTCCAAGGATATAGCCAAGAGAAAACTTCTTCCGGAAGACGTTCTTGAGGCCCATGAAACAGGAGCCATCCACATCCACGACCTGGACTACCTGATCCAACCCATGTTCAACTGCTGCCTCATCAACTTGGAAGACATGTTGAAGAACGGGACCGTAATAAACGGCAAAAAGATCGACACGCCCAAGTCCTTCCAGGTGGCCTGTACAGTCACAACCCAGATCATTGCTCAGGTAGCCTCCAGCCAATACGGCGGCCAGTCCATAAACGGGGTCGACAGGATTCTGGCTCCCTATGTAAGAATTTCATTCGAAAAGCATAAAAAGGCCATAGAGGAAGAATTCAAGGATATTTACGGACTTGACGTGGATCCCGAAGCCATAGAGAAAGCAGCTTGGAAGAGGACCCGCAAAGAGGTCAAGGACGGCGTCCAGACCATCCAGTATCAGATAAACACTCTCATGACAACAAACGGTCAGTCTCCCTTCGTAACCCTCTTCATGTACTTTAAGCCGGATTATGAATACGCTAAAGAAGCTGCCATGATTGATGAAGAAATCATGGAGCAGAGGATAAAGGGAATTAAGAACGAGCAGAACGTTTACGTAACGCCCGCCTTCCCCAAGCTCATATATGTACTTGATGAGCACAATGTTTATCCGGACTCACCCTACTACTATCTGACCGAGCTTGCAGCAAGGTGTACAGCCAAGAGGATGTATCCGGACTACATCTCCGCAAAGAAGATGAGGGAAATGTACGAAGGTAACGTACTTGCACCCATGGGCTGCAGGGCCTTCCTGCCGCCATATAAAGACGAAAACGGCGAATACAAGTTTGACGGCCGCTTCAACCAGGGCGTTGTAACCATAAACCTGCCCCAGATCGGCATAATAGCCGGCCACAATGAGAAGCTCTTCTTCGAACTTCTCGACAAGAGGATGAACCTTGTTAAAAGGGCCCTTATGGTCAAGCACAACCTTCTCAAGGATGTGACTTCAGACATCAGTCCCATACATTGGCAGCACGGAGCAATTGCAAGGCTGAAACCGGGTGAGAAGATAACCAAGTATCTCATGGGCGGATATTCAACATTGACCATAGGATATATAGGCATATATGAAGCCTCAATGCTGGTAGTAGGCAAGAGCCACACCACACCGGAAGGCCAGGCCTTCGCTATGAAGATCATGGATGTCCTGAATCAGAAAAAGGTCGAGTGGACAGAGGAAACGGGAGTTCAGTTTGCTGTATACGGAACACCCGCAGAGAGCCTGACCCACCGCTTCGCATCAATTGACCTTGGACGCTTCGGCTCTATTAAGGATGTAACCGACAAGGGCTACTACACAAACTCCTATCACGTGGATGTTCGTGAAAAGATCGATGTATTCACAAAGTACAGCTTCGAGCAGCACTTCCAGGAGAAGTCCACGGGCGGAATGATCTCATATATAGAAGTTCCAAATATGCAGAATAACGTTGAGGCTGTTCTCACCATCATGAAGTTCATTTACAACAACATAATGTACGGAGAGTTCAACTCCAAGTCCGACTACTGTCATGTTTGCGGTTTTGACGGAGAGATTAAGGTAAATGAAGAAGGTCAATGGGAATGCCCCCAGTGTCACAACCACGACAGGAAGAAGCTGACAGTTATCCGCAGGACCTGCGGCTACCTTGGAGAAAACTTCTGGAATGAAGGAAGAACCAAGGAGATAGCAGCCAGGGTCCTCCACATATAATCGAATAAAAAGAGAAAAGCTTATGCTAAAAATAAAGGGCCGGCCTAATTCTGACCGGCCCTTAACTCTACATCAAATAGGATGATTTAAGATTTGGAGCCGGAAAATTATGAATTATGCACAATTGAGAAAGATGGATATAGCAAACGGAGAGGGAATCAGGGTTTCCCTTTTCACCTCGGGTTGCACCCATAAATGTCCCGGATGCTTCAACGAGATTTACCAGGATTTCAGCTATGGAAATCCCATGACTGATGAAATAGTTGATGAAATCATCTCTGAAATTGACAAGGACTATTGCGCCGGCCTAACGCTGCTGGGTGGAGAGCCCTTCCAGGCTGCAGGCCTGTCCAAGTTTTTAAGGCACGTCAGGGATAGGATAGATCAGATAAACAAGGACCTTCCCCATCACGAAAGAAAAAAGGATATTTGGGCATATTCCGGCTACACATATGAGGAGATCATCGATGTGCCAAAAATGCAGGAGCTCCTGGTCCTATGTGATGTCCTTGTGGACGGCTTGTTTGTTGAAAAGCTCAAGGACCTGAGGCTTAAATTCAGGGGGTCTTCAAACCAGAGGCTCATTGACGTTAAGAAATCACTTGAAGCGGGAAAAGTTGTTGAATACAAATTATAAGAGGGAGATATTACCAATGTTGAAAGAGAGCGACTTCAGCTTCATATCCGATGACGGTATGGAGATCCATTGCTACAAGTGGGAGATCGAAGAGTCCACCTGCAAGGGGATAATACAGATAGCCCACGGAATGGCAGAGCACGCTTCCAGGTATGAGAGATTTGCAAAGAAGCTCAATGAGGCAGGCTATTCAGTATATGCAAATGACCACAGGGGCCACGGCAGGTCAATTCTTAAAGGGGATCCTCAAGGCTATCTTGGGGAGGGACCGGCTTTTACAAGGCTGGTTGATGACATGGCCAGGCTGACAAGTATTATTAAAGAGGACCATCCCGGCAAGCCTATTTACCTCTTCGGCCACTCCATGGGGTCTTTCGCTTCAAGGCGTTACATAATGCAATATTCGGACAATATCAAGGGGGTCATTCTCTGCGGGTCAAACGGAGACCAGGGAATAGCTCTGACTCTGGGCAAGGGTCTGGCCTCAATCCAGAGAAAAATCATAGGGGAAAAAAGACCCTCAAAGCTTATCAACGCCATGGCTTTCGGCTCCTACAATGCCAAGTTCGCACCCAACAGAACTCTTTTCGATTGGCTGTCAAGCTGTGATGAAGAGGTGGACAAGTATATGGAAGATGAGTATTGCGGGGCGGTATTCCCGGCGTCCTTCTTCGCCGAATTTTTCAAGACCTTAAAATTCCTGGAAGATAAAAAGAATTTCCACCTGATACCAAAAGATTTGCCAATACTGATTGTTTCGGGCCAAGACGACCCTGTCGGAGCCATGGGAAAAGGAGTTGAAAGGCTCTACAAGCATTATAAAGACTGTGGAGTCAAAGATCTGACAATGAAGCTCTATCCGGGTTGCAGGCACGAGATAGTCAATGATACCTGCCGGGACCAACTCCTGCAGGATATTTTGGACTTCCTGGGCAGGATAGAGAAATAAATAATTTATAACAATAAAGAAAGCCCCGGAGGCCTAAAGCGTCCCGGGGCTTTCAAAATTAAAGGGGGTTTGGACTGAAAGGTCAAATCCCCAATATTTTTAAAGATTCATTTTTTTAAGCGACGGCCTCAGGGCCTCACATACCAGGACCGATACCACAATGGCCAAAAGGGCGTTAACAATAGTGGTTATGCTGGACATGGCGGCCAGCTTGGCAGCAATATCGCCCTCGATTTTGTAAATATAGAGGTTAAAAAGATAGCGGACGAAGGGGTCGGCTATTATATTGAAAACGGCACCGGCACCGGTGGACAAGACGAGCTTAAAAAGCCTTTTGGTCCTGTCCTCCTCGGACCTGAGCTTGACCATCCGGGCCACCAGGCCAACCATGAGACCTATGCCAAGTTTCAGGAGAAAGGTTGCCGGGGCTGAAGTCATATAGCCGGAAGTCATGTCGGCTATGGTCATACCAAGGGCGCCTGCCAGGCCGCCCGGCAAACCGCCCAAAAGGACGGCCCCTACCATAACAAAAACATTACCCATGTGGAAGGCGGTTTTTTGAGCTCCCACAGGAACGTCTATCCTTAGAAATTGAAAGCCTATGTAGCTCAGGGCTGCGAAAATACCAATCAATGCTATTTTTCTTGCTGAAAATGTTCTTTTATCCATAAAAAAATGTCCTTTCATAAATTTAATATTAAATAAACATCGTTTTCCATTCTACCACAAAGCTTTTGTCATAAAAATTTTTCCGAATTCACCCAATTCTGACAAATTGCCAATCGGCTCGGGTATAATGAAATGTAGATTATTAATTCTATATTTTCATATTGGGAAATTGAGGGAGGTTAAAATGCGGGAAAATGATCAGCAGTCCATAAACGCCATAAGAATGCTTAGTGTGGATATGATCAATAAGGCAAATTCAGGACATCCGGGGATATGCTTGGGGGCAGCCCCCATGGCATACAGCCTGTGGACAAGGTTTATCAGGCAGAACCCTAAAAATCCGGCCTGGACCAACAGGGACAGGTTTATACTTTCACCCGGTCACGGGTCGGCAATGCTCTACAGCCTGCTTCATTTATCAGGATTTAAACTGGCCTTGGAAGACTTAAAAAACTTCCGCCAGCTGGGATCCTTGGCGGCAGGACATCCGGAATGGAAGATGACTGACGGGGTAGAGGCAACCACAGGACCCTTGGGACAGGGCTTTGCCAATGCTTGCGGCATGGCCATGGCCGAGGCACACTTGGCAGCCATATATAACAAAAAAGACTACCCCATAGTTGACCACTACACCTACTGCATAGCCAGTGACGGGGACCTTATGGAAGGGGTCGTTGCAGAGGCGGCTTCACTTGCCGGAACCTTGGGACTCGGAAAGCTCATAGTCCTTTTCGATTCGAATGATATCTGTCTTGACGGACCCACCGCCAATGTATTCAGAGATAAGCACAAGATGCGCTTCGAAAGCTACGGTTGGCAATATCAAAAGGTTGAGGACGGCAATGAGATCGATGCTATTTGCAAGGCTGTGGAAGAGGCAAAGAAAGAAAAAGACAAGCCCAGCATCATAGAGGTAAAAACCCTCATAGGCTTCGGATCACCCCACCAGGGAAGTGCCAAAACTCACGGGGCCCCGATTGGAGAAGATGACACAGCCAAACTCCGGGAAAAATTGGATTGGAAATATCCCGCCTTCGAGATTCCCGAATCAATATATGAAAATTTCAAGGAAAAGATAATTGAACCGGGTAAAAAAGCCGAACAGGAGTGGAATGACCTCTTCGCCGCATATAAAGAAGAATATCCGGACCTTGCAGAACAATATGAAAATTCCTTCTCTGGCAAATTGCCGGAGAATTGGGACAAGGACCTGCCCAAATACAGCCCGGATGATGCCCCGCTTGCATCGAGGGCGGCTTCAGGAAAGACCATCCAGGCCATTGCAAAGAATGTTCCCCAATTCTGGGGAGGTTCGGCCGACCTTTCTTCATCAAATAAGACAAACATTGAAGGCTCAGCCAAGTTCCGCATAGAGGACGACAAGGGTCGGAACATCTGGTATGGAGTCAGAGAGCATGCCATGGCCGCCATAAATAACGGCATTGCCTACCACGGCGGCACAAAAGTATTTGGGGCAACTTTCTTCGTGTTTTCAGACTATATGCGCGGGGCCGTCAGGGTTGCAGCCCTTTCAGGCCTGCCTGTCATATATGTCCTGACCCATGATTCAGTTGCAGTCGGAGAGGACGGACCGACTCACCAGCCCATTGAAAACCTGGCATCCTGGAGGGCCATGCATGGCCTTGACGTTATCAGACCGGCCGACGGCAATGAAACAAGCTATGCCTGGAAAGTTGCCATGGAGAACAAGGACCGGCCGACAATGCTGATCTTGTCGAGACAGGGACTTGAGAACCTGCCTGCCAGCTGTGAAAAGGCTCAACAAGGGGTTGGAGCGGGGGCCTATGTTATTTCAGAGGCTTCAAATGGTAAAGCCGAAGGCATCCTGATAGGAACGGGCTCGGAAGTCTCCCTCTGCCTTGAAGCTCAGAAGAAACTTGAGGAAAAAGGTCACTACGTAAGAGTGGTTTCAATGCCTTCAATGAACAGGTTTGAAGAACAGACTGAAGAATATAAAGAAGAGGTTCTGCCTCGAGCCATAAAGAAACGTATATCCATAGAAGCCGGTGTTACTTTCGGTTGGGACAGGTATGTCGGAGACCGGGGTCTTGCAATAGGTATTAACAGGTTCGGACTTTCGGCTCCGGGCTCACAGGCCTTGAAAGAGCTGGGGATGTCATCTGAAAATATTGTCAAAAACTATCTTGACCGTTTTGCCGAATAGGCTTTGACAGAATATAGAAATTTAGGAGGTTTAACAATGAAATTTTTCTTGGATACTGCCAATGTTGAGGAAATTAGGAGAGTGGCTGAGCTTGGCCTGTGTGACGGAGTTACAACAAATCCGACATTGATAGGCAAAGAGGGCCGCCCCTTTGAAGAGGTTATCAAGGATATCTGCTCTTTTGTTGACGGGCCCGTATCGGCCGAAGTCACAGGAGAAAGCGCTGAAGAAATGGTAACAGAGGCTAGAAAATTGGCCAAGTGGGCTGACAATGTAGTTATTAAAATTCCCATGACTGAAGAGGGCCTTCGTGCTATCCACACCCTGTCAAAAGAGGGAATAAAAACCAACTGCACCCTGATCTTCTCTGTAGCCCAGGGCCTCATGGCCTGTAAGGCCGGTGCAACCTTTATCAGTCCCTTTATGGGAAGAATAGATGATATTGGTGAGGACGGCTTGGAGCTGGTGGATTCACTTCGTCAGGTGATAGACAATTATGGATTTAACACTGAGATCATAGCGGCATCCGTCAGGACAATTAAGCACGTTGAGATATGTGCTGAAATCGGGGCCGACATTGCCACCATTCCGGGCACCCTTTTCCCCAAACTCTGGTCACATCCTTTGACAGACAAGGGAATTGAAGGATTTAACAAGGACTGGGCAAGCTATCTCGAGGGTTTGAACAAATAGTTCCGGGATAGGATTTATTAAAGATAGAAAAAACTCGAATAAAAAGGGTGACTCAAGCTTTTGGCGGGGTCACCTTTTTAAAAGGATGGGATATTATGAAAAAATATATTTTGGACAACGGTATTCTTAAGGTGGAGGTCTTGTCCAGAGGTGCCACCCTATACAGCATAAAGTTTAAGGACAAGGAGTGCCTGCTCCACCATGAGGACATAGAGAGCTACAAGGACAACCCTTTCTACCTGGGAGCAAGTGTTGGGCCCCTGGCCGGAAGGGTTAGCGGGGCCTCGTTTGAATTGGAGGGCAAGACCTACAAGATGCAGGCAAATGAGGGAAAGAATTTCCTCCACAGCGGGCCGGGCGGCATAAGCTTTAAAGATTTTGAAGAGAAAGATTACTCTGGCCAAGGCTCGGATGCCCGGCTGCTTCTTGAGTGCATTTCTGAAGAAGGGGAGACGGGAATTCCCGGGAAGAAGAGGATAGAAATTCAATACAGGCTTGAGGGCCCAAAACTCATTATGACCATAAGAGGGGAGTCCGATAAGGCTACATATATAAACATTACCAACCACGCCTATTTCAACCTGAACGGGGATAAGCGCCTATCAGTGGCAAACCACCTGCTTGAGATAGGGGCCGAGAAATATGTGGCCCTGGATGACAAGCTAATAGCCAAGGAGATTAGGTATGTGGCCGGGACCCCCTATGATTTCAGGAAGGCAAAAGAGCTTTCCAAGCTGTTTGAAAACAGGGATCATGAGCAGGGAGAAGGCCCTGTGACCGGACTGGACCACCCCTATATTTTCCGGGAAAACTCAGATAAAGAGTCTAAGGCCTCAATAAGCTGTCCGGAATCGGGATTGAAGATGGATTTTTTCACCTCATATCCTGCCGCCAACATCTATACGGCCAATTCAATGACGGGGGGTCACAAATTGAACGGGGGTGTAGAGGCCTTCAGCCATCAGGGCATATGCTTTGAAGGCCAATATGTGCCCGACTACATGAACCATGACTTTTTGGAAGGACCGGTTATTATGCCGGGTCGGACCTATGAAGAGGACCTGGCCTGGGAGTTTTCAGAGATATAGTGAACAGTATTAATAGAGAAAAATAAAGGAGATTCGGATGCCTGAAGTATATCCCGGTATTTTTATGAATACCATACCTCTGCCTGACAATCCGCTAAAATCAATAAATAACTATCTGATTGTTTCCAAGGGTCAGGCCTTAATGATCGATACGGCCTTTAATAGGAAAATTTGTATAACCAAAATGAGAGAGATAGTGGAGGACCATAATTTGGACCTGTCCAAACTCCGCCTCTTCCTAACCCACCTCCACAGCGACCACACGGGCCTGGCCTCGGAATTTGCCAAAAGAGGGACTCAGATCATATGCTCGGACATAGACGGGTCATATATTAGGGAAATGGCCGGAGCTGACTCAAGGCACTGGAAGGGTATTGAGGAAAGGGCTATACAGGAGGGCCTGGCTGAGGATAGGCTTTCAATAGAGGACCATCCGGGATTCCGATTCAGACCCGCAAGCTCACTTGACTATGTAGCAAGCCGGGAAGGGGATATCATTGATGTTGGGGATTTTCATTTTATGGTTGTGGACCTAAAAGGCCATACCCCGGGTTTGCAGGGCCTCTATGAGCCCAAGCATAAGATCCTGTTTTGCGGTGACCATATTTTAGGCAAGATAACCCCGAATATAACTTATTGGGGGACGGAATTCGGCGACGCCCTGGGCATCTACTTCAGCTACTTGAAAAAAGTTTATTCAATGGATATCAAACACCTATATTCTTCACACAGGTTCCTGATTGATGACCATCAATTGAGGATTCGCCAGCTTTTTGACCACCACGACAAGAGGCTTAGGGAAATCATGAAAGCCCTGATCGATCAGGGGGAGATGACTGTCCGCCAAGCCTGCAAAAACATGCATTGGGATATTTCCGCAAGGAATTGGGATGATTTCCCGGCCAGCCAGAAATGGTTTGCTGCAGGAGAAGCCCATGCCCATCTTGAACACTTAAAAGCCCTGGGTCTTGTGGAAGAAGAGTTGAGGTCTGGGGTTCTATATTATAGGCCAAGGATTGACAAGCTTCCTCAAAGGCCCCTGGCTGAATTATTTTCCTGATAAGACCTTGAAAGGGCGAAGATATTTTTCTGGAATTCAATATAGTAGGGAAGAAGATTTTTGTCCTTTAAATATTCAATATTTTTTTCAATAAGCTCCTCTTCGCGAATCGGATCGTAGACGGGGAGCTTTAATTTAGCCTTTTCAAGGCCTATCTTCCGGGAAATGGCCATCCTCTTTTCAAAAAGAACCAGAATCTCCCGGTCTATTTCAGCGATATCTTTTCTTAGATTTTCTATTGAGTTTTCTTTCATGGGTTTCCCTTTCCTCTAATTAAATTAAAGCTGCCGGAAAGAGACCGGCAGCTTGGAGTTAAAAATTGAAATTTAATCAGCCAATTCCGCCCTTTACCATCCCTAAAATAAAGACCAGAATTGTCAGACCGCAGAAAATATATTTATAAAGGGGATAATAAAGAGAGCCGATCCCATTTATTCTGCCCTTGGAAAGTTCATCTTCAAAGGCCTCTTTGCCCCAGAACCAGGCAAACATTACAGCGGCCAGGCCCGCGCCCAGGGGGCAGATATATATGGAAACAAAGTCCATCCACTCCCCGACAATGCCTTGAATACAGAGGGCAACCACCAGGCCGACTGCTCCTATAACAGCGACTGAAAATCTCCTGCTCTTTCCAAAAGAGTCCTGTATGTTGGAAACAGGGGTCTCATAGAGGTTGACCAGGGAAGTGAGGCCGGCAAAAAGAACGGCCGAGAAGAAGACTATGCAGATTATCTGTCCACCATGCATGGATGCGAAAAGATTGGGCAGGTAGATGAACATGAGTCCGGGACCTCCCTGAAATTGGGTTTCTCCGGCAATAGCCATAGCCGGGATGATAACTAGGGCTGCCAATACAGCAGCCAGGGTGTCGAAGATGGACACGAAAGCTGCGGACTTAACTATGTCCTCGCGGTCTTCAAGATATGAGCCGTAAATAACTGTACCCGATCCGGCCAATGAGAGGGAAAAGAAGGCCTGGCCCAGGGCATAGACCCAGCACATGGGGTCGGAAATTATTTTAGGATCTATGGTGAACATCCAGCGGTAGCCGTTTTCCGCACCGGGCAGGCCGGCTATGTAGACCGCAAGGCCTATGAATAAGAGATAGAATAAAGGAATCATGACTTTATTGGCCTTTTCAATGCCGCCTGAGATCCCGGCAACCATTATCAGGAAGGTGACCAGGAGGGCAACTATGAGCCAGGTATTGTTGCCGAAGGCCGAGGCGGTGGATCCGAAAGCTGCACCGTAGCCTTCAACCTCGCCTATATGCGAACCGTAGGAAAGTGCAGAGCCTGTCAAAGCCCCGAATAGGTACTTGAATATCCAACCCATTACCACCGTATAGCCCAGAGCAAGTAGGAGGGAGCCTATCATGGGGATTTGGCCGAGCATTTTTCCCGGGCCCCTGAGGCCGGGATTTTTGTGGCCCATGGCCTTCTCGAAGGCACCAACCGGGCCGGACCTTGCCCTTCTGCCAAGGCCCATTTCGCCAATGACGCCCGTAAAGCCTATCAAGCCTACAAATATAAAATAGGCCAGGAGGAAGGAGCCTCCATAATTGGCAACCCGGGCTGGGAAGAGCCAAATATTGCCCATACCCACAGCGGAGCCTATGCAGGCCAGGATAAAGCCGAAGTTGGACCTCCAATGGTCACGATTTGAAGTGTTGTTTATTTTATTAGACATAATAATATCCTCACAAAATGAAAGGGAGTCGGCCCTGCCGGCTAAGGGCGGGGACCGGCTCCAAATATCAGCTATTGACCCTTATATGGAACCGGCTCAAGGAAGGCGTGGAAATGCCGCATTGGAAGGTTTTTTCCAAAAGTAATTCTCATATTGGGGATGGAATCCCGATCTTCATAAAGGGCCTTGGCGGCAGCTATGCAATAATCAAGCTGCTGATGAGTGACCTGGCCCCGGTTTTCGCAAAAGCGGACCAGGTTGAGGGTCTCCTTCTGCTGTTCGGGAGTCTTGAGGTCATACTCGAAAGAAAAGTAGCCCAGCTCTGAAATCCTGATACCGTATCGGCGTATGATCTCCGCAGAGAAGCCCGCACCGGCAAAGTCCTCAGGCTTGCGCTTGTTATCGAAGAAGCGGTCCATGTCCAGGTAAACGGCATGGCCACCGGCGGGGAGGATAACCGGAAGTCCGGCATCGTAGAAGCCCTTGGCCAGGTATTGTACCTTTTTAATGCGGTCATCAAGGTAGTTGAAGTCGGCACACTCATACAGGCCGACTGCGCAGGCCATTATATCGTGGCCAGAAATTCCGCCATAGGAGTCGTTGCCATAGCAGGAGATCTGCTTAACTTTCAAAAGATGACCCACATCGGTCAGGAGTTTTCCATTCTCATCGAAGGTTGAGAATTTTTTCCAGAAATATCCCTTATCGCGGAAGGCCAGGACTCCGCCCATATTGCAGTGGGCATCCTTCTTCAAGCTGGCGGTCAGACCGTCACAATATGAGAACATCTCCTTGGCAATCTCTGAAATTGACTTGTCCTCGTAGCCGTCCTCGTTTGTCTTGATGAAATAGCAGTTTTCAGCCCAGCGGGCCACATCAAACATGAGGGGTATTTCATATTTATGGGCTATCTTAGCCGTTTCCCTTATATTTGACATGGACACCGGCTGGCCGGCAACCGTGTTGTTGGTTATGCACAGATAGATCATTGGGACATTTTCAGGCCCCAATTTATCAATGAGCTCTTGGAGTTTTTCCGTATCCATGTTGCCCTTGAACGGATTCTTCTTATACACTCCGCCCTCAGGAACCTCGAAGAACTTTTCCTTGTCATAGAGATTTCTTGGAATGGATCCCATCTGCTTTATATTGCCCTCGGTAGTATCAAAATGGCCGTTTGAGGGTATGGTGAAAGCCTTGCCCGGATGGCGCTCATTCAGGACTTTCTTGACGATCTCAAAAAGTACGGTTTCAGCAGAACGACCCTGATTGAGAAGAAAGGTGTTTGGCCTTTCCATTTGAGCAGCCCCACCGTTAATGAGGCCACCCTCATATTCGGGAAGGTACATCTCTTCCATCATTTTTTCAGTGTCTTTGCAGCCTGTCAGGACCAGGTCAATCAATCTCTTTTGATTGTCACCCCGCTCCCATACATCTCGCATGGCATCAAGCAGGCAATAATATCCCTTATTACGACCATAGGACTCATCTCCAACCATTTCAGCGGCCCATTGGAGGTCGGTCATGGCTGTGGTCCCGGAATCTGAAAGCATATCGGCACTCAACATTCCCGCCGGGAAGGCAAATTCATTATAGTGGGTTGCCTTCTGCATCCTCTCCCGCTGCTCAACAGTTACGACGGGAAGGTCGTGAACTACAGCAACCTGCGTGCGAGGAGTTTCAACATTGAGCTTGTAGTCTTTTGGCATTTTAATCCTCTTTTACGGCAATAACTTCTATTTCTACCTTGGCTCCTTGGGGCAGGGCTGCAACTTGGTAGGCACAGCGTGCCGGATAGGGGGCCTGGAAGAAGCTGCCGTAAACCTCGTTCATGTCGGCAAAGTCACCTATGTCCGAGAGGAAGACAGTTGTCTTTGCAACATTGGACATATCGCAACCGCAAGCTTCCAGAACAGCCTTTACATTTTTAAGAGACTGCTCGGTCTGCTCTTTTATTCCACCTTCAACGATCTTACCTATTTCGGGATCGATTGGGAGTTGACCGGATACATAAACGGTTTTCCCCGTATCAATTCCTGCTGAATATGGGCCTATGGCCTTGGGTACCTTGGGTGATGTTATAGCTTTAAACATAATTCCTCCTTATAAGTAATTCACATCTATCAACTGTCATAACTTTATCAAATATTATTTTTCATGTAAACTGTGAAAACCTTATCTATAGAAGTTTTCAGTTATTCAAAATAAATTATTATGATTTCAAAATAGCATAGGTCTGTGGAGTCTAAGGGATATAATTGGAACTTTAAAAAGAAATCGTTTAAGATATAATAAGAGTAAGTTATTGAGATTTGAATTTAAGGAGGTAGGAGAAAATGGCAGATAAGAAGAGTGAGGAAAAGAAGTACAAAGAAAATAATGATCTTATAAACAATAATCCCAGAACAGAGGAGAGCAAGGTCTCCGATGAAATTACAAAAGAGGCCAAGGAAGAGAAAAAATAATTTCCTTTAAAAAATCAAATTGAACATGGTCGGCATAAAATAATTTCTTATATTATGCCGACTTTTTTATTGTGTTTTTGAAAGAAATTAAATAAGAAACAAAATAAAACTCTTTTGTTTATAAATTCATATAAAAGAAAAGTAAACAACAGGCCGGGCTTAAAATAGAAGACTGAATAACACTAAACGCATAAGAATGCAGAAATCAAGGGGCAAATCCGGGAAAATCAGTATATTAATAAAAAAATCCTTGTTGAAATAATTGACAACAGTGAAAACGTTTCTTACAATTTCTGTAGGATCTATTAACCCTTTAAGGAGGAGAATATGAAAAATTTTAAGAAAATCGTTACTATGCTTTTGGTTTTCGCAATGGTAATTACCCTTGCCGCTTGCGGTGGCCAAAAACCGGCAGAATCAACAAGCGATACTTCCGGAGAAAGCACATCGAAAGCTGCTACAACAGGAAAAACATATGAGATCGGCGTAACCATTTATCAGTTCTCTGATAACTTCATGACCTCATACAAAAATGAGTTGACTAAGTATTTTGAAGAAAAAGCCAAGGAAACAGGCGTCACTTACAACGTTGAATTCTTTGACGGCAAAAATGACCAGGCCACTCAGACTGAACAGCTCCAGAACTTTATTGCTCAGCATAAAGATCTGATCATTGCTAACCTCGTTGATCCGACCGGAGCTGACCAGGTAATCAACTCAGCAAAAGAAGCCGGAATCCCCGTACTTCTGATCAACCGTGAACCGTCAATGGAAACCATGGGACTTTGGCCCGGAAAAACCACATACGTTGGTGTTGACGCTCGTCAGTCAGGAATTTATCAGGGTGAAATCATTGCCGAATTGGAAAACAAGGGAGATATTGATGGAGACGGAAAAGTTTCTTATCTGATGATCCAGGGCGATGCCGGTAACGTAGATGCCGAGCAGAGAACTCAGTATTCAGTAGAGACACTTGAAAAAACCATCCCGACAAACAAACTTGATATTCAGCGTGGTAACTGGGACCAGGCAAAGGGCCAGGAAATCGCAGCAAACGCTCTTTCAAAATATGGAAAGAAACTTGAAGTTATCTTCTCTAACAACGACGCTATGGCTTTAGGTGCTACACAGGCTATCGAAGGTGCCGGACGCAAGATCAACGAAGATATCTATATCGTTGGCGTAGATGCCCTTCCTGAAGTTGTTGAAAAGATCGGTGCCGGAAAATTCACAGGTACAGTATTGAATGACGCCTTCAACCAGGCTCAGACAGCCGGTGATGTTTCTCTGAAACTTTTGGCCGGTGAAGATGTAAAACCATATTATTGGCATGACTATGTAAAGGTAACAAAGGCTGAGGATGCTAAAGTTTCACGTAAAGAACCCAGACCTGAAACAATGGAAGAATACAAAGCACGTATGAAGGAAGCTTACGGAATTCAATAGTAAAAAGCTGCACTGAGAGATTTAAGAACAGAGTTATTCAAATTTTATTGACTCTTGGTGTTTTAGGGTGAATAGAGCGGCTTATACCGCTCTATTCACTTTTAAGCCCTAAAAGACCTGAGCAGAAAGGAAATACCATGAGTCAAGATATTATTCTTGAGATGAAGGGCATTTGCAAATCCTTTCCGGGAGTTAAGGCCCTGGACAATGTAAATCTCACTCTTCATAAAGGAACGGTCCATGCCTTGCTGGGAGAAAACGGGGCAGGTAAGTCCACACTCATGAAGATTTTGTATGGGATTTATACTAAGGATTCAGGTACCATAAAAATCGACGGTAAGGAAGTAGAGCTGGCCAACTCCAGAGATGCCCTTGAAAAAGGAATTGCCATGATCCACCAGGAACTTCAGCCAATTCCTATGATGACAATAGCTGAAAACATGTTTTTGGGACGTTATCCCATGAAAGGCATGTTCGTTGACCACGACAAGATGAACAAGGATGCGGTTCAATACATAACGGCTGTCGGGATGTATGCGAAACCGACCACCTTACTCAATGATTTGACAATTTCCCAGCAGCAATCAGTGGAAATTGCCAAGGCAATATCACATAATGCGAAAATTATTATCATGGATGAGCCAACTTCTTCCCTTACCGAGAATGAAGTTGCAATACTCTTCCGGATTATTCATAAGCTTACAAAGCAGGGAATTTCTATAGTATATATTTCTCATAAGATGGATGAAATATTCCAAATAGCTGATTATGTAACGGTCATGAGAGACGGACAATGGGTTTCCACTAAGAAAGCAAGTGAAACAAATTCAGCCGACCTCATAAAGGACATGGTTGGTAGGGAACTGAACAGCCAATTCCCCGAGCATAAGAGTCAGGCAAAAGAAAATGTTATGTTGGAAGTGAAGAACTTTACTTCACCCAACCCCCTTTCATTCAAAGACTGTTCTTTCAAAGTCTATGAGGGAGAGATATTGGGAGTGGCCGGCTTGGTCGGAGCGCAGAGGTCCGAGCTTATGGAAGCTGTTTTTGGACTCAGAGAGAAAGAACCCGGGGGAGAAATATATAAGAACGGAGAAAAAATAGAAATTAACGGGCCTAAAGAGGCCATAGATCATGGTTTGTCTTTGGTTACTGAGGACAGGCGTGGAAGCGGTATTTTCGGGGTTTTGCCTATAAGCGATAACATTTCAATTGCTTCAATCAGAGAGTATTTAAATAAATTCCACCTGATCAATCACCAGGCAGTTGAAGAAAATATTAAACAACTCGATAAAACCTTGAGGATAAAGACCCCAAGCTACAAAACCTTGATTCAGAACTTGTCAGGTGGCAACCAGCAGAAGGTTGTTCTTGCGCGCTGGTTGGGGACCGGGCCTGATTTATTTATTTTGGATGAGCCGACAAGAGGAATTGACGTCGGTGCCAAATACGAAATTTATGAAATTATTGATGAATTATCAAAGCAGGGTAAGACCGTAATAATGATATCTTCGGAACTTCCTGAAATTTTGGGAATTACCGACAGGATTATGGTCATGAGCGAAGGGAAAATAACCGGCTACCTGGATACAAGAAAAACTAACCAGGAAGAGGTTATGGTCCTGGCCACAAAGAATATTAGTAAGCAGGAAGTGGAAGTTGATGATGAAAAGATAGAGGAATTAGGTGTGGAGGGCTGATATGGCGGATGCAGAAGTTAAGAACACTAAACAGAAGACGACGGTGGCCGAGTGGCTGGTGGAGAATGCCTTAATCTTAATTATTATTGCAATGGTCATTTACTCAGCTCTATTTGCTGCCAATTTCTTGAGTTTCCAAAACCTGAAGAATATTATGATGAACGTTTCAGTTCGTTTCATCATAGCTTTGGGAGTTTCAGGCTGCTTGATTACTAAAGGTACAGACCTTTCAGCAGGCCGTATTGTTGGCTTAACCTCAGTTATGACGGCACTTATGCTTCAGAGACCGGATGCCGCATCGGGAATTATTTACCCGGCCTTGGCAGGTAAACCTATTCTATTAACACTCTTGGTTGCTATGCTTGTGGGAATGCTTTTTGGAATGATAAACGGATTTTCAGTTTCCATCCTATATGTACCTCCATTCATAGCCACCCTGGGTACGCAAATAGCTATCTACGGCATCAACATGATGCTTTCACAGAATAAGCCTGTCGGCTCATTGAACAGCAGCTTTACCGGATTCGGCGTTACGGGTTTGGCTGTCGGCCCCATGGTCATTCCATGGATTTTCTTCGTCTCTTTCTTTATTGTCATTATTATGAATGTCCTATATAGACATACCGTCTATGGAAAGAACATGTATGCCATAGGTGGCAATGAGATTGCGGCTGAGGTATCAGGTGTTAACACAAAAAGATCAAAGTTCATCATTTATACATTTGCCGGAGCCCTTTATGGACTTGCAGGTTTCCTTTTAACAGCTAAAACAGGATCTGCAGCCGTTTCCGCCGGTACAGGCTATGAGCTTGAGGCCATAGCTGCTGCCACAATAGGTGGTGTTTCAACGACAGGTGGTGTCGGAACCGTACCCGGAATCTTAGTAGGTGTTATTGTTTTCGAGCTTTTGAAAACTTGCTTGCAGTTCCTGGGAATTTCACCGGAGATGACCAACGTTATCCAAGGTATAGTAATTGTTGTTGCTGTTGCAATGGATATCAGAAAGACCATGAAAAAGAGATAATAAGAAATTTTAAAGGTAAAAGGGTTATATTTATCAATGATTAATATAGAAAAAATTAGAGATAAGTTAAAGGAATGCTTTGTTGAGAGGTTCGGAGAGACTGAGGGGGAAGCGAGACTCTTCTTTTCTCCGAGCCGGATCAACATAATTGGGGAGCACATAGACTATAACGGGGGGAAAGTCCTTCCCTGCGGACTTACTATAGGAACCTATGGGCTGGCTAAAAAGAACAAGCTCCACAGGATAAGGCTCTATTCAATAAATCTTGATGATTATAGGGAAATTGTCCTCCCGTTAGATAAAAATTGTCAGAGAGAAGATGCTTGGTCCGACTATGCCTGTGGCGTCTATCTCTACCTTGGCAAAATGGGTTATGAGATCGGCGGAATGGATATTGTGGTCTGGGGAGATATACCCAACGGGGCCGGGCTTTCTTCATCGGCTTCCCTGGAGCTTCTTTTCGGAATCATAGCCAACAGCTTTTTCTGTAATGATGAAATTAAAAAGATTGACCTTGTTCACGCAGGCGTTTCAGCAGAAAATGATTTTTTGGGCCTCCATACAGGAATCATGGACCAGTATGTTATTGCCTTTGCAAAGAAGGGCCAGGCCCTACTCCTTGATACGGCAAAAGAAGACCACGTCTATGTCCCCTTTGAAATACCGGGGGCAAGCTTGGTAGTAATGAATACCAGGAAGCGCAGGGAACTCAAGGACTCCAAGTACAATGAAAGGCGGTCGGAGTGTGAAAAGGCTCTTGAAATATTGAGGGTCAAATCAGGCAAGGATGAAATTCCCGACCTCTGCAGTTTGAAGTTGGATGACCTGGACCTATTGGAAAAGCTTGAGGATCCTATTCTTGTTAAGAGAAGTAAGCATGTGATAATGGAGAATGATAGGGTGCTTAAAGCTGTTGAGGCCCTTAGGAAAACAGATCTTGAGACCTTGGGAAAACTACTAAGGGAGAGCCAGGAATCCCTTAAATACGACTATGAAGTCACAGGGCCCAACCTTGATGCCATATGCGAGGCTGCCAATGACCATCCTGCCTGTTACGGAGCAAGGATGACGGGGGCGGGCTTCGGGGGCTGTGCCATTGCCTTAATTAAAGAGGACTCAATCAAGTCTTTTACGGAATTTGTAGGCAAGAGGTATAAAGATGAAACAGGACTTGAAGCCGAATTTATTATTTCTCAAGTTGGTGATGGGGCCGGGCTTCTGTCATAGTCAAGTTCGGCCGGGTCTTGGCCAAAACTGAAAAATAAGATTGTTTAATAAAAAGAGGCTCTTTGTCAAATGGTGTTGGTGGACATTTCGCATGACTAAATAGTCTTTAAAGGTTGTCTAATCCCTAGGGGTTAGGCAGCCTTTTTAATTTCCTTAGAAATAACCATTTTTTCTCCCTGTCATCAGCCTCTTTGTATCTTTAGGGTCTATGGTAATGCCTTAGCGAAGGTCGAAGGAAAGCTCAAAAAGATGCAAGCGACCAAAGCCGATATCAAGTTCTGCCTGAAGCAGCTACAAAAACAAGACAGGCTTCTGCAAACATTCGACGAACAGAGCTTCTGTGCTCTTGTAGATCACATCACGGTATTCAGCAAAGAAGATATCCGCATAACTTTCAGAAACGGCAGCGAGATTTGCTCTTAGCCGCCGTTATTTCATCATCTGCTCAAAATAAGAAATGAGCTTATGATATTCTGCCGTCTGTAAATCAAGTTTCTCATATCCATCTTGTTTGATCAGAAGGACCGTCCGGCAGACTTTCAGTAATAGTTCGATGTCATGCGTAATAATAAGTGTCGGGCGACCTTTGGCAAGTTCAAAGATAAGCTCGGCGATTTTATCCATGTGCATGTAATCCAAACCGCTGGTCGGCTCATCCAAAATAAGAATTTGCTTTTCACTCAAAAAAGCATTGGTGAGGGCCAGCCTTTGCTTTTGCCCGCCGGATAAGTTTTGCGGATGCTCGCTGCGTTTATTCCAAAGATCAATATGCTTAATGATCCAAGAGACCTCTGCCAAATAAGCATCGCTTATTTTTTTGCCGTTCGCGAGCGCCTCGTTTTCTACGGTATCAAAAAACAGCTGGTAGTCTACATCCTGCATCATGTAGTAGGCATTTTTCAGTCGTTCTCGCTGAGTTTTTCCCCATGAAATATCTTGCTTCTTGCCGGCAAGTCCGCAGAGAACACGACCTAAACTGCTTTTTCCGATACCATTTGTGCCGACAATCCCCATGATTTCATCGGAATGTAAGTCAAAGGATAAATTCGAGATGAGTTCTTTTTTGCCTACAGAGACATGAACATCCTTCGCAGAAAAAACACGCTCACCTGTCTTTGTCATGTTGTGCGGAACAAGTGCGGAAAAATCTATCGCTCGAAGTCCCAAGTCTTTACAATCGGATGATTTTAGTTCGCCCGCATCAAATTCTTTGATAAAAGTTCCGTCTTTCATGACATAGAGCTTATCGTAGAGATCCTCCAAAAAATATAGTCGGTGTTCGGCGATGATGATGGTTCTACCCGACGCTTTGAGCAATTTCAGGATGCCTTGCAAATCTCGGATACCTTCTTGATCAAGGGAAGCTGAAGGCTCATCAAAGAAAATAATCTTTGTGTCATAAACTAAGGTAGAGGCAATAGCTACCCGCTGTTTTTCTCCGCCGGAAAGTTCATTCAAATTTTTATCCATTAAGTGAGCAATGCTCATGTACTCAAAAGCTTTCTTCACCCGTTTTCTCAGTTCCGCCTGCGGCATGCCGAGGTTCTCTCCGACAAGGGCGACCTCATCTTCTGCCTTGCGGGTAAAGAATTGATCGGATGGATTTTGAAATACGTTGCCGATGACCTTAGCCAAGGTACCCGTCTTAAAATCATGCAGATTTTGATCCAATAATGTGACTTTGCCATCCAGTGTGCCTTCATACTGATCCGGTATGAGTCCGTTCATCACTCTGGTAAGCGTTGTTTTTCCGCAGCCGGAATTACCGGTGAGTACGACTAGTTTTCCCGGTGCGATCGCAAAATGAATAGCATGCAAAGATGACTTTTCTGCTCCTTGATAGGTGAAGCGCTCAATATTGACTTTCATGATGTCCATAGTGCAACTCCCAAAAGCGCCACGCCGGCAAACAGGCTGATGCCATCTGCGAATTTAAAGCGCATATCATAATAACTGGTTTTTTTTCCTTCATACTCGATACCTTTGGCAATAATTGAAGAGACGAGAGTTTCGCTGACATGCAAACATTTATAGATCAAGGGAACAAAGTACAGCTCAAAAGTACGGACGGGATGCAAAAGTGAAGCATGAAAACCGCGGATTTTCATTCCGGCTTTAATTTCCTTAAGTCTAAGCAGTATTTCGTCAAGAAAGCGCAGCGCGGTAACAAGACTGACCGATAGACTTATGGGTAAATGCAACTGGTGCATAGCCGTAAAAATTTTAGTCGAACTTGTCATGACCAGTGCACGACCAATATTCATGATCGGAAACAACTGAAGAATTAAAATAGCAAGTCCTAAAAAAGCTCCTGTTGTAAAACCTGACGAGATATGAGCCAGAAGCACTGCCACACCAAATATACCTGCATAAAAAACGAGATTTTTTATGCAGGTTCGAGCGGAACGAGACAGCAAGATTAAAAAGCTTACCGCACAGGTGATTCCATATAACAATGGATTGCGAGTAAAGACCAAGAAGGTAAACAGGATCGTTAAGGCAAATAGCGTAAGCGGATGAAGATATCCCTCTTGGTCTTTTCTGCGGGAAAATGATCGGCTCATCTTATTTGAGCTTGCTCTGCTGAGTGCTTTTCTCAAAGAACTTATTGTTGATGAATACTCCGAAAAATCCGGCTAACAAGCACAGCACAACATTAACGGCAGCAGCTATCAAAATCACTTCATTTGTATAGGCGGCAACCATTTGTGCTGCTTGTTCTGGAGAAAAGGTAGATGACATGTATTTTACCAAACCTTCGACGCCTAAAATTTTTGTTAAAAGAATGCTGTGCATCGAATCTATAAACATGGCAACACTAAAAGCAATGGCGATGCGTTTGCTATTATCGTACTTTCCGATAATCAGCTCGCAGACAATCCCTGCAATCAGAGTAATCGGAATCATGATCCCATAACCTAAAATTGCATATACCAACCCGAGCACAGCCCAAAAGAGAAGCGCTGTGCCACGCTTTTGTACTTTTCGAGCCGCAATCACAAAGGTCGGTCCGATCACAAAAGCGGCAAATCCGGCTGAAATGTAGAGGGCAGCCATGCCTAAAAGTCCCGTCAGCATACTGATTCCAAAGGAGACAACACAGCCAATTACTGCCAATACGGCAATCTGTACAACATTTTTTAGTTTCATCATAAAATTCCTTTCTGAACATTTAATTTTCGACAATATCAAGCACAATCATTTTTTTGTCGAAGATGTTGTTGTTAGTTCCAAACTTTAATTTGCGAATCTCCAGCTTTCCGCCTTACTTCTCGATTCGATAAGATCTCGATAAAGACCTCCTTGCAGCATCAATTCATCATGTGTACCGCACTGCTCAATCCCTGCTTTGTTCAGTACCAAAATCCGGTTTGCATTACGGATCGTCTTCAAGCGGTGCGCGATCATGATGACGGTTTTGTTTTGAGTAAGGGCTTCAATGGCTGCTTTCAGCTTGTCTTCGTTTTCCGGATCAACATTTGCAGTAGCTTCGTCAAAGATGATAATCGGTGCGTCTTTCAGCATTGCTCTGGCAATGGAGATGCGCTGTTTTTCACCGCCGGAAAGACTTGTTCCACCTTCTCCGATCATGCTCTGATAGCCATCGGGCAAGGCGGAAATAAAGTCATGGCACTGGGCCTTTTTTGCCGCCGCAATCACATCATCGCGGGTGGCATTTGGGCATCCGAATTTAATGTTATTTTCAATCGTATCGGCAAAAAGATAGACATCTTGGAAGACCATCGAAATATGATTCATGAGATTTTCGAGGGAGTAATCTTTTATGTTCTTTCCTCCAAGGCGAATCTCTCCTGAATTGACATCCCAAAAGCGAGAGATCAAATTGCAAAAAGTTGTTTTTCCTGAACCAGACGGTCCTACTATAGCCGTCATTGATCTTTCGGGGATATAGCAAGACACATTATTTAAGATTGGCTTTTCGCCATAGGCAAAGGAAACATTTTTAAATTCAATATCGTGTTGCTGAAGTGCATTATTTATATGACCTTCCGGCATATCTTGCATTTGATTGACGTAATCATAAGAATCCATCGCGTTGTCAATGGTTCTAAGCATGGCCATAGCACTACCAGAAGCCAATAAACTGTTAAAAATCACAAAACTGGCAACCAGCGTCATGATGGTATAGTCCAAAGCAAGCTCTCCCGAAAAGTAGCATGAAAGTGCTGTGGTAATCATAACCGAAATCGTGATCGCAATGATGATTTTCAGCAGTACCGTGTAAGGTGTAACGGCCTTTTCAAGGCTCAACGTCGATCTTTTTGTTTCTTCAAAACTTTGATCCAACTTGTTGTTATTTTGTCCGCCCAAGTTATAGGACTTGATGATCTGCATACCTTGCAAGGTTGCCAGCACTTCTTTCGTGAGATCGTTTTGTACAACAGAAACTCGATCCGAACTCTTTTTAGATCTTTGCTGCATTAAAGCGGCCGCCGCCAAGAAAATCAAAGACCCAGCGATAGCAATGAGTGCAATTTTCCAATGCAGCATAAAAAGGGACAGGATAAATACCACGGTTACAAGCAGACCGCCGAATACCATAATAAAAAGTGTGGGCACCCAAGTTTCGAGACTGTCCAACTTTGTCGTCGCAATGGCCGTTAAATTTCCTAAGCTAAAATCATTGAAAAAGCCCATTGGCACTTTTTTGATTTTTTCTCCCATAGCGATACGTTTATTTGCGGCTGTAAAATAGCCGGCATGCGTTTGCTTAAGCATGGAATTTTTCTTAGAAATAATGATGCCCAGTAAGGAAAGCAATAAGAATGCGCTGCACATACCAATCGTCTGCCACGTAATTTCCTGCTTTATAATCGCCGCAATGACCAAATAGATGGCCATAAATTGAAAAACGTTAAAAATCGCGCCCAAAAAACTCCAGATCACCGAGGAGCGAATCATTCCTTGCTCACGCTCTGCAAATTTCCATAACTTCTTAAATGTATTAATCATTTTCTTCACCTCGCATGGCCGCACTCCACAATTCTTGGTAAACCGGAGAATCTTTTAAGAGTTCATCGTGTGTTCCGTGATTTTCAACATATCCATCATGGATTACAAATATTTGATCCACATCTGCAATGGTTTTCAGTCGATGGGCGATAATAATGAGCGTTTTGCCTTTTACCAATGTGGCGATGGCATCTTGCAAAATAGCTTCATTTTCTGGATCGATATAGGAAGTGGCTTCATCCAAAATTACAATCGGTGCATCCTTGAGCATGGCGCGTGCAATAGAGATGCGTTGGCGCTCACCGCCGGAGAGATGCCCGCCACCTTCTCCGGCAACCGTTTCATAGCCTTGTGAGAGCTTCATAATGAAATCGTGGCAGCCCGATTTTTTAGCGATTTCTATAATTTCCTCATCCGTTGCATTTTTTTTGCCGATACGAATATTATCTTTGATGGAAATATCAAACAAATAATTGTCTTGAGATACATAAGAAATAGCATCCGAAAGCTGTTCTAAAGGCATATCCTTGAGAGCTATGCCACCAATCGTTATGGTGCCACTATCGGTATCCCAAAATCCGGCGAGAAGCTTTGCAACGGTCGATTTCCCTGAGCCAGAATACCCGACGAGTGCATTGACACTACCTTCATTGATGTGCAGATTGACATCCTTGATAACCTGTTTGTTGTCATCGTAAGAGAAATTCACGTGATCGAAAGTGATGTCATAGCGTGAAATGTTTTGTGTACCGGTTGCGTGGGATAACTCTTTTGAGTTGAGAACTTTTTCAATCTCACCGGCAATGGTTTTGATGCGACCCATATCGTCCTCATAAGACATTACCTGCATGATATTTGAGATTGTGCCAAACGATAAAATAATCAACATCAAAAGATGAGCGCCGCTTAGGCTACCTTGCATACAGAAGAAAAGGCCAAACGGAATGATGGTTAAAATACCCATCGGTGCAAGCGACATGCTCACCGCATAGTCGTTGTTGTTCAAGCCCATCCACTTGCAGTAATAATCTGCTTTGGCATAAACATTATCGCTGTATTTTTTATAGGATGTATCGCCTTGATTAAAAGACTTAATGACTTCAATGCCGTTGATATATTCCACAACTGAGTTGTTCATGTCTTGACCAATTTTGACTGCTTTGGGAAACATTTTAGGCATGCGCTTCATCGGGCCGGCCATAAAAAACATGCCGATCACAAGAGGAAGCAGTGCCAAGAGCGAAACGCGCCAATCGAGTACAAACATGTAAACAAGAAGTAAAACCGGGCCAACAATATTAGCGGTCATTTCAGGAATCAGGTGAGCCAGGGTTGTCTCCATGCTGTCAACTTGATTCACGATGACATCTTTTAGCTTTCCTGTGCTTAAATTCAAAATGTTTCCTAACGGCATTTTGAAAAGTTTGTCAATGATATCTCGCCTGATTTCACACAAAGCACCATAGGTCGCTGTATGAGAAATCGTGGTGGAAATACCCATAAAAACTTCTTTTGCGCACAGCAGCGCGAGAATACTGAGGACTCCTTTAGTATAAAAAGCAAAATCTGTATTCCCTGCAATGAGGGCAACGATCATTTTGCTCAAGAGCACATAGGTAAAAAGTCCTGCCAGTACACCCAAAACGGCAAAAAGAACCGAAAAAAAGTAGCCGGTCTTATTTTTGGCGATGTACTTTTTCAATAAGTTCATATCAAAAAACCTCCTTAGTAAATCAATAAAATGCGGAAATTGATGGAAGATTTTAGAGTCCGGAAACTTCCGCTTACTGAGAAGTCGAACGAGTAAAATAACCTTCAAGCATGGATACCAAGTGCTGTCTGTTCTTTAGAAAATTTTCACGCGTATCTAAAATTTCACAGGATAACAAGCTTGCATTGATGAGATTCGTTACAAATTCATAGTCATCATCAGTAAGCAATCCGCAGTCGTACCCATTCATAAAATGCTTAAAGTAAGTAATCGAATCCCTCTTGAGTTTTTCATATAATGCGTTAAGCTGTTCATTTTTCTTAATCTCACCAAGAAAAATGACATAGATAGGCGTAAAAGGATTATCCGCCAACATTTTATCGACGACAACTTCAGCCAAGATATGTGGTGTAAGCTTGTTCCCCATATGTTGAACCGTGTTTGATACCGTCGCTTCACGCATCCTGCTTCCTCTGTCCATAATGTCGTAGAGGATTTCTGCCGTATTTTTGTAGTAGTAGTATAATCCGCCGGCTGATAAACCGGATTTTTCACGAACATCATCCATCGTCGTATTGTTAAAGCCTTTAGAAGAAAAGAGTGCCATAGCAGCCTTTTGAATGTCTTCCTTACGCATTTCCGGATCTAATCGTTCTCTGACCATCATTTTCCCCTCCTTACCGAGAATAATCTCGGTAAATAACAAATTATCATAGACTAACTTGTTTGTCAAAAATTTTATGCGGTAATGGCAATTCGCCTAATGTTGCATAAAAAAAGAACCCTGCCAGATAGAACAAGATTCTTGTAACGCGTAATGCTTCTTAGTTTAATTTTAGGATGAACATCGCTGTGAGCTTATTGATTTTCGTACCACATACTAAATTTTCGTACCCCTTAGTATTAGGTTCGTACCCTAAGCGGCGATGCCGTTAAAATGTATCAAATATGGTGTTTTGTTCTCCAGGAACTTCAAAGAAGCCATCTTATTCTGCAAGTCTTCTAATCTCTTTGTTTTTGCATTTAGTGTTTTTAATAAAACAGCTTCCTTAAATTCTTCTTTTAGTCCATCCATAAATAATGGATCTATAACCTTATGTATATTTTCAATAGAAGTATAATGCATACCACCCGAACGCCTTGTTTCAGGGTTTAGTGTTGATTCAAATACTCCTCCAAATATAGTTGGACTAATATTTGACCAATCAAAATTTTCAGATGCTTCATTTAAAATAATGTCAATGATTTCTTCATTAACTCTAGGTATAACAAGATTTTCATTTTCAAACAATCCACCATTAAGATATGGAAATGCTAATATATCATCAGATAAATATGGATCTCTTTCATGTTCTTCTTGGTCTAATATCTTAAAGAGCCTTATCAGAGCATCTCTAAAACCAGCAGGATCATCGCTATATTTCTTTAGATAATCATGGAACATATTATGTTTTCCAAATAGTCCTGCATCCTCTGCATAAAAACAGAAAACTAAACGAACGCATAAAACATTTAAATCTTTTAAAGTTTTTTCATCATCAGGCTCTTGATACTGTTTTAGTAAAGCTTCATATAAGGATCCTACAATAGCTCTGGCTTGAATAGATACTTCAACAGATTTTTTCACGTAATCATCTTTTTGATCCACTAAAAAGTTAAGCCTATAGTAATCTTCTTCTAAATCTTTTAGATATACTATCTCGGGTTCTGATTGTGGTTTATTCATATCAAAAATATGAAATTCTTTGAAATTACTTAAAACTATCCATCTAGGTCTTTCATCATATGGTAGTTCAGAAGAATATCTCTTGGCTTGTTGAAATGGAGACAATAATAATCCGTCAGATTGCTTCATCGGTTTTTTTAAATCTTTATTTATTGATTTTTGTTCAATTAAAACATGGGTTGAAGGTATAAAACCATCGATAAAACTAGTATTATCCAGCATCACTTTATCCTCAAAACGAATATATTCTGCAGGTCTTTCCACCCCATAAACTTCATTAAGAAGTGACATCCAAAATCTAGCAGAATCACCTTTTTCGTATCCTACACCTTCCCATCTATTAGCAAACTCTTTTGCGGATTTTCTTTGTTCTCTTTGTGTTAACACAATATACCTCTCTTAAGTAAGTTAAAATTTTTATTTTCTTACAAATGACTCCACTAGGCTCATAAAGGTTGCCTTTGCTCTATGCCTGTAATATTGGCAATCAACTCACTTCAACTATAACCTCACCAATCAAAATTCGAGTCGCAACAGTTTATGATTTCTATCAAATCAAAATTAAGCTAATCTCTTAAATTCCTTGATTCCGCGTTTTTCAGCTCCCCATCGACATCAATACTACCTTCTCCAAATGAGATTGCTAGGCTATTTAAATATTCGGTCAACCATTGCTATACTTATGCACTTTTGCCGGTTTTCTTTTATCAACCCGAGTAGGCGATTACGTATTTTTCCTTCAAATGATTCATCATGCTATAATCGATTATTCCTTCCATCTGCATTCTTCCAACTACTATCCCAGGAGCAATCCCTTGGTCTTTTGCAAACTGGAGTACACTTCTCTCTGAATAATCCCTATTCCTTTTAAAAGTTTCAAAATCCTCATATGTGATAAGCGTATCACCTGACCACTTATCGGCTACTCTCTCATCATCTTCAGATATTCCGTTAGGCTGTCCTATATGTCCAAGCACAATATGTGCCAATTCATGGAATAGACTGAACCAGAACTTATCTGCATCCTTTCCTCGTGCAGTAAGTCCCACAACAATCTTATTTCCATCCATAAAGGATGCTCCCTGAAGGAAGGATCCCTTCAAATGGGGAAGAAACACCAATGCTATGCCACAATCTGCCAGACACTTTTTTATCTGCGGGCAAAAATCCTGCGGCTTAAGAACTGTCATCTTGCGTATCTCAGGTATTGTCGCAATTAGACCTTTTATATTGATCGGAGCTGTTTGGATATCACGTGCCTCTATCTTTGCTTCCTGAGCCCAGGCCATCAGTGCAAGGTCGCTCTTTTCAGTAATCGCAAGTCTTCTGCATGCAATTCTTGTAACCTGATAACTTCCGAGAAGCGAAAGATTCACAACCTCAAAGTATTTCCTGAGATTAACAACCTTTTCCTTTGCATCTCTGGTTACTGGAACCCATCCAAATTTGGCCATTTCGCTGTATGGAAATTTTTTGGCCATTTCGGCATCAGCATCCATAGCATTTTCAGCTTCCGCTTTAACAATCTTCTCCATATAAATTGCCTCAAGATTGTTCCAGAACATGGCTGGAATGCCAAGCACCATTTCCAATCTGACTGCAGTCTCAGTAGTAAGCTGCACATCGCCATTGATAAGCTTGCTGATATGCTTTTCTGACATATCCATCCTGGCTGCAAACTCCTTCTGGCTCATACCTCTGTCATTCAACTGCTCTTTAATTGTCGCCCCAGGTGGCGTTGCAATATAACTGCGACTTCTCACCATAGTGCTACCTCCTTGCATTACCCTCTTAATTTAATGATAATCCACAATCTCTAAAATATTAGCAATTTGGATTTCGTCTCCATTCTTTTCGAAAACCAATCTGTACGGATGAACCAGATCCACCGCGTACTGTCCTTTCCTGTTCTGCCTTAGAGGATGACACCGTCCGATATGAAATTGTATCATCATCTCAACCGTATCTGCGGCTGTTATCTCATCGATACGTTGCTGTATTTTTTCGCTCATCTCATGACCGTAAGTTTTCTCTGCAATTTTGGCATCCGTACAAACTTTTTTTATTCTATTGTTTTTGTACGTGATATCCAAATCGTCACCCCTTTTCAAAATTTACCTTTAAGGTAAATTTATAATAACATGTGTGTGTCTTTTTGCCAATATATAAGTTTACCTCTTAGGTAGATTTCTCTTAACTATCAAGACATATTTTACACATTCCACTAAGATGTATCTGAAACAGTTGTCCTTTTTCCGACCGTTTTTAACAGGCACTTGCTTTCGACTTGTCAAGGGCAAAGAGTGAGCAAAGGGAGAGTCCCTTGAGCCAGTGTCTTTTATTTCAAACGACATTCCAATTATTGTATTTACTAATCTCTCACCTTCCTAATTTTAGACATCAAAAAAGCACCTACAATTTAGTAAGTGCTTAAAGTCTTTATTATTTATTTGAATTTTTGTCACGTGTTCTTATTCTTACATTCAAGTTTTTAAGCAGATCATTTAGTAAATCCCTCTTCCTGTCATCTGTAAGATGAGGCAAAGCATAGGTCGCTACAATAAAATCGTACTTTCTTCTGCTAAGTGGCCCTACTAGTCCCTTACTAAAATCTCCTTTATATAGATGCCCTACTACAACCACTAGGCTCATAAAAGTTGCCTTTACCTTACTTCTGTAATATTTCTAATCAACTCACTCCAGATTTAAAAAGTCTAAATTCTTAATATAGCCAAGGTCATGCCAATATTGAAACAATTCTTTAATCATTGCCTCGTTATCTTCCGGATTTGATTATAATTCTATTGGCTCCAGATCATCCGGTTCAATGGGCGCATTGAATAGATTTTGCTGACCCTTGATCGGAACAGGCACAATCGGAATAATCTTGTCGAATTCCCAAGAATAGCCTTCAAACGTTTCATCATCACCAAGAAAGGCTAATTCTCGGTCTTTTTCATCATCATAAGGGCGAATATCGGTCAAGTGAGCAATCCAAATCGCATGTGGTGAATGCGGAACAAGGCTCGGTTCAAAAGTCTGGCATTCCAACGACAAATACAAGCAGGTAATTTGGCAATGCAACGGGCACTGCAAGAAAAACTCCCCCTGCAAAAACGTAATGCATCTTACCGATGAGGAGCTAAAAGCCGCCGTCCTTTCTGCGACCAACAAGCTCATAGAGAATAAAGATGAGATTCTTAATAGCTTTCAAGAGATTGTCGGAGGCGTTTATGATACTCATACCTTGGAAGGCAAAAAAGCAAAGCTGGAAAGTGAGATGGATGTCTGTGCCAAGATGATCGAAGACCTTATCCGCCAAAATGCTGACATCCCGCAAGACCAGAGCGAGTACCAAGCAAAGTACGAAGATCTGGAACGCTTCTACAATGAAAAAAAGGCGGCCTTAGCGAAGGTCGAAGGAAAGCTCAAAAAGATGCAAGCGACCAAAGCCGATATCAAGTTCTGCCTGAAGCAGCTACAAAAACAAGACAGGCTTCTGCAAACATTCGACGAGCAGAGCTTCTGTGCTCTTGTAGATCATATCACGGTATTCAGCAAAGAAGATATCCGCATAACCTTCAGAAATGGCTCAGAAATCAAGGCCCTATAAAATGTCCGAATGGAGCTTTTTATTTTAATCGGGGTTGAATGAAATGCCCTTAAAGAGGTTTAATTAAATGTGCTAAGTTAGCTTATTCTAACTCAATGGAGGTTAATCGTATGAAAAAATCATATGGAATTAAAGCAAAAGATTTGATCACCACAGGTATTTTTACTGCCATTATGTTTACTCTTTGCATGGCAGTAGCAATGCTGGGTTACATGCCAATATTTATTCCGCTTTTAAGCATCATCGTGCCGCTTATTGACGGTATTCCGTATGTGTTGTTTGTGAGCAAAACGAAAAAGTTTGGGCTTATAACCATTATGGGATTTTTGCTTGGACTACTAATCGGGGTCATGGGAATGGGCGTATATGCACCCTTCACCGGACTTATCGCGGGCCTTTTAGCGGATTTGTTATTAAAATCCTCGGATTATGCCAGTGCAAAAAAAGTAATTCTCAGCAAAGGTATTTTTTCAATATGGCTGATCGGCAACTATATTCCTATTGTTATTAGCCGTGATGCTTATTATCAAAATTTAGCACAAGGCGGTTACGGAAAGGCCTATGCGGATGCACTTATGAAGCTTATTCCGGACTGGAGTTTGATCCCATTACTTGTAGGCATATTTATCGCGGGCATCCTTGGTGCTTTGATTGGACGTTCCCTTCTAAAAAAGCAGTTCGAACGCGCCGGGATTGTCTAATCCATCATGCAACCTATTCAAACGCGATCAAAAAAAGAATTTCTTGATCCTCGAACAAAAACACTTCTTGTCTTTACCATCGCTGCTGTCGTTGTGGGAGGAGGACATGGATATTGGCTGGCTCCGATTCGAATACTCCTTATATCCGTTCCCTTTATACTGTTTCTTATTGAAAGCAAGTGGAAATATGCCGCCATATATGCCATTTTATTCATAGCGGCCTATGTAGGGCAGATATATCTTTTGCCGCTCGTTACCGGATTTTTAAGTTTTCTGTTGGTGGCTTTTTGCGGTATTTTTGTTCGCATGATGCCGGGGCTTGCCATGGGTGCCTATTTGCTCAGCTCAACGAAAATCAGCGAGTTTATGGCAGCAATGGAACGCATGCGTGTTCCTACCCAGATTACAATTCCACTTTCCGTTGTTTTTCGCTTTTTTCCTACCATCTTGGAGGAGTATCACGCCATAGCCGATGCAATGAAAATGAGAGGCATCTCTTTAGGTGGTTCAAAACCGTGGAAAACTGTGGAATATCGTCTGGTTCCGCTGATGGTGTCCTGCGTAAAAATCGGTGACGAACTTTCCGCATCTGCTTTAACACGTGGCTTAGGTGCGCCGATTAGGCGCACCAATGTCTGTAAAATTGGATTCCATTTGCAGGATATACTCTTTCTGATGCTTTGCCTGGTTAGCTTGTGTGTACTTATCTTTTATAAGATCGGAGGTTCGTCATGATAGAAATAAGAAATTTTTCTTTTTCCTATACATCCTCTGGCCAAAGTACACTTAAAAATATCAATCTGAGAATCCCTGACGGTCAATGCGTTCTTTTAACGGGAATGTCCGGATGTGGTAAGACGACCATAATACGAGCTTTAAATGGACTTATTCCTCATTACTATGAAGGGAAAAGTTTGGGAAGTGTATCTGTTTTTGGTAAAAGTCCACAAACGCTTGCTCTGTATGAACTCGCACCGATTGTTGGCTGCGTATTTCAAAATCCCCGCAGCCAGTTTTTTAATGTAGATACGGATAGTGAACTGGTTTTTGCCTGTGAAAATTTAGGTATGTCAAAAGAAGATATTCGATTGCGCTTTAACAAAATCGTATCCTCTTTGCATATTGAGAGATTGATGGGAAAGAGTTTGTTTCATCTTTCTTCCGGAGAAAAACAAAAAATTGCTTGTGCCTCTGTGGCTGTGCTTTCTCCCAATCTTGTTCTTATGGATGAGCCCAGTGCTAATCTTGATTTTTCCGCTATCGCAAATTTGCAATGGATGATACAATTTTGGAAAGATGAGGGAAAAACAATCGTTATTGCCGAGCATCGCATCCATTATTTAAAAAATTTAGTGGATCGTGTGATATTGCTTGATGCCGGCGAGATGATCGGAGACTATCAAGGCGTTAACTTTTTCGAGTTACCGAGTTCGTTTTATGAAACGCATGGGATACGTATTCCGGACATAAAACAGCTTTCATTTGGAGCTTCCGATCCATTATCGCCGACGAAAGATTTTTTAGAGCTTTACGATGTGAATTTTTCCTACCACAATACGCAAAGCGTATTGAATATTCCGAAGTTTCAACTTCCTCTGGGAAGGGCAACAGCTCTCATAGGTTCAAACGGTGCCGGCAAGTCCACTTTTGCCAAACTTCTTTGCGGACTGGCGAAAAAAGATAAAAGCAAACTGATCTATAAAAACAAGACTTTTCCACCTAAAAAAAGACGTGATCTGACCTATCTTGTGCAACAGGAAGTGAATCATCAGTTGTTTACAGAAACGGTTATGGAAGAGCTTTTGATTTCTCAGGAAGAAGAAAATCATTCTGCAGCTGAGGCAATACTCCAAGAACTCCATCTGGATGGCTTTAAAGATGAACATCCCATGTCTCTTTCAGGAGGGCAAAAGCAGCGTGTTGCAGTAGCCTCCGCTCTGATGAGCAATCGAGATGTTTTAATCTTTGATGAGCCGACAAGTGGTCTTGATTTGGAAAACATGCAGCGTTTTGCACAAATTATAAAGAGAATAATTCTTTTAGGAAAAACATGCTTAATTATTACTCATGATCCGGAGTTTATCGCTCTTGCCTGTCAGCATATTGTTGAAATGAAAGATGGGCAGATTAAGGAGCAATATGATTTGAACCAGACGACAGTACAGAAATTGCAGAATTTTTTTAGAGAGGAGGTTTCATGACAATGAACGCCTTAGGCAATATGGGAGATAATATCAAAATGCAGAAACGAGAAGATGGCAGTTCTATCTTTTTTTTGCATGATGAAACCGGCTCGGGGACGATGACTTGCTACTCCCTTTTCGAAGGCGTCTTTGTACTTTTTAATGACTTTCATCTCAAAACTTGTTACTCAGCTTTCAAGCCACATCAATCGATGTTCACCATTGATTACTGTAAAGAAGGAAGAATAGAAAATAGCATTCATCCGGAAAAGTACACTTATATCAGTGCCGGTGATTTGCAGATGGAAGTACGCACCCAGCATTGCGGAGAGTTTTACTTTCCACTTAAACACTATCATGGAATCACAATCAGCATTCTCTTTCCGCAGGGTTCTGAAACGATAAGGACATTATTAAACGGATTTCCTGTTGATGCGAAAAATTTGAAAAACAAATTCTGTAGAACATCAAAAGGCTATGAAACCTTTATTATGCGTTCCAATCCACAAACGAACCATATCTTAGCCGAAATTTATCAAATTCCTGAAAAAGATAGAGTTCCTTATCTGAAAATTAAGGTATTAGAGCTTATTCTTTATTTGGATGGTATGGATATTTCTTTGGCAAAACAACAAAACGACTTTTTAAATTTCGCCCAAGTAACTAAGATCAAATCTTTGGAAAAAAGGTTGACTTCACATCTTGACCGATTTTATACGTTAACCGAATGTTCGAGTTTCATTGATATGCCACTCACATCTATGAAAAAAGCATTCAAAATTATTTATGGAAAATCGATTTATGCCTATATGAAAGAGTATCGCGTTAATGCAGCGGCTTTGCTCTTACAAGACTCATCGAAGAGCATACTTGAAATTGCGAATGATTTAGGCTACCAAAACCCATCCAAGTTTTCAGCTGCCTTCAAGTCCCTTCGTGGATTAACGCCACGAGACTATAGAAAAACTCTTGTCTGAACGGGGCTGTTTTCCCATTAGAGGGTGGAACGGACCACACCTTATTTCATAAACTGTTTTAGAGAATACATTGAATTCTCTTCGACCAAAACAGTTTAGAAATGAGGTGTTTTTATTTTGAAAAGCAAAAAAAGAATATTGCCGATTGTTCTGTCTTTTGCAGACAGTGCGAAACCACAGTTTATAATATCTATTCTATTTGCCGTGCTAAGCGTTTTCTGTGGTTTTTTGCCTTATTTTGGGATCTATCAAGTCCTGCTTGTGTTTTTTTCAAAAGTACAAGATAGCAGTCAAATTTCTGTGCATTCACTTGTCCCTTGGTTCCTTTTGTGCGTCGCAGGATATGGCCTTAAAGTCCTGTTTCACACAATCTCAACGAATCGGTCTCATCATGCCGCCTACCATATTCTTAAAAATATACGAAGCCGACTGACCGATAAATTAATGCGATTGCCGCTTGGAACTGTAACAGGAAAAACCGCCGGTGAACTCAAGAGCATTATTGTTGACCGTGTAGAAACGATTGAATTACCTTTGGCACACTTGATACCGGAAGGCTTATCGAATCTGATTTTTCCTGTTATCGTATTTATTTTCATGCTGGTATGGAATTGGAAAGTCGCATTGGCATCTGTTGCCTGCATTCCTTTTGGCGTGCTCGCCTATGCGATCGTCATGAAGACATTTAACAGCAAATATGACAGCTATATGAAAGCTTCTAAAAAAGTGGACAGTGTGATTGTGGAATATGTGGAAGGCATTGAAGTTGTCAAGGCTTTTAATCAATCCAGTAAATCCTATAAAAAATATACGAATGCGATCACGTCCTTTAAAGATTTTACTTTAGATTGGTTTCGCTCCACTTGGCCGCTGATGAATTTTGCAGCGGCGATACTGCCGAGCACACTGTTAGGCATTCTTCCGGCAGGCATCTTGCTTTATGCTACAGGAAATCTAACACCTGCTGAACTAACGCTTACCATCATCCTTTCCTTAAGTCTGGTAGGCCCCGTTTCATACTTTACGACAGCTGTCAACAGCTATAAATCCATTGAATACGCTCTGCTGGATGTTCAGAAAATCTTAGACTTGCAAGAGCTTCCGGAAGAAAAAGAGTCGAAAGAACTGTCCGGTTATGACATTTCATATAAGGATGTCACATTTTCTTATGAAGAGGCTCAAGCACCTGTCGTTAAAGATTTTTCTTTAGAAATACCCGAGGAATCTTTCGCAGCTTTGGTAGGTCCTTCCGGCGGAGGAAAATCTACCTTATCTCGATTACTTTTGCGTTTTTGGGATGTGAATCAGGGATGTATTTGTATCGGAGGAAAGGATATACGCTCTTTGCCACTTGGACAGCTCTCAGGACTCATCAGCTATGTTTCTCAGGATACTTTTCTTTTCAATATGTCCCTTTTTGAAAATATCCGCGTAGGCAATCCGGCTGCAACAAAAGAAGAGGTGTTTCAGGCTGCTCATATGGCACAATGCGAAGAGTTTATTTCACGTTTAGAACAAGGTTGGGACACGCCGGCTGGAGAAGCGGGGGATAAACTATCGGGCGGTGAAAAACAGCGTATAGCGATTGCCAGGGCAATACTAAAAGATGCCCCTATCGTTGTTTTGGATGAAGCAACCGCATTTACTGATCCGGAAAATGAACTTCAACTCCAAAAATCGATTAATGAATTAACGCATGGCAAGACGCTGTTAGTGATTGCCCATAGGCTTTCTACGATAAAAAATGCCGACAAAATCGTTGTTTTGCAGGAAGGCACAAAAGTGGCGGAAGGAACGCAGGATGAACTTCTGAAGGCTTGCCCCCTTTACCGCTCCATGTGGGAAGCACATGTTGGTGCCAAAGCATGGGCGGCATCCAATCAAGAGAAAGGAGCGGATAAATAAATGTTTACCATGATCAAACGTATCGTTGATTGGACAGGTTCTTATAAAAAAAGATTTTACTGGGGCATCGTCTGGTCATTATTAGAGAATTTCTTTATTGCTTTTCCCTTGATGGGAGCGGCTTATGTTCTGAACCTTATGCTACAGGATACGGCAGGGCTCAGGAGTTTGCACACAAAGGAAGCTTTATGGGCGCTTTTGTTTATGGTTTTCTGTGTTTTAGGTCGTTTCTTCTTCTCCTATCTGCGGGCTGTTTTTCAAGAAAGCATTGCTTATGAAAAAACAGCCGAGGAGCGCATCGAGATAGGCGATATATTAAAGCGAGTTTCCCTTGGCTTTTTTGATCGTCACAAGACCGGTGAAATTGCGGGAGCAGTTACAACCGACTTATCTACTTTGGAATTGTATGCCATGAAGATGACGGATACGGTTATCGGAGCTTATTTGCAGACTCTTGCCATGATTCTATGCATCCTTTTTTTCTCATGGAAAGTGGCAACTGTTGCTTTAGTGGGTGTATTATGCTCTGCATTTTTCCAGCGCCGACTGGTGAAAGATAGCCGGGCAAACACAGCGGTTCGCCAGAAAGCCAATGATGGCATGATTAACGCAACACTCCAATTTATCCGTGGAATAACGGTTATTAAATCGTATGGGAGAACAGGAAGCGCCGTTGCGGAACTACAAAAATCTTTTTCCGATCAACGTGACATCAACATCAAAATAGAAAATGATTACATGTGGACGCACGGTCTTTATCAGTTAAGCCTAAAATTGACCTCCGTAGCAATCGCTTTTATGGTATGCCTTCAAACCATTCACGGTGAAATTTCTCTGCCTATCATGCTCATGATAGTGATCTTTTCATTTGTTATGTTTGCTCGTTTGGAAACGGTAACTACTGCTTCTCACACCTTGGAAATGATGCGAGCAGCGCTGGACAAACTTCAAACAATTAAGACGGCAAACTATATCGACGAGGATTCAAAAGACATTGTTTTAAACAAATTTGACATTTCTTATCAGAACGTATCCTTCGCTTACGATCACAAAAATGTTATCGAGAATGTGAGCTTTTCTCTTCCCGAAAATTCAACTTTAGCCATCGTGGGACCCTCCGGTTCCGGTAAAACAACGCTCTGTAATTTGCTTGCCAGATTCTATGATGTCAATCATGGGTCTATTTCTATCGATGGACATGATATCAGGGAAATGACTTGTAATACTCTGCTGCGATATATTTCGATCGTTTTTCAGCATGTCTATCTGTTTCATGACACGATATTGAACAACATTCGTTTCGGCAGACCGGAAGCCAGCATCGAGGAGATTAAAGAAGCTGCTAAAAAGGCGGCTTGTCATGAATTTATTGAGAATTTACCAAACGGCTATAACACGATGCTTGGCGAAGGCGGATCGACACTTTCAGGAGGAGAAAAACAACGCTTATCCATTGCTCGTGCCATACTAAAAGATGCACCTATCGTTATATTAGATGAAGCAACTGCCAGTGTTGATCCTGAAAACGAGCATTTAATTCAACAAGCCATATCCGCCTTGGTCAAAGGAAAAACATTGATCGTTATTGCCCATAGGCTAAACACAATACAGTTCGCTGACAATATTTTAGTTATAGACCAAGGAAAGCTGGTACAGCAGGGAACGCATGAGCAGTTAATAGAAGAAGAAGGAATATATAAAGATTTCCAGAAAATACTCAATAAGACAAGTAACTGGCAACTCAGTTGAACAAATTTATTTTAATTTAGCAACTCCAATTATTATGAAAAGGGGGACTCCTGCATGCTCATGTTTGCAGTCAGTCCCTTTTGTTTTAAGGTTAGCGCATTAGTTTTCGTACCCCTGAGTATGAGTTCCGTACCCTAAGCGGCTGTGCCGTTAAAATGTATCAAATATGTTGTTTTGTTGTCCTTTCTTTATTTTTTTTGCTGAAACTATTGTAATGCGAAATGGTCTTCATGTCTTTTTTTTGTTGTTATTAAAAGGTGCCGGAAGACCGGCTGATCATTTCTGATCAGCCGGCCACCAACACCATTTATTTTAGAACCAAAACCTATCAACACAGCCATTTTAAACTTACGGTAAGGGTTGCAAATATGGTTTAAATTATTTATTTAGTTCTGAAACATATTTTTCATAGGCAGCCCTGAGTTCTTGAGCACATTCTTCGGGAATGCGGGGATTGGTCTTGGCCCAGGCGGCCGTCTCGGAGGAAGCGTTCCACTTTATGGAATTTTCTCCTCTTAAAGGTGGGAAAAATTTAACATTAAAAGGATAGTAGTCTGCAGAATTGGGAAAATCATCCTCACTGCAGGGCTTCTGATAAATACCCATCATGTATGGGAAATTTCTGTCAAAAAGGCTGTCATACATGCCCTGGACCTCTTTCAGGCTCTGACCGAAAGACCTTGACAGGGCCGGAGTGAAATCTTTAAAACTTGAAATCTTATCGCTTTTGGGCATCAGATAGACCATGTAGGGCCAATCTGTATAGAAGGGAATGAAGCAGACAAAGTCATCATTCTCAAAGACAATTCTTTTTTTGAAGGCCAGCTCCTCATTCCTTAACTTATTGAGCAAACCTATGCCGTTTTCTTCATAATATTTTTTTGAGTTTTCCAATTCAAGGCGAATTCGCAAGGGCATAAAGCCATAGGCATAAATTTGCCCGTGGGGGTGGGGCTGGGTCGTCCCAACTTCTTTTCCGCGATTTTCAAAACATAAAACGTATTTTATTAATGGGTCTGATGACAATTCCTCGTAGCGGTTCTTCCACAGGGCAACCAACTCGTCCAAGTCCTCATCCGTCAGGTCTTTGAGGGATCCATTATGGTCTGGAGAATAGAGGACGACTTCGCATTTCCCATATGAAGGAGTCGTCTTGAAGAAAGCATTGGCAACAGGATCGGGCTCGGCAGGATTGGTGGACATTGAAGGCCAATCATTGTCATACTTCAAAACAGTATAATGGTCGGGCACCTTGCCCGAACCGGGACAAAAAGCACAGTAATCCTTGGGCATATCAGGCCTTTTTTGCCTATTACCGTTGACAATGGTCCAATCGTCAAGCAGGGGATTGTATCGAAATTCACTCATAGTATTTACCTCCATAGAGTATTTTACAGCATTTGGGTATATAGAGCTAATAGATTGTGAGGTGGAAAAATGGAAAACAGACCGTCTATATTGAATTATGGCTTCAAAGCTGATAGATTGGAAAAATTGATAAAGTTGGCAATTGAAATGGACCTGAAATTAAGGCCGGTTACTGATAAAGACCTTGATTGTATTGTAGAAGATTTGCTAAACAGGGAGCCTATAAAAGCCAATGAAATGAAGGAAGTGCCGGCGGAAAGGGATTTTGAGTATCTCCTCTTTTGTGATCTGGGTCCCGAACAGCTGAACGCGTTTTTGCAAAGATCTCACGAAGAAGGCTTGAATGTGGGATACAAGGCAGGTTTAACCGAGACCAACAGGAAATGGAAGCTGTCAAAGCTAATATCTGAAAATATCGAGGAACACCAGACAATGCTGAGAATAAACAGGTCAAGGCAGGCCCTGGAATACATTGCTGACGTGTGTACGAAAAATCCGGAAAGAATTGAACCGGACCTTATGGAAAAGGCAGAGCCGATCAGTAATTTTGTTGCCAATCCTCAATCATCAGGCCTGAAGAATTTTTATGAGGACTATGCCGCTTTTATGAAGGCTTTCAAGGCTTGGGCTCTGAAGGAAACTACAGAGGAATAACATAGGGTGGGTCTTGCCTGGAATATATGCTTCTCTCTCCCGAGAAAAATATAGCCACCGAGATTATTGTTATGTAGGCAATGGGATTGGAAAAGCCCAGCAATTCCGAGGCCAGGAAAAAGGCTGATATGGGACACTTGCCGGCAGCAGCCAAGAGGCCAATGGCACAGAGGCCGAAGGACAGGACCGGATCAAGACCAATAAGAGGGGCCAGAAAAGATCCCAGGGCCCCGCCTGAAAAGAGCAGGGGGCTGATTTCTCCCCCTTTAAAGGAGAAGGCTCCGGCTATTCCCAACAAAATGAGCTTGACAAAAAAGGCGTCGCCCGGAACATAGAAGCCCGGACCGGTAAGCATATTTTTAAGATAAAAGCGCCCCGATCCCGCATAGAAATTGGCTCCGAAGATTAGTAATATGGCGGTTAAAAGGGCGCCGCCGACTATGGATTTTAAGTGGGGCCGGCCGTCAAGCCTGGAAGCGGATAGGCCTAATATTTTCTTGAGGACCATATAAAAAATGGCCGTCATGGAGCAGGCCAAGCCGAGCAATATGAGCTTGGGCAGCATATCTATGCTGAAAGGCAGGCTTGCCTGCTTAAGTATTTTTGCCGGCTCGAAAAACAGGGATGAGGCCCTATAGGAGACCAGGCTTGCCACAAGGCCGAAGAATATGCCCTTAGGCCTTGTGACTTTCCCATGGCAAATTTCCAAGGGAAAGATTGCGGCGAATATAGGCGAAGAAAAGACCGGGGCCAGGGCGGCCGACATGCCTATCTTTGCAAAAATGTCGGGGCGGCCCTTCCCGGCCCGGGACAAGAGGGGAATTTTTTTGGACAGAGAACTTGCCAAGGAGGCGCCGATCTCCATGGAAGGGCCGCAGGCCCCGACCGGGGCCCCGCCCAGGCGGCTCAGAAAGGTGCATAGGAAAACGGCCGGCCCCCTCTTAAAAGCAATGTCTTCATTTAATAAAAGTTTATCTACAAGGTCAGGACAGCCGCTTTCTTCTCTTATTTTTAATTTTTTATATACATAGGTTGAAATCAGCCCGAAAAGAGGCAGACAGTACAGTAGAAAAGACCGAGTATAAAAGAGCCTATCGGCATATTTCAAGGAATAGTTGAAAAAACCGCCTATCTAGCCCAGCACAAGGCCTGAAAAAACCGCAAAAAGAGTGAGGCCTAAAAACTCTCCAATTATTTTCAATTTATTCTTAATATCAAGATTCATTTACTTTGCCCGCTTTGTATTTTCATTTAATATTTATCAGACTATCCCGCATATCTCCTGCATTGCTGTAATTAGGTGCTTGTTCCAGAAAAACCAGTCATGGTTTCCCTCTTCAAAATGGACCTTTGCCGGCACCTTTTTTTCCTTTAAAATATTTACGAACTTTTGGCAACCGGGGAAAAGTGGATCCTCAGTCCCGCAATATATAGAGATCTTGGCATCAGAGGGGAAACTTAATTTCATGGGGTCATTGACGGAATTAACCAACAAGTCAACTTCACTTTCCTTGCCGCATTTCCATTCTTCCTGACGGGACAAAATACGCATCTGCTCAATATCGATAGCCGGAGACATGGCACAGCAGGAGTGAAAAAGATCAGGATGCCTGCCGTACAGATTAACGGCACCGTAACCGCCCATGGATATTCCCATTATTGAAGTATTTTCAGCAGGAGGAAGTTTAAAGTGCCTGTCAAGATAAGCAGGCAATTCTTCAGTTATGTATTTTTCATATGGATAAATGCCGTCAACATAAAAGCTCCGATCGCCTTGGGGGAGAACAAAGGTAATGTTAAAAGTGTTGGACATAACCTCAAGCGGAAGCTTTGTCGCCATTTGACTATAGTAAGTGCCGAGACCATGAAGGGCATAAATCAGCCTGGGTTCCAATCCCGGAATGGTATAGGAGCTGTTAGGGTCCGGGCTGATTATCATAAACGGATGGGTATTGCATAAAAGATCAGACCTATATGCACAATTAAATATGGACATTTTTTCTCCTTTCAAGAGTGGATTTTGTTAAAAGTATTATATCATTTCAGACATTTTTGCCGGCGGACTAATTTAAACTTTTCCCTTGAAACCCGGCCAGTTTTCTGTTATTATAAGTGAAATTTTGGGCTATTTTAAAAAACGAAAGAAGGAGCAGAATGAAAAAAACACAAGGATCAACAAAACTTGGGACCGGAGCAATCTGGGACATCAGGGAACTTAAGCCGATGAGCAGGCTTCTTTTGGGAGTTCAGCACCTCTTCGCAATGTTCGGAGCGACAATACTCGTTCCCCTTTTAACAGGATTGGACATATCAACGACATTATTTATGGCAGGTATGGGAACCCTACTTTTTCACCTCATAACCAAAGGAAGGGTACCTGCATTTTTGGGCTCATCATTTGCCTTCCTTGGCGGATATGCAGCCGTAGCCCCTATGATCGATGGACAGCCTAATTTGGAGATGCTGCCATACGCTTGTGGGGGTGTTTTTTTTGCCGGTCTGGTCTATGTTGTAATGGCCGCACTGATCAAGTCCTTCGGCGTAACAAAAATTATGCGCTACTTCCCACCTGTAGTTACAGGTCCGATTATCATATCCATAGGCTTGACCTTGGCTCCTTCAGCTGTCGGCAATGCTTCAACCGACTGGCTCCTTGCAGCTATAGCCATTGGCGTTATCATTTACTTCAATATTTGGGGAAAGGGCATGGCAAGGATTATCCCCATAATCCTGGCAATAGTCATATCTTATGGGGCAGCCCTATTATTGAACAGGGTTGATTTTTCGGCCATGTCGGGAGCTCAGCTGGTTCACCTGCCCCTTGATCCAAGCAGGTTTATGAAGCTCAACTTTTCGGCAATAATTTCAATCATGCCTATAGCCTTGGCAACCATGATGGAACACATAGGGGATATAACTGCAATTTCAGCAACTGTTGAAAAGAATTATATCAAGGATCCGGGTCTCCACAGGACCCTTATAGGAGACGGCCTTGCAACTTCTATGGCAGCCGCATTCGGTGGACCGGCCAATACAACATACGGAGAGAACACCGGAGTTTTGGTCTTAACCAAGGTTTATGATCCAAAAGTCATGAGGATGGCAGCCTGCTTTGCAATACTCTTGTCATTCTTCCCGGCCTTTTCAGGTTTTATCAGGTCAATACCTACAGCTATAATTGGCGGCGTCTCACTTATTCTCTACGGAATGATTTCTGCAGTAGGTGTAAGGAACCTGGTTGAGAACCATGTAGACTTCACCAAGAGCAGGAACATGATAGTAGCTGCTGCAATTTTCGTATGTGCTCTGGGATTCACGGGCCAGGTGAGCGGAATTTCCTTCACAATAGGTGGAGTGGAAATAACCCTGTCAGGCTTGGCAATAGCAGCCTTGGTAGGAATTATTCTTAACGCCGTCCTGCCCGGAAAGGATTATAACTTCTCAGACGATAAGCCGTCAGACACGGGTGTCAACTTCTCAGGTACAGATACCACCTTGGAAGGGAAACACTTTACATGGTCATATAGCGACGGAGAAGAAAGCATATATTAGCAAGGATTTAGGACCCATAAATGTTGATAAGAAAGAGGGGCAATTTTATTATAGCCCCTCTTTTTTGTGATAAAATTGAAGAAACAACGGTGATATATTGCCCTTGTCCGGTGTATCGATTTGCGGGCTCGGCAGAGTGCAAACGTTTGCGAAATCATTCGCCGAGCAGATCATCAATGTAATTTTTCATTAAAGGTAGAATTATTGCCAACTTTTGTCGGGGGAGAAAAAAGGTGGAAAAAAGGAATTATCAAATTATTCTGGACCGCAAACTTGAAGAAATAAAAAATTCTCAACAGACACCAAGCCTGCTCCTCCATTCGTGTTGTGGGCCCTGTTCCAGCTATGTGCTGGAATATCTGTCCTTTTACTTCAGGATTACGGTATTTTACTATAATCCGAACATCTATCCCGCGGAAGAGTATTATTTCAGAGAAGAAGAGCAGAAAGAACTGATTAAAAGGATGCCGGTTAAGAATCCTGTCAGCTTCTTGACGGCCCCCTATGTTCCTGAAGACTATTACCGAGCTGTCCGCGGCCATGAGAAAGACCCCGAAAGGGGGGATCGCTGCACAATCTGCTATGAGCAAAGACTTGAGGAAACGGCTAAAAAAGCAAAAGAAGAGGGCTTTGATTTTTTCACGACCACCCTTTCAATTTCTCCGTACAAGGATGCTCAACGTTTGAACGAAATAGGGAAAAAGATGGAAGAAAAGTATGGGGTACAATATCTTTTTTCAGATTTTAAAAAACGTCAGGGTTTTAAGCGGTCAGTTGAATTGTCGAACGAGTACAACATGTATCGGCAGGATTACTGCGGCTGTGTATTTTCCTTCCGCAATCGCAGGAACTAATTATTAATTTATTTGAAGGAAGAGGATTTTCTAAAAGGAAAATAGCATAGGAGTAGAAAATGACTCAAGAAAAGAAAATGCATTTGGGATTAATCCCAAGACTGATCATCGGCATCATTGTAGGTATTCTTTTGGGACTCTATGCCCCTGTACCCCTTAACCGTTTTGTTATCACTCTTTCAGGCTTCTTCAGCCAGCTGATCAACTTTGTTATCCCAATGATGATCCTGGCCTACGTAACCATGGGAATTGCAAACCTTACCCAGGGAGCCGGAAAACTTTTATTAATGACAGTTATTATTGCTTACTGCTCAACTTTGATTGCAGGATCAGCATCATACCTGGTATCCTCGTCAATCTTCCCATCTTTCATTTCTGATGAAGCTGTTGCAAAAATCGCCGCAACGGCCGGACACAGTCTGGACCCGTATTTCTCAATTGAAATCCCACCCCTGCTGGGAACCATTTCAGCAGTAACCCTGGCCTTTATTTTGGGACTCTGCCTGTCCAACATGCGCGGCAAGGCCATAGGCAATGCACTTTATGACGTAATAAATGAATTTTCAACAATAATTGATACAGTTTTGACCCACGTAATAGTTCCACTCCTGCCCTTCTACATCTGCGGAACATTTACAAACATGACCTATTCTGGAACAACCTTCACCATTTTGGGTATCCTCTGGAAGGTCTTCGCAGTAGTTTTGGCAATGCACTGGATTTATATAACAATACAGTTCGTAATCGGTGGATCACTTTCAGGAAAGAATCCTTTGACAATGCTTAAAAATCAGCTGCCGGGCTATACAACAGCTCTTGGAACCCAGTCATCGGCAGCCACAATTCCTGTTAACCTCCAGTGCGCAGAGCACAACGGTGTAAGCGAGGAAATTCGTAACTTTGTAGTTCCACTCTGTGCCAACATTCACATGTGCGGTTCAATGATCACCATAACAGCATGTGCAACAGCAGTTTGCTATATGTATCAAATTCCAATCCACTTAGGAACAGTTATAACCTTCGTTATGACCTTAGGCGTAGCCATGGTTGCATCCCCGGGAGCCCCGGGCGGATCAATCATGACAGCTCTGCCCTTCCTCTACCTCATATTCGGTAAAGAGGCCGGTGCTGTCGGCGGAGAAATTGCCCAGCTAATGATAGCCCTGTACATCACTCAGGACTCTTTCGGAACAGCTTGCAACGTCTCCGGAGATAATGCTATAGCAGTTGTTGTTGATCATATTTACCAGACAAAGATCAAAAAAGAAGCCTAAGACTTAGCGAGAATAATATATTAAATCGGAAAGGCCCTTCGGGGCTTTTCCGGTCTAAAGAAGAATTTAGGAGGGGACATGAACGTTTTTAACATTATAGGTCCGGTCATGATCGGGCCCTCCAGCTCGCATACTGCAGGGGCTGTGCGTATAGGACGTGTTGCCCATATGATGATCAACGGAAGAAAAATAAAAAAGATAGAGATTGAGCTTTCCGGATCATTTGCTCAGACTTATAAGGGCCATGGGACCGACAGGGCCCTGATGGCCGGGATTATGGGATATGAAACCGACTCCATCGAAATTAGAGATGCTTTGAGAATTGCCGATGAGAGGGGAATAAACTATGAGTTTATCCCGACAGATATCCCCGGAGCCCACCCCAATACAGCAAGGATCAAGTTTGAGCTTGAAGACGGAACCAAGGGCTCATTGATCGGAGTATCCATCGGTGGTGGCAATATCAGGATTGACCAGTTTGACGGAATGAATGTAAGGCTTGCCGGAGATGAAACCAGCATTTTAGTTTTGCATAGGGATGTACCCGGGGTTATAGCTGAGGTTACACATGTCCTGGCCCAAAAATATAAAGATATAAACATTTGCAACTTTACCCTGGGTCGCCAGGAAAAGGGCGGTGTGGCTTTGATGACCATGGGCTTTGACAATCCTGCACCTGACGGCTTGAAAGAGGACCTGGAAGAGGTCAAAAATGTTTTAAATGTTATCATCTTCAGGGCAGCATAGGAGGGGCTTATGTTATCATATTATTCAGTAGCTGAATTGGTTGAAAGAGCCGAAAAAGCCGGAAAGAAAATTTCCGACATAGCCATCAGCGATCAGGCTCCCGTCCTTGGAATGACTGAAGAAGACCTGGTAAAGACCATGGAAGCCATGTTTGACGTAATGATTGAGGGCACCCATGAAGGAACTGAAAAGAACATGAGGTCCCATTCAGGGCTGACCGGGGGTGAGGGTCAGAAAGTTATGCAATATGCCGAAAACAATAATGGCGGCTTTTGCGGTTCCTTTTTCACTAAGGCTCTTGCCAGGGGGCTTGCAGTTTCAAACTGCAATGCAGCCATGGGAAAGATTGTCGCAACTCCGACAGCGGGTTCATGTGGAATCTTGCCGGGTTGCCTGGTGACCATGTATGAAGATGGAGGAATAGACAAAAATTCCATTGTCAGGGCAATCTTTACAGCCGCAGCATTGGGCATGGTAATAGCTGAAAATGCTTCGATTGCAGGGGCTGAGGGAGGCTGCCAGGCTGAGTGCGGTTCGGCATCGGCTATGGCTGCTGCAGCCTTGACGGAAATCATGGGCGGAAGTCCACAGGCTTGCGCAGATGCTTGCGGGATGGCCATAGTAAACCAGCTTGGTCTGGTATGCGATCCGGTTGCAGGCCTTGTAGAAATTCCTTGCGTCAAGAGGAATGCTTCAGGGGTTGCCATAGCAATGACGGCAGCAACAATGGCCTTAGCCGGTGTTTCCCTTTATATACCGGTCGACCAGTGTATAGAAGCTATGAAGAGGATAGGGGACAGCCTGCCTTCAGGTTTGAAGGAGACGGCCCAGGGTGGACTGGCCGTAACAGAGACGGGTAAGAAGCTAAAGAAACAGGTTTTTGGAGACAATAAATAATCCGATTTTAGCTTCAGCGTATTAAGCACATCTATGTGGGGCTAGGAGGAAAAATGAGTTTTGCAGATCAGAGATTTATTGAAAATTGTAAAGAAATTCTTGAAAAGGGATATTCAAGCGAAGGCCAGAAAATAAGGGCACGTTGGGAAGATGGAAGTCCGGCCCATACCCTTAAGCGCTTCGGCATCATTAATCGCTATGACTTGTCAAAAGAATTCCCGATTCAGACTATAAGGAAGATCAATTTTAAGGCTTGTGTAGACGAGCTGCTTTGGATTTGGCAGAAAAAGTCAAACAATGTCAAAGACCTTAACTCTCGTATATGGGACCAGTGGACGGATGAAAACGGAACCATAGGCAAGGCTTACGGTTACCAGATGTCAATCAAGCATAAATATGCCGAGGGCGAATTCGACCAGGTTGACAGGGTCCTCTATGACCTTAAAAATAATCCTTACAGCAGAAGGATTTTGACCAACATTTTCAATTTTGAAGACTTGCACGAAATGGCCCTCTATCCCTGTGCATATTCAATGACATTTAATGTTACGGGAAATAAGCTGAACGCCATACTGAACCAGAGGTCTCAGGACATGCTTGTTGCAAACGCATGGAATGTTACTCAGTATTCAGTCCTGGTCCATATGTTTGCCCAGGTTTCAGGCCTTGAAGTAGGGGAGTTCATCCATGTGATTTCAGATTGTCACATTTATGACCGTCATATACCTATTGTGGAAGATCTGATTAAGAGGGAAACATATCCGGCTCCGAAACTGTGGATAGATCCGGAAGTAAAGAATTTCTATGATTTTAAACCCGACTCGGTTAAGCTTGAGAACTACCAGCATGGACCTTTAGTTAAAGGCATTCCTGTTGCAGAATAATAAGCAAATATACTAAAATAAAAAGCTTGTGCCGAAAAAGAGCACAAGCTTTTTATTTTAATTATAATTTTTTGAGAGCGCTTTAATTTTTAAGTCAAATTTAGCATATGAAATTCCATAAAGGTCATCTTACAGTGCGACAAAAATTTACCTATTAAAGAACTTCAGATAATCAGATTTAAAATCATCTTGGTCTATGCCCACAATTTTATACTCTTCATTGGAAATCAAAATCCGATCTTCCGTAATTGAGCAAACAAGGTGCTTATCCATGCTATTTAAAACAAATGAGTATTGCCAGCCCTTACCATTTGTATTTATAACTTTTTTATAGGAAAATTTGTTAAGCATTTCGATAAATCTTTTTACTTCGCCTTCTTTCAATTTAATATCAGATTTAGGATCAGTCATTGTGGTTGACGCATCTATTGTAAGGATTCCTTCAATCTCAAGACCGTTTTTAATGAGTATATTAGTAAAGCTCAAAGACCTTGAGTATTGGGCTATAAGCACGATAATCATGATTAAGAGAAAAAGTATTACGATAAATTTTTTTTTCATAACAATTCCCCGCTAATCTGAAAAGTAGATGAGCCCATCAAGAGAAGAGGCTTTAATGTTTATCCAAATATTATTATGCCTCCAACCATCATTTACAATTGCATAGTTTGTTGTTGTAACACTATCTCTGATAATTGCATATCCATGGCCTATAATCCAATGATTACCGTATTTTTGATCATTATCGGTGCCAATAATGACTGGCCTATTATTATATATTCTATTTTGTAATTTATTAAAATTAAAACCTCGCTCAGCACGAGCAAAATTGTTAAGTTTTCTGCTTGTAAAGTAGTTATTTAAACCATTTACAACTTGAGGATAGGTTGTTTTTCCAGCACCAACGTAGTGCTGCATTAAAGCAATGAGAGAATTTTCAGAGATTTTATTTGAATCAACATATTTTTTATTGACATTATCATAATAATATCTCATTGTTATTGCACTGGCAATTGAACCACAATTATTCCCATCTATATACCATTTCTTTAGGGAACCGGAAAGCACCTTTACTGTATTTGTGCTAGCAAATGGATAATAAATATTTTCATCTGTTCTTTTTGGAACGTTTTTTGTTTCCCCATAAACTATTTTAAATTCGTTTTTTTGTAGTAAAGAATCATCCTTTAAAGATAGAAATCCTTTTTTAGTTTTTTGATAATAATTAAGAGGACCATTGAAAATAGGGTTTTTAATATTCAAAAAAGGATTGTTATTATCAAGACTCATTTCAACAACACTTAAATTTTTTAAGTCAATTATTATATAGCCTTTATCATCAATGGAAAAGCTTACAGCAGTATTATTGTCATTTAGATCTTTTAGAATAATGGGGTTATTTATTTTATGTTTTCCGCCCAAAGAGTTCAAAAAACTATTAGCTTTTTTTTCAGCAAGACTTGAGTTAACATCGCTTGCAAAAATATGGGTTCCAAAAGAAAAAATAGCTATAAAAATCAAAAAGATACTTAATATTTTAAAACATTTTTTCATAACAACCTCCGAAATATATTTCTTGAAAACCAAAATTTAACAGGATGATTGATCAATTAAATTTAAAAGGCCTCCTTCTAATACCTTTATTAATAGTACGAGTGAGGAGGCTATTTTGTGACAACTATATCGTAAAATTTTTAAATCAATCTATAATAATGGATTTTGCAATTTTCATTAATTCAATTAAATCAATAGAACTTGAAATAGTATAAGCGTTTTTTCCGTCTTTCCAAAAGAGTGTATTTTTGCCATTTTTATATTCTTTATAAACAGTGATATTTTCAATTCCAACCTTTTCGTAACTAGTGTTTTCCGGGAGAACGAATTTACTATCATATGATAAAGAACAGGTATAATAAAAAATCTCTTCATTTTTATCATTTACATAGGAAGACTCAAATGAATATTTTGTTAAAATATTTTTTTTAAGTTTAAATTCCTTAGGAATATAAGAAGGTTCTATAGCGATCCAATCTTCATTCTTATCTTCAATATGTGAAGAAGTTTTCCCAGGTGAAAATATAGAAGAAAATTTTGAAAAATTAGTGTTTAAAAAATCAAAAAACATTTGTTTTTCCGAATTGAAAATTGGTGCAACGAAGAAAATAGCTATTATTAATATTGCAGCAAGAGTTGGCATTAGTTTATCTTGAAAACAAACATGCTTCGTCTTTACTTTTTTTCCTTCAAGTTTATTCTTCTCAAGAAGCCAATTAATGTTATCTTCAAATTCAGAAGAAAAATTATGGTTGAGTTCGTCGTCCTTTGGGAGTGATTCAATATAGCTGTTTTCCAGCTTTTTAATTTCTTCATATAAGAATTCATCATCTATTTTTTTCATTTTTTTCACCTTCTTCAATGAAATTAACAAGCTTCTTTTTTGCACGACTCAACCTTTGTCTCACATTTTCCTCAGAAATTTTCAATATTCTTGATATATCTTTATTCGAAAAATCATTATAATATTTTAACTTTAATACTTCTACGTATATAGTAGGTAGCTTGGAAAAAGCCTGTGAAAAGGAAGGATCCAGATCAGGAATTTCAGGCATTTCTATCACAGCTTGTTTTTCAATTAATTCAGATTCTTCTACAAATTCAAATTTTTTTCTTCTAATCATATCTATCGCTATATGTTTAACTATTGTTATAAAATATGAAGTTATTTTGTGTGGATTATCATCTTTAACTAAGTCAATATGTTCATATATTCTAATAAAAGCTTCTTGAACCGCATCCTCAGCCTCAGTTGGATTTTTTAATATTTTAAAGGCAATATAATAAAGAATTTGCCGGTATTTTTTATAATAATATTCTATCTTTTTTTTTCTATATTTTTCACTAAATAAAGTTGTCATATTATTATCCTTTCAGCAATATCAGGACACAAGCCCAGTCACCTTATAAAGCACCTTTTCGAAGCTCACACCCCGCATCTTATAATGGGGCTGCTTTGTCGTCAATAGCAGGGCATCATGGACAAGGTCGGCTGCAAAGGCCACAGACTCTGAAAGGGACTTACCGGCATAAATCGCTGCAATAACCGATGAGGCATAAAGGTCGCCTGTGCCGTGGAGGCGGAAAGGAAGTAATTCTTCTTCCTCAAAAGATAGGAGGCAGTCAAGGCCCTTTATATAATTCCGTATCTTTCCATCCCTCTCTATTCCCTTGAGAACCACATATTTTGGCTCCATATCCAGGAGGGCATCCATAAGCCGGTCTATCTCCGGGTCGGATGGCTCATTTCCAGGCACAGGTCTTCGCTGTAGGTGGTATATGGCTTGCCGGCATCTCCCATAACAGGATCCACCAATCTCAAGGCATGTGGGTAGTCATCCCATATTGAAAGGATGATATTTACCTGGGCTGATGAACCTAAAAATCCTGAATAGATTCCGTCAAGGTCAACATCGGATTTTTTCCAATGGTCCAGCATTTCCGGTAGAAATGCGGTTGTATCAAGGACACGAAAGTCCGGATAAAGGGTGTGGGTTGAAAAAATTGAACTTGGCAGGGAACAAACATCAATGCCTGAAGCCGAAAGGACCGGGATCGCTATGCCCAGGGAACACTTGCCGTATCCGCAAAGATCATGGACGGCAGCTATACGTGGGATATAGTCCGGGTCCGGTTTATATAAATGTATGTGTTCAGCTTTCTTCATCATTCCCTCTAAGAACAATTATATGTTACTTAAAATAAAAGGCGCAAGGCGTTCATGACACATATAAGTGTAACACCGACATCTCCGAAAACGGCAAGGCCCATGGGGATATCCAGTAAGACCGAGGCTGCCAAGCTGATTTTTCCATCATCCTCCACGTACAAATCATAGTCAAAATTCATCTTGATTTGTAACAAATCACCTTCTAGAGTAAAATTAAAGTGATTGTTGGGATATGTGTTTGTCATACATTAATTATACCAGCAAACAAAGAGAGGATCTGGTTTTGAAGCCAGATCCTCTCTCTATTTTAAGGCTATTTTGCAACAGCTCCTTTTTTATTGGACTATTTAAGAGTTATTTTACGAAAAACTTAAGGAACTCAGCTTCAAACTCCTCCGGAACAAAGCCGGTAATGGCATATTCCTGATCAAAGATTGAAAGCTTGTTGCCCATGATGGAGCAAACAAGTTCCTTATCCTTGCTGTTTAAAACCATGAGGTATTGCCAGCCCTTGGCGTCTCTATTGGAAGCCTTTTTGTATGAATATTTATTTAGCAGGTCTATGACTTTTTTTACCTCTTCGCCGGTCAATTCTTTATCGGACTTGGGATCCGTCCTGGTTGTTGAAATACTTATGTGACCTATTTCATCAAGCTTAAGGCCATTTTTGTCGACCAGTTTGGCAAAGCTCAGGGGCCTTAAATATAGGAAGGCCAAGACTGTAATGACAGCTATGCAGAAGATAGACAGGGCAAGAATTTTTTTCCTTTTCATAAACTAACTCCTTTCGGGGAATCATGACATAGGCCGGTCACCTTATAAAGAACTTTTTCAAAGCTTACGCCCCTCATCTTATAATGGGGCTGCTTCGTCGTCAATAGCAGGGCATCATGGACAAGGTCGGCTGCAAAGGCCACAGACTCTGAAAGGGACTTACCGGCATAAATCGCTGCAATAACCGATGAGGCATAAAGGTCGCCTGTGCCGTGGAGGCGGAAAGGAAGTAATTCTTCTTCCTCAAAAGATAGGAGGCAGTCAAGGCCCTTTATATAATTCCGTATCTTTCCATCCCTCTCTATTCCCTTGAGAACCACATATTTTGGCCCCATATCCAGGAGGGCATCCATAAGCTCGTCTATCTCACGGTCCGAGGGTTCGTTTCCCGTATAGGGGAGGCCTGTGAGTATGGAGGCCTCGGTAAGGTTTGGAAGGAGGAGGTCGGAAGAACGGCATAGCTTTTTCATTTCCAGGCATAGGTCTTCGCCGTAGGTAGCATAGGGCTTTCCGGCATCTCCCATAACAGGGTCTACCAACCTGAGTGCATGGGGATAGTCATCCCATATTGAAAGGATGATATTTACCTGGGCTGTAGACCCTAAAAATCCGGAATAGACTCCATCAAGGTCAACGTCGACTTTTTTCCAATGGTCAAGAATTTCAGGAAGAAAAGCTGTTGTGTCCAAGACTCGGAAGTCAGGATATAGGGTATGGGTGGAAAAAATTGAACTTGGAAGTGAACATACATCAATACCTGAGGCTGACAGGACCGGAATGGCTACACCCAAGGAACACTTGCCGTATCCGCAAAGATCGTGGACAGCGGCTATGCGGGGGATATAGTCGGGGTCGGGTTTATACAAATATATTTGGTCAGCTTTCTTCATCATTTCCTCCAAGTTCAATTATATTTTATTCAAAATAATAGGCGCAAGGCGTTCATAACACATATAAGTGTAACACCAACATCCCCGAAAACGGCAAGACCCATGGGGATATCCAGTAAGACCGAGGCTGCAAGTATTATGAACTTGGTGGCCAGGGCGAAAAAGATATTTTGCTTTGCGACAGATACCGTGTAACGGGATAATCTGAAAGCTTCGACAAGAGAAGACAGTTTATCATTCATGAGTACGGCATCTGCAGCCTTTATTGCGGCATCAGACCCGGAAATTCCCATAGCCAGTCCCACATCGGCCTTGGCCAATACGGGGGCATCGTTAAGGCCGTCACCTACAAAGGCCAGACAGGACTTGCTCTGCAATTCCTCTACAGCTTTGATTTTATCCTGGGGAAGAAGACCTGCCCTGTAGTCATCTATGCCAAGCTCCCCGGCTATCTCTTTTGCTATATTATCCCGGTCGCCTGTAAGCATAACAAACTTTTCAACCCCATATTTTCTTATATTTTTCAAGGCCAAGGGGGCTTCCTCTTTTACCCTGTCGGCCAGGAGGAAGTGGGCCAGGTATTTCTTTTCAGGTTCCAGCATGGCTACGTGAACGATTGTGGCCGGCATGTTTTGGCATTCATCATCGGTAATATCATTGGAAAAGCCCAACTCATCCATAAATGCCCGGGTTCCCAGGGCCAGGTGCTTATGGCCTGTCCAGGCCTCAAGGCCCAGTCCCGGCCGGTCAAGGGTCTTGTCGAAATGGATGGGATCAGTGAGGGCCAGGGGCATAGTTTCTCTGGCATAGGTTCTGACAGCCTCGGCAATAGGATGGGTGGAGCCCTCTTCAGCAGCTACTATGAGTTTAAAAGTCTCCAAGGGATCGACCCCTTCGGCGGGATGATAGGGTTGGAGTTTGAGTTGGCCTTCGGTAAGGGTGCCGGTCTTGTCCATGGCCAGTGTCTTGACTTGGTTCATGGCTTCCATTGCGGCACCGCCCTTGACCAGGACCCCTCTCTTTGAGCAGGCCCCCATACCTGAAACGAAGCTCAAGGGGACGGAGATAACAAAGGCGCAGGGGCAGGAAACGATCAGAAAGTTCAGAGCCTTTTTCAGCCAAAGGGTTGAGAGCCCGCCCGTTAATATAAGAGGTATGACCAGGGCCATTGCCAAGGCAGCCGCAGTCACTATGGGAGTATATATTTTTGCAAACTTTCTTACAAAGGATTCGGCCTGAGACTTGTTCTCCTCAGCCTCCTTCATAAGGGCGATCATGCGGGAGGCGGAAGAATCCTCAGCAAGCTTGTCAACCATTGCCAGGAGTCTGCCGGACCCGTTAACGGACCCGCTGAGAAGGGGGTCTCCGATATCAACGCTGACCGGCATGGATTCTCCCGTAAGGGCCTTCATGTCAATATGAGAACGTCCCTCAAAAACAGTACAATCTACAGGAATTTTTTCCCCGGCTCTTATAACTATTTTGTCACCAATTTTAAGTTGGTCGGGATCTATGTCTACACCCTTACTGTTTTCCCACAGGTGGGCAATTGGGGCCTTTATATCCATAAGGGCCGCCACGGAATCTTCAGCCTTATCAACAGCCCTGTCAGAAAGTTCCTCACCGATCTGGTAGAGGACCATAACCATGGCCGCTTCACGGAACTCAAATATGGCCAGGGCCCCTATAGTCGCCAGGGACATCAGGAACTGCTCGGCCATAAGTTGGCTTGATAGAACCTGCTCTAAAGCCTCCGCCACAACATCATAACCTGCAATGATCCAAATAATTATGTAAAGATAGTTTGCAACATTGCTTTTGAACCCGAATTCCAGGACCAGGCCTATAAAGAATAAGGGGACTGTGATCTTCAATCTTAGGGACTTGTCAGTCCAATTAATTTTTTTATCCATATCAATTCTCCTCCTCGGATAAGTGGTCCCAGCCGGTCTGGATTATGGCCGAAACATGGATATCCGAAATCCTGTAATAGATGTATTTTCCTTCCCTCCTGTATCTGACCAGGTCGTGGTTTCTAAGAATCCTCAGCTGGTGGGAGATGGCTGAGATAGAAAGACCCAGTTTTTCTGACAGGCTTCCGACATTCTGCTCCTCGTCAAGGAGCTCCTTCAAAATTTTGATCCTTGTGGTGTCGCCCATGACCGAGAAAAAAGCGGCTATGCTCTCATCGCTTACCGACTTGGGCTTGTTTGCCTTTGCCATAGGATTATCCTTTCTAAATATATAGATAAGTGTATCAAGAGTTTATAGGCAGACAATTGAACACTTGCTCAATTGATAAAGTAATGATAATATTAAGTCCAGATTTTGTCAAGCAAATAGTGAATACCATCTTATGCCACATAAAGCCTATAATTTGATAGAATAATAGGGACGAAAACAGATAAGCTGTGTTGAAAGTTGAGGATAAAATGAGGGCACTCATCCAATGTGTAAAAAAAGCTTCAGTGAAAGTTGAAGATAAAATAGTAGGAAAAATTGACAGGGGCTACCTGATTTTTTTAGGGGTCGGGACGGAAGACGGACCGGAAGAAGTTGAAAAACTCTGGAACAAGATCAACAAGCTCCGCATTTGGGAGGACAATGAAGGAAAGACCAATTGGAACCTTGAAAAGGTAGGAGGTTCCTGCCTGATAGTGTCCCAATTCACACTTTATGCCAACTGCCGCAAGGGCAACAGGCCCAGCTTTGTGGAGGCGGCAGGAGGAGAAAAGGGAAAAAGTCTATATGAATCTTTTATAGAAGCTGCAAAAAAGGATGTTCCCATTGTTGAGCACGGGATATTCGGTGCTGAAATGGATGTGGAACTTATAAATGAAGGGCCGTTTACAATATGGCTTGATACAGAGGAGCTTTAATGAGATCAATTTCAGAAAAATATTCAGGACCCATTAACAGTCTGATGGCAATTGCCCTGACCATTTTAATCTACTACAGTTCAACCCATTATATGCCATGGTTGGGCCTGTTTCAGATTTTTCCCATAGCAACCTTATTTGTAAGTGAGGGTCCGGTCTGGACCCTTCTTTCAGCTGTTGTAATAGGCGTTACGGCGGTAGTTTTGACCTCCACCACACAGATGGTTTTTACCATGGTTTATTTATTGCCGGGGGCCTTATGCCTGGGAATCATGATAAAACACAAGGCGGACTTCTTCCATGAAATAATAGTAACATCTCTCGTATTTTTGGCTGCCGGCTTTGTGCAAACCGCTATTGCCGAACACATTACCGGCCAATCGTTGATTGAGCTCATAAAAGAAAATATGTTGGCAAACTATGATAGTTTTGTAAAAGCTATGATGGAGCGTTCAGGCGGGGTGGATATTCCGGGACTGGAGTATAAATTTTCAAAGGGAGTGGATATTATATTGACCCTTTTGCCGGGGATAGCCTTTTTATCAAGTATGGTATCGGTATTTTTTACTTCACTTTTGTCACATGCCCTGTTAAAAGCCGGCGGAAAAGATGTAGAATATTACGGATTGTCAAACTTTGAATTCCCAAAGAAACCGGCTATAGCCGCTTTAGTAATTTGCGCCCTGACCCCGTTTCTAGGAAGAGGAGAGTCTGTATTGACCGCCGTTTTGTATAACTTGACTCTTGTATCCGTGGGGATATTTTTTCTCAACGGATTTGCCTATATTGACTATATGATGAAGAAGAGGGGACGCAGCTTAGTCAGAAGAATTGTGACATATATATTGATCATTGTCTTTATGGTCGGAGCCGTCTTCGCCACCATAATCGGATTGGTAGAGGCAATATTTTCTATTAGAGACAAGGAAAGACAGAAAGAGGATTCCAATGAAGGACCCTATTAATACAAATCCTGATAAAAATAATGAAGAAACAAGGAAAAAGGGCCGGTTTCTAAGAAAGAAGACGGAAAACAAGGACCATGAAGCCATTAAGTTGGATATGGGCAATGTTCTGATTCTGCCTGTGGCCATGTTTTTCGTATCTTTAATTTTGGGCATTTATAATCCCCCTGCAGGAGCCCTGAGCATGGGGGTGGCTGTCTTTGCCTATTTCCACTGCTATCAGATGGAAAAACTGAGCCATAGCCGAGCAATGGAAGCTGTGGAAGCCCTGGATAAGAACTTCGATGAAATAACCAAGAGTGCAATCTTTAATATGCCTTTTCCAATGGCTGTTGTAAATGAGAAGGGGCTTTTCCTTTGGTATAACTCCTATTTCAAGCAAATCTTCGACATTGAATCCACCGCCCTGGGCCAATCATATAACCAATATTTCGGGGACCTGAGCTTTGATGATTGGAAAGAAAAGGACAGTCTACCCTTGGCAATGAACCTGTCAGGGAAGGATTATATTTTCTATCACAACATGACTGAGGGCAATCCCGGCAGCCGACTCCTTCTGATTTACGGCCTGGACAGGTCCTTGGAAGTGAGCTTGGAAAAAGAATGTAGGGATAAGCAGCTGGCAATATGTTCAGTGTTTTTCGATAACTATGATGAGGTCAGGGCCAGGACATCCGAGCAGGACAGGCCTTTGGTGAGTGCCAAGATTGACAGAAAAGTCGATGCCTATGCCAGGAAATATGACGCATTCATGATAAAGTACGAGACTGAGCGCTATGTCATGATCCTGGACAGAAAAAGGCTTGAGAAAATGCAAAATAATCATTTCGAGATTACCGAAGATATTAAAAAGATAAGAGGAATCTCCATAACACCGACCCTGTCGCTAGGCATCTCTTATGGCAACGGGAATCCGGACCAGATCTGGGCCGATTCCAAGCAGGCCATAGACATAGCCTTGTCAAGAGGGGGCGACCAGGTAGTTATAAAATGCGGCGAGGATCTCAATTACTTTGGCGGAAAAAACCAGGCCACACAGAGATTCACTAAGGTTAAAGCCAGGGTAATGTCCAATACCATAAAATCTTTCATAATCAATTCCGATAAGGTCTTCATTATGGGCCACAGAAACGGGGATATGGACTCACTGGGCGCTGCTTTGGGAATGGCCTTTTTTGCAAAAACGGTTGGAGGCAGTCCATTTATAGTTTTAGATGAGGTGACCCCGGCCATAGAAAACCTATACAAAGGGGTTATGAAAGATCTGGAAGGGGCCAATGAGCTCATAATTTCACCGGAAGCTGCTCTGTCAAGGAGGACCAAGGAGTCCCTAGTTATAGTAGTTGATAATCACAGGCACGATTCAACCGCCTGTCCCGAACTTTTGGATATGGGCAACAGGATAATAATAGTAGACCATCATAGAAGAGGATCGGACTACATTAAAGAAGCGGAGATCTCATATATTGAGCCCTATGCTTCATCTGCTTCGGAAATGGTTACGGAGATGTTCTCATATCTGGAGGAAACTCCGATTATGCCCAAGGTTGTCGCTGAAGCCCTTCTGGCCGGAATAATGGTGGATACCAAAGAATTCAACTATCAGACAGGAGCCAGGACCTTTGAAGCGGCAGCCTTCCTGAAAAATCGGGGAGCGGATTCAATGGTTATAAAACAGCTCTTCCAGGATGATCTGATCCTAACCCAATACAGATCGGAAATAATAGCCAATGCCAAGAGGTGTGAACACAACACGATGATTGGCCGCTTTGAACAGGATATAGAGGGCTCAAGCCTTGTAGCCTCTCAGGCGGCTGATGAGCTCCTGGGCATAAGGGGGATTGAGGCTTCATTTGTCTTGACCTATACTGAAGGAAGGGTCCATATATCGGCCAGGAGTTTGGGTGATATCTCAGTCCAGCTGATTATGGAGCGACTTGGGGGCGGAGGCCATTTGACGGCCGCAGCCACCCAGATGGATGAAAATATGGACAGGGCTGAGGACCTGTTAAAACAAGCTATACATGAATACTTTTTAGGGGAGGAAGCTGACAATGAAAGCAATACTGATTAAAGACGTTGAAGGAACAGGCAAGGCCGGTGAATTGGTCAATGTAAAAACCGGGTTTTTCAATAATTTCTTGGAGAAAAACGGATTGGCTCTTAAGGCCACACCTGATGTGGTAAAGCGCTGGAAGCAGGACCAGGCCAAGATGAGGGCTGATGAAGCTAAAAGAAGGGAAGAGGCCGGCCAATTGAAAGAACTTCTTGAGAAAACAGATATCAATGTTAAAGCAAAGGCCGGGTCGGAAGGCAGACTTTTCGGATCAATCACCTCACAGGATATTGCCAATGCAATAAAGAAGACCCTGGGTCTTGAGATTGACAAGAAGAAGATTGAGTTGTCTGAACCCATAAAGGAAATCGGGGAATGCAAGGTGGGTATCAGGGTTTATCCGGAAATGCTGGCACTCATAAACGTCCATGTAGTAGAGGCTTAAAATGTCTGATAAGGATGTAAAAAGAACACAGCCCGCAAGTCCGAGCGCTGAGCGTGCGGTTCTGGGCTGTATTTTTATAGACAATACAAAACTGAATCTTGTTTCCCAGATCCTCACCGATAGGGACTTTTACTATCCTAAACACTCACTTCTTTACAGGGCCATGTTGAGTCTCTCCGCGGCAAGAGAACCGATTGACTACACCACTATTGCCGAGTTCCTGAAGAAGGATAAGAGCTTTGATGAAATCGGCGGTATGGACTTTCTTTTGTCAATAACCGAAGAACCTTACTTGCTGGCCAATCTGGATTCCTATGTGAACATAGTAAAGAAGAATTCGACCCTGCGCGATTTGATCCTCTTCGGTGACGAAATACGGAGAAAATCCCAGGATGCTACCGAGGATCCGGATTCGATACTGGAGGCGGCTGAAAGCAGGCTGGTTGAAATAACAAAGGAAAAGAAGGAAAATGGCCTGGTGGCGATAAGGGATAGCATAGAAGCCACCCTAAAGAGGATCTCGGAGCTTTCGGTAAACAAGGGAAAATTGACAGGAATTCCCACAGGATTCAGGGACCTGGACAAGCAGCTATCGGGCCTACAAAGGTCGGACCTGGTTCTTTTGGCAGCCAGACCTTCAATGGGAAAAACCGCGCTTGGGGTCAATATGGCCTATCATGCGGCAAGATTTGAGGATGAAAAGGGGAACCACCCCTATAAGGTTGCTATATTTTCCCTGGAGATGAGCAAGCTCCAGCTGAGCCAGAGGCTACTCTCGGTAGCTTCCGGAATAAATCTGCAGAAAATAATATCGGGAGACCTTTTTGAAGATGACGATTGGGACCTCCTGCTTAAAGGCGTTGAAAAGCTTAAAGGGCTTGAATTATTCATTGATGACACATCATCTCTTTCCATCCAGGAACTGAGGTCCAAGTGTAGGAGGATGAAGATAGAGAAGGGCCTGGACCTGATAGTCATAGACTATCTCCAGCTTATGACCGTGGACGACTCGAGGAGAAGTGACAATAGGCAGCAGGAAATCACGACCATATCAAGGGGTCTCAAGGGCCTGGCCAAGGAACTGAATTGCCCGGTTCTGGCGCTTTCACAGCTTTCCAGGAAGGCCGAGTCCAGGGAAGGGGCAAGACCTCTCATGAGCGATATGAGAGAGTCGGGCGCCATTGAACAGGATGCCGACGTGGTAATGCTCCTCTACCGCGAGGACTATTACAACAGCGAAACCGACAAACCCAATATTACAGAGGTGAATATAGCAAAACACAGGAACGGCCCTACCGGCAATGTAAATCTCTACTTCAAGAAGGAACAGACCATGTTTGTTGACATAGACTACGGCACAGATCCTAATGCCTGATTGGGGGACTTATGAAAATTCAATTTGATAATTCAAAGGTGGATTTCCGGGTTACACCCCTAGAAAATATTTTTCTTGAAACCTACTTAACAAGTGCACCTGCCAATGCTTTGAGAGTTTACATATATGGCTGGATGCACTCATATAAGGGGGACAATGAAGGGCTTGAAGCCGATGAGCTTAGCTGGGCCCTTGGCATGACCAGCGATGACTTGGTTGAAGCCCTATCTTTCTGGATGGACAGGGGGCTGATAAAAGAGGATTCTGAAGACGGTCAGGTCAAGTTCAAGTTTCTGTCCATGCTCCTCCTCTACTCCGGATATTATGACCGCGACGAGGAAAGCAAGGAAGGCAAGGAAAAGACTGCCGAGGCCCAAAAAGCCGAGCCGGGAACAAATGAAAAGGAGACCATGTTTAAAGGCTTGGAGGACTTCCTTTCGGAAGGCAGGCCTTACAGGGTTGAGCTCAAGGCCAATGAGATCAGGCAGGCCTTGGATATCCTGGACAAATACCCCATAAATCCGGATTTTTTCCTATATGCATATAAAAAGGCGGCATCAACAAAAGAGGCTTCATCCAGGTCCTTTAATTATTTGACCGCCATAGTTGAAAATTGGATCCGATTTGAAAACCTCGATAACCGGGAAGACTTGGACAACTTTTTGAAAAAAGAAGAAGAGGCCAAGGTCAAGGAAGGCAAAAAAAGCAGGTCCGCCAAGACCAAGGGGCAAATAAACTCAACAACAAGGAAAAGCTCAAGAGAGGAAGACCGGGCCTGGGTAAGAGAAGCCCTTGAGAGGTCAAGAAGGAAGTCTTTAAGGGGAGATAATAATGAAGGTTAGCGAGATTCTCGAAAATAGGAGACAGAGAGCGATCAGGGAAAGAGATGATCGACGGAGACTTCTATACGAACAAAGACCGGAACTTGAAGATTTAGAGACCAGGCGGAGGAGCCTGGCTTCACAGGTCCTCATTAAAAGCCTGGCAGGACGGGACCAAGATATACAGGAAATCAAAGCTGAAATCGACCGGATCAATGAGCAAAAAAACTCTATACTAAAAGAAATGCGGGTCCCTGCCGACTATGATGAGGTCAGGTATTTCTGCCCGGATTGTCATGACACCGGATTCATAGAGGGCAAGTCCTGCAAATGCAGAAATTTGCTCAAGTTAAAAGAGATGTATAAAAAGTCCTCAATCCCTGAAAGATTGAACAAGGAAAATTTTTCCAGCTTTAATTTGGATATATTCAGCAAAGAGAGACAGGAAAATGAGCCTATGAGTCCCTATGAACATATGAAGGAAGTGGCTCATGATCTTAAGAATGAGTATATTCCACATTTCGGCAAGAACTCACCCAGCCTCTATTTTTATGGGCCGGTTGGAACGGGCAAGACCTTCCTGGCCAATTCCTTGGCCAAGGCCCTGATTGATGAGGGCTACAGTGTCTTTTACAGGACCTGCTATGACCTTATAAACTTTTTGGGAGACTATACTTTTTCATATAACAAAGAGGCCATGCAGGAGGAGAGGGACCTTATATTTGACTGCGACCTCCTGGTCATTGATGATTTAGGGGCTGAATTTGCAAGCAACAAGGCAAGATCAGATATATTTGAAGTAATAAATTCCAGGATCATAAGCACCAGGCCAACCCTAATATCATCTAATTTAGGCCCGGACGACCTGGGCGATTTCTATGATGACAGGATTAAGTCCAGAATAGGGAATGAATATATATTGTATGAGTTTTTTGGGCCCGATCTGAGGAGAAAGGCTTAGCCACGAGGGAGGTAATCATGCTTCTTGTAAGTTCCGACCAGATGCGGAGAATAGACCATTACGCCATTGAACAGATGGAAATCCCTTCCATAGTTTTGATGGAAAATGCAGCCCTGGCGGTCATATCAAACCTGGACCTGCAAAGGAGGCATACTTTTGCCGTATTTTGCGGAACCGGTAACAATGGGGGTGACGGCCTGGCCATAGCGAGGGGCCTCATAAACAGGGGAAAAAGCGTGACCATATACATCATAGGAGAAGAAAGTCACGGGAGCCCCGACTTCAAGACAAACCTCGCCATATTGAGGCACATGAGGGCCGGTATTAAAAAGATTGAGACCCTGGGCGATATTCAGGATCTGGCGGATGAGCTTAAAAAGGTCAATACTATAATTGATGCTATCCTGGGAACGGGACTCGACAGGCCGGTCAGGGAGCTCCAAGCTGTTGTTATAGAGCAGATCAACGAATCAAGAGTTTTTACGATCTCTATTGACCTGCCTTCCGGGCTTGACGGGGACACCGGCAAGTCATTGGGAGCATGCGTTGAACCTTCTGCAATTTTAACATTGGAGATTATGAAAAAAGGCCTGTATGATAATCCCATGTTCAGGTGTCCTATCAGAGTTTTACATATAGGAATACCCGACAGGGCCAAGGCTTTTGTCTTGGGAGAGGATTATTTTAAGTTTAATAAGACTGACTGATGTAAAAAAGTCGGCCATTTGATATAATTATTAAGATATTTTTTGCAAACGGACCAAGGAGGAATCATGTTAGATATTAAGAGGATCAGGGAAAATCCCGAGGCGATAAAAAAGGCTTTGGCCACCCGCGGAGGAGAATTTCCGGTAGATCAGGTATTGGAACTTGATGATGAACGTCGCGGGCTGCTTTCAGAGGTTGAAGAGAAAAAGGCCGAAAGGAACCGCGTCTCAAAGGAAATTCCACAGCTGAAGAAGGCCGGAGAAGACGTTTCAAAGGTTATAGAGGAGATGAGGGTTTTAGGCGAAGAGATCTCTTCCTATGATGAAAGATTACGTGAAATAGAAGAAAAAATAAGAGATGGACTTCTAAACATACCAAACGTTCCAAATCCAAGCCTTCCCATTGGCAAAGACGATTCGGAAAATGAAGAAATAAGAAAATTCATGGAGCCGACCAAATTCGACTTTGAGCCAAAACCCCACTGGGAACTGGGAACGGACCTTGGCCTTTTGAATTTTGACTGGGGAATAAAGATCTCAGGATCACGCTTTACCGTAATGACCGGAAAGGGTGCCAGACTCGAGAGATGTATATATAACTTCATGCTTGACCTACATACATTGGACCAGGATTATATGGAAATCGAGCCCCCATCGGTTGTAAACAGGGCATCAATGACAGGAACAGGCCAGCTGCCCAAATTTGAAGAGGATATGTACCACTGCGAAGAAGACGACCTCTTCCTGATTCCGACAGCAGAAGTTCCCGTAACCAACCTTTACAGGGACGAGATAATGAACGTTGAAGACCTGCCTGTCAATATGACAGCCTACACACCCTGCTTCAGGAGAGAGGCGGGATCGGCCGGTCGTGATACCAGGGGAATTATACGCCAGCACCAGTTTGACAAGGTTGAGTTGGTCAAGTTCGCCCATCCGGATGATTCATATAACCAGCTGGAAAGGCTGACAAATGATGCTGAAGAGGTCCTTAAGCAGCTTAAAATCCCATACAGGGTTGTTAAGCTCTGCACAGGGGATGTCGGTTTCTCATCAGCGATGACCTATGACATTGAAGTCTGGATGCCTTCATACAATCGCTATGTTGAAATTTCTTCCTGCTCCAACTTCGAATCCTACCAGGCCAGAAGGGCCAACATTCGCTTTAGGGATGAAGAAGGCAAGATTCAGTATGTTCACACCCTGAACGGATCCGGCCTGGCCGTCGGAAGAACCTGGGCCGCCATTGTTGAAAACTACCAGAATGCAGACGGATCTGTCACAATACCTGAAGTTTTGGTCCCCTATTTCCGTGCAGAAAAAATTGAAAAAGCTGACAAATGAAAAAAGTAATTGTATTGACCGGCGGGGGAACCGCCGGTCATGTTTCTGTAAACCTGGGCCTAATACCTCGACTCAAAGAGGCCGATTGGGACATACACTATATCGGGTCTGAAGGGGGAATAGAGAAAGATCTTATTTCAGACTTCCCATATGTGACCTACCATGCCATTCCTACAGGCAAGCTCCGCCGCTATCCGTCTTTCAGTAATATAAGGGCTAATCTCAAGGACGTGGGCAGGGTCATCAAGGGTGCCTCACAGGCTAAAAAGATTTTGAGGGAGATCGGCTGTCAGATTGTTTTTTCAAAAGGCGGCTTTGTCTCAGCCCCCGTTGCCTATGGGGCAGGAAGACTTGGGATCCCTGTTATTTCACACGAATCGGACATAACTCCGGGTCTTGCGAATAAGATGGTCCTGCCCTTTACAGATACGATTTTGACAACATTCAGGGAAACCCTGACCTATTTGCCCAAAAACAAAGGGCTCTATCTGGGACCGATTATTAGGGACCAGATCAAAGGCGGATCAAGAGAAGCCGGATTGGAGTTTTTCGGCTTCACCGGCCACAAGCCCCTTTTATTGGTATTGGGAGGGTCTTCGGGAGCTCAAAAAATAAATGAAGCTATTTGGGAAAATTTGGATCTTCTTTTGGAAAAATATGATATCTTACACGGAACAGGCAAGGGAAAGATCAGAAAAGACATAGATAAGGTCGGATACAAGCAGCTGGAATACATAAAAGATAGGATGAAAGACGCCCTGGCCATGGCCGATGTTATAGTGTCAAGGTCAGGCTCAAATGCCATCTTTGAATTCCTGTATTATGCCAAACCCATGCTCCTAATACCCTATGCCAAGGGCAGCCGGGGAGATCAGATCCTGAATGCCGAGAGTCTGGTTAAAGAGGGCTATGCCCAAAGCATTGGAGAAGATGAGCTGGGAGGGGATAGGCCGGTCAAGGCCGTAAATGATCTGTATTTAAACAGAGAAAAGTATATAGAAAGAGAAAAGCAGTTTGAATTTAAGGACGGATTGTCAGAAATATTAAAGCTGCTTGAAGAAAAAAGATTGGAGACCGGGCTCTAGGACCTGCCTACTGCTCGATCTCCCCGCTTTTTAAAACATCTGTACTTCCATCATCCAGAAGGACGCTCAGCGATCCGTCGGGATTTATTTTTTTCACAAGACCCTGCACGAGGCATCCATTTATTTTATAGCCTATTTTGGAGCCCTGGCAGGAGCAGAGAAGCTCATATTCCCTGCCGCCCTCGTCTATATTCTCGTTAAAATAGTAGAAGAGCCTGTTTATAAAATTATTGATCAGGGCCAAGTCGGAAAAGTTTTCCGGCAGTTCTTCAAATAAGAAGCCGGCCTTGCCTTTAATCTCATCAGGAAATTCACTTTCCCGGCCGACAAGATTTAGGCCGATCCCTAAAACATAAGAATATGAAGGCTCAGAAAAGACGCTTTCGGCCAGAATGCCCCCGACCTTCTTATTTTTAAGCATAATATCATTGACCCATTTTAGGCCTGTTTCAAGCCCATAGAGCTCGTTGAGGCTTCGGCTCATTGCAAGGCCGGCCAGGGCCGGCAGGAGGGAAAGAGACTTATATAAGAAAGCCTCTTTCCAAGCCAGGCTGAAATAAAGGCCGCCGGGCGGGGAGAAGAAAGTCCTGGCTTGTCGGCCCCTGCCCTTGCTTTGACTTTTGGCGATTATTATGTAAGGGCCCGGCGATTCGGACAGGAGGCGCTTGGCCTCGTCATTTGTGGAGCCGATCCTGTCATAGCGGATAAGTTGAGCCCGGGCCCATTGGCCGGACAAGACTTCCGGCCGGGACCGACCTCCTGCCGGCATACATTTTTTTCCATTCATGATAGGCCCTATTTAGAAGTGATTGGGAAGATGGATTCAGCAACCTCTTCCAGCCTCATAGAACGTGAACCCTTTATAAGCACTAAGCTTGAGGGCTTGATCAGGTACTTGGCCTTGTCAACCAGGTCATTTTTAGACTCGAACCAGAAAAGATGGTTGGAGGAGAAGTGGGTGGCAGCCCCCTGCATCATGTACTTGGATAGGGGACCGTAAAAGAGAATATCGGAAAAGACATTGGGGTCTATTTCTTCACCCATTTTGAAATGCATATTTTTCTCATTGTCGCCCAGCTCCAGCATATCGCCCAGGATGGCGATTTTTCTTCTGTAGCCGTTGAGGAGGCCTGCTGTGGAGAGGGCCTCCCTCAAAGATTGGGGGGATGAGTTGTAGCAGTCGACCAGGATATCGAAGCCCTTGGCGTGGATAAGCTCCGAACGCATGTGGCTGAGACCTGTAACGTGGAGCCCCCTGCCTATGGTCTCTTCATCCATGCCCAAAAGCTGTCCGACGATTATTGCCGGAGCGGCATTGTACATCTGGTAGGATCCGAGCAGGTTGACCGACCATTCCCGGCCGTTCACCTTGAAAACCGAGCCGCCGGCATTGGACTTTATAAGTTCAAGCCTGTAGTCGGAATCGGGATGGCTTCCGAAGGAAATAAGCTGTGGGGCAATGAGACCCTCAGCCAACCTCTCATCTACAAGATTAGCCAAATACTCACTGTCCCTGTTATAAATCAGAACTCCGTTTGCATCCATCCTTGATATTATTTCCAGCTTGGCCTTGGCTATATTCTCCCGGCTTTTAAGCTCCTGAAGATGGGCTTCTCCGACATTGGTAATAACCGCAATATCGGGCCTGGCTATGTCAGCCAGTTGTTCAATTTCTCCAAGGGCCGACATGCCCATCTCAACAATGGCCATTTCCGTATCCCTGTTTAGGTCCAATATAGTCCTGGGCAGGCCTATCTGATTGTTGAGATTGCCGAAAGTCTTCCCGGTTTTATAGGACTCGCTTAGAACCGAGTAAAGAACATCCTTGCTGGTGGTTTTGCCGTTGGAGCCGGTCACACCGATTATCTTGCAATTTAGGGTGTTTCTGTAGTTTTTAGCAATTTTACGGAAGGCTTGGAAGCAGTCTTGGACCCGGAGATAAATCCTGTCGGAAAATTCAATGGGGTGGTCGAAGTCGGTGAATGAGGCACAGGCCCCCTTGCTGAAGGCCTGGCCTATAAATTTGTGGCCGTCGTGGCTTTCCCCGATTATGGGCATATATATTTCGCCCTTGACCAGGGTCCTGGTATCTATGGAAACCCCGCAAGCTTTCAGGTCTTCGCTATTATCCGCAGGATCTGAGGGATTTTCCGGAAAAATTATTTCAGCCCCGGCCCACTCGGCTATTTCTTTTATAGAGCACTTATCCATTGTTTATGATGCCTTCCTTTTCTAGTTAATTGAATTGCTCAGGCTCTTGCGTTCGTTGTAGGATTCCTGAGCAAAAATAATCAGGTGGTCAAGATAGGAGGAAAATGTCATATCGGTCAGGGAGGTCCATAGTTTTGGAGCCAGGGAAGATGGGGTCATTCCCGGCAAGGTGTTGATTTCATTTACCAGGAACTTGCCATTTTTATCCTGAAAAATATCAACCCTGGCCAGGCCTTCGCAGCCCAGAGCCTTGTAGCTCTTTATTGCCAAGTCTTGCAATTCCTTGAGTTTGTCGGCCGGGAGAGGGTGAGGAACATTTTCAATCAGGCCCGAGTCCAGGTATTTTGCTTCATAGTCCAGGACCGGGCGGCTGGTGGTATATGAGCCGGGTTGAGAAGCCCTGACCTTGTGGTTACCAAGGACCGAGACCTCAAGCTCACAGCCGGACACTGCCTCCTCTATAAGTATTTTGCGGTCATACTTCAGGGCTTCATCAAGAGCAGGGCCGAAATTCTTTTCATGAGCCTTGGTGACCCCGACTGAAGACCCGTTATTGCAGGGCTTTATGAAACAGGGAAGGCCAAGCTTATCTTTAACTATTTTGAGAAGCTTATCCCTGTCTTTAAGGAGATCATCATCTTTATCCAAAAGCAGGTATTTTGCCTGGGGTATATTGAGACTTGAGAAGACCTGCTTGCTGTAGCCCTTGTCCATGCAAAGGGCTGAAGCCATGATCCCGTTTCCTATATAAGGGAGGCCCAAAGTTTGCAAAAAGCCCTGTATCTGGCCGTCTTCCCCGCTCTGACCGTGTATTACAGGAAAGACCATAGGATCTTCAATAACGGATATATCTTCAATGAAATCAGATATGGTGGTCAGGACATTTTTATCGGACTTGACCATGAGTTCGGATTCATCTTCAATCTTTTCAGGGCTGCCAAGACCCAGGAAACGGCCTTCTTTATCAATGTAGTAGCAAAGCACCTTGTACTTTGTCCTGTCAAGTTCGTTGATCACATTTTTAGCGGAACGCAGGGCGATCTCATGCTCCGTGGATTGACCTCCACAGAGGACAATGATAGTTTTCAAATTTTCCTCCTAATGCATTAAGAGCTTGAGCCGGCAAGGATTTTCCCCTCCGGTCTCGAAAAATAAATAAAAAAGGTTTTGGAAATATTATAGCCAATAATGGGGAGTTTTGCCAAAACAATACAGGATTGTCGGGATCCGGGTTGCGAATTGGGGGCCGAGTCTTCACAATATTTATATTTCTGTTAAAATAGCTATATCAGTTTAATATGTCCGCAGTGAAGGCTCTTACAAAGTCCGAGCGGCAAGAGTGATGACTCTGTCCATCAAAAGGCTTCGGCGAAGAAAGGTGGTACCGCGAATGCGCCCTTTCAGTCGGGGCTTTTTTTATCATTTTTTAAATGGATGTATATGTTAATAATATAGGAGGATATTATGAGACCGGATTACAAGAAAGAGTATGACAATGTCCTTGATGAGCTCAAGGATAGGGGATATTTCGATAATGCGACCGATGAAGAGGGCCTTAGAGAAATATTAAAAAAACCGGGAGAAAAGTTCTATATAGGCTTTGATGCGACAGCAGACTCCCTGACCATAGGGCACTTTATCCAGATCATGGTTATGATGAGAATGCAGGCCTACGGCCATAGGCCGGTAGCCTTATTGGGCGGAGGGACAACCCTTATCGGGGATCCCTCAGGCAGGTCAGATATGAGGACCGTTATGACCGAAGAGAGGATTGACCACAATGCTCAGTGCTTCTTCAATCAGTTGAGCAGGTTCCTCAATTTCGGGGAAGACGAAGCTATTGTTATGAACAATAAAGATTGGCTGCTTGATCTTGAATACCTTCCCTTTATGAGAGACGTGGGAGTTCATTTCAATGTTGGAGAAATGATCAAGAAAGATGCTTATAAAAACCGTCTGGAGGCTGGCGGATTGACCTTCTTCGAATTTTCCTACATGCTCCTTCAGTCCTATGACTTCCTGAAACTCAATAGAGACATCGGCTGCAGACTCCAGCTTGGGGGATCGGACCAGTGGGCTAATATCATCGGAGGAGTTGACCTTATCAGGAAGGCTGAGAACAGGCAGGCTTACGGCATGACATTTAAGCTCCTGACAACAGCCGACGGGGTAAAGATGGGCAAGTCCATGAAGGGGGCTGTTTGGCTGGATGAGGAGAAAACATCGGCCTATGACCTCTTCCAATACATGAGGAATGTAGATGACCGGGATGTGTCTAAATTCCTCCTCCAGCTTACTTTCCTTCCCAAGGACAAGTGCCTTGAACTGGGTTCAAGGAAAGACGAGAGCATCAATGAGGGAAAAGAAATTTTGGCCTATGAGGTTACCAAGCTTGTTCATGGGGAAGAAAAGGCAAAAGAGGCCCTTGAAACATCAAGAAGTCTCTTCGGAAAAGGCTTAGACCATGAGAACATGCCCGAGGCAAAAGTTGAATTCGATGGAGACAAAATTGGCCTCCTAAATCTTCTTACTCAGTCGGGGCTTACTCAGTCCAACGGAGAAGCCAGAAGGCTTGTCAAGCAGGGCGGTATAAGCATTGATGATGAAAAAATATCAGATCCCATGCTGGAAGTGAGCCGGGCCGACCTTGAAAAAGGGATAACAGTTAAAAAAGGAAAGAAAGTATACTTAAGAGTTATATGTGACTACGTTATGAGGTAAATATGATCAAAGATATGTCTTTAAATTTTAAAGCGGGAGCCATGAATTTTTTCTATTACATGTGCTATTGCGGGGCCATGCTCTATTTAACCTCATATCTTATCTACAAGGGCTTCAATACAGCCCAAATAGGAATCCTCCTATTTGTGAGCAATATTCTCGGGGCCTCTTTACAGAACATTCTTGCAATTAGGGCAGATGAAAAGGGCGGGTCTATCCTGATCCGCCAGGCCCTGATCCAGCTCGGCGGGGTGGTTTTCTTAATGGCGAGCCTGATTGTTTGGGATATGCCAAAAACATATATTTATGTAGCCTACCTGGTAATCGCCATGCTGCTTATGTCGGTCCAGACCAGCCTATATTCAATCTCCGTTGCCTATGAGTCCCTGGGCAAGGCCTTGAAATTCAGCATTTTAAGAGGGGTGGGGTCTTTAGGATTCGCTGTAACTTCCCTATGTCTTGGAAACTATCTTGTGGGAAAAACAGTTGATAAGGCAATGCCGGTGGCTATTGTCGGAGGCCTGCTTACAATCTTAAGCTTATCGAGCCTTCCGGCCATAGGGCTCCCCGGCAAGAAAATCCACAAGGAAAGCGGGGATGACCGGGGTAGGGAAAAACTTGTCAAGCAAAAAAACTTCTACAAAAAATATCCCATATTCATAAATCTGTTTATTGCATATATTCTCCTTTATAGCGGCCATGTTTTTTTGAACAATTACTTGGCCCAGATAGTTAAGAATGTGGGGGGAGATACTTCAAACCTCGGAATGGCTTCAACCTTGGCGGCTCTTTGCGAAATGCCTGCCATGTTCCTATACTCAAGGTTCAGAAAGTGGAGGAGTGACAGGTTTTGGCTGACCACATCAGGCATATGCTTCACTGTCAAAATAGGGATCCTGGCCTTGGCAAAAAACATGTTCTGGATTAATTTTTCGCAAGCAATGAATTTCTGCACCTTCGGATTCTTTACCCCTGCCTATGTATATTTCGCCAACAATCTTGTGGATGAAGACGACATGGTAAAGGGACAGAGCATAGGACTGGGGGCTGTGAGTGTCGGTGGTGCCGCCGGTTCAATAATAGGGGGGACCGGTATGCATATTTTAGGTGTGAGCGGGTCTCTGGCCTTAATCACGGTTTTTTCAGCTTTGGGCAGCATTTTCCTGGCCTATTCCCTATATTTCAAGCAATTCAAGCCTAAATATTAATAGTGAACCCAAATCCTCGGATAAACTAAATACAAAATTGTAACAACAATTGTTACCTTTGTCATTTTTTTGTAACTTTCTCTTGACCCTAATAAAATGCTCCTGTTATCATTTAAGAGGTTGATAGGAAATTTATTAGGAATCTGAAAAACAGATTACAGGGAGAGTTTTTGGTATGAACAAGAAGAAGCTTGGAGCTTTCATAGGCATAGTGGGAAGCTGCGGGATTTTGATGACGGGGACCTTCTTCGTCAACAACAAAGTAAGCAAAAGAGTTTTCCATAATGAGGGCTATGTTGAAGCAGCATCAACCTCTGATCCCAGAGTTGTAACAAAAAAAGCTCTATTGGACAGGGATGAGTCTGAAACATTTGTCTTATCGGAAGAGTCAACCATTATTGAAAGCCAAGATGAAAAAGCTTTAACAGACACTTCTTTAGAAGAAAAAAATAATATTGAAAAATTGGATGCCAAGAAGGCTTCAGCGGATTTAGGACCGGCTGAAGAGGAAGCTCCGATTCAGCTCGTCGCTGAAGTTAAAAGCAAGAAGGCTGAAGACAAGGCATCAATTGAAATAGAGAAAAAAGCAAAAGCCGAGGCTGAGAGAAAGGCAAAAGCCCAAGCGGAAGCAAAAGCCCAAGCGGAAGCAAAAGCCAAGGCAGAGGCAGAAGCAAAAGCTAAGGCTGAAGCTGAGAAAAAAGCTAAAGCTGAGGCTGAGAGAAAAGCCAAGGCTGAAGCAGAAGCAAGGGCCAAAGCTGAAGCGGAAGCAAAAGCCAAGGCAGAGGCAGAAGCAAAAGCTAAGGTAGAAGCCGAAAGAAAGGCAAAAGCTGAAGCTGAGAGAAAGGCAAAAGCTGAAGCTGAGAAAAAGGCCAAGGCCGAAAAGAAGAAAAAGGGAGATTCAAATTCACCCAAGATCTTCACTTTATCTAAGTTTAAACATATGGGAGTTATAAGGTGGTCGGGTTACAAGTTCACCTACTATTCACAGAAAGTTCTTCCGGGATATAACCTGAAAATTCCGGGAAGACATGTAAATGCAGACGGATATGTATGTGATAAGGACGGTTACATAGTTCTGGCCCACAGGACGGTAGCAAAGGGAACAATAATTAACACGCCTTTCGGATATCAAGGTAAAGTGTATGATAGAGGCTCCATGTCAGAAGCCAATCACTACGATGTATATGTAGATTGATGATAATAAGCGGTTTGGTTCTAAAGGAATCAAACCGCTTTTTTTCTTTTTTTGACAAAACTATACAATTTTACTAGAATATTTTGTATAAGAAAACGTTTTAAAGGGTCATTTTATCGTATTAGGCTGGAAGCGGGGCTATGAAAAGGCGGATCTATGAAAAAAAATAGTAGAAAAGTCGTCTCTCTGTTTTTGGGAGTCGTATTTATCTTGCAGATGCTTGTTCCTGTATTTACAAATGCTGAAAGTGAAGACGTTAAATCGCCTGAAAGTCAAGAAAAAGACGAAGAAAAATTCTCATTAAAATGGGAAGATGACAGCGGGGAAAAAGATTTATTCTTTTCTCTAATAAAAAGAATGGATGAAAAAGAAATAGAAGAATCTGCCAAAAAAGACAGTCGGCTTATTTTTTATTCTCCAAAAGGGATAGGACTTTCCGAAGAGTCTGAGAAAACCATGTCGGAACTTGGATTTCTTTACTATGACGAGCATGGTGAAGATATAAATCCGGGCCAAAATGATAGAAAAAATAACAACATATCTGAGGAATATAGCTCCAGAATATATCTCCTGCCCAAAGAAAGAAAAGCTTACATATTTGACCTGTTGTTAAAATATAAGAATAATCCTGAGAAATTTGACCAGCTAAAAGAGAAAGCAGAACTCCTTAAAAAACAGAATCAGGAAGTGCAAAAAGAGTCACAAGAGGATCCCATAACCTTAACAAACGAGGAAGAGAAAATTCTTCGTGTTTTGGACACGTTTTCTATTGAAGAAATAAACGAAGAAAAGACAAATCAAGCCCCTTATGAAATAGGCTCAAATGAGCAAAATGGGGGGGTACAAGGATTTAGTAAATTATTATTTAATAATATATTATCATTTAATTATCAGGAGGGAAGCGAGAATGCCTCTGCTTCTCAAGCTGAATCTGTTTCCGAGCCCGAAAAGCTCAAATCTTATGAAATAAAATTCAAACTGTCTCTCAATATTAATGAAAAAGAAGCAAATGTCGGAGCTCAAGATCCCGCCCTTATAGTATCGGACGAGGACTTAAGAGCCGACCTTATTGGCGTGCCTATTAGCGAAGAAAATACCTCTAAAGAAGAGGATAATACTTCTGAGGAAAGTTTGCCGGCGAAGACAGCCGAAGAAAATCGTTTTAACCCCTTGGGGGCAGGAAGTTTGGACATTGATAAGGACATTTTGCTTTTCATTGAGCACAATGATAAGAATGGCAAGACCCTGACCAATACCGGTGCAAAATTTGGCCTATATTACTATAAAAAAGTTGGGACAAACCTTGAAGAAACTGAAGTGAAGAAGGGATTGGATGCAACGACAAGTGCCACTTTTAATCCTGAGTCACTAATGGCGGCTACTTCACAGGATATAAAGTTTTTCATTAAAGAAACTACTCAAGCTCAAGGAGTGGAAGCAACTCAGGAAAAGTATGAGTTTACTATAAAGCGGAAAACAGATCCTGCCCAAGCATATACAATTGAACCAGCTTCAAATAATAATAAGATATTAGATATTTTTCTTGAAACAAAAAAAGATCTTAATGAACCACAGCTAATAACTTTAAAAATCAATGACCAAAGATTTGAACAGGATGAGGAACCCATAGATGGGGTTCCGAATTTAAGGATTAACACCGTAAATACATACGGCAATAGGCTTTATCATACTATAGATCCCAATGATCCAACCTTAAGGGATCCGAACTTGGACCATAACGCAACATATGCTCTGTATAAAAAAGGTGATGACGGAGTTTATCATCCGGTAAATATCTATCCTAATAAGGCATATGATCCCGGCAATCCGTCAAGCGGTCAACCTGAAATGGTCAACTGGAAACACGGGGATAAGGGAATTATAGATTTCAGCAATTTGGAAAAAGGGGACTATCTCGTAAAAGAGGTTAAGTCCGTATTTCAGTTTGCCTTTAAGAATATAGCATTCACTTTTAATGTAGACGATCAGAATAAAATAAATTCTCTTAAGGAAGTTAGGGTCGATAAGGCGGATTATGAGAATCCGGAATTGACACAAGACGGACTAAGGAATGGTGGAAGCTGGGATACTGTTAACGGCAAGTATCCACTTACATATACAGATAAGATGATCAAGGACAGCCAGAGGCTTATAGATGCTTCAGAGATTCATGATAGGGATCAAGATGCCGACTTACCTAAGCTTTTAGACCAGGAGCATGATATCACCGACGGTACCGGAAAAGTCCTGGGCAAGGAAATTAATGCAACATATTACCAAGGTAATTTAACTGTAAAAAAGACGGATGAACAGGGCAAGCCTTTGGAAGGTGCGATTTTTGAGCTTCATGGCCATGACGAAAGGCGTCTATTAAGAATTTATCGTGTAAGAACTGATGCCAATGGCATAGCCAGGTTTGAAAACCTAAATGTGCCTTCCTATCACCTTTTGAAAGAAGTTGAAGCACCGGAAGGATACGCCTTGCCGGACAAGCAGTGGATGACCCACTTCGGTGAAGGAACCTGGATCAGCTTTGAAAAGGGCAAACCGGCTGTAGAACATATACCTCTGCAGATAGCGGATAATAATGTCTATATGGTTGAGTGTAATAGGCGACCGGTGGTAACTTTGAATGCTCAGGGAACCACTCAGGAGAAAAAGAACGACAAGTATCGTCCTTTAATTGACGGTGTTACTAAAGCATCAGTTGCCGTTAAGAACTGGTTTCAGTACACAGGACTTAAAGACCCGGATCCGGCACTGGTAGAGGGAACTCCGGCTGATCAATCTTTCTGGGAAGCCAATTGGACGAATACTGATTATGTTGGATCAGGAAAAACAGCCTTAGTTAACTATAAGGATAATTTTAATCAGACTAAGCAGGAACGCTTCTACAGCAAAATCGAAATGCTCAAGCCTGAAAAGGACAGCCAGGCCGGGGTGTTTACAGTTGTGGATCAACCCAGAGCAAAAATTGAAATTTTAAAAACTGACGATAATGGGGAAAATTTAGCAGGGGCCACTTTCGGCCTTTATGAAGCCAATAATGACGGCTCCTTAAAGCTTGTTGACGGCAAACCGGTTCCGGTTAAAAAGGCTTTGACACCTTGGACTGTAATGTCGGCTAAAGATGGTAGTGCGACATTTGATAACGTCCCTGCAGGTAAATATGTCCTGATGGAGAACTCAGCCCCAGGCGGATACCAGAAAGACTCGAGCCAATACAGGATTACCGTTAATCAAGATGGAACCATAAATAGCATTAATACCGGATATGGACTTGGTCAGACGACAAGGACAGGAGCGGGTGTTATTGATTACCATGTCAACTTTTATGAAAACGGCTTCTGGGGAGATGCTATAAGCCTTTCCAAAACCATAAAATATGACTCCTGGTTCTATTCCAGGAATATTCAAGATGGAAGCTTTGTTCAAGCCTTAGTACTTAAACCGGAAAAGTATTCAGGGGACAGTGCAAATCTATCAGTAGATGGTTTTGAAAGGCTGGATAAGAGTGGATTCAACATAAAAATTTCACAACTTCCTTCTGCAGTTACCGGAATAAGCGGCTATAGCCTTTTCAATGTTGACGATGCTTCGAGTTTGAACTTTGATGCAAACGGGGCTTTAATTTCAAAAGACTTGTCACAGGTCCAAATGACAAAGATTGGAGACTACAGCAGCCAAGATGCACTTTCACAGGCCTTAACATCACTAAAGGGGAAAGCCGCCGTCATTTTCATAAACGGAACTTATGATCCAAATAGCGGATCCGGACTCAAGACAAAGCTCACATATAAGACTAATCAGAATGGATATTTTGATCAAAGTGACGTCTTTTATCCATATTCAGGGGCCGATTCGTCGTCATTTTCATCGACGGATTTCAGCGCAGATCTTAGCCAAAACGAAAATGATCATAATTCCACACAGGAGAACGGAACAAATGTACTTCCTCTAACTATAGTAAATAGGAGAGATTTTCAGAAGCCGACAGATGAAAAGGGCATGATAAAGCTTAGGAAAACGGAAAGTAACCTTGGCGGAAAACTTCTTGGAGGAGCTCGTTTCTCACTTTATAAAGGATTATATGGGGATCTTACTCCTGATGATCAACCTATTCTCGTTAAGGAAAGTCTAGATGATGAAATTAAAAACGACCCTAAATATAAGATGTCTATCGGCCCGGGAGCAACTAATGATTATTATCCAAATCTAATAATGGAGCAATTGCCGGTAGGCACTTATACACTGAAGGAGGAGTCAGCTCCACTGGGATATTACAAGACTAATAACTCATGGACAATTAACGTTTATCCCTCAGGCCTTACCGTTGCTACTCTCAATCCGAAATTTGATGAGGACTCCACAACTTCGCATAGACCGGTCTTGGTTAATGACAGGCTTGACCTTGTTCCCAACAGCTTCACCTTTGGGGTTGCCCCAAAAGGAGAGTATGTTGATCCGGGAAGAGATTTTATGTTGAATGCCAGTGATTTTTTTAAAGCGACATTTAAATTAAAGACCAATGGAAATTTAAGCAATAATAAAATATACCGCGGTGACTACTTTACTATTAATTACGATGAGAGACTCAACCTTAAAGGAACTTATGCAGTTTCCGACCTTCCAAAGATAATCTATAACAACCGGGTTATCGCTGTAGGGGAAGATGATGAAGTCAACCATCAGATTAAATATACATTCACGGATGCAATAGAAGAAGGATATAACTCGGTTGAGATAGAATTTCTGCTCTATCCATCAATCAACCGCTATAAGTGGACTTCTGCAAGTGAAAAAAATCAAAAGATGACATTTAAATGGGATTTGACAGATGAAAAGGTCACTACCGATGAGCAAACCATAAATCCTTTGGTATTGATTAATGACCCTCCCGGTAATACAGGCACATTCTGGAATTACGGGGTGACCCACAAGGTAACTTCTTTTATAAATCCCGTCAATAATGCTGAAAGACACGTTGAAGATCTTTTCTATATAGCCCCTGTCAATACTTATAAACCATATGTTACAGGTGGTTGGCTTAAGCTACAAATACCAAAGGATAATAATGAGACAGCCTATGAAAGTACGGAAGGGGTAGGTTATGAAGTTTACGAGGTTACTTCCGATCAGTTTGTAACATCTTTTGGAGTGGACTTTTCAAAGTTGGGGCAGCCTGTTTTAAAAGGAAAATTAACAGGGGACGAGGGAGGAAATTTTGTAGCTCTGTCAAAAGATCTGGCCACTTCAAACCTTATAGTTCGCTATAAAGTTCCATTCTCACATAAAAATACAGAGGTGTACGTAAGGCCAACATTAATAACAAACTACACTATAAATAGTTATAACTATCAGGCTACCGCAACAATGAAGTCCTATGTGGTAATAAAGGAGCACAAGGTTATAGGCCAGACAGAGCTTAACCAGGCTGAGGTTTATGCCTATAACAAATTGGTGGATCCCATGGAAATTGATCTTATCAAGCAGGATAAGGATGGGAATGTTATTAAACACGGACCTTTAGAACTGTCAATTCTTCCTGATACAAGCAGCAGTAAACCCGGACCTCAGGTACCCGGGCTTGAGAATATAACAATAAGTGAAGACAGATTAAAAGCTCAAAACAAGGACCTTAAAAACTTCATAACCATAGAAATCCCAAAGGAAGTTGATTTAGATGAAAATGGTCAACAAATCAGGAAGCCTGTAGATGGGGACTATATAATTTCTGAAACAAAGGCCCCTGCAGGAACAGTCTTGAACGGACTTAAATACTATATAACAGTGGATGCTCAGAAAAGGACCATTCAGCTTACCAGGGTTACAAAAATGGGTGCAAACGGTCAGGAAGTTGATGCTGAATATAAGTATAGAAAGGGAGCCGGTGAAGTTCCTCTAAAAAAGGGCGAACCTGTAACGATATATGAAGAGGTTGCCGACCCTGATAATCCGCACAATAAGGTTAAGCTTGGAATGCTAATAGTCAATCCAAAAGCCAGCTATCCGTTCGTAGGTGGCAAGGGGCCTAAAGCTATTATTTGCACAGGTATAGCACTCATGTCATCAGCCTTGCTTATGCAGCGAAGGAAGGCGAGAAAAAAGTCCGGAGTTGGCAAGAAAAGAAGGGTGGGCTGATGTTTTGAAGACCATAGAGAAATTCAAGGTGAAATCGCCCCCATAGCAAACAATTATGTTGCATAAATTATGCAAGCCATAATTTTGAAATATAAAGTCTCTTATCAGGGCAAGAGGGATGATTACAGTATTTTGTAGGAATACCGAAGAAGGAAAATGGAGAAAGGAAAAAACGATGAAAAGAAAAGTAATTGGTATCTTTTTAGCACTGCTGATGGTTTTCGGACTTGCAGCCCCAATGGCTCAGGCAATTGGAACTGAGGGACCAAAAGGTAAATTTGTAAAGGAAGAAATCTCGACTAAAAAGCCTGACTCAACAAAGCTTGTAATACATAAACTTGCAGCAGACAGTTACAATAGTGAAGAATTCATTAAGGGTAATGGCGGAAAGATTGATCAGACTGATCTAGGTAAGCTTGGGGTAAATGTTGTAGCTCTTCAGGGAGTTGACTTCCATGGATATAAGATTACTGATGATGCAACCTGGAAAGAATTAAACGCCAACAAGGCTTCATATAAGACAAAGACACAGATGGATGCCCTTGTACCAGGAAAAGCTACTTATGTCGGTGTACAGAAAACTGATGTAAATGGTGAAGCAACATTCTCAGGTCTTAAGGAAGGAAACTATTGGTTTGTTGAAGGGGAATACACACAGACACCAGCTCCGGGAAAAGGAGATCCGGTAAAGAAAATTTCAAATTCAATAGCTGTTCCTTTCGGTATAACTCTTGCAGCAACAAACCCCGAGGCTATAGTTGTTGGAGATAAAAGCTATGAAGCCGGAACAGTATATCTTAAAACTATCCATGCATATCCGAAGAACACAATAGGTGATGTACCAGTACCGGAAAAGACAGTTGACAATGAATATAACAAACATTCACTGGCAGAGATAGGAAAAGAAAAGACTTGGTTCCTTCAGACACCTGTACCTGCAAACGTAAAAGACTATGATACATGGGATATAAAGGATACATTCAGTAAGGGTCTTACCTACATGAGTGATGATGCTAAAGTATACTTCAAGGGTAAGGGCGGCGATGATACAACAAAAACAGAACTCGTAAAAGGGACTGATTACACAATAACACAGCCTGCAAAGGGCACCAAAATGGACGGAACTGATACAACATCGAAACTTGAGATCAAACTAACTCAGGCAGGAATTGATAAACTTGGAGACAACTATACAAAGGCTCAGGGAACAGATACTACAAAACTGCAGCCGACACTTTTCATTGAAGTGGTAACAAAAATCAATGACGAGGCCCCAATTGAGCAGATAATCCCGAACAAATTCATTCTTAATTATAAGATTAAGGGTGAAGAGAAACCTCATGAGACTCCGTCAGATACACCTGATGTAAAGACAGGCGGAAAGAGATTTGTAAAGGTTGATGCTGACAAAAAGGAAACTAAGCTTGAGGGGGCAATCTTCCAGTTATTTGATGGGGATAAAGCCATGAAGTGGAGCGAGGAGCTTTTAACTAAGAACCTTGCTAATAACAATGGCGGACTTCTTATGATGAAGAAAGATGATGGAACCTTTGTACAAATCACTGATGCAAAGAAGGCTGATGCTGTAGGGAAAGACATCTATCTGGCTTCAAACTCTAACGGTCAATTCGAAATAGTAGGACTTGAATATTCAAAATGGACAAAAACAACAAAAGAAGGTACAGAGGATATTACTCACAGCTATAAATTAACAGAGGTTAAGGCTCCTGATAATTATAACCTGCCAAATAGTGCTGATTTCGCATTTACAGTTGATAAAGATAGTTATTATAAGACGGAAAACATAAGCTCAGACTTATTAATGCCTGCAGACCCTCTTGAGATAGAGAATAAGAAACTTGAGATTCCTCCTGTAGGCGGAATCGGTACTCTAATCTTTACTGTAGCCGGCCTTGCAATAATGGGCGGATCAGTAGTGGCATATAAGAAGAGCCGCAAAGAAGACGTTAAATAATTGAAAAATATTTTAGGATAAAATGGTTAGGGGAGGACAATAGAAAATTTTTCTTTCTCCTCCCCGACCATAATATAAAGGAAGGGAAAAGCATGGAAAAGAAATTTGAGAATTTAAATTTAAAAAATTTCATTAAGATCTTGTGCTTAGTAGGACTCTTCCTGGTTTTAATCTTCCCTTTAAGCGGAAATGCATCGAAGGGCATGGTGCTTGATCTGAATCCGACAGACATAAGTGCAGAAAAGCTTAAAAATAGGAAAATAGGCATATGGAGGGTGGATCCGTCTTTAAAAGAAAAGAGCCTTGAAGAGGTAAGAAATATATATGAGAAGAAGACGGAAAAAGAATTAGGAGAAGCACTAAGAATACTTGATACCGGAGAAAATGGTCAGACAAGATTCGAGATAGGAGATCTCGGAAACGGCCGTTACTATCTAAGAGACTTAAGCAAAGTCGGCGAGATGAGGCTGGCATCATTAGTCTTTGAAATACCGGATGGCGAAAGTAGCTCAGAGATAGACGGCAAGTGGGAGAAGGATATAAAAATCCGCCTGCATAAGACCGATAGAGTCGGGAAATCCCTTAAAGGAGCAGGCTTCAAACTCTATAGGAAAGATGGGAGTGAGGTCATAGTAAGGGATGGAAGGTATCAGGGCATAGGAAAAGGAGAGATCCTTTATACGGATGAGAACGGTGTAATAGAGATAAAAGATTTGCCGGAAGGTGACTACTATTTCAAAGAAGTGGAAGTGCCCGAAGGCTATGTGGCGAAGGAAGAAAAGACTGAATTCGAGTTTAAAGGTTCCTACCTCTTGATAAATGTTATTAATGATAAGGTGAGAGGTGGATACGGATTTATAAAGACCGATCCCGACTCTAAATTTCTAAAGGGAGCCAGATTTCTTTTGATGAAGGAAGAAGACGGGAAGCTTGTAAGAGTTAAGCAGGATGGAAAGGATATAGTGCTTGTTTCAAATGGTGAGGGAAGATTTGAAGTAAAAGACCTGCCATATGGTAAATACTATCTAAAAGAGCTTGAAGCTCCAAAGGGCTATCAGAAGCTAAAAGACGAAATATCGTTCATAGTGGATGGAGAGAGTGAAGAGAAGCTCATGAAGATAGTAAATAAGCCGGAAAAGGATAATCCGCCATCACCGCCGCCGCACACAGGAGACGTGGCCTATCCGGTTTTATGGATAGGAGGGATAGTTCTTGCGGGCCTTGGACTCTATTTGCTGAGAGAAGATAAGAAAAAAGGTTAGTTAAAAGAGCAATGATCATAGGGTCATTGCTCTTCTCTTAATTGTGATAAAATTATTGCGGAAAAAATACAGGAGGGGATATGAAAGAGAAAAAAAAGAAAAAGAGATCGTGGCCTTTTTTTTTAATATTTTTATTGGGCCTGTCCATACTTTTATATCCCCTAATATCCGATTGGTATTATAGGATAGAATCAAAAAATGAGATAAATGAATTTAAAGAAGAGCAGTCCAAGCTCTCAAAAGAGGAGATTACCAGGCGAATTGAGCTTGCGAGAATCTTCAATGCCGGCTTGATTGAAACAAAAATAAAAGATCCTTACTCAAAAGAAAAGACTGAAGAAGCCGTAAAAAACTATGCCAAGATGCTTGAGCTTAAAGAAAAGATCGGTCACATACAGATACCGGCCATAGATATAGACCTCCCTGTTTATACCGGGACAAGTGAAGAAGTTTTACAAAAGGGAGCCGGCCATCTTGAGGGGACCAGTCTGCCTATCGGAGGAATAAACACTCATGCAGTTATTACGGCTCACTCGGGCCTACCTAAGGCCAGGCTCTTTACTGACTTGCAGAAGCTTGAAAAAGGGCAGAGGTTTTATTATTACAATATAGAAGGCGTTTTAGCCTATGAAATTGACCAAATTAAAACAGTTGTGCCTACTGATTTTTCAGATCTGTTGGTTGAACAGGGCAAGGACCTTATGACACTTATGACCTGCCATCCGGTAATGATAAACACCCACAGGCTCCTGGTCAGGGGGCATCGAGTTGATTATATTCCCGAAGTTGATAAAAGAAGCATAGCCGATTTAAGTGAGCAGTTCCGTTATCGTCGTTATTTCTTTATAATTCTGATTATGTTGATAATCATGATCCTGGCATATTTCCTGCTCTGGAGGAAGAATAAAAAACTGAGAGAGCGCTTAAAAGCTCTTTTAGGCAGTCAATCGGGAGGAAAAGATGGGCAGGACAGCTAAAGATAAAAAAACATCCCTTTTTAAAAAATATTGGAAAATTTGGCTTGTCTTCATGATCGGATTTTTTATAACAATTTATCCCATAATTTCCAATTGGTATTACACGATCGACAATGTTAAACAGGCGGAGGCTTTTCAAGAGGCCGCAAACAGTCTGTCGACTGAAGAAGTTAACGAGAGGATCCGTCTGGCTAAAGCATACAATGAAACGCTGGATCCTTCAAGACTGGCTGATCCATACACAGATGAGGAAAAAGAGGGAGTTGCCAACTATGCAAGAATGCTTGAGGTTCACGAGCAGATCGGCTATATAATGATTCCAAAAATTGGTCAAAAGATTCCTGTTTATGCAGGAACGGGCGAAGAAGTTCTTCAAAAAGCGGCAGGACACTTGGAGGGCACCAGTCTACCGATAGGTGGAAGAGATACCCATTCCGTTATAACGGCTCACAGAGGCTTGCCTCAGGTTAAGCTGTTCAGGGAGCTGGATAAGCTTGAAAAGGGTGACCTTTTTTATTTTACAAATGTTAAAGGAACCATGGCCTACCAGGTTGACCAAATATTAACGGTTGAGCCCAATAATTTTGAACCCATACTGGTTGTGCCGGGAATGGATTATATGTCACTTTTAACTTGTACGCCCTACATGATCAACAGTCATAGGCTGCTTGTAAGGGGGCATAGGGTTTCATTTGATGTAAGTCAGGTGGGAAGTGAGCAGAACTATTTTTTCAATCCGGATTTCCAAAAGCTCATGTGGGGTATATTGGCAGCATTTATGTTGCTTCTTGTCCTCTTGCTAAGGAGATACTTACAGAATAGGAAGCTGAGTAGGCAGATAGAGGAGTTTGAAGATGAAAAATAATAAGAGGTTATTAGGCTATTTTCTAATATTATTGGGAATTCTTCTTCCCCTATCACTAACCGGTATGATGGCTTACAGGGAGATAAGTTCCGGGACGGAATATAAAAAATTTAAAGATAATAGGAAAAAGTTTGAGTTTGACCAAATAAAAGAGTATAACAAAAAAATAGGAGAGAATGGGAAGCAGGCGCTTCTGGATCCTTTTGAAGATTCAGCTTACATGGCCTCATATAATGTTAAGGGACTGGAGAAAAACAATGTTTTTGCCTATTTAATTATTCCAAAGCTTGATCTGAAAAAGCCTATATCGACAGGGTCGCCAAAGGACCTCCTATCAAAGAGCAGTGTACATGTTGACGGGAGTGCTCTTCCCATAGGAGGGATGGGAAACAGGCCTATAATAGCCGGAGATAGGCTATGTCCGGGGGATCTAATGTTCCTTTTCCTGAATGAGCTTTCAAAAGGAGATAAAATTTACATAGACTCGCCTGCAGGGATAATTGCCTATGTTGTAGAAAAAAAAGAGAACTTGGAAGAAGGAGACTGGGAAAAGCTGGAGGCTGACAAGAATAAAGATCTAATAACTTTAATATCAAGGGCCCCGATTATACCTCCAAGGACTGAATGGCTGGCAGTAACGGCTGTAAGAGATGTGCAGCCAATCAGGTCAGGACAGGGAGATAATAAAACTGATTATTCCTCTAGTGATATTGCTTTTGAAGGCGTGCCTTCAGCAAAGGTAAAGTTAACGAAAATTGGAATATATGGGCTAAGCCTGGCCGGTTTTGCCGGAATTATGTTTATATTAATAAAGGCCTATGAGAGTACAAAAAAACCAAATAGAAGTATAGAAAAAAAGAGTAGATTTTAACAAGCTATTTTTTTAAACCGATCAGCTGTATATAAACATTTTTAGACATGTTGACCATATCCCATATTTTTGTCGAAACTATAGTAATGAGAAATGGACACATGTCTTTTTGTTCCCTTAATCGGGCTAAAGTCCCGCCCTTCATGGTATAATCATATTATTATTTTATAAGTTGGAATTTTTGTTTGTTCCGGAGATAAAACTGAAATTATAATCACTCATCTGAAAGGAGAAATAGATGACAATAGAGGAAAAAGGTAAGGCTTTTTATATCACAGCACCCATTTATTATCCGAGCGGTTACCTTCATCTGGGAAACACATACACAAGCATCATTTGTGACGTGGTTAAAAGGTATAAAAAGGAACTGGGTTATGACGTATATTATGTTACCGGCTCGGATGAACATGGTGAAAAGCTGGAAAAGACAGCCAAGGACAAGGGCATGGAGCCCCTTGAATACATAGACCCCATAGTTGCAGCTATTAAAGACCTTTGGAAAAAGCTGGATGTGGAACCGGACGCTTTCGTAAGATCTTCCGATGACCAACACGTCAAGGATGTTCAGAATCTATTTCAGAAGCTGTATGACAAGGGCGATATTTACAAGGGAAAATATGAGGGCTATTACTGCACCCCATGTGAAGAGTTCTGGACCGAGGCCCAGCTCGAAGACGGGCTCTGCCCCTCATGCGGAAGGCCGGTTGAATACAGGGAAGAGGAGTCATACTTCTTCAGACTGTCCAAATACCAGGACAAGCTCCTCAAATACTATGAAGACCACCCGGACTTTATCCAACCTTTAAACAGGAAAAATGAGCTCCTGGGCTCATTCTTCAAAGACGGCCTCCAGGATCTTTCAGTTTCAAGAAAAAGGCTCAAGTGGGGAGTCCCTGTTCCCTTTGACAATGACCACGTCATATACGTTTGGATTGATGCCCTTATATGCTATCTGACAGGCATAGGTTTGGGAACCGACCCTGAAATGTTTAAAAAATATTGGCCGGCGGGAGTTCACTTCCTGGGCCGTGATATAGCCAGGTTCCACGCCATAATTTGGCCCGCAGTCCTGATGGCTTTGGACTTGCCCTTGCCTGAAAAGATCTTCGCTCATGGCTGGATACTCTTCGAAGACGACAAAATGTCCAAGTCCAAGGGCAATGTAATCTATCCGGAGCCCCTGGTTGATCTATATGGCAGGGATGCCCTGAAATATTTCGTTTTAAGGGAGTTCAACTTCGGCTCTGACGGATCCTTCTCATCAAGAAAATTCCTGCAAAGATTGAATTCAGACCTGGCCAATGACCTTGGCAATCTTCTCAGCAGAAGCATAGCCATGGTCAGCAAATATAGGGACGGAAAGGTGCCTGAGGCCGGAGAACTCAACGAGTTTGATCGGGATGTCATGAGCCTCCAGGAAGAGATGGCGGAAAAGGTTGAAAAGGCCATGGAAAGCTATGATTTCCAGGAAACCTTTGAAAGCATATGGAAGCTGATCAGAAGGAGCAATAAGTATATTGACGAGACCCAACCCTGGATATTGGCTAAAGAGGGAAATCCCAAGAAACTCGATACAGTTCTTTACAGGCTGATGGACCTTTTGAGGTCTATTGCCGACCTCCTCATTCCCTTTATGCCGGAGACTTCACAAGAGATGCATAGGCAGCTCAACATTGAGAGAGGGGCTTTCTTGGAAGCTTCAGAGGTCAATAAGTACCCGGTAGGAAATATGGTTGAGAGGGGAGATGCTCTTTTCCCGAGGCTGGACATTGAAGAGGAGCTCAAGAAGCTCTACAAAACCAATAACATGCTCATAGCCCAAAGGCAGGGGATAAGCCTTGAAGAGCTGGAGAAGATGCAGGAAGCCAATAAAGCGGAGGCAAAACAGAGTAAAGACGATAAGAAACAGGAAGAAAAGAAAGAGAAAAAACAGGAAAAGGAGAAAAAATGGAAATGATTACTTTTGACCAGTTTGAACAGGTAAAGATGAGAATAGGAAAGATCATTGATTGCAAGGTCCACCCGGATGCCGATAAGCTTTTGGTTGAAACCATAGATTTCGGTGATGAGGTCAGGACGGCGGTTTCAGGTATCAGGGATTGGATGAGCCCGGAGGACATGATCGGAAAGCAGTTTGTTTTCGTGGTCAATATGCCCCCAAGGAAGATCAGGGGAATCGAGTCCCAAGCCATGATTTTGACGGCTGAGGCTGAGGAAGACGGGATTGTATGCCCCCTAAGCCCGACAAAAGAAGTGCCTCTGGGAACATATATAGGTTAAGGAAAAATGGCCTATATTATTGATGCCCATTGCCACCTGAGCGACATAGACTACGATGAGATTAGAGACGATATCATAGGAGTCATGGGGAAAAATGGGCTTTTGGCTGTAGTAAATCCGGCTTCGGACCTGGAAAGTGCCAAGGCCGGCCTTGAGCTTGCCAAGCGGGAGAAGAGGATGTTCGCCTGTCTGGGAACCCATCCCCTTGAGGCTAAATCTTATGATGAGGAAGCCGAGCAGTTCTACAGGCAAAACGCATCGAATGAAAAAGTGGTGGCAATCGGGGAGATTGGCCTGGATTACCATTATGAGTTTGAGACGGCCTCCATACAAAAGGATGTCCTCGAAAGACAATTACAGCTGGCTTCAGACTTGGACCTGCCTGTAGTGGTTCACTGCAGGGAGGCCCATAATGACTGCTATGCCATAATAAAGAATTTCCCGGGCCTGAAGATCCTCATGCACTCCTATTCGGAGGAGGAGCCCGAGTCTTGGAAGCTCTATGATAAATTGGGGGCCTACATAAGCTTCGGGGGCATGCTGACTTTCAAGAAGTCGGAAAATGTGAGGGAAATAGCCCGCATGGCCGATCCTCAGAGGATTATGATGGAGACTGACGGTCCCTACCTGGCCCCGGTTCCTAAAAGGGGCAAGACAAACAGGCCGGAGTGGGCCTGGTATTCGCTCCTAAGCCTTGCAGACACTCTCAAAAGAGATGCCGGAGACCTGGCAGACCTTCTATTGGCCAACACCGCGAGATTCTACGGGATAGAAGGTCCTGTTGGGGAGCTTAAAGGTGAAACCGATTCAATAGACTTGTCTTTGGGCAGGGACGGGCTAAATTTATAGACTGACGGTGTTTAAATGATTCAGGAAATAATAGTTGTAGAGGGCAAGGACGACATGGCCGCCGTTAAAGCCGGCCTGGACTGTGAATGCATTATAACCCACGGCTACGGCTTCGGGGATGACCTGCTTGACAAGCTGGAAGCCCTTCAGGAGAGGCGGGGTCTTATTGTCCTGACTGATCCGGATTATGCCGGGAAGAGGATAAGGGAGAGGATCCGTGACCGGATTCCGGGAGCCAAGATGGCCTTTATTCCCAGAAAGGATGCTTACAGGGGGGACGACATAGGTGTTGAAAATGCCGGACCAGAGGCTATAAAAAAAGCCATAGAGACTGCCAGACCTTCATATATGGATAGAAGGCAGGCTTTTAATATGGCCGATATGCTGGAATACGGCTTGGAGGCCTGTCCGGGAGCTAAAAACAGAAGGATACGCCTGGGAGAAATCCTCTCCATAGGCTATGGCAATGCCAAGCAGCTCCTGAGTCGACTGAATGATTACGGCATTGAAAGAGAAGAGTTTGAAAGGGCTATGGAGGAAATAAATGACAGTGAGTGATAAGCTCTATTCGCCGAAAGTCATAAAAAGAATAATGGCTGAAGGCGGCCTGGCTTTTTCAAAATCCAAGGGACAGAATTTCTTAATAGACGGAAATATTGTAAAAAAGATTGTCAAGGCATCAGGGATCGGACAGGATGACCATGTCATAGAGATAGGGCCCGGAATAGGGACCCTGACCCAGGAACTTTTGCAACATGCGGGCAAGTTGACAGTCATAGAACTGGACCGGGGTTTTCTGCCAATACTGGATAGGAATTTCGGGGACGATCCCAAATTCAACTTGATTGAGGGTGACGCCTTAAAGATTGATTTGCAGGGACTTTTATCAGAAGAAAAAAATCCTGTTAAGATGGTTGCCAATCTCCCATATTACATAACGAGCCCGATTTTGATTAAGCTTTTGACGGATGACCTGCCCTTGAGGTCAATAACTGTTATGGTTCAAAAAGAGGTCGGGGAGAGGATCTGTGCCGGGAAGAATTCGCCCGACTATGGGGCTCTTTCTCTCCTGGTCAGCCTTTATGCAAGTGATAAAAAGCTTGTTTTTGACATACCTGGGACATCTTTCCTGCCTGCCCCCAAGGTGGACTCCTGCCTGATCCATATCGAAAGGGGTCAAAATCAGGAGGGCCCGGCCGGAAAACTTGATCGGGAAGGCAAGAAAAAGGTTAACAATATAATCAGGTTGGCCTTTCAGAAAAGGCGAAAGATGGTTATCAAGTGTTTTCAGGACAATCTGGGAAGAAACAGGGAGGACCTCCTAAAAATTTTCAAAGAGGCGGGGGTCGATGCCAAGTCCAGGCCTGAAAATCTGGAACTTGACGACTATGTGAATATTCTTCAGCTTTCGGGGTATCTTGACTAGTGAGTAAAAGTTAAGAAAGGAGATAAAATGGATAAAGTAACGATTTTCACATCCCCAACCTGCATGTATTGCAAGGCCGCAAAGAAGTATATGGATGAGAAGGGGATTTCATACGAGGAAAGAGATATCACCAAGGACTCAGCTGCCCGTGATGACCTGATTTCAAAGGGTTACAGGGGAGTTCCCATAATAAGAGTGGGAGAAGAGGATATTGTCGGATTTGATCAGGAAAAGCTGGACCAGCTTCTGAATGCCTAGTTTATACTGATTTATTTACAGCCCGGTTGTTCTAAACCGGGCTGTTTTTAATTCTTAGAAGAGACCTCTTAATTTAAGATTTTCATAAATCCTTTTTATGGGAAGCATATAGACAGCTTCTCGCATGGAAACCTTGTAGTCATGAGTGAGTTTCTTGCAAGCCTTATAGACATTGAGAAGGGTTTTCTCCTGCATTTCAAAAATCTCTTGGGAGGTCAGGCTGTTCAAGCTTTGGTTCTGCTGCCACTCATAGAAGGAAACCAGGACACCGCCGGAATTTGCCAAAAGGTCGGGAAGGAGGTCGATTCCTCTTTTCGCCAAGATCTTGTCCGCAGATGTCGTTGTGGGATTATTGGCCCCTTCAGCTACAAGGCTGACTTTAAAGGAACTTGCAAGCTCGTCATCAAGGGTGTTTTCAATGGCACAGGGCAGGTATATGTCCGCGCATATGGCGGACGGACTGAAGTCCTTTATTATCTCAGCATTTTTATAGCCCAGAAAGTTTTTATTTTTCTTGTCGTAGTAGTGGTCGTAGAGGTAATCATATTTAAGTCCTTCGGGATTATAGACCAGGTAGGGCCGGTCCTTGCCATCTATCTCGGCATGGTGGACAATTCCGATGATTTTGCAGCCTCTTCTTTCAAGGTCCTGAGCTGCAGTGGAGCCCACATTTCCGAATCCCTCGATAATTGCGGTCATATCTGAAATTTTTTTACCATTGTCCTTGGCCCAGGCCTCAACCAGGCAGGCCAGGCCCCTTCCTGTGGCCTGGGAACGGCCGGGACATCCGCCCATTGCCAGGTCTTTGCCGGTAAAGGTTCCAAGGGTCCTGCTTCCCGAGAGCTTTTGGTATTCATCGGTAAAGTAGGCCATAATTTGGGCATTTGTATTAATATCCGGAGCCGGAATATCAATAAATTCACCAAGATTGGGATATATTCCGTCAACCCAGCCGCGTGAGAGCTGTTCAAGCTCTCTTTCCGAGAGTTTTTTGGGATCAACCTTAATGCCGCCCTTGCCCCCTCCCAGTGGGAGGCCTATTAAGGCACACTTGAAGCTCATCCATATTGACAGGGCCTTGACCTCGTCCTCACAAACTTCAGGATGGAAGCGGACTCCTCCCTTTCCCGGGCCCAGTGCAGTCGTATGTAGGGACCTGTAACCCACAAAAGTCTTGAGAGACCCGTTGTCCATATGGACGGGAATTCTCACTTCCTGAAAGCGCTCGAAGTGGGAGAGGTATTCATAGACATCCTCGCCATAGCCAAGCTTGTCACAGGCCTTTTTTAAGAGGGCCAGGGTGGATTCCAGGGGATTTATGTTTTTGATCATAACAACCTTCTTTCAGTCTTATAAAGCTCTTTAATGAATTTTTAATATTTAAAAAAGTTACTCTTCATTTTATATCAATATGGGCCTATAAGTGCAAGAAAAAAATTGATGGTAAAAAGACCGGGACCAATTATGCTACAATGATTAAGATAATAAAAAACTTGTAAGACCGATATTTATATAGGTGCCGGGACCATCCGGCATAGAGGGTGAAAAATGAGCAAAGAGAATAAAAAAATAGGCTTATTGGAACTTTTCATAACTATATTCAAAATCAACGCCTTTACTTTCGGGGGCGGTTACACCATAGTTCCGGTTATAAGGGATGAATTTAACAAGGGAAAGGGGCTCATAGGCAAGGAAGAGATGTACAATATTGCAGCCCTGGCCCAGTCCGGGCCCGGACCCATGGCCGTAAATACATCCCTCCTGGTCGGCTACAGGCTGAGGGGGCCAATTGGGGCCATGGTCTGTCTTTTAGCCTCAACCCTGCCCTGTCTCATAATACTTTCCATCATGTATTATCTTTATGACTTTATCCGCGAGAATTCCTGGGTCAGGGCTGCCTTCTCCTGCATGGGGGGAAGCATAGCCGGGGTTCTGCTTTTAACCAGCATAGATATGATAAAGTCGGCCCTGAAAAAACACACTATCTTTGGCCTTATTCTTATGGTGGGGGGAACAGGCGTCTCGGTGCTTTATGACTTGAACACGGCTCTTATCATCCTGTTTTGCGGAATAGCGGGCCTGGTGACTTTCAGCATTTTACCTGAGGAGAAGATAAAGTGATTTATTTAGAACTCTTTTTAACATTTTTAAAAATCGGGGCCTTTGCTTTTGGCGGGGGCTATGCTGTCCTGCCCCTAATTCAGCAGTATGTCGTTGCGGAAAAGGCCTGGATCAACCTATCTGAAATGACCGACCTTATCTCCATTTCGCAAATAACTCCGGGGCCAATAGCTATAAACTCCGCGACTTTTATAGGAACCAAGGTAGCCGGTATTCCGGGGGCTATTGTAGCTACTGCGGGCAATGTGCTTCCCCAATTTGTGCTTATGATGGTTTTAGGACATTTTCTTTTCGGCGGCAAGGATCTCCCCTTTTTAGGAAAAATTCTTAAGGGGCTCAGACCCGTTATAGCCGGCCTGGTCAGCCTTGTTGCTATTTCAATGATGAAATCAACCCTATTTGTGAGCCTTGAAAGCTTATCAACTTTTAAATTCAATTACCTGGGCCTTTTGGGATTTGTCGTGGGCCTATATTTCTATGGCAAGGGTAAGCTTGGGGTGGTAGGCCTGGTCATTTTTTCGGTAGTTCTGGGCCTATCTTTCCATGCCATAAGTCTTTTAATTTAGCATTCTTTTATTGGTAGTTCTTCCGGTATAAAATTTAAGTTAGTCATGCTTGACACGTTAAAAAAGCCGTATATAATATTATATAGTTAGACACAACTAACGAATGGCCATCTCGTTCTTGTCCATATTAGGCGGGACATTTAACGATCAAGCATGTATTTTATTGCAGTGACCCTGGATACCGGGAGAATGGAGGATTGTATAGTATATCGTGATCTTGAAGAATTACTTATATTGCACGCCTCACCCACGCTGGCCGGAATCAAGACAGCCAATCTTTTCTCCGTAAGAAAGGAGTTGGATACTGAGCTTAAAAAGGCCATAACGGACTTTAACAGGAACATGAGGGCGAAAAAAGTCAGGCTCCTCCCAATTGGCAGGGGGAATGGCAGGACACTTTTATACATATACAGACCGGATAAGCTTGAAAAGGACCTGACCTGCCGAGAGTGCGTGGATTTTTTGAGTAAGATGGGTTATCCGGTGGCAAAACCCTATGCCTGCCTTAAAGAATATGCCGACCGCCTGAGCAGGAGCAAGTGCTTCCTCCATGAGATAGGCTTTTTTCTGGGCTATCCTTCCGAGGACGTGATCTCCTTCATAGAAGAAGGACCGAAAAAATCCCTGTGTTGCGGGGCTTGGAGGGCATATAAGGAAAAGGAAGAGGCAATAAAAATCTTCAGGCAATTTAAAAAATGTAGGGAAAATTACTATTTCAGTTGGAAGGCCGGAAAGAGCTTAAACGAGCTGACCCCGGCAATATAAATAACAAAACTTAAAGGAGAAAAGTATGAGTAAAGTAGCAATAGTCTATTGGAGCGGTACAGGCAACACGGAAGCAATGGCCAAGGCAGTTGAAGAAGGCGCAAAAGAGGCAGGCTGCCAAGTTGATGTTTTCGGGCCCCTTGATTTTTCTGCAGATAAGCTCAATGATTATGATGCCATAGCCCTGGGCTGCCCCGCCATGGGAGCCGAGCAACTTGAGGAGGAAGAATTCCAACCCATGTTCGACGACATCAAAGGGGATTTGAAAGATAGAAAAGTCGTACTTTTCGGCTCATATTCATGGGCGGACGGAGAGTGGATGGAAACCTGGCAGGATGAGGTGGTTTCACTGGGAGCCAATCTCCTTGCCGACGGTTTGGCAGTCTATGATGCACCTGACGAGGACGGCCTCAATGAATGCAGGGAGCTGGGCAAGCTTTTAGGCAAATAAGGAAAAACATACTGCTTTCAAGTGTTATCCATAATAAAAGACCTTGGTGGTGGCTTATATAGCCCCTTTGCCAAGGTCTTTTAATTTATCTTTTTCCTATATTACTATTCATCCAGTAGACTCTTTTTAGCCGATTCAAAGAGCTTTATATCATAGAGGCCCGGAACATTTTTGTAGAGCCCCTCTGCAACTCTTTCCGAGTGGCCCATTTTTCCGAGAATTCGCCCATCCGGAGACAGGAGTCCCTCAATCGCCCCATATGAACCGTTGGGATTGTACTCTATATCCATAGAGGGATTTCCTTCAAGATCCACATATTGGCCGGCAATCTGTCCTTTTTCAGCCAAGTCCTCAAACATCGATTTGGTCATGGCGATTCTTCCCTCACCGTGGGATATGGGAACCCTATAAACCGCATCAAGATCAACATTTCTCAGCCAGGGAGATGCCTTTGACGCATAGCGGATATTGACCAGCCCCGACATATGCTTACCTATGATGTTTTTTGCCAGGGCCGGCATGGATGAGTTTCCTTCAACTATCTTCCCATAGGGGAGGAGACCCAGCTTGATCAGGGCCTGGAAGCCGTTGCAGATGCCGAGTACCAATCCGCCCCTCCTATCAATCAGGTCAGTGATTGCCTCTGAGCATTGGGGGTTTCTCATAAAGGAATTGATGAATTTAGCCGATCCGTCAGGCTCATCGCCGCCTGAAAATCCTCCGGGAATATAGAGGATTTGAGAATCTTCTATTTCTCTGCTGAAATTATCAAGGCTCATCTTTATGTCATCAGGTTGGGTATTTCTTATGACCAGGATTTTAGCATCAAGACCGGCCGACTCGACATAGCGTTTGGAATCATATTCGGTGTTGGTTCCCGGAAAGACAGGAATAAGGACTTTTATCTTGTCAGCTGTTTTTAAAATATTGAAATTAAAAGACTTGTTGGAATTTCCGACAACTTCAGAAGAAAATTTAGACCTGTATTTTTCCATAAGTCGGGCTTGGCATTCAGGATGGTCAGCCTTCAGCGGATAGACGCTTTCCAATTTGTTTTCATAGACCTTTATCAGGTCGGAAAGATTTGATCTTTCCTTACCGAAAGCCAAGATTTTCTCCTTGAGGGTTTGACCAAGCTGAATACTCATATAGCCTCTAACACGGGATTCGCCTGAATTTCCCCGGATTTCATCAGTATTGTCAGCCAATTCGGCTATAATCCCGCCATAGTACTTGCTATAAAGCTTTTCGAGACCCCGGGGATCGGAGCTGATTTCCTCATTAAAGTTGAAGCCTATGTCATTTCCTATGGCCATTTCAAATATGGCTTTCATGATGCCGCCGTCTGAGATGGATCGGCAGGCCTTTATTTTCCCCGAATCCATTGCTGCCAGGATATCCCTATAAATCTTTTTAACAGAAGAAGGATTGGGCAGACCGTCCTCCCTTAATTCGGGCAAGAAGGCCATAACTCTGTGATCCGGCCCTTTGAATTCAGGGGAAAGAACCCTGTCAATTCTACCCATTGCCACAGAAAAAGATATGAGGGTTGGGGGAACGTCCAAATCTTCATAGGTCCCCGACATTGAATCCTTGCCGCCTATGGCAGCCACAGAATAGTCCAATTGAGCCCTGTAAGCACCAAGCAGGGCTTCTGTCGGCAGGGCCCAGCGCCCGGGATCTCTTCCCGGAGCCGGGAAATATTCCTGGAGTGACAGGTAGGCCCGGTCAAGCCCGGCACCTGAAGCCACGAGCTTGGTCAGGGAATCCAGGACAGCCATATAGGCCCCATGGTAGGGGGAAGATGAAGACAGGTAGGGATCGTAGGACCAGGACATAAATGAAAGATCAGGACAGTCACCCTTTTCCATGGAAATTTTGTGGACCATGGTCTGGATGGGAGTCCTTTGATTTTTGCCGCCATATGGCATAAGAACGGTGCCCTGGCCTATAGTTGAGTCAAACTGCTCCCCAAGTCCCTTTTGTGAGCAGGCATTTAAAGAGCCGACAAGCCTGACAAGGCCCTCATTAAAAGGCATGGCAGCGGGATCTTTTCCATCAAGCTTGACTTTATAATCCGGAAGCTTTTTTGTTGATTCTATTTTTATATGCTTTTCAGCCCCGTTGCTGTTCAAGAAGGCCCTTGAGAGGTCAACGATTTTTTTTCCTCTCCAGGTCATAACCAGCCTTTTTTCCTGAGTAACTTGTGCAAGGGGGGTCAATTCAAGATTTTCTTCCCGGGCAACCCGGTCAAAAAGCTCAAGATTTTCAGGTTCAATTACAAGGGCCATTCTCTCCTGGGATTCTGAAATTGCAAGCTCAGTCCCATCCAGACCCTCATATTTTTTAGGTACCTTATCAAGATCTATAATCAGGCCGTCGGCAAGCTCGCCCACGGCAACAGAAACCCCGCCGGCCCCGAAATCATTACAGCGTTTGATGAGGGGAACAATCTTTTCATTCCTGAAGAAGCGTTGTAACTTTCTTTCTTCCGGCGCATTGCCCTTCTGGACCTCTGCTCCGGATTTTTCCACCGAATCCTCACTTTGTGACTTTGACGAGCCCGTGGCTCCGCCAATTCCGTCCCGGCCGGTCCTTCCGCCTATAAGCAGGACCAAGTCGCCGGGAGAGGGCTCTTCACGCCTGACCAGGTTCTCCGGAACTGCCCCTATAACAGCCCCTACTTCCATCCTCTTGGCCTCATATCCGGGATGGTAGACCTCGTTCACCATGCCTGTGGCCAGACCTATCTGGTTGCCATAGGAAGAATAGCCCCTGCAGGCCTCCCTGACGATCTCATATTGGGGGAGTTTGCCGGGAAGGGTTTGGTCTATGGGTTTTAGGGGATCGGCAGCCCCGCTTACTCTCATTGCCGCATAAACATAGGCACGGCCGGACAGGGGGTCCCTGATCGCCCCTCCTATGCAGGTTGCAGCCCCGCCGAAGGGCTCTATTTCTGTAGGATGGTTGTGGGTTTCATTTTTGAAAAGCAAAAGCCAATCCTCATCCTCGCCGTCAACATTTATCTTAATTTTTACCGTACAGGCATTTATTTCCTCGGATTCGTCCAGGCCCTCCAAAACCCCCTGTTTTTTAAGAGATTTTCCGGCTATAGTAGCCAGATCCATAAGGCATATGGGCTTTTTTATTCCAAGATCTTCCCGGGTATTAAGATAGTCTTTATAGGTTTTCTCGATCATTGGATCCTCGAATCGGGCCTCATCGAGTATGGTTGAAAAGGTTGTGTGCCTGCAGTGGTCGGACCAATATGTATCAAGAATCTTTATCTCCGTTATGGTGGGTTTCCTATTTTCCTCTTTAAAGTAGTCCCTGACCATTTTCAGGTCATCAGCATCCATGGCAAGGCCATGTTGACCGAGAAAATTATCCAAATCATCATCCTTAAGATCCAGAAACTCATCGAGAATTTCAACATCATTTAGGTTCCGGTCAGTATTTTCAAGGCTTGAGTAGGGGGCAAGTTCGGCCTTGCAGGCCTCGACAGGATTGATCAGCATGGAGTCCAGCTTCTTCTTATCCCCGTCATTAAGTTTCCCGTAGAAGAGGTAGATGTTGGCATATTTCACCAAGGTCCTGCTTTCCCCATTCAGCATTTGCAGGCATTGGCGGCAGGAATCGGCCCTCTGGTCGAATTGGCCGTCCAGGGCCCTGACAGGGAGGATATAGTCGGCTGATCTGTGGTCATCTTGCAAATTAAAATAATATAGGTCCTGGGCCGGGTCGGTGAAGACCTTTTTGATGGCTTCTGCAAAATCCCGGCCGGATATATATTGACAGTCATATCTTTTCAGAATCCTGATATTTTTAAGTCCGGAGAGGCCATATATTTCCCCGGCCTTATTTAGGAGGGACTTTTCCTCGTCCCTCATTTCAGGCCTCTTTTCAACGTAGATCCTTTTAATGCTTGCCGTATCTTGAGAAAGTATATCTTGTAAACTTATAAGATTTTCCCTCATTGGTCTTCTCCTTTTAAGGCTTCAAGAGCTCGCTTTCCGATGTCTTTTCGGCAGAAGGCCCCCTGGAAACGGATGTCTTTCAAACCCTCATATGACTTTTTAATTGCGTCCTCAAGGTCATCAGCAAGCCGGGTATAGCCCAAAACCCTGCCCCCGTTGCTAAGCAGTTTGCCTTGGCCGTCGGATTTAACACCTGCAAAATAAATATCATCTTTTAAATCCTTGGGAAAAGAAATCTTATATCCCTTTTTGTAGGATCCGGGATAGCCGGAAGAAGCCAGAATTGTGCAGCAGGCAGCCTTTTTAGAAAACTTTATATCCATATCTGCGAGCCTGCCCCGGCTTACCGCCATCATAATGTCAAGCAAGTCTGACTCAAGCAGGGGAAGGACAACCTGGGCCTCAGGATCCCCGAAGCGGCAGTTATACTCAATGACCTTGGGCCCCTTTTCGGTAAGCATGAGGCCGAAATATAGGCAGCCTTTGAAGGGGCAGGACTCTTTTTCCATGGCCCTTATTGTCGGGATGAAGATCTTTTCCATACACTCTTGTGCAATATCAGGGCTGTAGTAGGGATTGGGGGCTATGCAGCCCATTCCGCCTGTATTGGGGCCCATATCGCCGTCATAGGCCCTTTTGTGGTCCATGGATGAGACCATGGGCCTTATAGTTTTTCCGTCAGTGAAGGCCAGGACGCTGACCTCAGGGCCTCTCAGAAATTCTTCAATTACCAGGGTATGGCCCGAATTTCCGAACCTGTCCCTTTGCATGCAGTCCTCTATTGCATCAAGGGCTTGGCAATAGTCCCCGGCAATGACAACACCCTTGCCCTTGGCCAGGCCTGAGGCCTTTATAACTATGGGATAGTCGGCTTTTTCAGCATATTCTTTTGCCTTATCAAAATCATCGAAAATAGCAAAATCCGCCGTAGGTATCCCGTATTTTTTCATGAGATTTTTCGAAAAAGCCTTTGAACCCTCTATTTGGGCCGCTTTTTTATCAGGACCGAAACAGGGTATGCCGATTTTTTGGAGCCGGTCGACCAGGCCCATTACAAGGGGATCGTCAGGGCTTACAATGGCAAAATCTATCTTGTGCTTTCCGGCAAAGTCCAGGATTCCTTCAGGATCCTCTGCGGAAATGGGCAGGCAAACAGCATCATCACCATATCCCGCATTGCCCGGTAGGGCGTAGATCTTTTGGACCTTGGGATTGGATTTAATTTTTTTGAGGATGGCATGCTCGCGGCCGCCCCCTCCGATAAGTAAGATGTTCACAAGAGCCTCCTAAAGTGTTTTAGTGGTGGAAAAGCCGTGTTCCTGTAAATGCAAGAACCATATTGTATTTATCAGCCTTTTCTATGACATCATCGTCCCTGACAGATCCGCCCGGTTCGGCAATATACTCAGCTCCGGCCATGTGGGCCCTTTGGATATTGTCGCCGAAGGGGAAGAAGGCATCAGAGATCAGGCAGATCCCCTTTTGGCTTTTTAAGAAGGCCTCTTTTTCTTCCATGCTCAAGGGCTCAGGTCTGGTGCTGAAGTAGTTTTGCCAATTTCCCTCGGCCGTAACATCTTCTTCATAGTTATTGACATACTGGTCAATGACGTTATTTTTAGCCGTTCTGGCCAGGCCTTTTTTAAAGGGCAGGTCCAGGGTCTTTTCCATCTGCCTATACAGCCAGACCATGGCTTTTGATGCGGCCAGCCTGGTGCAGTGGATCCTGGACTGTTGGCCCGCTCCGACCCCTATAACCTGGCCGTCATAAGCCAGGGCAACCGAATTGGATTGGGTATATTTCAGGGCTATCATGCCGATTATAAGATCGCGTTTGGCACTATCGGGAAGATCCCTGTTCTTGCTGACAATGTTTTTTAAGAGGTCATTGCTGATCTTTTGGTCATCAATTCTTTGGCTCATGTTTATCCCGAAAACTTGGCGGTTCTCCTGGGTCTCAGGCTCATAATCCGGGTCAATGGCGATTATATTATAATTACCGTTCTTTTTTTCTTTGAGAATTTCAAGGGCCTCATCCGTATAGCCGGGGGCTATGACCCCGTCGGAGACTTCTTTTTTTATAAGTCTTGCTGTGGCTTCATCGCATATGTCGGAAAGAGCTGCCCAGTCCCCGAATGAGGACATGGGGTCTGTCCCTCTTGCCCTGGCATAGGCGCAGGCCAGGGGAGATTGGTCCAGACCTTTAAAACTTTCAAGGAAGCAGGCTTTTTTCAGCCTGTCAGGCAGGGGAAGTCCTACAGCGCAACCGGCAGGGCTGACGTGTTTGAAGGAGGCGGCAGCCGCAAGGCCCAGGGCCTCTTTGAGTTCCTTGACCAGCTGATAGGAATTCAGGGCATCAAGGAAGTTGATATAGCCGGGCTTGCCGTTCAGAACTTCAAAGGGCAGGTCACTATTGTCGGCCATGCTTATAAAAGCGGGTTTTTGTGCGGGATTGGTCCCATATTTCAAGTCATATTTTTTCATGAGAAGTCCTTTCACCTCGTCGGCGGATTTTAGATATCCAGCTCCTGTTTTAGCTCTTTGCTGTGGTAGCGGTCCAAAATTTCCTTGACCTGATTTTCCAGATAATCATCAACTTGGCTCTTACAGAGACCTATGTAAAGTTGTGGATCCATATGGGCCATTATTTCCTCTTCACTCAGGTGGATTTCCGGGTCATCGGCGATTCTCTTTATCAGGTCATTTTCACCACCCTCAAGCTTTACCTTTACGGTTGCGGCGTGGGAGTGCTCTCTGAGCCTTTCATGGATTTCCTGGCGGCTCTGACCCTTTTTAACAGCTTCCATAAGTATGGATTCAACTGCCATATAGGGCAATTTCCCCATAAGCCTCCTGTCAATTATTTTTTCATAGACGGCCATATTGTCAGTGACATTTATGGCTATGTTCAAAATTGCATCCACACCCAGGAAGGCCTCGGATATTGAAATTCTTCGATTTGCGGAGTCATCCAGGGTTCTTTCAAAGAATTGGCATGAGGCGGTTATGGCGGGATTGATAGAATTTATCATCACATTGCGGGCCAGGGAACACATTCTTTCCGACCGCATGGGATTTCTTTTATATGGCATGGCGGAAGACCCGATTTGACTCTTTTCAAAGGGCTCTTCAAGCTCTTCGTAGGATTGGAGGATCCTGATGTCATTGCCCATCTTTGATGCGGCTATGGCGAAGCAGGCCAAAGCTGAAAGAAATTGATAATCCAGCTGGCGAGAGTAGGTCTGGCCGGTCACGGCTATGGTTGTTTTAAAGCCCAACTCCTCAGCTATTCCCTTGTCCAGGGCCTTAACCTTATCCTCATCCTCTTCAAAAAGCTCAAGGAAAGAAGCTTGGCTGCCGCTTGCCCCCTTGGCACCCCTTAATTGGAACCTGTCCAACTTGTCCTGTAGATCTTCCATGGCCAGAATAAATTCTTTTATCCACAGGCAGGCCCTCTTGCCGACCGTTGTCGGCTGGGCAGGCTGGAGATGGGTAAAGGCCAGGCAGGCAAGTGACTTATACTTGTCAGCGAATTGGGACAGGTTGGCAACAACCTGGGCCGATTTTTTCATGACAAGCTCCGAGGCTTCTTTCATCTGGAGGAGCTCGGTATTGTCGGTGACAAAGCAGGATGTGGCACCCAAATGGATGATGGGGGCTGCATCGGGACAGAGTTTTCCATAGGCATATACATGGCTCATCACATCGTGGCGGACTTCTTTTTCCCGGGCCCGGGCCACATCATAATTGATATCGTTGAGGTGGGCCTCCATCTGGTCTATTTGGGCTTGAGTTATGTCAAGGCCCAATCTTTTTTCAACCTTGGCCAGGGTCAGCCACATTTTTCTCCATGACCGGAATTTGTAGTTGTCGGAAAAAATATATTGCATCTCAGGTCCGGCATATCGGCCGGCGTAGGGGGATTGGTAAGAGTCTCTGGGATCCATTATTGCCTCCTTGTGCTTATTGTTCTTCATTTTTGTTGAATACAAAGTCTCTATAGCTGAGATCTCTCAGGTCTATAGCCCTAAGAATCATTGAAACCTTGTTGTCGGGGTCCAGGCTTTCCCATAGTTTCTCGGCAAGTCCCGGTATACCCCTTCCTTGGCACTTGTTGTCCTCGTGGTCATGGGCTTCATTGTTGTCGAATAAGGATACCCTCATGGGCTCACCCTCAAAGGATGGGAGTGGATTGCCATCTTCCCGATAAGTCGATATAAAGCGGCCCAGGCCCTTTTCGGCCGGATAGTGGAAGAAATAGCGATTGCAGGCAGAACCCTTGTCATCGCAAGCTTTCAAAATAGACATTTCATAATTAAAGGTACCCTGCTTAAAATTAAGAATTGCCGAAATTCTGGGGGTGAAATTGGGCTCATCGGGCTCAAATTGCCTGCTCATCAGGGCTTGGTCAAAGGAAAGGCCCTGTTTTTCTCCGTCAACTATGGTGTCCGTCTGGTCCCCATTGCTGACAATGAGGCGCTTTTCATCCATGGTCATAGCCCTATATATGATGAGGGAGGGGTCTTGGACGGCCCGGGGATCAAAGGGGGCTGTGTAGAGGTCTCCTGATTTGCTTTCAAAGACACGGTTCCTGCTGTTTTTGGACCTGCCCATAATAAAGTAGACGACAAGGGCCCTATTTCCGCAGGGACTTGTTCCCACAAAAATGCCCCTGCCCGGATAGGAATTGGCTTTTAAAACGGATGAAAGATCGGGTGTTTTAATTATCTTTTCAATTTGCATTGGTCTTCCTTTCTCTTTCTTTAAATATTTTTTCAGAAAGTTTTTCAACCGCCTTGGGCAAAAGAACCCATTCGGCTTCCTCCATAATCCTTTTTTGGAGGCTTTCGGGACTGTCACCTTCGAGGACGGGGACAGCTTTTTGCATTATGATCTTGCCCCCGTCGGTCACCTCATTTACCATATGGACTGTGGCTCCGCTGACTTTGACCCCTCTTTGCAGGGCCTTCTCATGGACTTTTATGCCGTAATAGCCGGGGCCGCAAAAGGCGGGAATCAGGGAGGGGTGGATATTTAGGATCCTGTCGGGATACTTGCTGATAAAGGTCGGGGAGAGTATTGATAGGAAACCGGCTAAAACCAGGAGGTCAATCTCATTCTCTTTTAAAAGCTCCAAGGCCTTATTTTCGAAGAGGTCGGGATTCTTTTTATCAGATCTTATATAAACAGCTTTTTTCCCCGACTCTCGAGCCCTTTCCAAGGCATAGGCATCCTTCCTGTTAGATATGACCAGGTCAATTTGACCGTGGGGGATGTTTCCCAGGCTTTCTTCCTTGAGCAAGGAGGCCAAGTTGGTTCCCCCGCCCGATACAAAAACCGCGATTTTTATTTTTTCTCTGTTAGCCCTGTCATTTTTATAAGCTTCAAAAACACCGGTCATAGTATGACTCCGGAGTCGGATTTTACAACCTTGCCTATCACAAATGAGTCCCAATCCAGGCCGGAAAGAATATCACGGGCCTTATTCAGGTCTTTCTCAGAAAGAATTATCACCATGCCGCAGCCCATGTTGAAGGTGTTGAACATATCGTGGTCCGAAATATTTCCCTCTTCCTGAATGAAATGGAAAATTTCAGGAATTCTCAGGAGCTTGGGATCAATTTGAGCGGACAGCCCTTGGGGCAGGGACCTGGGTATGTTTTCATAGAATCCCCCACCTGTTATATGGCTGAGGGCCTTGATTTCGATTTTTTCAAGGAGGGCGAGGACCGGCTTGACATAAATATTAGTAGGTTCAAGCAAAACCCGGCCAAGGCTTGAGCTTCCGAAGGGCTGATCAAGGGACAGATTCTTATCACTTAAAATCTTTCTTACCAGAGAAAAGCCGTTGGAATGTAATCCGGATGAGGGCAGGGCCAAGAGAAGGTCACCCTCCTCAACATTTTCTATATCCAAAATTTTTGATTTTTCGACTACACCGACAGCAAATCCGGCCAGATCATATTCGTCCTCCGGATAAAAACCCGGCATTTCGGCGGTTTCTCCGCCTATCAGTGAACAATCCGAGAGCAGGCAGCCCTGAGCAACGCCTTCTACGATTGAAGCTATTTTTACAGGGTCATTTTTACCGCAGGCTATATAGTCCAGGAAAAAGAGGGGGGCGGCGCCGGAGCAGATAATGTCGTTGACGCACATGGCAACGGCATCCTGGCCTATGGTATTGTGCTTATCCATCATAAAGGCCAGCTTCAGCTTTGTCCCAACCCCATCGGTTCCCGAAACAAGGACCGGGTCCTTATACTTATTTCCCAATTGGAAAAGCCCGCCGAAACCGCCTATTGACGAAAGGACTTCGGGCCTTTTGGTCTTTTCCAGGTGTTTTTTCATGAGTTTTACGGCTTCATAGCCCGCCTTTATATCAACGCCGGCTTCTTCATAGGCCTTGGACTGAGATTTGTTCATTTTTATTCCTTTCCGTTCCAACAATAGGTGCAAAGCTTGCATGGGGACAGGCCTATAGCCTTAATCAGATAATCCAGGGATTGGAAACCCAGAGAAGAAAAGCCGAATTTTTTGGCTATGGCTTCTCTCATGGCCTTGTTACGGACCGTGCAGGAGTCCGCATACTCATCTATGTGGTTTTCTCCCTCAGGACCCTCAAGCTCTTCTATTACACGTCTGCTTAAAAGTTCCATTTGGCTAACCTGCCTTGAAAAATCAAGGAACTTGCAGCCGTACATTATGGGAGGACAGGCCGTCCTCATATGGACTTCTTTAGCCCCGGCCCTGAAAAGGAAGCCGACAGTCCCTTTTAGCTGGGTCCCCCTGACAATGGAATCATCTACAAAAAGTAGCTTTTTATCTTTTATGAGGTCGGTAACCGGGATCTGCTTCATCTTTGCCACCCTGTCCCTCTGGCTTTGGACCGGAGGAGTAAATGACCTTGACCAGGTAGGCGTATACTTTATTATGGCCCTTGCATAGGGAATTCCGCTTTCGAAAGCATAGCCCAGGGCGTGGCCAACGCCGGAATCGGGGACCCCTCCAACATAGTCAATATCGGGCAGGGTCTTGTTTTCCATATCGAACTTGGCCATGAGCCTGCCGTTCAGGTTCCGAGCGCTCTCAACCCCGATCCCTCTGTAGGTCGATGTGGGATAACCGTAATATGTCCAGAGAAAAGAACAAATCCTTTCTTCCTTGCCGGCCTCTGCAAGCTGCTTGTAGCCGTCACGGTCCAGCTCAACAATCTCTCCGGGGCCGAGCTCCTTTACAATCTTATAGCCCAACTTGCGAAAGGCGAAGGACTCAAAGGATGCACACATTCCGTAGTCATTTTTCCCTATAACAAGGGGAATCCTGCCCATCTTATCCCTGCAGGCGATGATTTTCCCGTCATTCAACATGATAAGGAGGGACATAGTCCCTTTAATGGAATTTTGAACAAAAGTAATGCCTTCGGTGAGGCTGTCCTTGAGATTTATCAAGGCAGCAATAAGCTCACAGGAATTGATCCGGCCACCGGTCATGGCATCAAAGTGGGCACCGGGCAAGTTGAGATATTGCTCAAGCAGCTCATCTTTATTTTTTATGACCCCGGTAAAACACAGGGCAAAAGCTCCAAATTTAGATCTTATAAGCAGGGGCTGGGGGTCCTTGTCGGAAATGCAGGCTATGGATGAGGTCCCCTTCATATCGCTGAAGACATGCTCAAACTTGGTTCTGAAAGGGGAATTCTCTATATTATGAATTTCTCTCTGCAGGCCCATTTCCTTGTCATAGCAGGCCATACCGGCCAGGTGAGTTCCGAGGTGAGAAAGGTAGTCGGTTCCGTAAAACACATCTTCAACAGCATCCCTGTCGGAAACCAAACCGAAAAATGCTCCCATATTTATTCCTTTCAAGTCCTTTATATGACATAATCAAAAAGTGATAAAAATTCAAAAAGAAAAAGTCGCTGCAAATATGCCTATGCAGCGACTTTTATATACACTAAAGTTCTTCATTTACCCTGCGGAACATTTCCTGATATGCGTCCTCAACATTTCCAAGGTCACGGCGGAAGCGGTCCTTGTCAAGCTTTTCATTGGTTTCAGTATCCCAGAACCTGCAGGTATCGGGTGAGATCTCATCGGCCAATACTATGGTTCCGTCCGGCAGGCGGCCGAATTCAAGCTTGAAATCAACAAGCTTAACATTATGCTTGAGGAAGAACGCTTTCAAAAAGTTATTAACCTTGCGTGAAAGCTCTTCGATCCTGTCGAGCTCTTCCTTCGTTGCAAGCTTAAGTGCGATGACGTGGCTCTTATTGATCAGAGGATCGTGGAGGTCATCGTTTTTAAGTGAAAATTCAAATGTGGGTTCTTCAAAGTCTATTCCTTCTTCAACGCCATAGCGTTTAGCAAAGGAACCGGCGGAAGTATTGCGCATAATGACTTCAAGCGGCACAATTTCAACCTTTTTAACTACTGTATCCCTGTCGTTCAACTCCTCAACAAAGTGGGTTGGTACACCTTCCTTTTCCAAGAGCTGCATTAGCATATTGGTCATCCGGTTATTAATGGATCCCTTGCCTACTATGGTTCCTTTTTTTGCACCGTCTCCGGCAGTTGCATCGTCCTTGTAAGAAACGATATAGAGGTTAGGATCATCAGTTTTATAGACCTTTTTTGCCTTGCCTTCGTAAAGCTGCTCTTTTTTCTCCATGAAGAACTCCTTTCAAATCTAGAAAATATTTTAAGTAGATATGGCCGGGGAACTTTTTAGCCCCGGGGGCCTTTAGGAAACATTGTTATAATACCACTTTGAACAGGCTTTTCAACAAAAATTTATTCGTTTATTTAAAAATATTTAAAACTTTATTTATTAAGCTTCTCTTCAACTTTTCTATTTTTTTCAAGATTGGCCTTGTGGCCATCTTCTCGCTGGGCTTTAAGTCTTGCCATTAAGGCATCATCTGTAAGTGAAATGATCTGGGCGGCCAGGATGGCTGCATTTTTTCCGCCATCAATAGCAACAGTTGCCACAGGTATTCCGGAAGGCATCATAACAGTGGAAAGGAGGGCGTCCAAGCCTTCCAAGGCAGCTGATTTACAGGGAATACCTATTACAGGCAGGCAGGTATTTGCTGCCAAGCTTCCGGCCAGGTGGGCCGCCATGCCGGCCACTCCGATTAAAACACCGAATCCCTTTTCTTCCGCTTTGCGGGCGAAATTCATGGTCTCATCAGGTGACCTGTGGGCGGAAAACACATGGGCCTCATAGGGTACACCCAATTCATCCAACATTTTTGTGCATTTTTCAACGATTGGAAGGTCCGAGTCACTTCCCATTATTATTGCAACTTTTTTCATTATAATCTCCTATCCCTTCTATAAATATATTCTTATCTTATGCCTTTAAGAACCTTGTCGGATATAACCATGGGGCCGCCGACAACGTAGAAGCTTTCCAATCCGGCATTATTTATATATGACTTTAAGCTTGGATCAAAGCCCTTTTTCCCAACCAAAAGTATGGGATTCATTGATTTGGCTGCAAGGGGGCCACAAGCCAGGGCATCGGCAAAATTTTCCCCTGTTGCCAAGAAGGCTGATGCAGGCTCGCTGAATTTTTGTGCTATTGCAGCGGATGTTCCAAATCTGTTTTGGCCGTAGATTCTTTCAATAATGCTCGGAAGCTTTTTAGCCACAGCATTTGATACGGCATTGGGGCCGCCGACTATATACGAAGACTCCACACCCAGATCCTTGACGGCTTTTAAGGTCTCTTGTGATACTGATGAAGGATCGACAAGGATCACAGGATGGTTATTAATGGAAGCCAGGGGGCCAACTGACAGGGCATCGGGGAAGGACACAGATGAAGCAAAGTATGCTTTTTGTGTATCTCCTCCATTGGACTTGAACATTTTTGCTATATTTATGGAAGTTTGGCAGCGGTTTTCTCCGGCAACCCTAACAACATTTACAGAACCTATAGCTTCAAGAGATTTTTCAACTCCCTTTGAAAGAGCATTTTCTCCACCCACCATAATAACAGTTTCGACTCCAAGCCTTTTGAGTTCCGCTTTTATTCCGGCACTTAAGGTTTTGGAATCACTTAAAAGTATGGGGGCTTTAGCCTGGGCGGCAAGTGGCACTGCTGAGAGGGCATCCGCAAACTCATCTGCCCGGGCTATAACAGCAGTTGAACAATCTCCTGCCTTGTAGAAATATTTTGAAACTGCAATAGCCGTTTCAATCCTGTTTTTCCCGGCAAGGCGTTTAAAATTGGAAGAAGATACTGCATCCAGAGACACCGTCTTCGAAGCCATCTTCTGGCCTCTTATATAGGCTTCGAGGGTAAGCTTGCCTAATTTTTTAGTTTCAATTTCAAGCGAAGACTGTGTGGTCTTGGTCCCGGCAATTTCATGATCGGAAGTCTTCCACTCGACCTCGTCAAGTGTTACGCTTCCCTCGTAGTTGGGGCTGTTGAGCTTGGCAGTTAGAAAGGCCTTGACCCTGTTTGCTTGGTCTTTAACGGTTTCAATTTTAAAAGAGGACAGGCTGCAGGAAGCACCCGGCTCAACCTCAACCATCAGGCTTAATTCCTTTGTATATTCAGAAGCCAAGGGGCCTGAAACACTCACACCGCTATCGCTTGAACTCTTGGACAGGCTCATCTGAGAGCTGCAGGCCAGGTTTGATTTGGGATTAATAAATGTGGCCATTGCCACCCTGTTGAATTCCGGATTTATTATATTCATATAGTGGCCGGTCGGATATTTATCCGGGTCAAGATTTGCTCCTATATTCCTTTTTTCTTCATACCAAAGGCGGAGGGCCCTTTCAGAAGAATCCTTTACAAGTGGCATAGAAGCCAGATTCTCGGCAGCGGATGAGAAATTCGGATATATGCTGTATATATCCTCACCGTTAGGACGCAGGTGCATTGAAACAAGACTTGCTTCAGCCGATCTCATCATAGCGGTCGCTTCAAGGGCGGAACTCCATCTTAGGGGACTGTAGTCATCCGGACTCAGGTTTCTTCCCAGGTCTCTGTGGTAAATCCTTTCATCACAGGCTTCTTTACGGATCCTGTTTATTTCATTTAAAAGTTTTGCCCTGTCGGTTCCATCATATTGGCCCGGGATCCTAACCAGGTAGGATGTTGATGAGGCCTGAGATTTGGTCGGGATAAAACCTATAACCATAATCAGGGCCATTAATAAACATAGGAACGATTTTCTTTTCATTTTCAAACCTCCATTTGACTTTGGACTTTAACTGTCATCACTTGAAAGAATTTTTATTTTGACAGCCAATCTCATATAATCTATTAATAAGGATATCAAATATTGGAATGGGGGAAAAGATATGAGAGTAGTCAAAGCGTACCATAAAGACCTTCCATGCATATTGCCTATATATGAAGAAGCCAGAGAATTTATGCGGGAAAACGGCAATCCCGATCAATGGGGGAATAAGAGACCCGAGAAAAAGGAATTCGAGGAGTATATAGACAGAGGAGAACTTTACCTTCTGGTTGAAGATGATTGGGTGGGCAAAGATAATCCCGCCTGTTCCGAAATCGCAGGAGTCTTCGGCCTGGTCAAGGGAGATGTTCCCCAATATGAGAAAATATGGGACTATAAGGACCATAAGGGGGCCTGGCTCAATGACCTCCCCTATATTTCCCTGCATATTTTAGCGGGAAGAAGGGGGAAAAAGGGTGCTTTCAAAGAGATGCTGGCCTATGCTTTCAGTGTTGGTGACAATCTCAAGATAGATACTCACGAGAAAAACCTTCCAATGAGAAATGCTTTAAAAAAACACGGCTTCAGCCTGTGCGGGATAATAAAAGTCCTGGACGGAACTGACAGGTTGGCCTATCAGAAGAAAATATAAGTTAAAGAGAAAGGGAGAGAAGATGCTCGATGTTTGTCTTTTAGGCACGGGGGGAATGATGCCCCTGCCGGGCCGTCATCTGACTTCCTTGATGCTCCGCCATGAAGGACATTCAATACTTGTGGATTGTGGCGAGGGCAGTCAGGTAGCAATTAGAAAATATGCATGGTCCATGCATTCAATAGATACAATCTGCTTCACCCACATACATGGGGACCACGTTGCCGGGATTTCCGGCCTGCTTTCATCTATGGGAACAGACGGCAGGAAGGACCCGGTCCATATTATAGGGCCCTCAAAGATAGAGCCTGTCATAGCCTCCCTGTGCGTTGTTGTTGCAGTTCCCTTTGATGTGATTTTCCACTCGGTCCATGAAGAGGGCCTGGAAAGTTTCGGCGTCAAGATCAGCCCCTTTTCGGTCAAGCACAACATAGAATGCTATGGTTACCGCTTTGATATAGGCCGGCTGCCCAAGTTTCTGCCCGAAAAGGCCAAGGAGTTGGAAATACCGGTCCAATATTGGAACAAGCTTCAGAAGGGCGAGTCCGTGCGCTTGGGCCTTAAAAAGATAAGGCCCGAGATGGTGAGAGGAGAAGAGAGAAAGGGCATCTCCCTGGTCTACTCGACCGACACCAGGCCCTGTAAAAATCTTTTGGAAGCTGCCAAGGGAGTGGACCTCTTGGTCACTGAGGGGATCTATGCAGACCGGGAAAAGGACCAATCTGCCAGGGAGAAAAAACACATGACCACTTGGGAAGCCTGCCAATTGGCCACAGAAGCCGGGTGCTCACAAACCTGGCTTACTCATTACAGCCCCTCATTCAGGAACCAGTCATTTTATGAAAAAGCAGTCAAGGAAATAAATCCGACAGTCAGGTTCGGAAGGGACGGGGACAGGACTATTTTGAATTTTCCCGAGGACTAATTGGGAAGGGCGGAATAGATTTCGGGACACAATTTTCTTTAAATTCTGATAGCCTTTACTTGCCGGTAGAGGAGGAAGGCTATGGATATCAAATTGGTAAATAATCTGTTTTTATTTTTCGGGCTCATGATTTTGGCAAAAGAAGATCATGAGTCTTGTCTTATAAGCAATAAAAAGCTCTCGGTTTTGGCAATATTCAAGCTTACTTCCGATATCTTATCAATTCTACATTCATACTCTTTTGATAGGCCGGCTATGGGGCCGGCTTTGCGGGACCTGTATTTACGCTTGCTCTTAGCCTTTACGGTCACTCTTATTTTATTTTTATTGGCAATCCTTATGCCTGAGGCCTTGGGAATGGGGGACGTCAAGCTTATTGGGACCCTGGTATTGTATTTGGGCCCGGCAGCTCTCCTATTAATGGCCCTATCTTTTATCCTTTTGCTTTCCCGGGCGGCTCTCTTAAAGCTCAGAAAGGTCAAGATTGACAAGCTTCCCCTGGCTCCATTTGTTTTTGCCGCATTTATAATTTTTCTGATGCTAATATATATCTAGAAATATTGTCAAAGTAAAAAATTGTGCTAAAATCAGAAAAGCGACTTGTTAATGTAGGAAAATTATAGAATAGGTAAAAATTTAATTTTTTTAGGAGAACAAAAATGATAAAAATAGATTCAGTCACTAAGACCTATGGAAAGAAGGTCGCCGTAGATAATTTATCACTTACACTGGAGCCCGGGACCATCACAGGATATATAGGGCCCAACGGTGCCGGAAAAACCACAACAATAAAGATGCTCACAGGGATTTTAAAACCCGACAGCGGCAAGATCAGCCTGAACGGCATAGATATGGCCAAGGAACCTGAAAGGGCCAAGCAGGAATTTGCATATATAGCGGACAGTCCGGATCTTTTCACGGCACTTAAGGGGCTGGAATACATAACCTTCATATGTGATGTATACGGGGTTGATGCCTCTGCCAGAGATGAGAGGTTGTCAAAACTTTTAAAAGATTTTGAAATGGAGGATGTGGTAAACCAGCGCATTGAGTCCTATTCACACGGTATGAGACAGAAAATTCATATTATTGCAGCACTAATGCATAATCCTAATCTTTGGATTATGGACGAGCCCATGACCGGCCTGGACCCCCAGTCCTCATATCTTCTGAAACAAAAGATGAAAGAGCATGCTGCCAATGGGAACACCGTCCTCTTTTCAACCCATGTTTTAGAGGTGGCCGAGAAGCTCTGCGACCAGATAGCAATAATAAACAAGGGAAAACTCACCTATACGGGAACTCTTGAGGACCTGAAAGACCGCTATCCGGACAAGAGCCTTGAGGAAATCTTCCTGATAATGACCGAATCAAAACTTTTCGGGGGAGAAAAATCCGAGACGGGTGAACAGGTTATTGAGGAGGCTTAATATGAACCGCTTTTTAAGTCTTGTTAAAGTTAATCTTAAGACCAGCTGGAGAAGGGCTACGGGTTCAGGTAAAAATGCAAAAAACTCCGCTCTTAAAAAGGTAGGAGGGGTTATACTTGCGTTGCTCCTTATAGCGTCCTTGGCACCAACCTTTGGCATGACTGCATATAATATTACCAAGCAGGCCAATGCGGCCGGAATGGGAGAGGTTGGAACAGGAACCCTTGTAATGAGCCTTAATCTCATACTCATATTTTTGGGGATTTTGGCAATTCCAAGTGCCCTATTTTTCTCCAATAATATGGAAATTTTCATGACCATGCCTTTCAGCTCGTCGGAAATTTTCTCAGCTAATTTCCTGTCAATATATATTAATCAATTGCTGGGAATCCTTTTTATGGGCGTCCCTCTTATTGGCGGAAGTCTTATGGCAAATTTCAGTATAAAGATACTTATATCCTGGATAATCCTGATTTTCACAATTCCGCTGTTTATGACCACTGTGATTGCCCTGGTCTTTATGCTGATAATGAGTCTTGTGCCCGGGCTTAGGGATAAAAACAGGCTCAGCCTGATAACAGGATTTTTCAGCATAGTTTTCTCGGTCATCTTCTACTTGGGAGTCCAGTATTTTAACAGAGACGCTTTTACAGCAGGCAATGCTTCTCTTCCCGTAATGTCCGTAATGGAGCAGAATATCAGCCTCATTTCCCTGGTATTTCCGACTGTCAAGGGCGGAATGCTTATGATCAACGGAGAAGGGGCAATGGGATTTTTGACCGGGCTCGCAATAGTCCTTATCCTCACAACAATCCTGGTCCTGGCTACGGTGGTATTGGCAAAGCCCATGTATTTCAGGCTTCTTCTTTCAATGTCATCAGGCGGCAAAAAAGAGAAAAAGCTTTCACAAAAGGAGATAGGACAGAGTGTAAGCAAGGGGTCTTCCCCACACCTGGCAATCATTAAACGAGAATGGAAAACCCTAGTCAGGACACCGGCCTATATGCTCAACGTTGTTGTAGGAGTTTTATTCGTGCCCTTATGGATGGCGTTTTGTTTAGCCGTTCCGGCATTTATGAATAGGGAGGAGATTGCGGCATCCGGATTTCAAATAAGTGATTTACGGCTTTTTGTCAGTGAAATGATTGGTAACGATATGGAGCTGAAAATAGCAATAGCTATACTTGTAGGGGCCGGCGTAGGGGTCTTGAGTTTTATGAACGGGCCGACCGCAACCTCCGTGAGCAGAGAAGGCAAGCACATAGAATTCCTCAAAACCTTGCCTATGAAAGCAAGTGGGCTATTATTGTCGATTTTCGCCTGCTCATATCTGCTGGCTTCTGCAGTGGGCCTGGTAATTTTGCTGGTATTGAACTGGCTTGTTTCCTTTGATATTTTGGTTCTGGGCCTCTCATTATTGAGCTTCATAATTATGAGCTTGGCTATTTCGCTCTTGGAATTCAACATGGATATGATGTGGCCCAATCTTGACTGGGAGGATGAAACCAAGGCCGTAAAAGGCGGCAAAAACACCTTTATTGCCGCAATTCTTCCAATGATATTAATAGGTGGATCATTCGCCTTTGTTTTCCTAACGAACATTAATATATTAATTTCATCAACAGTGATAATTGGCATAGCTGCAGTAGTAATGCTGTTTTCCTTCCTGAATGTTTTGAAGAACGGGGAAAAATATCTTTTAAGGATGAATGTTTAGTTTAAAAATTGTTTTATAAAAAAAATAAAATATTAATAGGACGACCTAGCCTGCAGAACGCTTGATTCCGGGGTTAGGTCGCTTTTTTTATTGGATAAATACTTTTCAAAAAACTCTTGTACATTTCTACCATCTTGGAGTATAATACATTCAGAATGATATCAAAAAGATATCAGAAACAACAAGTCGCATTGTTAAAATAAACAGCTAAAAATTTATAACTATCATGTATAAAATCTGAAAGGAGCTTAAATATGGAAGAAAAAGATAAAGTCAAACTTGCCGGGAAAAACGTAAAGGAGAAAATTTTGAGGGAAAGGCCCAACGGTTTGCCAATCCTCTTCCTCCTGATCGCCGGTTTTTTCCTCAGCATATTTGGTATAGTCATGGGCGCAATAGGAATAAATAATGGTTCCATGCCAATATTTTTCGTGCCGTCAATAGTTGCCACGGTCCTAATACCCTTTATGTTTAAAGGCATCAAGATTATAAAGCCTGAAGAGGCCCTGGTAATGGTTCTTTTCGGCAAGTATATAGGAAGTTTAAAGAACCCCGGTGTTTACTTTGTAAACCCTTTTGCATCAACATTTAACCCGGCAGCTGAAACCAAGCTGGGCCAGAGCGAGGATGTTCAGGGCTTCGGTAAGTCCCAGTCCATAACTATTAACAGTGAAAACATGGATTTAAAGACATATTCTAAAAAGATATCTTTAAAGCTCATGACCTTGTCAAATGCCAAGCAAAAAATAAATGACGCCCTGGGAAATCCCGTGGAAATCGGAGTTGCCGTGACATGGAGGGTTGTTGATACAGCCAAGGCAGTATTCGTGGTTGACAACTATAAAGAGTACCTGTCTCTCCAGTGCGATGCTTCAGTTAGGGACATCGTCAGGAAGTACCCCTATGATGTTGCTGAGAATATAGACACAACAGGAGATGGAGAGCCGGATGAAGGCAGCCTAAGAGGCTCCAGCAAAATCGTTGCCGAGAGAATCCGCAAGGACCTCCAGGACAGCATGGCTTGTGCAGGTGTTGAAATTGTTGATACAAGGATAACCTACCTGGCCTATGCTCCCGAGATTGCAGCAATAATGTTAAAACGCCAGCAGGCCTCGGCAATAATCGATGCCAGGGCAATGATTGCGGATGGGGCCGTTTCCATAGTTCAGATGGCCCTCAAACAGCTGGAAGAGGGCAATGTAATAGACTTAGATGACGAAAGAAAAGCCGCCATGGTCTCAAACCTACTTGTAGTCCTATGCGGAGACCGGGATGCCCAGCCGGTTTTGAATACCGGAAGCCTTTATTAATAAAGGCCTAAGAAAAACGATCTAGGGAAATGTCAAAGAAAAAGCAGATCCCATTACGCCTTTCTCAAGAACTATACAATGAAATTGCTGCCTGGGCAGAGGATGATTTCAGGTCCGTAAACGGACAGATAGAGTATCTCCTCACAAATTGCGTAAAGGACAGGGGAAGGAGTAAGAAGAAAAAAGAAGACAGTTAATTATAGACCAATAAAAGAAGGGCCTGCCTTGAGGACTTATTCCCAAGGCCGGCCCTTTTAATATATATAAATTGTTTACTTGAGAAGGACTGAATCCTCCCAGCTCTCGGGCTTTTCAAATCCCATCAACTCCACTACTGTAGCGGCAACATTGGCCAGCCCCGCAACATTTGATTTGGAGGAATCAAGTTTGACTTCATTTTTGGGGTCGACAACTATGAAGGGAACGGGATTGAGAGAGTGTGATGTTTTAGGCAGTGTTTGCCCGGTCTTTTTATCCTTCTGCTTCATATCGTCAGCGTTTCCGTGGTCTGCCAATATCAAGAGGGTATAGCCCAACTTTTCAGCTACAGGCAGGAGGCGTGAAATACCGAGATCGACAGCTTCCATGGCTATTCTGACACTGTCAAATTCCCCGGTGTGACCCACCATGTCTCCATTTGGATAATTTATCCTAAGGAAGCCGAATTTTTCAGACTCCATGGCTTCCATAAGGGCATCCGTGACCTCAGCCGCCTTCATCCAAGGTCTCTGTTCGAAAGGAACTATATCGGAAGGTATTTCAAGCCAGGTCTCAAGGTCCTCGGAGAACTTCTCACTCCTGTTTCCATTCCAGAAATAGGTAACATGGCCGAATTTTTGTGTCTCAGAACAGGCAAACTCATTGACTCCCTTTTCAACCAAAAACTCGGTAAGAGTATTTTCTATATGGGGAGGGTTTACCAGATAATTCTTTGGAATGTGGAGGTCTCCGTCATACTCCAACATGCCGGCAAAATAGCAGTCGGGTCTTTTTCCCCTGTCAAAATATGGGAAATCATCATCCTCAAAGGCCATGGAGACTTCCAAGGCCCTGTCACCCCTGAAATTGAAGAGAATGACCGAATCACCGTCCTTTATTGGGCCTATAGGCTTTCCGTCCTTTTCAATTACGAAGGCAGGCAAGTCCTGGTCGATTTTGCCCGTGCTTTCTCTCAAGCTTTTATATGCCAATTCGGCTGAACCGAAGGGCAGGGCCTTTCCGTGGACTTGGGCATTCCAGCCCCTTTCAACCATAGACCAGTCGGCTTTATAGCGGTCCATGCTTATGTTCATCCTGCCGCCGCCGGAGGCTATCCTGCAGGAGAAGTCATCTGAATTGAGGCCCTCGGCAAAATTCTCGATATCCTCAATATATGTCATTCCCGAAGTGGGCGGGACATCACGCCCGTCAAGCAGGGCATGGATAAAGACTTCCCTTACTCCCTCTTTTTTTGCTTCTTTTATCATTGCCTTTAAGTGGTCAATGTGTGAGTGGACATTGCCGTCCGAAAGAAGGCCTATAAAGTGGAGGGCTCCATTCTTAACGCATTTGGAAATGGCCTCTTTCCAGCATGCGGATTCAAATATGAGTCCGGATTCTATGGAGCGATTGACCAGCTCGGCCCCCTGGGCATAGATTTGCCCGCAACCGATGGCGTTGTGGCCTACTTCGGAGTTCCCCATATCCGCATCTGAAGGCAAACCCACAGATTTTCCGTGGGCCCTAAGTTCTATCATGGGCTTTTCTTTCATCAGCTTATCAAGGCAAGGTGTGTGGGACTGGTAAAAGGCATCACCGTCCTTCTTGTCGTCAGGACTTATTCCCACACCATCCATAACTATAAGGACAACTTTTCTTTCTAATTCAGCCATTGTGTTCCTTTCTAATTGTGCAAAATATTAATGCTTAGATTTATTTATCAAACAGTTTGAAAGACGTTTTTTCATCTTCCTCGGCATGGGACTTTACAGCGGCAGCCACCTTCTCGGCCAGGAGCCTCAACTGATCAAAGTCCTCGTCTGTCGGACCGGATAAGGCATCAGGCTGGGGATCTTCAATAACTTCCATGCCCTTTTGTTTTTCAGCAAAGGCCTGCAGGCCCTTTAATCCGCCGCCGGACCAGGAATAGTTGCCGAAAATTCCAAGGACGTGGTTTTGGAGCTTGTTTTTATCCAAATGGTCTACGAAAGCCTTCATTGGGGGGAAGAGGTCTGAATCATATGAGCAGGACCCCAAAACTATGCCGCGTGATTTCCAGCACTCTGCCTCAAGATAGGAAAAGTGGGTCTTTGAAACATCAAAGAGTTTGACGTCCTTGATCCCTTGTTTTGATAATTCCCTGACCAGGCAATCGGCCATATTTTCAGTGTTCCCATACATTGATCCGTAAATTACAGTGACGGATTGGTCAACCTTTGCGGAGGCCAATGTTTGGTAAAGTTTGAGTATCTCTTCGGGATGGCTGCGCCAAACGGGACCGTGGTCAGGGCAGATCATTTTAATGTCCAGATCGGCCAGCTTGTCCAAAGCCCTGCGGGCCATTAAAGAATATTTTGAAACTATATTCACATAGTAGCGGACAGCCTCATCAGAATAGTGGTTCCAGCGTGATATTTCATCATCGAAGAGGGGGCCTTCCAGGGCTCCGTAGCTTCCGAATATATCCTGAGAGAAGAGGATGCCGTCAGTGGTATCAAAAGAAACCATTGACTCGGGCCAATGGACCATGGGTGTTCTATAAAATGCCAGCTTATGCTTTCCAAGGTCCAGGATATCTCCATCGTTCACGACAAGGTGATTTTCGGAATCAATTCCGTAAAAATTCTTTAGGAAGCTGAAGGTCTTTTTATTTCCCACCAGCTTGGCCTTGGGATATAGCTTCATTACTATATCGAGACCTGAGGAGTGGTCAGGCTCAACATGGTGGACAACTATATAGTCGAGCGGGCGGCCGCCCAGGCTCTTTTTCAAATTATCAAGTAAGCCCTCAACTTCCGTAATCTTGACCGCGTCCATAAGGCAGGTTTTCTCATCCGCAAGTAGGAATGAGTTATAGGAAATTCCTGATGGCAGGGGCCATTGATTTTCAAACAAAGGGGTTTGTCTGTCATTGACGCCTATGTAGATAAGGTCGTCCGTAATTTTTGCACTGTGAAGCATATTATGTCCTTTCTATAAAAAACAAATAAAGTAATAAGTGTAGCCTGCAGTATTTACATTCTTATTAAATATTATCATTCATCACAAATGATTTTACAATGAAAGTTAAGATTAACAATATTATTATTACCCCAATATGTTAAAATACAGAGTCAAACCCTAGTAATTTGGATATAAATTATAGAACGATTAAATATATATATAGAAGCGAGGCGGATATGCAACTTAACATAGGCTTGGATGTCGGCTCAACAACTGTAAAATTGCTGGCCTTAGACAGTGAGGGGGAATGCGTTTTTTCCGTATATCGTCGGCACAAATCTGATGTCAGAAAGGCGGTCAGAGCTGTTCTCAATGACCTGATGAAGGAGGTCGGAGACCAAAAGGTCAAAATGGCCGTCACGGGTTCGGGCGGCATGATTTTGGAGGAACTTTTGGGCATACCCTTTGTTCAGGAAGTAATAGCTGAGACCGGGGCCATTAAAAAATATATTCCCGACACCGACGTGATCATAGAGCTTGGTGGAGAGGATTCGAAAATAACATATCTAAAAGGCAATGTTGAACAGAGAATGAATTCAATTTGTGCCGGGGGCACAGGAGCTTTTATTGACCAGATGGCCAATCTCCTTGATACGGATGCTACCGGCCTGAATGAGCTTGCCAAAGGATATAAGAAGATTTATCCCATAGCCTCGAGGTGTGGGGTTTTTGCCAAAACCGATATTCAGTCCCTGCTTAATGACGGGGCATCCAAGGAAGATATTGCCATGTCGGTCTTTCAGTCGGTTGTAAATCAGACCATCTCAAACCTGGCCTGCGGAAGGCCTATTGAGGGCAGGATCACTTTTCTTGGCGGCCCCCTGCATTTTTTGCCCTGCCTGGGCAACCGCTTCAGAGAAAGTTTAGGAGAAAAAAATAATACCTTCCATAATCCCGAAAACGGCCAGCTTTTTGTCGCCCTGGGTGCCGCCCTGCTTGCTGAAAAAGAGTCCGACCCACAGAAGCTTTCGGATCTCATAGCCCGGGCCAATACCGACAGGGACATGAGTCTGATTGAGAAGAAGACCCTGGAAGCTCTTTTTAACTCGGAAGAGGAGTATCGGACTTTCAAGAAAGACCACAAGACCGCCAATATCGAATATGGAGACTTGGAAACATATGAAGGGCCCTTGTATTTAGGGATAGATGCGGGATCCACAACATCAAAGATGGTCCTCCTTGATAAGGATAAGAGGATTATGTTCCAAAGTTATTCCTCGAATAAGGGGAAACCCCTGGAACACGTTATTTCAAATATAAAAACCATTTATAGCAAAATGAACGACGGGGCCTATATTGAATCCTCAGGAATTTGCGGCTATGGTGAGGACTTTATTAAAGCTGCCATAAATGTGGATATAGGTGAGGTCGAGACCATTGCCCACTATACCGCAGCCAAGTATTTCGATCCCAAGGTCGACTTTATTCTGGACATAGGCGGCCAGGACATGAAGGCCATGCACATCAGAGACGGAATCATCGATTCAATCCAGCTAAACGAATCCTGCTCGTCAGGATGCGGTTCCTTTCTCTCGACTTTTGCGGCTTCGGTCGGCATGGATGCGGAGAGCTTTCAAAAGAAGGCGCTTTTTGCCAAAAATCCGGTAGACCTTGGCAGCAGGTGCACGGTATTTATGAACTCAAAAGTCAAGCAGGCCCAAAAAGAAGGCGCCGAATTGGAAGACATAGCGGCAGGGCTCTGCTATTCGGTTATAAAAAATGCAATACAAAAAGTTATAAAAATCAGAGATCCTCAAAAGCTGGGAGAAAACCTTGTTGTCCAGGGAGGAACTTTTTACGGAGATGCAATATTAAGGGCCTTTGAAAAAATCACCGGAAGAAAGGCGACCAGGCCGGACATTGCGGGAATCATGGGGGCTATGGGTATGGCCCTTATTGCAATGGACCGTTCAGAGGGGAAAACAGGCCTGAAAAATGAAAAAGAGCTCAATGAGTTTTCCTACAGTCAAAGGTCAGCCAGGTGCGGTCGGTGCAGCAACAACTGTGCTTTAACCGTCAACATATTTTCAGACGGATCCAGGTATATATCCGGCAACCGCTGTGAGAGGGGGGCCGGGATAGAGAGAAAAGACAGGGATATTCCAAACCTATATAAATATAAGTATGACAGGCTCTTCAATTACTATTCGTACCTGCCAAAATCATTGGCAAAATACCCGACGGTCGGCATACCTAGAGTCATGAACATATATGAAAACTATCCCTTCTGGCACAGCTTTTTCTACAAATTGGGCTTCCCTGTAAAATTGTCGGAGGCCTCATCCAGAAAAATATATGATAAGGGCCTGGCCTCCATTTCATCGGAAACAGTCTGCTACCCGGCTAAGCTGGTCCACGGCCATATAGAAAGTCTGGTTGAATCCGGAGTAAACTTCATATGGTATCCTTCGATATTTTATGAAAATAAGCAGTTTGATAATGCTAAAAACCAGGTCAACTGCCCGGTTGTCATAGGTTTCCCGGAAGTAATAAAGAATAATGTTTCTTCAATAAAGGAAAAGGGGGTCACATACTACTATCCCTTCCTATCATTTAAAGACAAGAAGTCCCTGTCCTCAAGACTGGAAGACATTTTTTCAGAAATTAAGATAGGCGGTAAAACATATAGGATAGATAGGGACAAAACCAGGGCAGCCTGTGACTATGCATGGAATGAGCAGAAGAATTACCATGAAGATGTCAAGGCTGAAGGAGCTATCGCTCTGGATTGGATAAAGAAAAACAAGAAGAAGGCCATAGTACTTGCGGGAAGGCCCTATCACATTGACAGCGAAATCAATCACGGTATTCCCGAGCTTGTAAATGCAATGGGTTTAGGCTTGATTTCCGAAGATGCTCTGGCTATGAATGCGGGTGATACCGAGGAAGATCTGAGAGTGTTGGATCAGTGGGTTTATCATGCCAGGCTATACCGAGCAGCCCAATATGTTTCGGAATCGGATGACCTGGAGCTTATCCAGCTGAATTCTTTCGGATGCGGACTTGACGCTGTAACAAGCGACCAGGTTCAGGAAATTTTGGAATCCAAGGGGAAAATATACACCCTGCTTAAAATTGACGAAATTTCCAATCTCGGAGCTGCTAAAATAAGGATAAGGTCTCTTATTCAGGCAATTGAGGATTCCAAGCATGAGAGACTCGGAATAAAAAGGGAAGACTCGTCTTATGCCCCCAAAAAGGCCAAGTTTATGAAGTCCATGAAAAAGGACTATACGATTCTGGTCCCGGCCATGGCACCGGACCATTTCAGGATCTTCCAGTCGGCCTTCAGCTCGGAAGGCTATAAGGTTGAATTCCTGGATAGGGTTGACAGCGAGGTTATCAATGCCGGCCTTAAATATGTTAATAATGATTCCTGCTATCCGTCAATAACGGTTGTAGGCCAGATGATGGAAGCTTTGGAATCCGGAAAATATGATCCCGACAGGACAGCACTCTTAATAACTCAAACGGGGGGAGCCTGTAGGGCTTCAAATTATGTCGGATATATAAGGAAGGCTTTAAGGGATATGGGTTGTCCCCAGATACCGGTAATTGCTCTATCTTTCCAGGGAATCGAGATGTCACCCGGCCTTAAACTCACCCCATCACTTCTCAATAAGGCGGCTTATTCCATAGTATTGGGAGACCTGATCATGAGGATGTCAAACAGGGTCAGGCCCTATGAAAAAAATAAGGGAGAAAGTGAGCAACTCAAAGAGAAGTGGATAGAGACCAGCAGGGATTTTATAAGAAAACCGTCAAGAGCTCGCTATGGTAAGCTTGTCAGACAATGCGTGGAGGAGTTTGACGGAATTGAAATGGAAGATACGGTAAAACCCAGGGCGGGAATTGTAGGTGAAATACTGGTAAAATACCTGCCCCAGGCCAACAATAATCTGCAAGATATATTGGAAGAGGAAGGGGCCGAGGTTGTGGTTCCGGATCTCACGGACTTTATCCTGTATTGTCTAAGAAACAGCATCCATAAAAGTGAGCTCTTAGGGACTTCCAAATGGACGGCAACGATTTGCAAGTTGGGTATTATGGCCTTGGAGTCCTACAGAAAACCCGTAAGGAAAGCTCTACGGGAGTCTAAAAACTTTGAAGAGATGATGAAAATAGAAGACATCGAGTCCTATGCCCAAGAAATTGTCTCCCTGGGTCATCAGTACGGAGAGGGCTGGCTTCTGACAGGAGAGATGATAGAATTGATACATGCAGGAGCACCTAATATAGTATGTATACAGCCCTTCGGCTGTCTGCCCAACCACATTACCGGTAAGGGTGTTATGAAAGCAATTAGGGAAAAATATCCCGAATCAAATATAATTGCCATAGATTATGATCCGGGAGCATCTGAAGTCAATCAGCTTAACAGGGTCAAGCTTATGATGACCCAGGCTAGAGAAAATCTGGAGGGAGGCCTGAATGCGTAAAGAGCGTAAAGATGAACACATAGAGTACTGCCTTAGATCCGAATATAGGGGAGAGACCCTTTTGGATGACCTGTACTTTGAACCGGACTCCTTGCCGGAGCTGGACTATGATCAGATAGATACGTCAACAAACCTTATGGGCAAGGCCATCTCCATGCCCCTCATGATCAATGCCATGACGGGCGGGACAGAGATGACCGGGCAGATCAACCGGGACCTGGCGGAAATAGCCCGGGACTTCAAGATCCCCATGCAGGTTGGGTCAATGAAGATTGCCCTGGAGGACAAGGACAGCATTGACAGCTTCTCCCATATTAGGGAAATTATGGGCCCCGATGCTTTGATTTTTGCAAACCTGGGCTCCGATGCCAATGTTGAGGAAGTTGGAAAAGTTATGGAAATGATAGATGCTGACGGCATAGGCATCCACATTAATCCTGCCCAGGAGCTGACAATGTCGGAGGGGGACAGGAACTTCAAGGGAAGAAAGGAAAACTTGGAAAAACTCAGCCGGGCTTTTCCGGGGAAAATAATTGTTAAAGAGGTGGGCTTCGGCTTCAACAAGGACGATCTGGCCTTTTTAAACAGCCTTCCCTTGGCCATGGTTGATGTTTCGGGCCTGGGCGGGACCAATTTTTTTGAAATAGAGGATTTGCGCAGGCTGGATGAGGATTTTACGGAATTCTATAATTGGGGGATACCCACAGCCAAGTCCTTGTGGAATGCCTTGAAATATTGTCCCCAACAAAAAATCATGGTATCGGGAGGCATAAAAACAGCCTCGGACCTGATAAGGGGCATGGTCATGGGAGCCGATATGGGGGCCGTATCCGGAGAGCTTCTTAAGTTCCTCATGCACGGTGACAGGGCCTATGCCGAATACTATGTGTCAAGGTTTTTAAGCCATTTAAAAATGGGCATGTTGCTCTTGGGCTGCGACAGGCCGGAGAATCTTAAAAAAGTCCCCCACACCTATGTGGGCAAGCTTAAAATCCTTATAGATAATGAGATTGGAAAGGGAGCGGGCCATGGCCGATAATAATAAGAAAATGCAGGATCGGGAAGAGAAAACGAGGAAAATGCAGGAAAATATAGAAAAGGGCAGGCCTATTTTCTATGAAAATCCCCATGAGAAAAGCAGAATTGATAAGCTTATTGCAGTTATGTCCGGCAAGGGAGGTGTCGGTAAGAGCACAGTAACTTCGCTTGCCGCCTTGGCCATGGAAAAATCGGGCTGGAATGCGGCCATACTGGATGCGGATATTACAGGGCCGTCAATACCCAAGGCTTTCGGGCTTTCCAAGGGCTTGGAAATGCTGGACGGGGTTGCCCATGCCAGGGAAAGCAATTCGGGGATCCAGATAGTTTCGACCAATCTTATTTTGGAGAGGGATGTGGAGCCCATTATATGGAAGGGACCCATGGTGGGCATGGCTGTAAAACAGTTTTGGACCGATATCGTATATTCCAATGTTGACTATATGTTTGTTGATATGCCTCCGGGGACAGGAGACGTACCCTTAACGGTATTTCAGACCCTTCCACTGGACGGGGTTATCCTTGTTACCAGCCCCCAGGACCTGGTATCCATGATAGTCGAGAAGGCCATGAACATGTGCCTTATGATGGGAATTCCCATCATTGGGGTCATAGAGAACATGAGCTATTTTAGGGCACCGGACACAGGCAAGGAATATAAGATATTCGGGGAAAGCCATATAGAGGATATCTGCAGGGAGAAAAAATTGGACCTGCTTGCCCGGCTCCCCATAAATCCGGAAGTTGCCCAACTCATTGACAAGGGCAGGATAGAAGAAGCTGACGTCAGCCCCTTTAAGAAACTGGTTGACAAGCTTGAAGAATTGAAGGCGAAAAATAAGTGATATGTATGTAATGGTGGTGGGCAATAATTTGCCGACGGAGAAGGAACCTACTGTAGGCCAGTTCGCCTGGGACCAGGCAAGAGCCCTTAAAGAGGCGGGCCTTGAAGTGGTATATATGGCCCTGGACTTCAGGTCAATATGGCATTGGAGGAAGTGGGGAATAAAGAAGCTGGAAAGAGACGGGATAGAGATCTATAAAACCGATGTCCCCATAGGCCTTCTTCCCCTTACCCTAAGATCAAAATTAGGCAAAAGGGCTTTTAATAAACTTTATGACAGGGCTGTGGCCGACAAAGGCAGGCCCTGTCTTATCCATGCCCATTTTACCGCCATGGGCCTGGTTTCACACGAAAAGGCGGGAAAAGAGGGGATCCCCATCTATCTGACTGAGCATTCTTCCAAGCTCAATAGGGAAAAAATAAAGGAAGAGGACGAGTTGCAGGCCTTGGAGGTCTATCCGAGACTTGAAGCCCTGATCACGGTTTCAGGAGCCTTAAAAAACAACATAAAGAAAAAACTTGGCTTCGACTCAATTGTTGTTCCAAATCTTATGGACACATCAATATTTAAATACAGTGAAGAGACTGACCTGAGTGACCAAGGTCGGGTTGAAGATGACAGAACTTGTTTTAATTTTGTTTCAACAGGCAACCTCATCCCCATCAAGGGATTTGATATACTCATAAAAGCTTTTAAAAAACATTTAGAAAAATACCCTTCAAGCAGGCTAACAATATTTGGTAAAGGTTCAAACAGGGAAGATCTTGAGAAGCTTGCCCGAGAAAAGGGTATAAAAGATAAGATTGAATTTAAAGGTGTAAGACCCAGGAGGGACTTGGCCATGGAATATAAAAAATCCAGGGCCTTCATTCTCCTATCATATTCAGAAACATTCGGCGTAGCCTTTATCGAGGCCATGGCCGCCGGCCTTCCGGTAATTTCAAGCCGATCAGGCGGGCCACAAGACTTCATTGAACCGGATATGGGTTACTTCGTGGATCCCGGAGACATCGACGGGGCTTGTCAGGCCATGAATATGATGAGGGAAAACTATGGGACCTTTAATAGGACTCAAATTTCAGCAAAGGTTGTTGAGGAGTTTTCACCCCGGAGAATTGCCGGGCTTATACTGGAGATATATAAGGAACACGGATCTTTATGACACCGGGTCGGATATAAAAATATTAAGGAGCAGATATGTCTAACTTATTAGAGGTAAGAGATTTACACGTTACTGTAAATAATCGAGAAATTTTAAAGGGGGTTTCACTGACAATAGAGGCCGGTGAGATCCACGTTTTGATGGGACCTAACGGGGCAGGAAAATCAACCCTGGCCAATGCCATAATGGCCCATCCGGCTTATAAAGTTACTTCCGGTGATATTTTGTACAAGGGGAAATCAATACTGGAAATGAGTGTTGATGAAAGAGCCCGTGCAGGAATTTTCATGTGCTTCCAGAACCCCAAAGAGATTCCGGGAATAACAGTCGAGGACTTTTTGAGAACGGCTTTGGCTCAAAAAGAGGGCAAGAATCCCTCAGTTTTGAAGTTCAATAAGGAGATCAGGAAAAAATCTGAAGACTTGGAAATGAAAAAGGACTTGCCGGGCAGGTACTTAAACGTGGGATTTTCAGGCGGCGAGAAGAAAAAGACTGAGATTCTTCAAATGCAGACCCTGGACCCCGATTTCGTCATGATGGATGAGACAGACTCAGGCCTTGATGTTGATGCTGTAAGGGTCGTTTCCAATGGCATGTCCGAATTTTTAAATGAAGAAAAATCCTGCATGATTATAACTCACATCTCAAGCATATTGAGTGCCCTGCATCCTGACAAGGTCCATGTGATAATTGACGGTAAAATTGCCAAGGAAGGCGGACCGGACCTGGCAGAAAAGGTTCAGAGTCAGGGTTACGGCTGGATTCGCGAAGAGCTGGAGGCCTAATCCATGGACAGACCTGAGTTAAAAAAGGCCAAGGACTTGGCCGCCCTGCGCCATGAAGAGAGGAAGGCTCAGAGGGAAGAGAAGAAAAGAAACGAAAAAATCCAAGCCCCTGAGAGGTCGCAAGTTTCCGACCAGAGGCGCGGAGTTTATGACATAAAAAACAAATTTGACTATGAATATAAAACGGATAATGGCTTGAACGAAGAGACGGTCAGGGAGATTTCCAAAGAGAAGAATGAACCGGAATGGATGCTTGAAAAGAGATTGGAAGCTCTGGAGATATTCAACTCATCAAAAAATCCTAATTGGGGACCGGACCTTTCTGCCGTAGATATGGACAAGATTTCCGTATATGTAAGGCCAAAAGCCCAGAAATCAAGAAATTGGAAGGATGTGCCCGATGAGATAAGGGATACATTCGAAAAATTGGGGATACCTGAGGCTGAGCTCGAGTCACTTTCAGGAGTCGGGGCCCAGTACGATTCAGAGATCGTATACCATAACATGAAGGACTACCTGTCCAAACAGGGCGTAGTATACACGGATTTCGAGACCGGGGTCAGGGAGTATCCCGAGCTTGTAAAAAAATATTTCGGGAAAATAATAAGCCCCAATCTCCACCGCTATGCCGCCCTTCACTATGCGGTATGGTCGGGCGGATCTTTCGTTTACGTGCCAAAGGGAGTAAATGTGGATATTCCCCTTCAATCATATTTCAGGCTGAATGCTCCGGGAGCTGGCCAGTTTGAACATACGCTCATAATCATAGAGCCGGGTGCCTATTGCCACTTCATTGAGGGCTGCTCAGCGCCGAAATATAACACCCTAAATCTTCATGCCGGGGCCGTTGAGCTCTATGTAGGAGAAGACGCCAATTTGCGGTACTCGACCATAGAGAACTGGTCAAGAAACATGTACAACTTGAACACCAAAAGGGCCAGGGTTGAAGAGGGCGGAAAAATCGAGTGGATTTCAGGATCCTTCGGATCGGCCGTATCCATGCTTTATCCGGCATCAGTTCTGGTCGGAGAAGGGGCTACCTCTGAATATACAGGCATTACCTTTGCCGGCAAGGACCAATACCTTGATACGGGAGCCCAGGCCATACACTTGGCTCCTAATACAAAATCATCAATAAACTCAAAGTCGATTTCAAAATCCGGCGGGGTTTCAGTATATAGGGGAACGGTTTTCATAGCCGAGAATGCACAGGGGTCTGTTTGCAGCCAGGACTGCCAATCCTTGATGTTGGATTCGGACTCCAGGACAGACACCATCCCCGTGATGAAAATAGAAAACGAAGATGTGGAATTGGGCCACGAGGCCAGCATCGGAACAATTGATGAGGATGCGGTTTTTTATCTTATGACAAGGGGAATTCCTGAAGATGAGGCTAAAGCCATGATAGTCAGGGGCTTTGCCGAACCGGTAGCCAAGGAGCTGCCAATGGAATATGCGGTTGAGATGAACAACCTCATCAGCTTGGAATTGAAAGGAGCAATAGGATGAGCCGAAAACTATTACCGGGACAGGGCTCCCTCTTGCCTTCCGGCTCTTATAATTGGCTGAAAGCAAATACAGTAGAGACGGCCTTTTCTAAAGATATCGGTGAAAGATTGGTCCGGGGAACGGAAGAAAAGAAAAATTTTATTCCGAAAGTGAAAAAAGGAGAACTCCTTCCCATAAGTGAGGACCTGAGTCTCGAGCTTTCTAATAATCAAAGGGGAATTTCTCAGGAGCTGGTGGACCAGGCTAAAAACTCAAGCAACTTGGAAGGCCGCTTTGTCCTTTACGAGGGGGACGAAGGCAGGCTTGAATATTACTTGGATAGGGAACAGGACATACTTATAGACACGGTCCAGATAGAAGTTCCTGTCGGAAACCGGGCAAGATTTATAATGCTATTGGATGGGGATGATGGAAAGTCCTATAGAAACGGTTTGATGGAACTCAAGCTTCATGATGATGCCCAACTGGACCTTGTTTTAGTGAATAGGGCCGGAAAAGCAACCATAAACAACTTCTCTCTTATCGGTGATATGGGGGATGGGGCCGAGCTCAACCTCACTACAGTGGAAATGGGCGGATCAATTAATAACTTCTACTATTCAGGAGACCTCCTGGGTTTTGAAGCGAAAAATGACATATCAACAGTTTACCTGGGCTATGGAGATATGAAATTTGACATCTTCTATAATCTGGCTTTTTATAACCATTACAATGAGGGCCATATAGACGCCAACGGGGCCTTATTGGACCGGGCCTATAAGAGTTTCAGGGACACCCTTGATTTTAAAGAGGGATCTCTTGGGGCCATCGGAAATGAGAGCGAATTTACCATTCTTATGAGCGAAGAGGCTAGGTCTGTTTCCGTACCCATTCTCCTGTGCCATGAGGATTTGGTACAAGCCAACCATGCCGCATCAGACGGAAAGATAGATCCGGACCAGCTTTTCTATATTATGAGCAGGGGCTTCAGCAGGGAAGAGGCTGAGGGCATGATAGTGGAAGCCCGTATGACCCCTTGTCTGGATAGGATTTGGGATGAGGATCTAAGACAGGCCCTGAAAGATGAAATTCATGAAAGGATAGTTAATCGCAATGAGCCGGCTTAAGAATGTTAGGGAGGGAGGGTCTCCTACCAAGGAAGAATTAAAAGCCTTTCTTGATAACCCGCCTTTCGATTTGGAAAAAATAAGAAAAGATTTCGCCTATCTCGAATCGGACAGTCCCATAATATACCTGGATAATGCCGCAACCACTCAGAGGCCGAGACAAGTGCTCAACAGACTTATGGAGTTTTACAGCCATGAGAATGCCAATCCCCTGAGGGGAAATCACAGACTGAGCCTCTTGGCAACAGAGGCCTATGAGAAAAGCCGGAAGCATGTTCAGAAGTTCATAAATGCCGGGTCTGAGAGGGAGATAATCTTCACCAGGAATACTACAGAATCATTGAACCTTATCTCATATATTTGGGGCCTAAATTATCTCAAGCCCGGAGACAGGGTCCTTGTAACTAGGATGGAGCACCATTCCAACTCGGTAAACTGGCAGTTTGCCTGCCAAAGGTCAGGGGCTCAGCTTGACTATGTGGACATAGATGATGACTTTTGCTTGGATATGGATGACCTGAACAAGAAGCTCACGGAGAAAACCAAGGTTTTCGCCTTTACCGGGGCTTCCAATGTTATTTCCAGCATAAATGATATAAAAAAACTGGTTAAGAAGGCCCACGAGGTCGGCGCAATAGCCATTGTTGATGCGGCTCAATATGCCCCCCATGAAAGCATAGATGTTCAGGACCTGGATTGTGATTTCCTGGCCTTCTCGGGCCATAAAATGCTTGCCCCCTTCGGAATAGGAGTCCTGTATGGGAAAGAGGAGATTTTGGAAAAAATGCCCCCCTTCCTTTATGGCGGAGAAATGATTGAATACGTCTATGACAGTGAGGCAACCTATGCCCAGCTTCCCTATAAATTCGAAGCCGGGACTCAGAATGTGGGAGGGGCTGTAGGCCTTGATGCCGCCCTCACATATATTGAAAACATAGGCATTGATAATATTTCGGATTATGAAAATGCCCTGGCCGAATACTGCGCAATCCTCCTCAGAGAAAGAGGAGATTGTCAGGTTTATAGGCCGATCAAGGGGCCCAGGGGGGCCGCAGTGGCTTTCAATCTTAATTCCTGCCATCCCCATGACCTCTCAAGCATAGTTGACGCCTCAGCAGGCATTGCCATAAGGGCCGGCCACCACTGTACCCAGCAGCTCCACAAGAGCCTCTGCCTTACAGCTTCGTGCCGGGCTTCCTTTGCATTTTACAATACAATCCGGGAAGTGGACCTGCTTATGAAGGCCCTGGACAGCGCTAAGGAAATTATGGGCTTAAAATAGGAAGCCGCTTTTATGCGATCAAAATTTGAAAGGAGAAAGGCATGGACTTGAAGCAGGTATATTCACAGATAGTCATGCAACACGCAGCTTCTTCCGACTACCACCATGAGCTTGAAGGAGCGGACATAGTTGAAGAAGGCCACAACCCCTCATGTGGGGATGAGATAGAATTGCAATTAAAACTTGACGGGGATAAAATCAGTAAGGCTTCGTTTACAGGCCATGGCTGTGCTATAAGCCAGGCATCAACTTCCCTCATGTGTGAATTGATAGAGGGCCTGAGCTTGGGAGAGGCCAAGGAAAAGGTTGAAGACTTCCTGTCAATGATAAGAGGGGAGAAGACGGATCCCGAGGAGCTTGAAGAATCCCTGGGTGATGCCTCAGCCCTCAGTTCCATTTCCTATATGCCCCAGAGGGTAAAATGTGCCGAGCTTTGCTGGAACACATTGGGAGACTTGATTGATAAGAGAAAAGAAAGTTAAGAAAATTAGGAAGAGGTCGCTATGAAAAAAGGGAACTTTTACAAAAGACTTTTGGGTCTTATCTTAGCCCTGGCTTTAGTCTTGACACCCCTAATCGAGGTCAAGGCTGATGACTTTAAGCCGGGAGACAATCTTGGAGGCTTGGGCAAGGTCACAAGCTCATTTTCCAGGGAAATCCACCCGGGCCTGGTCTGGAGCCAGATCAGGAGCAATAACAGGTGGGGCAGGCAATTCAGCCAGCTTTTTGAGTACAATTCCAACAACATGAACTTGGCTCCCAAAGTTACGGTAGGTAGGTATGTTTACGGCAATGAAACCGTAAAGAGCATGGTTAATCGCTATGAAAAAGCCGGATACACGGTTGTTTTTGCGGTAAACGGAGACAGTTTCAAAGACAACGGAAATCCTAAAGGAATGGTCATAACCGACGGTTACCTTATCACAACTCCTGAAACATCGACATTGACCCTGGGATTCATCAAGGGCAAGGGATGGGTTTATGGCTATCCCGGAGTTGACATATATGCCAAAACCTCTGAAGGCACAGCCCCGATCAAGCAGCTCAACAAAGAGAGAATGGGCGATGAGAGCGGCAATTACTTATTGACCGGAGATTTTTTAAACAGAAGCAGGTCGTCTAAGGAGGGAGTTGAGGTCCTTGTAGACGTAACATCTTCTTCATATAGGGGCTTGAAAATAGGCGGGGAATTCACAGGAAAAGTAAACGATGTTTACCAGGTGGGAAACAAGTCATCAGGAAACAACACCCCACTGGGGAAAAACCAGTGGATAATATCCTGCCATAAAAATTCCAGGGACTATGCAATGCTGTCAAGCTTGAAAAAAGGCAGCCCAATTACAGTGACCATAACTTCCAATGCCAGAGACGTGGATTGGTCGAGTGTTGACCAGGCCATTGGCGTCTTCAGGCCCCTTAAAATGTCGGGAGTAAATACTTCCAGGATTAAGCAGACAGGAATTCATCCCAGGACTTCTTTATTATATAGTGCCGACGGCAGGGTCCTGGTTATGGAAAATGACGGTCGTCGCTCTTCGGCAAGAGGCCTGTCTTTTGAGGACAAGGTCAAGGTTGGAGACAAGTTCGGCTTGGAAAACGTCATGGGCTTTGACGGGGGCGGATCCTCCACAGTTTTTATTACTATGCCCGGGTTTACCAATGCCGTAAAAGTCAACCAGCCGTCCGACAGGTGGGACAGGGCTGTGGGAAATGCCCTGCTTTTCGTTAAGCCCAGGAGGAACGGAACTTCTTTAACAAGGCTCCATGTTTATCCTGAAAAGGGATATTCCGATGAAATAGTTGTAGGGACCGGCCAGTCGGTCAAGCCTGTTGTTAAAGGAACAGATGATAACTTTGACCCCGTATCCATAAACACGAGCAAGCTGACCTTCAGCTCAAACCTGGGAAAGCAGCAGGGAGATAAGTTTGTTGCCGGAGGACAGACAGGAGAAGGCACTCTTGAGGTCCAATATCCGGGAGGAGCCAAGGGGCAGATTAAACTTAGGGTTGTGAATTCGGTAAAATCCCTTGAATATGGGCCCGGAAGCTTGATGGTCCAGCCGGGAGGCGAGATTCAGCTGGAAATTCTCGGAAAAACGGATTCCAAGTCTATAAAGCTTGAAAGCAACTCACTAACCTATGAGCTTTCAAGTCCGGAACTCGGAAATATTGATGAAAATGGCCTTTTCAAGGCCGGGGACAAGGAAGCTGAAGGCAGCTTGAAAGTATCTTTCGGCGACAGGTCCTTGGACATCCCGGTCATAATAAAGGCAAAGAAGAATATTGAAAGACTGGCCGGGGAAAGCCGCTTCGGCACGGCCAAGAATATAGCTTATAAGATGTCATCTAAAGGGACAGCCCTCTTAGCATCATCGGAAAATTATCCGGATGCCCTAGTATCAGGATTGCTTGCAAATAAAGAGCAGGCACCCATCCTCTTGACAGGCGGAAATAAGCTGAACAGGGAGACCTTGAAAGCCCTCTCTGAAAAGAATATCAAGAAGGTTGTCATCTTGGGTGGCAATAGTGCCGTTCCTAATTCTATAGAAAAAGAGCTGAAAAAGCTGGGCTACGAAACCGAGAGAATTGGTGGCAATGACCGATATGAAACAGCTGTGAAAATATCTCAGATGGTGGGATCTTCAGACATCTTCTACCTGGCAAGCGGAGTAAACTATCCGGATGCCCTTTCAGTATCAGCCCTTTCAATAAATGAAAACCGCCCCTTACTTTTGACCGATAGGGACAGGCTTTCAAAAGCTACGAAGGAAAGCCTGGTGAATGCAGGTGCTAAGCAGGTTATTATAGTTGGCGGTCCGGCTGCGGTTTCATCAAAAGTTGAAAATGAATTGAAGGCGATGGGAATAGAGACATCAAGGATTGCCGGAAAGACCCGCTATGAAACATCTGCCCTCATTGCCGGTAAACTTGTTAATAAGGGGGCAGGCCTTCTCCTAACAAGGGGAGACAACTTTATCGACTCGGTGACGGCAGGGCCTTTAGCCGGTGCCTTGAACAGGGCCATACTGCTTCTGAGCAGAAAGGATATTCCGGCACCCTGCCGCAAGCTTATAGAAAATGTTAAGGCTGAAGATTGTACAATCATTGGCGGAAACAATGCTATAAGCAAGGCCGTTGAGGATATGGTTGGAGTTCTTGTAAAGTAAATTCAAGCAATAAATCACAAAAGGTCGTCAGGCTCTCCGCCTGGCGACCTTTTTGTGATTATTTATAAATAGAAATATATTTACACTCAATACACTAATTGATATAATACTATTAGCAATAAGTCCATGATCATAGAAAGGAGTTTTTATGAAAAAAAGAATAATTTCTTTACTGTTAATCCTCCTTGTTTTTCTTAATTCATGTGGAAAGGAGGAAGAAAAGTCTAAAACTCTTTCATCGGGGCTTTGCCTAATATCTCCATCTTATAGAATTATTAATTTTGATGCGACAGGGGCTGTAACTGTAACAGAATCAAAAAAATATGCAGCCATTACTACACGTGATACGTTTTTCGTTTACGATAAATTGGAAAAGAGGATCACAAGAGCTTACGGAATTGATGTGAATAAAACATTTAATCTTGATTCAGAATTTTCAGGAGTCGAGATATTCCTTGAGAAAGATACCAATGAAGTAATAATAACTGCATTCTATGACTATCAATCTTTTGACGATTACTATTTTGTATACAACATAAAAGAAGATAGTTTTAAGCGTGTAGAAGGCCCATACATCAACAATTCAAGAGGAATAGATGAGCCGGGTTATACTAATATAGAATATGAGGATGGTAAAGGCAACACCGGGTATTATATGTCCTTGGAAACCGTATATTTCACAAGCTTGGAAAGTGGAGAGAAAATTTATCCATTCAGGAATGGTTTTGACAAGAAAGCCTTTGAAATCCAATAGAACAGTTGATCCTATATTACATCACCTGTCTAATTCCTCAAATTGCAAATCAATAAAAGCACAAAAGGTCGTCAGGCTCTTCGCCTGGCGGCCTTTTTATCACTCCGGGATAAAGAGTGATAAAAATTAGGCCAAAAGCCTTGATTATTGAGCTTGAAGTGTCTATAATATTAGTAGATCAAAGATGGTCAAAGGAGGGGCAAGTGGAATATAAAGATTATTATAAAACGCTTGGGGTTGAGAAGTCAGCAAGCCAGGCCGATATAAAAAAAGCCTATCGAAAATTGGCAAAAAAGCATCATCCCGACTTGCATCCGGACGATAAAGATGCACAGGAAAAATTTAAAGAAATCAATGAAGCCTATGAAGTTCTGGGCGATGAGGATAAAAGAAAGAAGTATGACAATTTCGGTTCTGCCTATAATTTCCAAGGTGGACAAAACTTCAATCCCGAGGATTTCGGATTTTCGGGATTTACAGGTAATGGGGGCGGAACATACACCTACACCACCAATGCGGGAGCCGGTGATTTCTCGGACTTTTTTGACATGATCTTCGGTGGAAGCGGATCAGGAAGGGGATCCCATTTCGGCGGATTTGGTAACTTCGGATCTTACGAGGATATTTTCTCAGGTCAAGGATCGAGGTCGGGACGAACCGGATCGGGCTTTGGAGCCGGACCGGCACAAGGCAGGGCAAAGAGCCAAGCTATGAAGTATAGAGGAGAGATTGACCTGAGCCTCAGAGAAGCCTTTAAAGGCGGAGACCGAGATATGGCCTTCAGCATAAACGGTCAGAGCAAAAATATAAAGGTCAAATGGCCGGGAGGAATAAGGCAGGGTCAATCCATAAAAATAAGCGGGAAAAAGGCAGATCTTGACGGCGATTTATATTTGAAGGTAAAAGTCAGGGATTGGGATAAGCTCGATGGACTTGATATAAGTCAAAACTTGGAAATTTATCCTTGGCAGGCCTATTTCGGATGTGAAAAGACGGTCAATACTCTTGAAGGAAAGATAAAAGTAAAGATACCGGAACATAGTCAGACAGGAAGAAAGATTAGGGTAAGATCAAGAGGATATACAGACAGAAAGGGAAAGAGGGGAGACCTTTTTCTTGAAGTGGTCATTGTAAATCCGGAAAGTATGAGCCCGGAAAGAGAAGATCTGTATAGGAAATTGCAAGAAACGGAAAGATAAGCTTTGGGCGGGAGTTAAATCCCGCTCTGCTTTTTAACATATAGGAGGAAAATTATGGAAGGAAAATATACACAAAAAAGTTTGGAGGCCATTCAGGATGCTCAAAAGGCGGCCGTTAAAAACGGAAATCCTGAAGTAACGGATCTTCATTTAAATTTAGCCTTATGCATGGATTCCGACGGCACGGTTTCAAGAGTATTAGATGCCATGGGAGTGAAGACCCGTGAGTACAGGGTTGATGTTAAGAGGGCGGTTGATAATCTGCCTACCCAGCAGGGCCAGAGCCAGGTTTATCCCAATGCTGTCTTCCAAAGGGTGCTTTTAAGAAGCGAGGACAGGGCAAAGGAGATGGGGGACGAGTACATCTCGGTTGAACACCTCTTTTTAGCCCTCTTGCAGGAAAAAAACATACCTTCGGAAGAAATATTTAAAAAATACGGGATCAATGAGAATGATTTTAGGAAGAAGCTCATGGAAGTAAGAGGCTCAAGAAAGGTCACATCGGACAATCCCGAGGAAAGCGAGAACATACTCGAAAAGTACGGAAAGGACTTGACAGCCATTGCCAGGGAGGGCAAGGGAGATCCAATCATTGGCAGGGACGAGGAGATCAGAAATGTAATTAGGATCCTGTCGAGGAGGACCAAGAACAATCCGGTACTTATAGGCGATCCCGGAGTCGGAAAAACCGCTATCGTGGAGGGCCTTGCTCAAAGAATCGTTAAAGGTGATGTTCCCGGCCAGTTAAAAGACCTGATGATCTACGAACTGGATCTGGGCATGCTCCTGGCCGGGGCCAAGTACCGGGGTGAATTTGAAGAGAGGCTCAAGGCCGTCATTCAAAAGGTTGAGGAGTCCGAGGGACGTATAATCATGTTCATTGACGAGCTCCACCTCATTGTCGGGGCCGGGAGGACCGACGGAGCCATGGATGCCTCAAACCTCATGAAACCTGCACTTTCAAGGGGGAGAATCAGGCTGATCGGGGCCACCACCTTAAATGAATATAGGGAATATATTGAAAAGGACGGGGCCCTGGAAAGGCGTTTCCAAAAGGTCATAGTAGACCAGCCTTCGCTTGAGGATACTATTTCGATTTTGAGAGGAATAAAGGGAAAGTATGAAATGCACCACGGACTCAGGATATCGGACGGGGCCGTTGTGGCGGCAGCTACACTTTCAGACAGGTATATAAGCGACCGCTTCCTGCCGGATAAGGCCATAGACCTTATGGATGAAGCTGCGGCAATGGTCAGGACCGACCTGGATTCAATGCCTCAGGAACTGGATGATGTGAGGAGACGCATCCTTCAGCTTGAAATAGAAAAGGTTGCCCTTCAGAAAGAAAATGACAAGGCTTCCAAGCAGAGGCTGGAGGACTTGGAGAAAGAGATGGCCGACCTGAAAGAGGAGTACAATGAGGGCTTCCTGAAGTGGGAAAATTCAAAGAAGGCCCTGGAAGACCAGACTACATTAAAGGAAGAGATTGAGAAGGTTGAACACGAGATTGAAGAGGCCGAGAGAAACTATGACTATGAGAAAGCCTCGACCCTTCGTTATGGAAAGCTGAACGACTTGAAAAATAAGCTGGACGAGTCTGAAGTCAGGCTGGAAGAGGACAAGGATGCCGTAAAAGAAGAGGTGACCGAGGAGGAGATTGCCGAAGTCGTTTCAAAGTGGACGGGAATTCCTGTATCAAAGCTTGCTGAAAGTGAAAGAAATAAGATTCTCAGCTTGCCTGACATTCTTAAACAGAGGGTGGTAGGCCAGGACCAGGCAGTCAATGCGGTTTCCGATGCCATAATCAGGGCCAGGTCGGGACTCAAGGATGAGAAGAGGCCAATAGGATCCTTCATATTCTTAGGCCCAACCGGAGTCGGTAAAACTGAGCTTGCCAAGGCTTTAACAGAAGCCATGTTCGATGACGAGAGAAACATGGTCAGGATTGATATGTCCGAATATATGGAAAAATACTCGGTATCCAGGCTAATAGGTTCAGCCCCGGGCTATATAGGCTATGAAGAAGGCGGCCAGCTGACGGAAGCTGTTCGCAGGCACCCATATTCTGTAGTTCTCTTTGATGAGATTGAAAAAGCCCATCCGGACGTATTCAATATTTTGCTCCAGGTTCTTGATGACGGCCGCTTGACCGACAATCAGGGCAGGACCGTGGACTTTAAAAACACTATAATAATCATGACTTCAAATATAGGGTCACAGCTTATACTTGAAGGCATGGATGAACATGGGCAGATCAGCCACGAGGCGGAAGAAGGGGTGCAAAAAGCCCTAAAAAGTCATTTCAGACCTGAACTTCTTAACAGGATTGATGATATAATTCTATTCAAATCTTTGACCAAGGAAGTGCTTGAGACTATCATTGACCATGAGATTGTAAAGATAGCCTTGAGGCTGGAAGACAGGAATATCAGCATAGAGGCTGATGATTCCGCAAAGAAGAGGATACTGGAAGAGGCTTATGAACCCCAATTCGGCGCAAGACCCATTAAACGTTACCTGCAAAAGAATGTTGAAACCATGCTTGGTAGGAAGATACTGAGCGGGGAAGTAGGCGACGGCGATAAGCTTATTATGACTGCAGGGAAGAAGGGACTTGATTTTATTAAAGCCGACCAAGCATAAAGCCATGCTTTCGTAAGATGATTTAATAAAGGAGATACTGGAAATGTCTGAAATTCGGATACCAAAAAACTACAGACCCAAGCTGGACCGTTACGATATACAGAAGGCCATAGACTTCATAAAAATGACCTTCCAGTCCGAGCTTGCTACTACCATGAATTTGCAGAGGGTTTCAGCACCGCTTTTCGTCAGGAGCGATTCGGGCCTGAACGATAACTTGAGCGGAGTTGAGAGGCCTGTAAGTTTTGATATTCCGGATTTGGGCTGCGATGCCGAGGTCGTCCACTCTTTGGCAAAATGGAAGAGGGAGGCCTTGGCTCGCTACCACTTCAACTTGTATGAGGGACTTTTTACAGACATGAACGCCATAAGGCGTGATGAGGACTTGGATAATATCCACTCAATATACGTTGACCAGTGGGATTGGGAAAAGATTATTGATGAAAAGGATAGAAATGACGAATACTTAAGAAACACTGTTCAGGTTATCGTTGATGCAATATGCAATGTCAACCATCTTTTGAAATCCCGCTTTCCTGTCCTTGACACGGAGTTAAAAAGGCAGGTCAAGTTTATAAAAAGCCAGGAGCTGGAAGACCTTTATCCTAATCTGACGGCAAAAGAGAGGGAAAGGGAGATTTGCAAGGAATATAAGACCGTCTTCCTCCAAGGCATAGGCGGAAGCCTTAAATCAGGAAAGCCCCATGATATGAGGGCCCCGGATTATGATGACTGGGACCTGAACGGGGATATACTCTTCTGGAATGAGGTAACTCAGGATTGCTTTGAAATTTCTTCTATGGGAATCAGAGTCAGCCCGGAAAGCCTTAAAAAACAGCTGGAGCTGAGCGGCAAAGAAGAGAGGGCGGGCCTGCCATTCCACAAGAAACTCCTTAATGGGGAACTTCCATTGACAATTGGAGGAGGAATAGGCCAGTCCAGACTTTGTATGCTTATGATAGGATCCTGCCATATAGGTGAGGTCCAGTCGGGCTTGTGGGATGAGAAAACCCATGAGGCGTGTAGGGAAGCCGGGATCCTGCTTTTATAACGTGTATAGATATTTTTTTTCTCACATAATAATTTCATAATTCCGCAATAAGATAAAAGCGTCAAAAACAATATATTTTAACTGAAGCCAATTAGTTTTATTGCTTAAAGGAGCTGATTATGAAAAAATTCCTGATAAGTTTTTGCCTGGCTTTTGCTGTTCTATTCATATGCACAGGAAGTCCGGTCCACGCTAAAGCTGATATCAAGAGGATTGATGCCGGAGACCGCTATGAATTTTCTGTAGAAGCAAGCAAAATGACCTATGAAAAGGCGGAAGCTGCGGTTCTTGTCAACGGCAGAAAAAACGCGGATATGGCACTTACAACGACTCTAAGCAGGCTTGTTAAAGGCCCGGTTTTCCTCACAAACGGCAAGGATCTATCTCAATCACTAAAGGCTGAACTACAGAGACTTGGGGTGAAGGAGCTTTATCTGATTGGCGGAGACTTGTGTATTTCTGATGAAGTAGAAAAAGAACTGGCCAAAAATTATGAAGTAACCCGCTATGGCGGCAAAGACCGTTACGAAACATCATTAAAATTGGCCCGATCAATAAAAGATGTCGAGTGCTATTTCTTAGCCGATGCCTATGATGAAAACAATCAATTAATGTCTGCCAGGGCTGTCCAGCTGTTCGGGCCTTCTCCCATAGTATATGTTAATAAATCAGGAGGGCCTGAGGAAGTCAAGGAAGCTCTGGATAAAGAGGGATCAAGACTTGAAACCCTCTTGCCAATAAGGGAGACTTTTAAAACCTGGAATAAGAAACCGGAAGCTAATAGGTACAAGGATATGGGCCCCAAAGATATATTTAATTGGACTCTTGATATTGAGAAATATTCAGACCTTGGCGCCGGAGAAGCCATTTTAATAAATGGGAGGTCTTTCAGTGACGTTATATGTGGACTGAATATGGACGATACTGATGGCAAGGTTATAGAAGGCAGTATGCTTTTTACAGATTATGATCTACGCTCCAAAGGAAGACCCATTTACTTTACAGAAGGCGGTAAATTGTCAAAGAAGGTCTTGGACCGTTTAAACAGGGACTATATAAAAACCGTATATCTGATGGGTGGGAACAAGTCAATAAGATTCAGCAACATTAAACTGAAGCCGATTGAAATAAAATTGAAGGATACTTTAAAGGAGATTAAATCTGAGGGCTGTATTCAGATGCGGGTCACAAAAATCAATCCCTTTGATTCATTCTACCTTGTAAAAGAAGATGCTATAAAAAAGGCTTTTTCCATACCTGATGTAGGTCTTATTAAGTCGAGGGTTGTAGAAGTTCTACCAAATACAGTCGGCAATATCCGCATGTCCTGGGACTTCAGCATAAGATATCCGCTTGGAGAAAAAGATAAATATATTTTCCTTGGAATCGACTATAAGGGAGACCATCTCCAAATAAGCAGAAATGACCGCAAACCCGCATATATTATCTATAAAATCAATCCTGAAGATATTGGAAAACTTAAAGCTTTTACCGAGGAACTTGATAAGTCCTTGGTCAAGAAACCCCTTAAAGAGGAGCCTCAATTATAGTTAATTAACTGATGATAAAACATGGTATATCTCAAGCACTGACCTATCTCAAGTCTTGACAGATATTTTAAAACCGTGTACCATCTAATGGTCACTAAAAATGGACTGAAAGGTCCATTTTTAGAATGGAGAGTTGTCCGAGTGGCCGAAGGAGCATGATTGGAAATCATGTATACGCTACAGCGTATCGAGGGTTCGAATCCCTCACTCTCCGTGCACTATACGGGGAGTTAGCGGTGCCCTGAACCTGCAATCCGCTATAGCAGGGTAGAATACCGGCCTAGGGGTCGGCGCGTAAGCGGCAGGTCTTGGTAAGTGGTGATGACCGCGGGGTCTCGCACAATGAAGAGTCATGAACCATGTCAGATCCGGAAGGAAGCAGCATTAAGTGATCCGCCTTCATGTGTTGTGAGGGTGCCTCGTGCGAGCAAACTGCCTTGGAGCCGCGCTTAAACGCCTTCAACGAAGCCGGTTGTGCTTTATAATGAATTTTAGGTTCTTCCTTACTTTAGGAAGGACCTTTTTTTATGATATTATTTAAGGCGGTGACTGAGATCTGCTGAATCTTATTTAGCCTTCACAGCATCTACAATTTGAAAAAAGTCATACATAAAAAACAAGGAGACTGTTATGAAAAACGGAATAATGCTGCAGGCCTTTTATTGGGATTTTCCTGAAGGCCGCTTATATAAAGATTTGGCAAAAAATGCTGAAGAATTAAAAGAAATGGGAATAACAGCTGTCTGGATGCCGCCGGCAGGAAAAGGCAGCAGCCAACAGGACGTGGGCTACGGCTCATATGACTATTGGGACCTGGGAGAATTTGACCAAAAGGGCGGGATTGCCACCCGCTATGGGACAAAAAAAGACCTCCAAGCCTGCATCAAGGCCCTCCACGAACAAAATATAGAAGTTTATGCCGATATGGTTTTCAATCACAAGGGCGGGGCCGATGAAACAGAGACCTTTAAAGCTGTTATGGTTGATCAAAATGACAGGAATAAGGTGGTTTCAGATGAAATGGATATAGAGGGCTGGACCAAGTTCACATTTCCCGGCAGGAAGGGCAAATACTCGGATTTTGAGTGGCATTATTATCATTTCACAGGGATTGACTATGATCAAAAAACGGACACATCAGCCATTTTCAGGATCCTAGGGGAGGGCAAGTACTGGTCTAACGAAACCGATGACGAAAAAGGCAATTTCGACTATCTCATGAATGCCGACATTGACCACAAGCACCCCGATGTCAAAAAAGAACTCTTCAAGGTTGCCAAATTTATGATAGATGAAATGGGCTACGACGGATTCAGGTATGATGCTTTGAAACATATTGACACGGCCTTTATTGATGACCTGTCCTCATACATTATGAAAAAACATCCTAACTTCTATTTTGTTGGCGAATATTGGAAAAATAGCGAAGGGACCATAAACCACTATATGGAGGGAACAGACTACAATGTTGACCTCTTTGATGTTCCCCTGCACTTCAACATGGTTTCGGCCGCAAAGAATCCGGATTATGATTTGAGGCAAATTTTTGACGGGAGCCTTGTCAAGGACCATCCTGCAATGTCGGTGACCTTTGTCGACAATCATGATTCCCAGCCCGGCCAGGCTCTGGAATCCTGGGTGGATGATTGGTTCAAGCCTATTGCCTACTCAATTATCATGCTTAGAAAAGACGGCTATCCCTGTATATTCTCTGGAGATCTTCTGGGAATCGAGGGAAGCGACTATAAGGGCATAGGAGAAGAGGTTAAAAAGTTGGCCCAAGTTCGAAAGGACTTTGCCTATGGTGACCAGGACGAGTACATGGTCACTCCTACAAAAATGGGCTGGGTCAGAAGGGGCAATGAGGACCATCCCTACCCTCTGGCGGTTTTGATTTCAACAGGAGACATGGACCAGGAAAGAATGTTTGTTGGAGAGCAGGAGGCCGGACAAATTTATATTGACAGGTCGGGGAAAAACGAAGAAATAAAAATAGATGACGAGGGCTTCGGCAACTTTACAGTCGGCCCCGGCTCAGTCACCTATTGGACAAGGAAAAACATATAATGAATTTCTATGCCGTAAGAAAGGGGAAAAAACCCGGAATCTACATGACCTGGTCGGAATGCAAGGACCAGGTCCATGGCTACAAGGGGGCGGAATTCAAAAAATTTACAAATAGGGAAGGTGCCCTGGCCTATATTGAAGCTGACAATGGTATAGATCCGGAAGATGATGCCCTGACAAAGCCTCAAAAGGGCCGGCTTACAGCTTATGTTGACGGCTCATACAATCAGAAGACCTCGGTATATGGATACGGACTTGTCCTGTTCTCATATGAGGGGAAGAAGACCTTTTCGGGAAGCTTTGAAGGAGAGGATTCAGCCTCAAGAAATGTAGCAGGTGAAATTATGGCTGCAAGGAAGGCCATGAGCCTGGCCCTGGAGGAGAAGGTCCAAGAAATCAATATTGTCTATGATTATGCTGGAATCAGGCATTGGGCCCTGGGTGAATGGAAGACCAATCTGGCCCTGACAAGTGACTACAAGGCCTTTGCCCAAGAGGCTTTAAAAAAAATAAAGATCAATTTCATAAAGGTCAAGTCCCACACAGGCGATAAATACAATGATGAAGCTGACCTGCTTGCAAAAAAAGCCTGCGGAATCAAGACCTGAAAGGCCCTGACATCGCAGGCTAAGAAATTATTTGATTCAGTTAAGCTCACTTGTGCAGTGGGGGCAACGGGTGGCTTCCAGAGGAATTACACTCTTGCAATATGGGCAAGTCTTTGTGGTGGGAGCCGGTGCTTCTTCCTTTTTATTTAAAGCTTGGGCCTTGTTTATGGCTTTAACTATTAGGAAAAGTACGAAGGCTATTACGAGGAAGGAAATAATATTATTTATAAAATTTCCAACCGCAAATTGAATAGGCCCCGCCTTGACCACCCACTCCGAGAAGTTGACTCCTTGTAAAAACACATTGAGAATTGGAGTTATAATGTCTGCAACAAGCGAATCAACTATTGCCTTAAAAGCTGCACCAATGATAACGCCTACGGCCATGTCAAGAACATTTCCGCGTGAGATGAATTCTTTAAATTCTTTAATCATAAAATTCTTCCTTTCTAAGAATTGCGGTAAAAACGTATCAAAGGGTTTCAAGATAAATCCAATTTGTAAGAATTGACCAATATTTACCCTTTTTTATTTGAAGCAAACGAATCAAGATATATAATTATAGATAGTCGGAAAACGCTTTAATAAAAAGCGGCATTAATTATTGTCTCAGAAATCACTTTTGACAGGGGACAAATATAAAATTTATCCAGGAGGGGATTATGATTTTTTTAGGCATCTTGTGCATCATTATCGGTGTGTTTGCCATCGTATGGTCGTTCCTAAAATTGAAGGCCATACACATCAGGCCCATTGAAAATCAAAAGCTTGATAGGTTGGCCCAACTCATCAGAAATGGTGCCTACGCTTTTCTAAGGAAAGAGTACACCACAATTATCATTTTCATTGCCGTATTATTCTTACTTATCGGGCTGGTCCTGAAGCAATGGACCACAGCCATGTGTTTCTTGTTTGGAGCTCTTTCATCAATGTTTGCCGGATATATAGGAATGAATTCGGCCACATCTGCCAATGCCAGGACAACCCAGGCTGCCGCAAAATCAGGCATGCAGAGTGCTCTTAAAGTGGCATTCTCTTCAGGGTCAGTAATGGGCCTTATAGTTGTCGGATTGGGCGCAGTCGGGATGGGACTCTTCTATCTGATTTTCAGAGATGTTCAGATAATTACAGGCTTCAGTTTGGGCGCTTCATTTGTTGCCCTCTTTGCCCGTGTCGGCGGAGGAATTTATACAAAGGCTGCAGACGTAGGTGCAGACCTGGTTGGTAAGGTTGAGGCCGGGATACCTGAAGATGACCCTAGAAACCCGGCAACAATAGCAGATAACGTTGGTGACAACGTAGGTGACGTAGCCGGAATGGGCGCCGACCTATTTGAATCATATGTAGGAGCAATATTGTCGGCCCTGACACTCGGTACCCTTGCTTTTGGAAGCCAGGGCGTAAAATACACATTTGCAATTATAATTTGCGGCATTGCCGCTTCACTTTTGGGAATTGAGTCGGTCGGAAGAACCGGACTTGATCCTCAGAAATCCCTGAACTTGGGCACATTAATCTCCAGTGCAGCCATGCTTCTGGGAAGCCTTATTTTCAGCTTTATAATATTCAGAAGCGTAAAGCTCTTCATGCCTGTTATTTGCGGAGTTGCTGTAGGACTTCTGATTTCAAAACTGACTGAAATATATACATCTGACGAATACCGCCACGTTAAAAAGATTGCGGAAGAGTCTGAAACCGGTGCTGCGACAAATATTATTGCCGGCCTCTCAACAGGAATGCTTTCAACAACATTCCCACTTATAGTCATTGCTTTGGGCGTTATTGGATCTTTCGTATCAACAAGGTCATTAGGAGAAAATGCCGGACTTTACGGCATAGCCCTAGCTGCCATTGGAATGCTGTCAACCTGCGCCATGACAATAGCTGTAGATGCATACGGACCTGTCGCTGATAATGCAGGTGGAATTGCTGAAATGTCAGGTATGCCTGAGTCCGTCAGGAATATAACCGATAAGTTGGACTCGGTAGGAAATACAACTGCTGCAATAGGCAAGGGCTTTGCTATAGGCTCAGCTGCCCTTACAGCCCTTTCACTTTTTGCCTCATATACCCAGGCTGCGAAGCTTGTAGGACTTGATATGACAAACCCCTTCGTAATAGCGGGGGCCTTCATAGGCGGCATGTTGCCCTTCCTATTCTCGGCTTTGACTATGACCGCAGTAGGCGATGCTGCCAATAAGATGGTAGAAGAAGTTCGTCACCAGTTTAAGAGCAATCCCGGAATACTTCAGGGAACAACAGAGCCCAACTATAAACGCTGCATAGAGATTTCAACCCAGGCATCACTTCAGAAGATGGTATTACCCGGTGCAATAGCAGTCCTTGCACCAATTATTGTTGGATATATTCTTGGAACCGAGGCCCTTGGCGGACTTTTGGTCGGATCTCTTATAACAGGAGTTCTGATGGCCATATTCATGTCAAACGCCGGCGGAGCTTGGGACAATGCCAAGAAATATATTGAAAGCGGCTATCATGGAGGAAAGAACAGCCCTTCACATAAAGCCGCCGTTATTGGAGATACTGTGGGGGACCCATTAAAAGATACATCAGGTCCTTCAATTAACATATTGATTAAACTTATGACCACCGTATCTTTAATCTTCGTACCACTGTTCATGTAAGTCCCGGATGAAAACCCGTGGACAGCAGAAAAAAGGAGGATTCTAAATGAAAAAAGGATTTACAAAGGTCACTGCGCTTCTGATCGCTTTTCTTATGGTCTTCGCATTTGGGGGAGAAGCCCTGGCATGCACAGGCTTGATTGTTGGAAGTGATTTGACCAAGGACGGTTCAACCATTTTCGGTAGGACTGAGGATCTGGAAATAAACCACAACAAGGTTTTTAAGGTCCATAAAGCAGGAACATATCCTGAGGGCAAGGTAATTACAGACGTATCTTATCTTGAAAAAGACGGCTATTCATTTAAAATGCCCCACGCATCATATAAATATACATCAGTTTCCGATACCACACCGGAATACGGATTCTTTGATGAAGCGGGCTTCAATGAAAAGGGCCTTATGGCCGATATGACTGTTTCAGCCAGTGCAAGAGATGAGATTCTCAAACATGATCCTTACCTTGACAAAGGTCTTGCTGAAGCTATCTTACCGACAGTTGTCCTTACAACAGCAGATAACGCTCTTAACGGAATTAAATTAGTTGCAAAGGAAGTTGCCGCTAAAGGTGCTGCAGAAGGTAACGGCTTCGTACTCGCAGACTCAAAAGAACTCTGGTACATGGAGATATATTCAGGCCATCAATTCCTGGCTATGAAGTACCCTGCAGATAAATTCTCAGTATTCCCCAACACCTTCTGGATTAACGAAGTTAAACTGGAAAAGGGTGAAGAAAAAGACGGCTACATCGTAAGTAAAGACGGCAATTATGTCTATTCAAAGGGACTCTTTGAAATAGCTGAAAAAGCGGGCACATTGAAGGGAAGCGAAAAGACAGGAAAGATTGATGTTTTCGAGTCATATGCACCTCAACCCATGAGACCTTCAAACGTTTCAAGGGTAACATCAGGAATTTTGGCAATTAACCCAAAGGCCAAAGTAAGTGTTAAAGACGGGAAATACACCTTCCTCCAGGATGCCCCTGAAAAATCAATCGACATTAAAATGGCTATGGATTTCACAAGAAATCGTCTTGAAAATCTGGGCTTGAAAGCTAATGATCTCGGTAAGGGCAGCCTCTATCCAATCGGCAACAGGAACACCATGGAATCTCATATCTTCCAGGTTCCACAGGGAGCAGCTGCAACAAACCCGGGAATTATGTGGCTGACACTGGGCTCACCTCTTGTACAGCCCTATGTTCCTTATTATCCCAACCAGACCAAGGGAATTGATAAGGTCATGAATGAAACAAACGATCCGGATCTTGCAAATTCACATTATTGGCTGGCAATGGATACCCTCCACAAGATGGAGAGAAATCGTCAGACCATCATGGACCTGATCAAGCCGTCAATTGACAAGCTTGAAAAGGAAATGATTGCCAAGGCACCGTTTGCTCCTACAAATCCTGATGAAGTCAACGCTAAATATGCACAGATGAGCTTTGATCTTCTTAAAGAAAACAATAAAAAGGCAAATGACAATGTCAACATTGCCGGACGTATTGGTGGAGAAAACAGAATCGTAACATCAATAGAAGTATCAAAGAAGAACTTTGACTATTCTAAAAATGTTGTTGTCGCAAGATCAGATGATTTCCCCGATGCCCTGAGTGCAAGCGTATTTGCAAAGGCATTGAAAGCTCCTATCCTCCTTGTCAACGGCAAAAAGGTTGATGAGAGCGGCACAGTACAGTCTGAAATCAAGAGACTGGGAGCTAAAACCGTATACGTAGTAGGTAAGGAATCAGCAGTTTCCAAGGAAGTTGCCGAGTCTTTGCAGCCGAGAAAAGGCAAAGTTGAGCGCATAGGCGGAGAGAACAGATTTGAAACATCAGCTCTGATTGCAAACAAGGTTGTTGAACTGGTCGGAAATAAAGGCTACGCCGTATTTGCAACAGGCAACCAGTTTGCAGATTCACTGTCAATCAGCTCATTTGCAGCAGCCAAGGGATATCCGATCCTCTTAACAGGTAAGGACAAGGTGGACGCTTCCGTTAAGAAGGCAATAAAAGATTTGGACATCAAGAGCAGCTACATCGTCGGTGGAACAAGTGCAGTTTCTGAAGAAGTTGCAAAAGAACTCCCGAAATTGGTCAGCAGGCTTGGCGGAGAAAACAGATTTGAAACATCAGCTGTTATAGCTCGCGAACTCTTTACAACATCCAAGAAGGCTTTCGTTGCTTCAGGTCAGAGCTTTGCAGACGCTCTGGTTATCGGAGCCGTAGCAGCCAATGAAGAAGCACCTATACTCCTGGTTCAAAAGGATGCCCTGCCGGCAGCTATCAAAACAGAAGTTGCAAGAGCAGCCTATGAGAAGATCGTAGTTGTAGGTTTGGAAAACGCTGTTAACAAAGATGTTGAATCAGCATTGAAAACAAAATAGTTTCTAATAATAAATTTAGCCCGGGCCTAGGCCTGACTGAAAATATTAGGAAAAACAAGGGTGGTCCCGACCGACAAATCTGTCAGCGGGGCCACCCTTTTATTTATGGTTTATTAAATTAGAATTTAAAGAAACCCAAATCGTTCAGACATTAAATCTAAAGTGGACAATATCTCCATCCTGCATTATATAATCCTTGCCCTCAAGCCTGACCTTTCCGGCCTCCTTAGCCTTCTGCAGAGATCCGTCATATTCCATTAACTCATCATAAGATATTATTTCCGCCCTTATAAAGCCTCTTTTAATATCGCTGTGAATCTTGCCTGCAGCATCCAGAGCCTTGGTCTCTTTTTTTATGGTCCAGGCTCGGCTCTCATCCTCTCCTGTGGTTAAGAAAGAGATCAGGCCCAGAAGATCATAAGAGGCAACTATGAGCCTGTCCAAACCCGAGCTCTCCAGTCCCAACATTTCCAAGAACTCAGCTCTTTCTTGCTCATCGAGCAGGGCTATATCGGCCTCTGCCTTGGCAGATATTATGACAAGACCGTTACCCTCATCAGCCGCATATTGGCGGACCTTTTCAACATATGGATTGCCCTGGGCATTGTCGGCAAGCATGTCCTCACTGACATTGGCAACATATATGATCGGCTTAATTGAGAGGAGCTGGTAGTTTCTCAGGTACTTCTCCTCGTCTTCATTAAGATCCAGGGTCCTTACGGATTTTTCCATAGAGAGCACATCGTAAATTCTTTGCAAAAGCTCATACTCGGGCCGGGCCTTCTTATCGGCCTTGGCCACTTTTTCCTGTTTTTTTAAAAGCTTCTCAACCAATTCAAGGTCTGCAAGGATCAGCTCGAGGTTTATGGTCTCTATATCTCTCAAGGGATCTATATTGCCGTCAACGTGGGTGATATTGGGATCTTCAAAGCAGCGCAGGACCTCAACAATAGCATCGGTTGACCTGATATTTTCAAGAAACTTGTTGCCCAGACCTTCGCCCTTGCTGGCTCCTCTGACCAGGCCCGCTATATCCACAAATTCAATGGCGGCAGGAACGGTTTTTTTAGATTTATATATTTCTGAGAGAACTTTGAGTCTCTCATCGGGGACCTCGACCAGGCCCACATTAGGGTCTATGGTGCAGAAAGGATAATTTTCAGCAGGAGCCTGAGCCCTGGTTATGGCATTGAACAAAGTTGATTTTCCAACATTTGGAAGACCTACAATTCCTAGTTTCATTTTTCCTCCTAAAATTCGCTTGGAAAGTTATGTAAAATCGTATAAAAAGCTTACTTATTGTACCATTTTTACGTGGGTATTGTGTCCTTGTTTAAAAATATTGCCTCCTTACAGCCTTGTTAATTAAAGGTCTTATTAGTAGAATTAAGATTGGGTTATAACAGGAGGTGAACATGAATAATAAAATAGATGAAAAAATTGTCAATATGACAAACTTAGATAATGAGACCAAGGAATACTTTCAAGAATTAAAGAACAAGCCTTCTGAAGATATAGCGGAAATTATCGAGGACTGGGAACCTCAGAAAAGGGTTATCTTTCTGCAGACGCTCAATAAAGAGGAATTTGCCGATGTTTTCTATTTTTCAGACCAGGAAGTTAAGGAATCAATATTATCAACCTTGAAACAGCCTGAGATGATCGAACTTTTAGAAGAATTGGCTTCGGAGGAATTGGTCGATACTTTGCAGGAACTCCCTGCCAATGTCGTAAACGGACTTTTGGCCAAGATAGAGCCCGAGAGAAGAAAAGAGATCAACGCCCTGTTAAAGTATCCAGAGGAGTCTGTCGGATCCCTCATGTCAGTTGACTTCGTGAAAGTAAGAGAGGGTTGGGGCAGGAGCAAAATCAGGGAGAAACTCCTCCATGCCGACGTCGATGCCGAGCACCTTTCAGAAATATATATTGTAGATGATTTTAGAAAATTGACCGGAGTCCTGCCTTTAGGTGATTTTGTCCAGTCCGACGGGGAAGACGTAAGTGACTTGATTAAGACCGACTTTGTTACCCTTGAGGCCCGAGACGACCAGGAGTTGGCGGCTCAGAAGTTCGCCAAATATCACAGGATCATCCTACCTGTTGTTGACAGTGAAAAGAGGATGGTCGGAGTCATCACGGCCGACGATATTTACGAAGTTATTGAAGACGAGTTGTACGAGGATATGTCATCCATGCACGGTGTTTCCGCCCAAGGCGAAGAAGACTATCTGGACACACCGGTTGAATATTTTTACCGGAGCAGGATAACCTGGCTACTCTTCCTGATGATTTCAGCAATTTTTACAGGGATGGTTATGAGCCGTTATGAGCATGTTCTCGCTGCCAATGTTGCCCTTGCGGCATTTATTCCAATGCTGATGGACTCTTCAGGAAACGCGGGTAGCCAGGCATCGACGACCGTCATAAGGGCCGTAACATTAGGCGAAATAGAGGGACATTCAATGTTTGAAGTTGTGTGGAAAGAGCTGAGAATAGGCCTTATGTGCGGCGCCACCATGGCCTTGGTAAACTTCATAAGGATGAAAGTATTTACGGGGGCGAGCTTCATGATGTCAATAACCGTAAGCTTGACTTTGATTGCAGCAATCACAATAGCAAAGGTTATAGGAGGCATGCTTCCTATTGTTGCTTCAAAAATAAAGCAGGACCCGGCTGTAATGGCGGGACCGCTTCTGACAACCATAGCCGACACCATAACACTTTTCATATTCTTCCACATACAGCAGATAATTATGGGATTATAAAATTTTTAGTTAAGGAGAGATTCATATGAATATTAATGAAAGAGTTGAAGCCCTTAGAAAAAAGATGGCGGAAAGAGATTTGGAAGCCTATATAGTTCCAAGTTCAGACCCCCACCAATCAGAATATTTGCCCGACCATTATAAGTGCCGGCAATTTATAAGCGGTTTTACCGGTTCTGCCGGAACGGCCGTTATTACAAAGAAAAAGGCCGGCCTGTGGACTGACGGCCGCTATTTCCTCCAAGCAGGGGAAGAGCTGGCCCGGGGGCCCTTTAAACTTTACAGGTTGGGGACCGAAGATCAGAGCATAGAAGACTTCCTTAAAGCCGAGGTATCGGCCTTTGGGAAAATAGGCTTTGACGGCAACTGCATGTCGTCGGCCAAGTTCAGGCAGCTTTCCCAATCCATGGGAAACAGGTACCTGGTTACTGATGTTGACTATGTAGGGGATATATGGGAAGATCGGCCGGCCCTCCCAAGTGACAAGGCCTTCTACTTTTCAGAGAAATACAGCGGGATGTCGATCAGCGAAAAACTCAGGATCCTCCGCTTCATGATGAAGGAAAGGGAAGTCGATTATCATTTTCTGGGTTCCCTGGACGATATTTGCTATCTGTACAATATCAGGGGCAATGATGTTGAGGACACACCTGTGGTTCTCTCTTTCTCCCTGGTTTCCCAGGACAGGGCAATCCTCTTCATTGACCCCATGAAGGTGTCTGACGAAATGGTTGATCCCCTGAAAGAAGCGGGAGTTGAGCTATACGACTACAGCGCGGTAGAGGATCAGCTAAGGGAGATTGAGGGACAAAAATTCGTCTATCTTGACTCCAACTGCACAAACATAAACCTTTATAGGGCTATTCCCGATAATGTAAAAATAAAAACCGGTGTAAATCTGACAACCCTTATGAAGGCCATAAAAAACGATGTTGAAATAGAAAATGACAGACAGGCCTTTGTAAAAGACGGCGTGGCCCTGGTCAAATTTTTCAACTGGGTTGAGACGGGTGCCAAGGCCGGGTCTGTGAATGAGAGAAATGCCTGCCGCAAGCTCCATGAGTTCAGGGCAATGGATCCGGACTTTTTGGAAGACTCATTCTCAGCAATAATCGGCTACGGACCCAATGCAGCCATAGTCCACTATAACCCCATGACCGCAAAGCATGCCACAAACATTGGCAACAGAGGACTTTTGCTGGTGGATTCGGGCGGACAGTACTATCAGGGAACCACAGATATTACAAGAACCTATGCCATGGGAGAGCTGAACGAAGAAGAAAAGCTTGACTACACCCTGGTCTTAAAGGCTCATATAGCCGGAATGTCGGCACGCTTCCCAAAAGGAACGACGGGATCATATATAAATGCGGTTGTTAAGCAGCCCCTGTTTAAAGTCGGTAAGGACTTTAATCACGGGACCGGACACGGGGTCGGCCATGTGCTGTCTGTCCATGAGGGCCCTCATTCTTTCTCACATAGGGACGGGGGAATAGAGATTGCTCCGGGCATGGTCACATCTGTTGAACCGGGCCTCTATATAACCGACAAACACGGAATAAGGCTGGAGTCCATAACCCACTGTGTTGAGTGGAAAGAAACGGAACTTGGCAAATTCTATGAGCTGGAGTGTCTGACCTGGGTCCCAATGGACACAAGGCCGGTGCTTGTTGATATGCTGACCGAGGATGAGTTGGAATGGCTCAACAATTACAACAAAACATGCTATGAGAAATTATCCCCCTTCCTCGAAGGCGGGGATTTGGAATATTTGGAAAAGATGACAGAGCCGATTGAATGAAAGATTTTCGAGCACAGTTGAATGAATTGCCGGACAAACCCGGCGTATATCTCATGTTTGACCCCGATGGGGAGATAATATACGTCGGCAAGGCCATCAATCTCAAGCGCAGGGTCTCGTCTTACTTCACCAAGAGCAGGAAGGGCAAGGGCCCAAAAGTCAATGCAATGGTGGAACATGTTGACCGTTTCGAGTTTATAGTGGTCGACAATGAAGTTGAGGCCCTGGTGCTTGAGTCCAATTTTATTAAAGAGCACGAGCCGAAATATAACATTCTTTTAAGGGACGACAAGCAATATCCCTATATATGCATAAGTAGGGAAAAATTTCCAAGAATTCTGAAGGTTAGGCAGGTAAAAGACGACAGGGCCGAGTATTATGGGCCCTTTCCCAATGCCTATGCGGTAAACGATACCATAAATCTCCTGCAGGGGATCTTTAAAATCAGAAATTGCAATCTGGACTTTGACAAGGGCCAGACCCTTAAAAGGCCTTGTTTGAACTATTTTATCGACCGTTGTCCGGGTCCCTGTGTAGGCAAGGCTGATGAAAAAGCCTATGAGTCGGCAGTTGACCGGCTTAGAGACTTTTTAAAAGGCAAAGACAGAGAAATAAGGGAGTTTCTAAATGAAAAAATGCAGGAGGCCTCGTCGGAGCTTAACTATGAGCGGGCAGCACGCTTTCGTGATGACCTTTTGAATCTGGACCGGCTTAAAGAAAAGCAGACCGTAAGCTTTACGGGGGGCAAGGACTATGATGCGGTTGCCTTTGCTGCCGGAAGGTCCACAATATGCGTTCAAGTCCTGTTTATAAGGCGGGGCAAGCTTGTGGATAGGGAGCATTTCCGCATGAGCGAGCTCTACCGTGAAGAAGCCTCTGAAATAGTCTCGTCATTTCTTAAGCAGTTTTATATTAAAGCCACTTATATCCCCAATGAGGTATTGGTTGACACCTATCCTGATGACGGGCAGGGGATTGAGGCCTTTCTTACTTCAAAGAAGGGGAGTCGGGTTTCCCTGCATATACCTAAACGGGGCGAGAAAAAATCAATTATGGACATGGCAAAGAGCAATGCCCAAATGGAACTCGACAGGATAGAGAAGAGGATCGAGAGAAGGGAAAGAAACAAGGACCGTGGCATCAAAGAATTGGAAAGCCTATTGGGGCTAAAGAATATCGACCGGATAGAATCCTATGATATTTCCAACATATCAGGGGTCCACAATGTCGGATCCATGGTTGTCTATCGCCGAGAAAAGAAAGAAAGTAAAGAATATAGGAAGTTCAAAATACGCACAGTTGAAGGGGCTGATGACTACGGATCTCAAAGGGAAATGCTTGAGCGAAGGTTTGACCACGGCCTGAAAGACAGGGCTGAGGGCAAGTCCCTCAATACCGGCTTTGCCTGTTTCCCGGACCTCATTCTTATGGACGGGGGCAGGGGCCAGGTCAGCTTGGCAGAAGAGGTTTTAAGAGAGAGGAAGCTCAATATACCTGTAGTCGGAATGGTGAAGGATGAGCGGCATATAACCCGGGCCATATTTTTCAGGTCGGAAGAGATTATGTTGGATCCAAGATCCCAAGCTTACAAATTCCTGTATGCCGTCCAGGAGGAAGTCCACCGATTTGCCATAGCCTACCACAGGAAACTCAGGGGAAAAGAGATGGTAAGGTCGGAGCTGGATCAGATAAAAGGCATAGGTCGGAAGAGAAAGACAGCCCTGTTGAAGGCTTTCGGGTCTATTGATGCAATAAAAAAAGCAGATATTGAAGCTCTGTCAGCCGTTGAAGGCATGAACAGGAGATCGGCACGGAGTGTTTATGAATATTTTAACTTAGAAGGAGGCAAGGATGAGCGAACAGGAACAGCCAAATAAAACCGTTAAGCTGGCGGACCTGGTCGAGCACATGGGTCTGGAAATTGTTTCAAAAAGCAGTGACTTTGACTCTATAATGTTGACCGAGGGGGACCTCAACCGCCCGGGACTTCAGCTTTCGGGTTTTATGGAAAATTTTTCATGGTCCAGGTTGCAGGTAATAGGCCGTGTTGAGTACATATTCTATATGCAGATGGATCCCGGACTAAGGTATGAGCGGTTCAGGGGGATCTTTTCCTATCCCATACCGGCCCTTATCTATTCATATAACCAATCAATAACTCAGGATATACTGGACCTTGCCGATTACTATAATAAGACCGTCCTAAGGTCTCCCCTGCCCACAACCAAGCTGATCGCAGATCTGAATCGGGTCCTTGAAGAACTCATGGCTCCGGAAACCACACTACATGCCGGATTAATGGAGGTCTTCGGCACCGGAGTTTTAATAAGGGGCAAGTCATCTGTAGGTAAGTCGGAGACGGGCCTTGACCTTGTAATACGGGGCCACCGTCTGGTTGCCGACGATGTTGTCAATGTAAGGCAAATAGACAACAAGCTTATCGGTGAGGCTCCGGAGAATATAAGGCATTTTATGGAAATCAGGGGTCTGGGAATTTTGGACATAAGACGTCTTTACGGTATAGGTTCAGTCAAGGAAGAGTCGGAGATAGAGATGGTAATAGAGCTTGAGTCCTGGGATAACAGCAAAGAATATGACAGGCTGGGCCTGACCGATTCTTTCACCCATATTCTTGGGGTCAGGGTACCTCAAATAGTGGTTCCGGTAAAACCGGGCCGTAACATAGCCATGATCATAGAGGTTGCAGTAAGAAACAACAGGCAGAAAAAGATGGGATATAATGCGGCTGTCGACCTGAATCAGAGGCTTATAGAAGAGGCCAATTTACATTCAAAAGGCCAATAACATCAGGCTTTTAGGCCGGGTGTATTGTTTGACGACCGACCCCACTAGGGCTATACTTAACTGTAGATGGTTGCATATTTTATGAGGCTAAAGTGCGCCCTGAAAAGGGAGAAAACCTTTGATTTAAAGGTCGCACCGCTGATTAAGTTTAATTATAGGAGGTAATATGGCAAAAATTTTCAAGACCATGGATGGTAACGAAGCTGCTGCTTATGTTTCGTATGCCTTCACAGAGGTCGCTACTATCTATCCCATTACTCCGTCTTCTCCCATGCCTGAGCATGTGGACACATGGGCGGCCAATGGGAAGAAGAATGTTTTCGGAAACACGGTTAATGTTGTTGAGATGCAGTCGGAAGCGGGTGCTGCCGGTGCAACTCACGGATCCTTGGCTTCGGGGGCTCTGACCACTACATACACAGCTTCTCAGGGACTTCTCCTGATGATCCCGGATATGTATAAAATTGCCGGCGAACATCTTCCCGGAGTATTCCATGTAGCAGCTAGGGCCGTTGCTTCTCATGCCCTATCAATCTACGGAGATCATTCCGATGTAAACTCCGCACGTATGACAGGCTTCGCATTTTTATGCTCATCATCTGTTCAGGAAGCTATGGACCTTGCAGCTGTAGCTCACCTTTCAGCTATTGAGGCAAGCTTGCCCTTCTGTCACTTCTTTGACGGATTCCGTACTTCTCATGAGATAAACAAGATTCAGATTTGGGATTACAAAGACCTGGCAGACATGGTGGACTTTGAAGCCGTTGAGAGATTCAGAAACAACGCTATGAATTCCCACCATCCCAAGACAATGGGAACTGCCCAGGATCCGTACATCTTCTTCCAAAACCTGGAAGCCTCAAACCAGGCCTACATCGACGTAGTTCCGGTTGTAGAAAAATATATGAAGGAAGTTTCGGAAAAAACCGGACGTTCATACCACCTCTTCGACTATTACGGCGCTGAAGATGCTGAATATGTAACCGTTCTTATGGGCTCAGCATGTGATGCTATGGAAGAGGTAGTTGACTGGCTTCAGGCAAATGACAAAGACCATAAGGTCGGAATTGTAAAAGTACGTTTATATCGTCCATTTGCAACAGAACAGTTCCTTAAAGCGGTTCCGAAAACAGCAAAGAAAATTGCCGTTCTTGACAGAACCAAGGAAAAGGGCGCAATAGGCGAACCTCTGTATCTTGATGTTCAGTCAGCATTTTATAATACAGACCGCCATCCTCTGGTTGTCGGCGGACGTTACGGAATGGGCTCTTCAGATGTCACACCGACAGTTCTGCTTTCAGTATGGAAGAACCTCTTCAGTGCAGAACCCAAGAACCATTTCACCATCGGTATAGTTGATGATCTTACAAATACATCACTTGATATGTCTGAAGAACTCCACATTCGTGAAGAGGGAACAACCCGCTGCAAGTTCTGGGGCTTCGGATCAGACGGTACTGTTGGAGCCAACAAACAGGCCATCAAGATTATCGGTGATAACACAGACATGTATGCTCAGGGCTACTTCGACTACGATTCAAAGAAGTCCGGCGGCTTGACGGTATCTCACCTGCGCTTCGGTAAGAACCCCATCAGATCAACATATCTATTGGATGAGTCGGATTTCATTTCATGCTCCAAGCAGGCATATGTATATCAGTATGAACTCTTGGAAGGCTTGAAAGAGGGCGGCCGCTTCCTGTTGAATACAACATGGAGCCCTGAAGAGCTTGACTCCCACCTGCCTGCTGAGCTTAAACGCTATATTGCAAATAAAAACATTGAGTTTTATATAATCAATGCTTCAAAAATAGCACAGGAAATTGGTCTCGGAAATCGTACAAATATGATTATCCAGTCAGCTTTCTTTAAACTCTCGGGCGTTCTGCCGATTGAGGAGGCTGTGGATCACCTTAAAAAATCAATATACAAGTCATACGGCCACAAGGGCGAGGACATTGTCAATATGAACTATGCCGCTGTGGATAAGGGAATTGACTCGCTTGTAAAGATTGACGTTCCTGAAGAGTGGAAGACTGTTGAAGATGATGCGAGAGACGAAGCCGATGTGCCCGAATTCATCGAAAAGGTCATCATGCCCATGCTCCACCATCAGGGTGGAAAATTGCCGGTATCAGCCTTTGCTGATAGGGTAGATGGACATTGGGACAACGGAACATCAGCCTATGAAAAACGTGGCATAGCTCTCTATGTCCCTGAATGGCAGATTGATAATTGTATCCAGTGTAACCAGTGCGCATATGTATGTCCTCATGCAGTAATCCGTCCCTTCCTGCTCGATGAAGAAGAGACAGAAAAAGCACCGGAAGGCTTTGAAGTAAAGAAGGCCATGGGCAAGAAATTAGCCGGCCTCAATTTCCGTATCCAGGTTTCGCAATTGGATTGTACAGGCTGCGGAAACTGTGCAGACGTATGTCCGGCACCAAAGAAGGCTCTTGTAATGAAGCCGCTTGAAGAGGAAGTCGAGAAGGAAAAAGGCTTCTGGGAATATGCCTTTAACGAGGTTACAAATAAGCCGGATCTTTGGGATCGTGATACCGTCAAGGGTTCACAATTTGTCCAGCCCCTGCTTGAATTCTCAGGCGCATGTGCAGGTTGTGGAGAAACACCTTACGCACGCCTGATCACACAGCTGTTTGGTGATCGCATGCAGATAGCAAACGCCACAGGATGCTCATCAATTTGGGGCGCTTCAGCACCCTCAACTCCATATACAACAAATGCAGAGGGTTGTGGACCTGCATGGGGCAACTCACTCTTTGAGGATGCCGCAGAGTATGGTTACGGTATGTTGCTTGCCAATGAATCTAACAGAAACCTCATCTCTAATAAGATGAAAGCCTTCAAGGAACTCGGCATTGACAGCAAGTGGAACGAGCTCTTCGATGCTTGGGAAGAAGGAAAAACAGATTACAAGGCTTCGAAAGAGGCTACAGTTGATATTCTGAACAACAAGGAAGAAAAGGTTGATAATGAAGAGGGTCAGAAGTTGGTAGATGAAATTCTTGATCTTAAAGACTTCATGATCAAAAAGTCGAACTGGATCTTCGGCGGTGACGGTTGGGCCTACGATATTGGATACGGCGGACTCGACCATGTCCTGGCTTCAGGAAAAGATATCAATATCCTTGTAATGAATACTGAAGTTTACTCCAATACGGGCGGTCAGTCATCCAAGGCTACTCCGCTTGCAGCAGTAGCTCAGTTTGCTGCAGCAGGTAAGCGTGTTCAGTCCAAGGACCTCGGCTTGATGCAGGCTTCCTACGGTTATGTTTACGTAGCACAGATCGCTATGGGAGCAAACCAGAGCCAGACTATCAAGGCAATAAAAGAAGCTGAATCATACAACGGACCTTCATTGATCATAGCCTATGCACCATGCATTAACCACGGTATCCGTATAGGAATGGGCAAGTCCCAGTACCGTGAGAAACAGGCTGTTGAAGCAGGATATTGGCACCTGTGGAGATACGATCCACGCCTGGCTGAAGAGGGCAAGAACCCCTTCCAGCTTGACTCAAAAGAGCCGACAGGTGATTTCCAGGAATTCCTCCAAGGAGAAGTACGTTACTCTTCACTGAAGAGAAACTTCCCCGAAGCGGCTGAAGAACTTTATGCGGCAGCTGAAAAGGTGGCCAAGGATCGTTATCAGAAGTATGTAAAATTAGCTGCAGAGGAATAAACTCGAAAGCTAGGAAAATAAATAAGTAGACTAAGGGGCTGCGGGCGGATTTACCGTCGGCGGCCCTTTCTTTTTGTGATTTTTTATCTTCCGTTTGTATAATTTGGGTAAACAATAAGTGAATTTATGGAACTGAATTAATTTATGATATTAATTTTCATATTGGGAGGATATTATGATCGAGGAGAACCGTAAAAAGGAACTTATGAATGGTGCTTACGGCATCTGTAGAGAAAATGTCCCTTTGTCAGAACATACCAGCTTTAAAATCGGAGGGCCGGCCGAGCTGCTCTTGGAACCCACGAGCGAAAAGGAGCTTGTGAGGCTAATCAGATATATGAACTGCGAAAAAATCCCTTACTATGTTTTTGGAAGAGGCTCCAATATTTTAGTTAAGGATGGGGGAATGGACGGGGTTTGCCTTATATTGGGACCCAAATATTCAGACTGCTGGATTGAGGGCAATAAGCTGAGTGCCGAAGCCGGAGCCGGAATAAACAGTGTTTCCCTACTGAGCTTTAAAGCGGGATTAACAGGAATGGAGGAGCTGTCGGGCATACCCGGAAGTGTTGGCGGCGGAGCAATTATGAATGCCGGTGCCTATGGAAGGGAAATGAAGGATGTCATCGAGTCCGTGAGGGTTATAGACCGTGACGGCCGGATATCGGAAATAGGCATTGAAGATATGGGTATGGCTTACAGGACAAGTCGCATGATGAGGGAAGGTCTGATTATTTCGAGGGTTAACTTTTCTCTTAAGCCGGGAGATCCTAAAGAAATTATGGCAAGATATGAGGACTATAGTAAAAGAAGGGCCGGTAAGCAGCCACTTGACAAGCCTTCAGCGGGATCAACCTTTAAGAGACCGGTCGGGGGCTATGCTTCAAAACTCATAGATGATGCGGGCCTTAGAGGACTAAGCTATGGGCAGGCCCAGGTTTCTGAAAAGCACTGTGGATTCTTAATTAACAAGGGTGGCGCCAAGGCCTCGGAAGTGCTTCATTTGATAGGTATGGTTCAGAAAAAGGTTAAGGATAAGTTTGGGATAGACCTGGAACCTGAGGTAAGAATTATAGGAAAGGACTAGAGATGGAGATTGTCATTGTCACAGGCATGAGCGGGGCTGGCAAAAGTTCGGCCATAAGAATTCTCGAAGACCTTGATTACTTTTGTATTGATAACCTTCCTCCCCAGCTTATGACCGCTTTTTTAAAACTTGCCGACAAATCATCAGAGCCGCTGGCCAAGGTTGCGGTGGGAATAGATATTAGAGGAAGAGAATTTTTTAGGGAATTCAAGAACATGTTGGATTTTCTGCAGGAAAACAACTTCAACCTCTCTATTCTCTTTATGGAGGCCTCGGATGAATCCCTGATTCGGCGATACAAGGAACATAGGAGACCCCATCCTCTTGATAAAATGGGCAATATTTATGACGGTATACAGAGGGAAAGGGTTCTTCTGGATCCGGTCAAGAGAAGGGCCGATATTGTCATCGACTCCAGCGATTTAACTCTTGGCCAGCTCAAGAGAAAGCTCGAAGGCAGGTATTACAAAAATTACGATGAAGGGGACATGCTTATCTCCGTTACTTCATTCGGATATAAAAAGGGCATCCTCCTTGATGCCGATCTGGTTATGGACGTTAGATTTTTGCCCAATCCCTACTATGTACAGGAACTCAAAAGACTAAGCGGCTTGGATGAAAAAGTTAGGGACTACGTATTAAAAAATGCGGATGCGGAAAAATTCATGGCAACATACATAGATTTACTTGAGAGCCTTATTCCACTATATTATAAAGAGGGGAAGAGAAATCTGGTTATCGGCATAGGTTGTACCGGCGGTCAACATAGGTCGGTGGCTATAGCCGAAGCAATGGGCAAGATATTGATTGACCATGGCCATCATGCAAAAATTTACCATAGGGATAGGGCCTCTTGGAAAATTGGAGAAACTGACTCATTTTAGACTTTAGGATTTATTGAAGCCGGCGGGGAGGCTGACAGTGACTTTTTCATATGACGTAAAAAGTGAGCTTGCACTTTTAAAAATTGAAAGAAAAATTGAAGCCCTGATCGAACTCTCAACGATGGCGGGTTTAAATGCCGGTGTATCCCTGCAGGAGGGGGAGCTGTCTTTGCGATTTTTCTCAGAGCATCCTGATGTAATTTTAAGAGTCACAGAACTTGTGAAAAAACTATACAAGTTCAAGCCTGAGGTTTATGAAAGGAGCGACAGCAATCTCCAAATTAAGCCAATTTATAGGACCGGCCTGAGCGGCCAGGCCCTGGATGTTTTCCTGGAGGAGAGTGGCTTCGATATTATGGGCAGGGCAAAGGCTCCTGTAGCAGATATTTTAAGCAGGCTAAATCCTGATAAGAATGCAAAGGCCTATCTCAGGGGGGCTTTTTTAGCTTCGGGATCGGTTGTGGATCCCGAGAAATCTTATCATCTTGAGATAATTTTAAAAAATTCACAGCAATGCCAATGCTTAGAATATGTGGCCAAGGTCCTGGGCCTTGAGTTCAAGAAAACAATGAGAAATGATGACCGGGTGTATTACATAAAGGATTCGGAAAACATCTCAAATTTTTTAGTGGATGTTGGCGCCGGCAAGTCCATGCTGGAGCTGGAAAACATAAGGATAAGCAAGGAAGTCAGCAACGATATTAATAGGCAGGTAAATGCCGAGACAGCCAACTTCGATAAGCAGATTAAGGCATCTGCCGTGCAGATCCAAAATATAGATAAAATAGCTGCAAAGATGGGCTTGGATATGCTCCCGGAAAGCCTGAGGGAAGTTGCCTATGTCAGATTAAGAAATCCTGAGGCCAGCCTTAAGGAGCTTGGTGAAAAGATGTCTCCGAAACTGGGGAAGTCAGGGGTCAATCACAGGCTCAAGAGATTAAAAGAAATATCTGATAAACTTTAAAAATGAAAAGAATTTTTAGAAAAAAATAATAAAAATATTAATACCCGGTTCGGAAGGCATAATATAGCCATTTCTCGGATCGGGATATTTTTTTAAAAAGATTTGACAAAGCATGTCGGAGCTAGTAACATATATAAGTCGCACAAACCTAAAGCAAATAAATAAAAGTAAAAAACTTCAAAAAGTTAAAACTTTCGTTGACATGTAAAAAAGTTTGTGTTACGATTAAAAAGATCACTCTTCAAGTGATCGCGAACCTTTCAAAAATGAATACGTGAATAACTTTGAGTTTAATAATTCAAAAAATAATAGAGTCAGAATAATGGCTCTCAAATACTTTTTTTGAGAGTTTGATCCTGGCTCAGGATTAACGCTGGCGGCGTGCATAACACATGCAAGTCGAACGA
>OKQS01000003.1 GCA_900290095.1 Khoudiadiopia massiliensis | reverse complement strand
AAGTCATTAATGCCTGTAATTACTCTGGTCTTATACTTTGGAGAGAGAAAGTGGACAGGGCCAAAGAGCATACTTGAGATGACCAAACTGCCAAGAGACCAGTGGAAAAACTATGAGAACTATCATAATAGGGTGATAGATGTAAGAAGGCTTGATGAGGAAGAACTTGAAAAGCTTCCTGATAATATTCGATATTTCTTTGAATTCCTACAGAAGCTGATGAAGCCGAAGGAGTTTAGAGAATATTTCAAAGATAACGAAGAAGAGATCAGCAGGTTGGATAAAGAAACGGCACTTGCAATAGCGGCATTTTTTGGGCAAGAGGTGGCCTTTAATGAGAAAGAAGGGGGTAAAGCTATGTATTCAGGGTTAAAAAATGTATTCAAAGAAATTGAGAAGGAAAGTAAGAGCCTGGGAATAGAAGAAGGAAAAGCGGAAGGAAAGGCGGAAGAAAAACTTAACAGCTCAAAGTATTTCAAGGAGCGTATGGAATTAGCAGGTTTTGACCAGGCAAAAATCGATGAAATATTGAGAGATTTTGAAAAGAACAATAACTAATAAATAATAGCCGGATCGAAGAAGATTCTTCGTTCCGGCTATTTTGAAATTCCTATTACTAATATTATGGGACTATTAGAATGTCGTGCAGGTAGCAGATCCGGCACTTAAAGTAGTGAATGTATTCGTGCAGCTTATAAGGGTTACAAGGATAGCATTGATAAGACCGGCTATATATGGATTATGGGTTTTCTTATATACAATTCTTGAGAAAATTGCACTGCCGAAAAGGATAAAGCTGATATTAACCATCCAGATCGGACCCATACGAGAGCCTTCATCAAGCCCGTAGAATTGCCTGCCTGTTGCATAGAAGCATATATACTGTAAGGCTACAACCAACAGGGGAACCAAGGCATTGAAGCCTGCGAGCATTAGACCGTTTCCCTTGCCGCCTATTGTATTAAAGTTGAAGCTGTTCATTGACACGGAATGAGCAACGTAGAAGACTAGGAACATTGGCAGGTACCTCAGGGTTATATAAACCTTATCCGCAGCGAATACCTTAATACCGAACATCCAGAACCTGAAATCTGTCTTGAAGAAGAAATCAGCAAAGAAGACAATCAGTATTGAGGAAGTGACCACCAAAAGTACAAGTTGGAGGGTTTTCCAGATTTTTTTAAGTCCCAATAAAATGCCCTTGTCTTTGAGTCCGGAACTTGTTTTTTTGCCGAAGACCAGCTGGGAAATGAACATAAGTATTATCGCAAATGCTCCGCATAGGGCTGACCAGGCACCTATTGTCAGAGGTCCGGTCTGACCGAAAAATTCAGTTGTATTTGAATATACATTCTTTATGCACCACCAGAAAGCCAAGTATGAGAAAGCAATGCTGAGACCTGTGGATACCCAGAACCAGATTTTCTGTTTATTATCAGTAATTTGGGCGGGCTTCACAGGCTCATTGGCCATCAAGATCTTAAAATACTCAGTCTTGGCCATTGCCAGGGTGAATGAGATCACAAAGAGGAAGAAACCTATCAGTCCCAGCAAGTTAAAAGCAGCTTTCCATCTCCAGATGAGGTTTGAAGAGTCAATAGAAACTTTTGAACCCAGGGTTGTATCAAAGAAGTCTATTGCATATGTAGCACACCTGCTGTTGAAGGTTACGGCCGGGTGAATACAATTGGGTCTAAATATTGCGCGATAGGCAGTTTTTCCGTCTATGTTTTTTTCGTAAATTTTATTTGGAGCAGCATTAAAGGATGACGGAGCATCTTCATTAAAGTTCAGAAATTTCTTGGCACCGTCAGTGTTTAGGAACTCACCGGGAGTAGTGAGCATGTTGCCCTTGTCATCGTATGTCCCAAAGTAAAAATCATCATGCGTGCTGGCGATAATCCCGACGCTCCTGCTCCCATAGTCACCGCTGTGGTCAGCGCCGACGTCATCTTGCCAATCCCCGGCTTGCTGGAGTACACAGGAAATCAATGGTTTTTCACGTTCGTTGTCAATGGCGACCGCCATGTTGCAAGCAGTGCCGCCGCTTGAGTGGCCGGTCACGCCGATTTTTTCAGTGTCAACATAGGGAAGGGTTGCCAGCATCTTGACAGCCGAATCAACGCCTACAGCACCGTCATAAAGATGATCCTGGGCAGTGGCCTCAGAATTGCCGTGCCCGTGCATATCTATGGATAGAATAACGTAGCCCCTTCTTGACAGCTCAACATTATACATATCCTGCATTTCCTTACAGTTGTACCAGCCCTCTACTGTGACGATGGCAGGAGCCTTGTTCTTTTCGTTAGCAGTTTCAGGTATCCAAAGCATGCCACTGATCAGGTTTCCTTCCGGGCTCTCATATTGGATATTTTTTAACCTTACTTTTCCAAATGATGTTTGAATCTGGGAAGAGCCGACCATACTTATAAGACAAATAACCAATGAGATAATTGCCCAAAATTTTGCCGACCTGTTTTTCATAAATAACCCCCTTTAATAACGGTAATATATAACGAGGGGTAGGCATCTGATGCCTATCCGGCTTTCCACTTTACCAGCGTATGATAATGATGAATAGAAAAGCGGCATATAAATATCAGAAATGATATTTACATACCGCTCTCACGCACTCATGGTAACGTTATCATTAACTTAATATAATTTTATTACCGCCGAGCCTATCTGTCAAAGCAAATATTGTTAATTTTATCAATTGTTAGCCAAGGCCATGGTCAAGGCTTTCTCTATGCTCTGTATATAACTTTCGGTAAGCTTCTTGTTATATGCAAAGCCCAGGGACAGGTAGTCGTCGTCACTCACGGGTTTAAAAATTGCAAAATCATCTTTCAGCTTAATATATGAGAAAGAGGATTGGGTGATAAAGGTGGCCGACTCGGAATCATTTATCATTGACACCCCGGAAATGAGATTGGGGATATACTCAATTTTCTTGGGAGTAAATTTGAAATCATCAAGGATTTTAGATGAAACCAGGCCCAGATTCCTGTATTTGGGCTGGAGATAGAAGGTCTTATCCTCGAAACCCTCGAAGCTGCTTATCTCTTTAATGTGGGGCAACTTATTGACAGAGGCCTCTTGACCGAAAGGAACGCCATCTGCCCTGCACAGGAGATAAACATCATCCTTTTTAATAGATTTGTAGCCAAGGGCAGGGTTTTTAGGCTTATAGTTTGAAAAGAAAATATCCAGTTTGCCGTTCATTATAAGCTCTTCATAGTCGGATTCACTATAATCATTTATAATTATGGATCTTTCGGGATTGTCCTTTAAGAAAAGTGGGACAAAATTTGGGAGTATGAAGGTGCTTATGAAGGGCAGGCCGGAAAGCCTCAGTTGATTATTGTTATTGAGGAGGTCAAGTTCGCTGATCATTTCATTCTCAATATCAAGAAACTTGTCCAGGTACCTATAATAGATCTCACCCTCCTCGGTCAAAGTCATTGGGGAATGAGCCCTGCTGTAGATCTTATAGCCGAATTCGTTTTCAATTTTTTTGAGATAGCGGCTGAGTGAGGGTTGAGAAGTAAAAAGGTGCTCTGCAGCCAGGGACACATTTCTATATTTCTTAAGCATGATCATGGTTTCAATTTGTTTTTTGTCAAGCAATTTCCGCCTCCTTATATGTCAAACATTAAATATGTATATAGCCCAAGTTAGCATGATTTTAGAAACGTTTTCATGATAACATAACTAACAAAAGCCTTTAATAACTTGCTTTATTGATATTTTTATCACCAAACAAATGTAAAGTCAACAGGAATGGCCGGAAAGTGGGCCTTAAAGTTATAACAATTAAGCTATGAATAACCGGCCATAAAACATCAATAAACAGACAAAAGGGGGTGGCGTGGAAGTAAAGACTTATTCTTATTAAATTTATTTTGTTGGATGTCACTATAAATTTAGGAGATAAATATGACAGATATAAAAAAGAAAAAGAAATCGTTTTTTATGAGATTTCTGTCCAAAGTTGAAAAAATAGGAAACAAGTTTCCGCCGCCAATGATGATTTTCGCAATTCTCTGTCTGGTCATTATTGTTATTTCGGGAATAGGGGCAAAATTGGGCTGGTCGGCCACCGGAATGATATTGAACAAGGAATCGGGAGCAATTGAAGAGCAGACCATAAATGTGGTCAGCCTTTTCAGCATAAAGGGCCTCCAATATATGATCAGCAACTTTACAAAAAACATGATGTCTTACACTTCATTAGGTATGATGCTTACAATCATGTTCGGTATCGGAATAGCTGAGCATTCGGGCTGGCTGAGCGGATTAATCAAAAAGGCTGTTGAAATCACACCTCTTGCTCTTGTAACACCGATGACAGTATTTATAGGAGTTATGAGCAACTTGGCGGAAAACGCAGGTTACGTACTTTTCGTTCCCTTGGCGGCAATGATTTTTAAAGCAGCGGGCAAGCACCCCATTGCCGGAATTGCTGCAGGCTTTGCAGGTGTTTCGGGCGGCTTTGCAGCCAACCTCCTGATAAGTTCAAACGATGCTGTATTAAGCGGATTCACGGATACGGCCATTAAATTGGTCAATCCGAATTATAATGTCAACGCCATGAGCAACTACTTTTTCATGGCATCATCCGTTGTGCTCTTAGTTATTTTAGGAACAATTGTTACAGAAAAAATTGTTATCCCTATGCTTGGACCATACGATGAGGCCAATGCAGGTGAAGAAGTAAAAAATATGCAGCATATCCTCTCTGATGAGGAGAGAAAGGCACTGAAGGTTTCAAACCTGGTTTTTATTCTCATGATTGTCGGCCTTATAGTTTCTGCTATTCCAAAGTCCTCTTGGCTGAGAAACCCGAAAACGGGAAGTTTGATTGAAAAATCGATTCTCTTGGAAGGAATAGTTCCGATTCTGACCATTTTATTCATGGTCCCGGGCCTTATCTACGGTATAAAAACAAAGAAATATAATACAAGTCGTGATGTTTTCCTTGGATTCTCAACATCGATAAAGACCATCTCGGGCTTTATATGTACAGTCTTTATGGCTGCTCAGTTCACCAAGTATTTCAAATATACAAATATAGGCAACATCATTTCTATCAATGGTGCCAACTGGCTCAAGTCAATGAACATAGGCGTGATTCCTCTGCTGATCATCTTCATTCTGATAACAGGATTCACAAACCTGTTTATGTGCTCGGCTTCAGCCAAGTATGCTATCTTTGCCCCGGTTTTCGTCCCCATGCTCTTCGCTCTGGGAATTTCTCCGGAACTCACCCAGGCTGCCTATAGGATTGGAGACAGCTCAACCAACATTATTGCCCCTGTTTTGTCATCACTGCCGGTAATATTGGCAGCCATGAATAAATATGACAAGAAGAGCGGCTACGGAACCCTCTTGTCCTGCATGATGCCCTACAGCTTTGTATTTTTGATTTTCTGGTCAGCCTTCCTGATCATCTTCCTGGCCCTGGGACTTCCATTAGGCCCCGGAGTAACATCTATATTGGTCCATTAATCCTGATGAGTAAGGATATTTGCTATAGAAAGGCTTAGATATGTGGGAAGCTGAAATACAAAAGTGGTTTGACAAGAATCAGAATTCTATGTTTGATGACCTGGAAAAATTGATTGAAATTCCCAGCGTGGCAGAATTGGCTTCAGAGGTCTATCCTTATGGTCAGGCCTGCAGGGAGGTTATGAAGTGCTATGCCGATATAGCCGAGAGCCTGGGCTTTGCAACTGAGAGCTTGGACGGCAGGGTGATGAGGGTGGTCTCACCCTCCTGTGTAGACAGGCCTTCAATAGGCCTTTGGCACCATTTGGACGTTGTGCCTGCCGGAGAGGGTTGGCTACATGAGCCCTATAAAATGACTCAATGCCAGGGTTATTTGATCGGGCGAGGAGTTAAGGACAACAAGGGACCTGCGGTTGCATCTCTCTATGCCCTGAATTACCTCAAGAACTCCTGCGGTTTAAACATAGATGATATATGCATTTTTGCCGGATGTGAGGAAGAAAAAGGCATGTCCGATGTCAAATGGCTCATTGAAAACAATGTTGACCTACCCAAATACAATATTGTAGTTGACTCTCGCTATCCCGTATGCATAGGGGAGAAAGGAATCCTCAATATAGAGCTTGTCGACCAACTGGATATGCCTGAAGAAGTTATTGAAATAAGAGGCGGGGAGAGTCAGAATTCGGTCCCGGGCGCCGGACAAGCTGTAATAGCCTTTGAGGAAGGTCAGGTAATTGAGGCCTTAAAATCAGCCCTCCCTGAATGGGCTTATATAAAGGAAGAAAAGGGCAAGATCCTCTTGGAAGTCAAAGGCAGGTCTGCCCATGCGGCCCATCCCGAAAGCGGGATCAATGCTATAAACAGGCTATTTACCCTATTGGCCGGCCAAATTGAAGATGGGGAACCTTGGAACAGTATCATTAAAGAGATTTTGGGAAGTGCGAGTATTGAGAGATTCAAAAAGTTGGCCAAGCTCACCCGGGGCTTCAAGGGTCAGGGTTTAAATATAGAATGTAGTGACCAAAAGAGCGGAGAGCTAACAGCAGTGCCTTCAATACTGACAATGGAGGGCAGGAAAACGGTCTTGAAATTCAACATCCGCTATCCCATTGATCTTAAGCAAGGGGAGAGCCTGGTTAAAAAAATCAAAAAGGCCGGCAGGGGCCTGGGATTTGATCTTGAGAAATTTGATGACAGGCCTTCATCATACTTCGACGGGGACCATCCCCTGGTAAGGAGCCTGATAAGCTCCTACCGTAAGTACTCAGGAGAAGAAGATGCCGAGGCATTCACCATTTCAGGCGGAACCTATGCAAGGCTCCTGCCCAATGGAATAGGCTACGGTTTCAGACTGGTACCGGAGCCAAAATTTGATCAGTCAATAATCCCTGAAGGCCATGGAAACGCTCATGGCCCTGACGAGGCGGTTGCAATAGGCCAATTTGAAAAGCAGCTTAAAATATTAACCATGTCTTTGGGTGATATAATAAAATCAAATATTAATAAATGGGAAGATTGATATTGAATCGAAACTTTTAGTAAGGTGGAAATTATGGATGAAAACTTTGTAAAACAGGAAGTTGACAAGCTGGTCAGATATGTCACAACCCATATCTCGGATGACACGGTTGAACTTCTTCAGAGAGCCCTGGATAAGGAAACAAGTGAAACTGCAAAAAGCATGTTATCAGCCATGCTTGAAAACCAGATGCTGTCAGGTCAGGAACAAAAAGCCCTGTGCCAATCCCCGGGATTCCCGACAGTATATGTGAGGTTCGGAGACAAGACTTTGCCGGGAAACATTGCCGACTATCTGGGTCAATCACTGGTAAGGGCTACAAATGACGGCCTCTTGAGGCCCAGCATAGTACATCCCCTGACCAGGAAAAACTCGGGTAACAATTCAGGCCAGGGAGTGCCTAATATTGAATACAAGTACATACCGGATTTGGATTATTTGGAAGTTTTGATTTCTTTGAAGGGCTGTGGGGCTGAGCTCGGCAATGCCATGAAAGTCATGACCGTACCTATGCTGGGGGAGAATTTCAGCGGCCTCAAGGACTTTGTCTTGAGGACAGTTATTGAAGCGGGTGGCAAGCCCTGTCCTCCGGTAGGCATAGGAATCGGCATAGGCGGCCAGATGGATGTAGCAGCTAAATTGAGCCGGGAAGCCATAAGCACAAGAAAATGGACTGACACCAATCCGGATCCTTTATTGGCAGAATTGGAAGAAGACCTGCTTACATCAATTAATAACTTGAAGCTGGGAGCTGCGGGAACCGGCGGAGATACATATGCCCTTGCAGTTAAGATAGGAACAGCCCATACCCATACGGCAATAGCCCCCGTTGCAATTAACTTCCACTGCTGGGTCACCAGGAGAGCCGGAATCAGGCTCTACAATGACGGCAGAGTTGAAAAGATATTATAAGGAGGCCATATGAAAATATTAAATGTACCTTTGGATCCTGAAGAAGTGAAAAAGCTGCGTTTGGGAGATGTTATTTACCTTACAGGCGAAATTTTCACTGCCAGAGACATGGCCCACTTAAGAATTAAGAATTACCTTGATGAGGGCAAAGACCTGCCCATTGATTTAAAAAACAAAGTTATCTTTCATGCGGGTCCTGTTGTAAAAGAAGTAGATGGTCAAAAAATACTCAGCGTAATAGGACCCACTACAAGTATAAGAATGGAACCCTACGCAGATATGTTAGGAAAGCTGGGAGTTAAAGCAATAATTGGGAAAGGAGGAATGGCCGAGGATACAAAAAGATGCTGCAAGGAATACGGTTACGTTTATTTGCAGGCCGCACCGGGCTGTGCTGTAAAGCTTGGCAAGGGAGTGGAAAAAATCAACGGCGTTGTTTGGGAAGAGTTGGCCATGCCTGAGGCTGTATGGAAACTTCAGGTCAAGGAATTCGGCCCACTGGTTGTCGCCATGGACACAACAGGCGAGAGCATATACGCCAATCTTAAGGAAGAAGCCTTAAAAAAATTGGAAAAGTGAGGACAAAATGAAAAAAATTAAAATCGTATCTTTATTTTTAGCATTGATGCTTGCCATAACTGCCTGCGGCGGTGGAAGCAAGAAGGGCGAAAACAGCCAGGAAGCTCAGGCAAACGACTTCCCGCAAAAAGATATTCATATTATAGTTCCATATAACGCAGGCGGCGGCGTAGACATAACAACAAGAGTTTTCACCGATGTTGCCAAGGATAGCAAGCTCATGAATGGCAAATCATTTGTTGTTGAGAACAAAGGCGGCGGCGGAGCTGTTGTAGGCCACACATATGCCAAGAACCAACCGGCTGACGGCTACACAGTACTCGCTTATACAAACGCCATCGTTTCAAATCCTTTATTAAAGGAAACAACTTATAAGACTGAGGACTTTAAGGTTCTTTCCAAAGTCTGCTTTGACCCGGATATGATGGTAGTTCCAAAAGATTCTCCATTCAACACACTTGAAGATGTTATAAAGGCTGCAAAGGAAAAGCCGCTTAAAGCTTCAACACCGGGACATTCAACAGTCCACCACATGGCTGCAGAAGTTTTTGCAAGCAAGAACGGTCTGAAATTCGAATATCTCCACAGCGACAGCTCTGCAGTTCAGATGCAGCAGATCATGGGCGGCCACACAGACATAGCTTTCGTATCTGTCGGTGAAGCCACAGGCCCAATCCAGGACGGTATGATCAAGGGCATAGCAATAATGAGCGAGAACAAGATTGAAGCCCTGCCCGATATCCCAACCTTCAAAGAAGCCGGCTATGACATGACCTTCGGCGCCTTCCGTGGTTTTGCAGTTTCTAAAGATGTTCCTGATGCTGAATACAAGGCTCTTGTAAAGATTTTCGAAGAAGTCGGAAGCTCAGATGCTCTCAAAAAAGCTTTGACAGAAGCTAAGATTCCTTATGAATACACAGCAAGCAAGGATTTTGAAGAGTATGTAAAACAGTATACCGAATCGGTTAAAGAAATATTGCCGGTTCTAAAAGAAGCTAAGTAATTTAAGATTGCCTTAAGGAGGTAATAGCAATATTACCTCCTTTTTTAGAAAGTGAGGCACGGTATGGATAAGAAAAAACAGATAGTGGAACTTTCTTTTCCGGTATTTTTAGCCCTATTGGGCATATTTATTGTCGTAGTAAGCTTCAACTATGGCAGTGAAGGCATCTTTCCACGAATGGTGGGGGGAGGACTGACACTTTCATCATTGGGCCTTATTATCAAAATTATTAAGAATAAAGTGTATGTAACAAACTTTGAAGGAAAAAACATTAAAAATGTTGCCAGCATTGTATTGGCCTTGTTGGCCTACATATTTCTCTTCAATAGTATCGGCTATATAATTTCAACATTTATTTTAGCTGCCTTTGTTATATACCAGCTCGGCTATAGAAATATAGTTGTAAATTTGATAGTTTCAGCAGCAGCAACAGGCGCGGTTTTTGTAATTTTCAAGATATTATTGAAAGTAAGCCTTCCTGTTCTCTTCTTGAACATATAGGAAAGGAGGGAACATGAATTTAGCAGGTGTTTTACAGGGCTTAGAAGCTTTGATACAACCGATGAGCTTGGTTGCACTGTTCGGCGGGGTTTTATTGGGACTTATTGTCGGAGCTTTGCCGGGACTAAATGACAGTATTACAATGGCGGTTCTCCTTCCCGTCACTTTCGGAATGGAGCCTGCAGTGGCCATGTGTATGCTGGTCGGTGTATATGTAGCATCAGCAACAGGCGGGGCTATACCATCTATATTGGTAAAGGTTCCGGGAACCGCCTCAGGTGTTCTGACCAGTGCCGACGGCTATCCAATGACCGAGCAGGGTAAGAGCGGTGAGGCCCTGAGCATTTCAATGACCTCATCATTTATTGGAGGAACATTCGGAGCCCTTGTTTTGATTTTCCTTTCTCCGATACTTGCGGAGCAAGCTTTGCGTTTCGGTCCTCCTGAATACTTTATGCTGGGAGTTCTGGGTATGGCCACCATTATAGGTATGGCCGGAGATAAAGTTTTAAGAAATGTGGTCGGCCTCTTTATTGGCCTTGCCATAAGCATTATAGGAATGAGTACACAGACCGGTATAGCCAGGTACACTTTCGGGATTCCAAACCTTTTGGACGGAATTTCGCTGGTTCCTATGCTAATCGGCCTTTTCGGAATTACATCGGTTATGGAGCTGGCTGAGAGCATAAACCAAAAAGAAGATTTTGGCAAAAAGGTGGAAGAATTCAAGTCTACCTTTGTAAAAATTAGAGTAACGGTTCCTAAAAAAGAGATGATGAAGAGGCTCATGCCCACATGGGTACAGAGCTCAATTATAGGAACAATTATAGGTGTTATACCGGGTGCCGGCATGATCATGGCCATTTATCTGGCCTATGACAATGTTCAGAGAAAGTATCCCGAAAAGCCTTTCGGTACGGGTGTGCCTGAGGGTATAGCCGCTCCGGAATCGGCCAACAATGCCGTTGTAGCAAGTTCCATGGTTCCCCTTTTATCACTTGGAATACCAGGAAACTCAACTTCAGCCCTATTCCTGGGAGCCCTAACAATACAAGGCCTTAGAACGGGCCCGGGCCTCTTCAACGAAAGTCCGGAAATTGCCTTTTTGATTATCCTGGCTTTTCTCTTGGGCAACCTTATCATGTACCCCATGGCTTTGCTTTTCTGCAATGCCTTTGCAACGGGAGTTTTAAGCCTCAAAAAGGAGCTCTTGAGCGGTATAATTTTGATTTTCTGTGTAACAGGTGCCTTTGCGGTTGCTAATGACGCCTTTAATATAGTGATGATCCTGGTCTTCGGCATAGTGGGCTATCTGATCAACAAATTTAAGATTCCCCAGTCGCCCATAATATTGACTACAATACTTGGCGGCATGATGGAAAGCAACTTCCACCAGAGCATGGCCTATGCTGGCGGATCTTTTTCAGTATTCGTGACAAGACCTGTCAGCCTGATCCTTCTTATCCTATCGGTTGCATTTATTGTTTTGCCAAAGATCAAAAAGAACAAGAAAGACAAGGCTTAGAAATGACTAAATATAATTTTGATGAATTTACTGACAGAAGAGGAAGCGACTGCAAGAAGTATGCTGAAGATGTCTGCCCCTCGGACGTTCTGCCTATGTGGATAGCTGATACGGACTTTAAAGTTCCTATTGAAGTTGAAGAGGCTGCCATAAAGAGGGTTTCCCATGCCTGCTTCGGCTATCCGAAAGACCTGCCTGAATTCAACAGCTCTTTTAAGGGCTGGCTGAAAAGAAGGCATGGCTGGGAGGTTAAGGAAGAGGATATAGTTTTTGCAACAGGGGTTATACCTGCAGTAATTTTCTATCTTAGAGCTTTTACTCAGCCAGGAGACCAAATCGTGGTCAACACTCCTTTATATCCTCCTTTGAGGGAGGCCGTTGTCGACAACGGACGAATCCTCAAAGAATCTTCACTGATTAAAAAGGGAAATGATTATGAGATAAATTGGGAAGAAATGGAGGACCTCTTTAAGGATCCCAGAACCACCATGTTTTTCTTATGCAACCCCCACAATCCCATTGGCAAGGTTTACAGCAGGGAAGACCTGGAGAAGCTTTCAAAACTCTGTCTAAAGCACAATGTTCTGGTCTTTTCCGATGAAATCCACTCGGACATAATCATTGACAAGAATAAAAAGCATATACCCTTTGCATCTCTTAACAAGGAGACCGCCGACATTACCTGCACCGGCTACAATCCGGGCAAGGCTTTCAATGTTGCCGGGGTCAGGACCGCAGCTTGCGTAATAACAAATCCGGTCTTAAGGGAGAGGTTCCTGGTCAGCAGGAAGAATAACAAGGCCATGGGAAGGACTGTTTTGGGCCAGAATGTCTTCATCGCCTGCTATGAGAATGGTGACGCCTATGTAGACCAGCTCAACGATTACCTTGTCAAGAACTATAAGTATCTTAAAGAAAGCTTGGCTCAAGACTTGCCTGACCTGGGCGTATCGGAACTTGAAGGAACCTACCTGGTTTGGTTGGACTTCTCCAAATACACGGTGGACCATGCCGGCTTGCTCAAGTGCCTGGAAGAAGTGGGCAAGATCAAGCTGAATGACGGAAGAAGCTTCGGCAAGGAGGGTGACCTTCATATGAGGCTTAATATCGCTGTTCCCTTCAAAACCCTGGAAGAGGGGATTTCCCGTATTAAAAGAGCTGTCAAGTCTTTTAAATAGAATTGTGAGAGGCTGAAATATAAAGCCTGTAAACATATAGAAAGAAGTGACTTATGAGCCTGACCGGATCATTCTGTGAGTATTTGACATCAATTAAATATTCGGACTTGGATAAAGAAACAATTGAAGCTGCTAAAAGAATCATCATTGATTTCATAGGGGTGGCTATTTCCGGATCCAAAGAGGAGTCATCCAAGATATGGAATGAGATATTTAAGGACAATTCCGGAGATATCAGCGTTTTCGGCGTTGAAGTTAAAAGCGGAGATTTGAGAAAGGCCCTTGCTTTAAATGCTGCCTATGGCCATGCTCAGGATTTGGACGATACCCACACCAGGTCCATAACGCATCCGGGAGTTATTAGTATTCCGATCGCCATGGCTATGGCCGAAAAATATGGATATAGCGGCAAGGACCTTATTCTGGCAATTGTCAGAGGTGTTGAAGCGGCGACGAGAATCGGTGAATGCATAAATCCTTCTTCTTATTGGTATTGGCATACTACTTCGGTGGTCGGCTCTTTTTCAGCGGCCACCGCAGCAGCCTCTTTATTAGGCTTTAATGCGGACCAACTGAAGGGTGCCTTGGGCAATGCCGGAACCCAGGCATCGGGTCTCTGGCAATTTATGGACTCAGGTTCAATGTCCAAGACCCTCCATGTTGTGAGGGCAAATCTTAACGGCTTATTTTCAGTGCTTGCAACACAAGCCGGATTAACCTCAGCGGACGATATTCTGGGTGGGGATAAGGGCTTTATAAGGGCCCTGGCACCGGAATATCATTTTGAACCCTTACTTGATAAGCAGAAAGATCCTTTTAAAATTAATGAGGTTTCAATTAAGGCCTATCCCTGCTGTCGCCATACCCATTCAGCCATTGATGCTGTGATTGAATTAAAAAATCGATATGGCTTAAAGCCTGAAGATATTGAAAAGATCGAGGATTATACATATGAAGCGGCTATAAATACAGCCTCAAATCCTCAAGCTGACAGCCCTTACGCATGCAAGTTCAGCCTGGAGTTTTTATTGGCAGCCGGACTGGCGGACGGAAAAATTGACAAGGATAGCTTTGAAGACGGGGGGATAAGAAGGGTCAAGGAAACCGGACTTATGGGCAAGGTTTCTGTTGAATTGTCTGAGGATATTAACAGGTTTTATGAGGAGCAGAAAGATCGCTGGAAGCATAGGGTTGTAATTAGAACAAAAGGTGGCAAATCCTTTGAAAAGGATGTGACCTATCCTAAAGGTGATGCCCATAACCCTCTGACTTACGAAGAATTAGTAACGAAATTCCGGTCCAACACAAGCGGTCTGGTGGAAAAAGCCTACGAGGACAAGCTTATATCCTATATTCAGAAATTAGATCATTCAGATAAAATAGATTTTAGGTTTTAATTTATGTCGGTATTTATATTCACTTTAAAAAAAGTATTTCCCCTGGCCCTTTACATAGGCCTGGGGATGCTTTTGGGTAAGACGGACCTGATGGACAAAAAGTTCGCCTTGGACATGAATACTTTTGTATTTAGGGTTTTGATGCCAATCAACATCTTCCTCTCAACAAGCAAAAACATCCACATGTCCGCACCTTTTCTTAGACTGGCTCTTTTTGCTGTAATTTCAATATTGGCAACCTGCCTGATCTCGGCTCTTTTTTATAGGAAGAGAAATATTGGTGACAAGCAGAAGACTGTTTTAATACAGGCGAGTTTTCGGGCCAATTTCGGCCTCTTCGGCATAGCCCTCAGCAATTCTCTTCTGGGCTCAGAAAGTCAAGGTATCACCGAAGGCCTCATGCTTTTTACAATTCCCCTCTATAATATCCTGACCATAATCTTATTTTCAGCATATGGGGAAGAGAAATCGAGTATTAAAGATATAGTAATCAATATTTTAAAAAATCCTCTTGTTTTGGGGATTTTATTTGGTTATATAGCTAATGTTATAAATTTGACCTTGCCGGCCCTGATTGAAAATCCTTTAAGAAACCTGTCCTCAGCAGCAAGTCCCCTTGCCCTGGTGGCTTTGGGTTCGGGATTTACTGTAGGGGACAGAGGTAAGTATGGCAAGTACCTGGATTTGGCCATAATTTCAAGACTTCTGATAGTACCGGTCATTTTCCTGGGCCTTGCCTTAATGTTGGGTTTCAGGGGGGAGTATATGGTGGCCCTGCTCTGTCTTTTAGCCTCACCTGTGGCAGTGGCTTCTTACACCATGGCTGAGACCATGGGTCAGGACGGCAAGCTTGCCGGGCAGATTTTAGCCTATACTTCAGTATTTTGCGCCTTCAGCCTGTCATTTTTTATTTATATTTTAAAGTTTTTCAGCTTCATTTAATCTATAATGTTATAGGTAAATTTTCATTTGCAACACAAAAACAACTAAAATTGAATGGAGAATAACATATGAAAAAACACCTTGCCAGAGGGGGGCTCTTTCTTGCTGCCTTGATTTGGGGGAGCGGCTACGTTGTAAGCGCCTGGGCCCTGGACTATTTTAAACCCTTCCAAGTTATGGCCTTGCGCTTTACCATAGCCTTCCTGGTCTTGATCTTGGTTAACTATAAAAACCTAAAAGACTTCAAAGCCTCTCACATCGGTAAAGGTTGCGTTATAGGTATATTCCTCTTCCTTGCCTTTTCTTCCCAGCTTGTGGGCTTGAAGTACACAACAGTTTCTAAAAACGCTTTTCTAACTTCCGCAAATGTGGTAATAGTTCCGCTTTTAAGCTATTTAATATATAGGAACAACATAGGGAAAGACTCAATAGTGGGAGCCCTGGTCACTCTAGCCGGAATAGGGCTCTTATCATTAAAAGGGGAGGAAGGTGGACTCAATATCGGCGACCTCCTAACCCTGGCCTGCGCCTTCTTCTTTGCCTTCCATGTCCTATATACCGAGAAATATCTTCAGGATGTGAGCGGTCGGGAGCTAATAGTGGCCCAGATGGGGACGGCGGCCCTTCTTTCGTGGTTGTCAGTCATGTTTCTTAGGCAAAACGAATTTCAATTCAGTAGGGCATCGACAGGAATTATAGTTTATATGGGTTTAATAACCACCCTCCTGACATACCTGATCCAGACCCTCTGCCAGCGTTACACCTCTGCAAGCGAAACTGCAATAATACTTTCCAGCGAGTCCATGTTCGGCATGATATCCTCAGTCATCCTGCTCAATGAAGCTGTAACCCCCTTTATGGTCATGGGTTCTCTTTTGATCCTATTGGGTATATTAACAGTGGAATTAAAGCCCTTGGATAAGATGCAAAATAGAAGGATATATTTGGAAACCTGAATTTGACAGGGGCTCAAAAAAGCAATAAGATCATCTAATATCGGGTACATAATACTCGAGTATTTTAATTTTGATTTGACATGTCTTTATAAGTAATGGAGGCAGCTATGAATGAGATTATAAAGTCTCTTTTGGAAATCGACAGGGATACCGAGAAGCTGAAAAAGGATACGGAGGACCTGATTGAGAAAGAGAGGGATAATGCCGGAAAGGTTCTGGAAGATTTCTCTATAGAGAGTGAAAAAAGAGCAAAAGACCGGGCTGATGAGGCTATAGGCAAGATTGAAAAAGAAAATACAAAAACGATCAACGCCTTAAAAGACGCATCGGACAAGGAAATTGCGGATCTGGAGGCGTTTTTTAATGCACAGAGAGCAGACCTGGCTGACCGGGCCTTTAGAAAGCTGTGGGAATAGTGGGTGCGGGTAAGGCCGCCCTACAGGCCAAGGTCCATGGCCTCTATGGCAAACTCCGTTTTTCGGAACCGGCCAAGTATATGTTAAAGGGAGGAAGCCTGGCAGACTTTGAAATGGCCATTAGGGAGAAGGGCCGGGACCGATGCCAATCCCTCCGCCATTTCATGGATAAAAAAGAAAAGGATTTTTTCGACTCATACAGGATGGAAGATGAGCTTCAGGCCCTTAGGATCTACCTGGGCCTCCTCCTTCAAACCGACAGGACAGACCTCATATCTTTTGTGGACCTAAGTCCCTATAAGGAAGTCCTGAAGCTGTCAACGGACAGGTATATTGAAACGGGAAAATACCTCAAGACCTTGGAAGGCAGGCCATATTACCGAATTATTGAACCCTATACCCAGCTTAAAGATGAGGACTTGAGCAAGCGTGAGTTTTATCTGTCAGTTAACTTGGAAAAGTGGTATTTTCAGAACCTGTCTAGGCAGCTCAAGGCCATGCCAAAGGAGAAGGACCTTAAGAGGTTCATATCTGAAGAGATAGACTGGGCCAATATCCAGTGGATATACAGGGCAAGAAGGTATAGGGAATTGGACCTGCTGACGGTCAGCACCCTGACCATTGAGGGGGGCAGGGAATTTAACCGGGACAGCTTAAAAGAAGCTTGCCGCCTATCTCCTGAAGAAGTATTGAATATATTTTTGGATTCAAGATACGGGGATTCGGTTCTGGGAAAGGATCCTGTGGGATTTTTTGACATCGGCAGGCAGAGATATATGGCACAGAGGGCGAAAAAGCTTATTTATGAGAAGTCCAGCCCCTTGGCCAAGGCAATAGCCTATCTTATCTTATCGGAAGCCCAAATATCCGATTTGTGCAGGCTGGCTGAGGCCAGGAGTTTGAATTTGGCCGACAAGGACCTGGTAAATTATTTAATAAACATAGATGAAAGCGTGAGCATAGAAGGGAGGGAAAATGGCCGTTGAAAAGATGAAGATGATGCAGTTGGTCGGGCGACTTGACCGATTGGAAGATATGGTCAGGACTGTTTTCAACTCAGCTTCAATAGAGCTGGTTGATGCCCTCAGCTGCATTGAACAATACAGTTTTACCATTGATACAGGAAAAGAAAATCTTAAGAAAACTCTGGACATGAACCATGTAAGCTCCTTTGAAAAGGAAGAAGTCTGGCAAGACCTTTTGGGAGACTGGCACGAGGTCATAGGAGAGAGACCGGGACCCTCATTCAGCCAAAAGCTTAAAGACAACCTGGGTGAGAGCTTCCAGGAAGCCGACCGCGGGAATCCTACCGATTTAATTATGGACAAGGAGGAGGCCCAAAAGCTTTTCTCATATTTTAAAGCCAAACATGAAGAAGAAAAAGAGCTCAGTCAGGAACTTGACAGGCTTAAGATGGAGAGGAGGGCCATAAAGCTTTTCTCTTTGAAGGACATAGAGATTGCCGATCTTTCGGACATGGTCAATTTTTCATATGCTTTCGGAACCCTTACAGAAGCCGGGCGAAGAACCATTAAAGGTAACTATGAAAACATACCGGCAGCTGTAATTCATCTGGGCCAGGAAGAGGGCGAGGAAGCCTATTTGATGATTTATCCTGAGCGTATATCCGAAGAAATTCAGCGCTTGAAGGACAGCCTTAACTGGAAAGACTTGGCCATGCCCATGACCAGCAATTCTAAAAATGAAGAGAGACTTTCTCAGATTGAGACGGAGATAGCAAGCATTGAAGCAAATATTGATAAGCTGTCTTATAAATTGGAAGAAGAAAAAAGAGAAAAAAGAGATCTTATCAAAAAGCTCTATACTTGCATAGTTAATGAAAAAGCCATAGAGGAGGCAAAGACCTATATGGCCAGGGGAAGTCGCTACTTTTATATGGCAGCTTGGGTTCCGGAGAGGCAGGTTTCAGCCTTGAAAGATGCCCTGGTCCCATATGAGGGGAGCCTGATCAAATTCCTGTCTGATGATGAAATCGGTGAGAACCCGCCAACCAAGCTCCATAACGTGGGAATATTCAGACCCTTCGAGGCCCTGATAAATATGTATGGGACTCCCAACTACAGGGAAATAGACCCGACCCCCTTCTTTGCCGTAACCTACATGATTCTCTTCGGAGCCATGTTCGGAGACCTGGGTCAGGGGGCTGTATTCGCCCTGGCAGGTCTTGTGCTTAAAAAGAAGAGGCATCCCAACCTGGGAGGGGTTGTACTGAGAATAGGCCTGAGCTCCATGATATTCGGACTCCTCTACGGGTCTGTGTTCGGCAATGAAGACCTGATCCCGGCCCTAATGATCAAACCCTTTAAAAACATAAACACGGTCCTCTTGGCAGCCATTGCCTTCGGAGTAGTTCTTTCAAGCTTTTCCTATATTATGGGAATAGTTAACAGGCTGAGGGCAGGAGACATTGAAGAAGGCCTCTTCGGAAAAGAAGGCATAACGGGATTTATCCTCTACCTTTCCTTAATAGGGGCAGTCCTAAGCGGACTCAAATATATTCCCCTTCCAATGGGGCTTTTCATGGGGACCATAGGCGTGTCCCTGGCACTGATCCTCTTCAAGCAGCCGATCACCAATGCTATGAGGAAGAAGTCAAAGCTCTATGACGATGACCCGGCAAGTTATTATGTTGAGAGCGGATTTTCCCTTATTGAGGCCCTGATATCGGTCTTTTCGGGCCTGGTATCATTTATCCGTGTCGGCGCCTTCGCCATAAACCATGTCGGCCTCTTCATGGCCTTTGAGACCATGGGCAACATGATGGGGGGCAGCGGAAAGATAGCCATGCTGGTAATAGGAAATATCGTAATCCTGGGCTTGGAAGGCCTGATCGTATTTATACAGAGCCTGAGGCTTGAGTACTACGAGATGTTCAGCAAGTACTATACGGGTGACGGCCATCCCTTCAGACAGACCAATTCATGAGACTTTTAAAATTCATGAACTGATAAGTGCCTAAAATAGGCACAGCACTTATATATATTTATTAATTATTAAAGGAGACAAACATGACTTTTATGATGATATCAACGGCAATGATAGTCCTGCTCACAATAGCTTCCGGAATTTACATGCTTTATGAAAATACGGATCCTGCTAAAAAGCGCATTAAAAAGGCCCTTTGGCTCAACCTGGCGGCCTTTATACCGGCCCTGGCCATGGCCATAGTCATCTTAATACCTGACGCTGCAAGAGCAGCAGGAACGAGCGGAGCAGACAACGGTCTGGCTTATATAGGCGTTGCCCTGGCTACAGGTCTGGCAACAATCGGAACCGGCTATGCTGTAGGATCATGCGGTGCTGCAGCCTTGGGTGCGGTTTCAGAAGATCCGAAAATCCTGGGCAAGACCCTTATCTTCGTCGGCCTTGCTGAAGGTATAGCCATATACGGTCTGATAATTTCAATAATGATCTTAGGACAGCTGGGATGAAAATCCGTCTCTTAACTGACGATGAGCATTCAGCTCTGGGCGCCGAGCTTTCAGGAATGGAAGCCCGCCTAAGCATTGACGCCAGCCCCGAGGACCATAGGGCCATGTGGAAAGAGGCCATTTCAGACCCTTCCATAGCTGTTTTGATTTTGAGCCGGACCGTATATGAAGACCTGATTGATTGGGCTCAGGACCATCAGAGGAGCGGCAAGGCACCCTTGCTCATTCAATTGCCGGATTACGGAGAGTTTTTTGAGTCTGATGAGGAGGCTGAAAATGGTTGAGTTAAAAAATAAGCTTGAGCTTTTTCATCGCATGATTTGGGGAGAAGCTAAGAGGGAGTCAGAAAAAGCCCTTTATGGGGCAACCGAGACAACCTCTCAATTGATAGAAAAAAGAAAAAAAGAAATAGAAGATAAAAATCAGGAAGCCATGAACAGGAAGATCCGCCTGGCAGAGGAGAAGAGCAACCGGGAAATTTCCCTGCAAAAAGAAGAAAAAAGGCGGAGGATATTGGCAGCCCGTGAAGCCTGCCTCAAAGGCCTCATTTCAGATTTAGAAAAACGCTTGGATCTTTATGCCCAAAGCGATGAATATAGGGAAAAATTAAGAGGGGATTTAAGCGAAAGTCTAAAAAAGTATGGGCCCCAAGAAATTTCAATTGCCGATAGGGACAGGGATTTGGTCAGGGAAGTCCTGGAGAGTGCAGGCCTTAAGGACAAGGTCCTCATATCAGACTTGGACAAGGACCAGATCGGGGGCTATATCATTTATCTTAAAGAGGGCAGGAGCCGGATCAGGTTTACCCTCAAGTCCCTGCTGGAAGATAAATCCTATGAAATAGGCAGGGAGCTAACTGAGAGCTTGGAGAGAAAACAATGACAAATGCTGATAAAAGTAAAGACAGGGCCAGGGTCTACGGCATCAACGGCCCGGTTGTAATTGGCATGAATATGAAGGGCTTTGCAGTCAGGGAGATGGTCCTGGTCGGAAAAGAGCAGAGGCTGGGAGAAATAATATCCCTTGACGGCGACCGGGCAACGATCCAAGTCTATGAGGAAACGGAAGGCTTGATGCCCGGTTCACCCATATATTCAACAGGCCATCCCCTTTCGGTTCGCCTGGGCCCGGGCCTGCTTTCGAATATGTTTGACGGGATCGAAAGGCCACTTGAGAGGATAAAGGACGAGTACGGATCCTTCCTCCCGACCGGAATAGGCCTGAAAAACCTGGATGAAGACAAGACTTGGCAGGTAAAAATGGCCATTAAAGTCGGTGATACCGTCAAGGGGGGAGAGATTTTCGGAACCACGCCTGAAACCGACCTTATTGAACACCGCCTCCTCATTCCGCCATATGTATCGGGCAAGGTCATAGAGGCCGTCCAGGACGGGGAGTATACCATAAAAGATACTATGTTGGTGGTTGACAATGAAGGAGAGAGGCAAGAGGTCAAGATGGCCCATGATTGGCCGGTCAGGGTCCCAAGGCCGGTTGAATCAATGGTGACGGGACACGAGCTTTTGAAAACTGGCCAGAGGGTCCTGGATATATTCTTCCCCATTTCAAAGGGGGGAACAGTTGCAATTCCGGGCGGCTTCGGAACAGGAAAGACCATGCTCCAGCACCAAATTGCCAAGTACTGCGACGCCCAGATAATAATTTATATAGGTTGCGGTGAGAGGGGAAACGAGATGACTGATGTCCTGGACTCCTTCCCCAAATTGAAAGACCCAAATTCAGGAAAAGATCTGATGAGCCGTACCATTTTAATTGCCAATACTTCCAATATGCCCGTTGCAGCCAGGGAGGCTTCGATATATACGGGGATAACAATGGCTGAGTATTTCAGGGATATGGGCTATCATGTGGCCCTTATGGCCGACTCCACATCCAGGTGGGCTGAGGCCTTGAGGGAAATTTCAGGCCGTCTGGAAGAGATGCCTGCGGAAGAAGGCTATCCTGCCTATCTTTCCAGTCGTATTGCCCAGTTCTATGAGCGCTCGGGCCTGGCCCTTACAAAGTGCGGAAAAACGGGGTCTGTCACCCTTATCGGGGCAGTATCACCGGCAGGAGGAGATTTCTCCGAGCCCGTGACCGAGAATACCAAGCGATATGTGGATGTATTTTTAGGCCTTGACAAGGAATTGGCATATTCAAGGCACTATCCGGCTATCCGCTGGACCAACTCATATTCGGGCTATGTAAAGAGCCTGACGGACTTCTATGAGGATGAGGTGGGCAAGGACGTGGTTAAACTGAGAGACAAGATGCTTGATTTGCTCCTGCAGGAGGACAAGCTCCAGGAGATAGTCTCCCTGGTTGGAGAGGATGTCCTGCCGGATAAGCAGAGGCTGATATTGGAAATAGCAAGGATTATAAGGGTGGGCTACCTCCAGCAAAACGCCTTCAATGACATTGACGCTTACGTACCCCTGGAAAAACAGGTCCTCATGCTAGAAAGCATTGACCTCCTCTATGAGAGGGCTAAAGAAGTTTTGGACCTCCATTGTCCCATTGCCAATGCCAAGAACGAAGATCTTTTCCACAAGATCATAATGATGAAATATAACATAGCCAACGACGACTTCAAGGGCATTAAAGAGATCAATTCGGAGATCAACTCATTTTATGATGCCCTCCTGCTACGCTATGGAAAGGAGGATGGACAGTAATGGATTTTGAATATACAAAAACTGACCGTTTGAAAAGTGCCATAGTTGAATTGGACGGGGTTGAAGCTCCAAGCTACGGAGAAATAGTTGAGATAGAGTTAAAGGACAGGACCCTCCTGGGCCAGGTTACAGGAATAAGGGGGGATTCTGTCACTGTTCAGGTTTACGGTGACAGCACGGGAATAACCGCCGACAATGCCGTTTTATCCTTCAAGGGAAAGCCCCTGGAACTCTCTCTTTGCAGCGAGATCCTGGGCAGGACCTTTGACGGGGTCGGAAGGCCTGTGGACGGGGGCGGCCCCGTATATTCACGGGAAAAATACAATGTTAACGGTTTGCCTATGAACCCTGTTTCCAGGAAATACCCCAGAAACTTTATACAGACCGGGATTTCAGCAATAGACGGCCTGATGACCCTGATAAGGGGGCAAAAGTTGCCCATCTTTTCAGGCGCCGGCCTGGACCATGATGCCCTGGCCGCCCAGATTGTCAGACAGTCCTGCATAAGAAATACGGACGATGATTTTTGCTTCGTTTTCGGGGCTATCGGGGTTAAGAAAGAAGAGGCTGAGTTTTTCAAGCAGACCTTCAAGAGTGCCGGGGTTTCCGAAAAAGTTGTTATGTACCTGAACTATGCGGATGACCCCATAATGGAGAGGATCATCACCCCAAAGTGCGCCTTGACGGCTGCCGAATACCTGGCCTTTGAAACCGGCCGCCATGTTCTGGTCATTTTGACAGACATTACAAGCTATGCTGAAGCCTTGCGTGAAATTTCCAGTTTAAGAGAAGAAGTCCCCAGCAGGAAGGGCTATCCGGGTTATCTGTATTCCGACCTAGCTTCTTTGTATGAGAGGGCGGGACTCCTTAGGGATAAGCCGGGTTCAGTCACCCTTATACCGATACTGACCATGCCAAATGATGATATAACCCATCCTATCCCGGATTTGACCGGCTATATTACCGAGGGTCAGGTGGTCCTTTCCAGAGACCTCCAGCAGAAGGGGATCTATCCAGGCATAAACATCTTGCCCAGCCTTTCAAGACTTATGAAGGACGGTATTGGTCAGGGCTTTACAAGGGAAGACCATGCCGATGTCATGAACCAGATCTATTCTTCCTATGCAAGTGTCCAGGAAGTGAGGAGTTTGGCCCAGATAGTCGGGGAGTCCGACCTGTCTGAAAGCGACAGGAAGATCCTTGATTTCGGCAAGGCCTTTGAAGAAAAGTTCCTTTCCCAGGGGCAGAATGAGAACCGGTCCATTGAGGAGACCTTGGACATAGGTTGGCAAGTCCTGGCCCTCCTTCCTGACGAAGAATTGGCCCACATAGATCCTGAACTGAGGGATAAGTATATGGTTAAAAAAGTCCAAGAGGCAGGCGACAAGGAGGCTTGATATGGCTGTTTATAGAATGAGTGCAACCAAAGCCAACCTCATCCATGCCAGGGAGAGCTTAAAGCGCATGCAGACGGGCTATGAGCTTCTTGACAAGAAGAGGGTTGTCCTTCAGAGGGAGACTGCCGGCCTTATAAAAAAGAGCAAGGAGCTCCAAGGCCGGATCAATCTGGTCCTGGCCGATTATTATCGTGCCATGGGCCACGCCTTTATAACTGTGGGATCTGCCAGGATCAGGGCTGTGGCCAGCAGGGTCCCGGTAGATAATTCCCTGGATATAGTAGACAAATCGCTTATGGGGGTCCCCATTCCGGAGATAAGGGACGGCAAGAAAAATCTGGAATTGGGCTACCTGGCCGGGGACATGGCCCTGGATAAGGCCTTGGCAGCCCTCCAGCATTTCAGGGACCTCCTGCCTGAGCTTGCGGCCTTGGAAAATTCAGTTGCCCGGGTCCAAAAAGAAATAGATAAAACTGCCAAGAGGGCCAATGCCTTGGAAAAGGTCCAGATCCCCAGATATGAGAATATTGTCAATCAGATGGAGCAGACCCTGGAGGAGAAGGAGCGAGAAGAGTTTTTCAGGCTCAAGAAGGTTAAGAAGGGGAGATTGAAAAAAGATTGATTTTTAATGAAAAATATTTAATAATAGAGTTATCAAGAAATGCATAGACAGTTGAGATAATATGCATAGCTAAGTTGTTGTAATGATATGGAGGTCAGTATGAAATTTTTAAAAAAAGCATTTGGCATCCTTTTAATTTTTAAGTATAAAAATAGCATAAAAATCTAGTTATCCGCATAAAAACTGGACTTATCACACTTTATCAAGGTCAAAACCACTCAATTTACTACTAATTTACTACTTATGAATGAGCTTTGATACGACGATTTATCCTTGAAAAGTGAAGATATAAAGATACTTCCAATAAAATTTGAATATTTAATAGGTAGACACTTCAAAAAATGAGGTGTCTATTTTTTTACCCGATTTTGAAAGGAAGTGAACTTATGAAAACAAAAAATCAAGAATCAAAAGGTCGTTCCCCACTCTTTAAGACCATCAAACATTCATTCAGCCAATAAAAAAGAAAGGATAGGTAAAAATATGGAACTTAAATTTGTGATTCCCAACATGGAAAAAACATTCGGCAATTTAGAATTTGCTGGCGAGGATAAAGTCGTTCAGCGAAGAATCAACGGACGGCTAACTGTCTTATCAAGAAGCTATAATCTCTATTCTGATGTTCAAAGAGCAGATGATATTGTGGTGGTGCTTCCTGCTGAAGCTGGCGAAAAACATTTCGGCTTTGAGGAACGTGTGAAGTTAGTCAATCCACGTATTACCGCAGAGGGCTACAAAATCGGCACTCGTGGTTTTACAAATTACCTTTTACATGCTGACGACATGATAAAAGAATAAAGAAAGAGAGGAAAAATGATGAGATTAGCAAATGGCATTGTATTAGATAAAGACACGACTTTTGGAGAATTGAAATTCTCTGCTCTACGTCGTGAAGTGAGAATCCAAAATGAAGACGGGTCGGTTTCAGATGAAATCAAGGAACGTACCTATGACTTAAAATCCAAAGGACAAGGACGCATGATTCAAGTAAGTATTCCTGCCAGCGTGCCTTTGAAAGAGTTTGATTATAACGCACGGGTGGAACTTATCAATCCCATTGCGGACACCGTTGCTACTGCCACCTATCAAGGAGCAGATGTTGACTGGTATATCAAGGCAGACGATATTGTGCTGACAAAGGATTCTAGTTCATTCAAAGCTCAACCACAAGCAAAGAAAGAACCGACACAAGACAAATAGTCGCTAGGTAGAAAGGAGACTTTTTCGCATGAAACAGCGTGGTAAAAGGATTCGCCCATCTGGTAAAGATTTAGTCTTTCATTTTACGATAGCGTCACTCCTGCCTGTTTTCCTGCTGGTTGTCGGACTGTTTCATGTGAAGACAATCCAGCAGATCAACTGGCAGGATTTTAACCTATCACAAGCAGATAAGATTGACATTCCCTATTTAATTATCAGTTTCAGTGTCGCAATTCTTATCTGCTTGCTGGTAGCGTTTGTATTCAAACGGGTTCGCTATGATACGGTTAAACAACTTTACCACCGTCAAAAACTGGCAAAGATGATACTTGAAAACAAGTGGTATGAATCTGAACAGGTCAAAACAGAGGGTTTCTTTAAAGATAGTGCTGGTCGTACAAAGGAAAAGATAACCTACTTCCCTAAAATGTATTATCGACTTAAAAATGGCTTGATACAGATACGGGTGGAAATCACGCTGGGAAAATATCAAGACCAACTCTTACACTTGGAAAAGAAATTAGAGAGTGGCTTGTACTGTGAGCTGACGGATAAAGAGTTAAAGGATTCCTATGTGGAATATACTTTGCTCTATGACACCATAGCCAGTCGTATTTCTATTGATGAAGTAGAAGCTAAAGATGGTAAACTTCGCTTAATGAAAAACGTATGGTGGGAATATGATAAGCTCCCTCATATGTTGATTGCTGGTGGTACAGGTGGCGGTAAAACTTACTTTATACTGACACTGATTGAAGCCTTGCTTCATACAGATTCAAAACTGTATATTCTTGACCCGAAAAATGCTGACCTTGCGGACTTAGGTTCTGTGATGGCAAATGTCTACTATAGAAAAGAAGACTTGCTTTCTTGCATTGAAACATTCTATGAAGAAATGATGAAACGTAGTGAGGAAATGAAGCAGATGAAGAACTATAAGACTGGCAAAAATTATGCTTACTTAGGTCTCCCGGCACACTTCTTAATCTTTGATGAATACGTCGCTTTCATGGAAATGCTGGGAACAAAAGAAAACACCGCAGTTATGAATAAGCTGAAACAGATTGTCATGTTAGGTCGTCAAGCTGGCTTCTTTCTAATACTGGCTTGTCAACGTCCAGACGCAAAATATTTAGGCGACGGAATCCGTGATCAGTTTAATTTCAGAGTGGCTTTAGGTCGTATGTCTGAAATGGGCTATGGCATGATGTTTGGCAGTGACGTACAAAAGGATTTCTTCTTAAAGCGAATCAAAGGTCGTGGCTATGTTGATGTAGGAACAAGTGTCATATCAGAGTTTTATACTCCCCTTGTACCAAAAGGATATGATTTCTTGGAGGAAATTAAAAAGTTATCCAACAGCAGACAGTCCACGCAGGCGACGTGCGAAGCGGAAGTCGCAGGTGTGGACTGATCTTGCTGGCTGGTGTGGCAATAGCCACGCCAGCACTTAACCCCCCGTATCTAACAGGGGGGTACAAATCGACAGGAAACAGTCAAAAAAACATTAGAAAATCCTTTGGTTACAAGGGATTTACAAAATTTCAGCGTATGTCAAATGGGCTTTAAAAGTTGACATACGCCTTTTTGATTGGAGGGATTTTTACTGAATGAACAAACTTGGTTACAGCATTTAAAAGAAAAACGCTTGGCTTATGGACTATCTCAAAACCGTTTAGCTGTTGCGACTGGTATTACAAGGCAGTATCTAAGCGATATTGAAACAGGAAAAGTCAAGCCATCAGAGGATTTACAGCAGTCCCTTTGGGAAGCTCTGGAACGCTTCAATCCCGACGCTCCCCTTGAAATGCTGTTTGATTATGTAAGGATTCGCTTTCCGACAACAGACGTACAGCAGGTGGTCGAAAACATCTTACAACTGAAACTGTCCTATTTTCTTCATGAGGACTATGGTTTCTATTCTTATTCAGAGCATTATGCTTTAGGCGACATATTCGTCCTTTGCTCCCATGAACTGGACAAAGGAGTTCTGGTGGAATTGAAAGGTCGTGGGTGCAGACAATTTGAAAGCTATCTTCTGGCACAACAAAGAAGCTGGTATGAGTTCTTTATGGACGTTTTGGTGGCTGGCGGTGTGATGAAACGCCTTGACCTTGCCATTAACGATAAGACAGGGATTTTGAATATCCCTGTACTCACTGAAAAGTGCCAACAGGAAGAATGTATCTCCGTCTTCCGCAGTTTTAAAAGCTATCGCAGTGGCGAACTGGTACGCAAAGAGGAAAAGGAATGTATGGGAAACACCCTCTATATCGGTTCATTACAAAGTGAAGTTTATTTCTGTATCTATGAAAAGGACTACGAGCAGTACAAGAAAAATGATATTCCCATTGAAGACGCAGAAGTAAAAAACCGTTTTGAGATTCGATTGAAAAATGAGCGTGCCTATTATGCAGTCCGTGATTTACTCGTCTATGACAATCCAGAGCATACCGCCTTTAAAATTATCAATCGGTATATCCGTTTTGTAGATAAAGACGATTCCAAACCTCGTTCTGATTGGAAACTGAATGAAGAATGGGCTTGGTTTATTGGGAACAATCGTGAACGATTAAAACTAACCACAAAACCAGAGCCTTACTCCTTCCAAAGGACGCTGAACTGGCTATCTCATCAAGTTGCCCCGACCTTAAAGGTTGCGATTAAACTTGATGAAATCAACCAGACGCAGGTTGTAAAAGACATTCTCGACCATGCGAAACTGACAGACCGACACAAGCAGATTTTGAAGCAACAGTCAGTAAAAGAACAGGACGTGATAACAACAAAAAAATAACTCAAATACAAATTCATTGAATATAGAGAGGAGAACATTTTTATGAATTTTGGACAAAACCTTTATAACTGGTTTCTATCAAACGCTCAATCACTGGTGCTTTTAGCAATCGTTGTGATTGGCTTGTATCTTGGCTTCAAGCGTGAGTTTAGCAAACTGATTGGCTTTTTAATTATTGCGATTATTGCGGTTGGCTTAGTCTTCAACGCTGCTGGAGTAAAAGACATTTTACTAGAGCTATTCAATCGCATTATTGGTGCTTAAATAAAACCGTTCTTTTGTGGAATATAAGTGGTTTTCTTATGTTCCGCAAAGGAATGGTACACCAAACGAAGTGCGGTAGGGATTTTTGAATCTCTACAAAGAAAGGACGTGAATATATGGACGATATGCAAGTCTATATTGCGAATTTAGGCAAATACAATGAGGGCGAATTGGTCGGTGCGTGGTTTACCTTTCCCATTGACTTTGAGGAAGTCAAAGAGAAAATCGGCTTGAATGATGAATATGAGGAATACGCCATTCATGACTACGAGTTACCCTTTACGGTTGACGAATACACTTCCATTGGCGAACTCAATCGACTATGGGAAATGGTATCGGAATTACCCGAAGAATTACAATCGGAGCTATCTGCTCTGCTCACTCATTTTTCAAGCATTGAAGAACTAAGCGAACATCAAGAGGATATTATCATTCATTCCGATTGTGATGATATGTATGACGTGGCACGCTACTACATTGAAGAAACGGGTGCTTTAGGCGAAGTACCAGCTAGTCTTCAAAACTATATTGATTATCAAGCCTATGGTCGGGATTTAGACCTTTCAGGAACGTTTATCTCAACCAATCATGGGATTTTTGAAATCGTCTATTAAATCTGTCGGTACATTACTACTGGCAGATTTTCTATTTTACGGGGTGGCTCAATCAGCTACCCCTATTTTTTATGAAAGGATTGATTACATGAAGAAAATACGAAGCTATACCAGTATCTGGTCTGTGGAAAAGGTACTGTATTCTATCAATGATTTTAGACTTCCGTTTCCCATAACCTTTACGCAAATGACATGGTTTGTCGTGTCACTCTTTGCAGTGATGATACTTGGCAACTTGCCCCCTCTTTCCATGATAGAGGGAGCATTTCTCAAATACTTTGGGATTCCTGTGGCTTTCACATGGTTTATGTCTACAAAAACTTTTGATGGTAAAAAGCCTTATGGATTTTTGAAGTCTGTCATTGCTTATGCACTGCGACCAAAGCTGACCTATGCAGGAAAAAAAGTAACGCTTGGCAGAAACCAGCCACAAGAAGCCATTACAGCAGTTAGGAGTGAATTTTATGGCATATCCAATTAAATACATTGAAAACAATCTCGTCTGGAATAAAGACGGGGAATGTTATGCTTACTATGAGCTTGTTCCTTACAATTACTCATTTCTAAGTCCAGAACAGAAAATACAAGTGCATGATTCTTTCAGACAGCTTATCGCACAAAATCGTGATGGCAAAATTCATGCTTTACAAATCAGTACAGAATCCAGCATACGTTCTGCACAAGAGCGTTCCAAAAATGAAGTCACTGGCAAGCTCAAAGCGGTTGCCTATGACAAAATCGACCAACAGACAGACGCTTTAATATCCATGATTGGCGAAAATCAAGTGAACTACCGTTTCTTTATCGGCTTTAAGTTGCTTCTCAACGATCAGGAGTTTTCTATGAAAAGTCTTACCGTTGAAGCAAAAAATGCTTTGTCTGATTTTGTCTATGATGTGAACCATAAGCTGATGGGCGATTTTGTTAGTATGAGTAATGATGAAATCCTGCGTTTTCAGAAGATGGAAAAGCTCTTAGAAAATAAAATCTCTCGTCGTTTCAAAATCCGCAGGTTAGATAAGGACGACTTCGGCTATCTGATTGAACACCTTTACGGACAGACAGGCACTGCCTATGAAGAGTATGAGTACCATCTATCAAAGAAAAAGCTGGATAATGAAACGCTGATTAAATACTATGACTTGATTAAGCCTACTCGCTGTTTGGTGGAAGAAAAACAGCGATATTTGAAAATCCAGCAGGAAGATGAAACCGTCTATGTAGCTTACTTTACCATTAACAGCATTGTCGGAGAACTGGACTTCCCGTCCTCTGAAATCTTCTACTACCAGCAACAGCAATTTACATTCCCGATTGATACGTCAATGAATGTGGAAATTGTAGCGAATCGTAAAGCCCTATCTACTGTCCGCAATAAAAAGAAAGAACTGAAAGACTTGGATAACCACGCTTGGCAAAGTGATAATGAAACCAGCTCCAATGTGGCGGAAGCTCTGGAAAGTGTGAATGAGCTGGAAACCAATTTAGACCAAAGCAAGGAATCTATGTACAAGCTGTCTTATGTGGTAAGGGTATCAGCAAATGATCTTGACGAACTCAAACGTCGTTGTAATGAAGTGAAAGATTTTTATGACGATTTAAGCGTAAAACTGGTACGACCATTTGGGGATATGCTCGGCTTACATGAAGAATTTTTACCTGCCAGCAAGCGTTATATGAATGATTATATTCAATACGTGACCTCTGATTTCCTCGCTGGTTTAGGTTTTGGTGCTACTCAAATGCTGGGGGAAAATGAGGGGATTTATGTTGGCTACAGCTTAGATACTGGACGCAATGTCTATCTGAAACCTGCTCTTGCCAGTCAAGGGGTTAAGGGTTCAGTAACCAATGCGTTAGCGTCGGCTTTTGTTGGTTCGCTGGGTGGTGGTAAATCCTTTGCGAATAACCTTATCGTCTATTATGCGGTGCTTTATGGGGCACAAGCAGTGATTGTAGACCCAAAAGCAGAACGTGGCAGATGGAAAGAAACCTTGCCAGAGATTTCCCATGAAATCAATATCGTCACTCTGACTTCTGATGAGAAAAACAAAGGCTTACTTGACCCTTATGTGATTATGAAAAATCCCAAAGATTCTGAATCACTGGCTATTGATATTCTGACATTCCTTACGGGGATTTCCTCTCGTGATGGGGAACGCTTCCCAATCCTTAGAAAAGCCATTCGTGCAGTAACCAATAGTGAAGTACGAGGGTTGATGAAAGTGATTGAGGAATTACGGGTTGAGAATACGCCACTAAGTACCAGTATAGCCGACCATATCGAAAGTTTTACAGACTATGACTTTGCACATTTATTATTCAGTAATGGTTATGTGGAGCAGTCTATCAGCTTAGAAAAACAACTGAACATTATACAGGTTGCGGACTTGGTACTTCCCGACAAGGAAACTTCCTTTGAGGAATATACCACTATGGAGCTTTTATCCGTTGCTATGCTGATTGTCATTAGTACCTTTGCTTTAGACTTTATCCATACAGACCGAAGCATTTTCAAGATTGTAGATTTAGACGAAGCATGGAGCTTTTTACAGGTAGCACAAGGAAAAACACTATCTATGAAGCTGGTTCGGGCTGGTCGTGCTATGAACGCTGGGGTATATTTCGTGACCCAAAATACAGACGACCTCTTAGATGAAAAACTGAAAAATAACCTCGGCTTAAAATTTGCATTTCGTTCCACTGACCTTAACGAGATTAAAAAGACCTTAGCCTTTTTTGGTGTAGACCCAGAGGACGAAAACAATCAGAAGCGATTGCGTGATTTGGAAAACGGGCAATGCCTTATCAGTGATTTATATGGTCGTGTCGGTGTGATACAGTTCCACCCTGTATTTGAAGAACTGCTCCATGCCTTTGATACCAGACCACCTGTGCGAAAAGAGGTGTAAATGTGAAACCATCAATAGTAAACAGAATAAAATCAAACTGGACGCTGAAACGTCTAGGTAAAGTGGCAATGACAGTGGCTTTCACACTTGTGATTGCCATTTTTCTTTTAGCCATGCTGGGAACGGTGGTTCAAGCTGCGGGCTTGGTAGATGATACGGTCAATGTGGCAAATGAATACAGCCGATACCCACTTGAAAACTATCAACTGGATTTTTATGTGGATAATAGCTGGGGCTGGCTTCCGTGGAACTGGTCGGACGGGATTGGAAAACAGGTCATGTATGGACTATATGCCATTACCAATTTTATTTGGACAATCAGTTTGTATGTTTCCAATGCGACAGGTTACTTAGTACAGGAAGCCTATTCCTTAGACTTCATTTCCGCTACAGCAGATTCCATTGGTAAGAATATGCAGACCTTAGCTGGTGTGAGTGCAAACGGATTTTCAACAGAGGGTTTCTATGTTGGATTCCTCTTACTCTTGATTTTGGTTCTTGGGGTTTATGTTGCCTATACGGGACTGATAAAGAGAGAAACCACAAAGGCAATTCATGCCATTATGAATTTTGTGCTGGTGTTTATCCTATCGGCTTCCTTTATTGCCTACGCTCCCGACTACATTAAAAAAATCAATGACTTTTCATCAGACATCAGTAATGCCAGTTTATCACTTGGCACGAAGATTGTCATGCCCCATTCCGATAGTCAAGGCAAGGACAGCGTGGACTTAATCAGAGATAGCCTGTTTTCCATACAGGTTCAGCAACCGTGGCTACTGCTTCAATACAACAGTTCAGACATTGAAAGTATCGGTATTGACCGTGTGGAAAGCCTGCTCTCCACCAGCCCAGATTCCAACAATGGCGAAGACAGAGAAAAAATTGTTGCGGAAGAAATTGAAGACAGAAGCAATACCAATCTAACCATTACAAAGACCATTAACCGTTTAGGTACAGTCTTCTTCCTATTTGTCTTCAATATTGGGATTTCCATATTTGTATTCCTATTAACAGGAATCATGATTTTCTCGCAGGTACTTTTTATCATCTATGCTATGTTTCTGCCTGTGAGCTTTATTTTAAGCATGATTCCATCATTTGATGGTATGTCAAAACGAGCCATAACAAAGCTCTTTAATACCATTTTGACACGAGCTGGAATCACATTGATTATTACGACAGCATTTAGTATTTCAACCATGCTCTATACCTTATCGGCTGGTTATCCGTTCTTTTTGATTGCTTTTCTACAGATTGTGACCTTTGCAGGAATCTACTTCAAGCTGGGCGATTTAATGAGTATGTTTTCTCTACAGAGTAACGATTCTCAAAGTGTGGGAAGTCGTGTGATGAGAAAACCTCGTATGCTTATGCACGCTCACATGCACCGTCTACAGCGGAAACTTGGACGTTCCATGACTACTCTAGGGGCTGGGTCTGCCATTGTTACAGGTAAAAAAGGACAGTCGGGTTCGGGGAGTTCTGCAAGGACACAAGCAGATCACTCCCGACCAGACGGAAAGGAAAAATCAACACTTGGAAAACGTATCGGTCAAACCATCGGTACAGTAGCTGATACCAAAGACAGAATGGTAGACACTGCTAGTGGTTTGAAAGAACAGGTTAAAGATTTGCCGACCAATGCAAGATATGCAGTATATCAAGGAAAATCCAAAGTAAAAGAGAATGTCCGTGATTTAACCAGTAGTATTTCTCAAACCAAAGCGGACAGAGCCAGTGGACGCAAGGAACAGCAGGAACAAAGGCGAAAAACCATTGCGAAGCGTCGCTCTGAAATGGAACAGGTCAAACAGAAAAAACAGCCTGCTTCTTCTGTTCATGAAAGACCGACTACAAGACAAGAACAATATCATGATGAACAGACCTCAAAACAGTCTAATATTCAGACTTCATATAAGGAATCTCAACAAGCCAAACAAGAGCGTCCAGCAGTTAAGTCCGATTTTTCAAGTCCAAAAGTGGAACGCCAAGGCAATACCGTTCAAGAAAAAACCGTTCAAAAGCCAGCAACTTCAACCACTACAGCAGATAGAACTTCACAACGTCCAATCACAAAAGAACGTCCGTCTACTGTTCAAAGAGTACCACTACAAAATACAAGAAGTAGACCACCAATCAAAACCGCCACCATTAAGAAAGTCGGTAAGAAACCATGAAGTTGAAAACTTTAGTGATTGGTGGTTCTGGATTATTCTTGATGGTCTTCTCACTGCTTCTGTTTGTTGCCATTTTATTTTCAGATGAACAGGACAGCGGAATTTCCAATATTCATTATGGAGGTGTGAATGTTTCCGCAGAAGTGCTGGCTCATAAGCCTATGGTAGAAAAATATGCCAAAGAATATGGCGTTGAAGAATATGTCAACATACTTCTTGCGATTATACAGGTGGAATCGGGCGGTACTGCGGAAGATGTTATGCAGTCCTCGGAATCCCTCGGTCTTCCACCTAATTCATTGAGTACAGAAGAATCCATTAAGCAAGGTGTGAAGTATTTCAGTGAATTATTAGCCAGTAGCGAAAGGCTCAGTGTAGATTTAGAATCGGTTATCCAGTCCTACAATTATGGTGGTGGTTTCTTAGGGTATGTGGCTAATCGTGGAAATAAATATACCTTTGAACTGGCTCAAAGTTTCTCAAAAGAGTATTCAGGTGGCGAAAAAGTGTCTTACCCCAATCCCATAGCCATACCTATCAATGGGGGCTGGCGATACAACTATGGCAATATGTTTTATGTGCAACTGGTAACGCAGTATCTTGTCACAACAGAGTTTGATGATGATACGGTACAAGCCATCATGGACGAAGCACTGAAATATGAGGGCTGGCGATACGTTTACGGTGGAGCTTCCCCGACTACTTCTTTTGATTGTAGCGGACTGACACAATGGACGTATGGAAAAGCTGGAATTAACTTACCACGAACCGCACAACAGCAATATGATGTGACCCAGCATATCCCACTATCGGAAGCACAAGCTGGCGATTTGGTTTTCTTTCATTCTACCTATAACGCTGGCTCTTATATTACTCATGTTGGGATATACCTTGGCAATAACCGTATGTTTCATGCAGGCGACCCAATCGGTTATGCCGACTTAACAAGCCCCTACTGGCAACAGCATTTAGTGGGAGCAGGACGAATCAAACAATGAGAAAGGAAGATTTAATGATGAAATTTAGAAAAAATCAGAATAAAGAAAAACAGATACCAAAGGAAAAGAAACCTCGTGTCTACTATAAGGTCAATCCTCATAAAAAGGTTGTGATTGCCTTGTGGGTACTTTTAGGGCTTAGTTTCAGCTTTGCGATATTCAAGCACTTTACAGCTATAGATACTCATACTATTCACGAAACAACTATCATAGAAAAGGAATACGTTGATACTCATCATGTAGAAAATTTTGTAGAGAACTTTGCGAAAGTCTACTATTCATGGGAGCAATCCGATAAGTCCATTGATAATCGAATGGAAAGTCTAAAAGGCTATCTGACAGATGAACTTCAAGCTCTCAATGTTGATACAGTACGCAAAGATATTCCTGTATCGTCTTCTGTAAGAGGATTTCAGATATGGACGGTAGAGCCAACTGGCGACAATGAGTTTAATGTAACCTACAGTGTAGACCAGCTCATTACAGAGGGAGAAAATACAAAGACCGTCCACTCTGCTTATATAGTGAGTGTCTATGTAGATGGTTCTGGAAATATGGTACTGGTTAAGAATCCGACCATTACCAACATACCTAAGAAATCAAGTTATAAACCAAAAGCCATTGAAAGTGAGGGGACGGTTGATTCCATTACAACCAATGAAATCAATGAGTTTTTAACGACGTTCTTCAAGCTCTATCCTACAGCGACAGCCAGTGAACTTTCCTACTATGTGAATGACGGGATATTAAAACCAATCGGAAAAGAGTACATCTTTCAAGAACTGGTAAATCCTATTCACAATCGTAAGGATAATCAAGTCACGGTATCGCTGACAGTGGAGTATATCGACCAGCAGACCAAAGCAACGCAGGTATCTCAATTTGATTTGGTACTTGAAAAGAACGGGAGTAATTGGAAGATTATAGAATAACAAATATTGGTACATTATTACAGCTATTTTGTAATCACGTACTCTCTTTGATAAAAAATTGGAGATTCCTTTACAAATATGCTCTTACGTGCTATTATTTAAGTATCTATTTAAAAGGAGTTAATAAATATGCGGCAAGGTATTCTTAAATAAACTGTCAATTTGATAGTGGGAACAAATAATTGGATGTCCTTTTTTAGGAGGGCTTAGTTTTTTGTACCCAGTTTAAGAATACCTTTATCATGTGATTCTAAAGTATCCAGAGAATATCTGTATGCTTTGTATACCTATGGTTATGCATAAAAATCCCAGTGATAAAAGTATTTATCACTGGGATTTTTATGCCCTTTTGGGTTTTTGAATGGAGGAAAATCACATGAAAATTATTAATATTGGAGTTTTAGCTCATGTTGATGCAGGAAAAACTACCTTAACAGAAAGCTTATTATATAACAGTGGAGCGATTACAGAATTAGGAAGCGTGGACAAAGGTACAACGAGGACGGATAATACGCTTTTAGAACGTCAGAGAGGAATTACAATTCAGACAGGAATAACCTCTTTTCAGTGGGAAAATACGAAGGTGAACATCATAGACACGCCAGGACATATGGATTTCTTAGCAGAAGTATATCGTTCATTATCAGTTTTAGATGGGGCAATTCTACTGATTTCTGCAAAAGATGGCGTACAAGCACAAACTCGTATATTATTTCATGCACTTAGGAAAATGGGGATTCCCACAATCTTTTTTATCAATAAGATTGACCAAAATGGAATTGATTTATCAACGGTTTATCAGGATATTAAAGAGAAACTTTCTGCCGAAATTGTAATCAAACAGAAGGTAGAACTGTATCCTAATATGTGTGTGACGAACTTTACCGAATCTGAACAATGGGATACGGTAATAGAGGGAAACGATGACCTTTTAGAGAAATATATGTCCGGTAAATCATTAGAAGCATTGGAACTCGAACAAGAGGAAAGCATAAGATTTCAGAATTGTTCTCTGTTCCCTCTTTATCATGGAAGTGCAAAAAGTAATATAGGGATTGATAACCTTATAGAAGTTATTACTAATAAATTTTATTCATCAACACATCGAGGTCCGTCTGAACTTTGCGGAAATGTTTTCAAAATTGAATATACAAAAAAAAGACAACGTCTTGCATATATACGCCTTTATAGTGGAGTACTACATTTACGAGATTCGGTTAGAGTATCAGAAAAAGAAAAAATAAAAGTTACAGAAATGTATACTTCAATAAATGGTGAATTATGTAAGATTGATAGAGCTTATTCTGGAGAAATTGTTATTTTGCAAAATGAGTTTTTGAAGTTAAATAGTGTTCTTGGAGATACAAAACTATTGCCACAGAGAAAAAAGATTGAAAATCCGCACCCTCTACTACAAACAACTGTTGAACCGAGTAAACCTGAACAGAGAGAAATGTTGCTTGATGCCCTTTTGGAAATCTCAGATAGTGATCCGCTTCTACGATATTACGTGGATTCTACGACACATGAAATTATACTTTCTTTCTTAGGGAAAGTACAAATGGAAGTGATTAGTGCACTGTTGCAAGAAAAGTATCATGTGGAGATAGAACTAAAAGAGCCTACAGTCATTTATATGGAGAGACCGTTAAAAAATGCAGAATATACCATTCACATCGAAGTGCCGCCAAATCCTTTCTGGGCTTCCATTGGTTTATCTGTATCACCGCTTCCGTTGGGAAGTGGAATGCAGTATGAGAGCTCGGTTTCTCTTGGATACTTAAATCAATCATTTCAAAATGCAGTTATGGAAGGGATACGCTATGGTTGCGAACAAGGATTATATGGTTGGAATGTGACGGACTGTAAAATCTGTTTTAAGTATGGCTTATACTATAGCCCTGTTAGTACCCCAGCAGATTTTCGGATGCTTGCTCCTATTGTATTGGAACAAGTCTTAAAAAAAGCTGGAACAGAATTGTTAGAGCCATATCTTAGTTTTAAAATTTATGCGCCACAGGAATATCTTTCACGAGCATACAACGATGCTCCTAAATATTGTGCGAACATCGTAGACACTCAATTGAAAAATAATGAGGTCATTCTTAGTGGAGAAATCCCTGCTCGGTGTATTCAAGAATATCGTAGTGATTTAACTTTCTTTACAAATGGACGTAGTGTTTGTTTAACAGAGTTAAAAGGGTACCATGTTACTACCGGTGAACCTGTTTGCCAGCCCCGTCGTCCAAATAGTCGGATAGATAAAGTACGATATATGTTCAATAAAATAACTTAGTGTATTTTATGTTGTTATATAAATATGGTTTCTTGTTAAATAAGATGAAATATTTTTTAATAAAGATTTGAATTAAAGTGTAAAGGAGGAGATAGTTATTATAAACTACAAGTGGATATTGTGTCCTGTATGTGGAAATAAAACACGATTAAAGATAAGGGAAGATACTGAATTAAAAAAATTCCCCCTCTATTGTCCGAAATGCAGACAAGAAAATTTAATTGAAATAAAGCAGTTCAAAGTAACTGTGATTACAGAGCCAGACGCAAAGACGCAGAGCCGATAAAATGAGATTAATACAATCTCATTTTATCGGCTCTTTCCGTTATGTATGGATTCTTTTAATTAGTCTTCGATGTTTCTTGCTTCGTTGATACCGCTGGCTAAAGATTCCATTAAGGATAGTTCTTTGTCTGTAAAGCTATCCATGTATTTCTCTATCTGTAATCGTCGGGTGCTTTTTACCAAGTTATTAGCAGGTAAGAAAAATTCATCAACGGAAACATGAAGTAACGATACAAGGTCATAAAGAACTTGTATGCTGGGGTGTTGCCCTTTATTTTCAATATTAGTTAAGTACCGTGGGTCAATTTCAATCAATGCTCCCACTTGTTCACGAGTTAAACCTCGTTTCAATCGAGCTTCTTTAATGGCTAAACCAAAGGCTCTAAAATCATATTTATCTTCTTTTTTACGCATAGTAGACCACCTCTATACATTTTATTGTTCCTACTGAATTAAAAACAGGTATAGAAAAACGTGTTATATGGTTTATAGGTTTATATTTAATAAAAAGCACTACTAAACGCCAATAAAAAAAACCGTTATATGGTAGTGCTATTTACGCTGTTAAAATATTGTATATTACTTCCAAATGGCGGTTTGTTGGAGGTCAACGTCGCCATGAAGTACATCATATACAATAAATTTCCTTACATTGGGTTCTTGTCAAAAAAAGTCGTCTATCTGCAATAGATAAGTACGTCCACCAATGTGGTTTTATAAATCATATAGATAGAATAACAGAAGCATGTAAACAGAGAAATAAATCTGTTTATATGCTTTTTTGGCTATTCAGAACTTTTTTACAAAGTTTATTTATCAGTAATGCAACAAATCCCCCTTTCACATTGGGACTAAGAGTGAAAGGAGATAAACGAGCAAGGCTCACTTCCTTTCCTAGACAGAAAGGGGGTGAGAAACATGAAACCATCTTCTTTTCAGACCACAATAGAAAATCAGTTTGACTATATCTGTAAACGTGCTATGGAAGACGAGCGAAAGAATTATATGCTTTATCTTTCAAGGATTGCAAAGCGTGAGGTGTCCTTTTCGGATGTTGGCGATTATCTTGTTAGCCAGTTTGCGACAACAGATAACTATTCAACTGACTTTCAGATTTTTACACTCAATGGGTTATCAGTAGGCGTTGAAAATGATTTGTTGAGTGAAGCATTACGTGAGTTGCCAGACAAGAAACGTGAAATTCTACTGCTGTTTTACTTTATGGACATGAGCGATTCAGAAATTGCAGACCTGTTGAAATTGAACCGTTCTACTGTCTATCGGCATAGAACCAGTGGACTAGCCTTAATTAAAAAGTTTATGGAGGAATTTGAAGAATGAAAACACAATATCCTATGATTCCCTTTCCTCTCATTGTAAAGGCAACAGATGGCGATACCGAAGCGATTAACCAGATTCTACATCATTACAGAGGGTACATAACGAAGCGTTCCCTACGACTTATGAAAGATGAATATGGCAATCAAAGTATGGTCGTTGATGAAGTCTTACGTGGAAGAATGGAAACCAGACTGATTACAAAGATTTTGTCATTTGAAATTAAGTAATATCCTCTCTCCTTTCGTGGAAGCGTGCTAAACCATTCCACGCTTCCCGAACAGGGAGGTTTGTTATTCCACCAAAGCATATTGAGCTTTCAATGTGTTTTGATAGGCTAACGAGCCATTGTTCTTTGAAAACTGAATAAAAGTAATCGAATACGTTTCGATAAGAAAAGAGCCAACGGAACTAACCGCCATGACCTATCTTATAAAGATAGCGAGCGATTCATGTTAGTGATCCGAGAAGCAATCTTTAGCAGGATTGCCTGCAACGACATTCTTATCGTGATAATGATACTCCCATACAGTCAATAGTCCGAGCGTGATAAAACCGTCGCAGGCAATGAGTATGGCTACATGAGAACCATGCAGGGGTGGAACTCCCGTGAGCTTTGCTAAAGCTGTTCGATTGCTGGTAAAACAACTTTTATGAAATCCAAATAAGTGATTTGGAAAGGAGGATTTTATGAAGCAGACTGACATTCCTATTTGGGAACGTTATACCCTAACCATTGAAGAAGCGTCAAAATATTTTCGTATTGGCGAAAACAAGCTACGACGCTTGGCAGAGGAAAATAAAAATGCAAATTGGCTGATTATGAATGGCAATCGTATTCAGATTAAACGAAAACAATTTGAAAAAATTATAGATACATTGGACGCAATCTAGCGTCGCCAAAGGGTCTTGTATATGATAAAATAGTATTAAGTCGTATCAAGGCTCTTTCCATAAAGGAAAGGAGCAAATGCCATGTCAGAAAAAAGACGTGACAATAAAGGTCGAATCTTAAAGACTGGAGAGAGCCAACGAAAAGACGGAAGATACTTATACAAATATATAGATTCATTTGGAGAACCGCAATTTGTTTACTCGTGGAAACTTGTGGCTACAGACCGAGTACCAGCAGGAAAGCGTGATTGTATCTCACTTAGAGAGAAAATCGCAGAGTTACAGAAAGACATTCATGATGGTATTGATGTTGTAGGAAAGAAAATGACACTCTGCCAGCTTTACGCAAAACAGAACGCTCAAAGACCAAAGGTTAGAAAAAACACTGAAACTGGACGCAAATATCTTATGGATATTTTGAAGAAAGACAAGTTAGGTGTAAGAAGTATTGACAGTATTAAGCCATCAGACGCTAAAGAATGGGCTATTAGAATGAGTGAAAATGGTTATGCTTATCAAACCATCAATAACTACAAACGTTCTTTAAAGGCTTCATTCTATATTGCTATACAAGATGATTGTGTTCGGAAGAATCCATTTGACTTTCAACTGAAAGCAGTTCTTGATGATGATACTGTCCCTAAGACCGTACTAACAGAAGAACAGGAAGAAAAACTGTTAGCCTTTGCAAAAGCTGATAAAACCTACAGCAAAAATTATGATGAAATTCTGATACTCTTAAAAACAGGTCTTCGTATTTCAGAGTTTGGTGGTTTGACACTTCCAGATTTAGATTTTGAGAATCGTCTTGTCAATATAGACCATCAGCTATTGAGAGATACTGAAATTGGGTACTACATTGAAACACCAAAGACCAAAAGTGGCGAACGTCAAGTTCCTATGGTTGAAGAAGCCTATCAAGCATTTAAGCGAGTGTTAGCGAATCGAAAGAATGATAAGCGTGTTGAGATTGATGGATATAGTGATTTCCTCTTTCTTAATAGAAAGAACTATCCAAAAGTGGCAAGTGATTACAACGGCATGATGAAAGGTCTTGTTAAGAAATACAATAAGTATAACGAGGATAAATTGCCACACATCACTCCACATAGTTTGCGACATACATTCTGTACCAACTATGCAAATGCAGGAATGAATCCAAAGGCATTACAGTACATTATGGGACATGCTAATATAGCCATGACGCTGAACTATTACGCACATGCAACATTCGATTCTGCAATGGCAGAAATGAAACGCTTGAATAAAGAGAAGCAACAGGAGCGTCTTGTTGCTTAGTAGTACAAATGAATTTACTACTTATTTACCACTTCTGACAGCTAAGACATGAGGAAATATGCAAAGAAACGTGAAGTATCTTCCTACAGTAAAAATACTCGAAAGCACATAGAATAAGGCTTTACGAGCATTTAAGAAAATATAAAAAGATAATTAGAAATTTATACTTTGTTTGGTTTAATAATGACTTTTTTTAGTTTACCTAGTGAAGCTTCATACAGAGGTTGTTCGTTCTTTCATGGTATGCAAAATAAATATGGATATGGCAAAACTACTTCCACAAGAGTCCAAAGCACTATGAAAAATGTTATCACTGTATCTTTAACTGACAACACATCTTATTCAAAAACAGCGACGAGTGGGGATAGCACTTACTGTATAGTTTGGACAGATTATTTAGGTAAGAAAAAAGGAAACCATAGCTGTAAATATTACGTAAATGGGGTTCTTGCCCACACATCAACAAAACCATGGCCTTTTGACTATTCAGGCGACTGGTTTTAATCTTTAGCAACATTGATCTTATAATAATATATGGGAGGGTTCTCAACACCTCCCATTATAAAATTAAGGAGAAGGAATGCTTATTGAATTAAAGAAAATATGTGTTGGCTATGATGCAAAAACCCTTGTCCTTAACAACCTTACGTTAGGAATTAACAAGGGAGAGCTTATTGTTTTATTAGGAAAAAGCGGTTCAGGGAAAAGTACTCTTTTAAAAGTTATAGATGGTCTTTTGGAGCCTGCAAGTGGTCAGGTTTTATTTAATGACGTGGATGTGTATAGTATCAACACAGAAAAACGTAAAGAAGTATGTACTCAGAAAATAGGTTTTATTTGGCAAGATTATAGGTTGATAAGCGAGAACACTGTAAAACAGAATATAATACTTCCGGCATTAATTAACGGTGTTGATTACGAAAAAGATTTTTTAATAAAAATTATTAATTTCCTTGAAATTAATAAATATATGGATCAGTATCCAAACAAACTGTCGGGTGGAGAGCAGCAAAGGGTTGCTATGGCAAGAGCCCTAATACTAAAACCTGAGCTTATACTTGCAGACGAGCCGACCGGGGCACTTGATAGTGAAACCTCTTCAAATGTAATAAATCTCTTTACAAAAATACATAAGGAACTTGGAACAACTTTCATTATTGCCACGCATGAAAAAGAAATTTCTAGAATAGGCACAAGAACCGTTGAATTAAAAGATGGTAAGGTGGTCTAAGGTGAAAAGAATATTAAAGATTAGCTTCTTTGCTTTGTCAAAAAAAAACAGGTCTTTTAGAATTACATTCTTGTTATTATTTTTAATTTCTTTTTTGCTCCTGTCTGTAGTAAGTATTATACAATTACATCAAATCAAAATGGCATACTCACGAGGAAACATTTATGGATATTTTCATTCAATACTATATCAAACTGAGGAAGAGCAGAAAAACTTCACATTAGAAAGTGATGTTGCCAATATAAGAGCATTTAATGCAGACTTATCGGATGGTACATCGTTAACCGTCGGAACAAAAAACATAGCCGCAAATAAAATGTTATATAGGGGCGAATTAAATCAGGAATTAAATGATAATGACCAAGGATTTTGCTTAGTTAGTAAAAATATTGCTGAAAAATTATTTTTAAAAGATGGCGGTCAAATAAGTATATATGGAAATAGCTACAAAGTAAAAGGAATAATACCTGATATTGGTTTTTTATGGGTTCGTGGCGAACGCGAGGAAAAACACAAAATGGAAGTGCCTGATGTTTGGCTTAGTTCTTCTGATTTTGAAAAATTATCTGATCTGGAGGCAAATAACACTTACAGACTTCTATTATTAAATAGCAAACAAACATCAGAAATAAATTCGACCAATTACTCAGGAAACTTATATGAAAATACACCGATTCTTGGAGATGAAAATGTATTTGTATATAGATTTCCAAATGACTTTTTTTTAACTCAAATAATAGCCTTTTTTATTTTGGTGTTTATATTATTATTAGGATATAAAAGAAATTCAAATATACGATACAATTTATTAAAGGATCTTGGTCTATCAGAAAATCACTTATCAATTGTCAAAAAAATTGAAATTGTTCTATTAGCAGTCCCGCCATTAATTATTTCATTAATTATTTCGTTTTTCGCTTGCAAAATATATGGCTATTTTGCATATTCCTACAATTCCTTTATATCTGTAATACTTTTTTTAAAAGTAATACAGTATTATGTTTTAGCTTATTTGGCAGCAGTAACAGTTTGTGCTTTTGAAATTCCTTCATTTAAAAACAAAGTTATACCAATCTTAAAAAATATAAAAATTAGCAGAACTTCTATTCCTATAAAAGGTAAAAGAGTTTTTATTTCTTCTACTTTTTTGCTTTTCTTATTATCTTATATAATTATTTCTTTTTACTCTTCAACCCGCTCTATAAGTCAAATGAATAGTGAAATTGAACTTTATGGTCAGCTTAATAAGAAGTTTGATTTTGATATACACTTTGAGGAAGATAAACTGGATTTCAATTATTACAAGTATGGCAATGAAAAAATAGCAATTAATGACGCAGATGCTCCAAGATGGACTTTTTTCTATGATGATTTTCAACATAAACTAGATGAAATTTCATTAAAATTGAAAAATATAAAAGGGATAAAAAGAATAGAATGTTTTTATGAAAACAAATATGGTCAAATGGAAGTCTCTAACAAAGTAATTAACAGTCCTTTAATAGAAAAAATTTATGCGGCAAGTACTATACCGCTTGAGCAAGGGCCTCTTAAAAAACTTTTTATAAAAGAAGGTTTGGACACGCTTATCAGTTGCGATTTTTATATGCTACCGGATAATTATCTGAAAGATATTGCAAAAACGATTAATATTAATGAAACAAATGTGTCTAAGTTACTTAATGGAGAAGGGGCTGTCCTTATTTCACCATCTATAAAAATTAATAAAATCACAAAAGATTCTACAGGAGAAGGAATTTATTGGGAACGTTCAACTGATGGGAGCGATTTGATCAAAGACGATGATTTATTTAACTATAAGAATATAAGCGTGTATTTTCCACAAGCTGACAAAAAACTTTATGGTATTATCCCTCAAGAAGAAATTCTTTCACACAAAGGTAGACTGGAAAGGCTAAATATAAAAGTTATAGGTAGCAGCTATAAAAATTTAGGATGGTTCACTAATTCATCAACCGAATCCCCATATAGAATACTTGTTAGTAAATCATTTTTAGAAAAATCGAAAATAAAATATGAAACAACACGTATCCGAATCTTTCTGGAGCCGGAAGCTGATTACAATACAATCTCGTATAATATATCTTCAATGATAAGGGGGGTTCCAAGAGTACAATTAATTGATCAGCATTATAATTTAACGGCTTTTCATGAATATCAATTTATGGAAAAAATAATTTTTATAGCATATATTTTACTTGTTGTAATACTTTTATTCTCATTTGCATTTTCAATATTTAACGTGTTTTGGTTAGATAATGAAAGAAATTTTAGCCTGCTTAGGGACTTGGGAATAAAAAATAAAAAATTGATATTTATATGCTTTAAGGAATATTCAAAAGTGCTTATTTTCTCATTTATGATTCAAATAGTATTTAACAGATACATAATGTGGGAGATTATTACTGGTTGGAGCGATATGACACAAATAACTAGGATAACAAGCCAAGCACTGGTGTATGTAATATATATATTGGTTTTCTTTACACTATTTAATAGAAAAGTAAAAAGTTTTATGAAACAACATGACTATACGCTATAGAGTTTGCCTTAATGCCTTATAAGGGATTTCATACATTAAAGATAAGCTTATGATAAAATAGCAGCTAGGAGTGAGCATATGATTACAATTATCGTCCCCTGCTATAACGAAGCAGAAGTCCTTCCCCTTTTCATGGAAGAGATTAAAAAACTCAGAGAGAAATTAAAAAGAGACTTGCACATACTTTTTGTTGATGACGGTTCTAAAGATAAGACCTTGGAACTCCTAAGGTCTTATTGTCAGGACCCTAATTTTTCTTATATTTCATTTTCTCGAAATTTCGGCAAGGAAGCCGCCATCTATGCCGGCTTGAAAAATGCCCGGGGTGAGTATATAGGCCTAATGGATGCCGATCTCCAGCATGATCCCGCCTTGATACCGCTTATGGAAGAATATCTTGATCAGGGATACGATGTTTGTGCTGCCCGCAGGAGATCAAGGATTGGCAGCTCGGGCCTGTATGAATTGGGCGCCAAGGCTTTTTACGGTCTTATTAATAAGATGGGGGATAATGTCAATCTTGAACCCGGAGTCCAGGACTTCAGGCTTATGAAGAGGCCGGTTGTAGACGGGATAATTTCTTTAGGGGAGGCTTCAAGGTTTTCCAAGGGAATCTTTTCCTGGGTAGGCTTTAAAATCAAATACATAGAGACTGAAGACAGGGAGAGGAAGGCCGGGGTCAGCAAATGGCCACTCAGAAAGTCCATTGCTTATGGAATTGACGGAATCCTGTCATTTACGGTTTCACCCCTCCGCTTAGCAACATATACAGGATTGACAGTCTCATTTATCGGCTTCATCTACGCCATATACGTTCTTATTAAAACTTTAACCTTTGGAGTTGAGACCCAGGGCTTTGCAACAATTGTTATTCTTATTTTGATCCTGGGCGGCCTCAATCTCGTGTTTTTGGGCCTGATAGGGGAGTACATAGGCAGGATATATAAGGAGACCAAGGCCAGACCGATTTACCTGGTCAGGGAGGAGGAACTCCATGACCGGCAATAAGAAGAGGTATATATGGGCCTTTCTTTTAATTGCCTTTGCCTATCTTATTTTGACCTTTCCCTTGATTGGCGATGACTACAACAGGCTCATCAGCGTGGAAAAAGGTTTCAGATACGTTATTTATGATATAGTTCAGGGCTATAAAAGGCTTAACGGCAGGATTTTGGGCAACGCCATGTCTTTTTTCTTTATCAAAAGGCCCCTGAGCTTCTTGGCCAAGTTCGCATGTCTGGCCGGCCTGGCACTTGTCTTAAAGAAGCTTTTAAAAGACAAATCAGGATATGAATCCATAGCCTTTATGATTATGTTTTTGCCAATTCCGGTATTCAGGGAAGTAATTGCCTGGAATGCGGGTTTTTTTAATTATGTTCCCGTTCTTGTTTTTATTTTATTAAACATCTATTTGTTGGAGAAAAAGGATCTTGACGGCAAGGGGAAACTTTTACTTTGGTTCAGTTCGTTCGCCTCCGGACTCTTTGTTGAAAACTTGACCCTATACGCTTTGATAATGCCCATACTTGCTTATTTTACCTTGGCAAGAGGGGATAAAAAGTCCTATATAATATCTTTTATAGGTGCCCTTCTGTCCAATATCCTGATGTTCTCTTCACCCGTTTATTTTAGAATTTCCCAAGGTGTTGACGGATACAGAACTTTTGATTTGACCCAACTAATTCCCAGACTAGAGGAAAATTGGCCTGTTTTCAGGGCCAATCTTATAAGTCTCGTTTTCATTATAGGCTTTGCCTTAGTTTTGCGTATGGCCATAGAAAAAGAGGGGGCAAAAAAGGCTTTTTTCCCATTAGCTTGTCTTGCTTTAATTGTCATTGACAGGTGGCTGGTCTTTCCCGTATTCCTTTCTATGGCAATATATATAAGTTTTTATCTGGGCCTTATAGGCCTGTCAAAAAGGAAATCAAGGGAACCCGGCCTCTCGGTCTTTGCCTGTCTTTCCATGGCCTTTGCCATGGGGCCCCTTCTGGTGGTGAGCCCTGTCGGGGCCAGGAATTTTTTCACAGCCAAGGTCTTTAATTTCATTATAATTGCAGAACTCTTCCATGCTATTAAAGATGGGATCAGGCAAGGCTTGAGATCAGCGTTATTAGTCTTAGCTTTAATCAAAAGCTTGATATTGATATATCCTTCAACGGTGAACTATTTGGACTACTTAAGGATTAACCGGACAATAGAAGAAGCTGTGAGGGACGATAGGGCGGAGGTCAGCCCGGACTACTATTCTTTTCCGGCCCTGGTACATAGGGAGGACGGAGTTAAAATAGTCAGGTACTATAATTTCAAGTATGACAAGAATTCGGATCTCAATCTGAATTTTAAATAATGCTCAATAGGGCTTTTTCCCTTGTGATTTGGGGTTTTCATAGTAATATAGAAGAGTAGCATATTAAAGCAAGAATTGGAGGTCAATTATGAAAAGATTTGAAGGTAAGGTAGCTGTTGTAACAGGAGCAAGCTCAGGTATGGGAAGGGATATTGCCCGCGCCCTATGTCAGGAAGGCGCTACAGTAGTTGCTGTTGCCCGCAGGCAGAACAGGCTTGAAGAGTTGGCTGAAAAGTGCAAGGATATGGACGGAAAAATTCTTCCATTCGTCGCAGACCTTATGAATGACGAAGAAAATGAGAAGATGGTTGACTACGCAGTGGAAAAAGGCGGAAAAATTGATATTTTGATCAACAATGCAGGCATGATGGACGAGATGAAGCCTGTCGGGGAAATCGATGAAGACCTTTATCAGCGAGTTATGACCCTCAATGCCAAGAGCCCCATGATTGCCATGAAGAGGGCCGTTCAAATCATGGAGAAGCAGGAAAATGGCGGAAACATTGTAAACGTCGCATCAATCGGTGGTACCAACGGCTGCAAGGCCGGTGCAGTCTACACCATGTCAAAGCATGCCTTGGTTGGCCTGACTAAGAATACTGCTTTCATGTACCTGGGTAAAAACATCCGCTGCAATGCCGTATGTCCGGGAGGAGTTAAGACGGAAGTCGGCATAAACATGAAGGCTCCCAGCCAGCTGGGAATAAAGAGAGTTATGGCAGGTGTTGACACATCAATTCGCCAGGCCGAGGTTGAGGAGATCACAGGTCTCGTTCTCTTCCTGGCAAGCGATGCCGCATCATTCATTAACGGATCTATTGTCACAGCCGACGGAGGAGTTACAGCTTGCTAATTAAATAAGAAAAGTATTTAATATTCAATTTTTTAAGAATTTTAAAATTGGAAGGACCGTGAAAGGTGGACAACTTTTCACGGTTTATTCCATAAAAGAGTATTTTAAGGGGGAGCTATGCTTTTAGGCTTTATAGGTCTGGGCATCATGGGAAAGCCCATGGCCAAGAATCTTATGAAAAATGGCTATGAGCTCATGGTAAACAACAGGAGTCAGGGGCCTGTTGATGAGCTGGTAAAACTGGGCGCCAAGTCGGGGACATATGAGGAAATCGGAAAGAATTGTCAGGTAATATTCACAATGCTCCCGAATTCACCTGATGTTAAAAAGGTAGTTCTGGGCCAAGGAGGCCTGGTTGACAGTTTCAAAAAAGACCAAGTCTTAATCGATATGTCATCTATTAATCCTCAAGCCTCAATAGAGATCGCCCAAGCAATCAGGGCCAAGGGGGGAGATATGCTGGATGCCCCGGTCTCGGGCGGAGAAAGCGGAGCCATTGAGGCAAGCCTGGCCTTTATGGTTGGAGGTAAGAGTCAGGTATTTGAAAAATATAAGGACCTCCTTCTTGTCATGGGCAAATCCGCCGTCCTATGCGGAGAAGTCGGAGCCGGCAACACGACAAAGTTGGTAAACCAGCTCATAGTGGCATCAAATATACAAGCTCTGGCCGAAGGACTGATTCTGGCAAAAAAAGCCGGGGTTGATCCGGAGACGGTTGTGAATGCTATAAAGGGGGGCTTGGCAGGGTCCAAGGTGATGGACACCAAGGCCCAAATGATGATTGAGGGCAATGATAAGCCGGGCTTCAAGGTTGACCTAAATATAAAGGACCTAAATAATGTCCTGGACTTCGCCCATACGATCGGGGCCTATGTCCCGATGTGCGCCCAGGCCAATGAGGTCTTGAACTGGTTAAGCAGTGGCGGTAAGGGTGGCGCCGACCACTCAGCTATGGTTCAATTTTATGAAAAATTGACCTGAACTAAATTAAAAAGTAAGGATAATTTTATGAAGAGACTCATTCCATATATTTTTGCACTTGTACTATTACTGGCCGCCTGCGGGTCCAAGGAAGCGGAGACAAGCCTGGTTTCTTTGGAAGAGAGTGAAGAATCTCAGCTTGAAGTTTCTGAAGAGTCCTCGGGACAGACAGGAAACAGTTCAATCTACAGCGGCCTTGAAGTCAGCCCGGAAAAGCTCAAGTCCAGGCCCCTTATGGTTATGGTTGACAATGCCAAGCCCGCAAGACCTCAGGCCAATCTTTCCAAGGCTTCCATCATTTGGGAAATGAGGGTTGAGGGGGCTGATACCAGGTATATGGCTCTTTTTGAGAAGCTGGATGAGGGGGAGACCTTTCTATTGGGACCAATAAGATCGGCAAGACCCAATTTCATCACCAGGGCCCATCAATATGGAGCCGTTTTTGTCCACCACGGGGCATCAAGCGACGGGGATGCCTTTTTGAAATCCTTGGCCATGAAGAACCTTGACGGAATGACCCTGATGGGTAAACTCCACTTCAGGTATAAAGACACAAAGAAGCGGGCCCCTCACAATTCCTATGCCTACATTGACAAGGCCTATGCTACATATGAAGGAAAGGGAGGAGACCTGATCAATAACGGCAAGGGCTTTCTCTTTAACGAGGAGTTTACGGACTTACCCGGAGGAGATCCTGCCAACAAGCTGAATGTCCGCTACAGCAAGCTTGACGACATAACTTATGAATATGATGAGGCAAATAAGACCTACAAGCGCTTCAGGGAAGGCAAGCTCATGGTCGACGAATTGACCGGGACTGAAGTCAGGGCAACTAACATTATCGTCCAGGTTGCCGATTCATATATCTATGATAAAAAGGGCCACATGGCATTTAAGGATGTCGGCCAAGGCGAGGCCTATCTAATAAGCGGTGGCAAGTGCACCAAGATCAATTGGACCAAGTCGGATGACCATGTGGAGCCGACCAAATTCACCTATGACAATGGTGAGGAGATTAAGCTCAATCCGGGTCAGACATGGATCCAGGTGGTGGATAAGAGGATGAAAATAAAGTATGAGTAAATAAAAACTAATAATACATTAAAAATATTTTAAAACTCCTTCCCGGTAGTACTTTCAACTTACTATAAAATAAGCCGTATTATCAGGAAGGAGTTTTATGTTATACCACAGGCAATTCCACATGACTATTTATTGGAATTTGATCAGGATAACCCAAATTTTCTTCACTGTCATGATCAAAAAGATGGATCCTTTCTTCCGGAAAGCTAAGATAAACTTTTTCTCCAAGTTTAACCGGAATTTCTTCACAGACAGCAACAATTTCCTTATCTCCAATATTTATATAAGCACTTTTCTTAGAACCTAAATCCTCAACATATTGCAGAACAGCTTCAAGGCCATTTGAAGAAGAGTTGGCACCAAGTTTTATTGCTTCAGGCCTTATACCAAAATATATTTTATCCTTACTATAATTTTTTATTTGGTTAATCCACATTTCATTCAACACATATTTACCACCGTTTATATTCAAAGTGGTGTTTCCATCATATTCGGCATCGATAATATTTGTAGGCGGAGATCCTATAAATTTCGCAACAAATACATTAGTCGGTCTATGATAAACCATATAGGGAGTATCAATCATTTGAACCTTACCATTGTGGAGAAGAGCAATTCTTTGTCCTACGGTCATTGCCTCAACTTGGTCATGGGTAACATAAACAAGGGTTTGAGAAAAGAGCTCATGTATCTTAACCAATTCTTTTCTTGCGCTTGCTCTTAAAAGGGCATCAAGATTAGAAAGCGGCTCATCCAGAAGAAGGTAGGGAGCATTTTTTACAAGTCCGCGAGCAAGGGCTACACGTTGTCTCTGTCCACCGGAAAGTTCTCTTGGCGTTCTATCCTTAAAATCTTCAAGACTCAAAATTTTTAGAACTGTATTAAGACGATTTTTTATTTTTTCCGGATCAACCTTGTGCACCTTTAAAGAATATACAATGTTTTCTTCAACGGTCATATGGGGATACAAGGCATAGTTTTGGAAAACCATAGCTATATTGCGCTTACCGGCAGGAATATTATTGACAATTTCTCCTCCCATTGTCAGCTCCCCATCAGAAATTTCCTCAAGTCCTGCTATCATACGAAGAGTTGTGGATTTACCGCAGCCTGAAGGACCTAAGAGCACCAAACGCTCACCTGCTTTTATATGCATATTCATGCCTTCAATGACCGACACTTTACCGTAACGCTTCGATACGGAATTAAGGCATATGTCATTTCTAATCTGTTCCATTTAAACTCCTTTCATCCTTTAATGCCTGAAGTGGCGAAAGTGGACATGATGTATTTCTGGAAGATGAGGAAGAGAACTACAGGAAGGAACATGGAGACAACAGCCATTGCCATTGTCACAGTAAATTCCACACCGGCTTCCGCATCCGTAAAGAGCTGCATTGCCAAAGAAATAGTGAAATTCTCCTTGCTGCGGAGAATAAGGGCAGGCCAAACATACTCATTCCAGGAATTAATAAAGAAAATTATGCCGGTTGCTACTATTGACGGTCTGCAAATAGGGAAGACAATGTCTTTAAGAGTGCGCATTCTGCCAATATCATCTAATTCAGACATCTCAGTCAGGGACCTTGGAACCGACATCATGCTCTGACGCAGCAGGAAAATTCCGGATGCATCGGCAAGCTGGGGTAGTATAATGCCCCATACAGAATCAAAGAGATTTAGCTTTGAAATGGTGATATAGTTTGGGATCATAGTTACCGTAAAGGGAATAAATATTGTACTTATAAGCAAGAAATACAGTGGAACTTTTCCCGGAAAATCATAGAAAGAAAATGCATAGGCGGCAAAAGTTCCTGTCAGTAGTTTAAAAATAGTGACCATCATTGCTACAAATAGGGTATTTCCAATGATTTTCAGGATTGGGAGCTGGCAGTTGATTAGAGAGAAGTTGTCTAAACTGAAGCCTCCATTAAAGATAGAAGCGCCCCCGTATATATCCTGCATGGACTTAAGAGAGTAAACCAAGGCAAAGATTATAGGAATAGCAACGATAAGGACTTGAATTATCAGGGGGATATGCCAAAAAAAGGAGAATCCTGATTTTTTCTTATTATTTTCCACTGTAATATACTCCTTTCTCAACAAAACGGAATTCTAACCAAAGCAGGAAGGCGAAAAGGATCATCATTATCATTGCGTAAGCCGCGGCAATGCCCGGATCGAACATAGCAAAGGCTTGGTCATATACTTCGTACATAAGGTTAGAACTGGCTGAGTTTGGACCGCCTTGAGTAATCATCATAATCGGGGTAAAAACTTGCTGAAGCCCTGTAACTATAGCCATGATTAGAACATATATTCCAGTGGAAGAACTCATAGGAACGACTATGTTTAAGAAGATCCTCCAATTGGGAATATTGTCCATCCTTGCCGACTCTATAACCTCCAATGGAACCGAGCCTATACCTGCCATAATGACTATGAAATTATAACCGAATATTTTCCAACAGGTAATAATACTCATTCCAAGAATAACCAAACTCTGAGTCTCGGTCCAAATTGGAACCTCTATACCGAAAAATGCGGCGACACCTGCAACAGGGCCGGACAAGGGGTTCAGAAGCCAGGTGAAGATCATAGTTCCAACAACTACTGAAATAACGCTAGGAAGGAAGAAAGTCGCCTTATAAAATTCTTTGCCTTTATTAATACAGAAGGAAAGTATAAAAGCAAAGATATATGGAGCAATCAACGCAAATATTAAAAAGAGCAGGATGTATAAAAGCGTATTTCCTAAAATCTTCATAAAATCAGAACTATGAAAGATAGAACTATAATTTTCAAAACCCACAAACTCTTGGGTTGAGTCAGTGAGGGTTCCCTGGAAGAAGCTCATGTATAGGGTCTTGAAGAAGGGATAAAACATAAATACTGTGAATACAGCCAAAACCGGAAAGATCAGGAAATAGGGCTGCCACTTTTTAAGGACTTTTTTATTGCCTTTAGATACTGACAAATTAAGCCTCCTTTTTTAACTCGGAATGAAAATGGCAATTTTAGCAGACCCTAAGCAAAGATGATTGCCAATGCCTGGGTCTGCGTTAAAATGCATAATTTTCTTACTATTTGAACATTTTTTGGATCTCTTCCTGTGTTGACTGCATAGCCTCATTTACAGTTTTTGAACCGTTCATTATTACATCTCGCATATCAATAAGAGCCTGTTGAACTTTAGGAGCAGATGTTCCCGGCCAAGCTGTCCACTGAACAGCGTTGTCTCTTTGATCCATAGCGGCGTTCAGAAGTGGATTCTCTTTAAGATAATCTTTTAGTATTTGTGAATTTTCAGCACCTTTAGTTGTGGGAACATAGCCTGTTCCGGCAACCCAGCGTGCTGAGTTATCGTCTGTGTTCAGGAATTTAATGAATTCCCAAGCAGCTTTTTGATGTTCTTCGTCTGTTGAGGTAATAGCTAAATAGCAGCCACCGGCAGGCACTGCAAGGTCATGTCCTTCAAAGCCAGGGAACTGTGTTGAACGAACATCAAAATTTGAATTTTGCTTTACAGTGGTAGCCTTAGCTATAGAAGAAGCTACCATTGCGATTTTACCGTCGTAGAAGGCTTTAAGAGCATCTTCCAAGTTGTTCATATGGACAGCACTCTTATCCTTCAAGACCAGATCGGCATAGGCCTGCATAGCTGCAATGCCCTCAGGACTTGCAAAGGTTGCCTTAGGCTTATCCCCGTCATAGCTCAGCATATTGGAACCGCCGCTTTCAAGTATGGCCTGAAGAACCCAAGTATCATTTGCTTGAAAGTAGATTCCGTATTGTCCTGTCTGGTCATAGATTTTTTTTGCAAATTGTGCAGCTTCATTCCAATTTTTTGGGCCATCTTCTGACAAACCACACTTCTTAAGTATGTCGGCATTGTAATAGAGAACAGGGTTAGAAACTGAATATGGGATGCCTGCCAATTTACCTTCACGGTTTTTTGCTAAATTAAGAATTTTTTCAGGGAAGGTATCATTCAAGAAGTTTGCATCTTCAGGAAAATACTTACTCACAATTTCTTCAGGGCTTGTGTATTTGAAGTTGTTCGGAAAGTATTCCAGGTTAGACCAGGAAACCTGAACAACATCAGGGGCGTTTCCTGCAGCAGTATCTGCCTGAAGATTTTTTAAGAGGTCATCATATCCCTTATTAAAACGGCCGCTGACTTCGATTTTGTCCTGGCTCTCATTAAACTCCTTTATAAACTGATCTACGGTTTTTCCTCCCTGACTTTCTCCATTTATGTGCCAATATTGAAGACGAATTTTTCCGTCAGAGCTCTTCTTTGAGCTTTCTGATCCGCAAGCGGTGAGAATAAAACCCATACACAAACACAAGCATAAAATGGCTGTCTTAAACAAATTTTTCTTGTTTTTCATAAATACTCCTTTTCATTTTGCATTTTTTTAATTAATAATTGACCATAATTTCAATTAGCTTTTTAAAAACCCGTTATTATCGAAAGTTGAGATTTACTTAACACTGGACGCGATATCATCAAATTCCTTGACAAGTCTGGGACTTGAAAAAAGCTGACTTGCATGAGTTAAAACTTCTCTGCCTCTTAAAATACAACAGTTGTAGCCGCGGCTTTCCGTGTAAACAACTCTATCTCCCCAAGTTTCAACTCCAAAAGCAAAAGATTCGCCGCATATCTGCAAAAAATTATGAACTCTGCGGACTTCACCGAAGTGAGAGTGGCCACAGAAGTAAGCAAATACATCGCTATCATCCAAGATCTGCCAAAAACGGCTCCCAAAATCACTCCTGAACCAAGCTTGATCAAATTCAAGAGGGTGATGACCTATTAGAATAGTTCCATTTTTTGATGGCTTTTTTAAAACTTCTTTAAGCCAACTTATATGATCCGGATTAATGTAAGCATTTGGTGATCCTTCAATAGAAGTGTCAATGCTTACTATCCTATAACCATTAAAATCACCAACATAATGGTCGGAAAATCGACCGTTGAACGTTTGCATGAAAATTTCTTTGGGATCGTGATTACCGGGGCATAAAAAAAGAGGGATATCAGGCAAATATGAATCAATAAGCCTTATCATATATCGGTAATCTTCTATATCACCCTCATGTATAAGGTCTCCGGTTATAAGCAACAAGTCCGGTTTTTCAAGAGATAGTTCTTGAAGGGCAATTTTAAAATAGCTGTCAGGATAAATTCTTAAGCCGATTTTTTCCAAGTGGGAATTTCTATAATCTCTGAGAATATGGGTATCCGTCAAGTGTGCAATGCGAAATTTCTGCATATTTATTTCCTTTCTAATTTGATTTGTCGCTATTTTATTAAGCTGACCTGAACATTTTAAAAAATCTTTGTAATTTCAGATGAAAAAGAATATAAAATGCATGTAAAATAGTGATGTTAAGAAAATTTACTATCATATCTATATTTGAAAGCAGGATGACAAATGAAAACATATTTAGCTTATGGAAGCAATCTCAACAGGGAATGGATGGAAGAGCTGAGGGGAAAGAAAGAAGAACCCGTAAAACATGAACTCAAAGGCTATAAACTTTTATTCAGGGCCAAGGGCTACCTGACTATAGAAAAGGTTAAAGGGGCTGAGGAAGATAAGTACTCCATACCGGTCCTCCTCTGGCAGGTGGACGATAAAGACGAGCTGGCCTTGGACGATTATGAGGCCTACCCGGACCTTTATTGCAAGAAGACGCTGACATTATCAGTTGAGGGCCGTGAGAAAGAGGTTTTTTACTATCTTATGAACCCCCCATATTCAGATGAAAAAGTGAAGCCAACTAAAAAATACCTGGACATGGTCAGAAAAGGATATGGGGAATGTGACTTTAACGAAGGGCCCCTGGACCTTGCTCTGAAGGAAGTGGAGGAGTAAGGAATTATTTTCAATAAACCTATTAAAAAAATCCTATGTTTAAAATTTTTTGTTATATAATAACAAGAAAACATTAAGGGGATATTATGAAAAAGCTAAACAGATCACAATCAATTTCAGTCGGCTTATTATTATTCGGAATGCTTTTCGGAGCGGGAAATATTATTTTTCCGGTAATGATGGGCCAGCTGAGTGGAAAAAACTTTTTACTTTCAGGAGTCGGCTTCCTAATAACAGGTGTGGGCCTGCCTATTTTGGCAGTGGCTTCTTTTGCACTTTCAAAGAAGTCCAGTCTGAGGACCTATACCCTGCCGGTAGGGGAAAAATTCTCATATTTCTTCGCCATAGTCCTCCTCCTGACTATTGGACCGCTTTTTGCCACTCCAAGGACAGCTACTGTTGCTTTCGAGGTTGGGATTCAGCCCTTTGTAAAGGGTGACAGCAGCCTACCCTTGCTTGTATATTCAACGGTGTTCTTCTGCCTGGTTCTCTTCTATTCATTTAGGCCCAGCAAGATCCTGGATGTCATCGGTAAATTTCTGGCACCCCTATTTTTAGCTCTTATATCAATCCTGATTATTGCATCTATTTTTGAGCCTATGGGAAATCCGGGGGATTTTCAGCCCTTGGCCAACTATGAGTCAAAGGCTCTTTTTCAGGGAATCCTGGACGGATACAATACCATGGATATCTTGGCCTGCATAGCTTTCGGTGCCACAGTTCTGGGGGCCATAGACAGGCTGGGTGTAACAGGTGCATCGGATAAGGCCAGGGAGGTAATGGTATCTTCAATAGTGACCGTTATAGCCATGTCGGTCATATATCTGGGCCTGACATATCTTGGTGCTTCTTCAAACGGGGCCATGGAAGTTCAGGCCAACGGAGGAGCCGTCCTTTCAAAAGCATCGGAAAAACTCATGGGCAGGTGGGGCCAAGTCTTATTAGCCGCCACAGCAACCGTTGCCTGCTTGAAGACAGCCATAGGGCTTTCAGTATCAATATCGGCAACCTTTGATGAGATGTTTCCTAACAGGCTTAAAAGAAGGACCTGGACCTTCCTCTTCGTGGGCATTTCCTTCTTCTTTGCCAATTTTGGTTTGAATACCATAATAAGTCTGTCGGTGCCCTTCCTGATGTTCCTCTATCCCATAGCAATAACCATGATCATTTTGTGGTTGACCAATTATTTCACGCCGCTTGAGGATAAAGCTTTCCGTCTCACCGTATATCTTTCAATGATACCGGCCATATTTGACTTCATTAAATCAACGCCGAAATTCATTTCAAAGACAGGCTTGGCTGTCGGCATGGTGGACTTTGCTAAAGCCTACATTCCCTTCTTCACCCTGGGTTTGGGCTGGGTAGTGCCGGTTGCAATCGGCCTTGCCATAAGCTTTGTCATGTTCAGGAAGAAAGCCGCCTAGGCCAAATCTTAAAAATACTTTTTATCAGCAGCTTAATCTACCGAGATTAGGCTGCTTTTTTATGTATAATTAATTAAAATAGTTGATTTGGAAGGAGCCTGATATGAAAAACAAGTGGAAGCAAAGAGTGGGATACGGAATAGGAACTTTGGGTCGGGATATGGTGGCAACCATGGTAACCATGTACATGTTCTATTACATGACCGACGTTCTGAGAATACCTAAAGAGATGCTGGCCTATGTAACCTCGATAATTATATTTATGAGGTTTTTTGACGGGCTCAACGATCCGGTTATGGGGTCGATAATTGACAATACGAAAACCAAGTGGGGCAAGTTCAAACCCTGGATTTTTGTCGGAATGATCCTGTGGGGCTTCTTCCATGTTTTGATGTTTTTTGATACAGGCCTCAAAGGCTCGGCATTTCTAGCATACTTTTTTGTGACCTATCTCCTGTGGGAAATCTCTTACACCATGAACGACATAGCCTATTGGTCAATGATACCTTCCCTGAGCAGGGACCAAAAGGAGAAGGAAAAAATAGGGTCGACGGCCAGAATTTTTGCCAGTATAGGCATGTTCGCCTTTGTTGTCGGTCTTATACCCATATCCAATTCCCTGGCCGGCCTTTTCCAAAGCAAGACCAAGGCCTGGCTCATCATAGCCCTGGCATCCTCCCTTATTATGATATTCTTCCAGACCTTCACCCTGATTTTCGTTAAGGAGGAAGAGGTCGGATTTAAGAAAAAAGAAAAAACCGGTCTCAAGGAGATCCTGAAAATTATTATAAAAAATGACCAACTCCTGGTAATTATATGCTCCATGCTGCTCTTTATGGCCGCCTATACAGCTACAACCGGCCTGGGAATTTACTACTTTAAGTATGTTTTCGGGGATGAGAACAAGTATTCAGTCTTCGCCCTGATTTTGGGAGTCTCCCAAATCGCCGGCCTGGCCATTTTCCCCATCCTGGGTGAAAGGCTGAAGAGAAGCAGCTTGTATTTTCTGGGCCTGGCCATGGTCATAATCGGCTACATAGTGTTCTACCTGGCCCACACAAATATGTTGGTCATTGGAATAGGGGGAACCCTGATCTTCGTTGGAGAAGCCTTTATACAGATGCTCATGCTCATGTATATTTCCGATGCCGTTGAGTATGGCCAGTGGAAATTCAAGAAGAGGAATGACAGCGTGACCTCATCCGTCCAACCCTTGATTTACAAGAGTGCCAACGCCATTGCGGGCTACCTTACAAGCCTAGCCCTCATTACCTCTGGCATAAGCGGCCACCCGGAAGGCAGGCTATTGTCAGCTCAGGCCATCACAAAATTCAAAATCTACATGTTTATTATTCCGGTTGCCATGATAGTTTTGGGCGGAATTATACTTATGAAAAAATACAAGATTGATGAGAATTTTTACGCCAAGATCCTCAAGGAGAATGAAGAAAGGGAAAAGGAGGAGTTGGACTCATGACCATAAATTTCAATTCCAGGGTCAAAGACCTCTACGCAAATCCCGTGGGCAAGGATGTCATTGACAAAATACTCATGCAGATGGGCAAGTCTGACAAGTTGATCCTCAACCCCCTTGTCAGGAATCTCAAGCTCTCATTTATAAAAAGGCTCACAAGGAAGAAATTGACAGACACCTTCTGGGACCATCTTTTCTGGCTCTTAAATAGCGAAAAGGACACCCCCAACACTCAGGAGGTCCCAATGGACTGGACTTGGTGGAAAGAGGCGGTCTTCTATCAGATATATCCCAGGTCTTTTGCTGATTCCAATGGAGACGGTATTGGGGACATTGAAGGAATAATAGGGAAATTGGACTATCTTCAGGGTCTGGGCATAGATGCAATTTGGATTTCTCCAATATATGACTCTCCCAATGATGATAACGGCTATGATATCAGGGATTACAGGAAGATCATGGAGGAGATGGGGACTATGGAGGATTTTGACAGACTCCTGGACCAAGTTCATAAGCGGGGCATGAGGCTCATTATGGACCTGGTGGTCAATCACACTTCCGATGAGCACATATGGTTTAAGAAAGCCTTGGAAGACCCTCACGGCCCCTACGGCCAATACTATTTCTTCAGGAAGGGAAAAGACGGCAAGGAGCCAAACAACTGGGTCTCTTTCTTCAGCGGGCCGGCTTGGAACTATTATCCCGAGCATGACCTCTACTGTCTCCACCTCTTCAGCAAGAAGCAGATGGACTTGAATTGGGACAATGAGCCTGTGAGGGATGAGATCCACCAAATGATCTCCTGGTGGCTTGATAAGGGGGTTGACGGCTTCAGGCTTGACGTCATAAATTATATATCCAAGAGAGAGGGCCTGCCTGACGGGGATGAGGCCATAGGCGAACTTATCGATTTCACGGGAATCGAAAACTATTACTATGGGCCCAGACTCCATGAATATTTAAAGGAGATGAGGGCCAAAACCTTTGATAAGTATGGGGCCTTTTCAGTAGCCGAGACCCCGGGCATAGGGCTAGAAATGGGCAAGCTTCTGGCCGGGGCCGACAGGAAAGAATTCGACATGGTCTTTAACTTCGACCACTTGGAAACCCCGGGCCATGTCCGCTTTGAAGACTACGAATATGATCTGAACTTTTTAAAGAAGTATTACATCAGGTACCAGGAGAGCTTCACCAACAACAACTGGATGTCAATCTTCTGGGAAAACCATGACAATCCCAGGATGATCTCCAAGGTGACATCGGATAGGAGCCTTCACGAGCCCCTAGCCAAGCTGCTGATAGTCCTCTTGCTGACAATGAGGGGGACCCCCTTTGTATTCCAGGGTCAGGAGCTGGGCGCTGCCAATCAAGACTTCACTTCAATTGAGGAGTTGAGGGATGTTGAGGTTATAAATTACTATAATGAGAACCTGGAAAAATTCGGACCTAAGAAGTGCTGGGATATATGCCTGGCAGGAACCAGGGACCATGCAAGGGTACCGATGGTCTGGGACTCCGAAGAAGCCTATGGGGGCTTTTCAAGTGCCCATCCATGGATATATATTGATGACTTTAAAAAAGGCTCAGGGGCCTTTGAACAGGACAAGGATCCCGATTCCGTCCTGAGCTTTTTCAAGAAAGTTATAGGCTTGAGAAAAGCAAATAAGGCCCTCACAAGGGGGAAAATAAGCTTTGTAGACAGGGAGAAAAATAACTATTTTGCCTACTACAGGACATATGAAGATAAGAAAGTTTTCGTTGAGATGAACCTGTCGGACGGGGAAATAGGATCAAAAATTCCGAAGGATTATAAAGAGGTGATTTCAAACTATAAGGCCGACTACAAAGAGGTCCTCAGGCCATATGAAGCAAGAATTTATGTTTTATAATAGAGGCATTTATAGGGCCCTACAATACAAAAGGGGGGGGTTGGCTTTTTAGGCTAACCCCCTTAAAAAATATCTTGATAAATCAATTATTAAAATCTTTATTTGTAATAGCACTTTGGATCTGTCAGCATTTCCGCCATTCTCTTATCATTGCCGGCCTGGCTTAAAATAATTCCGACCCCGACTGTATTTGGACCGAGATGGGTTCCGACGACCGGACCTATGCCGTGGTACTTGACCCTGTCCGGACCGAATTTTTCCTGAAAATACTCATAGAGGCCCTTGGCCTTCTCGACATCTGATGTGTACTGGACATAGATTGGAAAGTCAGGATCAAGCTCATAACGCTCAACAAAGCGGATAATTCTTTTAATGCTGTTTTTTACTCCCCTGTCTTTGACAGGCGATTCGAGTATGCCCTCATCATTAATAAGTAAAAAGGGAGTTATGTGGAAGAGGCCGCCAAGCAGGGCCAAATTCCCGGGTATTCTACCGCCTTTTTTAAGATGGTTGAGTTCAGTAACATTTTCACAAACCAAGGCCCTTTGCTTCACTTCCTCAAGCTCCCGGGCTATTTCAGAGGCTGAAAGTCCCTTTCTCGCCAGCCTTCCCATGTGGAGGGCAAGCAGGGCCTGGGCTGCAATTGCGGTATTTGAATTTACAACAAAAATCTTATCATAGTCAACCATGTCAAGGGCCTTCATGGCCGATTCATAAGATCCGGATATGCCGATAGAAATGGTGAGGTAGACAGCTTCCTGACCGGAATTTTTTATTTCCTTAAAAAGAGAAAGCAGGTCGCCGAAGGCCGGCTGGCTGGTGGAGGGAAGGGCATCTTCTTCAGACATTTTTTTATAAAATTGGGAGAAATCTTCATCTCCGGACTGAGAGAACACTTCGCCGTTAAAAGTGACAGGAAGGGTGATAAGCTCAACACCGATTTCTTCGGCTTCTTTTACAGTTATATCGGCAGCAGTGTCCACAAAAACTCTGCATTTCATAATTTTGCTCCTTAAAATATAATTCCTGATATTCAAGGCTAATTATACAGCATTTCTACAAAATTTAAAAAACTTTAACAAGTACCAGGGTTTTTACAAAACCGGACAATATATCATAGGATATATTTTTCTATAAGGGGGAGGGACGCTTCGAGAATTCTGGCAGTCAGCCCCCAGATAAGCTTGTCTTCATATTCATAAAAGATCATCCTCTCAAGGCCCTGCAAAAACTCGTAGTCCCTGCCGCCGGGGATCTTTTCAAAGGGAAAATCCGGGTCAGGCTCCATTAGCAGCTTGCTATAACAAACCCGGGCTTGCATTGTCAAAAGCTCATCAAAAGAGATAGTAAAGATCGAGGCCACCTCTGAAGGATTGTAGGTTCCGGGGTAGTCCTTGATCAGGCCTATGTAGGTGTGGACGAGCCTTCCTGTATAGGAAAGATCAATATCCCCGTCAAGGAGGATTTTTATATTTCCAGGATCAATGAGGAGCTCCTCGGAAGCTTCCCTGACAGCGGCTCGGTCGGGATCCTCGCCTCTTTCCAAGGCTCCGCCGGGAAAAGAGATCTCTCCCGGTTGGACTGAGAGCCGGGCCGACCTCACTTGAAAAAGCAGGGAGGGGCGGCCGCCATCTAACAAAATCGGGACCAGGACCGAATATTCTTTTTTTATATTGGGCCCGGTCAGGCCGATTTTTCTCTTCTGATAATATTCTTTCATCCTATTCATCCGCCTTCAGGGCCTCGACCATATCGACCTCTTTCAGCTGCCTGTGAATTATAAGCATAACTATGATGGAGAAGACCATGGTTATGGCTGAACCTATCAGGAAGGCCGACAGGACCAGGTGGGGGTCTATAAGGATGCCTTGGGGTGAAAGGACCATACATATCATGTAGTGGATCCCTTTGCCGCAGGCCAGGCCGAATATGATCCCTATCAGGGTTAGAATAAAGGTTTCTCTGTATATATACTCAGTAACTTCCTTGTCGGTAAAGCCCAGGACCTTGATGGTCGAGAGCTCCCTCTTCCTTTCGGAAACGTTAAGGTTGGTGAGGTTAAAGAGGACCACAAAGGCCAGGGCCGAAGAGATGAGTATTATGACCACGACTATTATGTCCAGTGAGGCCATAAGCCGGTTTACATTTTCCAGGGTATCTGTCATCTCCTGGCTTGTTTGAACGGCGGGATTATCCCTAACCTCATCCTTTATATCCTTCCAATCCTCCATATCTTCAAACTTGACCAGAAGGGCATTTTCCTCGATCTTTTTATCAAAATATTTCTCATAGTTCTCCGGGCTCATAATAATCAGGTTGCCAATGTAGTTTTCTATCTTTTTAACTATTTTAAGGTCATATTTATGGCCTATGAGGTCCTTGACCGTTAAAGCCCCGTCCGAGTCTTTGAGGCTCATATAGAGTCTCTCCGAAGCCAAAGCACCGTCCTTTGGAATCGTCAGCTCTTTTCGTGATTTCCTCTCCCTAATTAAGCGGAGATTTTCAAAGGCCTCCTCGTCGAAAGGTACCATGATGGAAACAGTCTCCTGGTTGCCGTCTGCATTGATGAAGCTTGCAAGTTGGGCATAGTAGGGGGCGGAGCTGATTTTTTTAGAATGGAGCAACTTTTTCAAGTCACTGATATCCTCGGCGTCAGCTTTGTTGTCATAAACGATGGAGACATCATAGGAGTCCAGGACGTGGAACTGCTTATACAGCATGTTGCTTATGGAGGATTTCAAGCCGAAGCCCATGATTATAAGCGATGAGCAGCCCATAACTCCAAGTATGGTCATAAACATCCGGCTCTTTTTCACCGTGATATTTCTCATGGTGATCTTTCTCATAAAGCCCATCCTCTTCCAGACCGGCTTTATCCTCTCCAAAAAGATCCTGTTGCCCTTTTTAGGCGGCTTGGCCTTCATGAGCCGGGCGGCCCTCTGCCTTAAAGTGTTGCTGCTGGAGTAGGCGGCGGTCAAAAGGGTCAGGCCCAGTCCTATAAGCAGGGCTATAAGGATATGGAGGGGGCTTATTGAAAAGCTCAGGGGATAGAGGAGGTTGATTCCAAACGAATAGGCCTTAACTATAATGGGCATGAGCATCTTATAGCCCACAACTATTCCAAGGCCGGTTCCTATAGTTGCAGCCAGGCCGGAATAGACCAGATATTTGGAGGCTATAAAATTCTTGTTGTAGCCCAGAGCCTTCATGGTTCCGATCTGGCCCCTCTCCTCCTCAACCATCCTTGATGTGGTTGTCATGGTTATGAGCATGGCGATCAGATAGAAGACCACGGGGAAGATAAGGGTCATGGCATCCATGTTATTTGCCCCGTCAATGTAGGCGTAGAGGAGGTTGTCCCCATAGCGTCCCTTTACAGAGTATTCGGGAACCTCGAGCTCTTCAAGGTCTTTTTCAGCCTTATCCAGGTCCCTTTGCCCATCTGCAAGGTCGATCTCGGCTTGGGGAGCCTTTTCTTCATATTTTTTAAGGCCATCTTCATAGTCGGCCCTTCCCTTTTTCAGGTCGGCCCAGGCCTCATTAAGCTTTTTAAGACCCTTCAATTTTCCAGAATCGTAGTCCTTGATTCCTTGGGACAGGTCTTTTTTGCCTTTGTTGTATTCTGAGAAGCCGTCATCCAGCTTTTTCTTTGCATCATCCAGGTCCTTTTTCGCCTTATCAAGCTTGGCCCGGCCGTCATTATATTTAAAAAGACCCTCATCAAAATCCTTTTTGGCCTTGTTTAGTTTTTCTTCTTCGCTTTCCAATTTGTCCAAACCGGCCAGGCCTTCTTCAATCTGCCTGAGGCCGCTTTGGGCTTGGCTGCGTTTCCCTTCAAGATCGCTTTTTTGGCCGTCAAGGCCCAGGAGCTGATCTTCAGAGGCCTGAAGTTTCTTAAGGCCATCATTTATTTGAGAAAGGCCCCGGTCGATTTGACCAATACCGGCCTCAATCTTGGCTTTTTCAGCTTCAAGTTGGGCCAGCTTGGCCCTGAGTTGGCCTTCTTGGTTCTTAAGCATTTCAAGTTTTGAGACCTGGTCTTGGATATTGGCAATTTGACCTTCAAGGCCGGCAATCTGTGCTTCAAGTTGGGCTATCTGTGTGGCATTTCCTTGGGGATCTGCCTTGAGTTGATCGAGTTGGGCTTTTAGTTGGGTCAGCTGATTCTTAAGATCTTCGAGTGTGGCTTTTAGGGCAGGGAGATTCTTCAAGGCATCAAGATTCTTATTTATCTCATCAATTCCGGCATTTACCTGCTTTAGCCCCTCTTGGGCTTGGGCCTTCTGGCCTTCAAGCTCAGCCTTCATGGCCAGGAGCTTGTCTCTCTCACTTTTTATAAGAGCCAGATTTTTGGGCCTATCTTCAATGGCCTTATTGATCTTGGCCAAGCCCTCATCTATTTGAGAGAGCCCTGATAGGACCTTGGATTTGTTGCTTTCAAGATAGGACCTGTTTACTCCCTGATCGGAGAGCTTCTTTTTTGCCTCATCAAGTTTATCCTGACCGTCTTTAAGCTCGGCGGCCCCGTCATCTATTTCGGATTTCTTGTCATTTAAGTCTTTTAAACCGTCCTGATATTTTTTCAGGCCTTCATCATAGCCGTCCCGGCCTTTTTCCAGTTTATCAAAGGCCTTGTCCAAGGATTTTTGGGCATCGTCAAGCTTTTTCCTGCCCTTAACCAGGCCGTCTTCGTAGTCTTTTTTGCCCTTTTTATAGTCTTTTTCCCCGTCACTTAGGGCCTTCTTTGCATCTTCCAGATCTGTTCTTGCCTTTTTAAGATCGGCATAGCCCTTTTCAATGGCTGACTTTCCCTCATCTATACTCTTGGCCAGGTCACTCTTTATATCCTTCTCAAGCTGTTTTGGCCTCTTGCTCAGGACTTCTTCCAGTTTTGAAATTAGGGTGTTCTCACGGTCCCTGTATTCCTTGTCATATGTATTTAAATTCTCAAGGCTGTGGAATTTGAGCATAGCTCCCATGGGCTTGTCAGCCTCAAAGACACTTTTCAAAGCGTAGGCGAAATAATCGATCTTACCGTCGCCAAGTTCCGTCCTACCCCTGTTTTCAGTGGAAAGATAGCTGATGCTCTCGGCGAAGCCCACGACCTTAAAAATCTCATTTTTTAATTTTTTGCTGGGTAAGGGGCTCTTAATATCAGGCTTTTCTATGTCGAAGTCATCAGTCTTGTCGGACTTTAATTTTTTGCTTTCCTTATCAGCTTTTTCATTATCGACCAGACGAATTTCTTGGCCCAGCTTCATGCCGTCCTTTTTCGCCTCCAGGTCCATGAGGATTTCCCGGTCATTTTGGGGGAGACGGCCCTCCTTTACTAATGGGAGGGAGCTGTTTTCAGGCAGGGAATTCAGCCTGACCGGCTTATCCCCTCCGTCCAGGTAAAAGTCAGCCCGGTAAAAATAGTCTATGCTTGCCAGGTCAGGTAGGCCCTCAAGGAGTTTTTTATCTTCCGAGTCAAGGCCGAAGTAGGAGGTGACCTCTATATTGTCCCTCTTTGATCCCCTGATGGAAGTTTCAAGATTCTTTCTCATGTTGGGGGCGGTCGTGATCAAGCCGATAAATACCAGGGCTCCCAGCATTGTCATGATAATGAGCGACAAAAAACGCTTCTTGCTGGTCCAAATGGTCCTAAGCCAATCGGTCCTGTAAGTCTGACCAAAATTATTCAATTGCCTATTTTTTTCAGTCATTTAATAAAATTCCTACCACATTATTTCGTCAATAGACACGGGATGGTCATTGACCCGGATGCTCCTTATGCCGCCGTCAACCATTTCTATGACCCTGTCTGCAACAGGCTTTATGGCTGAGTTATGAGTGACTATAATTACCGTGGTGCCGGTCTTCCTTCCGGTTTCATGGAGCTGCTTTAATATTGATTTTCCGGTCTCATAGTCCAGGGCACCCGTGGGCTCATCGCATAAAAGTATGCCGGGATTTTTTGCCATACCCCTGGCAATGGAGACCCTCTGCTGCTCGCCTCCTGAAAGCTGGGCGGGGAAGTTATTGGCCTTATCTTCCAAACCAACGGCCCGGAGGGCTTTTATGGGGTCCATGGCATCACTTACAAGGTGGCTGGCCATCTCCACATTTTCTTTGGCTGTAAGATTTCCTATAAGATTATAGTTTTGAAAAACAAAACCTATCTGGTAGCGCCTGTACCCGGTCAGCTGATTGTCATCAAATTCACTGATGTTTTTGCCGTCAACAATGACCTTGCCCTCATCATTTTGGTCAAGGCCCCCGAGTATATTCAAAGTTGTTGACTTTCCGGCTCCGGACGGCCCCAGTATAACGCAGAACTCACCGCGCTCAACTGAAAAACTCAGGTTGTTGTTGGCCAGGACCTGGGTCTCTCCGCTCCTGTAACGCTTATATACATTTTTAAACTCTATAAAGCTCATAAGGCCTCACTTTCACATTCCTTTGCCAAAAAGAAATTAAACACTAAATTTTAAATATCAAAGTTCCACATATTATCAATTATAGTGTAAAAGCTATTAATTCACACGATTATAGTAGCAAATTATAGTAGAGTAATTATTTAGAACTGTACATATCACAAAAATATCAAAGAACTAATAAAAAAAGAGTAGATCCCGAGGACCTACTCATTTATTACGATATGGCAAACTTTCATGGCCTCCAAGGCTCTTTTATGGGAGTCGGGGCTAACCCCGGCACAGCCCTTGGCATCAACTTCAATGGGAATTTCGGGAAAGAAAGCTTTTGTAATCAAGGCATTGGAGATCACACAGATATCGGTGTCCAAGCCGACAAAAGTGATTTTGGAAATTTCTTCCTCTTCGTTGATCTCTGCCAGCCTTTGGGGCAATTCCTTTGATCCGAAAGTCACCTTATCAATTGCCGGCCCTTTTCTCAGAGCCTCCAGATCTTTTTGAATTTCCCAACCCCGGCTGCCCTTGATGCAGTGGGGAACAGGCAGGAACTTTCCTTCCATCTTTTCCATATAATCATTGCCATGGGTATCTCTTGTAAAGACAAGCCTGCCCTTAAAATTTTTTACCTTGTCTATTACGTAGGGGACGATTTTAACGGCCTCCTTACTCCCAAGGGCACCGTCTATAAAGTCATTTTGCATATCAATTACAACAAGTACTTCCTGCATTTTAAGACCTCCTTAATAGGCAAATTTTACAATTTAATACGGATTATGGCTGCTCAGCCATCAATCCGGCCAATTTCAGGAGCTCTATCATTATATTGCGGTTCTCACCGATAAGGTCGTAAACATAGTCCTCTCCAAGAACGGCTGTTGACATATTTTTGGGGATTTTTCCCTCTTCCTCCAATTTCAAGTCGTCAAAGTATTCAGCCGAGCTGTAATAGTTTGAAAGTTCAATATATCTCTTATAGCTTTCTTTAAATTCCTCAAGGCTCTGAGCAAAACGCTCGGTTACATCGCCGTGGTCGCCCAATATTTTTTCCATATGGTCGATTCTCTTAAGCTGTTTTTCTAAATTTGATTTTTCCATTTTAACTCCTCTCTTAAGAAGCTCTATTATTAATACGTTCTTATTATACCAGTTTCAAGCTCGCCGGCTTATAAAAGATGAAATGAGTCTTGACCGGTTTGGACTTTATAGTTAGAATTCAGGGCATAGAGAATATTGACGGCAGCTAATAATAAATAAAAATATATGCAAGGAGTCAGGTATGGAAAGAGTGGAAATTTTAGAAGTCTTGAAGGAAGTTATTGCTGAAACCCTGGACATCGATCCGGCACAGATCAATGAGGACAGCAGGCTTGAGGAAGACCTGGGAGCGGATTCGCTTGACGGGGTCGAGATAGCCATGGCCCTAGAAGACGAGTTGGACTTTGAGATGGCTGATGACGGCTTTGAGGACCTCCATACTGTCTCAGACATTATAGATTATCTTGAAGGAATCTTGGCTTAAGTCTAAATTAGAACAAACAATATAAGGAAAAAAAGAAGAAGACCGGCTGATCATGGGGACCAGCCGGTCTTTATCTTTCTTAAATCTTATTGGGTCCTGATTAAGCAAGGGAGCCGATAGGGTCCCATGGAGCCAGCTTGGTCAAAGGTCCGTCATAGGCCTTTAGCCATTTTTCATCGACGTATTTCCTGTCAACCATTATCTGGTAGGTGAACTGGTCCATCCAGGCATCTGACATGGAGAAGATCCCCTTGTCACCGCTCTCATCACCCCAGGAGTTTTCAACCTTCCATTTTAGAGGCTTGCCGTTTTCGTCAAGATCGACACCGACCAGGACCATGGCATGGGTCAGGACAGATTCAGAGTAGTCAAGCCTCTCGGCCTTTGTGAACTCGGACTTGAAGCCCAGGGTCTCCTCATAGTCAAATGTGTGGAGGTCCATAATGCCCTGTTTTCTCTCAAGCATCTTGCCCACATCACAGCCGAACCAAACCGGATTTCCGTCTTTAATAGACCTGATGGCTGACTCTTTGAGATCTTCCATTGGCACGTTTACATAACGGACGGGGTCGGCTTCATAAATGCTACCAAGGTATTCAACCGTGTAGGCCTTTCCATAGGGCTTATCCTCAGTGGGAGCATTTATTAATGAGATCTTGGAATCCAGGTCCCAACCGACATACTTGTCGAAGAATTCTTTGGGACTTATGTTGCTGATCCTGTGGAACTTATCATCTTTATCCCTGTATTCGAAATCAAAACTTGTGGGCGGCTGGCCAAGACCCTTTACCAAAATATTGTATATTTCATAGAGCATTTCTTCTTTCTCAGCCCTGAGTTGGTCTACAGATTGGCCTTCCTTATATTTTCTACGGATCATGCAGGCATCTTCGCGAAGTCTTGAAGTCATAAGGTCGACCATGGTGTTTGAATTTGAGGAGCTGAAAGTCTCGAGCATTACACTTTTCGGAACAATTCCGTATTTTTTCAGTATATGCTTGAACATATCCCATTGGCCTCCGTCCTGGAGGGGAGCGGCCAGCAGGTGGTGCAGAAGCCTTGAGTCCCGATCCTCATCAAGGGTTTTTAAGATATTCTCAAGGAAGTAATTTGCCTTCTCAAGCTTGTCCCAGAAGAAGGTATAGCTTTGTGACAGCTCAAATGTCTTTAAATTGAGCTTCTTCATAACGTCTACGCGGGCTACGTTCAAAGAAGCGAACATCCAGCAACGACCGGATTTTTTCTGGTTTGTAATGTCGCCCCTCTCGGTCTCATCAGAGAAGAGGAAGTTGTGGTCTTTGAGAATCTCATTATTAAATGAAGCCTCTTCAAAACCGACCTTGGCAATAGCATTCTTTGCGGCCTGTGATTTGGGATCCTTGTCAAAGCGGTCCTGAAACTTTTTAATTGTTTCTTGATTCATATTTTTCTCCTTACTATATTCGATTAAAATGTAGTTAAAAAATATTTTAATTCAGCGTATATTAACTAAAGTAAACTTACTTAATATCAATGTCAAGCTCATGTCACTTACTTGTAATGTTGGCTTGCTAATATATAGGCGAAAAGAAAAATAATCCAAGACATTTAGTATTAGTGGGAGGAAATTATGGAAATACTTGAAGTAAAGAATCTTTGCAAGTCTTACGGGAGCGGGGATAGCAAGGTTTTGGCATGTGACAATGTGAGTTTTTCAGTGGAGAGGGGAGAATTTACGGCAATAGTAGGAGCTTCGGGCTCAGGTAAATCAACCCTTATCCACCTGCTCGGAGGAGTTGACAGGCCTGATTCCGGAACAATATTTGTGGGAGGCAAGGACATATCGAAATTGACAACTGACCAGCTTGCCATTTACAGGAGAAGGCAAGTGGGCCTGGTCTACCAGTTTTACAACCTTATACCGACCCTAACCGTTGAAGAAAACATATCAATATCAAGAAGATTGGACGGTAGGCAGCTTAAAAAGGAAGAGTTGGACAACCTATTGGACTTAGTAGGACTCAGGAAAAGAAGGGGCAATCTTCCAAACCAGCTTTCAGGCGGGGAGCAGCAGAGGACATCCATTGCCAGGGCCCTTGCTAATAAGCCGGAGATCCTCCTGGCGGATGAGCCTACGGGAAACCTTGACTCAAAGGCCAGCGATGAGATCATTTCAATACTCAGGAATAGGAACAGGGATTATAAGCAGACCACGCTTATAATCACCCATAACCCTGAAATTGCCAATGCCTGTGACAGGATCATAGAGATCAGTGACGGTCGTATAATCAGCGATACAAGGAACTAGCCATGAAAATTTTAAATGATATTACGATAAAGAATTTAAAATTGAATAAGAAAAGATCGGTTATGACCATAATAGGGATCGGTCTATCCGTGGCTCTTGTTTTTACAGTTATAAGCATGCTTATGTCCTTGGGTAAGGTCATAGAGAAAAGTGTCATAAAAGAGAGGGGAAGCCAGCACATAATGGTTGTTGACGGTGATCCCTATAAAGAAAAAGTCAAGGCCAACAGGGAAGTTAAGGAATATGGAGAGCTGAATGTCTTGGGCTACGCCCAAGTCAAAGCTGCACATAAATACAAGCCCTATTTGAAAGTCATGGCCTATGATGACAATAAGGTCCGGGAAATTATAGGATTGACACTGGTTGAAGGCAGGTACCCCCAAAACTCAAATGAGCTGGTTATCGGGGAAAATGCAATTAAGGACGGGAGTCTGAAATACAAGGTCGGCGACCGGATCAAACTGAGTCTTGGCAAGAGGACGATAAAGGATGATAAGTATTGGAAGGCCCTTAGTCCTGTATTAAGAGACAGCGGGCTTATGCTCGAGGGTTTTCAAGAAGGTGAGACCCTGGAAAACCTGAAAGAAAAAGAATATAAAATTGTCGGAATTATTAAAAGGCCCAATACAAGCGTTGAAAACTTTGCGGCTACAGGATACTCGGCTTTTACAATTTTTGACGGACGGGAGGATTACCTGAATTCCATCCTCTTCTACAGGTTAGTAAACCCCAAAAATATAGATAAGCACGTCGAAACACTTTATGGAGGGGATAATCAGGTTTTTACAATAAATACAGCACTCCTTAAGGTTACAGGGTTCAGCTTTAATAACGAATATATGAGTGTTTTCTATTTGCTGGCAGGACTGCTGTTATTTATAATTTTATTTACTTCAATAATGATAATAAGAAATTCCTTCTCTATATCAATAGTTGAGAGAACTAAGGAGTTCGGAATTTTAAAGAGTCTGGGGGCCACCGACCGTCAGGTTAAGAGAAATATTATTTTTGAGGGAATGAGCCTGGGAATATTTGCTACACTTGCCGGTATATTATTAGGTTTTGCCGCATGTAAGGTTTTAATTATGCTGTTAAATTCTTTGGCCGGGGACATTTTTGCCCTAAACGGCGAGGGATTCAAGTTTGAGGTCTATATTTCATTACCGATTATTGGAATTGCCGTAATTTTAGGACTTTTGACCACCCTGATTTCAGCATACCTCATAGCAAGAAGGTCTGTTAAGTTAACACCCATTGAGGCCATAAGGTCAAGTCAGGATATCAAGCTCACCAATAAAGACGTAAAGGCACCTTTCTATATTAATAGGCTTTTTGGCATAAGCGGACTTGTTGCCTATAAGAATTTGAAAAGGAACAGGAGGAAGTACAGGACTACGATCGCTTCCCTTGCCATGAGCGTGGCGGTTTTTATCGGCATGTTCGCCATGACGGATTCCCTCAATAGGGCGGTGAGGGGCCAGGTTTCTTATATAAACTATAATCTCCAAATGGATGCCCATAAAGATGTGGAAAAGAATTTTAAATTATTCAAAGACTTGGGCAAAGAACTTGATAAGGGGGATGAATTTGCGGCATACATGATAGGTTACGGGCATGTCAAGGCTGAGGCCTTCACCGATGAGTATATTAAATATCAAAAAGATGACGGCTTTGATGTGGGACCTAAAATGACCGTTACCGTAAATGTTGTAAACAGCGAAAGTTTCGATAGGCTGCTTAAAATAAACGGTTTTGACAAGTCGACAGATGCTATTGTCAACAACAATGGAAAATTGACTGACAAAAATAAAAAAATAGTGACCTTTAAGTTCTTCAAAGGTTCAGAGATAGACTTGAATTTAATTAATAATCAAGATGGGACCGATGATAAAGAAACCCGAAAGCTGAAAATAAAAGAGGCTGTCAAGGCTATCCCGGGTATGATGGAGTTTGATACCCTTAGTGAACCCAACGTGTATTTGAGGGAGGGCACCATAAAAGGCGACAAGTATTTTAGCGGTGCAGCCCTGAGAATAGCTTCTTTAAATGCGGCCAAGACGGAAAAACAAATAGAGGCAAGCCTCAAAGAAAAAGAGATAAGTAACTTAACAATCGTAAATAACCAAAAATTTATCAGGATGATTAATAATCTGGTCACCCTGGTCTCCATATTCGGCTACGGATTTATTACTGTAATAAGCTTGATTGGCCTGACCAATGTTTTCAACACCATAACAGGAAACATCTACTCAAGGCAGAGGGAGTTCGGAGCCCTCATGTCTTTCGGCATGAGTCCGGGTCAACTGAACAAGATGTGCCTATATGAATCAATGATGATAGGAACAAGGTCCCTCTTCTGGGGCTTGCCCTTGGGAATTCTGATATCATATCTGGTAAACTTAATATGGGCGAAGGGGATAATAGTCTTGCCCTATGAATTCCCCGCATTAGCGGTCCTGATAAGCATAGCTGTAGTAATGATAGTGACTTTTATAATAATGTCCTACTCACTAAGAAAGATCAGGTCAAGAAATATAATAGAAGTAATAAGAAGCGAGAATATCTAAATATTATGAAAAAGATTTTGCTGGTTGAAGATGAAAAATTAATATTGAAAAGCTTGGTCCTCAATTTGAGCAAAAAGTATGAGGTCACGGGCTTGACATCTTTCAGTCAAGCCCGGACCTTTGATCCTTCAGCTTTCGACCTGGCCCTCATTGATATTTCTTTGGGGGACGGGTCGGGCCTGGATCTTTTTGATATTTATAAGGGCTATAAGGACATCCCGATTATCTTTCTCACCGCCAATGATGAGGAGGATACCATAGTGAGGACCCTGGACCGGGGGGCCTCGGACTATATTACCAAGCCTTTTAAATTGGGGGAGCTCAATGCCAGGATCCGCAAGGTCTTGCCCGATTCCATAATTTTCAAGGACATAGAAATTGACGACATAAACCACCTGGTTAAGAGAAGAGGAAAGCTAATCGACCTGTCAAAAAAGGAATACGAGATCTTGCTGTATTTTGTAAAGAATAAGAACAGGACTGTGACCAGGGACAATCTTTTGCAGCTCTGGGAGGCTGACAATGCCTTTGTCAATGACAACACACTTTCTGTAGCAATCAAGCGATTGAGGGAGAAAATGGACCTCTATGAGCTTAAAACCGTTAGGAATTTGGGGTACATTCTGGATGAAAAAATATAGGAAAATCGGGCCGATCATAGGGGTAATCCTTATGGCTTTTTTTGTCTTGGCAGCCTTTTTGATAAAAGACAAATATAACACCCGGTCTGACCAAGCCGTTTACAACATAGTAAGCTCTTTAAAGAAAAAGTATCCCGACCTTAAAACCGAGGACCTTGTTAAGATGGCTGAGGAAAAAGGGGATAGGGACCTTTCACAATACGGCATATATGACGGTAAGGGAATCTTGAGCCTGAAAGATGCGGATTCCTATGCCTTGAAAGTCATTTGTCTTGTTGGACTTCTGCAGGCCGGCCTTTTGTGGGCCTACCTGTATTCGGAAAGCAGGTATAGCAGAAACACGGTTAACAGGCTCATTGATGAGATGGAGAAAATTAACTTAGGAATATACAATATTTCCTTTATAAATGAAGAGGAGGACCTGGCCCGCCTACAGAACGAGATGTATAAAATCACCCTAAGACTTAGGGAACAAGCTGAGAATGCCGAGATTTCAAGAGGGTCTTTAAAGAAGAGCTTGGAGGATATATCCCACCAAATAAAAACGCCGATTGCTTCAATAAATTTACTCCTGGAAAATTTGAAAGATCCGGATATTTCTCCGGATGATAAAAAAGAGCTCTTGGATTATATGCAGCTGGAGACGGATGCGGTTACAAATCTGGTCCTGACCCTGCTCAACATTGCCCTTTTGGAATCCGGAACTATTAATTTCAAAAAAGAAAAAATTAATTTGGAAGACCTCATTGATCAGGTTTCTCTGCTTATGGAGCCCATAAGTCGGTCTAAAAATATAAAAATACATAACACAATTAAAGATATTACTTATTTGGGGGATCCCAAGTGGGAGAAGGAATTATATATAAATCTTATCAAAAACAGCCTTGAACACTCCAAGGGTGAAGAGGTCGAGGTCTATGCCGCTGAAGAGAAAACCTATCTTGAGGTTTGTGTTGAAAACCTGTCGGAACCGATAAGCGAAGAAAAAAAGTCCCGAGTGTTTGACCGATATTATAAGCTTTCAGACAAGGAAGGCAATTTCGGAATAGGTCTTAATCTTTGCAAGATGATTGCGGAGTCCAACAATGCTAAAATCAGAATGGAGACCGAATCAGACAAGGTCAGGTTTATCGTAAGATACTATAAAAAAGAAACGTTATAAGGAGGCATGCCTTGAAAAAAGTTTTGCTTATCGGTACAGGGGGAACAATAGCTTCGGTTAATACGGGAGACGGTTTGTTGCCGGGGATTGACCCTCAAGGACTCATAAACTTCATTCCCGGTGCGAAAAACTTAGCAGACCTGAGCTTTTATCAGCTTTTTAACCTGGACAGCACAAACTTGGGGCCTAACCATTGGCAGAAACTGGCCGAATATATCGAGTCGGTATATGAGGACTACGACGCCTTCATCATCAGCCACGGGACTGACACCATGGCCTATACTGCAGCCGCCTTGTCTTATATGATACAAAATTCAAAAAAGCCGATTATATTGACCGGGTCACAAAAGCCCATAAATTATGATATAACCGATGCCAAGAGCAACCTGCTTGATGCCATAAGCTATGCAGTTGATCCCGACTCCCACGGCGTGGTCCTTGTTTTTGCGGGCCTTGTGATTGCAGGAACCAGGGCTAAGAAGATAAGGTCAAAATCCTACAGCGCCTTCTCCAGCATAGACTTTCCCGCTCTTGCAATTATTCAGGAGGGCCGGATAATGCGTTACCTTCCGCCGGTGGAGATTAAAGGCGGACCCGAGTTTTATACAAAGCTCAACAGCAAGGTTTTTCTTCTAAAGCTTATTCCCGGCATGAAAGCCGACATTCTGGAATATCTTTTTGGCCAATATGACGGACTGATTTTTGAAAGTTTCGGACTTGGGGGAATACCTGAATCAATCAGCCGGGTTTTTGTGGACATGGTGAAAAAATATCCTGAAAAACTAGTGATCATGGCTACTCAGGTGGCCCACGAAGGCAGCGATATGAATATATATGAGGTCGGGCTTAAATATAAGAAGGAGTTGGATTTTCTTGAGTCTTTTGATATGACCCCTGAGGCAATCCTGGCCAAGGCTATGTGGGCTCTTTCGGATCCGACCAAGACTAAAGATGAGATAAAAAAGCTCTTCTATACACCCATTAATTATGACAGTATTTGTCTGGGCCCATGTTGAATTCATTAGGATCAATGTGTTTCATTATATTTTATTTAATTCAAAAATTTGTCAATGTATTTCAAGGAGCAGATAGAGCAATTGGGAATTAGTAAAGATAAAATAAATGAAATAATGAAAGATTTTGAAAACATAAAATAGAAATAAGCCTTAGCGGAGACCTGCTTAAAGCCGGTCATCTCCGCCAAGGCCTTTTTTTATAATTATTTTTAATTATGGAGCATCTGGTCCAAGAGGACAGCGTCGGTTTCTTTCATGCCGTCCTTGGCTATTTTTCCTACACTTACGATCATTTTATCGATATCTTCTTTGACCATGCCGTCACCGCTCTTGAAAGACTTGCCTCTCTTGGCCTGGTCCAGGCTCATGAAGGCATTCCTAAGAGAGGAGGCGATTTTTGCAGCACATGAGGCCTTGGCACCGTCACACAAAATGCCGGAATTAACCGCCAAAGAATTGCTCAAGGTTTCTTCTACAAGTTCTTTGCTTTCTCCCTGCATATAGGCAAGGGCAGCCCCACAGGCAGAAGCCGCCGATACCGCCCCGCAATAAGCGGAGAGCTTGCCAACTCCTTGTTTAATATACAAAGAGATCAAGTTTGACAGGCAGAGGGCCCTATAGAGCTTTTCCTTGTCAATATCGTGTTCACGCGCATAGATAATCAAAGGCACAGAAACCGTAATCCCCTGATTGCCGCTGCCTGAATTAATAACAACGGGAAATTCGCAGCCGGTCATTCTGGCATCGCTCCCTGCAGAAGCATAGGCGGTAAGCTTGTCATACTCAATGGGGGAGTTGATAAGCTGCTTGCCTATTCCGGATCCCCAATCGTTCAGGAGTCCTTCTTCAGAGATTTTTGTGTTGTAATCAATTTGCTTGTCAAGCAGGTCTTTTATGGGGGTCAAGTCAGCCCTGTCGGCATACTCATATATAGAATCGAAACTATAGTCAACATCCTGACTTTCAACCTGTTTAGGGAAGTCATCCAAAAGAACCTTACCGTCTTTTTCTACATAGCTTATGTGGTTATGGGCTCCGCTTAGGATTAATATAACTTTTTCATCTGTGGAATTCAGTATAATTTTTACATATACACCGGTTTCTTCGTGGTTTATATCAATCTTCAAAAAGCCGTCTTCAAGCTTCTCGCTTATTTGGTCAAGTTTTGAAGAGTCTATCCCGTTTAATACTTCAAGATCTTTATCGGGATCTCCTAAAAAAAGCCCGGCAAGAAGAGCTATTCCAAGCCCCGTCCTTCCCTGACAAGCAGGAACAGTTACTGAATGGGCATTTTTATAAATATTTGCCGACACTATTGCGGTCATTGAAATAGGTTGACCCTTTAGATAAGAGCCTGCCTTAGCTGCGGCAAGAGCTAAGGCTATCGGCTCGGTACAGCCGAAAGCCGGAAGCAGCTCTTTCCTTAAAACTTCAGAATAATCCATTACATTTCCTCCTACTCAAAAATCTCAATTCTGAGCTTTTGTTTGCGGAACCTTATTGAATAAGCCGGTTACCATGAGGGCTATAGCACCGTCTCCGGTTATATTGCAGGCTGTTCCGAATGAATCCTGGAGGGCGAAAATTGAGAGCATGAGAGCCGTTCCATTATCATCAAAGCCAAGAACGGAGATAATTAAACCTAAAGAAGCCACAACAGTGCCGCCGGGAACTCCGGGTGCCGCAATAGCGAATATACCCAAAAGAAGGGCGAAAGTCATCATTGTCGAGAATTCGGGGATTTTACCGTAAAGAATCTGAGAAACAACCATTACGAAGAAGGTTTCAGTCAGAACCGAGCCGCAAAGATGGGTATTTGAACATACGGGTATAACAAAGTCGCGGATCTCCGGATCAAGGATATCGCTTTTTCTTGCACACTGAAGAGCAACAGGAAGAGTTGCGGCAGAAGACATTGTACCCAAGGCTGTCAGGTAGGCAGGCAGGTAGTGTTTGACCACGCCCATAGGATTTCTCTTTGAGAAGAGGCCGCCAAGGGCATATAAGAGGGTCATCCAGATGTAGTGGCCAAGAATTACAATAAGTATTATTTTTAAGAAGACAGGAAGTTCTTTTATTATTACCCCCTCATAAGAAAGCCCTGCAAAGGTTGTGAAAATATAAATCGGGAGAACAGGCACAACAACCTTATTTACAATAGAGAGGACAATGTCATTAAATTCTGTCAGCAGGTCGGACCATCTCTGAGATTTTGACCATACAACAGCAAGTCCTATAAGAATAGCGGTTATAAGTGCTGTGAGAACAGGCATTATCGGGGGAAAAGAGAGTTCAACCACCGGATCGGGCAGAGCTTTACCCGTACCGACTTGAGCGGCTATGTTTAGGTGAGGAATAATAGCATAGCCTGATGTAACACTCAATAAAGCTGCGCCGACTGAAGAAAGATAGCAAATGATAAGAGTAACCGTTAAAATTTTTCCGGCGCTGTCTTTAAGGGAAACGATTGCCGGAGTGATAAAGCCAAGGATAATTAAAGGAACGACATAGCTTATGAGATTACTAAATAGGCCCTTAAAAGTTACAATGGCTTTCATGAGTCCTTCAGGTGCATAATTTCCTACTAAGATACCAAGGCCGATTCCGACCAGGAGTTTGAAAACAAGACTGTTAAAAAAGCTTGCTTTCCTTGGGGCAGTCTTGCCCACGTTCATTGTTTCGGTCATTTTTTTACCTCCATAAATTTATTGAACATAAATAAATATGTACAATACACATTGTCACATATTCTGTTAAAATAGAAAAGATATATTTGTAAATAATGAACAAGCGAAGCCGGAACGGGTATATAGAGAGTAAAACCGTTTCTTAATATATTTCAAGAGGACTCTCAGAAAGGAGACTTTATTGAACCATATTCAACTGGCCGGTATCAGCAAAACATTTGACGGTCAACAAGTATTAAACAAATTGGATCTGACAATCAATGAAGATGAATTTTTAACCCTTCTGGGACCTTCAGGATGCGGAAAAACCACCCTACTCAGAATTATTGGGGGGTTTACCGAGGCCGATGAAGGTAAGATTTTTTTTGAAGGCAAGGATATAAGCGGGATTCCCGCAAACTTGAGGCCCTTTAACACCGTTTTTCAGCAATATGCACTTTTTCCCCATCTGAATGTCGAGGACAATGTGGCCTTCGGACTGAGAATGAAGAAGGTGGGAGAAAAAGAGATCAAAGAAAAGGTTGAATGGATACTTGACCTCTTGGACCTTCCGGGTTTTCAGAAGAGAAAAATAGATAAACTTTCCGGTGGCCAGCAGCAGCGCATAGCCATAGCCAGGGCCCTTGTAAATGATCCTGAAGTTCTTCTGCTTGATGAGCCCTTGGCCGCCCTTGATGCCAAACTCAGAAGAGATATGCAGATAGAGCTTAAGAGAATCCAAAAGGAAGTAGGAATAACCTTTATTTTTGTAACCCATGACCAGGAAGAGGCCTTGACCATGTCGGACAGGATAGTTGTAATGAACAGAGGCAAGATCCTGCAAATCGGATCCCCGATAGATATTTACAATGAACCCCAAAACCGTTTTGTTGCCGACTTTATAGGAGAGTCAAATATAGTTGAAGGATTAATGCCTGCGGATTTCAGGGTTGAGTTTTCCGGGAAAGAATTCGTATGCGTGGACAAGGGCTTTAGACCCAATGAAGAGGTTGATGTCGTTATAAGACCGGAAGATGTCGAACTTGTGGAACCTGAAAATGCCATGATTAGGGGCAGGGTAATCACATCTCTTTTTAAAGGGGTCCATTATGAAATGGAGATTGAAGTGGGGAATGAACTCTACCTGGCCCAATCAACAAGGACCTGTAGGGTCGGATCCGAGGTTGGTATTTATATAGATCCTGAGAACATTCAAGTCATGCATAAGTTTGATGACCCGGCCTTCAATCCTGCTAAGGAAAAGAAGAGGCTCAATGAGAGGGGGGATCTTGGATGAAAGATATCAGAAAGATGACCTCCCCATACTTTGTATGGGCCATAATTTTTGTCCTTATCCCGCTCATCATGACCTTTTACTATGCATTCAGCTTTGAGGGAAGCTTCAGTCTGGTCAACTTTCAAAGGTTTTTCTCAGGAGGGGCACTGAGGACCCTATTCAGGTCACTGAAGGTTGCCGTTTTAACAAGCATTATCTGCCTGGTCCTGGCCTATCCCATGGCCTATTTCATTGCCGGCATTAAGGGCAATTACAGGTCTGTGGCCTTAACTCTAATAATTATTCCCATGTGGATGAATTTCCTATTGAGAACCTATTCATGGACAACAATATTATCCAGGAGGGGGATAGTTTCAGGGATCCTTATGTCAATGGGAATGAAACCCATAGATATACTTTACAGTGAAACGGCGGTAGTCATAGGGATGGTTTATAACTTCCTTCCTTTTATGATATTGCCAATATACACTTCTTTGGAAAAAATCGATCAGAGCCTGATTGAGGCGGCAAGAGACTTGGGGGCTGACAGCTTTCAGACCTTTACAAGAGTTTTGCTGCCCCTGTCTTTTCCGGGCATAGCTTCAGGAATTTCTATGGTCTTCATACCGGCAATTTCCACCTTTGAGATAACCACCCTTTTGGGAGGCAACAAGACAAACCTCATAGGCAATGTTATAGAGCAGCAATTCACGGTTACCGGAAATTGGAATTACGGCTTTGCCATGTCAATAATATTGATGGTTTTTTTGCTTGTTTCGCTCTTATTCTCAAATGAAGATAAGGAAGACGAAGACGGGGGAAGAAAAAAGAAGGCGGCAATGGAGGGAAATAGACAATGAAAGTATTAAAAAAATTTTATATAGGCCTGGTCTATTTTTTCTTATATGCCCCAATAATTATCCTGATAGCATTTTCCTTTAACAGCGGCAAGAGCCGGGGGCTTTGGCAGGGTTTTTCCCTCCACTGGTACCAATCCATGTTGGAAAACAAGGAGATACTTTCGGCAGTTAAGAACACCATGACAGTGGCTGTCCTTGCAACTATAATTTCAGGTATAGTGGGGACCCTGGGAGCCTTGGCCTTTTATTTTTACAGGGGTCGGGTGAGAAAGGGCCTGAACGTTATAAATCAGGTAATAGTAATAAATCCCGATATAGTCACGGCAGTCGGCTTTATGGCTGTATACAGCCTATTTAAGCTGCCCCTGGGATTTTTCAGCCTTCTCCTTTCGCACATAGGATTTACCTTGCCCTATGTAGTCCTGTCTGTCTGGCCCAAGCTCCAGACCATGCCAAAGGGCTTGCCGGAAGCGGCAATGGACTTGGGAGCCGGCCCCTTTAATACGGTTAGGCACGTCATCCTTCCATATATAAAACCGGGAATTGTGTCGGGCCTGCTCTTGGCCTTTACCATATCAATAGATGATTTTGCCATATCCTTTTTCACGGCCGGAAACGGGGTGGATACCATTTCAACAATGGTATATTCAATGGCCAGAAGGGGTATAAATCCTGAAATCAATGCCATGTCAACTATATTATTTGCCGTGATGCTGGTCTTGCTCCTGTCGGTCAATAAATTGAGGAGTCGCGAGAATGAGGGCAGAGAAAATGACTTTTAATAAGAATTTCATAAGAAAAAATTTAGCAGGCATTTTTTTTATTGCACTTTCAATCTGCATGGTATTAATCTTGAGCTCCTGCAACAATAAAAAATCTGCCAAGGCAGGACGCAGGGTCTATGTTTACAATTGGGGAGAGTACATCGACCCCGACCTTGTTAAGGAATTTGAGGCGGAGACCGGGATAGAAGTCATATACTCGACTTTCTCAACCAATGAGGACCTATACGTAAAATTTAAAAACGGGGGAGCCAAGTATGACCTGATTTTTCCTTCAGAATATATGCTGGATAAGATGAGGAAAGAGAATATGCTCGAGGAGTTGGACTATACCAAGATCCCCAATGCAAAATATGTTGACAAGACATATATGAATCCGTCATACGATCCTGACCAGAAGTACTCCCTTCCATATTTTTGGGGGACCCTGGGCATTCTATATAACAAGAAAATGGTAAAGGATAAGCCTGACTCATGGCAGAACCTTTGGAATGCCGATTACTCGGGAAATATAATTATGATGGATTCAAGCCGTGACAGCTTGGGGGTGGGACTGGTCTTGGAAGGAAAATCCATGAACTCTCAAAACATGAAGGACTTGGATGCTGCAAAAAAAAGATTGGTAGACCAATATCCTCTTGTATATGCCTATCTGATAGACCAGTCAAAAGATATAATGATAAATAATGAATGCGCTATGGCCATGATGTATTCAGGGGAAGCCCTGGCAGCCATATGGGAAAACGAGGATTTGGACTATATAGTACCTAAAGAGGGCTCGAATATATGGTTGGACCTCTTCGCCATACCCAAGGGGGCGGAAAACATTGATGAAGCCCATGCTTTTATTGACTTTTTTTTACGACCGGATATAATGGCGAGAAATTCCGAATGGGTAGGATACTCAATACCCTCGGAAGAGGCTAGAAAGCTCCTCCCGGAAGATGTCAGAAATAATCCGGTTGCCTATCCGGATCCCCAAGTTCACAAAAGGTTGGAATCATTTAATGATCCGGGTGAATTTATAGATGTTTATAATGAGTATTGGCAAGATGTTAAGAATCGTTAGGAGGATGCTATGGGTAAAATATGGGAAAAATATCTGGTAAAGCAGGATGAAAAAGTAAAAATCAAAGATTGGGACACTTCCTATGACGGAGAGCTTACAAAGGATGAGGTTTACAATGACTTGCTTCCTGCAAATAAAGAGGAAATGAGTATTGAGCAGGACAAGCTTTTCGCAGACAATTCCTATGCCCTCCTGATAGTGGTCCAGGCAATGGATGCAGCCGGAAAGGACGGTCTGATCAGGAGAGTCTTCAATCTTATTGATCCCCAAGGCCTGGATATTCAGCCTTTTAAGAAACCGACCAGTGAGGAGTTGGACCATGATTACCTGTGGAGAGTTAACAAAGCCCTTCCCGAGAGGGGGAAAATCGGTATATTTAACAGGAGCCACTACGAGGATGTCCTGGTTTCCAGAATTCATGACCTCCTGGACCATGACCCCATACCTGATGACCTGGTTAATAAGGGAATATGGAAACAAAGGTATGAGCAGATAAATAACTGGGAGAAATACCTGACCCAGAACGGCATTGTTGTACTCAAATTTTTCCTAAACGTATCATTTGAGGAACAGACCGAGCGCCTGCTTAGCAGGATAGACAGACCGGAAAAGAATTGGAAATTTCAGACTTCCGATGTTGAGGAGCGTTTTTATTGGAAAGAGTATATGGATGTCTATGGAGAAATGATTTCCAAAACGTCTAAAGACTACGCCCCCTGGTTTATCATACCGGCCGATCGAAAATGGTATGCTCGTTACGCTGTGAGCGAGATAGTCCTTGAAAGATTAAAAATGTTGGGATTAAAATACCCTGAAATAAGTAAAGAGCAAAAAGAAGCCATGGAGGCCAAAAGGGAAGTCCTATTAAAGCAGAAACCTTGAACTGTGTAATTATGAAAGAGTGTGTGTAGTGACGATAACGAGAACTAAAGGAAATATACAAAAAAGTTATTACAAATCAGCTTTCAAGCTGGCTTGGCCGGCAGTCTTGGAATCATTTTTTATTGATGTTGCAGGAATGATAGATACAATGATGGTTGCGGGATTAGGACCGGTCGCGGTCGCTGCTACCGGTCTTACCATGCAGCCGACATACCTTGCCATGACCCCATTGATAGCTGTGGCAACGGCCCTCTCGGCAATTGTTGCCAGGAGGCTGGGGGAGGGTGACCGAAAAGATGCCAACGCAAGTCTGAGCACGGCCCTGGCCGTGGCCTTGATTGTGACCACATTTACGACCCTACTAACCCTGGCCTTTTCAGGGCAGATAGTGAATCTGGCAGGAGCCAATAAGGACACCCATTCGCCCGCAGTCATCTATTTCAGGATAAGGATGGCCGGCTTGATTTTTAACAACTTGACCATGATCATAAACTCGGCCCAGAGGGGGTCAGGCAACACGCGCATAGCCTTCACAACCAACATGGTTTCTTCTATTGTCAATATAGTTTTCAACTATCTTTTGATTTATGGAAAACTCGGCTTCCCACAGCTGGGAATCAAGGGGGCTGCCCTGGCAACTGTGTTCGGAAGCATAGTCGCCATGTTTATGAGTTTGAGGTCCTTATTTAAAAAACACTCCTACGTTAAACTCTCATACATAAGCAGGAAAAAATTGTGGCCCAGCATGGAAAAATGGAAGAACATAAACAATCTTGGGCTGCCAATTCTCATAGAAAATCTCCTTATGAGGGTTGGATTTATGACAACTGCGGTTGTTGCTGCAGGTCTTGGAACAGAAGCCTTTGCAGCCCATCAAGTTAACATGAACTTGCTCAGCATGGGATTTTCTTTTGGCAACGGCATGCAGGTGGCGGCTATGACCCTTACCGGAGAAAGCCTTGGTAGGGGGAGCGAAGATGATGCCTTGAAGTATGGTAAGATTTGCCAGAGAATGGGAATTTTTCTTGCCATCCTCCTCTCCTCAGTGATGTTTCTTACGGCCGGGGCCTACTATGGCATCCAATTCAAGGATCCCGAGATCATCAGGATCGGAGAAGTTATAGCCCGCTATGTCATGATAATAGTGTTTTTCCAAATCCAGCAGGTTATTTTCGGAGGAATCTTGAGGTCGGCCGGGGACGTAAAATACACCCTCATAGCCTCAACAATCTCGGTTACGATAATCAGGAGTTTTACCACAATCCTATTTGTCAATGTTATGAACCTGGGTCTCCATGGCATCTGGATGGGAGTCTTTTGCGACCAGATGTCCCGTTTCCTCTTCATGTTTATCAGGTTCAAGCAGGGCAAGTGGACCAAGCTTAAGATATGATTGCTAAGAAATAGAGGGGGTTTGCCGAAAAACTAAAATCCCCATGACTCAATCACGCCCGAAAATCATGGGGATTCAGTGAAAAGTGGGGCGCACCCCTGACACAAGCCGACCTGAAAATCATGGGGAAAGGCCGAAAATCGGGCAACCCCATTGAACGGAGCCGAATCGAAAATCATGGGGAAACGTTAAAAACGGGAGACCCCCCTGACACAAGCTGGAACGAAAATCATGGGGAAACAAGGAAATCTGGACACCACCCATGAAAGAATTGAGATCGGCGATCAAGGGGAAACAGCGAAGTCTGGACAACCCCCATGAAAAAACTCAAGCCGGCGTTCATGGGGATTCGCTGAAAATGGCAAAACCCATCTAAAAAAGTACAAAAAACAATAGAGGGGGTTTGCCGAAAACGGCAAACCCCCTCTAAAATTTTATATTCATATTCCGCCGGCCCAATTTCTTCTAAATCAGGCACCCAGATAGGCCGCCTTGACCGAGGGATCATTCCTCAATTCCTTGGCACTTCCTTCTTTAACAATTTTTCCGGTTTCCATAACATAGGCCCGGTCGGCAACTGAAAGTGCCAGGTTTGCATTCTGCTCCACAAGAAGAATTGTGGTTCCCCTTTCCTTAAGCTGGGAAATTACCTCAAAGATCTTTTCCACAAAGAGGGGGGACAGGCCCATTGAGGGCTCATCCAAAAGCAGGAGATCGGGCCTTCCCATAAGGGCTCTGCCCATTGCCAGCATCTGTTGCTCGCCACCGGACAAGGTCCCGGCCTTCTGATTTTTTCTTTCCTGTAGAACCGGGAAAAGCCTATAAATTTTATTTATTTCATGCATATTTTCTTCCGCATCCGCCTTGACCGAAAAGGCACCCAACTTCAGATTGTCCAGGACTGAAAGACCTGAAAAGATCCTTCGTCCCTCGGGCACCTGGACCAGGCCTTGCCTGGCTATCCTGTCAGCCTTCTCCTTTTCAATATGCTTGCCCTTGAAGAGGATTTCGCCCTCTTTAGCCTGGAGCAGGCCTGAAATTGTTTGGAGGGAGGTTGTTTTTCCGGCACCGTTGGCCCCGATCAGAGAAACAACTTCTCCCCGGTTGACCTGGAGGTTAATACCTTTCAAGGCGTGGATATTGCCATAATACACATGAAGATTATTGACCTGTAAATATATCATAAATCCTCCTTATCGTTCTTTCCAAGATAGGCAGTAACCACTTCGGGATCATTAATAACCTCTTTGGGATCACCTTCGGCAATCATTTGGCCCTGGTTGAGGACAATGAGGTGCTGGCAGATTCCCAAAACCAGATTCATATCGTGCTCAATCAGTAGGACAGATACGGAGAACTTATCCTTGATAAGCCTTATGGTCTCCATAAGCTCCTCGGTTTCCGAGGGATTCATACCGGCAGCCGGTTCGTCCAGGAGGAGAACCTTGGGGTTTGTCCCCATAGCCCTTGCAATTTCGAGCTTTCTCTGGTTTCCATAGGGAAGAGACCCGGCCCTGACATTGGCCATGTCTTCCATGCCCAATATCTTCAGAATTTCCAGAGCCCTTTCGCCACTTTCTTTTTCTTCATCCCAATAGGCCTTGCCCCTGAACATCCCGGACATTACGTTATATTTCATATCCTTGTTCATAGACACCTTGACATTGTCCAGGCAGGACAGGTAGTCAAAAAGCCTTATATTCTGAAAAGTCCTGGCAATACCCTTTCTTGCCAAAACGTGAGGCGGGGTCCCGTTAATTATTTCACCGTCAAGGACGATTTCGCCCTGGCTGGGAGCATAGAGGCCTGAAAGCATGTTAAATACGGTTGTCTTGCCGGCTCCGTTGGGACCTATGAGGCCCATAAGCTCACCCTGGTGGAGCTTAAAGGATAGGCGGTGGACGGCGTGGAGGCCTCCGAAGGCCATTGACAGGCCCGAACCTTCGAGAATTACTTTAGACATTTTCATCCTCCTTTTCATTCGACCTTGCAAAGGGGAAATGTTTCGATATTGAGAACTCCTCACGGCCCATCAAACCCTGGGGCCTGAAGATCATGACCAAGATCAGGATTACCGAGTAGATAATCATGCGCCAGTCGGAGAAGGCCCTCAAAAGCTCAGGCATAATTGTCAGAACTATTGCGGCTATAATTGAGCCTGTATAAGAACCCATGCCGCCAAGAACAACCATGACCAGAATATTGAAGCTCATATTGTAGTCAAATATATTGGCAGAAAGAACGCCTATATTTTGTGAATAGATGGCTCCTGCAAGCCCTGCGAAAAAGGCCGACAAGGTGAAGGCCCAGGTCTTATGGTAGGTCACATTGATGCCAGAGGATTCGGCCGCAATTTCATTGTCATGGATGGCCAAAACAGCTCTGCCGTGACGGCTGGTCATTACTGAATAGATCATGGCAACACAGGCACAGGTTATAAGATAGATTATCGTGAAATTTTTCATTGTCGGTATGCCTGTTATGCCCTGGGCACCCCCGGTAATGCCGAGATTTTCAATAATAACCCTGATTATTTCTCCAAAGGCCAGGGTGACGATGGCAAGATAGTCGCCCTTCAACCTGAGGACCGGTATGCCTATGAGGATGCCGAAAAAGCCTGCCAGGAGTCCGCCAAGTATGAGGGAGATGAAATAGCCCCCAAGGCCCGGGAAGAATCCGGACTTCATGAATATAGCCGCCGTATAGGCCCCGATCGACATAAATCCTGCATGGCCAAGGGTTATCTGACCCAAGTTTCCTACCGTTATATTAAGCGATGATGCAAGGATCACGTAGATCATGACCAGGTTGAGAATTGTTTTACTGTACCTGTTGAGAAGGCCCATTCCCGAAAGGAACATAATAAAAGCATAAAGGAGAAGCAGGGACAAGCCGATAGAAAGGTACTGTTTTTTCTTTAATGATGTCATATCAAACCTACACTTTCTCTGTTTCTTCTTCACCGAATATTCCGGAGGGCTTGACCAGAAGAACAAGGATCAGGACCCCGAAAACTATAGCATCAGCCATCTTTGAAGATATATAGGCCCTTGTGATAGCCTCGATCATGCCAAGGATCAGGCCCCCGAAAACGGCTCCCGGTATGGAACCGATGCCACCAAGGACGGCAGCTGTGAAGACCTTAATTCCAAGCATTGACCCCATAAAAGGCTGGATCTGGGGGTAGCTGGCAATGTAGAGTATTGAAGCTACTCCGGCCAGGGCAGAACCGATCGCAAAAGTCATTGACAGGGTATGGTCAACGCTGATTCCCACCAATGTTGAAGCTCCATAGTCCTCGGAGACCGCCAACATGGACTTGCCACGCTTAGTCTTCTTTATGAAGAGTTGAAGCAGGGTGGTCAAAATTATGGTAATCAGAAGGGTAATGATTGTTGTATACATTATTGAAAGCGACCCGATCTTAAGGCTGCCCGATGGAAGGATGGGCGGGATGGGTCTTGCGTTGGCTGTAAAGAGCTTGACAAAGAGGTGCTCCAAAAGGAGGCTGACCCCGATGGCTGTAATCAGGTTGGCAATCTTCGGTGAGTTCCTTAAAGGCCTATAGGCAAAGCGCTCAATGATCATGCCAAGCAGGGTGCAGACCATAACTGTCGGGATAATTGCCATCCAATAGGGGAGACCCGAGGGTTCCAGCCATAGATGTATGGCGAAGAAAGCCGTATATGAGCCCACCATTATTATGTCGCCATGGGCGAAGTTGATCAGCTTGGCAATGCCGTAGACCATGGTATAGCCTAGTGCGACCAGGGCGTATATGGAGCCTAATTGCAGTCCGTTAAAAACTTGGGCTAAAAATTCCATATTTTTTCCTTTCTATATTAATCTAGCGGTAATCTAGCGCGGGCTTACAATAGAATCGAACTTGTACTTGCCGTCTTCAATTCTGATCATAGTTGCCGATTTTACCGGATTGTGATGGGAGTCATACTTGAAAGCTCCTGTAACTCCGTCGAAGTTGATCTTTTCAAGAGCCCTGCAGACCGGGTCATAGTCGGTTGTACCGGCCTCTTCCATTGCCTGCTTTATTAGATAAACCGTGTCGTAACCCAAGGCTGCGAAGGCGGTAGGATCTTTTGAATATTTATTCTTATATGAGTCAACAAACTTCTTGACCTTGGCATCCTGGGAATCGATGGCAAAGTGGTTGGTGAAATAGCACTGGTTTGTAGTTTCATATTGGGAAGGATCCATGGTATTAAGGACTCCGTCCCATCCGTCGCCGCCCAGGAAATTGGCTTGGATTTCAAGCTGCCTGGCCTGGGGAACAATAAGGGCAACTTTTTCATAGTAGTCAGGCAGAACAACCACATCCGGTTTCCTGCCCCTAATGTTTGTCAGCTGGGCCTTGAAGTCGGTATCACCGTCACTGTAACTTTCCTCAGCAACCTTGACCATGCCCAACTCCTCAGCCTTTTTAATAAAAGCCTTGGCAATACCCTGGGAGTAGTCGGATGAAGCGTTGGAAAGAACTGCGAAACTCCTGGCCTTCAAGCTGTCATTGGCAAAGATTGCAAGCAGGCTGCCCTGGTAGGGATCGGTATAGCAGGTCCTGAAAACATTTGACTTTCCTTCTGTTATATCGGCCTGGGTACCCGTGGGGGTTATGACCGGGATCATGTCTTCCTGAGATGCTTCTGAGATTGCCAGGGTGGTTTTGGAAGTAATTCCGCCGAGAATGGCGTCGACATGGCCGTCCATCAGCTTGTTATAGGCATAGGCCGCCTGGGTAATATTTCCCTGGTCGTCATGCTCGTACCACTCGACTTTTTTACCCATAATGCCGCCGTTTTTATTAATCTCGTCAATGGCCATCTTAATTCCTTCATTTGTGGTAATTCCATAGGCGGAAACCGCACCTGAAAGAGGGGCATTGTTGCCGAGGCGGATCTTGTTATCGTCCTTTTTTCCGGCAGGGCCTAAGCCCTTGCATGCGGCAAAAATGATCAGGCCGGAAAGAAGGAGGGCAAAAACTTTTTTCTTCATAAATACCTCCTAACAATAGCATTTAAATAAATAATATTTTATAATTTTAACATGTATTGGAAATTTTACCAGAGGGAAAAGCCAATAAATCTCAAAAAAAGGGGACTTTTTTACTATATTTTCAAATGAAAAGCTTTTCAAAATACAAATTTATGAAATAATGTCAGACTGAGTCTGTGATAGAATGATAAAAAAATGGGCTAGGAGTTATTATGATTGAGAAAAAAATAAAAATAAATATAGAGGGGCTTGTTGACGGGAAGAAGCGTTTGGCAGATTTTAAAAGCGGGGCCACCTATGAAGACCTCATGAAAGCCTATGCGGAAGATAAGGGAACCGAGCTTGTTCTGGCAAGGTCGGGGGGCCTACTTCACGAGCTTTCGGAAAAGCCTGATGGGGATGTGGAGGAAATTACGTATTTGGATACCATGGATCCGGACGGCTACAGGGTCTATATGAGGAGTCTATCCATGGTCATGTGCTATGCAATGGAGAAACTTTATCCCAATATAGAGGTCGAAATTGAACACAGCATCTCCGGGGGCCTGTATTGCAGGCTCAAAGAGGACGGCAAGGATTTAATTCCGGATTCCTATATGAAAAAGGACTTGTTGGCCGAGATGCGAGCCATCTGTGAGAAAGACTATAAAATTACAGGAAAGGAGATGACCATTGGGGAGGCCGTGGACCTGTTCAGGTCTATAGACAGGGATGACAAGGCCGAAGTCTACGCTTTCAGGAAGGAAGGCAAGGCCAGCATCTATGAGATGAACGGCTACATCGACTCATTTTTCGGCTTTATGGTTCCCTCAAGCTCCTATGTCTCGGATTTTGATATTGAGATCTTCGCTCAGGGCCTAGTTCTGGTTGGGCCTAAGAGGGATGAGAAGGGCAAGGCTGCCAATTTCAAGCCCCAGTACCTCCTTTCAAAGAGCTATCTGGAGGAAGAGGGTTGGTCAGAGCTTCAGGGGATAAAGAATGTATATGACCTGAATTCCATACTTGTGAGCGGAAATATAGGGGAAGTTGTCAGGATGACCGAGGCTCTTCAGGGCCATAAGATCATGGAGATGGCAAGAGAGATCTATTCAATGAATAAAAAACTCATACTCATTGCCGCACCCTCTTCTTCCGGAAAAACTTCTTTTGCCTATAAGCTGACCTCCTGCCTCAGGGTTTTGGGATTGAGGCCGGTAAAACTTTCAACCGACGATTACTATGTAAACAGGGTGGATACGCCCCTGGATGAGGAGGGCAAGCCGGATTTTGAGTCCATAAATTCTGTTGATATAAAGAGGTTGAATTCGGATATTGCCAAGCTTCTGAGGGGCCAGGAGGTGGAGAAGATCCGCTATGACTTTATAAGCGGGGAGAGGGTTATGACCGGTCAAGGTCTGTCAATTCCTGCTAATGCTCCCATCATAATAGAAGGAATCCACGCCTTGAACCCCATACTGAGCAGCGGTATTGATCCCTCATATAAATACAAAATATATTTGAGCGTCACAACCCACATAAATTTGGATGCCCACAACCGCATTCCCACAAGCGACCTCAGGCTTATGAGGAGGATTTGCAGGGATGCCCAGAAGAGGGGGTCAAGTGCAGAGAAAACCATACTTTCATGGCCATCGGTAAGGAAGGGGGAGGTCAGGAATATTTTCCCATATGAGGCCGAGGCCGACACCATCTTCGACTCATCCTTTGTCTATGAAATTGCAGCCCTCAAGCCCTTGATCGAACCCCACCTGGAGGAGATTGAGAAGGGCAATCCCGCCTATATCGAAGCGGTCAGGCTCAGGTCCCTCCTGAGGTATTTCCTGCCAATGGAAGATTTGTCCGACATTGTCAACACTTCGATTCTCAGGGAATTTATCGGTGGAAGTAAGATAGTGGACTAAAAATATTGACCAATTAATGGTATAATTTATTGGTCTCGGGGATGTTCAGGTTTCGACAGGGATTCTGAAGTAAGAGAAGCGAGTCGTCAGGCTGTTGACGTAAATCAAGGCAACTAAATTTAAATGCTAACGATAATAAAGAATTAGCTTTTGCGGCCTAGTTAGGCCCATGGCCCCTCATACGGTCCCGTAACGGATGACCGGGTCTCAACTATCTCGGGGAACCTTCTGTGCTAAGCTTTGCCCACAGGAGAGTATTTATGAAGCTACTTCGTGGCTAGGCTTGTTTATTGGCTTGGTCACGGGGGAATCAATTCAATAAACTACGCTCGTAGAAACTTTTATGGACGGATTTTTGGACGCGGGTTCGATTCCCGCCATCTCCATAGGTTAGGCTCCCGGCTGGGGGCCTTTTTTTATTTATCAGATGTTTATATATAGTTTTGAAGCCATACAGGTATTGCAGTAAAATGAATATAAGCAATCCAGGAGAGTTTAAATGAAAGAATATTTGTGGGCTAAAAAAAACAGGGTTGACAATGTTCCTATGTGGCTTCCACTTATGGTTCATCTTAACGATACTATGGAAGTTTGCGGGCTCTTGTGGGAGCACTGGCTTTCTGACGGAGTAAAAGATTTTCTCATCCATTCCATAGCATCAGATGCTTATGATAAATATGAAGTCACTAAGAATCTTTGCAAGTTTTTGGGAGCTATTCATGATATCGGTAAGGCAACACCAATTTTTCAGATCAAGAAATCTTTTTATAATGACCCCGAATTGGACAACCTAATTCTTGATAATCTAAAGAATGCAGGTTTTAAAGACATTGACAAATATGCCCTGGAAAAAAGAGAAAATGTTTTACATAATAAATCAGGCCAGTATCTATTATCCAAATTTAAAGTAAATTTTTGTGTATCAAATATTATAGGCGCCCATCATGGGAGACCTATTTCACAGAATTGTTCGGATGAGTGTATAGGCAATACTTCAAGCATTTACCAAGAGGATGATACCAACTCACAAATCGCAAACTTATGGCGACAAATACATGAAAATATTTTTGCTTGGGCAATTTCAGCATGCGGTTTTACTTCTGCAGAAGATTTGCCCTGTATTTCCCAGCCCGGCCAAGTCATTTTGTCCGGGCTTTTGATTATGGCTGACTGGATCAGCAGTAATGAAGAGTACTTCCCACTAATTGAAATAAATAAAAATGTTGGAGAAAGCAACAGGGTGGAGTTGGGCTTCACAAGATGGCAAAAAGCCAGAAGTCAGAGTTGGGATCCGGAAGTTTATAACGATGATACATATAGGGAAAGATTCGGATTTAAAAATGGTCCGAGAGAAGCCCAGGAAAAGATTTCAAAGACAATCAGCAACATAGAGAAACCCGGAATAATTATTATAGAAGCTCCAATGGGAATGGGCAAAACGGAAACAGCACTTGTTGCCGTTGAGGAGCTCGCTAATAAATGCGGTCGAACCGGAATGTTTTTTGGCTTGCCGACACAGGCTACATCAAACGGAATTTTTACCCGTGTTAAGGATTGGCTGGAACACACAGAAGGCGAAAAATCAATCAGGTTAATCCACGGTAAGGCCCAACTTAACGAAGAATTCGCCAGTCTTCCCAAGAGCAGAAATATTCATGGTGAAGATTGGATAGGAGTAAATGAGTGGTTTGCCGGAAGAAAATTATCAATCCTGGATGATTTTACCGTAGGAACAGTAGATCATATTTTATTGGCTGCCCTAAAGCAAAAGCACCTTATGTTAAGACATCTGGGTTTGTCTAATAAGGTTATCGTAATAGACGAAGTTCATGCCTATGATGCATACATGAGTGTATATTTATATCAAGCTTTAAGGTGGATGGGAGCATATGGAGTCCCTGTTGTTATATTATCGGCAACCTTGCCTGTAGAAAAAAGAAACGAGCTTATCAAGCATTATATGATTGGGGCCGGTTATAAGTTCAAAAATCTTGAGAAGCCAAGTGAATTTGACAGTAAGGAATCATACCCATTATTAACCTTTAATGATGGGCCAAAAATTTTACAGTTTGACAAATTTAATAAAGTTGCCGGAAAAAACTATGAAATTATTAAAAAGGATAAAGCGGTTAGTCAGGATATAGTCCAGTTAATTAACATGATCACAAATAAAACGGGAGTTGTGGGGGTTATTGTTAACACAGTCAAGAAAGCTCAAAAATTTGCCAAAGCCTGTGTAAATGAGTTCGGTGAAGAAAATGTTGAGCTCCTGCACTCATCATTTATTGCAACTGACAGGTATAAAAAAGAAATGGACCTGATAGATTCGATAGGGAAAGGTGGGGAAAGACCCAATTTTAAAATCATAATAGGGACCCAAGTAATTGAGCAGTCTCTGGATATTGACTTTGATGTGCTTATTACAGACCTGGCACCGATGGACCTTATCCTCCAGAGAATGGGGAGACTTCACAGGCATGATGGAAACAAGCGCCCGGAAAATTTGAAAAATCCTAAAGTATATGTGTTAAATTGCGGAGGCTATGATTTTGATGAGAGAGGAACCTATGTATACCAACCTTATCTTTTATTCAGAACGGAATACTATTTGCCGAAAAACATAAATCTTCCAAATGACGTATTACACCTAGTACAACTTGTATATTCAGACAAGGACTTAAATTTAAAGGATGAGATAAAAAAGAAATATGATGAATTTAAGTGTAAAAACACAAAAGAAATCAAAGATAAAGAAGCCAAGGCCAATAATTACAGGATCGATAAACCATTAATAAATAAAATATCAGAAAACAAAAATCTATCAGATTGGATAAAAAATTCGAATAAGACTGCCGAATCATCAGATATTAAGGCCTATGCTCAAGTCCGTGACAGTCTTGATACCATTGAGGTAATTGCGCTCAAAGACTGTCAGGGTGGCTATGAATTCTTTGACAAACCCGGATTGTTGGACCCGAATGAAAATAAAACTGCCATGGAAATTGCCAAGAGAACTATAAAATTGCCATTTTCAGCTTATGCAGATTGCAAGTTGGATAGCGTGATAGATGAGCTTGAAAGCTACTATATTAGGAATTTTCCTGAGTGGGAGAGACAGAGTTGGCTTAAAGGAAGTTTGGGGATAATATTTGACGAAAATAGAGAATTTAAGCTACTGAATAAAACACTAAAATATGATAAAAAATATGGATTAGAGGTGGAAAAGGAGGTTGAGGAAGGTGAGTAAGTTTAATTTGCTAGATGAGCCATGGATATCGGTGGTTACCGACTATAAAGGAAAGACAGAGCTCGTGAGTTTAAGAGAGTTTTTTCAAAATGCTCATAATTACATAGACCTTGCCGGAGATATGCCGACTCAGGACTTTGCTGTCCTGAGATTTCTGCTTGCCATTCTTCATACGGTATTTTCAAGGTATGATGCAAATGGGGATGTTTATGAGTGGATTGATGTTAATGACCGCATGCAGCAGGTGGAGAATGTAGATGAAGAGGACGAAGAAGAGTATGAAGATGCCCTTATGGACACCTGGAAAAACTTATGGGAAGCCGGGAAGTTTCCGGATATTATCGTAAAATATTTAGAAGCCTGGCATGATCGTTTCTATTTGTTTGACGATGATTATCCTTTCTATCAGGTGAATGAAAAAGATATAGAGCCTTCAAAACTAAATAAGGGTTCTCCAACTTCTATCTTTGGCAAAAATATTAATAGAACTATTTCAGAGAGCAGTAATAAAATTTCTATTTTTTCTCCAAAATTTGGGGAAAATGATAATAAGGAGAAATTAAATTATGCCCAGGCAACCCGATGGATTCTCATGTACCAATCATACACAGGACTGTCAGATAAAGTGATTTTTGGAAAAGAAAAATATAAAGCATCAAAGGGGTGGCTTTTTGACTTGGGCGGAATATATACCTCATACAATAATTTATTTAAAACCTTACTTTTGAATCTTAGATTAATCAACAACACTGACAGCCATTATAATTATTCAATACAAAAACCATGTTGGGAACTTACCCCCAATGAAGTATTGGAAAATAGATTTTATTCAGGACAAATTGACAACATTGCAGAACTATATACGGTATGGAGCAGGGCGCTATATATATCCGACTTCAATGAAGGAGATGTTTTTAAAATGGATATTGTAAAGTTGCCTGATATCTCTCATGAAGATCAGTTTTTAGAGCCCATGACAATATGGAGATATAACGATAGTGGTGAATACAAAAACCATTTTACACCAAGAAAGCATCAATTTAATAAATCAATGTGGAGGTCTTTTGGCCTAATAACCTTGAATGAAGCATCTTTTGATGGTAACAAAAATAATCCAAAAAGGAAGCCCGGGATCATTGAATGGCTTAATTTTATAGACAGCAATATAAAAGACAAAAACATCGTCATAAATGCTATAAGCATGGAAGACGATGGAAATGCAACATCATGGGTGCCTACAAATGAAATTGCAGATAAGATGCTCATTGAAGCAGCTATTTTAAATGATCTAAACGATAAAGGATGGGTCTACGTCATTAATGACGTGGTTGAGGAAACGAAGGAAACAGTTGATGAAATTTTCAGGTCATTTTTAAATAAAATAAGAGATATAAGAAATCTTGAAGCTACCGACTTTACGACTAATCACATTGAAAAACTTTATTTCAAAATAGACAAACCATTTAGAGACTGGTTGTCAGGCATTGATTATCATGACAGCAAAAACGATAAAATTAATACCTGGAAAGAAGAATTAAAAACAATAGTCATAGGGGAAGCCAATCAAATCATAAAAAATTCAAGTCAAAGAGATTTCACCGGTAGAGTAGTAAATGATTCTATGATGAATATTGCCACGGCTTTTAATAGTTTTATGTCGCGAATTAATAAGAAATTGTAAAGGAGGTACTGATGGAAGGATCCAAAAAGACAATTTATAGTGTGGCCTCAAGTATATTAAGGAAGCTGGACAAGACTAGAGATTTACCGGCTACCAGAGCAAGGCTAGCAAAAATCAGAAATTCAATAAATAAGGACACACCAAATGAGATCGAGTCTATTTCTTTTGTGTTCTCAAATATGCCTGAAGAATTAGTGGGTAATAGCGGAAATTTGAATGATTATGAAAAGGCTATTTTAACAGCAGTGCAAATGTATGCTTTGCACCAGCAAGGTAATTCAGATTCTGTTTTAAAGTTGGATTATTCTGAAAATGAGGTGAGAAAGAACATGGGCGCTTCATTAAGCGTACTAAGAAGCCAAGATGATCAAGCTATTGATAGAAGATTCAATGTAATGATAACGTCTTCAAATTTTAAGGAACTTACCAATCATCTAAGGCAGATCATAAAAATTTTGAAATCAAAATCGAGTGAAACAGTCGATTATGCAAGTTTAGCTGAAGATTTGTATTGGTTTCTAAAGAATCAAAAAGAGAATGTAAAAATAAAATGGTCAAGATCATTTTATAGTTTTAAAAAGAAAAAGGAAGAAGGAGAGAATTAAATGGAAAACAGATTATTTATGGACATTCATGTGATTCAGACAGTACCACCGGCAAATATAAATAGAGACGACACAGGGAGCCCAAAAACCGCCCAATATGGCGGAGTGACAAGGGCAAGGGTGAGCTCCCAAAGCTGGAAGAGGGCCATAAGGAAATATTTTAATGATAATGGAGAGACAGGGAATGTAGGAGTCAGATCGTTAGATATCGTTAGATATGTTGCTAATAAAATAATTGCCATAGACAGCTCCTTAAGCATAGAAAAAGCAATGACAATGGCTGAAAAGACGTTAAATGAAGCAAAAATTTCCACAAAAGATCAAAAGGTAAAAGCTCTGTTTTTCATTAGTGATACACAGGCGGAGAAGATAGCAAGGGCAAGTATTGAAAACAAAACAGATAAAAAATATTTACAAGATATTTTAAAAGGAGATAAATCTTTGGATATTGCTCTTTTTGGAAGAATGGTAGCAGATGACCCTTCTCTTAATTCTGATGCTTGCTCACAAGTTGCCCATGCTGTTTCAACTCATGCAATTGAAAGTGAGTTTGATTTTTACACTGCAGTTGACGACTTAGCTCCTGAGGATAATGCCGGGGCAGGAATGCTTGGTACAATTGAATATAATTCTTCAACTTTATATCGCTATGCAAATATCTGTATTCACGACTTCAGCAAACAGTTGAATGATAAGGTAAATACTATTAATGCGGCAAAGCTTTTTGTGGAAGCCTTTGTAAAATCCATGCCAACAGGGAAAATAAATACTTTTGCAAATCAGACGTTGCCTCAAGCGGTTATAGTTTCTCTTAGAAGTGACAGGCCTGTAAATATGGTAGGGGCATTTGAAGAACCAATAAAGTCCGATTGCGGATATGTAAAAAAATCAATTAATAAGCTTTTTGATGATTATAATCGCTATGACAGTATTCTGGAAAAACCCTTATTTACAGAGTATTGGCTGTTTGATGATATCAACGTTGATAATATTGGAGAGAGGAAAAATAGTATATCCAATCTATTGGATGACCTAGGGAAAGAACTCAATGGATTAATCTAAGATAAGGAGATATTTTGAAAACAATTTTATTAAAATTGACCGGCCCCATGCAGTCATGGGGAACATCTTCAAAATTTGAGATTAGAGCAACAGATTACTATCCATCCAAATCCGGGATTATTGGAATTATTGCCGCTTGTCTAGGATTAAAGAGAGACCAAGATCGTGAGGTACAAAAATTAAATGATCTGAATTTTGCTGTGAGAGTAGATCAAGAAGGTGAGTTAAAAAGGGACTATCACATTGCAACAAAATACAAAAAGACGGGTGACTTTGAAAGAAACTATGTAACTAACCGCTATTATATGGAAGATGCCGTATATGTGATAGCAATTTCACATGAGGATGATGAATGGATAGATGAAATATTGCAAGCTCTTAAAAACCCCTATTTTCAACCTTTTATGGGGAGGAGATCCTGTCCGCCACCGGCTGATTATATTATTGGAATCACTAATAAAGGTCCAATTGAAGCCTTGCAGGAACTTGAATGGCAGGCTGCCAAGTGGTTTAAGAAAAAGCATAAAAACTATAGAGCAGATATATATGCTGATATGGATTTGCTGCCGGAAAGCTCGTATATGATTCGTAATGATAGGGTCATATCATTTTCTCAAAAAGAGCGCAAGTACGGACCACGTTTTGAGGCCAGGTCAAGTGAAATATTATTAAAAGAAACAGAGATTGAAATGGATTTTTATGGAAGCGTGTGAGGTTGTAATATGTATTTATCAAAAGTTGAAATAGATGTTTGCAATCGAAAAAAAATAAGGGATTTAAAGCACTTGGGATGTTATCATGGCTGGATTGAAAGCTCATTTCCATTAGAATTCGAAAAGGCAAAGGAAGAAAGAACAAGAAAGCTATGGAGAATTGACTCTTTAGACGGAAAGCTTTACTTGCTGCTATTAAGCGAAACAAAACCGGACATGGCCTTACTGGAAAGGTATGGAGTTAAAGGAAGTTCTGAGAGCAAATCATATGATGATTTTATAAATAATTTAAAAGAAGGCATGAGAGCTAAATTTAGGATTAAATTAAATACCGTTAAATCTTACTCCGATAGAAGTAAGTATGAAAAAAGGGGAAGAGTTGCGCCTGTGCCTTTAAAGGAACTAAATAAATTTTTCCTGGAAAGAACAGAAAAAAACGGATTCTCAGTTAAGGATGACGAATTCTCTATGGTGAATCGAGGCGAGGAACTATTTCAGAAACAAGATGGGGATAATAAAAAGATAAATCTTGATCTTGTTGGAGCAACTTATGAAGGGATTTTAACTATTACTGATTTAGAAAAATTCGAGCATGCATTAACAAGAGGGATTGGAAAGAAAAAAGCTTACGGCTTTGGGCTTTTAACAATCATACCGATCAATGAATAAAATTATTGGTGCAAAAAAGACAGAACTAACCGAACTCCCAAGGATATCTGATAGGGTCAGCTTCCTTTATATCGAGAGAGCAAAAATAAATAGGCTGGATAGTGCAATTACTGTATCGGACTATCGTGGAGTGGTGAATATTCCTGCAGCCATGATTGGAATCTTAATGCTTGGTCCCGGAACAGAGATAAGTCATAGGGCAATGGAATTGATAGGGGATACAGGGACATCTGTGATCTGGGTTGGTGAAAGAGGTGTAAGGCACTATGCGCACGGCAGAAGTCTTGCACATTCAACCAGGCTTCTGGAAAGACAGGCCAAACTTGTTTCAAATAACAGGTTCAGGCTCAAAGTAGCAAGAGAGATGTATGCCATGCGATTTGGCGGAGAAGATGTTTCCAGCTTGACTATGCAACAGCTCCGCGGTAGAGAGGGATCAAGAATTAGAAAAGTCTATCGCCAACAGGCAGTAAAGTACAAAGTTGAATGGTCCGGAAGAGAGTATAAAGTCGAAGATTTTGATGACGGAACAACAGTTAATAAGGCCTTGTCTGCAGCTAATGTATGTTTGTATGGTATATGTCACAGCATAATAGTTGCACTTGGGATGAGTCCAGGACTAGGTTTTGTCCATACCGGTCATGATAAGTCTTTTGTGTACGATATTGCAGATTTGTACAAAGCTGAGGTAACCATACCGTTGGCATTTGAAATTGCGGCTCAAGCTAAGGAAAATGAAGATATAGGTAAATTGGCAAGATTGGCCATGAGGGACAAAATATCAGATGGTAAACTTATGCAAAGAATTGTTGCAGACCTACAAAAATTAATAGGCTTGGAAGAGGATGAAAGAACTTACCTCGACACAGTTGAACTCTGGGACGATAAAAAAGAAAATGCCAGATATGGCGTAAGTTACGGAGAAGTATAGGGTGCCTTTTACAGTAATAACAATTAAAAACTCACCACCATCACTAAAAGGTGATTTAACAAAGTGGATGCAGGAAATTGCGACGGGGGTATATGTAGGGAATTTTAATACAAAAATTAGGGAAGAATTGTGGAAAAGAGTAGTGGACAGTGTCGGAACAGGTGAAGCAACGCTTAGTTTTTCATTCAGAAATGAAATTGGATATAATTTTGAAACCCACAACACAAGTAGAATACCGGTTGATTTTGAAGGAATACCTCTAGTTATGATTCCAAACCAAGAAAAACATTCTGAATTAGTACAAAAGCATGGCTTTAGTAAGGCTGCAAAGCTCATTAAGGCAAAAAGACAGAAAAGTTATATAGATAAGAAACAATTAAAGGGCTATGTGGTGTTGGATTTAGAAACAACAGGTCTTGACCCATTAAGAGACTCAATCATAGAAATAGGTGCGATAAAAGTTTCTAAAACAGTTGAGGAATATTCGTGTTTAATAAGATTCGATGGGAATTTAACTGAAACGATTAGAAACTTGACCGGAATTAATGAAACCGATTTAAAAAACGGTGAAGATTTAGAAAAGGCAATTATAGACTTACTGGATTTTATTGGAAATGAAGTAATTCTGGGCTATAACATTGGATTTGATATTAAGTTTTTGAATGTGGCTCTAAAGAAGCTTGGGTATGGACATATTGAAAACAAAACATATGATGTCATGAAGTTTGTAAAACAAGATAAAATGTTTCTAAAAAATTATAAACTGGAGACAGTAAAAAAAGAGTATGAAATCCATGTAGAAGAATCTCATAGAGCGCTGGCTGATGCCAAAACTGTTGCGGTGTTGGCGACAAAACTGAATGAATTAATGAAGAAATTAAAATAGGATGGCCTGATTTAGAGGATCTTTTAATGTATTTCCCGCACACGCGGGGGTGATCCCAAGCTGAATCAGTTTCTGAGTCTCAGGGCCCAGTATTTCCCGCACACGCGGGGGTGATCCCTGAAAACACGGAAGAGGATTAAATAAAATCATGAAGTATTTCCCGCACACGCGGGGGTGATCCCGCTCAATCGGGCGATGCCTTCATGAGCGTTGAGTATTTCCCGCACACGCGGGGGTGATCCCGAGCAAGCGGTTGTTGATTCTAATACGCTTAAGTATTTCCCGCACACGCGGGGGTGATCCCTCAAAGTTACAAAGAAGTTAGTTAAATCACACGTATTTCCCGCACACGCGGGGGTGATCCTGTTATTGCAAGTAAAGGTTACTAAAAAATTAAGTATTTCCCGCACACGCGGGGGTGATCCCCACTATATATAGTGTAAAACAGTAATAAAACAGTATTTCCCGCACACGCGGGGGGTGATCCCGCCCTAAAATTGCCTTATAAAACCCTGATATAGTATTTCCCGCACACGCGGGGGTGATCCCTGTCCTATCTTCCACTCCATCGACTCATGCAGGTATTTCCCGCACACGCGGGGGTGATCCCGGTCTAAAGAGGCCGTTTTTTCGTGCTTTTTAGTATTTCCCGCACACGCGGGGGTGATCCCAGCTATTTAACGGACAAAGACATTGAGAATTTGTATTTCCCGCACACGCGGGGGTGATCCCTAGCACAGGGCTTGACGTAGCCACTTTTACCCGTATTTCCCGCACACGCGGGGGTGATCCTGTTTCTCATTCTCTTTGCTTCGGTCCAGACTAGTATTTCCCGCACACGCGGGGGTGATCCCAAATCAGGAAAGCTTAAAGGTGTTGCCCAACCGTATTTCCCGCACACGCGGGGGTGATCCCGGGTGACTGTGTGATTGTGGATAAAGATCTTAGTATTTCCCGCACACGCGGGGGTGATCCTGTCAGATCGCTGTTGATTTCCACGTAATATCCGTATTTCCCGCATACGCGGGGGTGATCCCAGCGTAGTTTTATTAGGCAGACTGGTAAGGGAGTATTTCCCGCACACGCGGGGGTGATCCCGGAAGTGATGTTACTACCGCTACACAATCAGCGTAATTCCCGCACGCGTGGTCAATCTTAAAGAGCTTGCACCTTATGGATAGACCAAAGGCAGAGCCACTTTGAAAGATTTAGTTTTTTAATATACTTAAAGGCAAACCGGTTTGTGTGAGTGAATAGAAGAGGGCAAAATGATAAATTATGAAGAATTTAGAAAAAAGGTTATAGAAAGATTCACAGAGTTGAGCCAGACTCTATCCGAGCAGGAGATAGATGATTATTTTGAGAATGATGAATATGCAACACAGGAGATAAAAGAAAGAGATGAAGCCTACTCAAAGGAATATGAAAAAGGCGAGTTTCCGGATAATTTAATTAATAGTTGTGTGGCATCCGTAGCCTACTGTCTTTTCATGATGTATTGAAGAAGTAAGAGACTTTGTATCAGTTAGTATTTCAAGCAAGCGTGGTAATAATCCAGAGAGTATGCATATATAATGCAAGGATTAAAAACTAGAGAAGAAGAAATTCTAGGGCTCTAAAGTAAATATAATATTTGTAAGATTTCAAATATAGAGATAATAGAAAAGGATCAAGGCCTTTAAATAGTTTTGAGCTTTTATAATTTTTTTGGGAGCGTAAAGCAGTGAATTACATATTAGTTGCAGACGGTAACAACAAAGTTCTTATATTCAAAGAAGAAAATATCGATTTGCTCAATAGATTTTTAAAAGATAATTCTATGGAAATTGATAATGATAATTATTTTAATGAGGAGGAGTTTGAGAGGTTTAATTTATACCGGCACACGGCCAACTCCGACAAAACGGATGAGGAGTTTGAAGAATATAAGGCGATGTCCGGTAGAATAGGTTTATCCACCCCTGAAAGGAGCTCAACCATAAGACCCTTGCATGAATATAGCATTACGTCATATAAGGACGAAAAAGGGAATTGGAGAATGAGAAAAAAGAGCCTTTAAACTTATAAGATATACGGGAGGCATTATTAAATCTGTTTTAAGCCATTAAACTTAAAGTCTCAAGCATCCTAAAATCAGGATGCTTTTTTAATTTGCCAATTTACCACATCTCACATGAACATACCAAACCAATACTTTGCGCCTTACAAAAAGGCTTATTATGAACTATAATATTTAGTAAGCTTTGCATATTGGATTAAATAGTTATTCATTTTTGCCCAAGGAGTATAAAACTTTTATGAGTACTAATTTTGCTTTTATGAAAAATATTAATTCGGCCTACTATAAAACCCTGGATGACATAGAAAGAGAAGCCCGTATTAAACCCAAGAACGCTGCAAGAAACTGCAGGGCTCTATTGGAAAGTTTTATTGGTGACTTATTCAAAAAGAATAACATCTCAACAGAAGATACATTACATAATAATTTAAAGGCCCTGTTTGACCAATCCAGGGAATTGGGAATCCCGTGTATTGAAAATGTCAAGTATGAAGTTGTAGATATGAATAATAGGGTGACCACAATTAGTCGCAACGGCTTATTCTATATAAAGGACTTGGCAAATGCGGCATCACATGTGGGTTTACCGACAGAAAAAGGACAAGTGTCCGTAGTAATTTCTTCACAAGCTATTATTAAAGCACTAAGAATATTTCATGCTTTATTTACCGGATATTACGCAAATAGATTAAAAGGCGAGAAGAATAAATTTTTAGATGCAAAGGTTCCATTGGGAGACTATGAGATTTCTCAATATTATGTTCCGGCCGATTCAGAGAGATCGAAATGCATTATGGAGTATGTGGCCTCCAGAAGAATCGGGGAGTTTTCCAAAGCCAGAAGATTTGCCCTGATTAGGGAGTACTTGCCGGATGAAATGGAAAAGCTCTTTTTGAACAGGAATGTGGATACCTTCAGTGAAGCCAATCCCTATATCTATGCTGACGGGGTCACTGTCGCAAAACTTAATAAAATTGAAGAATCATACGCAAACTTTTTTATCGCATATGAATTTGCAGATGAGAGACTGGTTGTTCCATTGGCAAAATTCCTTAAAAAGAATAAATTGGAAATGAAAGACAGGATTGACATCTGTTTGAAAATTGCTCAGTCAATGAGTAAATTTCACAATGCGGATGATCCTATATACCATAGAATGCTCACTTACGAAAGCATATTGATTTCCGATTTCACCGATAAAGATGAAGGCTATAAACCCTATATAACAAAATTTGATTTTGCTAAAATAACAAGCATCAAAGATGGGACCGTATATAAAAATTTAACTGAAGCGGAAGCAAAAGAAACAGAAAAGCTTTCTCGATATAAACTGGAAGCAGTGGCACCGGACTCCAAATGGGACAAAGTCGATATTTATTCTTTGGGGGTCTTGTTTGTAGACATCATGCTTAATGGGGTCTCATCGAAAACTATTACAGAAAGTACTTTTGAAGAATTAATTGATGCAGGGATTTCTGACGGAATGATAGAAATAATTGATGAAATGTTATATGAAATTCCTGATGAACGTCCTAATATTAATAAAGTGTTGGAAGTAATTAGCGAGGAGAGCAAACGATTTGAATGATTTCATTTTTAGAATTGATCATAAATACAGACCCTACCCGGATTGCCTTATAAAGACGGACAATAGTTTAATTTATAAAGCCCAGGATTTGAATTTGCAAAAAGATGTTTGCATAAAAGAAGTCCATATCGCAGGCGATAGGGATTTTGAAGTAAAGCGGAATCTGGATAAAGCCATGAGTGAAGCTAGAACCATGGTTAAAGTGTCGGGTAAGACCTCTGCCCTTCCTACAATTTACTTAACATATTATGATGCAACAGAGAAGAAATTGTTTATCGTGATGGATTGGATTGCCGGAAAAACTCTTGATAAGTATATTGATTCAAATGAAGTCAAGATAAGCGAGATGGAGTTTTTAAACTGGATGGAAGACCTGTGCCTGATATTGGTAGAGATGTCGGGCTTGAAAATTTACCACAAAGATATTAAACCGCAAAACATCATTATAGACAGTAACAGGAAGCTTAACCTTATGGATTTCAATATAAGCGTATCTCTACCCAATAAACTCGAAGGCACCCCAATTTACAAGGCCCCCGAAATGGAAAACTCAAGGTCGGTAACCAGGGATAAGGTGGACGTTTTTTCAATCGGAGTGATCATGTACCAATATTATACCGGGAGAATCCCGATGAGGGGCTCTGAATATGGGCAGAAATCTATAAGAAGATATAATGCCGATTGGGATCTTTTTGTTCAGCCCAAGGATCTTAACAGGGACTTGTCGGAAACGATTAACTCCATTATCAGCAGTTGCATGCAAAAAGATGTTAATAAAAGATTCGGCATCAGAGACTTGTTGTATAAAATAAGGTCATACAAGCGAGAGGTGATAAAAAATGGAAAAAAAGAGCATAGACGAAATAAAGGAAGAAATTTTGAGAGAAGGTCAGAAAAACAATAATTATATGAATCTGCCGGATAAGATTGAGCCCATTGACTTAGATACACTTATAGAAAAGATAGAAAAAAATGGATAAGAGTAATTATTTATATTTCAACAGCGAGCCGATTAATGTTAGGGGAATCATTAAATTTTCCGTATTACCCAAGGTGGTAGACCAGCTGAGAGTAAAGGGATATAGTCCTGAAGCGGTTTTTCTTAATATCACCTCCTTAAATAGTCTGTTGATCACATATTACAAGGGAAAAGAAGGATCTCTCAGATATAAACTTCATACCACACACGGGGTCTTTCCTTTTAAGCAATCAGACGATGGGGGAGATTTTTTGCTTATGGGCTTTAATGAAAGCTCATTTGTAGACACAAATAAAGCCCTAATGTACGGCATGCGCTTTGCGGGAACTTCAGGTACCGTAATAATGGTACGATTGAGAGCAAGTAATTGGTTTGCGGCATATGCTTATGGTCGAAGGTACGATGCAAATGATTACAATTCCGTGAGCGGACAAGAAGCGATATTTGCTATTAAAGCATCATGCTCAAGTGATCGAATTGAGGATAAACCGGCCAATGTTAACAATGAAAATGAGACAAGTCCGGCCTTATTGAAACTCCTGGACCTGGCCGAGAACTACTCAATCCTTGCAAACGATCTGGAAAACAAGAAGGCGGAAGAACTTGGACAAGTCTCATACCAAGGCTATGAGTCGGTTGACTATCCCAGACATGATAGGATTGCTTACCGGTTTTTGATTGAAAAACAAAAACAGCAGGTTTTTAGTGCCGGTACAAATGTCGATATTTTAAATTCATCAGGCGATGTTGCCTATACTGCTGAAATAGTGGATGTAAAAACAAAAGGCCCTAATGACTATCTGACCATGCTTTTTACTAAAGAGCTTGATTTAAAAGAACTTCCACAGATGGGCTGGCTGAGGCTTTCAGTTTCAACAGTAAACATGGATGTGCAATTGGGGGCAATAAACAAACTAAGACAAGGCAGGGCCAAGGCCAGATATTTCAATAGTGTTTTAGGTGAAAAGAAGCCACAAGGCTTTTTCAATGAAGACCTTAATAATTTGGAAAATGAGCTGGCAAAGAAAAAATATCCGCCGAATGCATCCCAATTCAAAGCCATAAAAAACGGCATTAACACCAAGGATGTGTATTTAGTTATGGGGCCTCCGGGAACCGGCAAAACAACCGTAATACTCGAGTGGGTCAAGTACTTCGTAAAAGAGAAAGGCCTAAGAGTTCTGGTTTCATCTCAGAATAATAAGGCTGTAGACAATGTACTTGAGCGACTTGCTGAAGAAAAAGGGATAGATACCATAAGAATCGGGTCGGAAGCCAAGGTTCAAGAAGGGGTAATTCCATTTATATTTGAAAACAAACTGGTCACTCTTCGGGAGAAAATATCTGAACAAGCAAATGAAACAATTCAGGAAGTAAGAAAAGCTTTGAGGGAGTGGCTGGATTATGCAACGTTATTACGTGACCATCTGAGTAAAATTTCCAAGTACGAAGAAAACAAATTAAAAAGCCGCATATATATAAATCGTCACATAGATTCACTTTATAATAAATTGATTGAGCTCAAATTAGAGAACTCAAGTATAATCAATCAAATAGGACAATTGAAGAAAGAACACAAGGATATGCTTTCGCGTAAGAAAAAATATGAAAGCTCAAATATATTCCTTAGGGCTCTTTCCTATTTACAAATGCAATCCGTTTGGGCAAGCCTTGAACTATATAACAAGAATATTACAGATCTTGTATTAAAGCAGAATTCAATAGCAAGTTCATATAATGATATTTATTCAAAGCTAAAAAACAGCTACGCCTATTTCAACAATAAAATATTAGGCATATATTATGGATCTTATTCGGCTGCGGTTGATTCTGTTAATAATATAAGTGGGTCAGCTCCGATTAAATATGCAGACCTTACTTTGTTTAGAAGGTTGGACTTAGATGAGACGCAATTAATAAATGCAGGGGAAGTACAAGCTTACTATAATTACGTAAGAATAGAGTGTAAAAGAGCCCAAGCCTTAATAAAAATTGTAGACAGTTGGAAAAATGAAATAGAGGGTAGCCAGAACTATGCCCTGCATCAAATTGTGCTGGATTCGGTCGACCTGGTCGGAGCCACATGTATTGGGGTAAGCTCACAAAAAAGATTCCAGGATCTTGACTTTGATGTAACCATTATTGATGAGGCCGGGCAGATCCAGCTGCATAACGCTTTCGTGCCCATGAGTGTATCAAATAAGGTCATTATGCTGGGAGACCATATGCAAATCCCGCCCAATGCTGATCAGGACCTAGTTGCCTTATGTGAAGACAACGATGTGGACCCTGAATTATTAGGGAAAAGTCTCTTTGAAAAAATGTATTATGAACTGCCCGACTCGAATAAAACCCTACTCGATACCCAGTATAGGATGCCTGCAGAAATAGCAGATATAATTTCAGGATGGTTTTATGACGGAGAGTACTTGTCGCCCGATTTTTTAAGAGCGACAAAGCCGGCTGTCCCTTCGCTTTCCGAAAAGAACCTTATCCTTGTAGATACTCCTCCGGCAAAGAAAGGGGAAAATGAGTTAAAAGATCCTGAAGGGGGTTATAACAACCCTGTAGAGGCAGATGCGATCAGGAAAATTGTCAAACATATATTGAAAACGACTGATATAGATGAAAAACAGATTGGAATAATTTCCGCCTATAAATCGCAGGTAAAACTTATAAAAAGAGAATTAAAAGAAGATGTAAGCTCAACGAGTCTTGATGAGATGGTTGCCAGTCTGGACAGCTTTCAGGGACAGGAAAGAGATATTATCATATACAGCTTCACAAGGAGCTCTAAAAGAAAGGCAAGTCAAAGCAGGATAGGCTTCCTGAACGAGCTGAGAAGACTTAATGTCGCCATGAGTCGATGCAAGAAAATACTGATTATGATCGGTGACTTTAATTACCTGTCCAACTGTAAAAAAGATGATGCGGACCATCCGATATATGCAAAAGACGGCAAGCGGGTTGTCAATGGGAGCGAGGCTGTTTTCTCCGAGTTTATCCGGGTAATGTGCTCCGGTGTTAAAAAGGGCAAAGGTGAAATGATAGACGTTCCTGCTCTTATTAAAAGAATAGAGGGATAAGGAATGGCAAATAACAATAAAACAAAATATTCCGGACTGGTTATACAATATAACGAGGGTAAAGATTTCTTAATGGATGTGAACAAATCTACTCCCGATTTTGAAATTACAAACTTTCGATATATAACGCCTGTTGCTTATCCCATTGCTTTTATAGAGATAGAAGCCCTTGAAAGGACTTTTGAGGATTTTCCTCTTGTTGAAAAGACGGTTTTAAGGCTTATTAGTTACCACTTTTTGGAACCGTCAATTATTGCAAAGGTTATGGGCCTAACCGAATCATACATTAGAAAGATAATAAAACTCCTATTAGCATACGGACAAATAGATAGAAACGGAATAACTGCAAGCGGACTGCAATCTTTGCAACAAAATGCATCTATAAAGATAAACACTGTTAAACAAAAGATACAGGTTGACGGCTTAACAGCAAATCCGATAGATATAAGGAATTTTATTAGTGATCAGGTATTAAATAAGCCTCAGGAATCCGGATTTTTTGTAGCCCATATAGAGCCTGTCATGGGCATAGAAAAAGCACTACTGGAAAAACTCATTATCAATAATTACGCAAATTACGTTAATGTCGGTGAGATGTCTTTACATACAAACGTAGAACGCATCAATTATGCCAAGTTTGCGGGCATTAAATATGCAAAGGCATACTATCTGGAAAATTCTCAAGGAGAGTCAATAATAATATGTAAAGCATATGATTCAACTGCAAAGAATATAAAAGACCGGTTTATATGGAAGCCGCTTTATATAGGAAATGCCAATATCGCAAAAACATACACAAAAACAAAGAAATTTGACTTGGGCTACCATAATGCCAAAGAGAGTGTTTTAAATTTGAAAAAAACTCTTAGCTCAAAAAGAAATAAAACAGATAAAGAAATTAAGGAAATGTTGGATCAGCTTTATCCATTTAATTGGGCAGGTACGGAACTAAAAAGAGATAAGAAAACAACACTTTGGGTCACCAAAAAATCATTTTCAACATATGATAGGTTTGTACTTAAAATGTTGGAATCAATAGCTGAGAAACAGAGAGATATCATCTTATTTGAAGAATTGTACGGTGAATATATTATTGTTAAAACTAAAGATGAAGAACTGTTAAAAATTGCGGATTATTATAAAGAAAAGGCTGATGAAATAGGCAGAACTTTTATAATGAATTCAATGGAAAAATTGTCGGATTCCCATAAAGGTGATTTGTTCAGCTTATTGGAAAGGCTTATTAAAAACAATAAAGAGGGGGAATAGCCCCCTCTTTTTTGCTTACTATTGTCTCATCAGGTACTGGTAGCTGCCAAGAGCTGCCGTAGCACCGCTTCCCTGGGCTATAACAATCTGCTTAAAGGGGCTGTCGGTGCAGTCACCTGCTGCAAAAATGCCCTCAACATTTGTAGCCCCGAGTCGGTCAACAATTATTTCTCCGCGTGGATTTTTTTCAACTCCCTCCAACCATTCAGTTACAGGGACAAGACCGACCTGGATAAAGCAGCCGTCAGTGGCTTCCACATGTTCTTCTCCGCTGATGCGGTCAACATAGCGGATTTTCTCAAGTTTAGACCCGCCTTCCAAGGCCTTGGTTTCAGCGTTGGTAACAACCCGGACATTTGTAAGGGTCTTTAGCTTGTCTTGCAAAACGCTGTCGGCCTTGAGCTCGGGAAGGAACTCCAGGACCAGGACTTCTTTTGCCAGACCGGACAGGTCAATGGCAGACTCTATTCCCGAGTTTCCTCCGCCTATAACCGTAACCTTTTTATCCTTAAAGAGGGGACCGTCACAGTGGGTGCAGTAGGCCACTCCCTTGTTACGGAATTCTATTTCACCGGGGATTCCGATAAGGCGCCATTTGGCCCCCGTAGCAATGACCAGGGTCTTTGCGGAAACCCGGCCGCTATCGGTGTTCACCCTTACAAGGTCATCCTTCTCTACACCTAAAACTTCAATTTCATCCATAAGGTCAACATTGTATTTAAGAAGATGGGCCCTTACAGACTCCATATACTTGGGCCCTTCCGTATAGGGGATGCCCGTGATATTTTCAACCGCCAGAGTTTCCTGGACCTGGCCGCCGAAGGTCTTGGCAATCAGGCCGACCTTAATACCCTTCCTAGCTCCGTAGATAGCAGCCGTCGCACCTGCAGGCCCTCCACCTATAACCAGGAGGTCATAAATGGGCTTATCCTTAAGCTGCGGCCTATCTTTATGTCCGGTAACCTTGTCAAGGATAGCATTCAGGCTGATTTTTCCGTTATTGAAAGGCTCCCCGTTTAGGAAGCAGGCAGGTACAGCCATTATGCCGAGTTCATCCACATAGGACTGGAACATGGACCCGTCAATCATCCTGTGGCTAATCTTAGGATTCAGTACAGCCATAATGTTTAAGGCCTGGACAACCTCAGGGCAGTTATGGCAGCTCAAGCTGACCAGGGTTTCAAAGGCAAGATCCTTGTCAATAGATTTGATGCGCCTAATCTGTGCGTCATCTATCTTTGGGACCCTCCCGCCAACCTGCAAAATGGCAAGGACAAAGGACTCAAATTCGTGACCCAAGGGGATACCTGCAAAAACAATACCCGACCTGTCACCTGAGGATAGGGAAAAGCTTGGAGTAAATTCAAGCTCTTTCTTTTCAATACTCAACTTGTTTGAAAGACCTGCTATTTCTTCAACAAAGGCCTCTATCTGTTTTGAATTGTCAGACCCGTCAAGGCTGAGGTTAAAGACAACATCATCTTCAACCAGCTTTAAATATTCTTTAAGCTGACCCTTTAAATTTTCATCCAACATTAGATTTTACCGACCAAATCTAAGCTCGGAGTTAGGGTTTTTCCTGATTCTTTCCACTTGGCAGGGCAGACCTGACCTGGATTTTCACGGACAAACTGGGCAGCGCGGATTTTATCATATACCTGGCTTGCATCACGGCCTATGCCGTCGGCATTGACCTCAACAGTCTGTATAACCCCGTCCGGATCAATGATAAAGGTGGCACGCTGGGCAAGCCCGGCCTCTTCATCAAGGACATAAAAATTTGTAGCTATCGTCTTGTGGGGATCGGCAAGCATGGTGAATTCAAGTTTGCTTATGGCTTCCGAATGGTCATGCCAGGCCTTGTGGACAAAGTGTGTGTCGCAAGACATGGAGTAGACCTCTACACCAAGAGACTGCAACTTAGCATACTGCTCCTGCATGTCTTCCAGCTCGGTGGGGCAAACGAAGGTAAAGTCGGCCGGATAGAACATCAAAACATTCCACTTGCCTTCAAAATCCTTGTTGGTTACGGTGACAAATTCTTCTTTTTTCGGGTTGTAGCCCATTGTTGTGAACTCGGGCATCTTTTTTCCTACTTGTGACATATACATCCTCCTTATTTTTCTTTAGATTTGCTTAAGAAATAACTTAAAGCAAGTTATCATATACTAACAATCTAATTATACCCCCTTAGGAAACATTTAACTAATTTTTAAATATTTTTTAAAATCATGGTCTCAAGACCGGCGATCAAGCGCCTTCCGGCCATGATTTGAACATCCATTATCATTATTGACACGGCATAATTGTAAAGCTATACTAACAATAGTTAGCCTAGGCTAATAACATATATAAATATTTTAGAATGGAGTTGAAATATGAAAAAAAGACCTGTTTTTTTAGTCCTGCTCTTGTGCTTAAGCATTTTAATCACAGGGTGTGGTGCCGGTGAGAATGCCGGCACGGAATCATCGCAAGTATCTTCCGGCGAAGCCGTTGAAAAGCAGAATGTGGTTCTTAGAATTGGAGCCCTGGATGATTTCAAGGTCAGCGGCAGCGGCAGAACCCTGGTTTTCGATCCTTTAACAAGGCTGGATAAGGACATGAATCCCGTGCCCTACCTTGTATCTTGGGAGTCCGATCCCGACCAAAAGGAGTACAAGCTCACTTTGAAGGAGGGCGTAAAATTCCATGACGGCAAAAACCTGGAGGCAGACTCAATATTATGGGATATCCAAAAGCTTGGGGCCATATACTATTGCGGATATGCAAATTATCTGGATGAGGTTAAACAGGATGACACATATAGCCTGACGGTTAAATTCAAGCAGAGCTATCCGCGCTTCCCGGCTGAATTGTCAACTATTCTGGCCATGCCTGTGGACAATATGTCGGAGGATTTTGCACTTAAGTCTTTTAATGGTACAGGTCCCTTCTGTGTTGAAGAGTATGTAGCAGACCAGACAAGCAAACTCAAGAGAAACGAAAATTATTGGAACAAGGATAAGTTACCCCAGGTAACAAATATAGAATGGATTCCGATCGCTGACGGAGCCTCAAGGACCCTGGCCCTGAAGAACGGTCAGGTTGATGTTGTAGGCCTTACAGACGGATACAATACATTTGCCTTCAACCTTTTGAACGACCTCGAAAAAGACCAATCAGTCAGCATGATTGTTGAGCCTTCCGACCACTTCACCAGTGCCAATTGCCTGGGTCTGAACTGGCAGAAAGGTGTTCTTAAAGATATAAATTTAAGAGCTGCCATTTGCTACGGAATCAACAGGGGACCCTTGGTAAAGAATATCTTGTTCGACATTCCCAAGGTTGTCGACCACTATATAGGGGATGCTTATTGGGATGCACCTTCACACTATGTTGAAGGTATAGGATATGACCCGGAAAAATCCAAAGAGTTTCTTGAAAAAGGCGGTTATAAGTCGGTTGACGGCAAGATCACCAAAGACGGGAAAGTCGTAAAACTCAATCTTGTTATTAGTGACAGCCATGCGTATAAGGACGTAGGCCAGTATATAAAATCCGAGCTTGAGAAGATGGGGTTTGAATGTGACCTTTCAGTCCTGGAATATAACCAGGCATTTGAGAAGCAGAAGAAGTTGGAATATGATGCCACAATTTCCTGGCCATGGTATGAGCCGGTTGCGGATGCCCTGCCATCAATGGGTTTGACCAAGGAATATAATTCCATGGGTCTGGGCGGCATGGTCAGCGACAAGATGCAGGAGTATGCTGATGAGTTCTATGCTGCTAAAAACCGGGAGGAAGCCAAGCCGGCACTTAAAAAGATATGGCAGCTACAGTACGACAGCTATCTTGCCGCACCCCTCTATGCAACAACAAGGATAACGGTTCATAACAAGAAGTTTGACGGTTATATATTCGATCCCTGCTACTTCCAGCTGGACCTTTCAGAGTTGCATTTAGCAGAAAACAAGTAATAATTACCAAGGGGTGAAAGAATGAGAATGTCAATTATTATTCGTAAAATACTGGGCTTTGTACCAATGATATTTCTTATATCTTTACTCTGTTTTACCATGGTTTATTTTTCGCCAGGGGACGCATCAAAACGTCTCCTGGAGACAAAATCAGGCAGGGACCAGTTTTCAGCGAAGGATATTGCAAATTTTTCAGACCGTGTAGGCATCAAGACAAATATTATTGGGGCCTATAAGAACTGGACCACCAAATTAATAAAGGGAGATATGGGATACAGCATCCTATATTCAGAACCTGTTTATGATGTGGTTTGTAGGCATGCTGCAAATACTATCAGTCTGGTGTCAATAGCTTTTATATGCTATATAACAACAGGTGTTTTTCTGGGATTTTCCTCGGGTTTGAGTCCCGGGGGTACCATAGACAGGATCAGCCGTTTATGGGCCACAATCAGCCTGTCGCTGCCACAATTTTGGATTGCCGGCCTTGTGATTTACACAGTCAGCAAATTTATACCGGCCCTACCGGTCCTATATTTTAGCGGGTCCATTTCATTTATCTTGCCCGGAGTTTTGATGGGCCTGCTTTTTGCCAGCAATTTGGCCGTCCTTCTACGCGACCGCGTTATAAGGATCGGACAGGAGGAATTCATATCCTGTGCTCAAGCCATGGGGATTTCAAGAGCAAACATACTTTGGAAGCACATCCTACCAAATGCCCTGCCCACAATTGTTTCGGTCAGCGCCATAGACCTCTCTTTTATGCTAATGGGCAGCCTGCTTATAGAAAAAATATTTTCAATACCGGGTCTGGGCCAGCTTTTTTTAAAAGCTGTATATATAAAAGACTATTCTCTAATGGCGGCATGCACCCTATTTTTCTGTTTGGCCGTATGTATTTGTAATCTTGTAGCAGAGATTATTTATCCCATTATAGACAGGAGGCTCTTATGGCCCAAAAAGAAGGCATAAAGAAAAAAATAAGGATCTCAATAGCCTTACTTCTTGGGCTTTTAATAATTTTTGCAATTTATGCATACATTTTAGGCCCGGACCCCAATGCCATGTGGCCGGAAGGCCAGCTTAAGGCGCCTTCACTTAAACATGTATTTGGGACCGACCTCTTTGGCCGGGATGTTTTTATGAGAACTGTCAGGGGCTTTATGAATGCCTTTTTGCTGGCGATTTTTTCTTGGTCCCTGGCCTTTGGCTTGGGGATTCCGATGGGGATATTTTTTGCCTATGTCGGCGGCAGGGCCGACCGAATCTTCTACCATGTCTGCAACTTTATTTTCAGCTTTCCAACCCTGATATTGGCCATATATCTAGCTTCCATAAGCAAGGCCCAGATCCTCATTCTAATTTTTCTGACATCATTTGCCATGACCTTCAGCCATGCAAAAATTGTTCGAGCCCTTGTCAAAGGATTGATGGAGGAGAATTACATAGTCCAACTTAAGTTGATGGGGGCGGGATTTTGGCATATTAGCCGCTATCACCTGGTCAGGGAATCCGTCCTTAATTTGCTGCCCATAATGCCGCTTATGCTGGGGCATATAATCCTATCAATTTCAGGCTTCTCGTTTTTAGGCTATGGGATCCAGGCTCCCGAATCTGAAATAGGCCTACTTTTGGCGGAGAATTTCAAGTACATAAGTATAGCTCCCTGGGCCTGCCTTTTGCCCGGTCTCTTTCAATTCTTAATAATCTGGTGGATAAGCAGCCTGGGGGACTTGGTAAGAAATTATTATTCAAGGGGAGGGCTTATATATGACTGAATCTATGACTAATATTTCTCCCTTTGATAAGCCCATTCTTTCAGTAGAAGGTTTGGGGGTTAGGACAAGTAGCACAGATGGGGAAAAGGTGATTTTAAAAGATATATCATTTTCCATAAACAGGGGTCAGGTCCTGGCCATAACTGGGGAAACAGGTAGCGGAAAAACCATGACTGCCAAGGCCATAATGGGCATGTTGCCCCGGGGTTTGGTAACTGAGGGAAAAATTATGCTGGGCAGTCTAAGCCTGCTGGAATTAGAAGCGAAAGAAATGCAGAAGATTCGCGGAAGGAAGATGGGAATGGCCTTTCAGAATCCGGAAACAGCTTTAAATCCACTTCTGAAAAACAGGAAATTGCTGGACTTAACAATGGGCAGGGGGAAAGAGGGGCAGATTGAGAGGCTCAGTCTCTTTGGTCTTAAAGATAAGAGGATCCTAGACAGCTTCCCCTTTGAATTGAGCGGGGGAATGGCCCAAAGATTTATGACAGCCTTGTCACTTGGGCAGGGCGTAGATCTTGTAATTTTCGATGAGCCGACAAGGGGGCTTGATCCCGAAAGCAGGGATCTTTTAATTGACATGATTAAGATCTTGTCAAAGGACAGGGGGATTGGTGTCCTTGTCCTAACCCATGACATGGTTTTCATAGAAAGAATCTGCGAGAATTGCTTGGTTATTCAAGACGGTAAGATTGTGGAATCCGGGCCTGCAACAGATATCCTCATGAATCCAAAATCTTCATATATGAAAAAAATCAAGGAGTCGGATCCGAGATCAAATCAAATTTTACCGAAAATGCGACCGAAAAGGCATGGACAAAAACCCTTGATGGAGATAAAAAAACTCAGCTGTTCTTATAATATGAGTATTTTTAAAAAGGATAGGCATAAGGTCTTAAATGATTTGAATTTAGAAATTTTTAAGGGTGAGGTCCTTGGTATCATGGGCGGGTCCGGATGTGGGAAAACAACATTGGCAGCCTGCATACTGGGACTTATAAACTACAGCGGGGAAATCCTCTATGAGGGAGAACCTATAAGAGGGAGGAGGGGGCCCTCACTGGGACTAATATCTCAATCGGCAACAAGCTCTTTCGATCCGGCCCTACCTATAGGGTCCAGCCTAAGGGAGGTTTTTTTAGTCCACCCGGAATACAAGGAAGAAGATCCGGAAGCCCAGATCAGAGAAGTATTGGAACTTGTTGAGATGTCGCAGTTATATGGGAGGCTGGATTCATATCCGTCCGAATTTTCCGGAGGTCAGCTCCAGCGTTTTGCCATTGCCAGAACGCTCCTATCCCGGGCGCAGATACTTATTTTGGACGAAATAACCTCAATGTTGGACCTGATAAACCAGGCAGCAATTATCCGACTCCTTTACCATTTAAGAGAGGAGAAGGACTTGACCTATTTATTTATAAGCCATGACCTTCCATTAGCAAAGCAGTTCTGTGACCGGATGATGCGGATGCAAGACGGAAGATTAGAAGAAATGATTTAGAAGAGGTTTTTAGGATGCTAATACATAAAAGATTAAGGGAATTAATTAAGGGGGTGGAAATCTTTATATTGGGCAAAAGCCTGCTGTCGGTATGCATTAGCCTGACTTATATATTCCAAGCCCTCCTATTCGGTCAGATTATACAGATGGTCTACATGTCATCAAGCCTTGATGAGATGAAGTGGAAGGCCTTACAGATTATCTTCCTTATATTTATACGGCTGGTCCTGATTATCCTGACCAACATGTATGCCAAGTGGATAATAGGCCAAGTTAAAAACCGCCTCCGTAAGCGCTGCTTTAAAAAACTTATGAGGCTTGGACCCGCCTACCTCCTAGATGAAAGGAGCGGGGAAGTCCAGTCCCAGGCCATGGCCGGGATAGACTACTTAGAAGGCTATATAAGTTTATATATCCCACAGATATTGACGGTTATCCTATTGGTCGGGGCCATTTCAATTTATATCTTCAGGGTTAATTATCTAATAGGGGGGATAGCCTTGGCCGGCTCAATCAGTGCCATATACATGCCATATTTCTTTTTATACAAAATCACCAATTTCAGTGAGGAACACTGGACCGCCTATACAGACTTAAGTGCGGAATTTGTCGAGAGCGTTCAAGGCATGATGACTTTAAAGGCCTTTAATGCCTCAAAGAGGGTGGGCAACAAGTTAAAGGGGAAAATGTATAAGCTCTTTGAAAAAACTATGCAAAGCCTGAAAATCAGCCTTATTGAGACCGGCTTGGCCGATTTTTGCATAGCCATAGGGAAAAATCTAAGCTTAGCCCTGGCAGCCTACTTTGCTGCCAAGGGGACGATAAGCTTGGGGCAAATGGCAAGCCTATTCTTCCTTTTAGCAGAGCTTTTTAGGCCCCAGCAGGAGTTGAGCATGTATTTCCACCAGGGCTTTATGGGGATTACATCCTGTGATGGCCTCTTTGAAATTCTTGATCGAAAAGAGCCCCTTAAAGACCCGGCAAAATCGGAAGGGCAAGCCTCTTTATCTTTTAAAGCTGAGAGGTTCGATATAGATTTTGATAATGTGAATTTTTCATATCCGGGATCAAAAACAAGACTTTTTGAAAATTTAGATTTTCATATAAAGGAAGGGGAAAGGATAGCTTTTGCCGGTGAGTCGGGAAGCGGCAAGACCACAATATCCAGGCTCTTGTTGCGCTTTTACGATCCTGAAGGGGGTGCCATAAAAATAGGCGGACAGGACATAAGGGAAATCCCCCTTACGGATCTTAGGAATATTTTTTCAGTTGTCTCGCAGGAGACCTATCTCTTCCATGGGACCATTATGGAAAATCTCCTTTTAGCCAATCCTCATGCCACAGAAGCGGACATGGTGAGGGCGGCAAAAACGGCCAGAATCCATGACTTTATTGCCGGTCTGCCCCTGGGTTACCGGAGCCCGGTCGGAGAGAAGGGAGTTAATTTTTCAGGCGGCCAATGCCAGAGAATCGCCATAGCCAGGGCCATATTGAAGGATGCACCTGTAATAATCTTTGATGAGGCAAGCTCAAGTGTTGACGTGGAGAATGAGAAGGAAATAAATGAGAACCTGAGGGAAGCCCTTAAGGGAAAGACAAGTATCACCATTGCCCACCGCCTATCAACAATAGAGGAAGCGGATTGGATCTATGTTATGCAGGACGGAATTATCCGGGAAGAGGGCAGGCATCAAGACCTCATAGCAAGGGACAGCTATTACAGGCGACTTTTTGAGGCCCAGGAATATGCTGAAAAGAACAAGCTTTACGGAGATGGGGACGGAGACAGAGATGAATAAAAAAGAAACTTTTAAAGAAAAATACAAAAATCTTTTAAGACTTTCGGCCTATGCTTGGAAATTTAAGGGAACCTTTTTTGCAACGATTTTCTGCGGTGTTGCCAAGCAGGTATTTTTACTACTGACCCTGCTCCTTGGGGCCCTTTTGGTCGGGAAGGCCTTTGTGGGCAGCAGGCCTGCAGCCATACTAAAGTATTTTCCCCACCTCATCTGCCTATGCCTGGCCCAGGGTCTTTTTACATATTTACACATGTTGGTCACCCATATTTTGGCCTATAAGATCCTGGAAAATATTAGGAGAGATCTTTATGATTCTGTTGAGGGGGCCTGTCCTTTGAACGGCTTGGAATTTCAAAGTGGGGATTTAAGCACCATAATTATGGAGGATGCTGAGGCTCTGGAGATCTTTTTCGCCCATATTATGGGGGACTATATTATTGCCTTTATAAGTACCCTGGTCTTCTTTTTGATTTTTGCAAAATTTTCCATCCTATATGCTTCAATCAGCCTTTTCTGCGCCCTCCTGATTGCCCTTGTGCCTTACATCTTCTCAAAGACCAAGGGGAAAATAGCCAATAGTCTTAGGAGGAGGCGGGGGGACAACAATGCCATGGCCCTAGATATAATCCAGGGACTGAGGGAAATACTGATCTTTAATAGGGAGAAAAAGTATATTAGGCGCCTTGAAAAGGATACTTTATCCCTAAACCGGCTTGAAATCAAGGACGGATTTTATACCGGCCTGCAAAACATACTCATAAACCTCCTGGTTTCGGGCTTTGCCATCTCCTTTATTATCATGGCCCACAAACTATATCTGGGAGGAAATTTGGGTAGGGAATATATTTCCGTATTCATAGTGATGGTTTTAAATATATTTATCCCGGTCTTGGGAGTGTCATCAACAGCTTTCTCGCTCAATTCAGTCCTGGCCTCAGCAGACAGGATCTGCAGGATCTTAGACCAAAAGTCACCGCTTGGAGAGACCCGGAAAAGTTCGGCAAGCCTTGATAACAAGGCCGTCTTTTCAATACGCGATCTTTCCTTTTCATATAAAAAGGGGGAGCCTGTCCTGGATGGTATAAGTTTTGACATAAATGAGGGAGAGGATATTGCAATAGTCGGGCCTTCCGGAGCAGGAAAGAGTACCTTGATCAACCTTCTCCTACGTTTTTATGACCCTGTTAAGGGAGACATCTATTATAGGGGAAAGAACCTAAAAAGCATGGAAGGGGAAGAAATTAGGGGTCAAGTCGCCTTGGTAGCTCAAGATTGCAGGCTCTTTAGTTGGCCACTTATTGATAATCTCCGTCTGGGAAGGCCTGATGCGAGCGAGGAAGAGGTAAAAAGGGCGGCTGAATCCGCCTTGGCGGCCGATTTTATTGAAAAGCTCCCAAAAGCTTATTACACTGAGACAGCTGAAGGTGGATTCAGCTTTTCAGGCGGTGAGAGGCAGCGCCTGGGTATATGCCGGGCCTTGGTAAAAAACAGCAAGGTTCTTATTATGGATGAGGCCGTGTCAAATCTTGATTCTGAAAATGAGCAAAAACTCCACAGGGCCTTGAAGGAAATCAAGAAGGGGAGGACTTTTATTACGGTAGCCCATAGGCTGTCCACAATCCTGGAAGCTGACAGGGTTATCGAGCTTTCCAAGGGCAAGATAGTTTTTGACGGGTCCGGGGTAGATTGGAGCTCGATCAGGGAAGGAGTATGTGGTAAGGATTTATGTCAAAATTAGCATCTAAAATCCAAGAAAAGGTCATGTCTTTTCTGTTTCGTGGTAAAGAAATATTTAAGCCTTTAAATACAGGATATATTGATGAGAGAGTAAGCTGTATTAGAGAATATGCTGCTAATATTTATTTACAGGAGATACGATTTGGTTTGGGGCGGACGGGGGCTACGCATTTTTAAACATTCTTGCAGAAGATAAAAAATTACAGAAGAGAATGCAAAGAATATTTTACTGGAAAAGTGTTAAGCAGATATGCTTATGGAAAACAAACTACTAATATAAAAATTTTCAGGAGAGATGCTATGAAACTTTTATATTTTTTTGATGACAAAATAAAACCTATTAGCATGCGTGGAAAATTTTACTGCAAGCCGGAAGATACCGGTATTTTGTGCGATGGAATAAGTGCTATTAGAGAGTATGACGTCAATTTGTGGTTATATACGAAAAATGGTAGAACTATTGCTTTTGATAGTGGACACATAAATTACGCTAATATAGATAATGAATTTAAGAAAATAAAAATAAATCCTGATAATGTTGAGCATATATTTTTAACTCATTTAGATGTTGATCACGCCGGCGGAATTGATATAACAGGCAAAAATATTTTTCCAAATGCTCATGTCTACATGGGTGCTGATGAAGAGAAATATATTACAAGAGAAATTCGCAGAAAGGCAATATTTCATAACTGTGTGAAAATCGCTGATGGATGGACTCCTATTAAAGATATTTCAATTTTTGAGATTGACGGAATAAAGGTGGAAGCCATTCCTGTTCCCGGTCATACGGTAGGCCATACTGTATATATAGTCGATAATAAGATTTTAATTTCCGGAGATTGTCTTGCCATAAATGAAAATGGCGGTTATGCATTTTTTGATTTTTTCACTCAAGATCAAAAGAAGAATAAAGAATCTTTAGTTAAACTAAGAGATAGATTAAAAGATTATAACTTAGAATATGTTTGTACCGGACATAGCGGAATACATCCTTATTCGGAAAAGATTTTTAAACACATCGATAAGAGTGCAACCTTCGGTAAGAGAAATCCCTTTCACAAAGATGGAGAATACAATCCTTTTGATAAGAGTACAAAACCTGACTACAAAAACTGGATTCCTAAAAGATTGTTGGAGGCTAAGATTGGTGAAAGTCTAGTATGTCTTGTTTTATTCATCTTATTTGGTGCAAGTGACCTCATTCTTCAAGGAAGGCAAAGGATCATCTGGGGACTTATCCTAGGGATAGGATGCCTTATACTCCTATTAATTACTGCCTGGGTTACCATCTTATATAGGACCTTTGATTACAAGGGTAAAAGGAAGCTTGCTAAAGTCATAATAGAGGGGACTGCCGACTATGTAAAGATCCCAGATGGTGGCGTGGGCTTAGATGTAGGATGTGGTAGCGGTGCACTTACCATAGCATGTGCAAAAAGAAATCCTAAGGCGGTCATGGTGGGTTGTGACATATGGAGTGGGCCATACAAGAGTGAATTTTCAAAGAAGCTCTGCCAGGACAATGCTAGGGCTGAGGGGGTAACAAATGTGAGCTTTGAAAGTGGCAATGCAGTCAAGCTTCCATTTGAAGATGAAAGCTTCGATGTGGTGACAAGCAACTACGTTTATCACAATATAATGGGACATAATAAGCAGAAACTTCTATTGGAAACTTTTCGCGTACTTAAAAAAGGCGGTGTTTTTGTTATACATGATTTGATTAAGAAATCAAATTACGGAGATATAGAAAAATTTATCGAAGAACTTAAAAAAGAGGGATACGAAGATATAAAACTAATAGAAACGACTAATGGAATGTTTGTTGGGCATAGAGAAGCTAAGTTTTTAAGCCTTGCAAGTTCAAAGTTGTTTATTGGTAGAAAATAGATAGGATATTGCAATCAAACTGCAAACAAGCAAAAATCTTGTTAGCTGCTTTATATTGAAGATACGAGACTGTATAAGAAATATTTTTATATAATGAGGAATTAAATGAACTTTATTGGCTACGGAAATAGAAATAATAAGTCAATATTATTTATTCATGGACTTGCATCTACTGCTGATCTATGTTTCAAACCTCTTTTACCATATTTACAAGATTATTTTGTAATTTTCTGTGAATTGGACGGACATTATGGAAGTGATCCCGAAGATTTAACCTCCTTGGAAAAAACAATAGATTCAATAGAAAGTTACATATTAAATGAAATGGGCGGGAGTGTCTTTGGAATATGCGGTTTTTCCATGGGAGCAACCATTGCGGTTGAACTCATAGGAAGAGGAAACATTTCCGCTTCGAGAGTTCTTTTAGATGGTGCGATTACTGCCGACTTGGGCTTGATGGCAAGGCCATTTACCTATGCTTTTACCATTGGGACAAGTAGAATCAAAAATAAAAAGCCGATACCTAAATTTTTATTAGACAAGATTATGGGCAAGGATAATCGAAGCGTAATAGAAATGATGTATCCGCAAATTTCAAAAAAGACTATTAAAAATGCCTGTAAGTATATCTATCATTACAAAGTTCCGAAAAATTTAAACAGGTTTTCAAATTCAATAATGTTTTGGCGAGGAAGTAACGAGCCTATCCCTGAAAAAAGTGAAAAAATATTAAGAGAGTATCTTCCGCAAATGGAAACAGAAGTATTTGAAGGAATGGGCCACGGACAATTTCTCCACGAACATTCTCAAGAATACGCTGAGAAACTAAAAGTCTTTTTGGCAATGTAATTGCCGATGGAAATAAAATAATTGGTGTAATATTTGGAAAAAAGAAAGGGCTTGTCTATTTTTAATTGCCGGGTGTGTTTATTAAGGAATGGGAGCCGAAAAAGACAATATTGTTTTAGTAGTATGCCTAATAACATTTTTAGACTGCCTGGTAATTAGCTCGGTTATGACATTAAATATAGCTACACAAGTATTTTTTCAAAAAAATATAAAAAATGAATTCAGAAGCAGAATAATGTCAGTTTTCAGCATGCTTGCATTATCATCAATACCTTTTTTGGCAAGAAAATATTGCAATGCCTCTATATTTAAATAAATGGATCTTCCATATTTCTTTTTCTTCTTTAGTTAGTTTTATTGCTATTCTCCCGGTCAAGGGACGCTTCCCATGCCACTCTTTAATAAAATCAAGCCTTTATGCTATACTGTAAATATCCAATAGGTCTATAACTATGATCGTTTTATATTAAGGAGGTATCATGTTAAATTACAAAGAAAGATCCGATAGCAAAAGCAGGGAAAATGCCATCGGAAACAAAAACAAGCCTAACGGCTGGCTGAAAAAGGTTTCGGCCACACTGCTATCCTGCACATTGGCTTTATTGATGTTGATGCCCATGCTCCATGCCATTGGCCTGGAGGTAGGACCGGAGATTGGAGGGGAAGCGGTTGCGCGGGCTGCTGTAAAAGCACCGACCGTTAACCCTGTATTATATGATGCCACGACGATTTCAGGAGGCAATTTAGCTAAAGCTAGAATTAATAAAAAGCCTGTAATAGCAACCGTCCATGTAAGCTTAAAGGATAGTAGCGGGACTGAAAAAGCCACTCTTTCCGTTACACCTAAAAGCGGAACAACATGGAAGGTAGACTTACCTAAAGGAGTTACAGTTGCAAAAGGCGATACGGTAACAGTATACCAACAAATAGGTGAAGACAAATCACCGGAGGTAACTGCAAATGCACAACCATCTAAGGCATCTACAGTTACTCTTACAATGCCAACAGGAGAAATTTGGATAGAACAATACGTTGCCAATATAGTTAATGATGATGAAAAAGCTGAAGCAATAGATTTGTTAAAAAAGGCAAATCCAACTATAGCTAAGGACATTAAGTCTGTTGAATTTACAATCACCGGTGTAGATCCTAATAAAATTGCTTCTTATAAAGTAACCTACGACGATAACTCAGTATCAGAAGAAATAAAAGCTCCGGGCTTAACAATAAAACAAGTTACAGAAACCTCAAGATCACCTGAGATTGGTAGTATTACAATTGTAGACAATGTAGTTAAGGGAAAACTGGCAGGACCGGGACCTTTTGACGGCATAAAAGTACAATTAATACTTAATGTTAATAAAGGTAAAGCAGATCAATATTGTAATGAAAATAAGTGTACAGTTGACAAAGACTCATCTAAACCGGTAGCTGTAACTTTAAAAGATGATGGAACTTTTTCCTATACTTTACAAGCAGGGGAGAGTTTAACTCTCGACCAAATAGTTGGCGTTTCTGTAAAAGAACCCCATAAATTTGTATCTTGTTCTACAACAACTGTTAAACCGGTAATACCTGAAAAGACAGAAGTTAAAGACCCTAGAAAATTAACAGCTAAAGACAAAGAAGCAATTGATGCTGCTATAAGAAAAGCATATATAATAGATGGTGTATCTAAATTACCAAACGGAACCGGTGATTGGAAAGGATTACCGGCAGTTATACAATTTGATGACAGCGGCAACGCCAAGATATTTAGCGGTAATGATGTAGCAGGTACTTGGGACCCGAAAAATGATTATAAATTTGTTCCGGAAAAAAATGAAGATGGTTCATATAAGTTAAATGATGGAGCTCAACCAAAAATAACAATTCAGGCCAAAGACCTTGTAAAAAACATCAAACCGGATGCACCTAATGTTGCATTAAGTGAAGACAAGAAAATCATCACAATCACTCCAAATCTTGAAGTAGATACAGATGCTCATATTATTACTGTTTCTTATAAAGATAAAGACGGTAATGATCAAACAACTACAGCTACAAAAGCTGATGATGGAACTTGGTCTATTACCGGTGAAGGTTCCGTTGATCAAAATGGAGTTATAACTCTTCCTAAGAACAAGGTAAAAGGCGATACAGATGTAACGGCTACAGTAAAAGATAAGGGTGGAATAGCGGATGACGATAAAGATCCACTTACTTCAGAAGCCGGAACTATTACTGTAGAAGAAACAATAGCTGACAAAGTTGAAGCCCTTGGTGGTCTCGACCCGGTTGCTCTCAAAAAATGGGTAAAGGATACAGTTGATTGGAAAGACGGTGTAAAAGCTAAAGATTCTACAAAAGAAACTGAAGTTAACAAGCTTATAGCCGGAGCAACATTTACAGATGAAACTGAAACTAAAAGAAGTACAGATAAGTCCGGAGACTTTGAGGGCAAGGTTAAAGTAAAATTTAGCGATGATTCTGAAATCATAGTAGAAAAACAAATGCTATACGTCAGCGACCCTGTTAGCCCATCTGATAAGGAAAACCTACCAGAAGATGCCATGGATGTTGAATTAAAGCTAGGAGAAGGCGTAAAAGCAGGCGATAAAACTGGTAATAAGGAAACTCCTGTTACTGCCAAAACCTACAAAGTTAAACCGGGAACTGATTTATCTACACAAAAAGTCTCAGGAACTGAAAAAACATGCTTTGAAGATGTAGGAGCAACAGTAACAGATGATACCTATGTAGACCTAGTATGGAATGACAAGGATAAAGGAACAAATTTCAAAGTTACTGCTGAAAACAATGTATTCACAGCCACAGCAACAAAGAAATTTAAGGTTACTGTTCAACCTAATGGCGGCACAGGAGACGAAAAGGTTGAATATAAGAAGAGTGGTGAAAACTTTACTCTTCCTGATAAAGACACCTTCAAAGCACCGGAGAACCAAGAATTTGACGGCTGGATGGTAGGAACAGAAAAGAAAGCTGCAGGCGATACAATCACCGTCAACGGCGATACGGAAGTCAAGGCAGTATGGAAAGATATTAAACATAAAGTAACCTTCGACGGAACTGAAGGTTCAGGAAATATGCCTGAACAAACAGTTAAACAAGGTGATGAATATCAATTACCAGAAAACGGATTCACTGCTCCTGCTAACAAAAAGTTTGCTGGCTGGAAAGTAGGCAACGAAGATAAAAAGCCAGGCGACAAAATTACAGTTAAGGGAGACACAACTGTAACAGCTGTTTGGGAAGATATTAAACACAAAGTAACCTTCGACGGAACTGAAGGTTCAGGAAATATGCCTGAACAAACAGTTAAACAAGGTGATGAATATCAATTACCAGAAAACGGATTCACTGCTCCTGCTAACAAAAAGTTTGCTGGCTGGAAAGTAGGTAACGAAGATAAAAAGCCAGGCGACAAAATTACAGTTAAGGGAGACACAACTGTAACAGCTGTTTGGGAAGATATTAAACACAAAGTAACCTTCGACGGAACTGAAGGTTCAGGAAATATGCCTGAACAAACAGTTAAACAAGGTGATGAATATCAATTACCAGAAAATGGATTCACTGCACCTGCTAACAAAAAATTTGCTGGCTGGAAAGTAAGCAACGAAGATAAAAAACCAGGAGATACAATTACAGTTAACGCCGATACAGAAGTAAAAGCTATATGGGAACCAATAATGGTTGAAATAAGCTTTGACAAAGGCGAAGGAAGCGGAGAAAAAGCTAAAGTATCCGTAGCCAAAGGAAGTGAATACACTTTGCCAACCAGCGAAGGCTTCACAGCACCTGAAGGTAAAGAATTTGCAGGTTGGAAAGTTGAAGGCCAGGATGGAGTTAAAAAAGCTGGAGAGAAAATAGAAAACGTAACTGGAAATCTAACCCTAACAGCAACATGGAAGAAAAAACAGACCAATGTGCCGTCCACTCCGGAGAAGCCAAATCCAGACCAGACGTCCGTCATTGACCGGGAGGCCGGGAAAGATCGAATCGAGACCTCTATTCTGATTTCGAAGCAGCAATATAAAAAGTCAAGAACGGTTATCATCGTACGTAATGACCTTTATCCGGATGCTTTGACAGCCGGCCTATTGGGTAAGGTAAAGCCGGCACCAATTCTTCTGACACCGAGCAAGATGCTGGATCCACGTGTTGAAGCTGAGATCCGCCGTCTGGGTGCCACGGAGATAATAATTGTGGGCGGTAAGTCCGCCATTTCCTTGGACGTAGAAAAGGCATTGGCGGCCTATGATTCCGACACTGTCGAGCGTTTGGATGGGATTGACCGCTATGAAACAGCGACTTTGGTCGCGCGTAAGGTGGCAGGACTGGTGGACATTCGTCAGACGGCCATCATCACGACAGGCGAGAATTGGCCTGATGCCCTTAGCGCTTCTGCCTTTGCTTGCAAGAACAATCATCCGATCCTTCTGGTGCGTAAGAACAAGATTGACCAAGTGGTCAACCGTACGATGAAGGATTTGAAGATTGGACAGGTCTACCTGGTCGGCGGACCCATGGCCGTTTCTGAAACTGTTGCCAAGAAATTACCAAAGGTGATTACACGTATTGCCGGGCTGAACCGCTATGGAACGGCCAAGGCGGTTGCGGAATATGGCTTTAAGGATGCCAAGGGCATGTATCTCGCATCAGGTGAAGTTTACGCTGATGCTCTTATAATCGGACCGGTGGCTGGGCAGAGGAATGTACCTATTTTGCTCACTCAGCACAAGCATCTGAACGCAGAAACCAAAGCCTACATCGAGGCTCATAAACCCGGCTGGATTACCCTGGTTGGGGGAACCCTCAGAATTGGACCGGAAGTGGAAAAAGAATTGAAGAAGTAAGCAGCGAGATTTCGCAAGAACAAATAGTATTTAAAGGTTGTCTAACCCTTTGGGGTTAGACAACCTTTTTAAGTTAATCACAGCAACCACATTTTAAATTGTGATCTTGGCAAGCTAAATTACGGACTTCACTGGGAAGTTTTCCTTTATACCTTTTGTAGTAAATGGAAAATTTGCTATGGGATGTATATCCGACAGACTCAGCTATTTCCTTTATAGGAAGTTCGGTATTCAACAGAAGAGTTTCGGCCACGTTCATTCTTTTTCTTTGAGTGTATTCTGTAATGCTTTGACCATACTTTTCTTTGAACAAATTTTTTAATTTGGTTCCGCTCATTTTAGATATTTTTTCAAGAGTAGTCTGATTTACATTAGTTGCAAAATGATCATCTAAAAATCTGGCCACATCTTCAAGTGCTTTATTATCATCAGACTCAATTTTATATTTCTTCCTATTTAAATAGGTATCTATTACTATACTTATCCACTCATTTGCCTTTGCCTTAAAGAAAAAATCAGCGGCAGGAGCGTCCATCTTACAATTTAATATTTCCATTGCCACTTTTTCCAATGACTTTGTAAGTATTATTTGATTTGTTTGAAGTAAAGCCCTATAAAATAATTCCGGATCAATATTAATAGCTGATAGGTGATTGTCTAAAAGCTCTTTTTTAAAGCCTATGGAAACAGCAAGATAATAAGAGTTCTCGTGTAATAAAAATCGAAAGTCATCTTTTATATTGTCAAAATCAAAAGTACATAATGAGTTTGCAGTAAGCGTTTGATATGGATTAAATTTTTCACCGTTGGCACTGACAATGTAGCTTGTGTAAATTGAAACATAATCAGCCATACTATAGGTGCTATTCTGAATAACTTCTTCACTGATATAAAAATCATGGACATCAATGATAAATCCATCACCTTGATAGAACCAATAAAGCCCTTCTGCATAAGTAGAATTATCTTTACTCCAACAAAATGTATGCCCCGCACTTGAATATTTCTTATTGTTATTACATTCATCTACTCTCATATATTCTTTTACAAAATCATAATAAGTCATAATAGCCCTATCCCTTTTAGACAATATTCCAATTAGCTTTATTAATTAAAAACTATTGTATTAGGAATTATAATCGATGCATAATAGTAAAGCAATGCTAACTATTATTTACTAAGCTAATTTATATCTAAAAGGGATATCAAAGAAAGGAAATATTATTATGAAGATTTATAAAAAACTATTTGCTTATGTACAGGATAAAATATATCTTGGCTTTTTTGCGATAGTTTTTTCTGCCATATCTGCTCTACTCACAGTATATGGATATTATTTAATCTACAAATTTCTAGATAAGTTAATAATTAATTCAAATTTATCCGGTGCAGAGAACATAGCATTAAAATCAGTTATTACACTAACCAGTGGAGCAATATTTTATCTTGTTTCAGGAACGTTTTCACACATCTTGGGATTTAGGCTTGAAACAAACTTAAGGAAAAGGGGGATAGACGGCTTAGAGAAAGCAAGCTTTAGGTTCTTCGACTTAAACCCTTCCGGTCAAATAAGAAAGATTATAGATGATAATGCTGCACAAACCCACCAAGTTGTAGCTCACATGATTCCCGACAGTGCCCAGGCGATAATAACACCTGTTCTTGTCCTTGTACTTGGCTTTATAGTAAGCATAAGGGTAGGTATCACCTTACTAGCTCTTACAATAATTGGAACCTTTATTTTAGGTGCAATGATGGGCGAGGGAAAATTTATGAAGATATACCAGGAAGCCCTATCTAAACTAAGCGCTGAAACTGTTGAATATGTTAGAGGAATGCAAGTTGTAAAAATATTTAGAGCAAATGTCGAGTCATTTAAAAGTTTTTACAAGGCGATAAAAGATTACTCGAAGTATGCTTATGAATATTCCCTATCCTGTAGAAAGCCTTATGTTTGGTATCAATGGTTATTTTTCGGCTTAATTGCAATTTTAATTATTCCTATAGTTTATTTTATGGCTAGCTTAGGCAGTGGCAAGATGATTTTATTGGAACTCATCATGATTTTATTTTTATCGGGAGTCCTCTTTGTTTCATTTATGAGAATGATGTGGTACTCCATGTATATTTCTCAAGGCAATTATGCAGTAGATACTTTAGAGGCTCTTTACAATGATATGCAAAAAGATAAATTAGTGCATGGTAATGTCAATAATTTTAAAAACTATAACATAGAGTTTGACAATGTAAGTTTTGCCTATAGCGATAAAGCTGTCATTGAAAATTTATCCTTTAAATTAGAAGAGGAAAAGTCTTATGCACTGGTCGGTTCATCCGGATCAGGTAAGTCAACTGTAGCAAAACTTATATCAGGTTTTTACAATGTTAACGAAGGAAGCATAAAGATAGGTGGCATACCTATAAGTGAATATTCTGACCAAGCCTTAATTAAAGCAATCTCCTTTGTTTTTCAAGATTCAAAATTATTCAAGAAGAGTATTTATGACAATGTAGCTTTAGCAAATAAAGAAGCTACAAAAGATGATGTTATGAGAGCCTTAAAATTAGCGGGATGCGATTTAATATTAGATAAATTTCCGGAAAGAGAAAATACAACCATAGGCTCAAAAGGGGTTTATTTGTCCGGGGGAGAAAAACAGAGAATTGCAATTGCCAGAGCAATTTTAAAGGATTCCAAAATTATCATTATGGATGAGGCCTCGGCATCTATTGACCCGGATAACGAGTTTGAACTACAAAAAGCCTTCAAAAATCTGATGAAGGATAAAACAGTTATCATGATTGCTCATAGGCTCTCTACAATTAAAGATGTAGACGAAATTCTTGTGATGGATAATGGGAAAATCATAGAAAGAGGCCCTGACGAAGAATTAATGTCAAGAGATACAAGGTATAAGAGATTGCAAGACTTGTTCAACAGTGCCAATGAATGGAGGGTTTCAAATGAAGGAGTTTTATAAAAAAAGATTTGCCCTTACAGATAAGGGAGCGAGAAACTTATCTAAAGCTACAATGGCCTCATTTTTCGTCTACTGTATAAACATGCTTCCTGCAATGATACTGATGATTTTTGCTCAAGAAGTCTTAGAAAATATCAATAAAAGCAAGGGATTTTATTTAGTATTCTCAGCCTTGACCTTGATAGCAATGTATATTTTGCTTTCTATCGAATACGATAAATTGTACAGTACGACCTATCAGGAAAGTGCGGATTTAAGAATAAGAACGGCAGAGAATTTATCAAAACTGCCCCTATCATACTTTTCTAAGCATGATATTTCCGACCTCTCACAAACAATCATGGCCGATATTGAAGGTATAGAGCATGCAATGAGCCACGCAATACCAAAGGTAGGCGGTATGGCATTATTCTTCCCACTGATATCAGTAATGATGCTGCTAGGCAATGTGAAGATGGGTTTAGCCGTAATCATTCCATCGATTTTAAGTTTTTTATTTATACCCTTGTCCAAAAAATATTCAGTTAAAGGACAGAAAAAATATTATGACGTCTTAAGAGAAAACTCAGAGAGTTTTCAAGAAAATATTGAGATGCAAATGGAGATTAAAGCCTATGGCTTATCAGAGGAAATGAAAGAAATCCTATATGAAAAAATGGATAAAAGCGAAAAAGTCCACTTAAAGACAGAAATAGGACTTATTTTAACTATGTCACTGTCATCAATATTTAGCTTTATATCTCTTGCTGTTGTGATATTTGTTGGCGTCAATTTAATTATTAATAAAGAGATAAGTGCCCTCTACCTTATAGGATATTTACTGGCTGCTATGAAGATAAAAGACTCTCTTGATGCATCTAAAGAGGGAGTGATGGAGATATTTTATTTATCGCCAAAAATTGAAAGGCTAAAAGAAATTCAAAATCAAGATCTACAAGAGGGTAAAGACTATAACTTGAAAAGATTTGATATTGATCTGAAAGATGTTGAATTTGCTTATAAGGAAGATGCAAAAGTTTTAAATGGCATAAGCTTTAAAGCCAAGCAGGGTCAGGTCACTGCTTTAGTAGGTGCTAGTGGCTGCGGTAAAACAACTATCTTGAAACTCATATCAAGACTTTATGATTATGACAAGGGACAAATCCTAATCGATGGCAAAGATATAAAGGAAATATCAACAGAATCTCTTTTTGACAAGGTTTCAATAGTTTTCCAAGATGTAGTTCTTTTTAATCAAAGCGTTATGGAAAATATCAGGATTGGCAAGCAAGATGCAAGTGACGAAGAAGTTAAAAGAGCAGCAAAACTTGCAAACTGCACAGATTTTATAGAAAAAATGGATAAGGGTTTCGATACACTTATTGGTGAGAATGGTGCTGAGCTATCAGGGGGAGAAAGACAGAGGTTATCAATAGCCAGGGCCTTCTTAAAAGATGCACCGATACTGATATTAGATGAAATTGCAGCAAGTCTTGATGTTGATAATGAGAAAAAAATTCAAGAGTCTTTAAGCAATTTAATTAAAAATAAGACGGTTGTCATTATTTCACACAGAATGAAATCCATAGAAAATGCGGACAAGATAGTAGTTCTTGAAAATGGAAAAGTAGAAAGCCAAGGCAAACATGAAGAGCTTTTACAAAAATCAAAAGTTTATAAGAATTTAATAGAGAAAACAAAAATGGCAGAGGAATTTATATATTGAGTTGTGTAAAAACGAATGCAAATCAAAGCAGCAGGCATAAGCCGGCTGCTTTTTTTATTTGTCGAGTTCCAACCCTTCCCATGCTTCACTCCAGGTATGGAATTAACCAAAAAGGGAATAAAAGGTATAATATGTGATAGAGGAGGGACTTATGGATAACTTTTCAAAAATCACGAAACACAAATACTTCAAACCCGCCGCAATCATCATTTTTTTATGCCTAATTGGGAGCTTTTTTTACCCCAAGAAAAACCAAGACAATCCCAAAGATCAGGACAATAACATCCATGGATTGACAGCCGTAGAAACCGCACAGGTAAAAAATCAGGATCCGTCACAGACAGAAAGTTTCCAAAAGGAGTCGAAAGCCTCAGAGGTCAAAGCAGTTCTGGAAGAGGCAAAAAAGGCCAATGAAGAAAAGGGCAAGGCCAATGAGGAGTCAGGCCCAACAAAGACATCGTTTGAAAAGGCCAGGGTCACCAGGATTGTTGATGGGGACACCGTTGTCGTTTCAGTCAGGGGCAATTCATATAAATTGAGGTTCATAGGCATTGATACGCCTGAAGTCAAACACCCCAAAAAGGGAGTGGAATTCTTCGGAAAGGAAGCCTCGGCTTTCACATACAAAAACCTGAATAATCGTGACGTCTATTTGGAAAAAGACGTTTCGAATACTGATAGGTATAATAGGCTGCTTCGTTATATCTGGCTCATACCGCCTAAAAACGAAGGGAACCCGTCATATAAAGAAGTTAGAGACCAGACCTTTAATGGAATCCTTGTCCGAGAAGGCTATGCCAATGCCTCAACATATCCACCTGATGTCAAATACTCAATGTGGTTAAGCAAAATTGAAAGAGAGGCCAGGGAGGCCAATAGGGGGCTTTGGGACGAGGAAAAAAGAGCAAGTTGGGAGCTAAGGCGGAAAGATATGTTCCAGCAAAAAGATCAATAATATTTTGTACAAAGATAAAAATTTGTCGGATCGCCCACTTGATAGATAGCTATTGATAGTTGGTGGTCCGATATTTTTTAACATCATTCATAGATAAACTTTGTTATATAAAGTAAATTCAAATTGTTGATTTTTTATTTAAAAATATTTGTCGGTATACGCATATTTATATATAATAAAATCAATAAATGACATGTTATATACTATATCGAATCCTGTTATTAACATGCATAAAGGGGCTGCAAAATTAAAAGGAGTGATTAAATGTTGCGTTTTGAACTTATGAAATCATTCAAAAACAAAAGAACATATCTCCTTGCCGTTTTTTCTGCATTGATGGCACTGTACATAGCTATTTTCCCATCAAGCTCTTCAAATAATGCACTTTTCATTGATTATAATTATCAGGAAGACCCAAATACCCTGGTTTATGCTTTTGACAGAAATGGGGCTTCTTATGAACTGCAAACAGAGATTGGTTTAAAAATTAATAAGAATTTACAAGACGACAAAAGTCAAGAAATTGAGGATTCTTTAAAAAACCATAAGTTAACAGACGAATATTTTGCAAACAACTATAAAGACATGATAATTGAATACAGGAAATCAATGAATGCGGGAAAAGACGTTTTTTATGAATATTTAAGTAAATTTCCCAAGGCAATGGATGCAACAAGCAAAGCACAACTCAAAAACATTGATTTACAAAATGAAAAGTTTGATTTAATTATAAAAAACAATTCTAACGACCCTTACCATCGTGTTAATTTTGGAGGGGACAATGCGGTTCAAAAGTTGTTTTTCAGCAGCAACATTATTTGGGGTATGGTCCCGCTGATCTTCTTTGTGATTTTCTTTTCCGATTATTTTTCAGGAGAATGTGAAAATGGTACTTATTGCCTCTTAATTACAGGCGGCAACTCACATCGAAAAATAATGGCGGCTAAATTCCTTTACATAGTTTTAAGTTTATTATTATATATTTTATTAAGTTTAGGATTGGCCTTTATTTTCATGAGGTTAAACGGTTATCCATTAAAAGGTTTTTTAGATCCATATAGGTTATTTTCAGGATTGGGGCCAAATTATATAATGGGATGGAAACTGTTGTTGAAGTCTTGCGTAGCTTTTTTCCTTGTAATATTCTGCCTTATTTCATTTGAAATATTAATCAGTACTTTTATAGGGTCAAAAAGAGCCTTTGCCCTAAGCTGTTTCATTTTAAGCTTGTTTTATATCACAAAAGATAGCTATATAAGTATTATTAATCCTTTGACTAAGCTGAATCCCTTTAATAGCTTACTTGGGTATTTTGAATTAACTACAGATGCGGCCGGCCAAACGAACCAGCTATTGATAAAAGCCACTCCGCTCTTGCATTACACTTACTTTTTAGCCATTGCAATACTGTTCTTTTTATTGAGCCTTAAAAAGCGTGAAATGTTCCCCGAAAGACAGGGCAAAAGTTTTATAAAAGTGAAAAGTTTAACGGGTTTTGAACATAAGAAAATACTATCCTTTACGCCATATAAGGTTTATTTCTTAGCTTTCCTGGTTGTATTTTTAAGCCTACTAATTAAAGATATAAATATTGATTCGGGAACAATAAAAGAAAACAGCCCTGATAGCGGAATTAATTATGATATATATAAGGAAGACCTCGAATTAGCAAAGAGTCGTCTAAACTCATATATTGAAGGTACCGAAGCACAGGATCAAAGCAAATGGTCTGAAAAGGTTAAAAAGATTTATGAAGAAACACTTGCTTATTACAATGGAGAAGTGGAATTTGCCGAAATGACCCTTGTTAATTATCAAAATTATGCAAACTCATTTATTAAAGACAGTCCAAAAGATTTTTATAAGAAGGCTTTGATTAAATACCAAAATGATCCTGTTAATTATAACTTTGGACAATTAAAAACCGGTCAGATAAGCCAAGAGTCCGAGGATATAAACAAACAGATTCTAGAGCAAGCTGCTGAGAAATCCAATGAGAAAATGTTCATGACTTGGCCTTACGCATCAGCCAGAGAAGAGTGCAATAGTCCCGGTGAGAGGGAGCAGGTTAGTTCCAATGTAAACTTTATTTCTCATTCTTCAAGTTACTGGCTCTATAAAAATATCAGACAGAGAAATTTGGGCCTCATTATATTGGTCATGGTTTTTCTCATATCTACTCCAGCCTATAGCTTGGAGATGGATAAAAACAATAAGCTCCAGCTTATGTATACACAGCCCGTGTCAAGAGTAGGCTTTTTATTTAAAAAATTATTTAGTGGAGCAATCAACGCCTTTATAATAGTGATAATTCTTTGGATAATTATAGCTCTTATGGGGCTTATTGCAGGCGGACCGGGAGCCTATAGTTTTCCCGTAGTAAATTATACAGAAACAGGATTTGAGCTAATGCCAATGTGGCTATACTTTGCCAAAGTACTCGGCTCACTGTTTTTAGGAAGTGTTTTTCTGGTATCATTTATGACTTTTCTATCTTTATTGCTGAAAAAGAGGAGTTTGGCTTTGGGAGTTGGTCTGGCAATAATTATGTTGGGAATATCAGGTTCTGCCTATTTACCAAATCCGATAAACAACTTTAATCCCTTTGTATTTCTCAAAGCAAACATTTTGAGTGACCAGTCGATCGGTATTATCAGCTTATCAAACCTTGTAAAATACCATCACGGTCTACTGGTACTCGCACTTGCAACAATAATAAATGTGGCTTTATCGTTTCTATTTGTTAAAAATCAAAAAGAAATTTTATAAGGAGCTATTATGTCTGTATTAAAAATAGAAAATTTGACAAAAAAATATGGTAAACATGAGGTATTAAAGGGTGTTAATTTAACTATTGAAGGACCCGGGATTTATGCCTTAGTGGGGCCTAATGGTGCGGGAAAATCAACTTTATTCAACACAATAGCAAACTTAATACAAAAAACTTCCGGGATCATAGAAATACTTGGTAAGCCCAATACAGACCATTCAATATTTTATGAAGTTTCTTTTTTAAAGGATAATACTGTTCTTTATGACTACCTGTCGGGGCTTGACCACCTTAATTTCATAAGCCGATGTCAAAAGCTTGGTGAAGAAAGAACCAAGGAAGTCATAAATCAACTGGGCCTTGAATCTTATGTTAATAAAAGGGTCAAAGACTATTCTCTTGGTATGAAGCAACATCTGTTAATTGCAATGGCCATAATGAATAAACCAAAGCTTATGATTCTGGATGAACCATTAAACGGTCTTGATCCTACAAGTATAATAAAAGTTAGAAGGTTGCTTAAAGACCTGGTGGACAATGGAACTTCAATCTTAATTTCATCCCATACTCTAAGCGAAATCGATCTTTTAGCCGACAGGATAATGTTTTTGAAAGATGGGACTATACTTGAGGATACTTTTGGTGATGAGAACTTAAGCAGTGAAGAAAAATATATGAGGATTTTTGGAACTGATTAATATTTATCTGATCCAATATGGCGTATAATATAGCATTAAGTGATAAAAATAAGATTGACAAGCCATATTGACGGAAGGACAGGATTTATAATGAATTTTTCAGATAGGAGCAAGAGCCTAATCGACTCACCAATACGTAAATATTCAGACAGGGTGGCGGAACTCAGGGAAGAGGGAGTTGACGTTATTCCTTTAAATATAGGCCAGCCGGACATACCCACGCCACACGACTTTCTTGAGGCGGTCAGAAGCTATGATGTAGATGTTTTGGCCTATCAGAACTCAAGGGGAATGAAGAGAACCTTGGAGACCATGCAGCTCTATTTGCATAACTACGGCCTTGATTTCGACCTTAAGGAGATGTGCATTACCAATGGGGCAAGCGAAGCCTTGAATTTCTCAATGTGCATAATCTGTAATCCGGGCGACTACATACTTATGATCGAGCCCTATTATACAGCCTATAACAGCATTGCCAAGTCCCAGGGAGTTAATGTTCTTCCGGTAACCAGCCATGCCGCTGACGGCTTCAGGATCCCGCCTTTGGAATATTTCGATAAGGTTATACAGGAAAGCGGCGTACAGGACAGGCTCAGGGCCCTTCTGCTCTCCTCACCCTCAAATCCCACAGGCCGTGTTTATGACCTGGATGAGATGGAAACCCTGGTTGAGCTGGTTGATAAATACGACCTCTGGCTCATAGCAGACGAGGTCTACAGGGAATTCAACTACACAAGCAGGCCCTTCCACTCCTTTGCTGAATTTGAAAAGATCAGGGACAAGGTAATCCTGGTCGATTCAATTTCTAAAAAATATTCAGCCTGCGGGGCCAGGATAGGATCTCTGACATCTAAAAACAAGGAATTCAATGACAAGGCCTTGAAAATGTGCCAGACCAGACTCTGCGTATCAACCCTGGACCAGATCGGGGCCGGAGCCATGGATGTTGTTGATGATCAATATGTTGAGGACAACAGAAAGACTTACAGGGAGAGAAGGGATGCCCTGCAGGAAAGGTTGAGCCGCTTGGAAGGCGTCATAGCCCCAAAGCCCGAAGGAGCCTTTTACATAGTAATCCAGCTCCCCCTGGACGATGCGGACGACTTTGTCAATTGGACCCTTGAAAATGTCAGGGTTAATAATAAAACGGTCCTCATGACCCCGGCCGAGAGCTTCTATGCTACCCCGGGTCTGGGAAAGAACGAGATAAGGCTCTCATACTGCCTGGACGTTCACAGGCTCATGGAGGCTATGGATATATTGGAAATAGCCATAAACACCTATCCTAAGATGAAAAAATAATTAATCGAATTTAATAGAGGGGGTTTGGTTAAAAGGCCAAACCCCCTCTTTTAGTTTTGACTGGTCCGGACGAGCCCATTGGTCTCAATATTATACAAGCGATTAAAAAGTGCATATCATGAGAAGGTGTCCGTATGAACCTTGCCTTTCATATCTCTCAGTTGCTTTTCGCCCCTGTCCTCGTCGGGATATCCGATAGATATGACAGTTTCAACGTTATACTTCTCGGGCACATTTAAAGCCTTGCGGATATTTTCAGCAGCCTGAGGTCCTGATGTGCAGACATTGAGCCAGCAGGCTCCAAGTCCAAGCTCAGCAACTTTTAGAAGAATATAAGTGGCGGCTATGCAGGCATCCTGGCGGTGGGTGCCGTCGCCCACTTCAGGGTCGGACAGTACGGTGATGGCGGCTTGGGCCCCTTTAAGCATGGCAGCTCCGCTTTTAAAGGTGGAAAGCTCATCAAGTACCTTCCTGTCATCGGTCACAACCAATTCTATGTCATTGGCGTTCCTGCCCGTTGGGGCATAAAAGGCACTCTCAGCAAGCTTTTTCAAGTCTTCCTTTTTTATCTTCTGATCGGTATATTTTCTTATCGATCTGCGTGTTTTAAAAATATTTTCAAGCATTTTCGACTCCCTTCCTACTTTTCTTTATTAAATAAATGACCTACTAGCAATCATATCATTTATTGGAAAATTTGAAGACAAAAGACTCCTTGATAGGTGGGGCCTGATCGTCACAAATGACCCTAAGTAAAGACTTGTTCATGGTCAAGAGACTGAAAACCGTGAGCCCGATAGGCCCAATAATAATGAACTCTGAAAGAGCAATGGCCCCGTAGGTTTCCAGGAAGACTTTACCGCTACCGCCGAAAGCCAGGAGGAGCTCAAAGGCAATGATAAATGAAAAGAGGGCGTGCCAGATCATTGCCAGGAACTTATTGGAACTTTTAGCCATAAAATAGGCCCCTATAAAAGTGTGGAGGGTCCCAAAGAAAAGATCCATGATGCCAAGAGGACTGGGAATATTTGAAATGAAACAGCCAAGGCTCAGACCTATAACATTTTTGGGATCGAAAAAGGCCAGCCAGTTGAGAATTTCAGAATATCGGAATTGGACGGGACCATAGCTGACCCCCCAACCCAGATAGGTCAAAACTGCATAGATGGCGGCAATTATGGCCTGCCTGCTTATGAGTTTTGAAGTCAACGAAAAAGAATTTTTAGAATTTAACATAATATAAATCTCCTTGATTTTTTTAGTGGGTGCCAAGAAACACTTAAACAACTTTTTTATTTTAAAGCATATTTTTTGCAAGATCAAATTTCTAAATAGACTTTCATTTATTAATAATGTATCGGGTCATGGTAGAATATATACAGCAATATAACTTTCAAGGAGGGGAAAATGAAATTTGCAGCCGGTGTAGATCTGGGCGGTACCGCCATAAAGTTCGGATTATTTCAAACTGATGGGGACTTAATTTACGAAACAAGTCAGCCTACAGGAGCTGAAAGACCCTATGAACAGATTTTGATTGATATAGTAAATCAAATTAAAAGCATGTTGAAGGAAAACCATATATATGAATCCGACCTTGTGGGCATAGGGGTGGGAATTCCCGGACCCGTCACAGATGAAAGCAAGGTCAATCACTGCGTAAATCTGGGCTGGGAAGAGGTTGATGTAGGCCACTATATTAAAAAACATTTCGACTGCAGGGTCAAAGTCGGCAATGATGCCAATGTTGCAGCTCTGGGTGAAATCCGTGCCGGGGCAGCCAAGGGCTACAGGTCAATGGTCCTCATAACACTTGGAACAGGGATTGGAGGAGGCATAGTCATTGACGGCAAGATATTGGCAGGAAACCACGGAGCCGGCGGAGAAGTGGGTCACATACCCTTTTTAAAGACACCACTTGACAGGATCTGCGGCTGCGGGGGTCAAAGATGCTTCGAACAGATATGCTCGGCCCCTAATATTGTCACCAGGACAAAGGAGCTCCTGGCCCAAAGCGATGAGGATTCAGTTTTGAGGAAGGATTTGGACAAGCTGGATACTGAGATAATATACAAAGCCGCTGCAAGGGGAGACAAGCTTGCCATAGAAATAACCGACGAGACCGCAAACGAGATGGGCAGGGCCCTGGCTATAATCGGGGCGGTAATTGATCCCGAGGTCTTTGTTATCGGCGGAGGCGTTTCTGCGGCAGGGGACGGACTTTTCAAACCTTTAAGAAACTACTATGAAAAATATTGCTTCCGTGAGGGCAAAAACGTCCCCATAGTCAAGGCCAGCCTTGGCAATAGGGCCGGAATCTATGGAGCGGCAGGCATGGTCCTCGTAGAAGACAACCAATTATAATTTTCAATTAAAATTTTTAAAAAGTTTTGTATTTAGTTAATTTTGGCTTTTTGCAAGGGGGAAAGCGTGAATAAAGCCCTGGTCTATATTTCGAGAAAACCCGATAAGGCAGTAAAGGCTCTCTATAGGTCCATTGAGGATTCCCTAAAAGTTGAGGGAAAAGAGTGCGTCCTTATAGTGCCTGACCAATATACAGTTGAAGCTGAGCAGGCCCTTTTGGATTTTTTGGGAAGTTCGGTTTTAATGAGGGTACAAGTCAAGTCTTTCAGGAACCTGGCCACAGACATCCTAAATATGGTCATCCCCAAGGACACGAAATTTTTGACAGATCGTGCTTCCCGCATGCTCATCAGGCTTCTTATGGAAAAAGAGGGGTCAAGAGAGGATTGGAAGGCCTTTTCAAAGGAGGTCAGGGGACGGGGATTTCTGAGCCTTCTTAGCGATCAGTTAAAAGAATTCAAGGAGTATGGCATAAGCCCTGACGACCTCCTGGACATGGCTCAAAAGCTTGATGAGGGGACCTACAGCCGTCTCAAGCTTGAGGAAAGCGCCAAGATGATGGGCCTCTATGAGAGGTCAATTTCAGGTCGCTTCTATGACCGGGACGACCGCTTGAAAAAAGCCTATTCCTGCCTGGGAATGCTTAATAAGCGGGATGCCTATCTTGCCAATACGGACTTTTTCTTTGAACATTTTTATTCACTATCCAAGACCGAATCCCTGGCCATTCAGGCAATCATGGAGATAGCCTCCTGTAAAATTGCCATGGTCTATGACAACAAGATGGCTGAGCTTTTAACCCAAACCCCGGAAGATTTGGACGAATCCGAGCTTTTGACAATGATGGACAGCCTCTGTCCCGATGCAGGGGCCTTTGCCTTATCGAGCCACTTTTTCAGGCAGATCCAAAGGGCAGCTCTGGAGGCCGGCTCAGAATTTTCCTATGAGCCCATAGGCGATGAGGAAGATTCATTTGCAGCCATGGCCCGCTCAGTCTTTTCCTACCGGCCCGAGCCTGAGGACATAAGCGGGGACAGGCTTGTTTGCAAGGAGTTCAGGAATACGGACAAGGAGATAGAGGGCCTGGTCATAGAAATAAACAAGCTGGTCATAGATGAAGGAGCCAGGTACAAGGATATCCAGGTAATCATTCTTGACGATGCCGAATACGGGCCCATGGTCAGGCGAAAGTTCAATAAAAACTCAATTCCCTTCTTCATGGACGAGAACAAGCCCGTCCATTACCACCCACTTATAAAACTTATAGAAGCCCTGATTCAGATTGTAGTTAAGGGGCCCATAAAAGACCTGTATTTAAAATTGATTAAAAGCGGCATGACCGGCCTTGACAGGGACCGGGTCAGTGCCTACCAGGCATATGTTGAGAGCCACAAGCTCGAGGGATCCATGCTTGATCAAGAGGCATATTTCACCCTTGATGAGGCTTATGCTGCAAGGCTGGATGAGACCGAGGCTGAGGATTTAAGGAACCGGACCGAGCTTGCCAATTCCGTCCGGGAGACCATCCTTGACATATTAAAGCCTGTCAAGACCATGAAAGAGGACAGGCTCATAAACCTCTGCAGGGATTTTTATTCCTTCCTGGACAGCCCGAGAATAAAAAAAGCCTATCTCGACTATGATTTTGAACTGGACCAAGCCGGAAAGAAAGAGGAGTTGGACCTCCACAGGCAGGTCAGGGATGAGATGGTTGATATGCTGGATGAACTGGTCACCATAGGCGGGGACGAGCTTATTTCGCTTGAAAACTTTGCGGACCTTTTAGGTGAAGGCCTTGAAGGTCTTAAACTCGGGGTTATTCCGCCCTACCAGGACGGGGTCTTCGTCTCTCCACTGGGCAGGTCCAGGAGCCGCAAGAGGCCCTACCTCTTTATTGTGGGCATAAACGATAAAAACCTGCCTTCTTCCCAAGCACCCCAAGGGATCTTCAGCCAATCAGAAAAAGAAGATTTCCTGGACAAGGGATTTTTCCTACCCTCAATGCCGGATTTCATGGTCCGGGAAGAGGCCCTGAATTTTTATTTGGCCTTAAGGAAGGTTGATAAAAGAATTTACTTTTTCACCTCAAAAAAAGATTCTGAAAACGAGGCCCTGTCTCCTTCCGTATGGCTGAAAAGCATACTCAAGTATTGCAAGGCAAAACTTCAGGTTGTCAAAGACTTTAAGATTGAGGATTATCTATATTCAAGAAGTTTGAGGCTTAATGACCTTGCTGACAAGATCAGGCAGGCTGAGGACAAGGGGGAGGATAAAAAAGATACGGTAAAAGTCCTTGAGCTCCTGGCCAAGAGCCGGGATTGGGCTGATAAGGACCTAATTGAGAGCGCCCTTAGTTACAAAAACGACAGGCCCGACCTTTCCGAAAACCTGACCCGGCACTTTTTTGAAAGCAGGCTGAGGTTTTCGGCCACTGAGTTTGAGCAGTATGCCGCCTGTCCATATAAATCATTTGTCAGAAGGATCCTTAAGGCTCAGGAGACAAGGACCCTTGAATACAATCCCCTTGATTTGGGCAACCTCCTCCACCTGACCTTTTCTGATTGGGCTTCCTATGTCAATTCCCTTATTGTTGAGGGCAAGAATTTAAGCCTGGAAGAGTCGGAAGAGAGGGCTAAGGAATTTCTCCTGGCTTCGGTTGACCTTATCATGGATGGCCACAAGAAAAATTATCCTGCAAATGCCTTTTTGATCAAAATGGCCCAAAAAACCATGACGGAAAACCACAGGCAGATCCACCGCCAATTGGTAAACACCAAGCTCCTGGAGCTTGAAAATGAGGTTGATTTCGGCCGGGGTAAAAAATATCCGGGCCTGGTCCTGGGCTACAGGGAGACCGACCGCAAACCAATCTATATAGAAGGTCGGATAGACAGGATTGACAAGATCCCGGTTCAGATGGGGGAAGCCCAAGGTGAAGAGAAATCCATCCGGACATTTTCCAGGGTGGTTGATTATAAGACTTCAGGCAAGCAATTCAACTTGACCAGGATCCTAAACGGCCTTGACCTCCAGCTTCTCCTATACCTTAAAGCCGCAACGGCCAAGTCCAAGCCCTGGGGCTGTTTCTACATGCCACTTAAACCTCAGGATATTATCGACCTGGGCCTTGAAAAAAACATTAAAAAATTTGAAAGCAAAAAAGATCTTGATTTTTCAATGGAGATTAAACTCGACGGGATTATGACAGATATTGAGGAGGCCCAGGCTTCCGGGGACTTCACCCTTGAAAAGAAGAAGCTCACAAAGAGCTCTCAGATATACATATTGGGGTCTTCCAGGACAATACCCCACCCGGACGGGCAGGGGGGCTTGGCTATCGACGACAAGGATCCCAAAGAGCAGACCAGAATTTTCTCGGATAAGGAACTCCAAACCCTCATGGACTCAACGCTTGATCGGGCAAAAAGCCTCTACAAGAAAGAGAAGGAAGGAAAAATCGACCTAAATCCATATAGGAGCTCGGACAAGGAGACGGCCTGCCAATTCTGCCCCTACAGGTCAATCTGTCGCTTTGAGCCCAGGGGGCAATTCTCCAAGTATAGGCAGCTTGAAACAGTAAAGATTGAGGATTGGAAGGGGAGGCAGAGATGAGTCAGATAAATTTGACTTCCGAACAGTTGGAAGTTGTCGAAGCTTTAAATAAAAACCTCATCATCTCCGCCCAGGCAGGAGCCGGAAAGACGGCTGTATTGGTTGAAAAGGTGATCAGGGAAATATTGTCAGAAGATGAAGCCTCCGGAAAGCGGATGGGCCTGGACAGGCTTTTAATAGTGACCTTCACCAAGAAGGCTGCCAACTCTCTCAAAGAAAAGATCAGGGCCGGGCTAATATCTTTGCTCAGGGAAGAGAATGATCCCGGAAGAAGGAAGCTCATTTTGCGGCAGCTGGGCCTAATTCCCTCGGCCCATATCCAAACCCTACATGCATTTTGCTATGAGATTATCAGGTCGTACTATGTTTACCTGGTCATGGACCCGGCCTTCCACATAGCCGACAGCAAGGTCCTAAAGCAGATCCAGGACAAGGCCCTGGATGACTGCCTTAACCGGGCCTACCTCTCCCATGACGGGGACCTCTTGGAATTTATTGAACTTTACGGTCTCAACGCCAGGAAGAATGACCAACCCTTAAGGGAACTGATTTTAAAACTTTCTGAAGAGATGAGTCAGAAGGAAGACCCTGAAGGATGGCTGGACAGGTCGATACAAAGAATTTCTACGGAAGACTACAGAGAGGAAACTCTTCAAGGGATAAAAGAAGAAGTCATTGAGCCCAATTTGAAGACCTATTTGAGTGCATATAAGAGCTTTTTACAGAGGGCGAGACAGGCCCTGCCTGATAAGTACGCCCTTTCAATTGAAAATGAACCTGAGATTTTTGCCGAGGCCATAATAGAAGCCCTGGATGGAAAGGCGGAAAAACTGAGGGCCTTTAAGAGCCCCAGGGCCGCCGGAATTAGCGAAAAAGAATACGGTCCGGAGCTTGTTTTCATTAAAGACAATTTCAATGCGGAGAGAAAGAAGATCAAGGATTCGGTAAAGGGAATGGCCGAGTTTTGCCTGAATTTCAGCATTGACAGCCTGGAAAAAGAAAACTCATTAATGCAGAAGTATCTGCAAATATTGGCAGACCTTGTCAAGGATTACCGGACAAGTCTGAGGAAGAGGAAGGCCGATATAGGGGCCATAGATTTTAACGATATTGAACACCTGATGCTCAAGCTTATGGCAAATGAAGAGGCCCTGGACAAGCTGAGGCGGCAATTCTCTTCCATATATTTTGACGAGTACCAGGACGCATCGGAAATCCAAAATATAATCATCGAGAAACTGGCCGGCAAGGACAATCTCTTTTTTGTAGGCGATGTCAAGCAGTCAATCTACGGTTTTCGCCAGGCCAGGCCCGACAATTTCCTGAAAAGGGTTGACCGCTATAAGCTGGAAAAATCCCAAGGCCGGGCCTCGGATGCCATGTTTCTGACATATAACTTCAGGTCGGAGTTCAATATCCTCAACTTTGTCAATATCTGCTTCGACAGGCTAATGACGAAGGTAAGGGGCGGCCTGGTCTACAAGAGCACGGAACAGAGGGCCAGGTGCGGCAAGCTTGAGTTCGGAGGCCAAGTTGAGAAAAAAGGCCTGGTAAAATTTGTCCTCCTGGATACGGAAGAAGGGGACGAGGATCAGGACACGGATGGGGATCCGGAAGATCTCAGAGAGGGCAGGGACTATGTAAATGAAAAGTCGCCGGAGGCCTTCTATCTGGCACGCTCGATCAAAGAGTACATAAATGAAAGCCCGGACCACAAATATAGCGATATTGTTGTCTTGTTCAGAAAAAACAAGGCTATTGGGGAATTTGACTACGTCCTCAATTACTTCGGCATACCCACCTATGTCGACTCGGACAAGTCATACATGGCTTCTATAGAAAAAGACCTGGCTGTCAATCTTTTAAAAGTTGTGGACAGGGGGGATGAGGACATTGCTCTTCTGTCAATCCTGTCTTCAAGGGTTGGAGCCTTCAGCGATGAAGACCTTGCAAGCATCAGGGCTTTCTACCCCAAGTCATCCTTTTCGGCTGCTTTCAAAAATATGCTGGAAGGAGGGGAGGTCCAAGGCCGGGACAAGATGAATCCTGAGCTTATGGCTTCCTATGAAGAAATTCGAGACAGGGCGCTTGCCTTTCAGGGGAGGCTTGTGGCTTGGAGGCAGGACCTAAATACCATGCCCCTTGAAAACTTTGTCAGCAAGCTTCTTGATGATTCGGGCCTCTATGACTTTTCAGCTTCCCTCGACCATGGGAGTGAGAGGAGGCAGAACCTTGACCTCCTGCTGAGGATTGCCCAGCAATACGAGTCGGAGGGCGGGGCCGATCTTTTCGGGCTCATATCAAGGTTGGAAGAAGAGGAATCTTCCTCGGGCCAGGATATGAAGCCGGCCGGCGAGCTCTCGGAGGCTGACAATGTTGTAAGACTCATGACCATACACGCTTCCAAGGGTCTTGATTCGGAAGTCATATACATAGCGGACTTGTCGGCTTCGTTTTTCGGCAAGAGCAGGAGCCCATATAACATAAATGCCGATATGGGGCCGGCCCTGGCAATAAGAGAAATTGACAAGGAGTCGGGAGTCCCGGTCCAATATCCTTCATATAGGTTGAATTTTCAGAAGGAATACCAGAATAAAAAGGAAATTGACGAAGAGGTAAGAATTTTATACACAGCCATGACCCGGCCAAAGAGCCGCCTAATAATGATAGGCCACTCAAACAGGACAGCCCAACTTTTGGACAAGGATGCCAACATAGGTCCGGATGAGCTTGATAACCGCCTGTCCAATTCAAAATCCTTCCTGGAGTGGCTTGTCAATCTGGTAAATTCTCTGGACAAATTACCTGAGGGTTTTGAGTTTTCTGTGGAAAGCGCGGACAAATACAGGCCCTGGGACGGAAAGATAGGATCTGGCGAGGATCAGAAAAGCCCTGAAGAGGACAGGCCGTTTAAACAGGATTTGGCCGGCCGAGTCTTGGGCTACAGGTATGGATATGAGCCGGCAAGCCGGGCCCCAATAAAGGAGTCGGTATCAAGGCTTGCCAAGGGCATAATTGAAGCCTACAATCCGGACATAAATCAGAATGAAAACATAGATCAAATCGATAGGGAGGGGGACATGAAGATACCGGAATTCATGTCCGGTGAAAAGGCCATGACCGGGGCACAAGTAGGAAGCCTTCTCCATTACAGCCTGCAGTGCCTGCCCATCAAGCCATACAAGCCTGAAGAATTACAAGAAGAATTGTTGAAGCTTAAAGAAAAGAATATTTTAAATGAAGCTGAAATAAAGGCCCTGGACAGCAATTTGCTCTTGAATTTCTACAATTCCGACCTGGCCAAGAAGCTGTGCCAACTTGGAGACAAGGTTATAAGGGAAAAGGCCTTCAGCTACAGGATAAAATACAAGAACCTGCCGGAAAGCTTTCCTGAGGACCTCCGCAAGGGGGAATTTTCGGATCTTTACATCACGATCGACGGAAGAATTGACCTCTTTGCAGACCTGGGCTCGGAAGATGGCGGCGGCCTCTTGCTCTTGGATTTTAAAAGCGACAGGAAGATGAATTCGGATAATTATCGGGCCCAGATTGACCTCTATAGGGCTGCCCTGGAAGCTGCATATAAAAAGCCCGTGACCCGGGCCTATTTGTATTGGCTCAGGTTCGGCAAACTAGAATCCATTTAATATATGACCCAGCCCCCGTTGGGACTTATGACCTGGCCCGTTATTGCCTGGGCATCATCAGCTACAAGGTGGTCAACCCAGACGGCAATCTCCTCAGGCTTTATAAGCCTGCCAATGGGGATTTCCTGTGCCAGGTCCTCAAGGGTCTCATCGTCAAGTTGGTGGAGCATGGGCGTATCGACAGCTCCGGGTGCAAGGACATTGACGGTTATACCGGAATAAGCAAGCTCTTTTGCACAGGCCTTGCTGAAGGCGATCAAGGCCCCCTTTGTTGATGAATAAAGGCTTTCGCACGAGGCCCCAACCAGGCCCCAAACCGAGGCAATGTTTACTATCCGGCCCCATTTGTTGGAAATCATATGGGGCAGGCAGAGTTTCGTGGTATAAAAGGCTGAATAAATGTTTGTTTTAAATGTCCTATCCCAATCCTCAATCGAGATGTCCTGTATAAGGCTATAGCTCGAGATCCCCGCATTATTTATGAGAATATCGACCCCGCCCCACTTATCCTCAAGGCTTTTATAGGCAGCACACAGCTCATCATAGGAAGAAATATCTGCCCGGATAAGCATGCAGGAAGAACCCTTGGACCGGCAAATTTCAGCCAAGTCCTCAGCTTCCTGTTTATGCTTAAAATACATAAGGGCCAGTTTTCGACCGGGGCCGGCAAGTTTGACGGCTATTGAACGACCGATTCCCGAGGAAGCCCCGCTTATCATTACAATCTTATCCATATCAATCCTCTTTCACGATTTCTCCTTTTTTAGGAACCCGGGTTTTGCTAATATAATAGTGATATAATTATAAACCATTAGCGAGTAAAGAGTCGGAAGACATTGTATAGAAAGAAATTTGAGGTTTTAAGTGAAGAAGATCTGGGGAAATATAATATTTTTTGTGGCAAGGTTATTGGAACTTATTTTTAACGGGCTAATCTCAATCATGTCTTTTTTGGTAAATATAGTTGAAGGGATTAGAGCGTTTTTAGCCCCTCTCTTGGGCTGCTTCGGAATCATTATATTTTATAACTGGTTTTTAATTTTACCTTTTATGAATCCCGCTTATTTGCTTTTCATATTGATATTGCTGGTATTCCCTTTGCTGGGTCGCTCCTTTGTGTCATTTCTTGAATATGGAGAATATGTGCTTACGGAATATCTTTTTGACCGGGCTGACTACTATAGGTTCGGAAGGGAAGGAAGAAAAGATTTCTCAAGTTACGGGTCCAAATATAGAAGAGAGAAGATGAGACAGGAGCAGAAGGCCAGGGAGGAGAACCAGAGAAGGCAGAACGAAGAGTGGGAGAGAATCTTTAATGAGTTCTTCAGAAACGGAGGTGGCTATGGCGGCTACGGCGGAGGATACTCCAACAGGGGACAAGGCGGCTATTACGGCAATTTCAATGGATACGGTCAAAGTGCCGGCAACAACTTCAACCCCATAGGAGACTTTGTTGAGAAGTATAAAAAGAGCTGCGACACCTTGGGTCTTGATTATGATACCGACGAGTATCAGGTAAAGCTTGCTTATAGAAAGATGGCAAAAAAATACCATCCAGATCTTAATAAAGATCCCGGTGCAACCGAAAAATTCAGGGAAGTAAACGAAGCCTATGAATTCATGAGTAAGGAAAATATTGATAGATATAAGAGCATGAATAAATAGCATTGATAAGCATTTTAAAAAATCAGACAGATTTCTGTCTGATTTTTTTTATTTAACTTGACAAACAACTTTTATGTCTGTATCATATTCAGTGCTGCCGGAAAAATCGGCCAGGAAAAAAGTTGATTTTTTAAAAAAGCTAAAACTTTTCTTGACAAAGATCTTTTTCGGTGCTAGTATCAAAAAGTCATCTTTTGTGACACGAACCTTAATAACTGAATAGCAATCAATGAACTTTGAGTTTAATAATTCAAAAAATAATAGAGTCAGAATAATGGCTCTCAAATACTTTTTTTGAGAGTTTGATCCTGGCTCAGGATTAACGCTGGCGGCGTGCATAACACATGCAAGTCGAACGA
>OKQS01000008.1 GCA_900290095.1 Khoudiadiopia massiliensis | reverse complement strand
TAAAAAAAGACCCGAGCTATTGCTCGGGTCTTCTTTAATTTGGCGACTTCCTACTCTCCCAGGCCGTCTCCAGCCAAGTACCATCGGCACTAAGAGGCTTAACTTCCGTGTTCGAAATGGGTACGGGTGTATCCCTCTCGTCATCGTCACCATATTCCTCAATATCAAATAGTAAAAGGTATTTCTGGTCAAATTTTCGAGATATTAGTATTCATCAGCTTAGTGTATTACTACACTTACACCTTGAACCTATCAACCGCATTTTCTGTGCGGTCTCTTTCAGAAATCTGGTCTTGAGGGCGGCTTCGCACTTAGATGCCTTCAGTGCTTATCCGTTCCGGACTTAGCTACCCGGCTATGCTCTTGGCAGAACAACCGGTACACCATTGGTCCGTCCATCCCGGTCCTCTCGTACTAGGGACAGCTCCTCTCAAATTTCTAACGCCCACGCTGGATAGGGACCGAACTGTCTCACGACGTTCTGAACCCAGCTCGCGTACCTCTTTAATGGGCGAACAGCCCAACCCTTGGAACCTGCTCCAGCTCCAGGATGAGACGAGCCGACATCGAGGTGCCAAACACCCCCGTCGATGTGAACTCTTGGGGGGTATAAGCCTGTTATCCCCAGGGTAGCTTTTATCCGTTAAGCGACGGCCCTTCCACTCGGTGCCGCCGGATCACTAAGTCCTGCTTTCGCATCTGCTTGAGTTGTGGCTCTCGCAGTTAAGCTCGCTTCTGCCTTTACACTCTTTGAATGGTTTCCGTCCATCCTGAGCGAACCTTTGAACGCCTCCGTTACTCTTTAGGAGGCGACCGCCCCAGTCAAACTGTCCAACTGACAGTGTCCCCGATCCGGATCACGGACCTAGGTTAGAATTCTAGTCTGTAAAGGGTGGTATCCAAAGGGCGACTCCCTACCGTCTGACGACTGTAGTTCTCAGTCTCCCACCTATCCTGTACATCACAAACCAAAACTCAATGTCAGCCTGCAGTAAAGCTCCATGGGGTCTTTCCGTCCTAGCGTGGGTAAGTCGCATCTTTACGACTACTACAATTTCACCGGATCCTTTGTTGAGACAGTGCCCAAATCGTTACACCTTTCGTGCGGGTCGGAACTTACCCGACAAGGAATTTCGCTACCTTAGGACCGTTATAGTTACGGCCGCCGTTTACTGGGGCTTAAGTTCTACGCTTCGCTTGCGCTAACGCTTCCCCTTGACCTTCCAGCACCGGGCAGGTGTCAGCACCTATACTTCGCCTTACGGCTTTGCAGATACTTGTGTTTTTGGTAAACAGTCGCTTGGGCCTATTCACTGCGGCCATGCGTCTTCTCGAACGTTTAGTTCTACCTCTACATGGCACCCCTTCTCCCGAAGTTACGGGGCTATTTTGCCGAGTTCCTTAACAAAGGTTCTTCCGCGCGTCTTAGAATTCTCTTCCTGCCAACCTGTGTCGGTTTTGGTACGGGTACTTGTATTCTCGATAGCGTCTTTTCTCGGCAGCCCGGCATCATGTGCTTCTCTACTTGTTTTTCGATCCCCATCAGCTCTCAGTATCAATCAACGGATTTACCTATCGATCTTACCTACTGCCTTAGACGAGCTCTTCCTTCCGCTCGCTCACATTAGCCCTCTGCGTCAACACTTCTCTCAAACGAATACTCGTAGTTCCGGAATTTCCACCGGATGTCCATCGCCTACGCCCTTCGGCCTCGGCTTAGGTCCCGACTTACCCTGAGAGGACGAGCCTTGCTCAGGAAACCTTCGGCTTTCGACGGGTGAGATTCTCACTCACCTTCTCGCTACTCATGCCAGCATTCTCTCTTGTATGCACTCCACAAGGGATTTCTCCTTTTGCTTCGTCGTCCATACAATGCTCCTCTACCGATCATTGAGGCGAAAAGTATTCATAGTTCTTACGCGCTCTTTTCTCCTTAGAAATTGTCTAAAAATATCTTGGGATAATTTTTCCATTATTGGCTTTTTCCTCAATATCTCTAAACGTGTCTTTCATTTAGAAAATTTGCTTTTTCGATATTTCTAGCCTTATCTAAGCTTCTTGAGCGTCTATTAATCTCTTAATTAACTACAAATACTTTTCGCCTCGATCATCCCGCGGCTTCGGTATCATGTTTAGCCCCGTGTATCTTCGGCGCCACTCCACTCGACCAGTGAGCTATTACGCACTCTTTCAATGCATGGCTGCTTCTGAGCCAACGTCCTGGTTGTCTGAGTAGAATGACCTCCTTTTCCACTGAACATGATTTTGGGACCTTAGCCGGCGGTCTGGGCTGTTTCCCTTTCGACTGTGAAGCTTATCCCACACAGTCTAACTCCCATACTTGATAAACGGAATTCGATAGTTTGATAGGTGTTGGTAGCATAATATGCCCCGCGACCATTCAGTGCTCTACCTCCCTTTATCCTTCTATATGAGGCCCACCCTAAAGTGGTTTCGAGGAGAACCAGCTATCTCCGGGTTCGATTGGCTTTTCACCCCTAACCACAAGTCATCCGATGTGTTTTAAACCACACCCGGTTCGGTCCTCCATAGAATTTTACTTCTACTTCAACCTGCTCATGGCTAGATCACCCGGTTTCGGGTCTATGTCCACAAACTTCTGCGCTATTAACACTCGGTTTCCCTCCGGCTCCGTCTCTTAAAGACTTAACCTCGCTTATGAACATAACTCGCTGGCCCGTTCTACAAAAAGTACGATATCAGGGTAGTTATAACCCCTCTATCTGCTTGTAAGCACTCGGTTTCAGATTCTATTTCACTCCCCTTCCGGGGTTCTTTTCACCTTTCCCTCACGGTACTTGTTCGCTATCGGTCACATGTTGGTATTTAGGCTTGGGAGGTGGTCCTCCCGTCTTCCCACCAAATTTCTCGTGTTCGATGGTACTCTCTCGTGACTATCCCTCTATCTTTCATCTACAGGACTATTACCTTCTTCGGTGGATCTTTCCAGATCCTTCGACTGGACTTTGGGATATTACTCACTGTCGGCCTCTTCCCTCTTCGCTCGCCGCTACTGGGGGAATCGAATTTTTCTTTCTCTTCCTCCGGTTACTGAGATGTTTCAGTTCGCCGGGTATCCCCTCCTATAGTTATGTATTGGCTATAGGATGACAGGTTTCTTTCCTGCCGGATTTCTCCATTCGGAAACCTACGGATCATTGCCTTTTGTGCTCCCCGCAGCTATCGCTCTTTAAGCGTCCTTCTTCGGCCACATGTGCCAAGGCATTCACCTCGTGCTCTTCTCTATTTGACCAGAAATATCTTTTACTATTTGATTGTCAAGGTTCATGAACCTNTCTATTTTATTAAAAAGTCCGTCTTCATATCCGGGATGCCCTCAATCCTGAGTAGTCCTGCACATGAAGAAATGGAGATGAAGGGAATCGAACCCTTGACCCCCTGCTTGCAAGGCAGGTGCTCTCCCAGCTGAGCTACACCCCCATGTCACCTAAGTAACACGAAAAGCAATCAATAAACTCAAATTTAAATGTATTTGGTTTGCCCTAAGAAAGTCATATCGACCTTTGAGTATTCGGCTTCGCTACTTCCTGCAGATCTCTCTGCTCTTTTCACTAACCTTCCCCCTCATATCTTCGATCTCCCTCTTACAGCGTCCTTAGAAAGGAGGTGATCCAGCCGCAGGTTCTCCTACGGCTACCTTGTTACGACTTCACCCCAGTCATTGATCCTACCTTCGACTGCTGCTTCCCTAAGGTTGGCTCACAGGCTTCGGGTATTACCAACTTCCATGGTGTGACGGGCGGTGTGTACAAGACCCGGGAACGCATTCACCGCGACATTCTGATTCGCGATTACTAGTAACTCCGACTTCATGCAGGCGAGTTGCAGCCTGCAATCCGAACTGAGACCGATTTTTTGCGTTTCGCTCACTCTCGCGAGTTGGCTTCGCTTTGTTCTCGACCATTGTAGCACGTGTGTAGCCCGGGACATAAAGGGCATGATGATTTGACGTCGTCCCCACCTTCCTCCGGTTTATCACCGGCAGTCTTGTTAGAGTCCCCGACTTTACTCGCTGGTAACTAACAACAGGGGTTGCGCTCGTTGCGGGACTTAACCCAACATTTCACAACACGAGCTGACGACAACCATGCACCACCTGTATATCTGTCTCCGAAGAAAAATATTAATCTCTTAATACGTCAGATATATGTCAAGCCCCGGTAAGGTTCTTCGCGTTGCGTCGAATTAAACCACATGCTCCGCTACTTGTGCGGGTCCCCGTCAATTCCTTTGAGTTTCACGCTTGCGCGCGTACTCCCCAGGCGGAGTGCTTAATGTGTTAACGGCGGCGCCGAAGTTTGACCCCCGACACCTAGCACTCATCGTTTACGGCGTGGACTACCAGGGTATCTAATCCTGTTTGCTCCCCACGCTTTCGTACCTCAGCGTCAATATGTGTCCAGATTGTTGCTTTCGCCATTGGTATTCTTCCTAATCTCTACGCATTTCACCGCTACACTAGGAATTCCACAATCCCTTCCACTATTCAAGTTAGACAGTTTTCAGTGCTTCCCGTGGTTGAGCCTCGGGCTTTCACACCAAACTTATCTAACCGCCTACGTACCCTTTACGCCCAATAATTCCGGACAACGCTCGCCCCCTACGTATTACCGCGGCTGCTGGCACGTAGTTAGCCGGGGCTTCCTCCTGGATTACCGTCATTATCTTCACCCAGGACAGAACTTTACGATTCGAAAACCTTCTTCGTTCACGCGGCGTCGCTGCATCAGAGTTCCCTCCATTGTGCAAAATTCCCCACTGCTGCCTCCCGTAGGAGTCTGGGCCGTGTCTCAGTCCCAATGTGGCCGTACACTCTCTCAAGCCGGCTACTGATCGTCGCCTTGGTAGGCCTTTACCCTACCAACTAGCTAATCAGACGCAAAGCCATCATACACCGATAAATCTTTGACTGACTCTTCATGCGAAGTGTCAGTGTCATGGGGTATTAATAGTCGTTTCCGGCTGCTATCCCCCTGTGCATGGCAGGTTCTTTACGTGTTACTCACCCGTCCGCCACTTTCCTCATCTCTACTTCGCCCGAAGGTTCCGTAAAAATGATTCTCGTTCGACTTGCATGTGTTATGCACGCCGCCAGCGTTAATCCTGAGCCAGGATCAAACTCTCAAAAAAAGTATTTGAGAGCCATTATTCTGACTCTATTATTTTTTGAATTATTAAACTCAAAGTT
>OKQS01000004.1 GCA_900290095.1 Khoudiadiopia massiliensis | reverse complement strand
CCACCTGAAGGGGGATTTTTATTTTATTTTTTATGACTTCCGGCTACCCATGAGTAACCGCAGTTTAAGCATGTGATGTTCACTTTGTTTTTTCCTATACCACCGGCCGCAAGACCAATAGGACCTAAAAGAACTGTTCCAAAAGCACCTTTTCCTAAAGAATATCCCTTTTTATCGACCGATAGTTGATGTGATCCGCATTTCGGGCATTTTATTTCTTCCCGGGACATAGCGATGGCCTCTTGTTTTCTCTCTTTTTCCAGCCTTTTAATTTCTGCTAGCTCATCCTTTTTTAATTGTTTATTGGCCAGAAAGTCTGCACGTTCTCCAATGTTATATTCTTTCTTTTTCCGCTCCTCTTCGACTTTTTCCATTGCAAGCTTTTTCGCTTCTTCTTCAGCTTTTTTTCGGTCTTCTTTTTCAGCCCTCTTGGACTCTTTCTCATATAAAATGCTTGCTTTTTCTTCAGCCGTCAGATACTTTCTGTCCATAAAGGACTTAACATAAAAAACAATAGTGCCGGTCAAGGAAATAAAAAAAACCGAGGATAAAGCATCCATTACCGGATTTTCTTTCTGTCCTTCCGGAGTCTTTGTCATTGATGTGACCATACAAAAGAGTATGAAAATAACGACGGTCACAATCAATAAAGTTTTAGCAGTTTTTCTGTCCTTACGGATCTTGTCCATTTTTCCCTCCTTAATCTTCAAGTAATAATTTCCCGAAATAGTCGGCTTCTTCAATACGCTTACTTTAAAAAAGCTCCCAAAATTAGATATTTCTACTAAATAAAGGATAGCACACATAAGAAATATAAAGAATGAAAGAATCATTGGAATTCAAGAGTTTGCTATATCCTGATAGCTTATATAAGCTCGGGAAAAAGCAGCACTCTTCAATTCCAGCCACATCTTAATAAAGCATGGAAATACAAAAGATATCTGCCTAGATTAAATCTCTAGATTACATTATCTGTCTTAATATATATTCAGCTGAAGATTATTACATATCTATAAAGTCCCTATCAATTACAATGACCGGAACCAGGTCAGGCCGGAGGGCCTTGATAATATTTTTTATCCTTGCTTCAATATCGGCATCGTCTTCTTTGGCATCGGCGGGAATAAGGACGTCGAAAACCACATTGGTATATTTTCCCGAATCAACTACTCGAAAATCGTGAATTGAGTATGCCGGATTTAGGGCCTTCACAAGGCTGTCAATTTTTTTCATAAGCTCCTTTGTTTTGGGGTCATTTATTTCCAAGGGGTCCATATGAATTGTTAATGAAATTCCTTCATCAGCTTTTATCTGCCTTTCTATGTGGTCAACCAGGGCATGGCTTTCAAGTATGCTCTTATCGGCGTCGACCTCAATATGTACGGTCACAAAAGTTCTGCCGGGACCATAGTCATGGATGATGAGGTCGTGGATACCAAGAACCCCGTCAAAGGAGAGCAGGTAGTTTTCAATGTGTTTGACATCTCTGTGATCAGGCAGGGCCCCCATAAGGTGGTTAAAGGTGGTCCTCATAATATCGAAGCCTGATTTAAAAACAATTACAGAAACGAGGACTCCCATATATCCGTCAAGGTTTTTGCCGGTCAGAGCCGAAATGATCGTTGCCAATAAAATAGAAGAAGTAGACAGTATATCAGCCATTGAGTCATCGGCATTGGCCAGAATAAGGCCCGAATCAATGGCCTTGCCGATTTTTTTGTAAAATGTGTACAACCAAAACTTGGCAAGTATTGATATCACGAGTACAAGATAAGTTAGGAAAGTTCCGGTCAATTGGTCCGGGTTCATAATTTTTTCAATGGAGCTTTTAAAAAGGCTTATGGCAAAATAAAGAATGAATATGGCCACAATGCTGGAGCTGATATACTCAAATCTGGCATGGCCGAAGGGGTGGTCCTTGTCCGCCGGCTTGGCTGCAATATGAAAGCTGGCAAGAGATATGATGGCCGAGCCTGAATCGGCTAGGTTATTGATACCGTCACCGAGTATGGCTATGGATCCGCTAAGCATTCCCATGCCTATCTTGGCTATTGATAAAAAAAGATTTACAAATATGCCTACCATTGAGGAAAGGTTGCCGTATTGCTTGCGGGCTTCCCCCTTGCCGGCTTCTGTATTTACAAAACGTTTTATCAAGAAATTTGTCATAACACACTCCAGGTTACGGATTTATCCGTAATTATCAAAATCACAGACATTCTAGACGTATATAATAACCCATTTTGCCCCTATAAATCGTGTTTTATTTGTTTTTCTACTTCATTTAATTTCAATTTAGGATTTGGAGATATATTAAGGGATAAAAGCTGTCAAAATAGCCGTTTATCTCATTTTTTTCTTGCAATGATTTTTTAACTGTGCTAATATGATGTTCTGTATCGGCCGTTAACGGTTTTTTTTGAATGCGCAGAAAAGGCCGGCCGATAAATTTTGGGAGTAGGAGGAAATACATGACTGAGAAAGTTAAATTAGCATGCACAGAGTGCAAAAACAGAAACTACGATACCACCAAAAACAAGAAAAACGTAGAAGGACGCCTGGAGCTGCGCAAATATTGTCCGGTATGCAAAAAGCACACTTTGCACAGGGAAACAAAGTAAGGAGCAGACATGGCTGAAAAAAGAGAAATGGGACGCTTACAGGCCTCCCGGGTGGAGTACAAAAAGATTCAGTGGCCGAGTCCCTCTGAAGCGGTTCAGTACACGATAGTCACACTTATAATAACATTGGCAGTGGCTCTGTTTTGCTGGGCTTTAGATATTGTTTTCGGATGGCTGATCGGTATGATACTGTAGTCGAACGGAGGTTTTTTATGGTCCCGGATAATTTCGAAGAAAAAAAGCCTCTAGAGACATCTGAGCAGGGCTCGGATGATTCGAAACCGTCTCCGGAGAATGCCAATTGGTATGTTATTCATACATACTCAGGCTATGAAAACCAGGTAAGAGATAAGATCAAGAACATCATTGAGAATCATCAGGATGACCATGTTTTTGATGTAAGAGTACCCCTTGAAAAATACACTGAAGTTAAAAATAACGAAAGAGTGATCAAGGAGAGAAAGATCCTGCCCGGTTATGTGATGGTAAAGATGATTGTAACCCCACAATCATGGTATTTAATAAGAAATACAAACGGGGTCACGGGTTTTGTTGGGACAGGTACTCAGGCAGTGCCGCTGACACCGACCGAAGTGGCTCAGTTCGGGGTGAGAGATCAGGTCCATCGCAGGGAGATCAATGTAAGTGTGGGGGATATTGTTGATATTGTCTTCGGACCCTTCTCAGGTTTTACCGCAAAGGTGGAAGAGGTTAACCGGGAGAAAGAGACCTTGAAGGCGCTAATAACAATGTTCGGAAGAGAAACGTCAGTTGAGCTTGCCTATGATGACATAGAAGTCAGCTGATATAAGAAAAGAAAAATGTTTATTAATAGATGTTAGTGGAAGGGGGGCGCTTACCCCATAGACCACGAGCATCATCCTTAGGAGGATATGATGGCTAAACAAGTAAGTGCAATAGTAAAACTTCAAATTCCCGCCGGAGCAGCATCGCCTGCACCACCGGTAGGTACAGCACTTGGCCCCCATGGCGTTAACATAATGGAATTTGTTAAAGCTTTCAATGCCAAGACAGCTGATCAGCCCGGTATGATAATCCCGGTAGTAATGACAATTTATCAGGATCGTTCTTTCACCTTTATAACAAAGACACCGCCGGCACCCGTTCTTATCAAAAAAGAATTGGGCCTGGACAAGGCATCGGGTGAACCCAATAAAAATAAGGTTGGAAAGCTCACAAAAGACCAGCTGAAGAAGATAGCTGAGATCAAGAAACCCGATCTGAACGCCGGTTCACTTGAAGCGGCAATGAGCATGATAGCCGGAACAGCCCGTTCCATGGGAATCACGGTGGAAGAGTAGTCAGTGGGAGGAATTTCCGCTAGTACCACAAGGAGGAAGAAATGGGTAAAAAAGGAAAAAAATATATAGAGGCGGCAAAACTGGTTGACCGCCATGGAAGTTATAGTCTTAAAGAAGCCGTTGAACTTTTGAAAAAAACCCATACGGCAAATTTCGATGAAACCGTGGAATTACACTTCAGATTGGGAGTCGACTCAAGGCACGCTGACCAGCAGGTTAGAGGAACAGTAGTCCTTCCACACGGAACAGGAAAATCTGTCAGAGTCGCTGTTTTCGCAAAAGGGCCCAAGGCTGAAGAAGCTAAGGAAGCCGGAGCGGACTTTGTAGGCGAGGAACTCGTTGATAAAGTTCAGAACGAAGGTTGGCTGGATTTCGATGTAGCCATTGCTACACCGGACATGATGGGACAGATCGGTAAGTTGGGACGTGTGTTAGGTCCACGCGGACTTATGCCTAACCCCAAGGCCGGCACAGTAACCATGGATGTAAAAAAGGCCATAAGCGAAGTTAAATCAGGTAAGGTCGAGTATAGGACCGATAAACAGAACCTGGTTCATGTTTTAGCAGGTAAAATATCATTTACTGAAGATCAGCTTTATGACAACCTCAGCACAGTTATCGGCGCTGTAGTAAAGGCCAAACCGGCTTCATCAAAAGGCAAGTATTTAAAATCTGTTACAGTGGCCAATACAATGGGTCCCGGAATTCCGCTTGAAACAACTGCATTGATGGAAATTGGCAGGGCACAGGCTTAAGCGGCTTGCATTTGATAAATAAATTTGATAATATTCTATACGGCTACCGAAGACCACAGGTGCGAATGCTTAATTTCCTGTCGAGGTGGATGATATGATTTTCCATTCCTCCATGTCTCGGCGTGGAGGAATTTTTAATTTGTGTAGCCGTGGGAGGTGAGAAAATTTGAAGGAACAGACATTAGCTAAAAAGCAACAAGTTGTCGATGAGATAAAAGAGCAGCTTGAAAGCTCCAAGTCTATGGTTATGGTTGAGTACAAGGGTATCAACGTACAAGACATCACCGAACTGAGACAGAAGTTCAGGGAAGCCGGCGTTAATTACAAGGTTTATAAGAATACCATGGTTAGCCGCGCTCTTAAGGATTTGGGCTATGAAGGATTCGATGAGTTTCTGGAAGGACCTAATGCCTATGCATTCTCGAAAGAGGACATGGTGTCGGGACCAAAGATCGTTGAGGAGTATGCCAAAGATAATGAGGAGAAACTCATAATCAAGGCCGGTATAGTGGATGGCAATGTGATTGGAAGCGAACAGGTCATAGCCCTGTCTAAGCTACCAACGAAAGATGTCCTGCTCAGCATGCTCTTGCGTGCTCTACAGGGACCGATCACAGGCCTTGCACAGGTTTCCAAGGCTACATTATCCAGCTTGGTTTATGCGCTTAACGCAGTTAAAGAAAAGAAAGACGGAGAAGCAGCCTAGGCTTGCTTTGGAGGGCTGCCCGATTTAGGCCGGGCGGCAAGATTAAAAAAGATATTTTATATTGATTAATATATTCAGGAGGATTTAAAATGGCATCAGAAAAAGTAACAAACTTGGTTGAACAAGTAAAAGAATTGACAGTTTTGGAATTAGCGGATTTAGTATCTGCTCTTGAAGAAGAATTTGGCGTTTCTGCAGCAGCTCCTGTAGCAGCAGCAGCTCCTGTAGCAGCAGCCGGCGCAGCCGGTGCAGCAGAAGCTGAGCAGACAGAATTCGACGTTATCCTTACAAACCCGGGCCAGGGAAAAATCAACGTTATCAAAGTTGTTAAGACCATCACAGGCCTTGGACTTAAAGAAGCTAAAGCTCTTGTTGACGAGGCACCGAAGCCCGTTAAAGAGAAGGTTTCAAAGGATGAAGCTGAGAAGATTAAGGCTGAGCTTGAAGAAGCCGGCGCTGAAGTCGAAGTTAAGTAAGCTTTTATACCGAGCATTGAGAGGTTCCGAAAGATTTTCGGAGCCTCTTTCAATAGCTTCAGTTACATTTCGGAGAATTGGCACAGTTGGTTAGCGCGCCTCGTTCACATCGAGGAGGTCCGGGGTTCGAGTCCCCGATTCTCCACTTTTACTTACATTAAAATTTAATTTAATCAAGTAAACAGCCCCTTTTACAGTATTTCAAGTTTTAGGGGCTATTTTTTTGCATATAATTGATTTGGGGAAAGGTCTAAAATCGGAGTTCTACAGGATTTTTCAGGGGCAAACATATTGACAGAAAAGGCAGAAAAGGTATAATTAGAAGTGTAATTGCTAATTATTTAACAATCAATCGGAAGAGGACTTACACTTAGAAAATGAGTGCAAATTGAAGTTATTCGCTTCATCAAATTGCTGAGGGAGCGGTTTAACAAGCGGACAGAAAAATATGCGTAAATAGGAGGATCAAATGGGAGAAAACAAGGTACTGATAGCCGGTGCAACCAGAACAGCGGTTGGAAAAATGGGTGGCGGACTGAGCACAGTCCCGGCTGCAAAATTAGGTGAAATTGTAATCCGTGAAGCTCTTAAAAGAAGTGGAGTACCTGCTGAAGAAGTTGATATGGTTTATATGGGCTGCGTAATTCAGGCAGGACAGGGTCAGAACGTTGCTCGTCAGGCATCAATGAATGCAGGAATTCCTTACACAACACCTGCTCTTACTTTGAATGTGGTTTGCGGATCCGGACTTGAAGCTGTAAACACCGGAGCACGCTTAATTGAACGCGGAGAGGCTGACATAGTTGTTGCCGGCGGAACCGAGAACATGTCATTGGCCCCATATGCTCTGAAAAAAGCTCGTTTCGGATACCGCATGAATAATGGCGAATTGGTTGACTGTATGGTCAATGATGCACTTTGGGATGTGTTTGGCGACTATCACATGGGCGTAACAGCGGAGAACGTTGCAAAAGAATATAATCTAACACGCGAAGAACTGGACGAGTTCGCAGCTCAGAGCCAGAACAGGGCCGAAGAGGCACAGAAGAGCGGTCGCTTCAAGGATGAAATTGTTCCTGTAGAGGTCCCCAAGAAAAAGGGCCAGGTTGAAATATTTGACCAGGACGAGGGAGTTCGCTACGGACAGACAGCAGAAGCTCTTGCAAAACTCAGGCCGGCTTTCATTAAAGACGGTATTGTAACAGCAGCAAACTCATCAGGAATTAACGACGGAGCTGCATGTGTTGTTCTCATCAGTGAGAAGAAAGCCAAGGAATTGGGAGTAAAGGCTCAGGTTGTATGGCAAGGCGGCACCTTGGCAGGTGTAAGGCCTGACATTATGGGCATAGGACCGATAGCTGCAACCAGGAAGCTTATGAAGATGTTGGACTTCAAGGTTGAGGATCTTGACCTGATAGAAGCCAATGAGGCTTTCGCAACTCAGTCAGTAGCCGTAGTTAAGGACTTGGGCTTCGATATAAACAAAGTTAACGTAAACGGCGGCGCCATAGCTCTTGGACATCCGGTCGGTGCATCAGGCTGTAGAATCCTTGTAACCCTGATTCATGAAATGCTCAAGCGCCAGGATGCCAAGAAAGGTCTGGCAACACTCTGCATTGGCGGCGGCATGGGTTGTGCAACTTTGGTTGAGAAGGCTTAATTATTTAGAAAATAAAGTTAGGTGGTTTATGGAAAACATAAAATATAAAGTTGAAGACTCAGTGGCAATTGTCACCATTGACAGACCGAAGGCTTTGAATGCTTTAAATTCCCAGCTTTTAGGTGAAATAGAAGAGTGCTTTGACTCTATTGATTTAGATGAAGTCAGAGCTGTTATCATTACAGGAAGCGGCGACAAGTCCTTCGTGGCCGGTGCTGATATTGCAGAGATGAAAGATCTGGACGGCAGGGGCGGCAAGCTCTTCTGTGAAAAGGGAAACAGGGTTTTCCGCAAAATAGAGACCTTCCCGAGACCTGTTATCGCAGCAATCAACGGTTTTGCACTTGGCGGCGGCAATGAACTGGCAATGTCATGTGATATACGTTATTGTTCAGACAATGCCTTATTCGGCCAGCCTGAAGTCGGTCTGGGCATTACTCCGGGATTCGGAGGAACCCAGCGCTTGGCAAAGGTTATCGGATCCCAGTCAAAGGCCAAGGAAATCCTATTAGCAGCTACAAACATCAAGGCTGAAGAAGCCCTTGAGATCGGCCTGGTGAGCAAGGTCGTGTCCCAGGAAGAACTGATGGATGTAGCCATGAAGACGGCTAAGAGAATAGCTGCCAATGCACCGATTGCCGTGGAGTATACAAAAGCTGCGGTAAACGAGGGCTTTGACAAGCCCATGGCTGAAGGGGCGGAGATTGAAGCCAGATATTTCTCAGCCTGCTTTGAAACTGAGGATCAAAAAGAAGGAATGTCGGCTTTCCTCGAAAAGAGAAAAGAAAAGAACTTTAAAAACCGTTAGTCCGGATTGTAATCAATATATTAAGAGAGCTTTTATCAAGGGCCTATGGGAAACATAGGCCCTGATTTAAGAAAGGAGTATCCATGAAAATAGGTGTAGTTGGTGCCGGCACAATGGGAAGCGGAATTGGCCAGGCTTTTGCACAAAAAGGGCACGAGGTAATGCTTTCAGACATTAAAATGGAATTTTCTGAGGGCGGGAAGAACAAGATCAAAAAGGGCTTTGAGAGGAGAGTTGCTAAGGGTAAGATGGACCAGGCTGATGCTGATGCTATCCTTGACCGCATAACTCCATGCCTTAACGACAGCTTGACGGATTGTGACCTGATCATTGAAGCTGCCATAGAAAACATGGCAATAAAAAAGGAAACCTTCAAGAAGCTTGATGAGGCCTGCAAGAAAGAAACCATTTTTGCAACAAACACATCTTCATTGTCAGTTACCGAGATCGGCCAGGGCCTGAGCAGACCTCTTATAGGTATGCACTTCTTCAATCCGGCTCCGGTTATGAAGCTTGTTGAGGTAATTCCGGGACTTAACACTCCACAGGACACTATTGATAAGATAATGAAACTTTCTGAAGAGATCGGCAAGACTCCGGTTTTGGTTAAAGAGGGACCGGGATTTGTAGTCAACAGAATATTAATTCCTTATATAAACGAAGGAATTTGCATCTTTGCAGACGGCTTGGCAAGTGCTGAAGATATTGACACAGCCATGAAACTTGGCTGCAACCACCCGATGGGCCCCCTGGAACTGGGTGATCTTGTAGGGCTTGATGTTGTTCTTGCCATTATGGAAGTTCTGTACAACGAGTTTGGCGATCCCAAGTATCGTCCGGCTCCACTTCTGAAGAAGATGGTCCGTGGCGGAAGACTGGGAAGGAAGACCGGAATCGGTTTCTACGACTACAGCAAGTAATAGATTTTGAGGTCATGGGGGCCTGCTTCCAGGCCCCCGTTTAAAATATGATTTCATAGCGGTAAATTAAGTATCTTTAGGATCAGGATGATTAAAAATAGGAGTAGCTTATGGATTTTGTTTTAGATAAGAAACATGAGATGGCTCGACAGCTTTTTCAGGATTTTGCTGAAAATGAAGTAAAGCCTATCGCACAGGACATTGACGAAAGCCATGAATTCCCGGAAGAAACAGTAAAGAAAATGCAGAAGTACGGTTTCTTGGGGATTCCTTTTGCAAAAGAATATGGCGGACAGGGTTGTGACTATCTTACATATGCGCTTTGCGTTGAAGAATTGGCTAAACACTGCGGATCAACATCAGTTATAGTTTCAGCCCACACTTCACTTGGTGCAGGAATGATAAACCAATTCGGAACACCGGAACAAAAAGAAAAATACTTGCGCCCCTTGGCAAGCGGAGAAAAGCTTGGAGCTTTCGCATTGACAGAACCGGGAGCAGGAACAGATGCAGGTGGAGTAAAGACCACAGCAATGTTGGACGGGGATGAATATGTTCTCAACGGCAGCAAGATCTTTATTACCAACGCAGGTCCGGCAGACATTTACTGTGTTATTGCCATGACAGATATAAGCTTGGGTCAAAGAGGCCTGACAGCGTTTATTGTTGAAAAAGGAACACCGGGATTCGATTTCGGCCCTGCAGAGAAGAAGCTTGGAATCCATGCTTCATCAACCCGCGAGCTGATTTTCACAGATTGCAGAATTCCGAAAGAGAATATGCTTGGACGCGAAAACAAGGGCTTCCAGGCCGCCATGCAGACACTTGACAGCGGCCGTATAGGAATAGCATCTCAGGCTCTTGGCATTGCTGAAGGAGCCTTGGACCGCTGCGTAGAGTATATTCAGGAACGTAAACAGTTCGGACGTGCCCTGTCAAAATTCCAAAACACTCAGTTCAAGGTAGCAGATATGGCAACACAGATTGAAGCTGCTCGTAATTTAGTATATAAAGCTGCTATAGCCCACGATACTCAGAAGAGATTTTCAACAGAAGCGGCAATGGCCAAGCTTTTCGCAGCCAGAACAGCAATGTCCGTTACAACTGAATGCATACAGCTCATGGGCGGATATGGATATATGACCGACTATGAAGTTGAGCGTTTCTTCCGCGATGCCAAGATCACCGAAATCTATGAGGGTACCTCAGAGGTTATGGAGATGGTAATTGCCGGAAGCGTCATTAAGTAAGGGGGCAAGGATGAAAATTATTGTTTGTATAAAACAGGTACCGGACACAAATGAGGTAAGAATTGATCCTGTTAAAGGAACATTGATTCGTGAGGGTGTTCCTTCAATCATGAATCCGGATGATAAGGCAGCTTTAGAGTTCGCTCTTAGAATTAAAGATGAAAATAAAGATGTAGAAATCACGGTCTTATCAATGGGACCGCCACAGGCAGAAGATGTACTCCATGAAGCCATGGCCATGGGGGCTGATGATGCCTACCTTATAACCGACAGGGCCTTCGGTGGCGCAGATACATGGGCAACTTCTTCAACAATAGCAGCTGCAATCCAGACCTTGGACTATGATCTGGTTATTTGCGGACGCCAGGCTATCGACGGTGATACGGCCCAGGTTGGACCCGAAATGGCTGAGCATCTTGGGATTGCCAATATCTCCTATACAGCCGAATTAAAGGTTGAAGGTGATGAAATAGTTGCAAAACGTATTTATGACGACGGCCATCATATAGTAAGAGCAAAGATGCCTTGCCTGATCACAGCACTTTCTGAAGAAGTGAAGCCGCGTTATATGACACCGGGCGGAATTTTCGAAGCATTTGACGAACGCGAGATAAAGTGGCTCCAGAGAGCAGACGTTCCTGTAGAAGATTCAAATATAGGTCTTAAGGGCTCACCGACCAGGGTAGCCAAATCATTCCCCAAGGCAGTTAAAGAGCCTGGAATGAAGATTGAAAAAGACACTGATGAGTCAGTCCAGTTTATTTTAGACCGCCTGCAAGATAAGTACCTGATATAAGGGGGAGACCTATGGATTTAAAAGATTATAAAGGAGTATTTACTTTTGCTGAGCAGGTTGAGGGGAAGCTCACTCCGGTTTCCTTGGAACTGATAGGAAAGGCCTGTGACTTGGCGGAAGAATTGAATGAAGAAGTAACAGCTGTACTTTTGGGCGAGAATATTAAGGGCCTTGCTCAGGAACTTATTGAGTTTGGTGCGGACAGGGTCATCTTATTGGACGATCCGGCCTTAAAATACTATATGACCGAGCCATATACACAAGCTTTGGCCTATATTGTAGAAGAATATAAGCCGGAAATCATGATGATCGGAGCAACCGCAATTGGCCGTGACCTGGGTCCGAGACTGGCAGGCCGTGTCCATACAGGACTTACTGCCGATACAACCAAGCTTGAAATAGATCCGGAAACAAGAGATTTCCGCATGACCCGTCCTGCCTTTGGCGGCAACCTCATGGCAACAATTCTTTGTGATGAGTTCAGACCCCAGATGGCAACAGTTCGTCCGGGAGTTATGGTCAGAAAGATCCGTGAAGAGGGTCGCAAGGGCCAGATAATTGAGCTCGATTATAAGCTTGAGAAAAATAAGTGCTATGTGGAAATAGAAGATGTTGTTCATGAAATTAAGAACAAGGTTGATATTCAGCAGGCCAAGGTCTTGGTTTCAGGCGGACGTGGAGTAGCAGGTTCTGAAAACTTCCAGATTCTTAAAGACTTGGCTGATGCCTTGGGTGGAGAAGTATCAGCTTCACGTGCTGCAGTAGACTCAGGTTGGCAGCCCAAGGATGTTCAGGTTGGCCAGACCGGTAAAACTGTAAGACCGGGACTCTATATAGCTTGCGGTATTTCAGGGGCTATCCAGCATCTGGCAGGTATGGAAGAATCCGACTATATTATAGCCATCAACAAGGATCCAAACGCTCCTATCTTCAACGTAGCCGATGTGGGTATTGTGGGAGATCTCTTCAAGGTAGTTCCAAAGCTTACCGAGGAAATCAAGAAGATAAAAGAAGAAAAGAGCGCAAGCTGATTAAAAGCCTGTTCAACAGACTTTCGATAATAATAGAAGAGGCTCGCCCGAAGTTGGGCGGGCCTTTACTTTTATATATTTTGATATGAATTAATTAGCCCCATCAGGGCCTTTGAAAACGAAAAACCTCTGGCCAATATAATTCAATATGACGAATAGGACCATGCCCACCATCATGGAGACATTGTCAATGACGGACTTGGAAAAGCCGGCCATGAGATGCCTGACAAGGGGCTGGGCGGCTCCATAGGCAAGAAGGTAGCATATGGCAATGTTGAGGGCAAACCTCAAAACCTCGATAAAGGATTTCTCCTGTGATTTGAATGTGAAATATTTATTGAGAAAGTAGCTCAGGATGCTGGCTAAAATATAGTTGAGTGAGCTTGAAAGCCAGTAGGACAGATGAAAAGCATTGTAAGCAAGAAACATTATTGCCGTACCCACAAGGGTATTGATAAGGCCTACTATAATAAACCTGACTTCACTTTTATCTAAAAATTTTTTTAAAAAATCTTTCATTCGCATCCCCTTTTTTTATGGCTTATGTTAGTGTAATTATATATTATAGACGCCTAGACACAAAGCTGATTTAAGGCGGAAGAGCTTATTTATTAAAGCTAAGGAGTATATATGTTTTCAGGAAAAATTCATGCAAGTGCCGCATTCGGCTTGGAATCAACAGTCAGGCGGGAATTGCAGGAGCTTGGCTTCACGGAAATAAAGACCGACCAGGGCCATCTGGTTTTTAATGGTGATATGAACGATGTGGCCCTTGCCAACCTCGCCCTAAGGGCAGCTGACAGGGTGGAACTTGAGCTGGCATCATTTGAAGCTCATGAGTATGAGGATATATACCAAGGTGTAAAAGCTGTAGAGTGGGAAAATATAATTGGGAAAAATGGGGCCTTTCCGGTAAAAGCGGGGACAGTGTCATCAAAGCTCAAGTCCGTCAGGGACCTCCAATCGGTCGCAAAGAAGGCCATTGTCGACAGACTAAGGGACAAGTTCAAAGTCAGCTATCTTCAGGAAGATGGACCGGGATACCCCATAAGGCTCAGGCTGAGAAATGACCATTGTCAGCTTCTTCTTGATACAAGCGGCCATGGCCTTTTTAAGCGTGGATACAGGGAAAATAAGGGTGGAGCCCCGATAAAAGAAACCCTGGCTTCGGGCCTGATAGACCTTTCATTTTGGAATAAAGACCGGCCACTTCTTGACCCCTTTTGCGGCTCAGGCACCATACTGATAGAAGCTGCCAGGAAGGCCAGAAATATTGATCCCGGCCTAGACAGGGATTTCACTTTTTTGGCCTGGCCTCAGACAGATCTCAAGGAATTCAAGAAAATCCGCAGGGAGAGGCTGGAGAGGATAGACTTGAAGGGAAAGCTGGAGATAATGGGCTTCGACATTGACCCTGCTGTAATTAAAATAGCGGTGGCCAATGCCCATGAAGCCGGAGTTGCCGAGGATATAACATTTGTCCCCAAAGACATGAGGGAGTGCAATTTAAAGGAAAATTTCGGGGTCATCATAACCAATCCCCCATATGGAAAGAGGCTTGGGGAGATTGATGGGTCTGAGAACCTATTGAAAGATTTTGCCCAACATTTTTCAAGGCTCAGAACCTGGTCGACCTATGTTATCAGTCCGACTAAGAACCTGGAAACTTACATGATGAGAAAGGCCGACAAAAGGAGAAAGCTCTTTAATGGAGGGCTGGAAACAACATATTACCAATTTTACGGGCCCAATCCCTCCGCTTTTCTTTAAAAAACAGGCAATAAATATATGGTAAAATTAGGGTGTTGATTCAGGAGGAAGCCATGCAAACGGAATTGAAAAAAACTGAAAATTTTTTAGGCTTTGACAGGCCTTCCGATATTTTTGATTCCATGGAAGATATGGTGAGAATCATAGATTCAGATGGAAGGGTCCTCTTTAAAAATAAAGCTATGCTTAAGTTTGAGCAGGACTTAGCCATATGCTCACCGGAGATCTTTCCCATAGACCAGGCCCGGGACAGCTTTATGGAAGGTGCTTCAAGCGAAACGGAATTTTGCATAGCGGATATGGTATTTTCAGTCATAAGTTCACCAATAAGATATAACAATTCAAAACAAGCCCTTATCCAGGTTTTCAGGGATATCAGCCTTAAAAGCCGAATGACCTACGAGATATACGGGGATAATAAGAAGATGCTGGAGGATATGGAATTCGCCCAATCCATCCAGAAGGACATGCTCCCTCTATTAAAGGAATACGGGAAGTTGGGATTTGAATATAGGTATATGCCTTCTGAAAGATTGTCGGGTGATTTTTTTGACCTGGTACCCATGGGCGGAGGTAAGTTGGCCCTATATATTTCAGATGTAGTGGGTCACGGCATATCGGCATCAATTCTAACTATGTTTGTAAGGCAGACCATGCGGTCTATTTTAAGAGATGAAAATATAAGTCAACCCGCCAAGGTTTTAAGATCCCTTATGGATAAATTCAGCGAAATATCAACAGGGGACAGGCAATACTTCACAATTTTTTATGCTCTTTTTGACAGCTCCGAGTCACTGATGACCTACGCAAATGCCGGTCATAACAGTCTGCCAATAGTCTCGGGTAAAAAGGGGGTTTTTGAATTGCAGGCCAAGGGCAAGGTCATTTCCCCGATTTTCAAGGATTATGAATATGTTGAACATAAATTTGAATACAGCAAGGGCGACAAGATCTTGTTTTACACAGATGGAGCCGTTGAGGCTAGAAATAAGGCCGGACGGTCTTTCGGCAAGGAAGCCATAATCAGGAGAATGAAGGAAAACTCCCAAGGACTCCTGGACCTGATGGCCCAAGACATGGAAGAGTTCAGATTCGGTCCCCAGCAAGATGACATTGCGCTTCTTATGGTGGATTGTAAATAGAAGATTTTAAGGAAAATCGTAAAAGTATTTTATAAGGAGGACATATGAAGCTTGATCTGCAGTATACACCCCATGTAAACGAATTGGACAGTCAAAAAGACAAGGCCCTACAAGCCTTTGATACCTTACTTTCCAAGAGCGGACCCGGAAATGATTTTTTGGGTTGGATAGACCTGCCTGTCAACTATGACCGGGAGGAGTATGCAAGGATTAAGAAGGCGGCAAAGAAAATAAGGGAAGATTCGGAAGTTCTCCTGGTAATAGGAATCGGCGGATCCTATCTTGGGGCCAGGGCAGTTATTGAAGCCTTCAGCAACTCATACAAAAAACAAAAACCGGAGATAATTTTTGCCGGAAATCAACTTTCGGCTCTTGAGAGCTGCGAACTAATAGAATATTTGCAGGATAAAAAGTTTTCAATAAACGTAATTTCCAAGTCCGGAACGACCACCGAACCGGCAATAGCTTTCAGAATTTTTAAGAACCTGCTTGAAGAAAAGCTGGGAAAGGAAGAGGCCAAGTCAAGAATTTATGTTACTACCGACAAGGCAAGAGGAGCCCTGAAAAACTTGGCTGACCGTGAAGGTTACGAGGAGTTTGTGGTTCCCGATGACATAGGCGGACGCTTTACAGTCCTTACTGCCGTCGGACTACTTCCAATAGCCGTATCCGGGGTAGACATAGACTCCCTCATGAAGGGGGCGGCCGAGGCCAGAGAGGAATACTTGCAAAAGGACTTTGACAAGAACCCGGCCCTCCAATATGCAGCCATCAGGAAAGCTCTTTACGATGACGGCAATGCCTTGGAGATCATGGTGACCTATGAGCCCAAGCTTTCATATTTCCAGGAGTGGTGGAAGCAGCTCTACGGAGAGAGTGAAGGCAAGGATGAAAAGGGACTTTTCCCGGCTTCCGTAAAGAATACCACAGACCTACATTCCCTGGGACAGTGGATCCAGCAGGGGCCCAAGAATCACTTTGAAACGGTTCTATGGGTTAAAGAAAGCGCAAATGATGTTGAAATACCTTTTGATGAGGAAAATGCGGACAATCTCAATTATTTGGCAGGCAAGGGCCTACACGAAGTCAACTATAACGCTATGAAAGGAACCCTGTCGGCCCATGTGGACGGTCAGGTCCCTAATATAGTAATAACCATGGACAAACTGGACCCCGAGGAGTTGGGTAGGCTTATATATTTCTATGAGCTTGCAGTCGGTGTCTCGGGCTATATGCTGGGAGTCAATCCCTTCGACCAGCCCGGCGTTGAGTTCTACAAATCAAATATGTACAAGCTTTTGGGGAAACCCGGTTATTAATAATACAAGAACAGGGTGGATAGACCGCCCTGTTTTCTTTTAAGGCCCATGGGGCCGGAAACCAAAAGGATAATACCATGACAAAAGGAATTGACCTCAATTCATACATTGACCATACAATATTGGCTCCCGAGGCAGGCAAAGAAGATATTATAAGAGTATGTCGGGAAGCCAAGGAATACTCTTTTTGCTCGGTTTGCACAAATTCAACATGGACAAGCCTTGTTCACAGTGAATTGAAAGACAGCGGGATTAAAACCTGCACGGTAGTAGGATTTCCTTTGGGAGCAATGTCGAGTCGGGCCAAGCTTGCGGAATGCCTGGAGGCTCTTAAAGACGGGGCTGACGAGATAGACATGGTCATAAACATTGGTAGGCTTAAGGATGGAGATGACAAGACCGTGGAAGAAGAGATAAAGCTTTTAAAGGAAGCTTGCGGTCCAAGCAGGGTACTTAAAGTTATTATTGAAACCTGTCTATTGACTGATCAGGAAAAGATCAGGGCATGTGAGCTGGCCGTCAAGGCCGGGGCCGACTTTGTCAAAACCTCAACCGGATTTTCAAAGGCAGGTGCCAAGGCAGCCGATGTAAGACTTATGAGAGAAACTGTAAAAGACAGGGCCGGGGTCAAGGCCTCAGGCGGTATCCACACCAAAGAAGAAGCCATGGAAATGATTGAGGCCGGTGACAACAGGCTAGGCGCCTCAAGCGGGATCAAAATAGTTGGAGAAGAATAATAAGAAGGGAGAAAGGGAGGGATAAGGCCATGAGAAAAGATTCGGATTTCAATCAGGTAAAAGATGTCATAGCCAATAGTGACAATATTGTATTTTTCGGCGGTGCCGGGGTCTCAACAGCATCGGGAATACCGGATTTCAGGTCGCCCAATGGCCTTTACAACATGAAAAGCAACCGCCCCTATCCACCCGAATACTATTTCAGCCATGAATTCTGCGTCAACGATCCGGATGGATTTGCCGATTTTACCAGGGAGTGTTGGAGATCCTATCAGGTTAAGCCTTCAGGGGCCCATATCCAGCTGGCCAAATGGGAAGAAGAGGGCAAGCTCAGAGCCGTGGTTACACAAAATATAGACGGCCTTCACCAGAGAGCGGGAAGCCACAATGTTTATGAAGTCCATGGCAATATGCATGATATATATTGTCCTCATTGCGGTACCACTGTGGAAACGGAAGTTTTCATGAAGGGAAAGGGCAGGTTCCCCTGTCCTAAATGCGGCCATAACATGAGAGCTGCGGTCACCCTTTATGGGGAGATGCTTCCGGAAAGAACTTTTACCAAAGCTATAGAAGCCATAAGGGCTTGTAAAACCCTAATAGTCGGGGGCTCATCCCTGGTGGTTTATCCGGCAGCAGGACTTTTAAACTACTATAGCGGCAACGAACTCATACTTATAAATATGGAAGAGACGGCTGCCGACAGCAGGGCGGACTATGTATTACACGGGGACATTTCAAAGATTTTGCCTGAACTGGGCAAATGATAATATTAGAAATTATTTGTTAAAGGAGAAATTTTGAAAAATAGAATTGCACAATGGATGAACGGTAGATACGGGGCCGACCAATATGGCCAATTTTTATCTATATGCGCCGTGATTGCCGTTTTAATAAACCTCTTCACCAAAAGCAGGGGGGTTATGCCCATATTGGGAATGGCCCTGGCAGGCTATTCTCTTTACAGGACTCTGTCAAAAGACATTGACAGGAGATCCAGAGAGAACGCCAAATTCCTGAGGACCACTTCAGCAATAAGAAATTTCTTCAAAAAATGGAAGAGAAGAATTTTCGGGGAAAAGGGATATAGGTATTTTGCCTGCGAACAGTGCGGGAAAGAGCTTCGGGTTCCCAAGAACAAGGGTAAAATTGTGGTTCGCTGTCCCCATTGTAAACACACCATGAAGAAAAGAACTTGAGAAAAAGGATACGGGGTGATTTTTTGAGCAACTTTATCCATCTGCATAATCACAGTCCTTACAGCTTGCTTGACGGCTTTTGTAAGATCGACAAGATGTTGGACCTCTGCCTTGAAGAGGGCATGGATGCCGTGGCTATAACCGACCATGGAAACATGTTCGGGGCCATAGAGTTCTACAAAGAGGCCAAGGCAAGAGGCATAAAGCCCATAATCGGCTGTGAAATTTACCTGGCCGATAAACAGGAGGACTTTTCAAGCAGGATTCGCTACCATCTGATCCTTTTGGCGGAGAACGAAGTGGGCTACCATAACTTGATGAAGATAGTCTCCTCAGGATATATTTTCGGCTACCACCACGGCAAGGCCCACGTCGATAAGAAAATTTTGAAGAAATACAGTGAAGGCATCATTGCCCTTTCAGCCTGCCTTGCCGGAGAGTGCGCCAGGAGGGCCCTGGATTCGGACTATGAAGTTCTTTTGGAAACCGTTAAAGAGTATGTTTCCATATTCGGTAAGGACTCCTTTTTTCTGGAAATCCAGGACCATGGCATACTGGATGAGAAGAAGGTGGCCGGGGCCTTTCTTAAAGTCCATAAGGATTTGGGGGTCGGCCTAATTGCAACCAATGACTGCCACTATTTGCGCAGGGAGGATGCCAAGGCTCACGATGTTTTGCTATGCATTCAGACAGGCAAAACCCTGAAAGATGAGAACCGGATGCGCTTTTCCTCAGACGACTACTATATGAAAAGTCAAGAGGAAATGCAGGCCCTCTTCTCAGCCTATGACGGGGCCATTGAAAATACAAGGAAGGTTGCCGACCGCTGCAATCTTGAAATAGAGTTTCACAAACTCCACCTACCTCATTTTGATATTCCAAGCGGGGAAACAAATGTCCAATATTTCAAGAGGCTTGTTGAAGAGGGGGTAGAACGAAGATACGGTGACTTCTTCAGGAACAAACCCGAAGAGGCTGAAACAGTCAGGACCAGAGCCTCCTATGAAGTTGACATGATTTCAAAGCTGGGCTATGTTGACTATTTCCTAATAGTCCAGGATTTCGTCAATTATGCCAAGTCCCAAGGGATCCCGGTTGGACCCGGAAGAGGGTCGGCTGCAGGATCCATAGTTTCCTATGCCCTCTCCATAACCGATATAGAGCCCTTAAAATACAATCTCCTTTTTGAGAGATTCCTCAATCCGGAGAGGGTCTCCATGCCGGATATTGACATAGATTTCGGCTATGAAAGACGGGATGAGGTTATAGAATACGTCAAAAAGAAATATGGGGAAGACAGGGTCGCCCAGATTGTGACCTTCGGAACCATGGCGGCAAAAAACGCCATCAGGGACGTGGGAAGGGTTTTGGATATACCACTTTCAAAAGTGGACCGGATTGCCAAGGCAGTTCCGGATGCTCTGAAAATGACCCTGGATCGGGCCCTTGACGAGGACGCGGACTTCAAAAATATATATAAAGAGAGCCCGGAAAACACAAGGCTGATTGACCTGGCCAGGGAAGTGGAGGGGATGCCAAGACATACCTCAACCCATGCCGCCGGAGTCCTTATTGCCTCGGAACCGGTCTACAATCTTGTCCCCCTGTCAAAATCCAAGGACCAGGTAACAACCCAATACAATATGACCCAGCTCGAGGAGTTGGGCCTGTTGAAGATGGATTTCCTGGGATTGAGGAACCTGACCGTTATCCAAGATGCCATAGAAATGGTCAAGGACAAGGCCGGGGAAGACATAGATATTGACAACATTAATCTACAGGACAAGATGATCCTGGACCACTTCAGCAGGGCAGAGACCATTGGGGTTTTCCAGTTTGAGTCAAACGGCATGAGGGCTTTTTTAAAGGAACTGAAGCCTGACCGCTTTGAAGACCTTGTTGCGGCCAATGCCCTCTTCAGACCGGGCCCAATGGAGCAGATCCCTACATATGTAAAGGCCAGGCATGATCCGGGCCAGGTAAGATATACCCACCCCAAGCTTGAACCCATATTAAAGGATACCTACGGGGTCATAGTTTACCAGGAACAAGTCATGCAGATTGTTCAGCAGCTTGCCGGCTACTCCTTGGGCGGGGCCGATAATTTAAGAAGGGCCATGTCAAAGAAAAAGATGTCGGTCATGGAGGACAATAGAAATATATTTGTATATGGCAAAGACGATGATACCGGCAAAATTCTTATTAAGGGCTGTGTAAGAAACGGCATTGATAGCCAAGCAGCCAACATAATATATAATCAGATGATAGAGTTTGCCAAATACGCTTTTAACAAGTCACATTCGGTTGCCTATGCCTATGTAGCCATGCAAACCGCCTATCTGAAGTTTTACCACCCTAAAGAATATTTTGCAGCTCTTTTAACCTCAATCACCGGCAACAGCGACAAGGTTGCCATATATCTCAGGGATGCTGAGAACATGGGAACTAAAATACTTAGACCCAATATTAACAGGAGCCTGGGAAAATTCACCGTTGAGGGGGATTCCATAAGGTTCGGACTGATGGCGATTAAGGGGGTCGGGACCGCCACAGTAGAAGCCACGGTCAAGGCCAGGGAATCGGGAGGGGACTTCAAGGACCTGAACGACTATTTGAAAAGATTGGTGGAAATTGACAGCGGGGCCATAAACAAAAAATCTATAGAGGGCCTGATTAAAGCAGGGGCTATGGATGATTTCAAAATCCACAGAAGCCAGCTCATGTTTGACATGGAGGCTGAAATAGAGTCGGTTCAAAAAAATAAGCGGGTCAACATTTCCGGCCAGGTAAATATGTTTGAAAATTTTGAATTCGCTGATACAATCAAGGACCAGATAGCTGAGTACAGAAAGCCCCAATTACTTGCTTACGAAAAGGAGTTTCTCGGGGTTTACCTGACCGACCATCCATTTTCTCCATACGAGGATATTTTTTCTCCATATGTGAACTTTTCAATGGATATGCTTTTGAATGAGGACAATCCCGGCCAATTGGACGGGAAGAAGGTCAGAATGGCAGGACTGTTGAGGGGCAGAAGAGACCTCTTGACTAAAAAACAGGATAAGATGTGTTTTGTACAATTTGAGGACACTTTTGGTATGATGGAGGGTGTTGTTTTCCCAAGAGTATTCAATGAATATAAGCAGCTCTTGGAAGTTGACAAGCCCCTGCTTTTTGAGGGAAGGCTCCAGGACCAAAACAACAAAATTCAGATCATAGTTGACAGCGTTATGGGCCCGGAAGAACTCCCGGCCAAGAGGCTTTTTTTGAGGATGAATTCTCAAGACAGATCAAGTTATAATACAATAAAGGAAATATTGAGAAGTGAAAGGGGAGAAATTCCCGTATATATATTTTTTGAGGATAAGCAAAAGGCATTTAAAATGGACAGGGATTTCCGGGTCAACCCAAGGGCTTCACTCATTGGAAAGATGAAGGAAATTCTGGGCTCCGATAACGTGATTTTGCAATAAGGAGGTATGATGAAGACAATAGCTATGCTGACATCGGGCGGAGATGCTCCCGGCATGAACGCCTGTATAAGAGCGGTTGCCAGGACGGCTTTTAGCAAAGGATTAAGGGTCAAGGGGATCCGTTTCGGCTATGACGGGCTCATGAACGGCGACATATACGAGATGAATGTTTCAAGCGTTGCGGACATTATCCAAAAGGGGGGAACGATACTGGGATCGGCAAGATCTGAGGAGTTTAAAAAGCCGGAGGGTCGCAATAGAGCATTAACAATCCTTAATCGTTTCGGCATTGACGGCTTGGTTGTCATGGGGGGAGACGGGTCCATGATGGGTGCCTATGAGCTGGATAAGCTGGGAATCAAGACCGTCTGCATACCCTGCACAATCGATAACGACATGGGCTATACGGACTATACCATTGGATTCCATACGGCCTGTGAAACAGTAATTGAATCCATAGGCAGATTGAGGGACACCTCGGCATCCCACGCCAGGGCCAACATAGTCCAGGTTATGGGCAGGCACTGTGGAGACTTGGCCCTCTTCGCCGGCTTGGCAGGGGGAGCGGAATCTATAGTTGTGCCTGAACACGGATATGACGCTCGGGAAATCATAGACCGCATAAAAAGAGGAATTTTAAGGGGCAAGCGCCACCATATAATTGTTGAAGCAGAAGGTGTGGGAGATCCTTACAGCCTGGCCCAGGAAATCCAGAAAGAAACCGGGGTTGATACCAGGATAACAATACTTGGTCACGTCCAAAGGGGCGGTCCACCGTCATTTACAGATGCTAAGATGGGCTGCATAATGGGCAGCATGGCAGTTGAAGCTCTGGCAATGGGAGAGTCATCCATTTCAATTGGGAATAGGGGACTTGAGTATTTTAAAATGCCGATTGAAGAGGCAGTCAATGCAAAGGGCGAATTCAATGAAGATATTTATGAATTGGCAGGAATTCTGTCAATGTAAGCTTCCTAAAAAGGAGGAGATATGAAAAGGACTAAAATAGTTTGTACTATTGGCCCCGCCTCAGAAGATCAAAAAATGCTTAGAGAGCTCATCAATGCAGGCATGAACGTTGCCAGGCTGAATTTTTCACACGGCAGCCACGCCGAGCATGCGGCAAAAATAAAAAATATAAGAAAAATAAGAGAAGAACTGGATATTCCGGTGGCCATAGCCATGGATACAAAGGGGCCCGAGATTCGCCTAGGCACCTTTGTTGACCATCAGCCGGTTGACCTCAAGCAGGGGGATAAGATAATTTTGACGACCCTGCCTTGCGAGGGAAACTCAGAAAGGGTCCATGTTTCCTATGAGGGGCTTGCGGCGGATGTTTCCATTGGAACTAAAATATTGGTTGATGACGGCCTGGTGGAACTGGAAGTTGAACAGGTAAAAGATAATACGGAAATTTATTGTCGGGCTTTAAATTACGGCCGTATATCAGACCGCAAAGGGGTTAATGTTCCGGGAACCATAATAAAGCTTCCGGCTATAACCGAACAGGATAGGGCTGACATAATGTTCGGCATTGAGGCCGGGGTCGATATGGTTTTTGCCTCATTTGTAAGGTCTGCAGCCGATCTTCTCGAGATCCGCCACGTCATTGAGGAAAATGGTGGGTCAAAGGTCCAGATATTTGCTAAGATTGAAAACCACCAGGGGGTTCAGAACATTGATGAAATCCTTGATGCTGCTGACGGAATCATGGTTGCAAGAGGAGACTTGGGTGTGGAAATCCCGACCCAGGAGGTCCCGCTGGTACAAAAACAAATAATAAGAAAAGCAAATATGGCCGGTAAGCCTGTTATCACGGCCACTCAAATGTTGGACTCCATGCAAAGGAATCCCAGGCCCACAAGGGCTGAAGTTAACGATGTTGCCAATGCAATTCTTGACGGGTCAGATGCCATCATGCTTTCAGGGGAAACAGCTGCAGGAAGGTATCCAAGGGAAGCTGTCTTGACAATGAGTGACATAGCTGAGACGACAGAGGCCTCTCCGGATTTTAAGAGGGGAGTAATAATGAAGGAACGCTGGGCAACTGTGGACGTGTCTTCTTCAATTTCAAGGTCTACCTGCCAAATAGCCAGCCAGATCAAGGCTGATGCTATCGTTGCTGCCACAACATCGGGATTTACAGCCAGGCAGATATCAAAATACAGGCCCTATGTCCCAATTATAGCGGTCACACCCGAAGAAATAGTCTATAATCAGCTTTCAATTGTATGGGGCGTTACGCCCATGAAAGCTGAGGTTTTCACGGAGACAGACCAGCTGGTTGAAAGCTCAATTCTTGCCTCCCTTAAAAGCAAGTTGGTCCATGAGGGGGATCAGATTGTCCTTACGGCCGGTATTCCATCCGGTTATGGCTCAGCGACAAACATGATCAAAGTCCATACAGTTGGGGATATATTGGTCACCGGACAGGGCCTGGTTGGGAGGACTGTTGTCGGCAAGGCGGTTCTGGGGTCAACAGCAAAAGAGCTTGAAGGACGCTTTGAAGACGGGGACATATTGGTTGCTAAATTTGCCAGCCCCGACCTGCTTCCATACATGCAGAATGCCGGTGCTATCATAGTAGAAGAAGGCGGACTCACCAGCCTGGCGGCCATATTCGGTATGCAGTACAATATCCCGACAGTAGTCGACACCATGAGGGCCAGCAAGGTAATAAAAGACGGGGCAACCATTACAGTAGACTCCACCACAGGCATTGTTTACAAGGGAGTTGCCAAGGTACTTTAATGTCAAATTGTTTAGGCTCTTTGTCAAATGGCCTTGGTGGACATTTCGCATGATTAAATGGCTTTTTGTCAAATGGTGTTGGTGTACCGCTGATCATTTTTCTGATCAACCGCAACCAACACCATTTATTTTAGAGCCCTTTTTTTATGCCTGAAAGGCTGATATAGCAAGGCTTTTAGAAAATCGCCAAATAAACGAAAGGGTGCAAAATTGCCTAAGTTCTCGATAGTTGCCCTGTTTATTGCACCCTTTTATTTGCTTGTGAAACCAGCTACACGAAACTTCGATTTTCATATCGCTTGTTTACTTTCGTGTCGCTAGTATGGCTTTCGTGTAGACGGTCCACTCAAAATAAAAAGTTTCGTGTATCTGGTATGAGTTTTGCGTGGTATGGTTCACTTTCTCGTGGCAGGTATGAATAACTCGTAGCTGGTGTCGAAGTCTAGTATAATATTATTATTCTAGGTAAAATAGTTTGTGGAACAATCGTTCTTTTACGATTATTTCAATATGCCATTTGGAGGAATAGATTTTAAACATATGTTGCTAAAGAAATCGTTCATACGGGGGATTATTCCCTTCGTCATCATGACGACTTTATCAATAATCATGAATTATCAGGGCATTGATGCCTTTCAAGTGAGAAGTACTTTCATAGTCGGATTGATTATCACCGTTGTGGCTGCGGCATCTGTCATATATGAAAATGACAAGTGGTCGATAAGAAAGCAGACAGTCGTTCATTTTCTAATCATGCTGATAACTGTATTACCATGTCTACTCGTTAGCGGGTGGTTTGAGTTAAACAATCCGTTGGATTACTTGAAGGTTTTTGGGTACTTCTTATTGACGGGTGTTGTAATCTTTTCTGTTATGTATTTTCTATTTACGAAGATTGTAAATAGAAAAAAATCCCCTGATCATTAGGGGAGAAAAAAGCGAGGGGTATGAAGCTTTATTATTGATCCAACACGATATCTATCGCACCACCGTTTCGCAGATGGAAAATGAGTGATTTTTTACCACCTGTGGGAACGCTGACGTGATCAATCAGGCTGCACCACAGCTCTTCACTGAACTTGATGTCCGTGATGTCTTCAAGCCTATCAGCAAACTGCACGGCATCAAAGCAGCGTTTATCCTTGTCAGCGATTCGTGCTTTCAGCTCTTGCAGGAGTTGATTCTTAGTCTCGTAGGCTGCGAGGGCATTGTCATAGGATTCATTTTTACCATGCTCTATCTTTCCGATGACCCTGAGTTCTTGCCCTAGCTCCATATAATCTTGATCCAGCTCAAACTCAAGTTGCCGGGATTTTTCTTTATCTTTACAGGTATTGAGAACTTTGATTAGCGTTTCTCTGCAGAGAGTGATGATATCTTTTTTGCTTGCAACAAGCTCTTTAGCCATTCTTTCAAAAGCATCAATTATTTCATACTCGGTAAAATGGGGAGTGGAGCAGGGTTCTTCACCTTCATACTTTTTGCCACATTGCCAGATGTAGCGGCGGTATTTCGTGGTTGAGTGCCAAACCTTTCTGGTATAAGGTTCTCCGCAGCACCCACAGATGATCCGTCCGGAAAAGAAGTTCTTAGAAGAACCGTTAATCTTCGTTTTTCTCGGCGTTCCATCTCATGTTGGGCCATCTCGAAGACCTCATCCCTCATCTTTCTTTCTAAGTCGCTCCAATATCTTCTCGGGTTCTTGCTTTCAGTAAGAGCCCCAACAATATCAACAATACTAAAGTACCATTCTTCCTTTTCAGGATTATCAATTTCAAAGAGCTCCTAATAATGTACTTAAAAAAGGGTCTGTATCAGAGCGAGTAATCGTTCGATACAGACCCTATAAACTTTTAAAATCAAAAAATCTCAGTTCCGGATTTTTTACATTCCTCAAGATAGCACTTTCCACAAACCGACTCATAGTCGACTTCATCCTTACCGTCAATAGCGACCTGGTCACCGTGGAAAACAGGCTTGCCGTTGATCTTTCGCATATTAAATATGGCCTTTCTTCCGCACCGGCATATGGTCTTAAGCTCCTCAAGGGAGTGGGCCAGCTCAAGCAGCCTCTTTGACCCGGGAAAGCCTTGGACCATAAAATCCGTTCTCAGCCCATAGCATATTACAGGAATATCATCAGTCAGGACGACCATAAAAAGCTGGTCAACCTGGTCAGGAATTAGGAATTGGGCCTCATCCACAAGTATGCAGGAAGGCCTTTTTTCACGCATTGCCTCGTGAACCAGATCAAAAACATTGGCCTCAGGAGGGATAAGCCGGTCAACCTTGCGCTTGACTCCAAGCCTTGAAACAATCTCATTGTCACCCTTCACATCAATGGAGGGCTTCATTACAAGGACCTCCATTCCTCTTTCTTCATAATTGTGGGCCACCTGCATCAGCAAGGTGGATTTTCCGGAATTCATGGGTCCATAGCGGAAGTAAAGTTTAGCCATTTTTCCTCCTTCTCTACTTAAAGAACATGAATTAAATTATAGCACGAAAAAAAATCAACTTGTCCTGCATGGTATAATAAAGGAGTTCCAATAATGGGTATTTGTAAGCTATTGGATATAAATTTGTATCGCAAGGAGCATGAGATGAAAAAAATAGGAAAATCATTTGCCCTCCTTATACTGCTTTTGAGTTTTGCAGGGGGAGGATTCTTAATAGGACTAAATATGAACGGGACCGGGGCCATAAAAGGGTCGGACGAAGAAAATGCCAATATGGACAGGATTGTTGAAAATATCAGGAATTATGAAAGTGTCATTAAAAAGAACTTTATATTTGATTATAAGGAAAAAGACCTGGAGTATGGCATATATAAGGGTCTCTTTTCGGGGCTCAAGGATCCCTATTCCGAATACTATACCCCGGAGGAATTCAAGAGGCTTATGGAGGATACCAGCGGAAAGTTTGCCGGAGTGGGCCTTGTGGTAACGGCAGGGGATGACGATCTCATTACAGTTGTTTCACCGATTGAAGGGACTCCGGCCTCCAAGGCGGGAATAAAAACGGGTGACAAGATAATAGCAGTTGACGGCATAACCTATATGGGCAGCGATCTTTCTGAAGCTGTAGCGGCCATGAGAGGCGAGGTGAAAACCGAGGTAGAGCTCACCGTAAGGACCCTTGAAGACGGCAAGAACAAAAGCAAAAGTATAAAACTCATCAGGGATATGATAAGCGTCGATTCCGTCAGCTCCAAGATGCTGGATAATAAGATAGGATACATATCGATAACATCCTTTGATGAGAATACAGACGAAGATTTTATTAAAGAACTGGATAAACTCACTAAAGAAGGTGCCGTGGGGCTGGTCCTGGATTTAAGGAACAATCCCGGGGGACTCCTTGACTCATGTATAAAAATAGCCGACCAACTTCTCGGAAAATATAAAATAGTCACGACAGTTGATAAAGAAGGCAACAAGGAGATCAGCGAGTCCGATGAAAAAGCGAACAGCCTTCCGATTACCCTACTCGGAAACGGCGGATCCGCCTCGGCTTCGGAGATCCTAATCGGGGCCCTGAAAGACAATAAGAGGGCAAAATTTATAGGAGAAAAAACTTTTGGAAAGGGCATTGTTCAGAAACTCTACCCCTTGGGACAAGGCGGAAAAGACGGAGGATTTAAGCTGACAATGGCGGAATATCTGACACCGAGCGGCAAGAGTATACACAAAAAGGGCATTGAACCTGACATAAAGATTGAGCTCAACAAGGGAGCCAAGGGCATAGGACCTCAAAATATGGCTGAGGACAACCAGCTTCAGAGGGCAATATCCGAATTGGAAGAAGAGATAAAGAAATAAGAGGGGCAGCTTTGAAAGATTTTAAGATTCACTCAAAATTCAAACCCACAGGTGACCAGCCACAAGCTATAGATTCTCTGGTAAAGGGTCTGGAGATGGGGGATCATTACCAAACCCTACAAGGGGTGACCGGGTCAGGAAAGACCTTTACCATGGCCAATATTATTGAAAGGGCCAAGAGGCCGACCCTGGTAATTGCCCACAATAAAACCCTGGCTTCCCAATTGGCGGCCGAGCTGAAAGAATTTTTTCCGGAAAATGCCGTTGAATTTTTCGTCTCTTACTATGACTATTACCAGCCGGAAGCCTATGTTGCAGCAACCGACACATATATAGCCAAAGACGCCTCCATAAACGATGAAATAGATAAACTCAGGCACTCGGCAACCACCCAGCTATTTGAGCGCAGGGATGTCATAGTAGTTGCCTCGGTGTCATGTATATATGGCTTGGGAGATCCAGAAGATTATCTGAGCCTGACCCTGTCTCTTAGAACCGGACAAGTCATTGATAGGGACAGCGTCCTGACCAGGCTTGTTGAAATACAGTACATGAGAAATGATATGAATTTTCAGAGGGGAACTTTTAGGGTAAAGGGAGACACGGTGGATATTCTACCTGCTTCTTCAGAGGAGAATGCAATAAGAGTGGAGTTCTTCGGGGATGAGATTGACAGAATCCTTGAGTTTGACCACCTAACGGGGGAGATAATCCAGGGGAGAAACTACGTAATGATCTATCCGGCCTCCCACTTCGCAACTACAAAGGACAAGATGGAAAGAGCCATAATCTCAATCGAGGAGGAGCTCAAGGAGAGATTGGACGTTCTGTACAAAGAAAATAAGTTGGTTGAGGCCCAGAGGCTGGAGCAGAGGACCCTCTATGATCTGGAGATGATGAGAGAAATAGGCTACTGCTCGGGGATAGAAAACTATTCCAGGCATACCTCAGGAAGGGAGCCCGGATCAAGGCCTTACACCCTTATAGACTATTTTCCCAAGGACTTTCTGCTGTTTGTAGATGAGTCACACGCAACCCTGCCCCAGGTCAGGGGTATGTTTAACGGAGACCGGGCCAGGAAGCAGAACCTGATAGACTATGGCTTCCGCCTTCCGTCCGCCCTGGACAACAGGCCCCTAACTTTTGAAGAATTTGAGAGCCTGATTCCCCAAGCTATTTTCATGTCGGCAACACCGGGTCCCTATGAAAAAGAACACTCAACACAGATGATTGAGCAGGTCATAAGGCCAACCGGCCTCCTGGATCCAATAGTTGAGGTGAGACCGACAAAGAACCAGATTGATGACCTAATGAATGAAATAGCCAAGGCCACTAAAGATGGAAACAGGACCTTGGTCACCACCTTGACTAAAAAAATGGCGGAAGATTTGACCGATTATCTTGAAGAAGCCGGCATTAAGGTAACCTACATGCATTCAGATATAGGAACCATGGAGAGGATGGAAATTGTCAGGGATTTGAGACTTGGAAAATATGATGTCCTGGTTGGGATCAACCTCCTACGTGAGGGCCTTGATATACCGGAAGTATCTTTTATAGCCATCCTGGATGCGGACAAGGAAGGTTTTTTGAGGTCAGAAACATCCCTGGTCCAGACCATAGGAAGGGCGGCAAGAAATGTCGACGGCCGCGTAATCCTCTATGCCGACACCATGACCGGGTCAATGGAGATGGCAATAAGGGAAACCGAGAGGCGCAGGAAGATTCAGAAGGCCTACAATGACAAGCACAATATTGAGCCCAGGTCCATTGAGAAGGGAGTCCATGACCTCCTGACCACAGCAGTTGCGGCGGAAGACCTTGAGAAATATAAAACTCAGGGCTTGAAGGACATGGAGGACAAGGAAAGCTTCAGCAGAAAAGATATAGAAGAATTGATTCTGAATATGGAGATAGAGATGAGGAAGGCGGCCGAGGAGCTGGACTTCGAGAGGGCTGCCACCATAAGAGACAGCATCCGAGATATGAAGCGGGATTATAAGATTGATTGACCCATATTGATGGTTTAAATAAAGATTGATGAGAGGACCGAGAAAAATGAGTCTTGAGAATATAGTAATAAAAGGGGCACGCGTCAACAACCTTAAAGATGTTGATTTGACCCTGCCCAGGGATAAAATGATAGTAATGACGGGCCTATCGGGATCGGGAAAGTCCTCCATGGCCTATGACACCATATATGCGGAGGGACAGAGGCGCTATGTCGAGTCCCTCTCTTCCTATGCCAGGATGTTTCTGGGCCAGATGGACAAGCCCGATGTAGACATGGTCGAGGGCCTGTCACCATCAATTTCAATAGACCAGAAAACAACAAACAGGAACCCCAGATCCACGGTTTCAACCGTGACTGAAATAAACGACTATTTGCGCCTGCTTTATGCCAAGGCCGGCCATGCTTTCTGTCCGGTATGCGGAGAAGAGATAAGGTCAATGTCAATAGACCAGATAAGTGACGAGGTTCTGAAGTTCCCTGAAGGCAGCCGGATCCTAATCCTGTCTCCTATGATAAGAGGGAAGAAGGGAACACATAAGAAGGCCCTGACCAACCTGCAGAGGCAGGGCTATTCCAGGGCCATGGTCGATGGGGAGACTCTGGACCTTTCCCAGGACATAGAATTGGACAAGAATAAAAAACACGATATTTATGTCATTGTCGACAGGCTTATTGTCAGGGAAGGCATAGGATCAAGGCTTAGCGGATCCTTGGAAACAGCCCTGGAAGAGGCCGACGGCAGTGTCTTTGTTTATCTTGTGGACCGGGAGGGGAAAGTCCTGGAGACCCATGCTTATTCTTCAAAGCTTGCCTGTCCAAACGGCCACATGAGCCTTGAGGAGATAGAACCCAGACTTTTATCATTCAACTCGCCCATGGGAGCCTGCCCGGATTGCGGCGGCCTGGGCTTCCATGCCAGGGTTGACGACCAGCTATGCATACCCAATCCCGATCTTTCAATAGATGAGGGAGCCATAGCACCCTATGCAACTTCGATGAAGGGAACCTACTACTATCAAATGATTCATGCCCTGGCCGATAAGTTTAATTTTCCGGCAGATAAGCCAATAGGAGAGGCACCGGATGACTTGATTAACCAGCTCCTCCATGGAAGCAGGGAGAAGTTGACCTTTGAATTCGACTCGCATTTTTCAGGCCTTAAAACCTACCATGACTATTGGGAGGGCATAATTCCAAATTTAAGTCGCAGGTTCCAGTCAGGCGGAGAGGGAACCCAGAAGAGGATAAGGCCATTTATGGCTGAAAACATTTGTGAAACCTGTCATGGTGACAGGCTTAAACCCGAGGCCCTTTCTGTCCACATAGGGGATAAGAATATTGCCCAATTTAACAGGATGTCAATAAAGGAAGCCTATAATTGGTCGGGGAAGCTCAAGTTTTCAGAATCCGAGGATATGATAGCAAAGCCGATTTTGAAGGAAGTCAGGGCCAGACTGAAATTCCTAATAGATGTGGGCCTGGACTACCTGACCCTGGATCGGTATGCAGCAACATTATCAGGGGGAGAGAGCCAGAGAATAAGGCTGGCCACGCAGATAGGAGCGGGGCTTGTCGGGGTAATCTATGTTCTTGATGAGCCATCCATAGGTCTGCATCAGAGGGACAACAACAGGCTTCTTGCAGCATTAAGAAACCTGACCGACATGGGGAACACCCTGATAATAGTTGAGCATGACGAAGATACAATGAAAGCGGCCGATATTTTAGTTGACTTTGGACCCGGAGCCGGAATCCACGGGGGCAAGGTTGTAGCTATTGGAAGTCCGGAAGAGGTTATGGAAAACAAGAAATCTATCACAGGAGATTACCTGGCCCATCGCCGCTTTATTCCGGTGCCGAAAAAAAGAAGGAAGGCAAAGGGCAAGCTCCTGGTTAAGGCTTGTAAGGAAAACAACCTGAAAGGAATAGATATTGAAGTTCCCATAGGTGTTTTCACCTGTGTAACAGGAGTTTCGGGATCAGGTAAATCATCTTTTGTAAACGGAATTCTTTATAGGGCCCTGGCCAACCGCCTGAACAAGGCTCACCTGAGACCCGGCAAATATAAAGGGATCAGCGGGACTGAACTTTTGGACAAGGTCATCCTCATAGACCAGTCGCCCATAGGCAGGACTCCAAGATCCAACCCGGCAACCTACACCAAGGTCTTTGACTTGATAAGGGATGTCTTTGCTACCACCAATGATGCTAAAATGAGGGGCTACGACAAGGGCCGTTTCTCTTTCAATGTTAAGGGGGGACGGTGTGAGAATTGCAAGGGGGACGGGACCATCAAGGTGGAGATGCACTTTCTGCCGGACGTCTATGTACCATGTGAGGTTTGCGGAGGAAAGAGGTACAACAGGGAGACCCTCCAGGTTCGATATAAAGATAAGACCATCTCTGATGTTCTCGATATGACCATTGAAGAGGGGCTTGAGTTTTTCAAAAATCACCCGGGAATACGGAGGAGGCTCCAGACCCTTGTTGATGTGGGCTTGGGCTATTTAAAGATTGGCCAGCCCTCACCGGAGCTTTCAGGTGGCGAGGCCCAGAGGGTTAAGCTTGCTGCCGAGCTTGGAAAAGTCTCAACCGGCAAGACCGTTTACATCCTGGATGAACCAACCACCGGACTCCATGTCCATGATATAGAAAAGCTGGTAAAGGTCTTCGATCGCCTTGTGGACCAGGGAAATACAATAGTCGTCATTGAGCATAATCTGGATGTCATAAAGTGTGCCGACCATATAATCGACCTTGGGCCGGAAGGTGGGGATAAGGGCGGAAATATAGTTGCAACCGGCAGGCCTGAGGAAGTTTGCAAGGTCAAGGGCTCCTATACAGGACAATTTTTGAAGCCGATACTGGATAGGGATAAAGTCTAGGAGGGTATTATGTCGTCTTTAGCTATATTGGGAGCGGGAACATGGGGAAGTGCCCTGGCCATGCTCTTTAGGCGTCAAGGAAATCAAGTTTGCCTCTGGTCCCATAGAAAAGAGGGTCTTGAGGAAATCGAGAAAAGAGGCTGCCACAAAAATTTATCGGCCGCACTCTTTCCTTCGGGGATTGAATTTCAACCCGATATTTCAAAAGCAATAAGCAAAAAGGACATCATTATATTTGCAGTACCTTCGATCGCCATAAGGGAGACTGCCGAGAAGGTCAGGCTTGCCTTTGATAAAGATCCTGATGTTTCCGGAAAACAGGACAGGCCCATAATTGTTTCGGTGGCAAAAGGCATAGAAAAAGACAGCCTAATGGTCATGACCGATCTCATTCAGGATGAGCTGGAAAAATCCGGAAAAAAATATTCATATGTCGCCTTGTCAGGGCCTACCCATGCAGAGGAGGTGGCTATGGGCCTCCCATGCGGCATGGTGGCAGCTTCAAAAGACAGGAAGGCCTGCGACCTGGTCCAAAAGGAATTAATGGGCCCGAGCATGAGAATATATACAAGTGATGACCCTCTTGGAGTGGAGCTTTGCGGGGCCATGAAAAACATTATGGCCCTAGCTGCAGGAGCCAGTGACGGCCTGGGCCTGGGGGACAATGCCAGGGCCACACTGATAACAAGGGGTATGGCCGAGATCAAGCGCCTGGGCCTGGCAATGGGTTGTCCGGAATCAAGCTTTTACGGCCTGGCCGGAATTGGAGACCTCATAGTGACTGCCACGTCCACATTATCAAGAAATCACAAGGCCGGCTATTTTTTGGGGCAAGGGAAAAGCACTAAGGAGGCCCTAAATGAGGTTGGCCAGGTTGTTGAGGGGATAAACGCCTTGCCGGCAGCCATGAAGCTGAAGGAAAAATATGGGGTTGACATGCCCATTGTAGACGTTGTTCAAGAGGTTATAAAAGGTAGGAGTTCGATCAGGGAGGCTGTGACGGGCCTAATGACCAGGACTCCCAAGAAAGAAGCGAGGTGAATTTATGCCTGCCGCATACGCCCATTTCCAGTTCGGCCAGGATTGCCTTAAATACCTGGACGGCCAGGATTACAGGCTTGTCAAAAAGCATAAGAATTTATTTAACTATGGTATCCAAGGACCGGACTTGCTGTTTTACAGTTTTTTCAGAGGGGGAAGGAAAGTTTTTAAAAAGGGTGCCGGAATGCACACCCTCCCGGGAAAAGACATATTCAGCGATGTAAAGAGTATCATGCTGGAAGGAAAGGGCAATAATGAAGAGTTCTTAGCCTATGTATTGGGTTTCCTCTGCCACTACACACTCGACTCCACTTGTCACAGCTATATTGAGAGAAAAAAAGAAGTATCCGAAATATCCCACAATCTTATTGAAAGCCAGTATGAAGCCCATCTTATGAGGCAAAACGGGGTAGACCGGCCTTCTATTTATCCCAGGGCCTATCTCATGGAACCGGACAAAATGGATGCCAGAATAATATCCACCTTCTATAAATTGTCGGCCAAAACCATATATAAGTGTATGAAGGGCCAGAGGACCGCCCTCAACCTCTTTTCAATGGAAAACTCTTGGAGGAGGAAAATATTTTCCAATATTTTGGAAAAATACAAACCCAAGGTACACTACAATGACCTCCTTTGTGATGATGATGAGCTTGAAAAGGCAAGGGACTCAAACATGAGGCTGGACAAGCTGAGGAAAATCGCCTTGAGTCGTTATCAGGATTTATATAAAAATTTTAAACTTTATTTATCGAAAGGCTTGGATTTGTCCCCATATTTTGAAAATTCCATGGATAAATGGCCCGATTACAGGGACATACCCGTTTTAAATCCGATTGATGAGATGGAATATAGGCCGGAAGGAGATTTTTATGAAGCAGAATTCTATGAACAAGCTTGAAAAATCATGGGTTTTGTATGACGTGGCAAATTCAGCCTTTACCATGATTACCGTATCCCTGATACCGATTTGGTTTAAGGACCTGGCCATCAATGGCAAATCCGCCATGTCAATGGATCAGGCAACAGGCAGCTGGGCCATGGCTGTGGCTATTGCCACCCTCATAAGCGCTATAATGGGTCCAATTCTGGGCTCTATGACCGACAACAAGGGCTGGAAGAAGCCGATTTTTACAACCTCGCTTGCGATAGGCGCGATTGGCTGCATATTGACAGGCTTTTCAGAAAATGCAATGGTCTTTTTGATAATAGCCATGGTTGCCAGGTTGGCTTATTCGGCATCCCTGGTTTTCTATGACTCCATGCTGACCGATGTGACTACCCCCGAAAGGAGCGATATGGTCTCATCCCATGGCTATGCCTGGGGCTACATAGGTTCCTGCCTGCCATTTTTGATTGCCCTAATTGCCTATGCGGCCGACTATATGTGGCATATCATTGACAGCAGGACGGCCAGGATTATAGGTTGCTCGGTCACGGCAATATGGTGGTTTGCGGTCAGCCTGCCCCTGCTGAAGAACTATAAGCAAATATATTATGAAGAGGACGGAGGGGACACGGTAAAGGGCAGCCTCACAAGACTCTGGGACACTTTAAAGCACATTGCCAAGAAAGACAAAAAAGTCTTCCTCTTCCTGGTCTCGTTTTTCCTCTACATTGACGGTGTAGGAACAATAATAAACAATGCCATTAACATAGGAACCGATCTGGGACTGGACGTAATAGGCCAGGTAGTTTTTCTCCTGGGAACCCAGGTTGTGGCCTTCGCCTTCTCACTCCTCTTTTCAAGGCTTTCAAAGACGGTGGAGACGGTAAAACTCTTATACATATGTATTTTCGGCTACCTGGCTGTCTGCCTATATGCCTTCACCCTGACAAGGCTTTGGCAGTTCGGGATTATGGCCTTCGGAGTAGGAATGTTCCAGGGAGCCATCCAGGCCCTGTCAAGGTCATATTACAGCAGGATAATTCCGGCGGAAAGCTCGGGCCAATACTTCGGCCTCTATGACATTTTTGCCAAGGGAGCCTCCTTCTTCGGATCCCTGCTTATAGCCATAATAAAATACGCCGGCGGATCAATAAACTTGGCTGTTGCGGCCCTGTCACTATTTTTCCTCCTGGGCTACATCTTCTTGAAAAAGGCGGATAGGACACCGGGCAGGGAACAAAGAGGCGAAAGTTTTTAATTATGGGACTGCGCATAGAAAAATCGGACCAAGTTGTACGTTTTGAAAAATTAAATTCAAAGTTTCTGCTTAAGAAGATAGAGTGGGGGGCCAAAGGCAAAAAAAAGATCAGGGCCTGCCAAAAGATAAAGAGATCGCTAATAGACTCCCACTATATGAAAAAAGCCCTGGATCAGGCTGCCAAGGCCGCCGGAAGGGGAGAGGTTCCGGTGGGCTGTGTCCTTGTTAAATCGGGACTTGAGCTTTATTCTTGCGGAAACATGGTTGAGGAGTTGAAAAACGGCTTAGCCCATGCCGAGATCCTGGCCTTGGAACAAGCCTCAAAGGATTATGGGAGGTACTTAAACGACTTCACCATGTATGTGAGTTTGGAGCCATGCTGCATGTGTGCAGGAGCCCTAATAAATGCCAGGATAGGAAGGCTTGTCTTCGCAGCCCCTGATCCTGAAAGAGGAGCTTGCGGTTCAGCCTTTGATTTGACAGGCGACCCCGGGAAAATTCACCATTTCCCCGTCATGGGAGGGGTAATGGCTGAAGAAGCATCAAAAATGTTGAAAGAGTTTTTTAAAAGCAGGAGAAATTGAAGAAATTTCTCCTGCTTTTTTTAATTTTATAGCTCTGTTACTATAGTTTCTTTTATTATTCCGTCAGTATAGGCATCCATCAAGGTGTGGAGGACGGTTATCCTATCTTTAAACTTCTTGCCCAGGTCAGTGTCAGCTATCAGGACCCTCCTGCTGTAGCGATCAACAGTTTCAACCTGTGGAGCATAGGTCTCCAGGTCATTTGACAGGGCATTGTAGTCGGAATGCATGGCCAGGGCCAGGTGGTGGGAGTTGAAAATCAGGGTATAGCCGGCAATTCCGGTCTTTTCCTGGTAGGGCTTGGCAATGCCGCCGTCTATTACGAAGAGCTTTCCGTTTGCCCTTACCGGCTTGTCACCCTTTTTAAGATTAACCGGCATATGCCCGTTTATTATGTGACCGTGGTGGGTGCTGAGACCGAACTCCTCAAGAATTCTATTGCAGACTTCTTCTTCCCTTGAGAGCTTAAAGTAGGGATTTTGATTTTCCTTTTTTAAGTCCTCGTCATCGACGAAATATCTCTCAAAAGTGGCCATCTTGTCCTTGCCGAACATGGGGCTCTTGGGTCCGCACCATAGGTACCAGAGAAAGTCAACCGCCTCTTTTTTCTTCATGCTCCCCTTAGGTGCATAGTAGGCCTGGGTTACAGTATAATCCAGATAATCCATAAGCTCTTTTCCGGCCATAAGCCTGCCGTTAAAGCTTATGCCCTCAAAAGATCCGTCATTTTTAAGAGGAAGGCAGCCGTGGAAAAGAAGGTTTCCATTGTAGGTTAAGTAAGAATTCCCGTTAGTAAACAGGAAGGTGTTGTGCCTTTGCAGTCTTTCGGAGTGGGTGAAAGAAGCCTTGATCCCGCGAAGGAGCTCCTCCTCCTGGTCCGAAAGCTTAAGGGGATCATCAGGGTCTATGGTCGGGAAATTTTTATCCTTTAAGGGATATCTCTTGCCGTCGACAACATATTCCATGGTCTTCCAATCTACGTTTTTAAGTACAATCCTGTCATTTAAGCCATATTCGGGGTGGCGCTGATAGAGTTGGCCTTCAAGTTTAAACTCCAGGACAGCACAGGCCTTGTGCATCTTGGCAGCCTGCTCCACATCCACAACGTCATATATATTCTCATCATATATCTTTGGCATAAAGAGCTCGCAGGGATCGTCACCATAAACATCCATTGCAAAGTTATTCAGGGCCCTCAGGTGGATCCCGTATCCGTCCTCCAGGCAGTCGAAGGTGTTATAGCGAATGGCATTCCTAAGAACGGACATCATGCAGACCTCATTGCCCAGAGCAGCCCCCATCCAGACAACATCGTGGTTGCCCCATTGGATATCAACCTGTTTGCCGAACTTTATCAGTTCTTCCATAATTTTGTGGGCGGCAGGGCCCCTGTCAAATATGTCACCGATAATATGTATGTGGTTGACGCAGATCTTCTGGATCATATAGCAAAGCTCTTCTATAAAGTCCCTCTGAGCCTTCTCCTGCAGAATTCCCTCTATGATGGCATAGTAATATAGGCGGCGGTCAATTTCACCGTCATTGGTATAGAAGAGTTCGGATAGGGAATTGGAGTAGCGCTCAGGCATCTTACTCCTCACGTCCTCCCTGGTATATTTGGATGAAATGAAGCGGGCAATCTCGACAAGAGAAAGTATGGTTGACTTGACCCAAAGCTCGTCCTCAAGGAAGGGCTTTTTCTTTTCCAGCTGGGTTTGCGGATCATATATTATGGCAGCCAGCTCATTTTGCCTATCTTCCGATAAGCGGGTTTTATAGACATCCCTGACCTTTCTTCTTATGTTTCCTGAGGCCGACCTCAACATGTGAAGGAAGGCCTTGTCCTCGCCATGAATATCGGAGAAGAAATACTCAGTCCCCTTGGGCATGGCCATGATGGTTTTGAGCCGGATAATCTCACCGGCAGCAGATTTTTTATTGGGATACTTTTTTGACAGCAGTTCTAAGGTCAAAGATTGGGACATTGTAAACTCCTTTCCCGGTAAAATATTAAGGAAAAAGATTTCCATAGCTAATTATAACATCGACGGCTGATTTTGGGTTAATATAATAGAACACGAAACAAAGGAATTTATTAATTTTATAAGCGTCCTAAAAAAGACGAAAACTGGGAGAAAAATCATGAAAAGAGCATTTAAACTATTTGGAATTGTTTTGGGGGTCCTTTTACTTCTGCCAATATTTTCAGAAGATGTTCGGGCCGATGGAAAATTTAAGGTAGGTATGGAAGTCAACTACTCTCCCTTCAACTGGTCCCAGCCGTCACCGGATAACGGAGCGAGTCCGGTAACCAACAGCAGCGGTGAGTATGCCAACGGCTATGATGTTTGGATGGCTGAGAAACTGGCGAAAAAAATGGGCAAGGAACTGGAAATTGTAAAGATTGACTGGGACGGACTTCCTCCGGCCCTGGTTTCAGGAAAGATTGATGCCATAATAGCGGGCATGAGTCCGACAGAGGAGAGGAAGAAGACCATCGACTTTACGGATTCATACTATACTTCAGACCTCGTTATGGTTGTAAAAAAGGATGGAAAATATTCAGGTGCAAAAAGCCTGGAAGATTTTTCCGGTGCCAAGATAACAGGCCAGCTTAACACCTTCCATTATGAGGTGATTGATCAGATCCCCGGAGTGGATAAGCAGACGGCCCTGGATAATTTCCCAACCATGATAACGGCCCTGAGCACGGGCAAGATTGACGGTTATGTTTCTGAAAGACCGGGAGCTATGGCTGCAGTTGCTGCAAACCCGGATCTGGCATATGTGGTTTTCGAAGAGGGCCGGGGGTTTGAGGCTTCGGAAGAGGATACATCTATAGCTGTAGGGGTGAGAAAGGGAGACCCAATAAAAGATGAAATTAATGCGGCTATGGCGGAGATAGGCGAGGAAGAGAGACAGGATGCCATGCAGAGAATGGTTCTGCTGACAGCCAATGATGAAGAGGGCCAGGCCGGCTTTATGCAGGATGTTGAAAAGATCTGGTCCGACTATGGGCCCATGTTTCTGAGAGGAACCCTGATCACCCTATTTATATCAGCCTTTGCCACCATTTGCGGCTTGATCATAGGTCTCATAGTCCAACTTATCAGGACCATACCCTCCGGTAAAATTTTCGAAAGCCCCAAAGATTTCTTCTTGAATATAATTAAAGCTATTTTAAAAATATATGTTGAAGTTTTCAGGGGAACCCCGATGATGGTCCAGGCCATGATTATCTACTACGGATCGAAGATGTTCTTTAATATAGACATGAATGCCATTTTCGCTGCCTTGCTTATAGTATCTATAAACACAGGGGCCTACTTGTCAGAAACCATTAGGGGTGGGGTCGATTCAGTAGATAAGGGCCAGATAGAAGCGGCCAAGGCAATAGGCTTGAGTCACGCCCAGACCATGTTCAAAATTGTCATGCCCCAGGCGCTTATAGCAATCTTCCCGTCAATAGGAAATGAGCTTGTTGTCAATGTAAAGGATACGTCGGTCTTAAACGTAATCTCGGTTACCGAGCTTTTCTTTGTGACAAAAGGTGTCGCGGGCTCAACTCTCAAAACCTTCCAGGCCTATTTTATAGCAGCCTGCATTTACCTGTTCTTGACCCTGGTCTTGGGATTTATCTTGAGGAAATTGTCAGCAAAGATCAACCCCGAAAAGCCATTTAATCTGACAAGCGGAACCAATTAGGAGGGCAGACATGAATAATGAAGGAAACACGATTTTAAAGGTCAGGAACCTGGCAAAATCATATGGAGACAACCAAGTCCTAAAAGATATAGATTTTGAGGTTAAAGAAAAAGAAGTAATAAGTTTTATAGGGGCATCGGGAACTGGCAAGTCCACCCTGCTACGCTGCATAAATCTATTGGAAGAGCCCACGGCCGGGGAAATAATCTTTAAAGAAGAAGATGTATTGAAAAAGAATTTTAATAGGAGGGCTTATAGGGCTAAGGTGGGAATGGTTTTTCAATCTTTCAACCTCTTTGCCAATATGACCATCCTGGAAAACTGTACAGTGGGCCAGAAATCCGTTCTGAAGAGGTCTGACAATGAGGCAAAAAAGAAGGCTCTTGAGACCTTAAAAAAGGTCGGCATGGAAGAATATATTGAGGCCAGACCCGGCCAAATTTCAGGTGGCCAGAAGCAGAGGGTGGGTATTGCCAGAGCTCTTTGCATGGATCCGGATATTCTGCTCTTTGATGAGCCGACATCGGCCCTTGATCCCAAAAATGTGGGTGAAGTTTTGAGGGTAATGCAGGACTTGGCCAAAGAGGGCATGACCATGCTCGTTGTAACCCATGAGATGTCATTTGCTTCTCGTGTCTCTGACAGAATTTTATATCTGGCCCAGGGCAAAATAGCCGAGCAGGGCAGGCCGGAAGATATATTTAATAATCCGAAGACAGATTCATTAAAGGACTTTTTGAAGGACTTTGCTTTAAATTAAAGTCGTGTGGAGGCGAAGAAATGCACAATTTTGTTAATGACTATAATTGCCTGGCCCATCCGGACATACTGAAGAGAATGCAAAACTTGGCTCTGGAGAAGCAGCCGGGCTACGGTCTTGACCAACATTGCACAAGGGCAAAGGAATTGCTATATAAGGAACTGGGGACAGAAAGGGTTGATATACATTTTATACCGGGCGGTACCGGGGCCAATCTTATAGCCATTTCAGCTTTTCTGAGGCCCCACCATGCCGTATTGGGTGCCACCACGGCCCACATTAACGAGCATGAAGCCGGATCAATAGAGGCCTGTGGCCATAAGGTGGTTACAGTGCCGACAGTTGATGGAAAGCTAAGACCGGAAGATTTAGTCCCGGCCCTTGAAAGCCACAAGCATGACAACCGGGTAAAGATCCGTTTGGTCTATATTTCCGACTCAACTGAGGTAGGAACGGTTTACAATAAAAAAGAAATTAAGGCCCTCCATGATTTTTGCCGGGCAAATGACCTCCTCTTATTTGTTGACGGGGCCAGGCTGGGCTCAGCCCTTACATCGGCCCATTCAGACTTGACCATGAAGGACCTTGTTGAATATACTGATGCATTCTATATAGGCGGGACTAAAAACGGGGCCCTGCTGGGCGAAGCTCTTGTTATTGTTAGAGATGACCTAAAAGAAGATTTTCGCTATATTATGAAACAAAAGGGCGGAATAATGGCCAAGAGCTTTCTGATGGGGATTCAATTTGAGGTCCTTTTTGAGGATGGCCTATATTATAGGCTGGCGAAAAAGGCTAATAAGCTGGCAGACAAGCTGGCCAATGGCCTAAAGGACTTGGGAGTAAAATTTATACAGGAGCCACAGTCCAATCAGATTTTCCCGATTTTTAATAAGAAACAAATAGAAGAATTGAGGAAAGACTTCGAATTTGAGGATTGGGCCTATGAAGGAGATGGACTTTATTCAGTCCGCTTCGTAACGTCATGGGCGAGTAGGGAAGAGGATGTGGATGCCCTAATAGAGGCGTTTCACAAGATTGTTAATAGAAAATTATAATTGTTTTTAATCAAGTTAGGACAATTTTGATATAATTAAGACATAGGCCATTTTTCAGTTTATTCTGATAATAAGGAGGTTAGTATGAAAAAAATAACAAGAACCGTTGTAGCCATATTATTAGCGGCAATTATGGCATTTTCTCCGCTTGTGACAGAAACAATAGTCCATGCGGAAGGCGAAAACCAGAATGGGGGGGTTGGGGAAGTAACCTTTGAAATCCTACCTGAGTTGGAGTCTATTCAAGGTGGCAAACCGGATCCGATTATGGACACCGAAGACTTGATTGGAAAACTTACACAATCCCAAGTCGGATTTTTTAAATCTGATCAAGAATTTGAAAAAGCTTGGAGAAATGTGGCGTTTCAGGTATATGATAAGAGTGGTAAATTAATTGCCACTGACAAAGGTTCTCTTGGAAGTGAGTCTCCATCTTCCAGGGCAGAGTATTGTAAGTATTTAGGACCCTTTCCAAATAATCAAAACTATACAATCAAAGTTGATCCCTCAACACTTCCTAAAAACTATCATTCATATTTCACTAAAATAGGTACGGGATTTGGACCCGAAGATGTATTAAATGTGAATGAAAAAAAAGCATTTGAAGCCACATATAGTGCCAATGGTAATAATGCTATTGCTGCAACAAGATTTCATATGGAGGTATTTAGCATTATATATGCGAAGAATGAGGAAGTAGCTAAAAATATATATAAATTAGAAAAATGGAAAAACGGGGATTCAATAGTATTGAAAAAAAATCAGGATTTGGTTACAGGCTGGAATCCCGACTACAAGGAAGGTAGAGACTATTTTATAAAGACGATAAATCCGGATAAAAGTTTGTCGGTACTTAGCGGCGATGAATTACAGATTTTAAGAAAAAATTCACTAGCATTAAGTCCATTAGGCCCAATATTCCATTTCAATGACAAAATTTTCAATTTGAATAGTTTGAAATTCTTGGAAGGTCTTGACCGCAGCTATTGTCATATTCTTAAAAGGTGGGATGACAATACAGGAATCAATACCTATAACAAAACCATGACTGCCCATGCTTTTATCTTATATTTGAACCAAGTGACAGCAGAAGGCCGGGATATAACTGTTAATGTAGGTGATAAGCCGAAGGCTGAGGACGGCATTATTAATAAAGGAGATTTTCCGGAAGGGACAACATTCAAATTTAAAGATGAACCGGATACAAGCGAGCCTGGAACTATAAAAGCCACAGTTGTAATTACATCACCGGACGGAAAAGAAACGGCTGAAATAGAGATAAACATAAATGTATTATCTAATGTTACCCCGGATAAACCCAGAGACAACGAGAGAATTGGAGGGGATGACAGGATAGATACAGCAGGAAAGATTTCGAAAGAGTATTACTCATATGCTGAAAATGTGGTTGTCGCAAGAAAAGATGATTTCCCTGATGCTTTGACAGCAAGCGTTTTGGCAAAAGCATTGAATGCGCCGATTCTATTAACAGACAGCAACAAGCTTGATGCAAGAGTTGCCGCTGAGATAAAGAGACTTGGTGCAAAAAAAGCCTATGTAATAGGGCGAGAGACTGCTATATCTAAAGCAACTGCGCAAGATATTAAGGCAATAACAGGCTCGGTTGAAAGAATAGGCGGACTTGACAGATATGAAACATCCACGCTTGTTGCTAATAAGGTTGTAAGCATTGTGGGAAATAAAGGTAGAGCAATAATCTCAACAGGACAAGATTTCGCCGATGCATTATCAATAAGTTCATATGCAGCAAAGATGGGATATCCCATTCTCTTGGTAAAGCAGAACAAAGTTCCAATGGCTACCGGAAGCGCAATAAAGAATCTTGGAATTAACAGTGTGTATATAACCGGTGGAGATATGGCCGTATCAACAAAGCTTGATTCAGTGCTCCCGAAAGTCATCAAAAGACTGGCAGGATCTGATAGATACGAGACATCGGCAAAGATAGCAGATGAATTTTTCACGAATTCAAAGAATGCTTTCATTGCTTCAGGTCAAGTTTTCGCCGATGCTTTAGTCATAGGACCGGTTGCAGCAAATAATAACGCACCTGTTCTTTTAACCAAATCCAATTCTTTGCCTGAATCTATTAAGAATAATATAGATAGAGCCAACTATATAAGAATTGTCATTGTAGGATTGAATAATGCCATAAGCAAGGAAGTTGAAGAAAGCTTGCGTTAGTTTAAAGTGGTAATGTTAGAATAGAATAATTTTATTAATTTGTGTTGGAAGAGGGTTGGAAGGATATTAGTCAATTCTCTTCCAACATTATTTTGTCAAGAATTTATTTCGTTTTTTACAAAAACCCTTGCAAAATCGAAAAAAAACATTATACTAATAAGAGTGTCTTGAAATACTAAGCGATGAAACAGGAGGTTGCTCGGACACCGAGGACTCTAAAGGCGTTGAGAATCAGCGTACTAGAGTTGGTGTAGACCGGGGTAATTCCCGTTGAGCAGTTCGAAGAAAATTCGAACGGTCGCATGGCGGTATTTCTTTTTTAAAGGTCGGGATCGGACACGCCCGGCTCAGTGTATCGCCGTACGAAGCAAGTTCATATGGCCCTGTAATATAGATGAGCAGAGAACTTGTAAAAAATGTTTAAGGAGGAAAGGTAAGATGGCTAATCAGAAAATCAGGATTCGGCTAAGAGCATATGACCATGAGGTTATAGACGCTTCAGCACAGAAGATTGTGGAAGCTTGCAAACGCTCAGGTGCAGATGTATCAGGCCCGATCCCACTGCCGACGGACAAGGAGATAATCACAATATTGAGATCTCCCCACAAACACAAGGATTCACGCGAACAGTTTGAACAGCGCACTCACAAGAGACTGATTGACATAGTTCGCCCCAATGCAAAGACATTGGAAGCTTTGAAAAAGCTGAATCTGCCCGCAGGCGTGGACATTGAGATTAAGCTCTAACCCCAAGTTAGGATGATCACTAGTTGATCCGCTGTAATCAAGGAGGTAAAGGTGAAAAAAATATTCGGTAAAAAACTTGGCATGACTCAAGTTTTTGATGAAACCGGAGTAGTTACACCGGTCACGGTTATTCAAGCCGGGCCGAACGTAGTAACTCAGATCAAAACTAAGGAAAAAGATGGCTATGACGCAATACAGGTCGGCTATCTTGACAAGAAAGAAAAGAATACCAACAAGCCGGAAAAAGGTCATTTCAACAAGGCTAATGTTGCTGTTAAGCAATTTGTCCGTGAAATCCGCGTAGATGACCCTGAAAACTATGAACTGGGAGGGGAAATCAAGGTCTCCATCTTTGAAGAAGGAGAAATTGTTGACGTAGTCGGAACCTCTAAAGGTAAGGGAACTCAGGGCGCAATTAAACGCTGGAACTACGGAAGAGGCCCCATGGGTCACGGCTCAAAATCACATAGAGTTGCCGGAGCCAGAGCTGCAGCTTCATATCCCGCCAGAGTTTTCCCCGGAACCAAAGGCTCAGGGAAGATGGGAAATGAGAGAGTGACTGTTCAAAATTTGACTGTTGTCCGCGTAGATGAAGAGGCAGGCGTGATCCTGGTCAAAGGAGCAATTCCGGGACCTAAGGGAGGCCTTGTTGCTGTTAAACAGGCTGCCAAGGCTTGCAGTAAGTAAGGAGGATGACAATGCCAAAGATTAATATATTGAATCAAAGCGGCCAAGTTGTCGGCGAGCTGGAACTATCAAATGACCTGTTTGATGCAGAAGTTAATGAGCATGCTGTATATACAGTTGTAAAAAACATCCGTGCCAACCATCGTCAGGGTACCCAATCAGCCAAGACACGCGGCGAGGTAAGAGGGGGCGGAAGAAAGCCCTATAGACAAAAGGGAACAGGCCGTGCCCGTCAGGGTTCAAGAACAGCTCCACAGTGGAGAGGCGGCGGACAGATATTTGCCGTAAAGCCCAGAGACTATTCATACACAACCCCGAAGAGAATACGTCGTTTGGCCATGAAGTCGGTACTTACTTCTAAAGCCAGGGACGGCAAGATCATCGTGCTTGATAAGCTGGAGCTTGACTCATTCAGCACAAAGGCCGCAAAAGAAGTTTTAAAGGCCGTAAATGCTGATAAAAAGGCCCTTCTGGTTCTTGATAAGGTAGATGAAAAAGTTTATCGCTCATTCAAGAACTTGGAAGATACGCATACAAGCCCGATAGAGAATATGAACGTGTATGATCTGCTTCGCTTTGACAGCTTGATCATGACGGAAGAAGCGGTAAAAAGAGCTGAGGAGGTGTTCCTGGTATGAAATCTCCATACGATATCATAATCGCTCCGGTTATAACGGAAAAATCAATGAGCGATTTGAACCAACATAAATACACTTTCCGTGTAGACAAGAGAGCCAACAAGTCCGAGATCCGCAAGGCTGTTGAAACAGCTTTTGACGGAGTTAAGGTTGCTTCAGTCAATACCATCAACATGAAGGGAAAGATGAGAAGAGCCGGCTACAGCTATAGAAAAGACCCGGACTGGAAAAAGGCCATTGTTACCCTAACAGCTGATTCGAAGACCATAGAGTTCTTCGATGGAATGTAATGGAAACGAGAGGTAGTCATGGGTATCAGAAAATATAAGCCGACCACGGCGGGTCAGAGAGTAAAAAGGGTGTCAACCTTCGAGGAGATAAGCAAGTCAACTCCCGAAAAGTCATTGACAGCTCCCTTAAAGAGAACCGGCGGCCGTAACAATGGCGGTAGGATTACTTTGAGATTTCGCGGCGGCGGAAACAAACGCCATTACCGCATCATAGACTTCAAGAGGGGCAAGGAAGGCATACCGGCAAAGGTAGCTTCCATAGAATACGATCCTAACAGATCGGCGAACATAGCCCTTCTCTACTACGTTGACGGAGAGAAACGCTACATCATAGCTCCAAGAGACTTAAAAGTAGGAGACCATATTGAGTCAGGTGACCACGTAGATATTCAGGTGGGCAACTGCCTTCCCTTAAGTGCCATACCGGTAGGTACCAATATTCACAATATTGAGCTCCATCCCGGAAAAGGCGGCCAATTGGTCCGCTCAGCCGGCTCACTGGCCCAGCTGATGGCAAAAGAAGGAAAATATGCTCAGGTCCGCCTTCCTTCAGGAGAGCACCGCTTAGTGCCCCTGGAATGCAAGGCTACAATAGGTCAGGTTGGCAACATGGATAACAGCTTGACCAGGCTTGGAAAAGCCGGTAAGAAACGCTACTTGGGCAAGAAGCCACATGTACGCGGTTCAGCCATGAACCCGGTAGACCATCCACACGGTGGTGGTGAGGGCAGGGCTCCGGTAGGACGTCCACAGCCAATGACACCATGGGGCAAGAAGAGCCGTGGTGTTAAGACTAGAAGTCGCAAGAAGGCCTCGAACAAGTTCATAGTTCGCAGGAGAAAGAAATAGTTAGGAGGGTGAAATGAGCAGATCGCTGAAAAAAGGGCCCTTTGTTGATGACCATCTGATGAAAAAAATTGATGAACTCAACAAGAGCAATAAAAAGCAAGTTATTAAAACCTGGTCCCGCCGTTCGACTATCTTTCCTGAATTTGTGGGCCATACAATAGCTGTTCATGATGGACGTAAACATGTTCCGATTTATGTAACTGAGGACATGGTAGGCCATAAGCTGGGAGAGTTCGTGCCGACCCGTACATTTAGGGGTCATGCAAAGAAGAACGATGCCGGTGCCAGGGCCGGAAAATAAGGAGGAAGATAATGGAAGCAAGAGCAGAAGCAAAATATGTTCGTATCTCTCCTCGCAAGGTTAACTATATTTGTAAAGAGATTCGTGGAAAGCAGGTTGATGAGGCTTTGACTTTCCTTCGCTTTACTCCTAAAAAAGGTGCGGAGATTTTAGCCGATGTTCTAAAATCGGCCATAGCAAACGCGGAGAACAATCTCAGCCTTGATCGCCAGGAGTTGGTTGTGACTAAGGCTTGGGCAAATGACGGCCCGACAATGAAACGCTGGCATCCGAAAGCAAAAGGTGCCGCCTATCCGATTTTGAAGCGGACATCACATATAGGTGTAGTTATTGCAGAGAAGGAAGAGGAGGAAGATCGCTAATGGGTCAAAAGGTTAATCCGAAGGGGCTGCGCGTCGGTGTCATCAAAGACTGGGATTCCAATTGGTTTGCCGACAAAGCTGATTTCGCCTCTTTGCTTAAAGAAGATAATGAAATCCGCATGGATTTAAAGAAAAAATTGAATGAAGCGGCTATCTCCGACATTGATATCGAAAGAACAATGGGAAGAGTAAGGGTTACTGTTAAAACGGCCAAGCCCGGTGTTGTCATCGGTAAGGGCGGGACAGCAGTTGACCAGCTCAGAAAAGACATGGAAAAGAAGTACGGCAAAACCGTGCTTATAAATGTTGAAGAGATCAAAAACCCGGATATTGATGCCCAGTTGGTTGCAGAAAGAATTGCCGAAGATCTTGAAAACAGGGTTTCTTTCCGTCGTGCTATGAAGCAGGCCATTCAGAGAACTCTTCGTGCGGGTGCAAAGGGAATTAAAACTTCCTGCGCAGGACGTTTGGGCGGAGCTGATATGGCTCGTACAGAGCACTATTCCGAGGGAACAATACCTCTGCAGACCCTGCGTGCCGACATAAGATATGGAGTTGCAACAGCAGATACAACATACGGTGCAATCGGGGTTAAGGTTTGGATCTATTTGGGTGAAGTCCTTCCGGGAATGAAGGAAGCTGAAATGCCCAAGCCACAGCCGCAACGTCGTCCAAATCGTCGCCAGAACCGCAACAGGAGGGCTGACGGAAAAACGAACCCACGCCGCAGCAATCGCGATGACCGTCCGAACAGGGACGATCGCTAAGCCGCGGAAGGAGGATATGAAATGTTAATGCCAAAAAGAGTAAAACGCCGTCGTGTCCACCGCGGAAGAATGAAGGGCATGGCCCATCGCGGTAACACATTGGCATATGGTGATTACGGACTGCAGGCTCTGGAACCCTGCTGGATGACAGCAAACCAGATAGAAGCTGCCCGTCGTGCCATGACACGTTATATAAAGCGTGGCGGAAATGTTTGGATAAAGGTATTTCCGGACAAGCCGGTATCAAAGAAGCCGGCAGAAGTACGTATGGGATCCGGTAAAGGTGCTCCAGAATATTGGGTAGCAGTTGTAAAACCCGGGAGAATCCTATTTGAAATGTCAGGCGTATCGCCGGACGTTGCACGCAGAGCCATGAGGCTTGCAGCAGCGAAACTTCCCATCAAAACGAAAGTTGTGATGTCGGATATTGTGGAACAGGAAGGTGAATCGTAATGAAAGCGACAGAGATTCGTAATATGACCGATCAAGACCTGGTTAAAAAACTGAATGATCTCAAAGAAGAGCTCTTCAATCTTCGCTTTCAGGATGCAACCGGTCAGCTGGAGAACTTTAACTCAATCGGTACGGTAAAGCAGGATATAGCAAGGGTTCGCACTGTGCAGCGTGAACGCCAATTAAAATTAAGAAAGGAAGCTTAACCAAATGGAGAGAACTACAAATCGCAGAACAGTAAGCGGAGTCGTGGTCTCGGACAAGATGGATAAGACCATCGTTGTTGAAGTTTCCAGAATGGTCAAGCATCCGGTATATAAGAAGATGCTTAAGAAGAGCATTCGGGTAAAGGCTCATGATGAAAACAATGAAGCCAAGCCGGGCGATCGAGTACGCTTAATGGAAACCAGACCTCTCTCGAAAGATAAGAGATATCGCTTGGTCACCATCCTTGAACATGCGATGTAATTAAAGGGAGGATGCTATGATTCAGAAAGAAAGTCGTTTGAAGGTTGCTGACAACTCAGGAGCACGTGAACTCCTGGTCATCCATGTCAGCGGATCTACCAGACGTAAATATGCAGGAATTGCAGACACGGTTCGCTGCTCAGTAAAGCAGGCAATACCGGGTGGTAACGTAAAAAAAGGTGATGTTGTTACAGCTGTTATTGTAAGAACAGTTGCTCCCTTAGCAAGAGAAGACGGAAGCAAGATTGCATTTGATGACAATGCGGCTGTTATTGTAAAAGAAGATAAGAACCCGGTGGGAACACGTATTTTCGGGCCGGTAACAAGGGAACTCAGGGCAAAGGGATATATGAAGATTATATCTTTGGCTCCTGAAGTCTTATAAGGAGGACGCTATGCACGTAAAAACCGGAGACACCGTTCAGGTGATGACTGGTAAAGACAAGGGTAAAGTTGGCAAAATCCTCCAGGCCTTCCCCAAGGAAAATCGCGTAATCGTTGAGAAAGTCAACGTTCAGAAGCACCATAAAAAGCCAAGGGGAGCTAATGAGCCGGGAGGCATTGTTGAGAGTGAAGGCAGGATAAATGCTTCCAATGTCCTTCTCTATGATGAAAAAGTAAAGAAGGGTGTTCGTACTAGGATGGAGATTAAAAATGGCAAAAAAGTCAGAGTCTCAACCAAGTCAGACACCGTCTTTGATAAGTAAGGGGGCAAGCAATGGCTTCAAGATATGTTGAAAAATACAAAAACGAGGTAGTGCCTGCTCTTATGAAGGAATTCAATTATGACAACATAATGCAGGTTCCTAAACTCGAGAAGATAGTGATTAACATTGCGGTAGGCGGAGCAAAGGAAAATCCAAAGCTCCTTGAAGACGCTATTAGAGAACTGACCATAATCGCAGGTCAGAAGCCCGTAACCATTAAGGCTAAGAAATCAGTCGCCAACTTCAAGCTTCGTGAGGGTATGCCAATAGCAACAAAGGTTACCCTTCGCCATGACCGTATGTACTATTTCTTTGACAAGCTGGTCAATATAGCCCTTCCCAGGGTCCGCGACTTCAGAGGAGTTTCAGACACTTCTTTTGACGGACGTGGAAACTATGCCATGGGAATCAAGGAACAGCTCATTTTCCCCGAGATCAACTACGATGATGTAGACGAGATCAGGGGCATGGACATCATAATAGTGACCAGTGCGGAAACCGATGAAGAAGCTAAGGCGTTTTTGGAATATATGGGAATGCCTTTCAAAAAGAGACAGGAGGACTAAATGGCTAAAAAATCAATGAGAGCTAAACAGGCCAGAAAAGCCAAGTTCTCAACGCGTGAATACACACGTTGCAGCATTTGCGGTCGTCCTCATTCAGTCCTTCGTAAGTATGGCGTTTGCAGGATTTGCTTCCGTGAATTGGCTTATAAAGGCCAAATCCCGGGTGTAAAAAAGGCCAGTTGGTAATTTGAGGAGGAGGAAGCGATATGATGACAGATCCGATCGCGGATATGCTAACACGCATTCGCAACGGCAATATGAAAAAGCATGAATCTGTTCAGGTTCCTGCGTCACAGTTAAAGAAAAGCCTCGCTCAAATTTTATTGGATGAGGGCTATATAAAGAGTTTCGAAGTAATAGAAGATAATAAGCAGGGAATAATCAACATCGAGCTTAAATATGTGGATGAGGAGAGGACAATCTCAGGATTAAAGAGAATTTCCAAACCGGGCCGCAGAGTTTATGTTCGTGCCAATGAAATTCCACGCGTTCTCGGTGGGTTGGGAACAGCTATTATGTCCACTTCGAAAGGAATCATGACAGGCAAAGAAGCCGCAAGAGAGAATGTTGGCGGCGAAGTAATTTGCTACGTTTGGTAATAAGGAGGGAATAATGTCGAGAGTTGGTAAAAAACCGATTGAAATCCCATCAAACGTAGAGATTTCAGTCGCAAAAGACAATCTGGTCAAGGTCAAAGGGCCTAAGGGAGAGCTTGAGCAACAAATTGATAAGCGCTTCAACTTAGATATCCAAGACGGAATCTTGACCCTGGTTAGACCCGATGAGACAAAAGAGACCAGGTCTCTTCACGGTCTCTACCGTACATTGATTGCAAATATGGTAGAGGGTGTCTCAAACGGATACAGCAAAAAGCTTCTGATCACCGGTTCGGGATACAGGGCTCAGAAACAGGGCAAGAATCTTGTTTTGAACCTGGGGTATTCTCACCAGATCACAATACCTGAGGAAGAAGGAATAAGCATAGAAGCTCCTGACAACCTCACGATTATTGTAAGCGGTATAGATAAACAGAAGGTAGGAAGTGTTGCGGCGAATATTCGTAAGACCCGTCTCCCCGAACCTTATAAAGGAAAGGGTGTACGTTATGAAGATGAGCATATCCGTCGCAAGGAAGGCAAGACAGGTAAGTAAGGAGGGCGTTAATGGCTATATTTAATAAGAACCAGAGTCGCAAGATTCGTCATGCGCGCGTTCGCAGGAAAATCGCCGGAACGCCTGAAAGGCCCCGTCTCAATGTGTATAAGAGCAATATGAACATCTATGCTCAGATCATTGATGATGTTGAGGGCAAGACATTGGCTTCCGCTTCGACTTTGGATAAAGAATGTGATGCTCACGGCTCAAATGTAGAGTCTGCTAAAGCAGTGGGAACACTGATTGCTAAAAGAGCTTTAGACAAGGGCATTGATAATGTTGTGTTTGACCGTTCAGGTTATATCTATCACGGCAAGGTAAAGGCTTTGGCCGAAGCTGCCCGTGAAGAAGGCTTGAAGCTGTAATTGGGGAGGAGAGCATAATGAAAAGAGATAACCGCAAGCAGAAATCAGAGCTTGAGGAAAAAGTCGTTTACATCAACCGTGTCTCCAAGACAGCAAAGGGCGGTCGTACAGGTCGTTTCACAGCCCTGGTTGTTGTGGGTGACGGCAAGGGAAATGTAGGAGTAGGATCCGGAAAGTCTTTGGAAATACCCGAGGCTATCAGGAAGGGCTCAGACAAGGCCAAGAAGAACATGGTAAAAGTTCCTGTAGTGGGAACCACCATTCCTCATGAGATTGTGGGAAGGGACGGAGCCGGAAGGGTCCTTCTCATGCCTGCAAAAGAAGGTACCGGAATCATTGCCGGCGGCCCGGTTCGTGCCGTCTGCGAACTTGCCGGAATTACAGATATTCGTGCCAAGTCTTTGGGATCCTCAAATGCCGGAAGCATTGTAAATGCAACTCTTGCAGGACTCAAACAGATGAAGACGGCAGATCAGCTGGCCAAGCTGCGTGGTAAAAGCGTAGAAGAGATTTTGAACTAAAGGAGGTTCTTTAATGGGAAAATTACAAATTACTTTAAAAAAGAGCTTCGCCGGAAAAACGGATAAGCAGATCAAAATCGCTAAAGCTTTGGGCCTGAATAAAATAGGACAGACAGTTGTGCATAAAGATAATGACGCCATAAGAGGCTCAATTGCAAAGATCGACTTTATGCTCGACTTTTCAGAAGTGGAATAGGAGGTTGTCCATGAAACTTCATGAATTGAGACCGGCCGAGGGTGGTGCCGTTAAAAAGTCCAAGAGAGTTGGACGCGGTCATTCATCAGGCTGGGGAAAGTTTGCCGGCAGAGGCCGTGACGGACAGAACTCCCGTTCAGGCGGGGGCGTAAGACCGGGATTCGAGGGTGGTCAGCTTCCACTTTTCCGCAGGTTGCCAAAGCACGGTTTTACCAATAATTTTGCCAAGAAGTTTGCCACTGTTAATGTAATGGACCTGAATCTGTTTGAGGAAGGGACAACCATTGATGCTCAGGCGCTGATAGATGCAGGCCTGATCAAGAAGAGCGAACTCATTGACGGCTTAAAAATTTTGGGCAATGGTGAATTGGAAAAGAAATTGACTGTAAAAGCCGAGAAATTCACCAAATCTGCTCAGGAAAAAATCGAGCAGGCAGGAGGAAAGGCTGAGGTGGTCTAATGTTAGCCACACTCAAGAATGCCTGGAAGGTTGATGAAACTAGAAAAGGGATAATTTTTACAATTTTAATGGTGGTGGTCCTGAGATTGGGCCATACACTGCCAATCCCTTTTGCCAATACTAAATTGATCCGCATGATCTATGATTCAGCCCAGGGAAGTCTCTTAGGCATCCTGAACATGATCAGCGGCGGCGGTCTTGCCAATTTGAGCGTCTTCGCTCTGGGCGTGGGACCATATATAACTTCATCGATAGTTATTCAGCTTTTGACCTTTGCGATTCCGGCCTTGGAAGAAATTTCCAAGCAGGGTGAAGAAGGAAGAAAGAAGATAGGACAGATAACCAAGTATTTGGGAGTGGCTTTAGCATTGCTGCAAGCCTTCGCTCTGGTTCAGGGTATTTTCGGAAGAGCATTTGCAAGCGGCGGCATGTTGGAGAAATCCATCGCTATATTGGTTATGGTAGCAGGAGCCCAGTTTGTTGTATGGATCGGCGACCTTATTACCGAAAAAGGTGTAGGTAACGGAGTTTCCTTCATAATCTTTATGGGAATAGTTGCCGGAATGCCCGGAACCCTAAGCCGCATGATCCAGCTTTCAGCCGCAGGCCGGATTTCCATTCTGCTTCCAATACTTATGGTTGTTGTTTTCCTGGCTATCACGGTAGTTGTCGTATATTTGAACGAAGGTGAAAGAAAGATACCTGTACAGTATGCCAAGAGAGTGGTTGGAAGAAAAATGTATGGTGGTCAGGCCACCCATATTCCAATTAAAGTAAATATGGCCGGCGTTTTGCCTGTGATCTTTGCTTCAGCTCTTTTAGCCCTGCCTCAGACCTTGGCTCTGATCTTCGGTGGCGGAGTTGCGAATTTCGTCGAGAAATTCCTGACACCGACCGGCTGGACCGGAACCATTTTCCAGGGAATTTTACAAGTTGTACTGATAATCTTCTTTGCCTATTTCTACAATTCAATCACTTTCAATGCCTATGAGTATTCCAGAAACCTGCAGCAGTCAGGCGGATTTATCCCGGGAATAAGACCCGGAAAACCGACCACCGACTACCTGCAGAAGATCGTTGGAAGAATTACCTTGATCGGCGCCATAATCCTGGCTATCCTTTCTATAATTCCCCAGATTGTTCAGAGAATATTCGGAGTAAGCTTGGGCTTTGGAGGAACTTCTATAATCATCGTTGTGGGAGTTGTACTTGAAATTGTAAGAACATTGGAAGCTAAGCTTCAGATGCGTCATTATAAGGGATTCTTGAATCGTTAAGGCGGAAAGGAGTCTTTATGCGTTTGGTTTTACTGGGACCGCCGGGGGCCGGCAAAGGAACTCAAGCAGCTCGCTTGGTAAAGGAATATGGCCTGGTCCATATATCAACCGGTGATATATTCAGATACAACATAAAAAATGAAACAGACCTGGGTAAAAAAGTCAAAGCTTATCTGGATTCAGGGAAACTTGTTCCGGATGAGCTTACCATAGAAATGCTTTGGGACAGGCTGGGTCAGGATGATGCCCAAGACGGCTATCTTCTGGACGGTTTCCCAAGGACTCTTGTCCAGGCTGAGGCATTTGACGAGAAGATGGCGGAGACCGGAATAAGTCTGGACGCTGCCGTCTGCATAAATGTCGCTAACGATGTGTTGGTTGGACGCCTTGCCGGGCGTAGAATTTGCACCGAGTGCGGAGCCAGTTACCACATTTTGAACGCACCTCCAAAACAAGAGGGTGTTTGCGATGAATGTGGGGGCCAGTTAATACAGCGCAAGGACGACTCCGAGGAGGCTGTTGCGGAAAGACTTAAAGTCTATGATGAGCTGACAGCACCTCTTATAAAGTACTATCAGGATCAGGGAAAACTGATTGAGATAGCCGGAGACCAAAGTGTGGAGTCTGTGGCTTCAGATATAAAAGAAGCTCTGGATCAACTTATATGACACAGGAGAGAGGATTGGAGTCCGACTGCGGACTCAAAAAAGGGCAAATAGTTCGGTCCAAGGCGGGAAGAGATAAGGGAAAAGTCTTCATAGTCTGGGAAGTGCTTGACGGAAAGCACGTTCTCATAGTGGACGGCGAGCTGAGAAAGCTCCAAAAGCCCAAAAAGAAGAGGGTTCTCCACCTACAAAAATTCAATAAATATATTAATATGGATTTTGAAAGAGAAAATGATCTCGGAGTCAGAAACGCCAAAATAAGAAATGAATTGGAACCCTATAAGATAAAGGAGGGAAGCGAATGTCATCCAAAGATGTCATCGAAGTAGAAGGTGTAGTTAAAGAACGCCTTCCTAACGCGATTTTCATCGTGGAGTTGGAAAACGGCCATGACGTTATGGCCCATATCTCAGGAAAATTGCGGATGAATTTTATTCGCATCCTGGAGGGTGATAGGGTCACGGTGGAGCTATCTCCATATGACTTAAGCAAGGGAAGAATCACTTGGAGAAAGAAATAGGAGGCAGTCATGAAAGTCAGACCATCTGTGAAAAAGATGTGTGATAAATGCAAGGTCATCAAAAGAAAAGGTAAAGTTATGGTGATCTGTGAAAATCCGAAGCATAAACAGCGTCAGGGATAACGGGGGTGATTGAATTTGGCACGTATTGCAGGTATTGATTTACCAAAAGATAAGAGAGTTGAAATAGGACTAACCTATATATTCGGAATAGGTCGTTCACGTTCAAATGAAATTTTGCAAAATGCACAGGTCAATCCGGACACCCGTGTTCGCGATCTGACGGAAGAAGAAGTACAGCGCATCCGTGAAGTGATAGGCGAATATCACTTGGAGGGAGATCTGAGAAGAGACGTTTCACTGAACATCAAACGTCTTCGTGAGATCAACTGCTACCGCGGAATTCGTCATAAAAGAAATTTGCCGGTAAGGGGACAGAATACCAAAAATAACGCCCATACCCGCAAAGGTAGAAAGAAGTAAGGGAGGAAAAGCATGGCGCAAATTAAGAAAAAAGCGACTGCAGGTCGCCGGGGCGGCAAGCGCAAAGTTAAAAAGAATATTGTTGCCGGTCAAGCCCATATCATTTCCACCTTCAACAACTCAATGGTGACAATCACCGACCTGAACGGCAATGCCGTTTCATGGGCTTCAGCAGGCCAGTTGGGCTTTAGAGGATCACGTAAGTCCACACCATATGCTGCTCAGCAGTGCGCAGAAGAAGCTGCAAAGAAGGCTATGGAACAGGGACTTAAGACCGTTGAAGTTTATGTTAAGGGACCGGGCTCGGGTCGTGAATCTGCTATCAGGGCTCTGGAAGCTGCAGGACTTCAGGTTACCATGATCAAGGACGTGACACCAATCCCACACAACGGATGTCGTCCGCCCAAGAGAAGAAGAGTTTAACGGAGGGAAATAATGTCAAGATACAATGGAGCGATTTTAAAACGCTGCCGAGCACTTGAGATTGAACCTCAAGTTGTCGGAATTAACAAAAAATCTCGCCGTAACCCCAAGGTAAGGCGTCGTAAATTAAGTGACTACGGTATGCAGCTGCGTGAAAAGCAGAAAGCTAAATTCATTTACGGTATGACCGAGAAATCCTTCCGCAATCTTTATAATCGTGCTGAGCGCATGGAAGGTCAGGCAGGTTGGAATTTACTCAGATTATTGGAACTCCGTTTCGATAATGTAGTTTACAGAATGGGCTTTGCTTCAACAAGAGCACAGGCACGTCAGCTGATCGTTCATGGCCATTTCCTTTTAAACGGAAAGAAGGCCACAATACCTTCAATGACACTTGAAGTTGGAGATCAGATTAACGTCAAGCCTACATCACGTAAAAATCCTTTCTTCAAGAACATGGCTGAGAGGGTTTATAACCAGATGCCCTGGGTTTCTGTAGAAGCAGACAAAATGGAAGGCAAGATTCTTTCAGAGCCCATGCGTGAGAATATTGATTATCCGATTGAAGAAACGCAGATCGTTGAGCTTTATTCCAAGTAATGAAGGCTGTTGATACAGATAAAATGCAGGGAGGCTTGATCCGTGGTTAACAAACTGAATACAAGAGTTGAAATTTTAGAATTGGATGAAGCAAAGCACTATGGCAAGTTCAGCATGGCTCCCCTCGAGAGGGGATACGGTACGACCCTGGGCAATTCCCTACGTCGTGTCCTCCTGTCGTCCTTGCCGGGCTGTGCAGTAGCCTCCATCAAGTTTGATTCCGGTGTACCACATGAGTTTTCAACTGTTGTCGGAGTCCTTGAGGATGTTCCGGAAATAATTCTCAATTTAAAGGGTGTTGCAATAAGACGCCTGCAAGGTGCAGGAGAGCCTGTAACACTGCGCTTGGACGTTGAGGGGCCGAAGATAGTGACGGCCGAAGATATCCAGGAAACAACGGAAGTGGAAATTATAAATAAGGACCACTACCTATGCACGGTAAATAGTGAAGGGGCAATCCATCTTGAAATGGTCGTTGTCGACGGAACCGGCTATGCCTTGGCAGATGCCAACAAGTCCGAAGACGATCCTCTGGAGACCATTGCCATAGATTCAATATTTACACCGGTTAAAAAAGTTAATTTTACAGTTGAAAATACCAGGGTTGAGCAGATCACCGACTATGACCAGCTGATTTTGGAGGTATGGACAGACGGAACCCTCAATGCACAAGAGGCGCTTTCCGAAGGTTCACAGATACTTATAGACCACCTGGCCCTATTTACGGAACTGCCCGACCGGGTCTTTGATGAAGAAGAGGAAGTGGAAGAGGAGCCGACGGAGGAAGACCTCCTGCTCCAAAAGCCCATAGAGGATTTGGATCTTTCTTTACGCAGCTACAATTGTTTGAAGAGGGAAGAAATCAATACCCTGGGAAATATTGTAACAATGCCGGTTGATGAGCTTAGAAAGATCAGAAATTTCGGTAAGAAATCTTTCACTGAAGTTCAGGAGAAAGTCGAATCTTTGGGCTTAGAGCTCAATTATAATGACAGAGATTGACAAGGAGGCATGATTTGGCCAAGCAGAGAAAATTAGGAAGAAGAAGCGATCATCGCTCATCTATGATCAGAAACATGGTAGCTTCTCTTTTTAATGAAGAAAAGATCACAACAACAGTGACACGCGCCAAAGAAGTCCGTCGTGAGGCGGAAAAGCTGATTACCCTGGCTAAACGCAATGATTTAAGCGGTAACAGGGCAATATCGGCTTATCTATATGATAAAAAGGCCGCAATAAAATTGATTGAAGAGATCGGCCCGAAATATCAGGATAGAAAAGGCGGTTACACCAGGATTTTAAAGCTGGGACCACGTCGTGGTGACGGCTCGGAGATGGCAATTCTGGAATTGGTTTAATTAAAGATATTAAGCCAAACAAATAAGAAAACAAAGAGGTGGTTTGTAATGAGTGTCATTGCGACCACCTCTTTTCTTATGGACTAAACAGCAGCTTTTGTCATATAATAATAAATTAGAGTTTTCAAGTATGTTATTAGATGAAGAGAGGTCAATAAATGTCAAAGAGTAAAAAAATAGTCTTGATTTTCTTACTGGTCCTAATTTCCATTTACGGATTCGGATCATTTCTGTTTTCAAAATACACTTATCCGGGCACCAGTGTAAACGGAGTTTCCAGGACATTGGTTCCACTGGATAAGGCGATTTTTGAACCGGATACAAATGCTTCTATCACTGTTCAGGCAAGAGACTCCAAGACTGTAAACTTTTCAGGCAAGGACATAGACCTAATTATTAGCAGGAAGGGACCCGATAGGATAGAGCAGAATTTTATGCTCTGGCCCATAGAAATATTCCAAAGTAACGACTATGATATAGAATTTTCGGTTGACTATGAAAGCAAAAAATTGGAACGAACATTGGAAAAGGCCGGAATCCAAGCCAATGGCCCCATGCCCGAAAATGCTAAGGTGGTGGCGGACGATCAGGGTGCCCGTGTTCAGAAAGAAGATGAAGGCAACCACGTTGACTACGATAAGCTTAAATCAAGAATCATAGAAGCTTTTATCGAAGGCAGAAACTTTGTAACCGCAAAAGATCTTTATAAGGAACCTGAGATAAGAGATGATGATCCCGAGCTTCAAGCTGAAGCTGAAAAGCTCAATAAGATATTAAATGTCAAGGTTGTCTATAAAATTGGAGATAAGGATTTTGTTTTCGGCCCGGGTCAGATGCTGGACTCTTTGGACAAGTCGTCGGACGGTCAATATTCTTTAAACAAGGATAAGGTCGCGAAATGGGTTCAAAAACTAGCCAACCTAACAGATACCTATGGTAAAAAAAGAGAATTTATAACCCAATCCGGGATAAAGCAGACTGTATTTCCGGGTATCTATGGTTGGAAAATCAATGTAAAAAAGACTCAGGAAAAACTATTGGAAATGATCGATCAGGGCGGGGATTTCGAAACAGAGCCCATTTATACTCATAAAGCCAGGGCCCGGGGCGAATTGAATGACATAGGAGATGACTATATCGAGATTGACCTGTCAAAGCAGAAACTTTGGTGCGTTAAAGATAAGAAAGTGGTCTATACAAGCCTGTTGAAGTCGGGGAAGGTAAACGGTAACTATGAGACCCCTGTAGGCGTGCATATGATCTGGTCAAGGGAAAAAGACAAGAAGCTGACGGGAAACAATCTTGACGGAAGCGAATATAACTCCGATGTCAAGTATTGGATCCCCATTAACTACAAAGGAGTGGGCCTCCACGATGCCGATTGGGTAAAGTATTTCGGTGGGAAAAATTATATTAATAACGGATCTCACGGCTGCATAAACCTTCCCCTTGAAACCGCAAAGTTCATATATGACAACTATAAGGTAGGAACGCCGGTTCCGACCTATGAATCATCAACGAATTACTCACCTGCAGATAAATCTTTTTAGAATTATTTGCCGGATTTTAAGCCTTATACAAATATAAAGGAGAATAAGTTGGAGGAAACAAAAATTAGGCAGCTTGATGAAGTTGAGGCTGAAGAGACTGCCGAAAAAGAAGTTGTAATCGAGGTTGACGATCTCCATTATAAATATCCCAACTATGAAGAAGATCGGGAGGATGAAGAGGTCTTGAAGGGCCTTAATTTGAAAGTCTATGATGGAGAATTCATAGCCATATTGGGTCATAACGGTTCAGGCAAGTCTACCTTGGCCAAGCTTTTAAATGCCCAGATGCTGCCGACACAGGGAGATATCAAGATACTTGGCATGAACACAAAGTCAAAGGCCAATCTCTGGGACATAAGGTCTTCGTGCGGAATGGTTTTCCAAAATCCTGACAACCAGATGGTTGCCACAATTGTTGAGGAAGATGTTGCCTTCGGCCCGGAAAACCTGGGCGTTCCCATGCCTGAGCTAAGGCAGAGGGTGGATGAAGCCCTCAAGGCCGTGGAAATGTATGAAAACAGGAGGAGGCCGGCCCATAAACTTTCGGGAGGCCAGAAGCAGAGGGTGGCCATTGCAGGTATATTGGCAATGCTTCCTCGTTGCATCATAATGGATGAACCCACAGCCATGTTGGACCCAATAGGCAGGAGGGAAATAATTTCCACCATAGGGGAGCTCAACAAAGAGGCAGGCAAAACCATTTTACTCATAACCCATAATATGGAAGAAGCCATACACGCAGACAGGATTCTCGTTATGAATGACGGGGATATAGTCTTGGAGGGAAAACCCGGAGAGGTTTTTTCTCAGGTTGAGACCATGCGCAACCTGGAGCTGGATGTACCCCAGGTAACAGAAGTCGCCTATAGGCTCAACAAGGTAGGATTTAAGATAAAATCAAACATTTTAGATATAGATGAGTTTTTGGAGGCTGTATTATGATCAAATTCGATAATGTCAGCTTCCTTTATAATGCCGGAAGTCCTGATGAGATGAAGGCCCTTGACGGGGTCAGCTTTGAAATAGGAAGCCACGAGTTTGTGGGACTCCTGGGCCATACCGGATCGGGGAAATCCACCCTGGTCCAGCACATGAACGGACTAAATATCCCGACTCAGGGCAAGGTTTATGTTAATGACCTGGCCACTGATGACAAGCAGGGGGACCTTAGAAAAATCAGGCAGGAAGTAGGACTGGTTTTTCAATATCCTGAAGACCAGCTTTTTGAGGACACTATTTATAAAGACATAGCTTTCGGACCTAAGAATTTGAAACTGACACCGGAAGAGATAGACATTAGAGTAAGAAGCGCCATGAAGTCGGTTGGACTTGATTTCGAAGAGCTCAAGGACAGGTCACCTTTTGAGCTTTCAGGCGGCCAGAAGCGCCGCGTTGCCATTGCAGGAGTCCTGGCCCTCAATCCATCTTACCTTGTATTGGATGAACCCACAGCCGGCCTGGACCCCAGAGGTCGCGAGGAAATTTTGGGGGAGATAGGCAGACTATATAGGGAAAGAGAAAACCTCTCAGTCATACTTGTCACCCATTCAATGGAGGACGTTGCCAAGCATGCCAACAGGCTCCTGGTCATGGAAAAAGGCAGTCTTATCATGGACGGCCGGCCCAAGGAAATTTTCTCAAAAGAAGAAGAACTCGAAGCCATAGGCTTATCCCTGCCTGCCGTCACAAGACTTATGAGAAAACTAAAAAAAGGCGGCTGGGACATAGATGAAAGGGCCTTAACGGTTGATGAGGCGGTCAGGTCGATTTCAGCTTATCTTAACAAGAGAGAGGGGGCCCAATATGAATGACAAAATTTTGTTGGGCCAATACTTGCCCGGTAACAGCCCCATACACAAGCTGGACCCCAGGATAAAGTTGGTTCTCACACTCGTGTTCATGATATCAATCTTTTTTGTTGACAGCTTCAGGGGCTATGGGATTTATGCCTTGGCCATCCTACTCATCATGAAAATAGGGGGCATACCCTTTATAAGGGTTTTGAAGGGCCTAAAACCCGTATTTGTACTGCTGATAATAGCAGGCCTGATCAACATGCTGAGCCATCCCGGAAGAGTTATTTTCACCATGGGACCACTCAAAATAACGGAAGAAGGCTTGATCCAGGCCCTCTTCATTGACATCAGGATCATACTCCTGGTTATAGGAAGCACCATTTTGAGCCTGACCACAGATCCACTTTCCATGACGGACGGTCTGGAGTCCCTTATGAGCCCCTTAAAAAAGATCAATTTCCCTGCCAATGAGCTGGCGATGATGATCTCAATAGCCCTGAGGTTCATTCCAACCCTGTTTGAGGAGGCCAACAAGATTATGAAGGCCCAGAAGGCCAGGGGAGCCGATTTCGATTCCGGCGGCTTCTTGAGTCGGGCCAAGGCCATGGTCCCCCTTTTAGTCCCCCTATTTCTAAATTCCATAGAAAGAGCGGATGAGCTGGGCATAGCCATGGAAGCCAGGTGTTACAGGGGCGGCAAGGGGAGGACAAGGCTCAATCCTTTGCAGATGCGTAAATCGGATGTGGCCACCTTTATCTTTGCAAGTGCCTTTATAGTGGTTGTGGGTCATTTTTTGTAATAAACCGTTAACGGAGAAGAATAATGTATAAAAACATCCTTTTAAAAGTTGCCTATGATGGGAGCAAATTTTTCGGCTACCAGGACCAGAAGGGTCTGAGGACCGTCGGAGGCACTCTAAGAGAGGCTGTTGAAGAAATTACCAAGAGAAAGACCAGGCTGATCTCGGCGGGTAGGACAGATAAGGGGGTCCACGCCGACGGTCAGCTGGTCAATTTTTTATCCGCTTCTAATCTTCCGGCAGAGACATATTGCCACCTGTTAAACAAAATTCTCCCCCGGGACATATTTGTCATAGACTCTCAGGAGCTCCCACTTAATTGCAACATCAGGTTTGCAGCTTATGCCAAGACCTACCGCTATGAACTCCTCCGGGCTCCATACATACATCCGGCTCATATCAACTACATGGCCCACACAAGTTACAAACTTGATAACCGAAGCTTTTATAGGACTTCAAAGCTCTTTTTGGGAAAGCATGATTTCTCCGCCTTCAGCATAAAAGAGACGGATAGGCAGACAATACGGGAAATCAGCAATATTGACATTGAGTGCCGTAAAGGGGTCAGGGAAGACGGAACCCTATGGATTTTTCACATTAAGGGAGACAGTTTTTTAAGAGAACAGGTGAGGATAATGGTCGGGGCCATGGTAAGGGTAGCTCGCGGTTTATATAAGGAAGAGCAAATTGTGGAAGCCCTGAAAAAGGGGAAAAGTCCGGTGGATTTTCCGGCAGCACCCGCCCGAGGACTGAGCCTTGAAGAGGTTTTCTGGAAAAAATAAAAATATTAAAATCAAGTGTCCTTTTTTGTAACTATTTTGTAAAATTCCTTGACAGTGGCTTGAAATGCACTTATTATATTAAGTAAGTGACAAAAGTTACAAATCTTGGAGGTGTATTTTGGATAAGAAAAAAATTGGTGCGATAGTAGGTGTCATAGGGGTTGCCGGAGCCATAGGTGCAACACAACTTGTTGACATCAATCGTACAGCTGCCGACAACATACATGAGCAGTTGGCAGATAATTATGAAAATCAAATATCCTCCTCCCTTCCCGAAACCGGAATTAGCAGTCAAGCAGGTATAGAAGAGTCTCCGGAAGAGGAGAAACCCCGGGCTGAAAGCCTGGAAGAAAAAGAGATCGAAAGAACTGCCAAGGGACCTGAATACCTGGTTGGACAGTTTGATAAAGATTCGAAATCTCAATCGGAATTGCCGGAGGAAAAAGAAGTAGCTGAAGAAGCTAAGCCGGTAGAAGAACATGAAGTTCAAGATCCGGAAGAAGATCTAAACCATAGAGCGGAACGTCCTGACGTGCCGGTGGAAAAACCGGAGATAGCTTTCCAGGGCAAGGTAACTGCAGAAAATTTGAATATTCGAAAAGAAGCTAACAAGGAGTCTGAGACCCTGGGTAGCCTTAATAAAGATGATATAGTCGTCGGAACACTTAAAGACGGCTGGGTTTCCTTTGTAGTTGAGGAACAGAAAGCCTATGTTGATGCCAGTTTCCTTCAGGTCTTGACCGACCAGGAACTTGAAGAGCACAAGGCTATTATGAAAAAGCGAGCTGAAGAAGCCGCAAAAGCAGCCGAAGAGGCTGCGAAGAAGGCGGAAGAAGAAAGATTGGCCGCTGAGGAAGCCCGTAAAAAAGCTGAAGAAGAAGAGCGATTAAAGAAAGAGCAAGAAGAAAGAGAAGCAACAGAAGCAGCAAGGAAAGAAAAAGAAGCTAAAGAAAAGGCTGAAGCACAAGCAAGAGCAGAGGCTCAGAAAAGGGCACGTGAAGAGGCTGACAAGGCTGCTAAAGAAGGCAAAAAGGTTGTTGGAGAGGCAAAAGGATATATTAAGTATCCGGTAGTTAATGTCAGAGCCGATGCCGATTCCAACAGCAGAATAGTCGGTTCCTTATATCTTAATGACAGGGTTGAGGGCCAATTGCTCAAGAATTCTTGGATTAAGATAAAATTAAATGGAAAAGATGTTTACATAAGCAACGGTCTTCTTTCAGATAAGAAAACAGAAGTAAAAGTTGTAGAAAAGAAAGTCAAGGGCTATGTAAGTTCCGCTAACGGCCTTAACGTAAGGTCGGGCGCAGGAGAAGGATTCAGCACACTGGGAGCTCTTTCAATCAATGACTATGTTGAAGGCGTTGAGTCGGACGGTTGGGTCAAGATCAACTTCAACGGCAACGTGGGTTACGTAACCAAGGCCGGAATAAGCAGCGAGAGACAGAATGTTGATAGCGGCAACAACGGATCTTCAGACAACTCTTCAAGCGACATAAAACGTAACAACGGCAATAAGAACCTGGTAGATATAGCCAAGGAAAAAATCGGTTTACCCTATCAATGGGGCGGCACAGGAAATCCGGGCTACGACTGTTCAGGATTCACTCAATATATTTACAAGCAGATCGGCGTCAGGTTGCCTCATAAAGCCAGCATTCAGGCCACATATGGCTATGATGTAGCCAAGGAAGACCTCAGGACGGGAGACTTGGTATTCTTCAGGGGAAGCTACGGCAACGGAGCTATAAGTCACGTCGGAATGTACATTGGGGGCGGCATGATAATTCACGCTTCTACAGGTACAGGATCAATAACAATTGACTACCTATTCGGGGCCGGATACTTCACAAACAACTATGTTAAAGCCAGAAGGATTTTAAACTAGAATAGTTAATAAAATAATGACTAAGCAGAGGGTGGGCAGACAAGGCCTACCCTCTTTTGTTTAGTTAGGACACATAATTTCTGTTATAATAAGGCTCATAAACGAGAGTTAAGCCATTCGAGGCTATATAGTTAAATATAAGTTAGATTGAGATTAGAGGAAGGTGTTAATATGGGAAATGCTGAAAAGAAGACGGTATTAAGTATGGTTCAACCCTCAGGCGACCTGACCATAGGGAACTACCTGGGTGCCATACAGAACTTTGTAAAGATTCAGGATGACTATGACTGCTATTTTGCGGTTGCGGACCTGCATTCGCTGACGATTAGCCAGGTGCCTGCCAAGCTGAGACTCAGGACCAGAGAAGTCCTGGCATCATATATAGCCTGTGGGCTGGATCCGGAAAAGGTCACCCTCTTTGTTCAATCCCATGTGGCCCAGCACAGCCAGCTGGCCTGGATCCTTGATTCATTCAGCTATATTGGAGAGCTATCCAGGATGACCCAATGGAAGGAGAAGGCCAAGAAGCATAAGGACAATCTTAATGCCGCACTTTTCACCTATCCGGTTTTGATGGCTGCGGACATACTTCTTTACCAGGCAGACTATGTTCCGGTAGGCATAGATCAGAACCAGCACCTGGAATTTGCCAGAAACATAGCCGAGCGTTTCAATAATCGCTATTCACCGACCTTTAAAACTCCGGAGGCACTTACGCCAAAGTTTTCTGCAAAAATCATGAGTCTTAAAGATCCCTTATCAAAGATGAGCAAGTCGGATGAGGATGTAAACGCATATATTTTAATAAAAGATGATCCCGATACCATAAGAAGAAAGATAGGCAGGGCAGTGACCGACTCTGAAGCCAATTTCAGGTATGCCGACGACCAGCCGGGTCTGAAAAACCTGATTAACATATATGCTGCTTATGAAGAAATTGAAGCGGGAGAAGTGGAGCAGAGGTTCAAAGGGTCAAGCTATGCCGATTTTAAGGCTGCCCTTGCCGAAAAAATAATTGAAAAAATGGAACCGATCAGGTGCCGTTTTAATGAGATAATGGAGGATAAGGAATACCTCTCCGACATATATCAAAGCGGGGCTGAAGTTGCTGCAAAGAGAGCTCAGAGGACCATATCCAAGGTATATAGGAAGGTTGGACTTCTTCAGTAGCCGCAATAGGACAACAATAAAAAAGTGGCCCATCTTTAAGATGGACCACTTTTTCTATAAGACCCAAGGGCTTGACTCAGGGTCGTTTTTATTTTTCGGAAATTACTTGTCTTCAACAACTGCCTGAGCTGCTGCCAAGCGTGCAATCGGTACACGGAAGGGTGAGCATGATACATAATCAAGGCCCAAACCGTTCAGGTACTTAACTGTTGCGGGATCTCCGCCGTGTTCGCCGCAGATACCCAGGTGGATTTTCTCACCCTTGATCTCTCTAGCATTCTTGCAGGACATTTCAACCAACTTGCCTACACCCTTCTGGTCAAGAGATACGAAGGGATCTTTCTCGAAAATTCCCTTGTCGAGATAGTCTGTCAGGAACTTGCCGGCATCGTCACGTGAGAAGCCGAAGCTCATCTGAGTAAGATCATTTGTTCCGAATGAGAAGAAGTCGGAAATCTCAGCCAGATCATCAGAGAGGAGGGCTGCACGCGGAGTCTCGATCATGGTTCCGAGCAGGTAATCCATTTTTTCGCCCTTTTCTTCAAAGACCATGTCAATTTCAGCCTTAACCTCATCCATTACATACTGCAATTCCTTCTTGTCTGTTGACAGAGGAATCATAATCTCCGGCAGGAAGTCCTTGCCCAGATCCTTCTTGGCACGGATAGCACCCTGGATTATGGCCCTGGCAAGCATCCTGTAGATTGAAGGAGCTGTTATTGCAAGACGCAGACCGCGGTGACCAAGCATGGGGTTAACTTCAGCCAATTCAGCAATATCATCCTTGACTTCCTGAACGCTCAGGCTCAGGTTCTTTGCTGCGAGCTCAATGTCTTTTTCCTCTCTTGGAACAAACTCATGCAGGGGCGGATCCAAAAGTCTTATGGTCATTGGACGGCCTTCCATGATCTTGTACATCTCATAGAAGTCCTCTTCAAGGAAGGGCTCGATGTGGTCAAGGGCATCTTTCCTCTGGTCTTCATTCTTAGCCAAGATCATTTCACGAACATACTGAATCCTGTCTGCAGAGAAGAACATGTGCTCTGTACGGCAGAGGCCGATTCCTTCAGCACCGAACTCGATAGCCTGTTTTGCATCACGTGGAGTATCGGCGTTTGTTCTGACGGCCATGCGCTTGATTTCATCAACCCAGCTCATGAATTCTCCGAAATCGCCGACAAGCTCGGGACTCTGTTTCTCAAGATCTCCCAGGTAAACATTACCTGTAGATCCGTCAATGGATATTACATCATCTTCATGGAGGACCTTATCGCCGACGGTAAGGGTTTTCTTTGCATAGTCAACACGGAGAGCATGGCAGCCGGTTACGCAGCATTTACCCATACCACGTGCTACAACAGCAGCATGTGAAGTCATACCGCCGCGAGCTGTAAGAATACCCTGGGCTGATACCATTCCGGCAAGATCTTCAGGTGAAGTTTCATTACGAACAAGAATTACAGCTTCGCCCTTCTTCTTGAATTCCTGAGCATCCTGGGCTGTAAAGGCGATGTGGCCTGTTGCTGCGCCCGGAGATGCGGCAAGACCTGTAGCTAATACCTCGGCACCCTTGAGAGCCTTGCTTGAGAAGGTGGGGTGGAGGAGCTGGTCAAGTGACTTGGGCTCCACACGAGTGACGGCTGTTTCTTTATCAATAAGCCCCTCATGAACCAGATCAACTGCTACCTTAAGAGCAGCCTGGGCAGTTCTCTTACCGTTTCTGGTCTGGAGCAGGAAGAGTTCGCCGTCCTGGATTGTGAATTCCATATCCTGCATATCCTGATAATGATTTTCAAGGAGCTCTGCTGTCTTGATAAATTCATCATAGGCATGGGGGAGTTCTTCATGGAGCTTTGAAATATGGCTGGGGGTACGGATACCGGCAACGACGTCCTCTCCCTGGGCATTGATCAGGTATTCACCGAAAATTCCGTTCTCTCCGGTTGCGGGGTTCCTTGTAAAGGCAACACCTGTTCCTGATGTGTTGGACATATTTCCGAAAACCATCTGCTGGACGTTTACGGCTGTTCCCAGACTGTCCGGAATATCGTTCATCTTACGATAGAGGATAGCCCTGTCATTGTTCCAGCTGGAGAATACGGCTTCGATTGCCAAGGTCAGCTGCTTCTTAGGATCCTGGGGGAATTCCTCACCCTTAAGCTCCTTATAAAGAGCCTTGTACTCGTCTGCCAATTCTTTTAAATCGTCAGCAGAAAGCTCGAAGTCCTGGCTGACACCGGCCTTTTCACGTTTCTTTGCCAAGAGATCCTCGAATTTTTCCTTGTCGAGTCCCATGGCAACATCAGAGAACATCTGGATGAAGCGGCGATATGAGTCGTAAGCCCAGTGGGGATTGTTGGAGTTTTTAGCTACGGCAACAACCGACTTGTCGTTCAATCCAAGGTTAAGGATTGTGTCCATCATGCCAGGCATGGAGATGGGGGCGCCTGAACGGACTGAGAACAGTAAAGGATCGGTCTCATCACCGAATTTTTTACCGATGTGTTTTTCCACCTGGGCCAAATGCTCATGGATCTCATCCATAAGTTCAGGCCAAAGATCTTTTTCCTCCTGGTACTTGGTGCAGGCTTCGGTTGTGACAATAAAGCCGTAAGGAACGTTGATGCCCATGTTGGTCATCTCTGCAAGGTTTGCCCCCTTGCCGCCCAACAGGGATCTTTGATCCTTATTGCCTTCGTCAAAATTGTAAACAAATTTTTTGCTCATAAGTTGCTTTTTCCCCTTTCTTATATTTTTAAAGGAATGCTTTTAAACAGTTGCCATCTTCCAAACACATAGAAAATAGCCTACCCAATTATTCTATCACAATGGAGTCTTAATTCGTGTAAAAATGGCAATTGTGTTAAAATATATATTGTTATTTCGGAAGGAGGAAGGATGAAAAACCTGGCTAAAACGTACGATCCTCAGTCATTTGAGGACAGAATTTATAAAGATTGGGAAGATAGCGGAGACTTCATTGCCGATGTCCACTCGGACAAGACTCCCTACACCATAGCTATGCCGCCCCCAAACGTTACAGGCAAGCTTCATATGGGCCATGCCTTGGTAAGCACTCTTCAGGACATTATGATCCGCTGGAAGAGGATGTCCGGATACGAGGCCCTCTGGATACCGGGAACCGACCATGCCTCAATATCAACCGAAGCCAAGGTTGTGGAGAAGCTCAAAAGTGAGGGACTCACAAAAGAGGACCTGGGCAGGGACAAGTTTGTGGAGGCCTGCTGGGACTGGACCCATGAGTATGGCGGAAACATAAGAAAGCAGCTCAGAAAACTCGGAGTCTCCTGCGACTGGTCAAGAGAGCGCTTCACATTAGATGAAGGCTTGTCCAAGGCCGTATATAGGGTCTTTGAGGCTCTATATAATGAAGGGAAAATCTACAGGGGAAACAGGATTGTCAACTGGTGCCCTAATTGCGGCACGGCAATTTCCGATGCGGAAGTCGACTATTGCGATTGTCACTCCCACCTCTGGACCATAAGGTATCCCTTTAAAGATCAACCTGAAAAATATCTTACTGTTGCAACAACCAGGCCGGAGACCATGTTCGGAGACTTGGCTGTGGCTGTAAATCCTGATGACCCCAGATTTACCGACTTGTTGGGCAAGAAGCTGATCCTACCCCTTGTAGGCAGGGAAATTCCGGTTATAGCTGATGACTATGTTGATATGGAATACGGCACGGGTTGCGTAAAGATCACGCCCAGCCACGATCCCAACGACTTTATGGTCGGCGAAAGACATAATCTTGGCCAATGCGTTGTAATAGAAGAGGATGCAAGCATTTCTCCCGGTTATGGCAAGTATTCAGGCATGGACAGGATGGAAGCCAGGAAGGCCGTGGTCGAGGATTTGGAAAAACTCGGCCTGCTTGAAAAGACCGAAGATCTGGACCATGCTGTAGGCCAATGCTCCCGCTGCGGAACGGACATAGAACCGCTTTTATCCAAACAGTGGTTCGTCGCCATGGACGAATATATTAAAGGTGCCAAGAAAGCCCTGGAAGAGGGCGAGCTAAAGCTCATTCCGGGTAGATTTGAAAAAATATACATGAATTGGGTGGACAATATCCACGACTGGACCATATCCCGCCAGCTTTGGTGGGGACACAGGATTCCGGTTTGGTATTGTGATGATTGCGGTGAAGTAATAGTTGATATCCACGAAGGCCCCGACAAGTGTCCCAAGTGCGGATCAAAAAATCTTACCAGAGATGAAGACAGCCTGGACACCTGGTTCTCATCGGCCCTATGGCCATTTTCAACCCTGGGTTGGCCGGATAAAACTGAAGATTTGGAAAAATTCTATCCGACAGACACCTTGATGACAGGCTATGACATCATATTTTTCTGGGTAATAAGGATGGTATTTTCAGCCGAACACTTCACCGGAAAAGCCCCTTTCAGCAACGTATATTTTAACGGTCTGGTAAGGGACGAGCAGGGCAGGAAGATGTCCAAATCCTTGGGTAACGGCATAGACCCTCTTGATATCATTGACAGGTACGGGGCTGATGCCCTGAGGTTCACCCTGATTTCCGGAAATTCACCCGGCAATGACACCAGATTTTCAGAGACCAAGGTTGAGGCCAGCAGGAATTTTGCAAATAAATTGTGGAACGCCAGCCGTTTCGTCCTGATGAATATGGAAGAGGGGGAGGACCTGACCATTAATCCCGACAAGCTCGAGCTTGAGGACCGTTGGATCCTCTCAACCCTGGGTAACCTCATAGAAACTGTTGAAAAGAACTTGTCAAAGTTTGAGATAGGCCTTGCTGCGGCAGCCCTATATGAATTTATCTGGTTTAAATTCTGTGACTGGTATATTGAGATGGCCAAGGCCAGGCTCTACGGAGATGACTTGGAGAGAAAAAAACAGGTCAAGGCAATATTGGGCCGTGTTCTTTCGGCCATTGTCCGCCTCCTCCATCCCTTTATGCCCTTCATTACCGAAGAAATATGGCAAAACCTACCCTTCACTGAGGGCAAGCTGATAAAGGCCCCATATCCCGAGGCTGAGGACTATCCCAACTTCCCCAAGATGGAAGAGGCTATGGGAATAGCCCTTGAGGCCATAGTCGGGATAAGGAATGAGAGACAGACTAGGAACATTCCCAATAAGAAAAAATCTGAAATATTCATCTACTCTTCTATAAAAGAAGTCAGGGAAATGCTTGAGGATATTTCTTATGAGTTTGTGAACTTGGCGGGCTGCGATAAGGTCCATATTGTCTCGGAAGATCCCAATGCGGAGAACTCCGCCGTCATCGTCCAGGAGAAGGTCAAAATTTACATGCCTTTAAAGGGCCTGGTTAACTATGAGGAGGAGCTGGCCAAGTTCCAAAGTGAGCTGGAAAATGCCAAGGCCGAGCTGATGAGGGCCGAAAAGAAACTTAATAACAGCAATTTCACGGCTAAGGCACCCCAAGCCGTCGTTGAAAAAGAGAAGAATAAAGCCGATAATTACAGGGCCCTCATATGCGAGCTGGAAAAGTCAATTGAGGAGACAAAGAACAATTTAGATTGACACGATGGGCCCGATGTGGTACTTTTAGACGGTAGTATTCGTGCACCTAGCTGTACGAAGTAAAATAGTTTTGGAGGAATTTAATGATTAAAGGCACTGTAAAATGGTTTAGCGCAACAAAAGGTTATGGATTTATCTCAACTGAAGACGGAAATGACGTTTTCGTTCATTATTCTGCTCTTCCCGATACCGGAGAATTCCGTACATTGGATGACGGTCAGGCAGTAGAATTTGAAATAGTTGATGGTGATAAAGGACCTCAGGCTTCCAACGTAGTAAAACTCTAGTCGTTCCGGTGCCATAAGGCAATTTTTGGAATACAAGTTTACTAAAAGACCGGATTTTATCCGGTCTTTTCTTTTGCATCATTTATTAAGGGGGCATTATGACCTTAAGCAAAAATTGGAAATCATCAATTTTCCCTATAATATTTATTTTTTTGGCCCTCATACTCAGTGCCTGTGGGAAAGGGGACCCCGATTGCCTGGCCAAGGTAAACGGAAGGGAGATCAGGCAGGCCGACCTGGATAAGGCCCTGGACTACTATAATAAAGTGGAAGCCGATCTCGACCGGGAAAAGATGGATGATGATCAGAAGGCCCAAGAGCTGAAAAGAGTCAAAAAGCTCCTCCTGGACCAACTGGTATGGGACAGGATTGTTGAAGAGGATTCCAATAAAAGAGGGATTAATTCAGAGGGCCTATACCTGAAGCTCAAGGCTGATGCTCTCCAGAGATTGGTCGATGAGGAAGGCCTTAAGAGGCAGCTTGAAAGCCTGGGCATAAGCATGGAAGACTTTGATGATTCGCTGAGAAAGGAAGCCATGAACCTGGCCCACAGGAGCGCCGTGGTCGAGGAAAATGAACCTGATGAGGGGGATCTTAAAAAGTACTACGACAAGCATGAGAAGGAGCGCAAGCTCATAGACTATGAAGAAGCCGTTGTTGGAGAAAAGGTTAGGGCCAAAGATATTGAAAAGGATTGGGAGGGTAAGAAAAACGTATCCGATCCGGATGGCCTTAATACGGATTCTTTCGAGGAAAGCTCATATAAAGAATATAAGAATATGGGAATAGATGATGATAAGGTGGTCAGCCCCAAAATTTTCGACATGAAGGAAGGGGCCGCCGAGACCTTTAAGTACAATGGACTCTACCATATAGTCCACATCAGCAAAATTACCGAAGACTTTACCATAGTGAAGAACCATTTGCAGAAAATGTATGAGAAAGACATTTATCTCGAGTATATGAAAAAGAAGTCAAAAGACTTCAAAGTCAGGATATTCAAGGACTTTTAAGCCTTAAATAGCGATAAAGCCTTGTAATTATCAGATCTTTTGTTATAATCAATTCGAGGTTTAATTTTCAAACACACTTTATTAGGAGGAATAGTAATGAACAAATCTGAATTAGTTGCAAAATTAGCTGAAAAGAGCAAACTTAGCAAAGCAGACGCCACACGTGCACTTGATGCTTTCTTGGAAACCGTAAAAGAATCATTGGCAAAGGGCGAGAAAGTACAGTTGGTAGGTTTCGGAACCTTTGATACACGTGAGCGTAAGGCTCGTGAGGGACGCAATCCCCGCAATCCTGAAGAGACCATTAAAATTCCGGCCTCAACAGCTCCGATCTTCAAAGCGGGTAAGAGCCTGAAGGACGCTGTTAATAAGTAATTATCTTTAAAATAAAAAAGATGCCGCAAGAGGGAGTTCATCCGGCTTGCGGCATTGTTTTTTATTGTTTTAAGTTTTGACCCTTCCTAGCTTAGTTGATTGAAATGGACTTCTTGTTTGAAATCTCTTCACGGATGGGAAGCTTTACAGTCAGGATCCCGTTATCCAAAGCAGCGCTTATTCTTGCATCATCCACATCTTCCAGTGAAATCTGTCTGACGGCATTGAAAGAGCTGCGTTCTCTGTGGAGATAGTTTTTCTCCTCGTCTTTTTCTTCCTTTTCTTCAGCCTTGCTTACGGAGATAGTAAGGATGCTGTTCTCGACTTCCACATTGATATTCTCTTTATTTACTCCGGGGAGTTCTGCAGTCACAATGTATTCTTTGTCATTTTTTTCAACATCGATCTTAAAACTGTCCGCCTTTACCCTCGACAGGCCGGTTCTGAAGAAATCGTCAAAAACATTATCTATGTCGCCATATGTTTTTCTAACAGATGAACCGTAATATGGAACTAAACGTAACATAATATTTCCTCCTTGAATTTGCTTTATTTACTTCCGCCAATATGAGATTTTCATATTTGGCTGAGTTTCAACTCACTTTCTGATTAAATTATACCATCTTTGACCTAAATGTCAAGAATTTTTAGCACTCAAAGCGTTAAAGTGATAACAGCTACTCAAAAACCTGTGATTCACAGGTTTTGATATTTAAAAGTGTGAAAATCGAGTTTTTGGATATAATAAGTATGTATGAATTTAAATTTTGACAAAATTAATTTGAAACCGGAGATGTTCCCTTTACAAGTTGGCGGGTTTATGAGACCCTTGGGTACAGGCTCTGATGGAAAGGAATTGCTGTGCATCAAGTATATGATTCGCTGGAAAATTATTTAGAGGCTATATATGTTCTCCACATGGAGTCGGATAAAGTTCTATCTATTGACCTGGCAAATGATTTGGACCTGAGCAGGGCCTCTGTTTCAAATGCTGTAAAAAAGATGAGGGACAAGGGCTATGTTATCATGGAAAAGGGTGGCAATCTTGTTCTCACTGAAGAAGGGGAAAGAATTGGCAGAGAGATCAATGAAAGGCACCAGACAGTAAAGAAGATCCTGATCCATATAGGAGTCGATAAAGACCTGGCAGATCACGATGCCTGCCGCATTGAACATGCCCTTTCTCAAGAAACTTTTGAGGCTATAAAAAAATTTCTTGACAAAAACAGTAAAGACAATTAAGATACTAAACTATACTTAATCATTAAGGCGTTGATGAGAAGAGTAGCTTCCGGATAAGCTTGACAGAGAGCTCCCGTTTGCTGAGAGGGAGAAGCGAGGAAGGAAGTGAACATGAACTCGGAGCATTTGGACGGTGCAAGCTTTCCAAACGGGTCTGCCCGATACAGCAGAGGGGTTTCAACAGGAACTCTATGAGATTTTGCATGTGAGTGCAAAGTGAAGTTGGGTGGTAACACGATAATTCGTCCCTTCATTCGTCTTTTGGCGAATGAAGGGATTTTATTTTCTTGTAGCTAAGGAATTTTAATGAAAGAGGGGAAGAGAATGATAGATGTAAAGAATGTGTCAAAATCTTTCAAATCAGACAAGGGAAATATTGAAGCGGTTAGGGATGTCTCTTTCCATGTCAATAAGGGAGAGATATACGGAATCATAGGCCTAAGCGGGGCAGGAAAATCCACCCTGGTAAGGCTCCTGAACAGGCTTGAAGAGCCCACAGCCGGAGAGATAGTTATTGACGGGATCGACATAATAGGGCTCAACAAGTCGGATCTGCTAAATAGAAGAAAAGAGATCGGGATGATCTTCCAACACTTTAATCTTTTCTCGCAAAAAACAGTCAGGGAGAACATAGCCTACCCACTTATCATAGATAAGGTGGCCAAGAAAGAGATAGACAAGAGGGTTGATGAGCTCCTGAGCTTCATAGACCTGGCAGACAGGGCGGACTCATATCCCTCCCAGCTCTCAGGTGGTCAGCAGCAGAGGGTGGCCATAGCCAGGGCCATTGCCAGGAAACCGGAGATTCTTTTATCAGATGAGGGAACATCGGCCTTGGATCCGAAAAACACCAAGCAGGTCCTGGAACTTTTGAAGAAGATTTCGGGCGAGCTGGGAACGACAATAATAATGATTACCCACCAGATGGAGGTTGCCAAGTCCATATGTGACAGGATAGCAGTTATGGATAACGGGCGTATAGTTGAAGAAAACGAGACCCAGGAGATCTTCCTCCATCCCAAACACCCCACAACCCGGGCCTTCATATCAAAAGCCCATGATGGGGAAAGCTGGGATGAATATAGGAACATTTCCCATAACGGGAGACTCTTAAAACTCACCTACCCGGGACAGACGGCAGATAAGCCCATAATCGCCGACCTGATCAAGAGACACGACATATCGCTGTCAATATTGGCAGGGAATATTGATACCCTGAACGTGGGCCACCTGGGAAGCCTGCTGGTGGAGTTGGACGGAGATGATGAGGAGTTGGACAAGGCTGTTGAAGAGCTTTTAAATAGAGGCGTTGAAGTGGAGGTGCTGGAATGAACAATACTCTGGCGTGGGATGTAGTACAAAAACTTTTAATAGATGCAAGTATAGAGACTTTCTACATGGTCTTCCTTGGAAGCTTGTTGGCGGTCCTGGTAGGATCTCCCATAGGCCTGGCCCTCTATATAACGGACAAGGATTCTCTTCATGAGAATACCGCCATATATAGGGCCCTGGACCTCATAGTTAACGTGGTAAGATCGGTTCCCTTCGTGATTTTCATGATCCTGCTCATACCCTTGACAGAGATCATGATAGGGACTTCCATTGGCCCGACAGCAGCCCTGATTTCCCTGGCCCTTTCGGCGGCCCCCTTCTTCGCACGAATGCTTGAGACATCAATGAAGGATGTTGACAGCGGGGTTATCGAAGCGGCCCAGGCCATGGGATCTTCAAACTCTCAGATTGTTTTTAAGGTACTGATTCCCGAGGCCATGCCAAGCATAATTAATAACATAACGATGTTGATAATAACCTTGATCGGTTACACGGCTATGGCGGGAACCCTGGGAGCAGGGGGCTTGGGAGCCATTGCTGTAAGGTACGGATATTACAGGAGGGAAGGCACGGTCCTATACCTGTCGGTCCTGCTGATAATAGTTCTGGTTCAGGTCATCCAGTTAATCGGAAACGGCCTTTCCAGACATATAAATAAAAAATTATAAAAAATTTTAGGAGGAAAATATGAAAAAGAAATTATTTGCAAGTTTATTGGCACTGTCACTCATTTTAACGGCTTGTGGAGGCAAGGGTGGAAATCAGAGCGGATCTGGGGAAGATACATCAGCCCAGACATCAGATGCCACATCAGCTGCCAATGCTGACGATGACAAGGTAATCAAATTCGGCGTAAGCCCGGTTCCCCACCAGGAATTGGCTGAGGCTGTTAAAGACGATTTGAAAAAAGAGGGCTATGATCTTCAGATTATCCCATTTGACGACTATGTACTGCCCAACAAGGCCTTGGCTTCAGGAGACTTGGATGCCAACTTCTTCCAGCATGATCCTTATCTGAAGCAGTTCTGCCAGGAAAATAAGCTGGACCTGGTCAATGTTGGCGCCGTTCACATTGAGCCCTTGGGAATCTATTCTGATAAGTTCAAGAGCTTGGAAGAGCTTCCCAACGGAGCAAGGGTCATCATCCCCAATGATGTTACAAACGGGGCCCGTGCCCTCCTGCTTTTGGAAAAGAATGGCCTGATAAAACTTGATGATCCGACCAACCTGAATGTTACCGAGGTCAATGTTGTCGAGAATCCCAAGAATCTCCAGTTCATTCCGATGGAAGCACCTTCAATTCCAAGCCAGTACAAGAGTGCCGATGCTGCAGCCATCAACTCCAACTGGGCCTTGGGAGCAGGATTAAATCCCGTAAAGGATAATATAGCTATTGAAGGTAAGGACAGTCCCTATGCCAACATAATAGCTGTAAGAAACGGGGACCAGGATAAGCCGAAGATTAAAGCTCTGGTTAAGGCCTTCCAGTCAGAGACAATAAAGAAATTTATTGAAGAGAAGTACAATGGAGCTGTAATACCTGCTTTCTAGAATTGAGACAGGTTATTAAAAGTTAATGAAGTGAAGAGGATGTTTGAAGTTTCAGACTTTAAACATCCTTTTTTCTTGCCGCTTCGTGGTAAAATAAATGGAATGATTCGAGCTGAAATTATTTTTTTATAGGAGGTCAATATGAGCCGGACAGACCAGCTTACAAGTGAAAAGGTGTTAATAGTGGATTTCGGCGGCCAATATAAGCAGGTTATAGCCAGGAGAGTTCGTGAAAACTCCGTCTACTGTGAAATAAAGCCCTATGACAAGGCTGCGGATTGCCTAAAAAATGATACATATAAAGGAATAATTCTTACCGGGGGCCCACACTCTGTATATGAAGAGGGGGCACCGGCCCTGGATCCTGAGATTCTCAATGCCGGGATCCCGATTTTAGGAATTTGCTACGGGGCCCAATGGATGGCCGAGGCCGGCGGGGGCAAGGTTGAGGCCTGCGTAGAAGCTGAATACGGTAGGACCGAACTCCACATAGATAAGGAATCCCCTATTTTCGAGGATCTTCCGGAAGATACGATTGTCTGGATGAGCCACAGGGATAGGATTGTGAATTTGTCGGACAGTTTTAAGATCATAGCTTCAAGCAAATCATGCCCCGTTGCGGCTTTCAGCGATGAGGCCAGAGGACTTTATGGTGTCCAATTCCACCCGGAAGTAAATCACACCGAAAAGGGTAAGGAGATCATCTCAAACTTCCTGTTTGAGGTTTGCCATTGCAATAAGTCATGGGAGATGGGGGATTTTGCCCGCTCCACCATAGCGGATATAAGGGATAAGATAGGCGATAAAAAGGCCCTTTGTGCCTTTTCAGGCGGGGTTGACTCATCTGTTGCAGCCCTTTTGGTCCATAAGGCTATTGGGAAGAACCTGACCTGCGTTTTCGTCGACCACGGCCTCTTGAGAAAGGATGAGGCAGATACAGTTGAAGAGGTTTTCGGAAAACAGTTCGGAATGAATCTGATCAGGGTGGATGCATCAGACCGCTTCCTGTCAAAGCTTGAAGGGGTGACTGATCCCGAGACCAAGAGAAAGATTATCGGCGAGGAGTTTATCAGGGTCTTTGAAGAAGAGGCTAAAAAGATCGGTCAGGTGGACTACCTGGTCCAGGGGACTATTTATCCGGATGTTATTGAGTCCGGGGTCGGCGGGGCAGTTATTAAGTCCCACCACAATGTGGGCGGCCTGCCTGAGGACGTGGACTTCAAGGGTCTAATTGAGCCCTTGAGGGATCTTTTCAAGGACGAGGTCAGGGCTGTGGGAACTGAGCTGGGCATCCCCGATGACCTGGTTTGGCGTCAACCCTTCCCGGGACCGGGACTGGCGGTAAGGATCCTGGGCCCAATAGACAGGGAAAAGATCCGCATCCTTCAGAATGCCGATGCCATCTGGAGGGAAGAGGTTAAAAAGGCCGGCCTACATAAGGATATAGGCCAATATTTTGCAGTCCTAACAGACATGCGCTCAGTCGGGGTTCGCGGAGATTCCAGGATTTACGGCTATGTGCTTGCCTTGAGGGCCGTAAGCACGATCGACTTCATGACTGCCGAGTGGGCCCGCGTACCCCACGATGTCCTTGCCCGGGCTTCGGAGAGGATCTGCAACGAGGTCCATGAGGTGAGCAGGGTGGTTTATGATATTACGGGGAAGCCGCCTGCTACGATCGAGTGGGAATAATCGCAAAATTTTCTAAAATGGCTTAATTACAAGCTATATAGAGAATAAAAAATGGCTACTGGCACTCAAATGGTACTGGAAGTAAAAAAGAATAAATTGAATAATAGCTCCAAGTGGTTTGCATTTGGACAAAAAATTAGACCGTAGTTTCAAGCTGCGGTCTTTTTGCGTGCATATTATGAGGATTATTTTATTTAGACATCTCAAATAGTTACTTTCAAATGCTACAAATAACATAAACCAGATTGTAAAAGCAACTAATACAAGTGGTGTTATTTACAAGAAAGATATTGATTATATTAGAGAAAAATAGAAAAATTATCAAAAGAAATATGGCAGATTCATTCACTGCTTCTTAATAAATCAAAAGAAAGTTCTACTGATTAGTATGGCAATTACAAAAATACATCCTATAAAATCAACTCTTAATTTGGCAATAGACTATATAACTAAGAGTGAAAAAACTGATGAAACAATCTTGGTATCTTCATTTAATTGTCATCCATCTAATGCCCTCATTCAGTTTATGAAAACTAGAGAAGATAATGATACTAAAGTTACAGTTCTGGCTTGATATTTAATTCAATCACTCAGCTCAATGAGCTAATCAAAAAATCTGTTGATGATAGATAAGATTTGCTAGATAAAATAAAGAAAATTGAAACTGAAATGAAGAGTTTATCTCAAGATATTGAAAATATAAATACTATAAATAAGTATCGTGAAATATATAAATACCATAAGAAAAATCCTGAGGACAAACAATTCGCAGAAGAATATTATAGCGAACTTTCAGTTTATAAAATAACCGCAAAAGAAATCTTAGAAAACTATAAAAAACTACCAAATACAAAAGAAATACTATCCAAACTTGATAAATTGCAAGAAAAAAAGAACACCCTTATGCAAGAGTATTCTTTGAATAAAGAACAATTTTCTGACCTTGTTCAGTATAGGAAAAACTATGAAAATTATTATGGTATATAAGTGGAGAGATAAAAAGCTATAAGCGTTGCTTACATTTATTAAAAATACTTGACAAGATAAGTTTACAAGAGTAAACTTATCTTAAGTATCAAGTCTACACTCGTAAACGATAAGGAGGGAAAGACAATGGGTGTAATAGTAAATAATACTCATATCACAGATGCTGAATGGGAAGTCATGCGTGTAGTGTGGGCAAATGATCTAGTAACTAGTAAAAAAGTCATCTCTGTATTGAAAGAAAAAATGGACTGGACACAATCCACTATCAAAACGATCTTAGGTCGATTAGTTGAAAAAGGCGTACTAAATACAGAGAAAGAAGGTAGAAAGTTTATTTACACTGCCAATATTGAAGAGACAGAAGCCGTAATGGATTATGCAGAAGATATTTTTAACCGTATTTGCAATAAGAAAGTCGGAAATGTAATAGGAAGCATCATTGAAGATCATGTTTTAAGCTTCGATGATATAGATCGACTAGAAAAAATATTAGAGATGAAAAAATCTTTCGCAGTAGAAGAAGTGGATTGCAATTGTCCAAAAGGACAATGCAAGTGTCATTTACATCATCATTAAACATAAGGAGGAATTTAAAATGAATAATGACAACAGATATTCGTTCCACAGTCACCATAATCATGGCGACATGGATCATTCAAAACATGAGCACGTAAGCACGGAAGAACATGGAGACCATAAGAATCAACATCACGACCATCATGCTGGGCATGATCACAGCGGGCACAGTGGGCATGACCACCATCATCACGGAAACTTTAAGGAACTTTTCTTAAAATCATTGCCACTAGGAATAATTATTATGCTCTTATCCCCTATGTATGGATTTGAACTACCATTCCAGTTTACTTTTCCATATTCTGATATTGTAGTAGCTATTTTATCTACTATATTAATTATTTATGGTGGACGTCCATTCTATCAAGGTGCAGTTGACGAATTTAAACAAAAAGAACCTGGAATGATGGCACTCGTTTCTTTAGGTTTAAGTGTTTCATATTTATACAGTATTTATGCTGTGATCATTACCTACGTAACGGGTGAACACGTGATGGACTTTTTCTTTGAATTTGCTTCATTACTATTAATCATGCTATTAGGTCACTGGATTGAGATGAAAGCTATTGGAGAAGCAGGAGACGCACAAGCAGAATTGGCTAAGTTAGTGCCGAAAGATGCTCACGTTGTATTAGAAGACGATTCAATTGAAACACGACCAGTTGCTGACTTAAAGGTAGGTGATTTAATTCGTGTTCAAGCCGGAGAAAATGTGCCAGCAGACGGGATTATCGAGCGTGGCGAATCACGTTTAAATGAAGCTCTTCTAACTGGGGAGTCAAAAGCAGTTAAAAAAGGTCCTGGCGATGAAGTAATCGGAGGCTCAACAAATGGAGAAGGGGTTCTTTATATTAAAGTGCTTGAGACAGGTGATCAATCCTTTATCTCTCAAGTACAGACTTTAATTAGCCAAGCTCAAAGTCAGCCTTCCAGAGCAGAAAATATTGCGCAAAAGGTTGCAGGGTGGCTCTTCTATATTGCTGTTATTGTCGCGCTAATTGCTTTTGTAGTGTGGATGGTTATAGAAGATGTGCCAACGGCAGTTATATTTACTATTACTACATTAGTTATTGCTTGTCCGCACGCATTGGGTCTTGCTATTCCATTGGTAACCGCCCGTAGCACAAGCTTAGGAGCTAGCCGTGGCTTACTAGTAAAAGACCGCCAAGCCTTAGAAATAGCTCAAGATGCAGATGTGATGATTTTAGATAAAACGGGTACTTTAACAACTGGTGAGTTTAAAGTATTAGATGTAAAACTTCTTAATGACAAATATACAAAGGAGGAAATCATTGCCTTACTGGCAGGTATTGAAGGAGGATCTAGCCACCCAATTGCTCAATCAATTATAAGTTTCGCCGAGCAGCAAGATATACGTCCAGCATATTTTGATTCGATTGATGTGATTTCCGGTGCTGGAGTAGAGGGTAAAGCAGGCGGGCACCGTTACCAATTAATCAGTCAAAAAGCCTACGGACGTAATCTGGATATTGATATTCCAAAAGGAGCAACTCTCAGTGTCTTAGTAGAAAACGATGATGCTATTGGTGCTGTAGCTTTAGGGGATGAATTAAAACCAACGAGCAAAGAGTTAATTAAAGTTCTTAAAAAGAACAATATTCAACCAATTATGGCAACAGGTGATAATGAAAAAGCAGCTCAAGGCGCGGCAGAAGATTTAGAGATTGAATATAGATCAAATCAATCTCCACAAGACAAATATGAGTTAGTAAAAACACTTAAAGAAGAAGGAAAAAAAGTTATCATGGTAGGTGACGGTGTCAATGATGCTCCTTCTCTTGCCTTAGCAGACGTTGGTATAGCTGTAGGCGCTGGAACCCAAGTGGCATTGGATTCAGCTGATGTCATCTTGACTCAATCTGATCCAGGAGATATTGAATCATTCATTGAATTAGCACACAAAACAACTCGTAAAATGAAACAAAATCTCTTTTGGGGAGCTGGTTATAACTTTATAGCTATCCCTCTAGCTGCAGGAATTTTGGCTCCTATTGGTATCACATTAAGCCCTGCATTAGGAGCAATCCTAATGTCTGTGTCAACAGTCATCGTTGCCATTAATGCTATTTTATTAAATTTAGATCCAAAAAATAACGGTTAACAGATCGAATGATTGAAACTCCTTAAAGTATCAAGATACAATAGTTTTACAGGAAAAAAAGAGATGTAAGTACTGGCTCTATGTAAAATCGTGTTGGTAGAAGTAGACGATTTTTCTACCAACACGATTTTTAATTTATTATAGAACTGATTTTTTTTAAAATCCTAAAAGCACCTATTTCAACACTTTTATAACTTGTTATTCTATTTTCTTGACAATAACACCACCGTCTCCACATGTGTCGTATCCTGAAATAGCTTTAAAATATTTTTCTGTATCACTACTTAAATTTGTAATTTTAGAGCTTTTTTGTTTGATAAAAGCATTAAATTTTCTAAGCCTAATTTATTTAAAACAAAACTGCTATGAGTTGAAATAATTATTTGACTAGATTCCTTATTACTATTTTCTTGTAGAATATCAATTAAATTATTCATGTTAGAATATGACAAATGGTTTTCTGGCTCTTCAATTAAAATTATTTTATCTTTATTTGTATTAATATTATTTAAAGCAAGCTCAGTTTTTAATAAGCATTGTAGCCCTCTACCAGCATTGGAATATGGAATACTATCAAATTCCGTTATCATACTTGATTCCCATTGACTTATATTCAATAATATCTCCAATATCACATTGAAAATACTCACAAATCTTTCCTAATGTTTCTAGACTTACATTTTCGTCTCTTCCCATTTTTGCTATTGTCTTGGGTGTTGTTGCGATTGCACATTGTAAGTCTGTTTTTTTCATATTTTTATCTATTAATAACTTCCATAATTTGTTATATGAAAATCCCATATCATTTTCCAATTCTATATTTTACCTTTCTAAATGTATAGATTAACTATCTAATTAGAGCATATAATACAGATTCCTTTCAATTATATGATTTACTTATATGATTTACTGCGTTAAACTTAGCAAAAAAAAATAAAGGCAGTCCGAAAACTGCCGATATTTATCTCTCTGCACCTTTGCTATGGTCTTTCTTATTTGACTTAAGTTTGTCCTCTGCCTTAAAGCTATTTATTTGCCCTAATATGGACTTTTTATCCTTCTCTTGACTCTTTACTTGTTCTTTTGCTTTTAATAGCTTAGAAGACAGAATACGAATATTTTTATGTTCCCTTTCATTATTGCCAATATTAGTTTTTACTTCTCCGAAGATTTTAACAAAATCTCCTTGTTTAAGGTTCTCTAAATCTTTTGTCTTATCTCCATAGGCTGGATAATTACAAAGTAATATATTTAGATTTAAACCCACAAAGCAAAAAGTAAAAATGAAGTAAATTCGAAGCGAGCTTAATTTGAAAACTGGATAAACAAGATTAACAGATATTATATTAAAACAATATTTATCCGGTACTGGGACTGGGACGGGACTAAAAATCTGAAAATGTCCTATAATTAGGTGGATTTAGTGATAATAGAAAAAATAGAATACTGTATTTTGAATGGTTTGGGATATATCGTACGTTTGGAAAAGAAGAATGGGAATAACCTTATATTATTTTAATAATTTTCATTTTTTTAAAATGGCTAAAAATGGCGATTTAATAGAGTGAAATTATTTTTAGTTATCCTATTTATACTGATTATTATACTTTATGGTAAGGTTTTGGTAAGGATATAGTCGTACTTTCTTGATGATGATTTCAAACCTTAGTATTTGGAAAACGGATTCTGTTCATAGCGGAGATTATTATGTGCGAGGCCCGGGAGAGTAGGTGTGCTACAATGAAACAAAAAGAGTATTTAAAGTCGCTGATACAATAATAATTTTCAGTTTGCAGCGTCTTTTAAATTTCACGCTAACAAGAAAGGAAAAACAATGCTATCTAATATAAAATTATGGTTTCTCAATCAAAAGAATCTTTTGAGAATGTTGAAATTCATCTTGATCACCATATTACTTCTGCTGGTAACTTGGATTTCCGATCATCAAAATATTGGCCTGAAAAATTACATTCCAAATCAACTTATGCTATCGGTGTCAGTGTCTGTGAACTTTCTTTCGAATATCTCCGGCGTATTTTTGACAATTAGCATATTTTGTTTTACGACAATTGTCACAGTGCTAAACAAATATAGCAGTAGTATATCTCCGAGAATGCTTCAAAGATTTATAGATAAGACGGGTGTGCTGAGATTATACGGAATATTTGTTAGTGGATTTTTTTATTCGGTATTAAGTATTTTGTTCCTTCAAGACCTTGATCCGGATCAAAAAGTAGTTGCGGGAAGTTTCGGTATTGCATATTCGATTATTGCAATGTTGGGATTTATAATTTTCTCTAAACAGGTCATTGATAATATTAAAATGTCAAATGTAATAGAGGGAGTATTTAATGATTGTGACAAGTTGATTGATGAAGAGGTGGAACTGAGGAAAAATGCCGAACACTACAAAGACTATGAGTCGGTGACAGAAATACCTCTTGTTGCACAAAAAACAGGGTACTTCTTTAAAGTCAAAACTGATGAGATTCTAAAAAATCTAAATACCATAAAGTCGGAGATGACAATTACAAAGAGGATTGGTGAATACGTCGTCGAAGGAGAAGCTTTGGGTAGTTTAAAGATTATCGAGAGCAAGAATTTGGAAGACGAAACAAAAGAGGAATTAAGGGAAAAGATCAGTCAGTTTCTTGTAATAAATATTTTTAACAACAGGGAAGAAGATTACCACAAAGGCATTGTCAATCTTACCGAGATAGCGAACATGGCTTTGAGCCCTGGAATTAATGACCCTAATACCGCGATAGCTTGCATACAAAAAATCTCATCTCTACTTGGAAAGCTCTTGTCAACGTCGAAACAGTTTATTGTTTTGGAAGAAGACGAAAATACAAAAATAATTTATCATAGTTATTCTGTCGAAGATGAAATGTATCTCGCATTTAGCCAGATTATTTCCTATGCGGGAGGCGATCCGCTTGTTACCAAAACAGTATTACAGGGGATTTATATGATTTATATGATGGCGGGAATGAGCGCAAAAGAGGATATAAAAAAATATTTTGATTCTTCTTACAGTATTCTCACGTCTAATTTCAGTAACGATGTTCATCTAAAAAGGTTTGAGCAAATAAAGAAGAAAATTGAAGAGCATACCGACCTTGCTGAGCAGTCTGAGATAAAGTAATTAAAAGTAATAGGATCCACTGAAAAATTATTAAAGAAAAATTTCTATAGACACAATTCTTTTTCAAGAAAATAAATATATAAAACTATAGATATAAAGGAAGTAATGTTTAAAAGGGAGGATTTTATGAAAAGAATTTCCGGGGACAAGGTTCTTTATGAGTTTACTGAAAATTTGACGCCGGTGGAGACGGTTAAAAGTGGAGAGACTGTAATTTTTGAAGCTAACGATTGTTTCTACCAGCAACTTAGGAAAGACGGCGCGACAATCGAAGATATCAACATGGCCCATGTGAATCCGGCCACCGGTCCTGTGGAAATAGAAGGGGCTGAGGTCGGAGATCTATTAGCTGTGACCATTGAGAAAATAGATCTCGATGATTTTGGGACCGCTCTTTGTGAACCCGACCATGGGGTGCTAGGCTCTTTGAAGTTTGACAGGGCTCAAAGAGATATACCTATCGAAGGAGGATATGCGATCTTTTCTGACGAGATAAAAATTCCCCTAAATCCAATGGTCGGTGTTATCGGAGTTGCTTCGAAAGTCGGCAACGGATCTTGGCAAAATGCAATTCCTTGGAAACATGGCGGCAACATGGACACAACTGTGATTAAAGAAGGGTCTACCTTGTATTTACCTGTTGGTCAAGACGGGGCTATGTTTGCTCTGGGGGACTGCCACGCTTGCATGGGTGATGGGGAGATGTCCTTTGCAGCATTGGAGATAAAGGGTGATGTAACTGTAAGTTTTGAGCTGATTAAGAACAAAGGAAAAGACCTTGAATGGCCTTTTGTTGTTCATGACGGCAAGATTTCTTTCCTTGTATCAGCAGAGACCGGTGACCGGGCATACTTCAAAGCGGCGGAAGTTGCAATTAATCACATTGCCAAGGCCCTAAATATTTCTTTTGAAGAGGCCTATATACTCGGATCATTGGCGGTGGACCTGGAAGTTTCTCAACTGGTTAATCCCATGAAGACCTATCGCGCCACTATTTCAAAAGAAGTTTTGAGTTTAGATAAATTAATTGGGTCCCTATAATTCTGAATTCGCATAGATGTTAAAAAATGTTGCTTGCGGCAACGGGATACTTGAAGTTATATTTACTGCGAAAGGAGGTTTTCTATATGTTAAATGAAAATATTAAAATAGCCAGAAAATCCAAAGGACTCTCGCAGGAAGAACTGGCCGTTAAGCTACATGTGGTAAGGCAAACTTTATCAAAGTGGGAGAGGGGCTTATCGGTTCCTGATTCGGAAATGTTGATTTCCTTATCAGAAGTATTAGAGATTCCCGTTAGCGAATTATTAGGTGAGAATATTGAAACATCAAAGGTGGATCAATTAGAAGTAATTTCCCAAAAATTAGAGGTGATAAACCTTCAATTAGCACAGAAGAAAGAAGCAAGCAGGAAGCTTCTTCACGGGCTTATGATAGGGGCCTTTATCGGGTTAGTAGTTATTTTTGTTGCGCTATTGATGATAAACGGGTCATATATAAATTGGGACTATAATAATTCTGAGCAAGCGGCTGCCGGTGTGTTGGTCCATGGCTTTGAATGGATTTTCATCAGGCTTTTACCATTTGCTTTAATAGCTTTGATTGCCGGGATTGTTTTTACACGGAAAAGATGATAGAAATAGAACAGCACAATTGATTAAGTAGGGGCTAAGGCGGCGGCAAAATCTGCCGCCTTTTTTGTTGCCAATATAAACAATTATTCAAACTACAAATACAGGAATGAAAAATCAACAAATACAGGAATGAAAAACAATGGAAAGACAGCCATAAACCGGAACATCTTGGAGAGTTTCTTGATGCAACGAGACAGGAATTAAGGAAAATGGGATTCAAAGAGTTCTGTACCTATAATAAAATGAAACCGATTTTTCACCAATTGTGATAGCTTAAAGGAAATCTATGGAGGTATTTATGGCAGAAGACAGAAATCTCGTAATTTCCACAAACAGAGAAATACAGAGTATGATTTATACCATTAGGGGCAAGCATGTAATGGTAGATAGTGATCTAGCTGAATTATATAAAGTTACTACTGGGAATTTAAATAAAGCAATGAAAAGAAATTTATCAAGATTTCCTGAATATTTCTGTTTTAAATTAACTGAACTTGAATATGAAAACTTGAGATTCCAAAATGGAAACTCAAGTTCAAATAATAATTATGGTGGTAGAAGATATATGCCATATGTTTTTACAGAACAAGGTATCGCTATGCCGGAAAATCAGGGGGAGAATTCTTCACCCTTCAGACCGTTACAAAACGTCTACCAAAGCTTAAAATCAAAAAATAGATAGACTGTGTGCTGATTAGAGCAATCATTATATAATAATTATTGTAAAGATTACACCAGCAGAGGGAGGGAGTAAATTGTCGAAAATCAAGAAAGAGCAAATTTCTGCTAAGGGATTTAGTATTCAAGTTTATACTGAAGATTATAAAAATGATTATATAAGCTTAACAGATATAGCTAGATATAAAAATCAACACGAACCAAAAGATGTAGTGAAAAATTGGCTAAGGGTGAGAGACACCATTGAATTTCTAGGATTATGGGAAACAATTAATAATCCAAATTTTAAAGGGGTCGAATTCGACTCCTTTAGGAATGAAGCAGGTAGTAATGCATTTACCTTATCTCCTCAACGATGGGTAAATTCAACAAACGCAATAGGAATAATATCTAAATCTGGAAGAGGCGGAGGAACTTTTGCCCATCCTGATATAGCAATGGAATTTGCCTCATGGATATCAGCAGAATTTAAGCTATATTTAATTCAAGATTATAAGAGATTAAAGTCAGATGAAAATTCAAAATTATCCCCATCATGGAATCTTCACAGAGAAATATCAAAGATAAATTACAAAATCCATACAGATGCAATCAAACAATATCTATTAAAAGATCTTACCAATGAACAGTTATCTTATAAATACGCAAATGAAGCAGATATGCTTAATGTCACCCTATTTAATAAAAGAGCTAAACAATGGCCGGAAGAAAATCCGAATTTAAAGGGTAATATGAGAGACTATGCAAGCCTTAATGAATTATTAGTCCTTGCAAATATGGAGAGCTATAATGCAGTTCTTATCTGTAAAGGTATGGATCAAAGAGAAAGAATGGTAGAACTAAGAAAGCTTGCTAGAACACAGCTTATGTCAATTGAAAATTTGAATAATACAGGGATTAAGAGTTTAGAGGAGAGGCCAAAGAAATAGAGAGAAGTGCTATGAGAAGTGAATTGAAATTTATCTCATTTCCAAATAATAGGCTCTTTGTTAAAAATTGTTAGGAATTGATATAATTTTATCCAATTCATCTAATAAAAAGTTAAGGTGGCAGCAAAACTTGCCGCCTTTTTTTGTTGCAAATATATAAAAATGATTAATAATGTCACAAATACAGGAATGAAGAATTATTATATACTGGAGACATAAATTCGAGAAGGATATGTTGCAGTAAATAGAATTTTCCTTCATAGCATCCTTTAATGGAAAGGAGGAACTAATTGAATTCAATTAAAACTAGAAAAAACTGGTCTAGGGAAGAAACCATAGTTGCTTTTTATGTATATTGTATTATTCCATTTGAAAGTAGTAGTAAAACAAACCCAACCGTTATACATTATGCAAATTTAATTTCCAGAAGCCCTTCTGCACTTAATATGAAAATTGGGAATATAGGACGCCTTGATCCCGACTTAAAAAAGAAGGGAATAGTGGGATTAACGCATGGAGCTAAAATGGAAGAACTTGTTTGGGATGAGTTTAATGACAACAAGGAAGAACTTATATATGAAGCAGAAAAAATTATTGGAAAGCTATCAGCAAGAACTGTGGAAGATATGTATTTGAAACCAGAGGAAACAGACTATTCAAGTAGAGAAAAAATTAGGCTGGTCAAAACTAGATTGAATCAAAGTTTCTTCCGATCTTCAGTTTTATCGGCCTACAATAACACCTGTGCAATTACAAACTTAAAAATCAATGAGTTGCTTGTTGCAAGCCATATAAAGCCATGGGCTGTAGATAAGAACAATAGACTAAATCCGCATAACGGGATATGTTTAAATTCAATTCACGACAAGGCTTTTGATAAGGGACTAATAACCATAGATAAGAAATATAGAATTATTATCTCGAGAAGGTTGAAAGATTATTATTCTAATAAATTCATCGATGATGTTTTTAAAAAATATGATGGTTACAAAATATCAATCCCAAGTAAATTTAAGCCCTCATTAGATTTCTTGGAATATCATAACGATGTGATTTTTCAAGGATAGGATTTTGGAAGAGGGTTACTCATGAGCCGTGCCTAATCACCAAAGTTCGTTATAATGGAAGTATATAAAATATAATTTTTACAAATAAAGCGAGGTAGGATATGTCAGATGCGACAAAAGGCAACAAGGAAACATTGCAGAGATCAGAGCTTCATAGAAGGATCTGGGCCATAGCTGACGATGTTCGTGGAGCAGTAGATGGTTGGGATTTTAAGCAGTATATTTTGGGCATACTTTTCTACAGGTTTATTTCAGAAAATATCACGGACTTTTTCAATGCAGCAGAGCATGAAGCCGGAGATTTAGAATTTGATTATGCTGATATTTCTGACGAAGAAGCCGAGCAGGACTTTAGGCCCAATACCGTTGAAGATAAGGGCTTTTTTATCTTACCAAGCCAACTATTTGAAAATGTCGTAAAGACTGCTAGGGACAATGAAAACCTTAACACTGACCTAGCCAATATTTTCAAAGCAATTGAAGGAAGTGCTGTGGGGTTTGCATCAGAAGATGATATCAAGGGTCTCTTTGAAGATGTTGATACAACAAGTAATCGCTTGGGTGGTACTGTTGCCGAGAAAAATAAAAGACTAACTGACATATTAACAGGCATAGCAGGGATTGACTTCGAAGATTTTCAGAATAATGACATAGATGCATTCGGCGATGCCTATGAATATTTAATTTCAAACTATGCAAGCAATGCCGGTAAATCTGGGGGTGAGTTCTTTACTCCTCAGACAGTTTCAAAACTTTTGGCAAGGCTTGTAATGGAGGGAAAAACCAACGTTAATAAGGTATATGACCCAACTTGTGGAAGCGGAAGCTTGCTCTTGCAGATGAAAAAACAGTTTGATAATCACATAATAGATGAAGGATTTTTTGGCCAAGAAATCAATATGACCAACTATAACCTTGCTCGTATGAATATGTTTCTTCACAATGTCAATTACAATAATTTTTCAATAAAGCGAGGGGACACGCTCATCAACCCATTGCACGGTGATGAGAAACCTTTTGATGCAATTGTTTCAAATCCCCCTTATTCAATTAAATGGGTAGGCGATGCAGATCCAACCCTTATAAATGACGAGAGATTTGCACCTGCAGGAAAATTGGCACCCAAATCCTATGCAGACTATGCTTTTATCATGCATTCACTGGCCTATCTTTCAAGTAAGGGAAGGGCGGCTATCGTCTGCTTCCCTGGCATATTTTATAGAAAGGGTGCTGAAAAAACCATTAGAAAATACCTTGTTGACAACAACTTTATTGATTGCGTGATTCAGCTTCCAGAGAATTTATTCTTTGGCACTTCAATAGCTACTTGTATTCTGGTTATGGCAAAAAACAAGACAGAAAATAAAATTCTCTTCATTGATGCCAGCAAAGAATTTAAGAAAGAAACCAACAACAATATCTTAGAAGAAAAGAATATTCAGACAATAGTTAATGAGTTTAGGGATAGAAAAGAATTAGATTATTTCTCCAGATATGTTGATAAGGCAGAAATTGAAGAAAATGATTATAACCTTTCTGTTTCGACCTATGTAGAAAAAGAAGACACAAGAGAAGTCATTGATATAAAAGTTTTGAATAAGGAGATTGAGGGAACAGTCAAAAAAATAGACGAACTCAGAGCTTCTATAAATGAAATTGTAAAGGAGCTTGAAGATGAATAAGATAGATGAACTTTTAAAAAATGAAAAGGTTGAGTGGAAGAAGTTAGGGGAAATTGGTGTATTTTATGGTGGGTTAACTGGAAAATCCAAACAAGATTTTAATGCTGGCAATGCAAAATTTATTACATATAAAAACGTATATTTAAATCCTTCAACGAAATTAGATGTTAGTGATAGGGTAAGCATTAAACCAAATGAAAACCAAAGAAAGTTAATGTATGGAGACATATTATTCACTGGATCTTCAGAGACACCTGATGAATGCGGAATGTCATCGGTTATAACAACTGTATTAACTGAAGATATATATCTAAATAGTTTTTGCTTTTTTCTTCGGTTAAATAGTCCAAATCTTTTGCTACCGGATTTTTCAAAGCATTTATTTAGATCCGATATTCTGAGGAGAAAAATTGGCAAAACAGCTTCAGGGGTAACTAGATTTAATGTATCTAAAGATCTAATGAAAAAAATCGAGATACCAATTCCATCAATAGAAGCCCAAGAAAAAATAGCAATAATACTTGATAAATTCACAGATTATGTCAATGAATTACAGGTTGAACTACAAGTTGAATTACAGGCTAGAACTAAGCAGTATGAGTATTATCGGGATATGCTATTAAGTGAGGAATATTTAAATAAATTATCTAATAATCCTGAAATTTTGAGGGGGGGTACAGAGTAAGATCAATAACCCTAGGTGAAATTGGTCAAGTTAAAATGTGTAAAAGGATTTTAAAAGAACAAACTTCGTCAATGGGTGAGATACCGTTTTATAAGATTGGAACTTTTGGGAAAAATGCTGACTCTTTCATTTCCAAAGATCTATTTAATGAGTATAAGGAAAAATACAGTTATCCAAAGAAGGGAGAAATTTTAATTTCTGCAAGTGGAACAATTGGCAGGACAGTAATTTTTGATGGTAGAGATGCATACTTTCAAGATAGTAATATAGTTTGGATATCGCATAATGAAGAGATGGTGTTAAATAGATATCTTTATTATTTATATCAGTTAATTAGATGGAATCCCTCAAAAGGTGGAACTATAAATAGACTATACAAGTATAGTTTGCAAAAAATTAAAGTTGATTTACCAAATATAGAAAGCCAAGAGAAGGTTGTCAAAATCCTTGATAAATTTCAATCTCTGCTTTTTAACATTCAAGGATTATTGCCCAAGGAAATTGAACTAAGACAGAAACAGTATGAATATTATCGCAATAAGTTATTAAGCTTTGAACGCAAAGAGAGAATAAAATGGACATAATTGACAAATTAAAGGGCTCGCTTTATGGCTTTTCTATTGGCGATGCCATGGGAGCAACCACAGAATTTATGGACGCAACAGAAATAAAAGAAAAGTTTGGTCAAGTGGAAGATATTCTTGGCGGCGGATGGTTAAACCTTAGAATTGGCGATGTTACAGATGATACACAAATGTCCTTTTGTGTTATGAAGGCTTTGATGAAAAATGACATCGATAATTTTAAAAGGAATGTTGCGGAAAACTTCTCCACATGGCTTGACACTGAGCCAAAAGATGTTGGAAATCAGTGTTTTAAAGCAATAAATTTTTATAAAGTCAATCAAGAATATATATACATTGACAACACGGCACTTGGAAATGGTAGCCTCATGAGGGCCTTACCTTGTGCATTAATGAATAGCAAAGATTCAGCTAAACTCAATGTCTTACAAGGGGAAATAACCCATAATAATGAAATATGTGCTGATATTATAAATAGATATACAGCGACTATTAAAGCTGCTTTAAAAAATGAAGAGCTTGAAAATAAGGCGGAAAAGCTCCTGCAACCGAGCGGATATGTAATTAATACATTTAATAATGCTCTATATTGGAGCGGTAAAGAAAGCTTTGAAGAATGCATAATAGGTGCTGTAAATCATGGTGGTGATGCTGACACCATTGCTGCAATTGCAGGAGGAATCTTCGGAGCAAAATTTGGTTATAGCAAGATACCGAGCAAGTGGATCAGTAAAATAAATAAGGAAATCCGGGATGATCTGGATGAGTTTTTGGGATACATTATAAAGTCATATTGAAGGAGTATTGAGATGTCAGGAGAGAAAGCGCAGTACAACCAATCGACTATTGCCGAAATGACCAATGGAATTATTCTTGCAAACTATGAGAAGGATGCAAGGACTAGGGAAACCTCATATCAAAGTGAAGCCGAACTTGAAGGGCAACTTATTGCAAACCTAGTTTCACAGGGTTATGAGAGATTAATAGTTAGTTCAAATGATGAGTTGTATGTAAACTTAAAAATCCAAATAGAAAAGCTCAATAAAGTTTCATTTTCAGATGCCGAATGGGCAAGATTTTTGACTGAATATTTAGATGCTCCGAACGAAGGAATGATTGAAAAGACCAGAAAGATCCAGGAAGACCATATCTATGACTTTGTTTTCGATGATGGACACTTACAAAATATAAAGATTATTGATAAGAAGAATATTCACAATAATTTTTTGCAGGTTGTCAATCAGGTCAAAGCCAAAGGTAGTGCAATTAACCGCTATGATGTAACAATTCTTGTAAATGGATTGCCCCTAGTACATATTGAACTAAAGAAAAGGGGAGTAAGTTTACATGATGCTTTTAACCAAATTCACAGGTACAGCAAAGAGAGCTTTAATAACGATAATTCCTTATATAAATTCGTTCAAATTTTTGTAATATCAAACGGAACCTATACCAGATACTTCGCAAACACCACTGCCCAAAATAAAAATAACTATGAATTTACATGTGAGTGGGCAGATGCCAAAAACAAAGTTATTTCAGACTTGGAAGATTTCACAAAGACATTTTTTGAAAAGCGCGTACTGCTGGAGGTCCTTACCAAGTACTGTGTATTCGATTCAAATAACACACTTTTAATTATGCGTCCTTATCAGATAGCCGCTACAGAGCGGATTTTATGGAAAATAAAGTCAAGCTATGAAGCAAAAAAGGCCGGTAGACCGGAGTCCGGTGGCTTTATTTGGCATACAACAGGGTCAGGTAAAACACTCACATCTTTTAAGGCAGCAAGGCTCGCAACAAATCTGGATTACATTGACAAGGTGTTTTTTGTAGTAGATAGGAAAGACCTAGACTATCAAACCATGAAGGAGTACCAAAGATTCCAACCGGACAGTGTTAATGGAAGTAAGGATACCAAAGAGCTTAAAAAATGTATTGAAAGAAATGACAACAGGATTGTAGTTACAACAATCCAGAAATTAAATGAATTTGTAAAGAAAAATCCTGAACATGAAATCTACGATAAGCATTGTGTGCTCATATTTGATGAGTGTCACCGCTCCCAGTTTGGAGATGCGCAGAGAAACATAAGAAAGTCATTTAAGAAATATTATCAATTTGGTTTTACCGGAACACCAATTTTCCCAGAAAATGCTCTGGGCAGTGATACCACAGCAGGTATCTTCGGAGCCCAGCTCCATAGCTATGTTATTACCGATGCAATCCGTGATGGCAAGGTTTTAAAATTCAAAGTTGACTATAACAACATTACAGCTAAATTTAAGACAGCAGAAAAAGAAGAAGATATTAAAAAATTAGCAAAACTCGAAAATAGAATGTTGCTACACCCAGAAAGAATTACTGAGATTACCAAGCATATTCTTAAGGTCTTTGATACAAAAACTCACCGCAATGAGTTTTATAACTTGAAGCAAAGAAGGCTTAACGGGTTCAACGCCATGCTTGCCGTTCAGAGTGTTGATGCTGCAAAATTATACTATGAGGAGTTTGAAAAACAGCAAAGTTACTTGCCTGAAGAAAAAAGGCTAAAAGTTGCCACTATATACAGCTTTGCTGCCAATGAGGAGCAAAGGGCAATTGGGGATATCACCGAAGAAGATTTTGATGTTTCAGCTATGGATTCATCAGCAAAAGAGTTTTTAGACAAAGTAATAGATGATTATAATCATCACTTCAAAACCAATTTTTCCACAAACGGCAATGAATTCCAGAACTACTACAAAGACTTGTCATTTAGGGTAAAAGACAGGCAAGTTGATCTCTTAATCGTTGTAGGTATGTTTTTGACAGGCTTTGATGCTCCAACTATGAACACTCTTTTTGTTGATAAAAACCTTAGATACCACGGCCTTATTCAAGCCTTTTCAAGGACTAACCGCATCTTAAATAAAGTAAAAGCCTTTGGAAATATTGTTTGCTTCAGGGATTTACAAAGTGCCACAGAAGATGCAATCAGGGTATTCGGAGATGAAAACAGTGTAAATATTATTTTGGAAAGAAGCTATGAAGATTATATTCGCGGATTCATAGATGAGGAAACAGGCAAGGCATTTAAGGGTTATGAAGCGATCTGTAAAGAACTTCTAGCAAAATTTCCAGAACCCACAGAAATTCAACTTGATGCAGACAAAAAAGAATTTGCAGAGCTTTTTGGTGAACTTCTTAAAGCCGAGAACATATTAAAGAACTATGATGAGTTTGAAAGCTTCGAAAAGATCATATCGGATCGCCTGATGCAGGATATGAAGAGTGTCTATGTTGACATAAGGGAGAGCATATTAAGCCCAATGGTATTAGATGGTGATCGAGATTCTCTAGTCGATTTTTCTGATGTGGAGTTTCAGATTGACCTGCTTAAAACGGATGAGATAAATTTGGACTATATTTTGGCCTTAATATTGGAAAAATCCAAGGAAAATGAGGATATAGAAAGCCTGAAAGCGGAGGTCCGCAGAGTCATCAGGTCAAGCCTTGGTACAAGGGCAAAGGAAGAGCTGATTATAGATTTCATAAACAGCACCAGGCTATCGGAATTAAAGAACACAGATGATATTCTTGAGTCCTTCTATAGTTTCGCAAGGCAAGAAAAAGAACGTAAAATAAGAGGACTTGTGGAGGAGGAAAATCTGAAAGAGGACTCAATTCGCTTTATAGAAAAAGCCATAGGCAAGGGCTATGTTGAATATGCCGGAGATGAGTTGGATCGAATTATTCCACCGACTTCTCGTAGGCATGGTGCAAGAGAACAGAAGAAAGACCTAGTTCTTGATAAGATTAGAAAAATCGTAGAAGTTTTTGTGGGAATTTAAAATTTAGTTTTGTGATTTAAATCTATTTTAGGACTTGTTTTGAAAGGGGTGTGATACAACTTGAAATTAGGAAAATTAAAAGAAGTGGATATCAGAGAGCTATGGGCACATGAGCAATATGATTTCTCAAATTGGCTGGCTAAAGAAGAAAATATCGAGCTCCTTAATGAGACTGTTGGCCTGACACTTACAGATATAGATAAAGAAGTCTATGTTGGATCTTATAGATGTGATTTGGTGGCGGTAGACGAGACAACCGGTTTAAAAATTATTATAGAAAATCAATTAGAATCGACTAACCATGATCATTTAGGAAAAATTATCACCTACGCTTCTGGGCTTGATGCTAATGTAATTATTTGGATTGTTAAAGAAGCGAGGGAAGAACATAAGAGCGCCATAGAATGGTTGAATAACAATATGGCAAAAGAGATTTCTTTCTTCTTAATTGAGATTAAAGCATATAAGATTGGGGATTCTTTGCCAGCACCAATGTTTATAGTAGTAGAAAAGCCCAACGATTTTATCAATAGCAACAAAAGTATCAAGGATGGGGATCTTTCTAAAATTCAAGCTGAAAGACTTAATTTCTGGACAGAGTTTAACCGAGTAGTAATAAAGAATGGTAAGCCCTTTAATGTTAGGAAAGCGACTACTGATCATTGGTATGATGTTGCAATAGGAACAAGCGATGCTCATATCAGCATAACTTTGGTAAACAAAGACGGAACAATAGGTGTTGATCTATATATTCGTGATAGCAAGGACCTCTTTGATCATCTTTATGAACACAAAGATGAAATAGAAAACAAGCTTGGATTTAATATGCATTGGGAAAGGTTAGACGATAAGAAGGCTTCAAGAATTAAATCATACATACATGGTTTGAGTTTTAATAAACAAGGAAACTATCCGGAACTTATGAATCAAGTAATTGAAAGGGTAGTTATAATCAGGGATGTATTTAAAGGATATTTATAGAGGTGATTAATGTCAGTTAAACGATATCAAGATCAGCTTAACAGTATTGATAAGGAGATTGCTAATTTAGAAAAAAAGCGGGCAGAGGAAGAAAAGAGAGCTACACTTAACGAAACAAAGGCGTCTAAAGTTACAATTAGTAAATCAGCTTCTCAAGCGACTGTAAAAAGTAAATTAAGACAAATTAGTCAGTATAAAGATACCGCAAATAAGGCAAAGATCAAATGTGCAGATTACTCAAAGAAAATGGGAGAGAAGCGAAAGAAAAGAAACGAACTATATCAAAAACTCCAGAAGGCAGAGCTAGATTTAAAGAAGAAAGAAATGAGGGAGACTCAGAAAATTCAACGTATGTATGAGGATAGAATAAAGGAACTAGAAGGCTTAGCCATATCAAAGGTAGAATCAATAAATAAAACATCGAGCAATGAAAAATTATATGACGTATTTATTTCTCATGCATATGAGGACAAAGAAAGTTTTGTAAATGAATTAGTTGATGAGCTTATCAAAAAAGGCATTTCAGTATGGTATGACGATAATGATGCTGTTTGGGGCTCATCATTACGTGAAGAGATTGATAGAGGGTTGAGGCTTTCGAAGTATGGGATAGTGGTGCTTTCTCCTTCTTATATAAAAGACGGAAAGTATTGGACAAAACAGGAATTAAATGGTTTATTTCAAAAGGAAATTATAGAAAGTGGAAGAATTTTGCCAATATGGCATGAGTTAACTAAAAAAGAAGTAGCTAATTATAGCCCTATGATAGCTGATAGAAAAGCTATGACAACAGCTAATTATACACCAGGAGAGATAGCTGAGGAGTTCGCAAAGATATTAGGAATTGTTTGAAAGTGGCTTCAGAAAGCTCTTTATTAGTAGTAATTTCAAGTAAATGTGAAGGATCTAGAGTAGAAATATATTGAAAAGAGAAACTATATGAAAAGAATTTACGGAGATCACACATCATCAAGGCGGCAGCAAACCTGCCGTCTTTTTTTCGATGCATCCATCAAAAACGTAAAGCCAACTTGACATCTCCACAGGAATTCATTATATTAAATGTAAAGCAAGTTTGTCATTTAGGAGGTGACCTAATATGAAAAACAGGCTCGAAGAAATAAGAAAAGAAAAAGGAATAACACAGGAAGAACTGGCTTCAATACTCGAGGTGTCCAGACAAACCATAAGCTCCCTGGAAAAGGGAAGGTACAACCCTTCCATTATTTTGGCTTTTAAAATTGGCAGGTTTTTTAATTTGAAGATCGAGGATATTTTTATCTTTGAGGAGGTGGGAGAAAATGAAAAATAAGAATGTGGTAAAAGACGTGATATTGGCTTTTGTGGGGTTGGGCTTGATTGGCCTAGGCTTCGTGCTAAACAAGATCGTCCCGAGAACGGACCTGATCTTGATGTTGCTCCCTTATACATTAATAGGGGCTGGTTGCGGAGTTTTTGGCCATTATACCGAAAATCTGATCAAGTATTACTCGATAAAAAACAATGAGAAGCTTTCCAAAGAGATTGAGATCAACAAAAACGACGAGAGAAATGTCTTGATTGCCGAAAAATCCAAGGCTAAGGCCTTTGACCTCATGTCCTATATGGTTGCATCACTGATCATAATTTTTGCCATGATGAAGCTTGATACTCTGGTCCTGATGATTTTGGCTTCTGTCAACCTATCATTACAAATGTACGCCCTATACTGGAGACATAAATTCGAAAAAGAAATGTAGTTTTTATGAGCGTCATGTAGGGGACCTGCATCCTTACAAAAGTTAGCCTATGTTGACACCACAAGACTAGACATTATATAATTTTCTGGGAAAACAAAGTCGGCTCTGAGCTTGACTTGATATAGAAAAATATGTTTAAGGAGGGATAAATGACAAGTAGACTTGATAATCGCAAAGTAGCTGTTGTTGGATGCGGTTTTGTAGGGTCATCATCGGCATTTGCACTTATGCAAAGCGGACTTTTTTCAGAAATTGCACTTGTTGACGTAAACAAGGAAAAGGCCGAGGGCGAGGCCCTTGATATTTCACATGGGGTTCCTTTTGTGGGCCATGTAGATGTATATGCAGCCGACTATGATCAGATAATGGATGCGGGAATTGTTGTTATAACGGCGGGAGCTGCCCAAAAGCCGGGCGAAACCCGTCTTGACCTGGTTAATAAGAATATAAAGATATTTCAATCAATAGTGCCAGAATTCAAGAAACGCAATTATTCAGGAATCCTTCTTATAGTATCAAACCCGGTGGACATCCTGACCTTGGCTGCACTTGAGCTAAGCGGAATGCCCAAAAACAGGGTAATTGGATCCGGTACTGTCCTGGACACGGCTCGCCTTAAGATGAGGCTCAGTGACCACCTGGACGTTGACAGCCGAAGTGTTCATTCCTTCATCATTGGCGAGCACGGGGACAGCGAAATGGTTGCCTGGAGCAGCACAAATGTCTCAGGTATACCCCTGAACGACTTCTGTGAAATGAGGGGCTACTTCTCCCATGATGAGTCAATGAGGCGGATTGCCGATGAGGTAAGAAACAGCGCCTATGAAATAATCGAAAAGAAACACGCCACCTACTACGGAATAGCCATGTCGGTCGTGCGTATTTGCAAGGCCATAATCATGAATGAGCGATCAATCCTTCCGGTATCAACATTTATGAATGGAGAATACGGGATAGAAGGGATTTGCCTGAGCATGCCGGCAATTATCGGTGAAAACGGCGTCGGAGACCATGTGCCCCTGCAATTAAATAGGGAGGAGATGGACCGGCTGCTTAAATCAGCCAATGCCCTTAAGGAAGTGGCAAGGTCCGCAGGTCTATGATTTGCGAAGTTTACGGCATATAAACCCTGAGGATAAATTGAATGTCCGGTATTGACTTCCCCCAAAGTCGGTAGTACTATAAATGTAACATATGTACCAAAAATGTAACATTAATGGAGTGATGCTATGGAGGTTTTGATAGAAAACAGGATCGAAGAATTCCGCAAGGAGCTCGGCCTCTCCCAGCATAAGCTGGCCCAGGCAGTGGGTTTGAAGCGGCGGTCCATAATGGCATACGAGAAAAATACCATTAGTCCGACATTGGAAACTGCCTACAAGATTTGCAAAGTCTTGGGCAAGGATATTAAAGAGGTTTTTATTTTTAAATAGGGGGAGACAATGGGTTTGTTATTTAATGATCCAAATGAAATCAATGAAAAAGTTTTTGAAAGGTTTGGCGACAAAGACAGCTATCTAATTGCCATGAAGCACAACGATGCAAAAACCGGACTATTAAAATTGCTTGTCAGTAAACTTTACTATACTTTTGATGCGGCCAGGACCTTTGTCCTGCATTTCTCACCAAAGGGAATATATGAAGTTGAGATAAGCAATACCTTGAAAAAGGAATTTTTGCTCATGCCCTGGAATGAGATATCATCTTTTGAGGCCAAGACCACGCCAAGCAAGACCATAATCAACCTGGTCCACCTGGGAAAAAAGGTCAGCTATGAAGTCCCGTTCGAAGGGAAGTTTTTCACTTGCAATAGGCATAATTTCAATTGGCTGGAGGAAAGAGACTGGAACAAGGTTTTATAGTCCTGATCCCCCGGTTGGAGGCTTTGAGTTGCGAGGTTTCATGATATAAATCAAATAAAGACTAAGAAAAAACCGGGACTGAGTCCCGGTTTTGTTATGCCAAGAGGGTGCCATTTTCCGGCAAACCCCCTTTACTCTAGAGCCATCGTTCTATTCTCCAGCAATTTTTCTATATCTGGAAGCACTTTTGCAGGGCCTTGAATTCACCCAAGACCAGAATATTCATATCCTTGGGCAGAACCGTTTCGGGTTTGATCGTGGTATCTATTTGGCTACCATTCTTGATGGCGAGGATGTTGATACCGTGTTTTTTGCGGATATCAAGCTCACCGATTGCCTTGCCGGCCCAGTCATCCGGAACCTTGACCTCAAGAATATCATGTTGGTCATCGATCTCTATATAGTCATAGACATGATCGGCCGTGTAGCGGATCGCAGCCCACTTGGCCATCTGCTTCTCCGGATAGACAACATTGTCGGCCCCGTTTCTGAGCAAAAACTTGGCCTGGACATCACGTTCGGCACGTGAAACCACATACTTGGCACCCAGCTCCTTGAGCAAAGACGTAGTCTCCAGAGAATTCTGGAAATTCCCGCTTATGGTCACAAAGCATACATCAAAATTTCCGATACCCAGGGACTTCAGAAAATCTTCATTGGTGCTGTCGCCGATTTGAGCATTGGTGACAAATGCCAGAATGTCATTGATCCGCTCTTCATCCAAATCAACCGCCATAACCTCATATCCGAATTTATAAAGCTGCATGGCTATGTGCCGGCCGAAACGCCCCACACCAATCAAAAGAATGTTTTTCATATCTCAATTTCTCCTTTATTATCCAATGGTAATTCGCTCTTTAGGCATCTGCGAATTGACAATTTTATTGCCTGACAAGGCTGCATAGATGAGGGTAAGGCCGCCGACCCTGCCCAGATACATTATAACGATAAGAACCAGCTGTGAGGGAATATGGAGTTGAGGCGTAATTCCAAGGGTTAGCCCGACCGTACCGACCGCCGAAGCCGTCTCATATAGGCAGGTGGTCAGTGGAAGATTCTCATAGACGCTTATGAACACGCCCCCGCAGAAGAAGAGGGTCAGGTACATGGTAAAAATCGTTGCTGCAGTTTTAACAGCAACCGCATCCACCCTGCGTCCGAAAAATTGGGAACTTTCCTTTCTCCTGAAGGTTGCCCCGGCATTGGCAAGGAGGACTGCAAAAGTCGTAGTTTTCATACCGCCTGCCGTAGATCCGGGAGAGCCGCCAATGATCATCAACATGATTATAAGGCCTTTGGAAGCACTCGTCATGGTCGAAATATCCATAGTGTTGAAGCCCGCTGTCCTGGGTGTGACCGCTTGGAAGAAGGAGGCCAAAAACCGGGTTTTTATTGGCAGGTAATTGAAATCCACAAAGAAAAAGAAGATTGCCGGTATAAAGATCAAACAAGCAGTAGTGACCAAGATCACCTTGCTCTGCATGGTATAACGGCGGAAACGACACTTATTATCATATACATCGGTCCAGGTCAGAAAGCCTATGCCACCGATAATAATCAGCAACATGACCGTAATGCTTATGACAGAATTATCGGCATAGCCAGTGAGAGAGGGGTAGAGCTTGTCAGCCTTACCCAGGATATCGAAGCCCGCATTACAAAAGGCTGAAATGGAGTGGAAGATCGCCTTCCAGATCCCGGCCAAGCCATAGTCCCTGCAGAAAACGGGCATCATAAGGAGGGCTCCAATAAGCTCGATCAGGAAGGTGCCCCTGATTATAAAGCGAGTCAAGCGGACAATGCCTCCAACCTTGGGAGCCGAGATGGCGTCCTGGATCGTGCTCCTTTCCAATAGGGAGATCCTCCTTCCCGAAAGCAGTGAAAAGGAGGCCGCAACTGTTATGACTCCCAGCCCGCCTATCTGAATAAGGATGAGGATTATGGTCTGGCCGAAAGTCGACCAGTAGCTCCCCGTATCTTGGACTGCCAATCCGGTCACGCAGACAGAAGAGGTGGCGGTAAAGAGTGTCTGGTTGAAGGGGGTCACGCGCCCGGAGTTTGAGGATATGGGCAGCATGAGCAGGAGGGCCCCGACCAGGATAACCCCCGCAAAGCCCAATATTATTGTTTGAAAGGAAGAGAGTTTGCGCTTCTTCCGAATAAATCCATCAGACATAAAACAACTCCTAAAATTAATTAAATAGCAATAATTGTTGTCCTACAGATCGGATATTATAGCAGAGAAATGGAGGCTTGTATATATGTCTTTCACTTAAATCCTTCATAACAAACTATATTAAAAAGACTGGAAAATTGATATACTATAGGTGTTGATGAAAAGGATTTCATAAGGAGGTACCTATGGGTAAATATGAAGGTCTGGCCAAAGATATTGTAAAAAATATTGGAGGCAAAGAGAACATTGACAGCCTGTTTCACTGCATAACCAGGATTCGCTTCAGGCTGAAAGATGAATCCAAAGCAAACGACCAGGCAATCAAAGATATGGACGGGGTTGTAACTTTAATGAAGGCCAACGGCCAATATCAAGTAGTTATCGGCAATCATGTAGCAGATGTTTATGACGATGTTTTGAAGGTTACGGGCTTATCGGGCAATGAAAAGGGCTCTTCAGAAGACGGCGCTAAAATACCCCTGGGCCAGAAACTTCTGGACTATATTCAGGCCATTTTTGTTCCTTATATAGCAGTCCTCTGTGCAAGCGGTATGATAAAGGGCGTTATTGCAATATTGGAAATCTCAGGAGTTCTTACACCGGAAATGGGTTTGCACACCCTGCTGGCAGCAGTGGGTGATACGGTCTTCTATTTCTTACCCGTGTATGTCGCCTATACATTTTCAACAAAGCTGGGCCTGAATAAATTCACAGGCGTGACTATAGGCCTTGCCCTGGTATATCCGACTTTAACCGGAATTGCAGAAGATACTATGATTTTCGGCATCAACGTTAAAGGCATTGCCTACAATTCAACAGTCCTTCCTGTAATTGCAGGAATAGCCCTTGCCTATGTATTGGCAAAGATGCTTGATAAGGTCGTGCCGACAGTTGTAAAGTCTTTCGTGGTTCCCATGCTTGTAATTATGATAGTTGTTCCAATTATTTATGTATTTATCGGTCCAATTGCCAACGGGATTTCAAACGGCCTTTACGACATGATGAACAAATTGATCAATCTTTCGCCCATAATTGCAGGAGCAGTAGCCGCCTTCACATGGCAAATATTCGTAATCTTCGGTGTCCACCAGGCCCTTATCGTGCCATCCATCATAGGCCTGTCGGGAGGAAACCCGGATTCATATTTTGCCTTTGTCACCGTAGCACCCTTTGCCCAGATGGCAGTAGTTCTGACCATGTGGGTTTTAACCAAGGATCAGAGGAGAAAATCCCTGATGTTGCCGGCCTGGATTTCCGGAGTGTTTGGAATTACAGAACCTGCCATATACGGCTTTACTCTGCCAAATATCAAGCTATTTATAGGAGGATGTATAGCATCCGCTCTGGGCGGAGCATATGTCGGCCTTATGAATGTTCAGATGATAAGAATGGCCGGACTTGGGGTCTTCTCTTTCCCCGGGGCAATATCGCCGACCAATTCGGGAAACCTTATAAACTTCTTAATAGGCAATGCAATTTCAATAGGTGCTGCCATTCTCATAACTTTGTTTATTTATCGTGAGCATGAAGCCAAGGTCAATGAGGAAGAAGCCAAAAAAGCCGAGAAAAAACTAGGGAAAACCGGCAATGAGGAATTCCTGATTCAACCGATCATGGGAAAAGTCTTGGAGTTAAAAGATATTGAAGATGAGGCGTTTTCCGGTGGACTTCTGGGCCAAGGCCTGGCAATAGAGCCTGAAGATAGTAAGATTTTAGCGCCTGTAGATGCGACAGTGGCAACAGTCTTCCCGACCAAACATGCCATAGGACTCATATCCGACAATGGGGTGGAGGTCCTTATTCATATGGGACTGAATACTGTTGAGCTGGGCGGAGAAGACTTCGATATTAAGGTTAAGGACGGTGACCATGTTAAAGCCGGAGACCTGATAGCAGAAGCGGATTTTGAAAGCATAAGGAAGAAAGGATTTAAGGCCACAACTCCGATAATAATCACAAATTCGGATGATTTTAAAGAAGTTAAAACTCTGCTTTCACCGCAGGATGATCAAATTTTACAAATTGTTTTGAAGTAATAAAGAGTTGAATAAAAAATAAAGGAGGATTTATGGCTTTTAGAGAAGATTTTTTATGGGGCGGCGCCATAGCGGCAAACCAAGCTGAAGGCGCATATAATGTGGGCGGAAAAGGCGAGATAATGCACGATTTTATGACTGCCGGCTCCACCAAACACATAAGACAAATAACCTATATCAACAAAGACGGTTCAACAGGCTTGATCGACTATTCTCATGGCTTTGAAGAAGTCCCGGAGGGAGCAAAGATAGGGGCGGTTGAGGGATACTATTATCCCAATCAAGTTGGGATTGATTTTTATCACAGGTATAAAGAGGACATAGCCCTCTTTGCTGAGATGGGATTTAAGGTTTTCAGAATGAGCATATCCTGGGCAAGAATATTTCCCAAGGGAATTGAGGAGGAACCCAATCAGGAGGGTCTCGATTTCTATAGAAGTATTTTTGAGGAGTTAAGAAAGTACAATATAGAACCCTTGGTAACCATGCACCATTTTGATACGCCCCTTTATCTTGAGGAAGAATTTGGAGGATTTAAAAACAGAAAGTTGATCGACCTCTTTGAAAAATATGCCAAGGTTATTCTTGATGAATTCCATGGCCTGGTCAAGTATTGGCTGACATTCAACGAGATCAATGCAGTAGTGGCTTTCTTGAATATGTTTAATAAAGATAGCGAATCCCATGAGAAATATCAAAAAGCCTTCCAAGTTCTCCACAACGAATTTGTTGCCTCAGCTAGGGCGGTCAGGTATGCCCATGAGAACTATCCGGACCTTGTTATGGGCAACATGATCTGCGGGCTGGTATCCTACCCAATGACCACAGATCCCGAAGATATCCTGGCTAACAGGTATGCTTGGGAGCAGAGTCTTCTTTACTGTGGTGATGTAATGGTCTTTGGCGCTTATCCGACCTATGCTCAGAGGATTTGGGATAAGTATGATATAGATCTTGATATTGAGGATCAGGACTTTGATGACCTGTTTGAAGGCCGGGTGGATATGTATACCTTCTCATACTACTCAACCAACCTTGTAACAAGTCACGAAGTTGAAGAAAACGTCGGCGGCAACTTCTCAATGGGGGTACAAAATAAGTATCTGGAATATTCCGACTGGGGCTGGGCCTCAGATCCCAAGGGACTGAGATATTGCCTTGAATTACTTTATGACAGGTATCAAGTGCCGCTTATGATTGTTGAAAACGGGCTGGGGGCTGTCGATCAATTAGTAGATGGCAAGGTTGACGATCCTTACAGGATAGAGTATATGCGCGAGCATATTAAAGAGATGAAGATTGCCGTTGACCACGGTGTTGATCTTCTCGGATATACCAGCTGGGGCTGCATTGACCTGGTTTCTGCCGGAACAGGCCAAATGACAAAAAGATACGGATTCATCTATGTGGATAAGGATGATGAAGGAAATGGAACTCTTAATAGGTATAAGAAGGCCAGCTTTGACTGGTACAAAAAAGTAATTGACTCAAATGGAGAGGTGCTCTAATATTCATAAAACCTGCTAAGTAAAACATGAGCAGCCCGGACCTTAAATGGGTCCGGGATGCTCATTCAGTTTATTCAACTTTATACAAAGACAAGCTGAACCAGGGCCATATAAAAGGCGGTCCCAATAGAAATACTTATCATTGTGTTGTGCTTCCACTTGTGGAGGCCAAAGACCAGGAGTATGGCAAGGGCCTCGGGAAGGCCGTGACTCCCGCTCAAAAGATGCACATCTTTCATACAGTAGACCAGGAGCATACCCATTATGGCGTAGGGCAGGCACTTTCCCAGGTAAACTATAAAAGGGGAATCCTTCCTTCCGCCCAGGGCAATAAAGGGCAGGAGCCTGAATATAATAGTAACAATTGACATTATTAGACTTGCTTTTAGTATATATAGGCTAGACATTTTTCTCCTCGATACGGTTTTTAAATAGGAAGAGCCCTAAAAGGATGAGGACCATGGCCGGGATCAGGAAACGGTCAGGCCCAAACATTGTCAGGGCCAAGGTTGAGAGCCCCAGGCCCAGGATTGCGGGCAGGTGGTCCCGGTTCTGTTCCCACTGGTCAATAAAGATTGTCACGAAGAGGGCTGTCAATACAAAATCCATACCCTTCGAATCGAAATCCAGGACGCTACCCAAAAAGGCACCAAGTGAGGCCCCGAAGATCCAGTAGCAGTGGTCAAGCAGGCAGATATAAAAATAGTATTTCATCCGGTCCTTTATTGGCATTTTCCCGTCGTCGGACACCAAGAGTGCATAGGTCTCATCGGTGAGGGCAAAGGCCATATAACTCTTGAGCCGGCCGGCTCCATTGAATTTTTCAAGCATTGACATGCCATAGAAGAGATGGCGGACATTTATCAGCACGGCGGTCATGGCTATGGTGAAAAGAGGGACTTGTGAAGCCACCATATCAACCCCGACATATTGCACGGTACCCCCATAGATGATAATGCTCTGAAAAAATGCCCATAGGGGTGGTATATTTTTAGATACCAAAATCATCCCGTAGCCCATACCTAAAACCGTATAGCCGGCAAAGATGGGCAGGGTTAGTTTTAGAGCCATTTTGAAAATCAAATGTTGGTCATTAGTATTTTTCATAACTTGTCTGAATCCTCGTTGTTTCTGCACTTTGTTACTTGAATCCCTTTCAAAACATCCCATTTATATTAACAATTTGCCTTTATTCAAGCAAGGATACTTTTTTATTGGGTACATTATATATTAGGTTAATTTTTACTTAGATTAGTTTTACAAAGTTAGAATGCAAGGAGGGACAATGCAAAATATAGATATAGAAAGGGGGCCGGCCGGAGTTTCCAGGCTCATCCTGGGCTGCATGAGGATGCCGAAACTTTCAGACAAGGAGGCCGCGAAGATTATCAGATCCGCTTATGACCTGGGAATCAACTATTTTGACCATGCCACCTGCTATGGAGACGGGGAAGCCGAGGAGAGGTTCGGCCAAGCTTTTCCTCAGACGGGGATCAAGCGTGATCAGGTCATAATCCAATCAAAATGCGGGATTAGGAAAGACAATTCAACATTTGACTGGACCAAGTCATACATATTGACTGCTGTCGATGAGATTTTATCCAGGCTGAAGATGGAATACCTGGATGTGCTTTTATTACACAGGCCAGATTTGCTATTTGATCCGGAGGAGGTTGCCAAGGCCTTTGATGAGCTGGAAAGTTCGGGAAAGGTCAGGCATTTCGGGGTCAGCAATACAATGCCCCTGCAAATCGATCTCCTCAAAAAATATGTGAAGCAGCCCTTGGTCATAAACCAGCTCCAGCTGTCGCTTGACCAGTCCCAACTTTTAGACCAGGCCCTCTATATGAATAACAAGGAGACGGATATGTCTGTGATGAGGGACGGTGGGGCACTTGACTATTGCAGGCTAAATGACATAACTATACAAGCCTGGTCGCCCCTGCAAAAGGGCATGATCGGCGGGACCTTCATAGACCATCCAGATTATCCCGAGCTCAATAAGAAGCTGGAAGAGATAGCCAAGAAGTACGGACTCACCAAGGCCGGTGTGGCAATAGCTTGGATTCTCCGCCATCCGGCAAAGATGCAAGTTATAGCCGGGACAATGAACCCCACACATCTTGAGGAATTGGCCGCAGCCTCCGAGATTCAATTAAGTCACGAGGATTGGTACAGTCTCTACCTAGCTTCGGGGAAATATTTACCATAATAATTTATTAGAAAATTAGCCTTGAAAACAGCGGATTAAGAGCGGATTAAGGCGGTATAAGATCCGGAAGGGAAGGCTGAGACCGTAAAAAAGAGGCTGAAAATATAAGAAAGGGAGTTAATATGGACAATTTTGATTTTTATTCACCAACCTACTTTGTGTTCGGAAAAGATCGTGAGGATGAGTGCGGAGACCTCGTAGAGCGCTTCGGCGGGAAAAAGGTCCTCATCCACTATGGTGGGGGATCTGCAAAAAGATCCGGACTATTGGATAGGGTCATGTCATCCTTGGACAAGGCAGGCATTGACCACATTGAGCTGGGTGGCGTAAAGCCTAATCCCAGGTCCGGATTGGTATACGAAGGCATAGACCTGTGCAAAAAAGAGAAGGTAGACTTCATATTGGCAGTCGGGGGCGGAAGCGTCATAGATTCTGCCAAGGCTATTGCAATGGGAAGCCTCTACGACGGGGGTTTCTGGGATTTCTATAAGGGCAAGAGAATAGAAAAGGCCCTGCCGATAGGAACAGTTCTGACAATAGCCGCCGCCGGGTCAGAGGGCTCGCCCGACTCCGTCATCACATATGAGGACGGCTTGCTAAAAAGATCTGCATCCAGCGATGAAATACGCCCCAAGTTTTCGGTTTTGAATCCGGCTTTGACAGAGACCCTGCCGGCCTACCAAACTGCTTGCGGCATAACAGACATAATTGCCCACCTCTATGAGCGCTATCTGACCAGGACCAAGGACGTTGAGGTTACTGACAGGCTGATAGAGGCCCTGATGCTCTCGATGAAGATTGAAGGCAAAAAGGCCATTGAAAATCCCAATGATTACCAGGCCAGGGCCAATATTATGTGGGCCGGCATGATGGCCCACAACAATGTTGTAGGGGTTGGTAGGACCCAGGACTGGACCAGCCATACAATTGAGCATGAACTTTCCGCTCTGTATGACTGCGCCCACGGAGCCGGCCTTGCCGTCACCATGCCTGCCGTTTTCACCTACAATATGAAGCACAACATTATGAGATTCGCCCAGATTGCCGTCAGGGTCTGGGACTGCCAGATGGACTTTAATAATCCTGAAAAGACTGCAAAAGAAGGCATAGAGGCCCTGAGCAATTTCCTTACATCCATAGGCATGCCCAAGAGCTTTGAGGAGTTGGGTGCCAAGGAAGAGGATATAGAAAAGCTTGCCCACACCTGCTGCTATGGAAACGGTAATAAGAGCGGAAAGATCGGGGGCTTCGTCAGCCTTGACCAGAAGGATGTGGAAGCTATTTATAGGCTCATGATTTAAGCCCTAGGGCCTAGACCTGAAGCCTGGAAGGCTTGAAGGCAGGAAGGCTTGAAGGCGGGCCTTTGGCTCGAATATCCTAAAATATCAGGGCTAAAGGGTATGGCGAAAGGCATCCGGGCTGGAAATCATGGGAATTTGGCAAAATTAGGAAATCCACATGACAAAATTTAGATTGGAAATCATGGGGATTTGGGAAAAACGGGGCAACCCCATTGAATTGAGTCCGACCGAAAATCATGGGGGTTTGGCTGAAAATGGATAGCCCCATGGACTTGAGTCGGATAAAAAATCAATGGGGTTTTGAAAAAACTGGATAACCCCATTGAAAAAGTTAGTTTTGGTGATCATGGGGAAACGTAGAAATCTTGATAACCCCCATGAAAAAGGTCGAATATGCGGTCATGGGGAAAGTCCAAAAACCGGCAAACCCCTTGAAAAATCCTGTGACGGAAGTCACGGGGAAAGTCCGAAAATGATAAAACCCATGGAAAAAGTCTAAAAATTAGCAGAGGGGATTTGCCCAAAAACGGCAAATCCCCTCTATAGTTTTACAAAAAAATGATGGTTCGCCCAAAATGGTCGAACCACCATAAACATATTCTATAATACCGGCCCAAACAATACCGGCCTAAACCGGCATAAGGTTCACCGCACTTACAGAGAATCCTCAGTCGGATACAACTTGTAGTCGAAAGTATTGAAATCATCAAGATTTCCGGCATTATAGCCCTTCATAAACCACCTGGAACGCTGCTTGCTGGTCCCGTGGGTGAAGGACTCGGGGGTCACATAGCCCTGGGATTTTTTCTGTATGGCGTCATCTCCGATAGACCAGGCCGTCTCAATTGCCGCATCAATATCGCCCGCATCAAGATAGCCCTTATCCTTCTGATATCGGGCAACGACCCCGGCCAGATAGTCGGCCATGAGCTCAAGCCTTACGGTCAACTCATTCTTCTCCCTTTCGCCGGCTCTGGCCCGCTTTTTATTGACCTCATCCATTATTCCAAGCTCATTCTGGACGTGGTGGCCAATCTCATGGGAAATGACATAGCTGAGGATAAAGCGGTTGTCCTTGGTGCCGAACTCCTTTATCAAGGTGTCATAAAAGGAGAGGTCCATGTAGACGGACCGGTCAAGCCCACAGTAGAAGGGGCCCATGCCTGAGCTTGCAATTCCGCAGCCGCTCTTGACCGTCTGCTGGAAAACAATCATCTCGGCCTCCTTATATGGATGATCATAGTCCTTGAGGATCTTATGCCAGGTATCTTCCGTATCCCTTAAAGCAACGGCGGAAAAGTCATAGAGTTCCTGTTCTTCAGTGCTAAGCCTTAATTCCTCCTGCTTGACACTACCGGGCAGGGCCTGGTTAGACCTGATGCCGACATTGAGGGCTGCAAAGGGGTTACCCGTCAAGAGAAAGACCACAAGAGCAAGGACTATACTTCCACCGCCGATAGTCTTGCCGACACCGCGGCCGCCGCTCCTTATATTCGTACTCCTGTCCCTATCTTTCCACCTCATATTTTTCTCCTTTCAAAAATTCTGCTTAACTGGTATTATACCCCAGGTGACCGTTTATATTTATCCATATGGGTATAAAAAACGGGAGGAAGGTATTGAAATGACATTTTTAGAATTAATTCTATTGGCAATAGGCGTGTCCTTGGATGCTTTTTCTGTGTCCATATGTAAGGGACTAGCAGAGCCCAAGATCAAGATCAAACACGGCCTCCTGGTCGGGGCATATTTTGGGGGCTTCCAGGGTCTTATGCCCGTAATAGGTTATTTATTGGGAGGCCTTGTAGCCGGACATATGCAGGCCTTGGACCATTGGGTCATCCTGATTATTTTGGGATTTATCGGCATTGAGATGATCTGGGACGCCATGGATCCAGAATCCTGCCCGACAGGGGACTTCTCTTTTAAGGCCATGTTTCCATTGGCAGTGGCAACCAGCATTGATGCTTTCGCCGTGGGAATTACCTTTGCTATTATCGATGTGAACATGTTTTTTGCAATACCCCTGATAATGGTCTGCACAGGGGCTTTCTCTTTTGCCGGGGTTTATATCGGACACTACTTCGGCCAGCGCTACCAGAAACCGGCAGGCCTGGTAGGGGGTATTATTCTTATTATGATCGGACTCAGGGTCTTCATTTCTCACATCATCAAGGGAATTTAGAAGTTTGCAGGCGCTGTACTAAAGTAATTTTAATTTTTTATATTTTTATATAAGGAGGCAAGTTTTGCAGAGTGAAGGAAAAGTAATGAAGGATTTTGAAGGGGCTGTGGAAAGAGCCCGGGATCTCATCAATTTTATCGACGCATCCCCAACGGCTTATCAGGCAGCAGAGGCTGAGAAAGCCATATTGGAAAAAGCCGGATTTAAGGAGCTTAAGACCGACTGTAGATGGGAGCTTGGCCCAAATGAGTCTTACTATGTGGAAGTGTCCGACGCTTCCATATTTGCCTTCAGGACCGGGACCCGGGCTGCAAACGGATTTCATATCATAGGTGCCCACAACGACTCGCCGGGCTTCCAATTAAAAGAAAAAGTCGACATGACCGGATCGGGCTACGGTCAGCTGAATGTTGAGCCTTATGGCGGTTTAATTTTGAGAACCTGGCTGGACAGGCCCTTGTCGGTGGCAGGTCGCCTGGTATACAGGGATTCTTCAGAAAAGGGATATGCCATAAAGAAAGTGGACCTGAAAAAACCCCTTATGGTCATACCCAGCCTGGCCATACATATAGATAGGGATGTCAATGAGAAGGGGAGTATCAAACCCCAATACTCAATGGCCCCGGTCTGGACCCTCGACGACGGCGACCCTGACTCGGACTTCATAAAATACCTTGCTGAAGAGACCGGCCTAAAAAAAGAGGATATCCTGGACTATGACTTATATTTATATGATGTGGAAAAGGGCATGCTCATTGGGCCCAATCAGGAATTTATTTCCGTGGGAAGGCTAGACAATCTTGCAATGTGCCATGCTGCAGTGACCGCACTGACGGAAGCGGGGGACTCCGAGTATCACAGGCTTATTGCCCTTCATGATAATGAAGAAATCGGATCAATGACAAGGCGAGGGGCGGACTCGGCCAGCCTGCGCGATATTCTTTCCAGGATTGTAAGAGCTATGGGGGGCGATGCGGAAGACTTTGCCATGGCCCTGGCCAAGAGCTTCACAATTTCATCCGACATGGCCCATGCCCTTCATCCAAGCCACGTTTCAGAAGCGGATCCCACGAACAGGCCAATATTAAACAAGGGTCCTGTACTCAAGTATGCCGCCTGCAAGACCTACATCTCTGATGGAGAGGGCGGGGCTCGGGTCAGGCTGTGCGCTGAAAAAGCCGGTGTAGAAATGCAGACCTTCCACAATCATTCAGATAAACGAGGCGGAGTGACAATCGGTTCCATGGATGAGCAGTGGACCACCATTCTCAACGCAGATATAGGCAACCCCGTTTTAGGCATGCATTCTGTTAGAGAGATGGGCGGCACCCTGGACCACATGGCTATGATCAAACTCATGACAGGATTTTTCAACAGCTGATTTTATGAAGGTACCTAGGTAATTTGTAAACTTTCAGATTCCAAGAAGGCAGGGGATGAGGAATAGAAGAAAAAATTTATCGCAAGCCATGGTTTTTATCATTCTCTTCGGAATAGTCAGCCTTTTTTCAGATATGACCCACGAAGGGGCAGCAAGCATCAGGGGAACCTACCTATCCCTGATGGGGGCTTCAGCAGGGACTATAGGCTTTATCTCAGGCTTGGGGGAGCTGGTCGGCTATTCCATGCGCTACGTGTTCGGGAAAATCACTGACAGGACAAAAAAGTATTGGCCCATGACAATCTTAGGCTATGTTTTGGATATTTTGGCGGTCCCGTCCCTGGCCCTGGTCGGGGATAGGGGCTGGATATGGGCCTGCATTCTCCTGGTAATACAGAGAATGGGGAAGGCCATCAAAAAACCGGCTAAGGACACCATAATGTCTTTCGCCGCAAGCCAAGAAGGACCCGGAAAGAGCTTCGCTATACAGGAAGGTTTGGATCAGATAGGGGCCTTCCTGGGGCCGGTCCTTTTGTACCTGGTCATGCTGTTTAAGAATGACGGCACTGATTTGGAAATATTTAAAATGTGTTTTGCTGTTTTGGCCATACCCGGGGCCATCACACTTATTATGCTCCTTATCACAAAGAGCAAATTTCCAAACCCGGACCATTTTGAAGTGGAAGAAAAAAAGCCCCGGCCATTCAAAATGCAGAAATCCTTTATTTTCTATATTTTAGGGATCAGCCTCTTTGCTTTCGGCTTCATAGACTATTCAATTGTAGTCATGCACGTTTCAAATAATTATTCAGGATTAGCCGGAAATATGGCCCAAACAAAGTCCATAATAAACAGCGGAACCATACCCTTAATATATGCCGGAGCCATGCTGGTTGATGCCGTATCGGCCATGATTTTCGGCTATATGTATGACAGGAAGGGGCTTAAGGCCCTCATTATTTCGACAATTATTTCGGCCCCTTTCGCATTATTTATCTTTATGGGAAGATCAACTTTCCAAGTTCTATTTGGCGTCGCTTTATGGGGAGTGGGTATGGGGGCTCAGGAATCCATCCTGAAAGCTGCTGTTACAAGCATTGTCCCTAAATCCGGCCGGGCCACAGGCTACGGGATATTTGAATGTTCATTCGGAATTTTTTGGTTCCTAGGTTCCTGGCTCCTGGGCGTTTTATATGACTTAAGTATTCCTGTTATGGTGGGAATTTCTATATTTGCCCAATTGGCAGCAATTCCTTTCTATATTTTAGCGTCAAAAAAATTGCTTAAGACTGATTAAACAAAGGCGGATTAAATAAAATTTAATTAAAGAATTGCGGCTAATTTAATAGTTGATTAATTAAATAACCTATGATGGTTTAAGCATAATATAAAAAATCATTTATAAACAAGTAAACGTTTACGCGATTTATATGATATCATTCAATCATAAGTAGGCTTAGCCACTAAAGTCAGTCAGTCGTGGCAAACAATTTTTATAATTAAGTGGCAAACAATTTTTATAATTAAATAGTTGGATCTTTATTAGGAGGTATCATTATGTTTGAAAAGTGGTTTCATCTTAAAGAACACAATGTCACCGTAAAGAGCGAGATGGCTGCCGGCCTAACAACATTTATGACCATGGCCTATATCTTGGCGGTGAATCCACAAATCTTAAGTCAGGCAGGAACTGAAACCAATCCTTTCCCTGCCGGCGGTATCCTCATAGCAACGGCCCTTGCATCCTTCATTGCCTGTGTCTGCATGGCATTCTTCTCAAACTTGCCATTCGCATTGGCACCGGGCATGGGACTCAACGCCTACTTTACATTTACCGTCTGCATGTCTTACCATTATGATTGGCAATTTGCATTGTTTGCAGTCTTTGTAGAAGGTATGATTTTCGTCGCACTTTCAGTAACAAATGTACGTGAAGCTCTTTTCAATGCAATCCCCATCAGTCTTAAGCAGGCAATTAGTGCCGGCATAGGACTTTTTATAGCCTTCATAGGTTTGCAGAGCTCCCACCTGGTGGTCGCAGGACCAACTCTGGTTGCCCTTCAGAACTTCAAGGCTAACATTCACACAGCAGGAATATGTGCCATACTATGTTTAATCGGAGTTCTTCTGATTGCTATTATGTCTCATAAGAAAGTTAAGGGTGCCATACTCTTCGGTATTTTAATCACTTGGGCTTTGGGTATGATCTGCCAGCTTGTAGGTTTATATATACCTGATCCCGCAAACAAATTTTTCTCACTCTATCCCAGCTTCGGGACACCACATTTTGCAGAATTCGGACAGATCGTCGGACAGTGCTTCAAACTCGACTTTTCACAGATTAAAATTCTTGACTTCTTTGTCATCATGTTTGCCTTCCTGTTCGTAGATATCTTTGATACTCTCGGAACCCTGATCGGCGTTGCATCTAAAGCCGACATGCTTGACGAGCAGGGCCGTCTGCCCGGAATCAAGGGTGCTCTTCTGGCAGACTCAATTGGAACTACTGTCGGTGCTATTTGCGGTACATCAACGGTTACAACATTTGTAGAGAGTGCGGCCGGTGTAGCTGAAGGCGGAAGGACAGGACTTACTGCCCTGACAACAGGAACACTCTTCCTCTTATCAATGTTCCTTGCTCCGATCTTCATTGCAATTCCGGGATTTGCAACAGCTGCAGCATTGATCTATGTAGGTTATCTGATGCTGACCTCAATCCTCAAGGTTGACTTTGATGACGTAACCGAGGCAATACCTGCTTATATAGCTTTGATCTCAATGCCCTTCTACTACAGCATTGCTGAAGGTATTTCATTTGGTGTTATCTCTTATGTAATAATTAATACCATAACCGGTAACAGCAAAAAGATCAGCGGACTCATGTATGTCCTGGCCCTGGTCTTCGTTCTCCGCTATATATTCCTGGTATAAGATATCGTAAAAGATGAGATCTAAAAAAGCTTTTTATAAGACTTTTAGAAAATTTTAAAGACTGACTGAAAAAACAGCCCGATCATT
>OKQS01000006.1 GCA_900290095.1 Khoudiadiopia massiliensis | reverse complement strand
ATAGGATAAAAGAAAAATTAGGATATTTAAGTCCAATAGAATATAGAGAAAAGAATGCAGCATAAAAAATACCAGAGAAAATATAAATTCTCTCTGGTATTTGGTCCAACTTTATGGGGTCACCACATGGCAGCCTGAAAGGGGAAGCTATTGAGGCTGTGATATGCACTCAATCACTACACAACTAAGTATATCACAGCCTCCTGACATTGGAGGCTTTTTTATGGCGACTTTTAAAAAATATAAAAAGAAAAACGGGGATGAAAGATGGCTTGTAAAGGCTTATCTGTGGATTGATGATGTTACAGGAAGTGAGGTTCATGTAACAAAAAGGGGCTTTACATCTAAGCAGGAAGCTAAAAAGTACCTATCTAAGGCCCAATATAGCTTTGATAGGGGTGTCCTTGAAACATCAGGAAACATTACTTTTGGGGCTGTATATGACAGATGGCTCCCCCTCTATAAAGAGACAGTTAAAGAGTCTTCCCTCCAAGCAACTGTAACCGACTTCAATCTTCATATTCTCCCGGTCTTTTCTCAAATCCCTTTAAGCAAAATAACTCCGCTTAAGTGCCAAGATTTTGCAAGCGACCTACAAAAGGACTTTGTAAGGTATAAAGAGATCTATAACCGTGCTAAGCGTATCTACTCATACGCTTTAAAAATAGGCCTTGTAAGAGGGGATAATCCTTTCAGTAGGGTCATATTACCAAAGGCCAAGCCATCAACTCATAAAGCTACCTGGTTAAGCGTAGATGAGCTTGGTGATCTTCTTAAGGCTTTTGAAGAGGTTGGGGATAAGAAGTGGTATATCTTTTTTAGGCTCATCGCCTACACCGGCATGAGAAGAGTAGAGGCTCTCGCCCTTAGGTGGAAGGACCTTGATCTAATCATGGGGACTGTCACGATCAAAAGTACAATAACAACAGGACTTAACAACAAAGAATACCTATCTGACACCCCAAAGAGTAAGGCCGGTATACGTACACTCGATCTGGATCCGGATACATTAGATATCTTAAGAGATTGGAAGAATACTTCACACAAGATAGTAGGTATTAAAGGCTTTGTTTTCCCCGATCAAAAAGGCGGGTGGACTCATCTGTCAAAACCTAACAGTGTTTTAAAAAGGGTTATCAAAAAATATCATCTTAAAGATATCTCAATTCACTCCCTACGGCATACACACTGCTCTATGCTCTTTGAGTCGGGTTGGACTTTGAAAGAAGTCCAGGAAAGAATTGGCCATGATGATGCCTCAACTACTCTTAACATTTATAATCACGTTACAAAAAATCAAAAACAAAAATCTCTAAAAAAATTTATCGAATATGTTAAAAATGCTTAAAATATTAGCCGCCTTACATAAGGGCGGCTTTTCTTTTTTTCTTTTTTTGACACGATTTTGACACGATTAATATCGATTACTTGAGGTCAGTTGAGGTCAATGTGTTTTTAAGAATGTGCATTTTGCGGCCGTTTGAGGTCGTTTGAGGTCATTTGAGGTCATTTGAGGTAATATAATCGGAGTGAGAGGATTCGAACCTCCGGCCTCCTGCTCCCGAAGCAGGCGCGCTACCGAGCTGCGCTACACCCCGTAATATGCTTTTCCTTTAGCCTTAGAATTCTAACATATGTTTCCCTGCCAATGCAAGAAGAAAATCCTAATTATGCCCGGGCTCTTCCGGGCATAAACAAACTCCCCCCACCGCTTATGTGCATCTATCGGTTTTTAAGTTTGGTGAGGAGAGTATGTTGACATATTATAACTGTCATATATTGTTTTATCAAGCGAATGCGCCTTAGTATACTAATATTCTTTATAAAAAAAACGGCTATTTCTGCCGTTTTATGCCTTAATCGGGGCGAAGGGATTCGAACCCCCGGCCTCATGGTCCCAAACCACGCGCGCTACCGAGCTGCGCCACGCCCCGAATTGGATATAAATTCGTCTTTTAAGAGACCCGTATAATATACCACAGCTTGACATTTTAATCAACATTTCTAAAATTCCAATCTGAAAAATGTTAACTGGTTCTGAGCCTTTCCCTGTCCTTAATCTGCTTTCTTGCAGCCTGGGAGAAGATAACATCTGAAGGATCCCATTTCTTAATCCTGTTAAAAGCCGTTTCACAGCCCTTTACCTGGGAAATTATCGGATTATCTATCCTATGGACATCGATTGAAAGCTCCTCAGCAATCATGCTGTCAAGTCCTCTTATGAGTGATCCGCCTCCTGTAAGCAGAATTCCTCTGTCATAAAGATCGGCAGCCAATTCCGGAGGGGTCTGGGCCAGGGTCTCGTGCATAGCCCTAACGATCTTTCTCAGCTCCGGCTCCAAGGCCTCGTGAACATCCGTGCCTGTGACCGTAACAGCTGAAGGCAAGCCGTCACTCAGCCCCCTGCCCCTGACAAGCATACTCGAAGGCCTGTCCTTTTCTGATCCGCAGCCCAATTCTTTTTTTATATCTTCAGCGGTTTTTTCTCCAATTATTACATTGTATTTCTTGCTTACCATATTTGATATGGCAAGATCAAAGTCAATTCCCGCAGTCCTTATGCAGGTGGAAATAACTATCTCCCCCATAGATACAAGGGCTATATCAGTTATCCCGCCTCCGATATCGGCCACCATAAAGCCGCCCGGGCTATATATATCAAGGCCCAGGGCCAGGCAGGCCGCTATTGGGCTTTCCACCAGGTAAACATTGTGGGCTCCGGCAGCTTTGGCCAGCTGATAGATTGCCCTTATCTGGATCTGGCTTACCTTTGAAGGAACGGTCATGATAACATCCGGGGCGATAAAGCCTTTTTGACCTGCCTTTTTAATATAATATTTTAAGAGTCTTTCGGCAGACCTGTAATCGTCAATTATTCCGGCCTTGACCGGCTTCTTTGCAACAATATTTCCCGGGGTCCTGCCGGGCATTTTTTCTGCCTGAGAACCCACAGCAACTATCTCATCTGTAAAGAGATCATAGGCAATAATGCAGGGTTCATTGATGGACAGACCCTTTGGAGCTGTCCGCAAACGAAAATAGCTGCTTCCCATATCAATTGCCAAGTTTTTCCGAAATAGGGCCATGGAACTCTCCTCCTGAAATGATTATTTTAACGCGTCCAAAAGGTCTTGGACACGGTCAGTCTTCTCCCAAGTAAAATCCTGATCTTCCCTGCCGAAATGTCCGTAAGCGGCTGTCTTTGAATAAATGGGCCTCTTCAGATCCAGCTGGTCCACAATGGCCTTGGGCCTGAAGTCAAATACTTTCCAAACCAGGTCTATAAGTTTGTCGTCACCCAGCTTTGAAGTTCCGAAGCTGTTTACGTCCAGTGAAAATGGCTCAGCCCTTCCTATGGCATAGGACAGCTCGACTTCGACCTCATCACATAAACCTGCGGCAACCAGGTTCTTGGCCACATACCTAGCATAGTAGGCGGCTGACCTGTCCACTTTTGACGGGTCCTTACCTGAGAAAGCTCCGCCCCCGTGATGGGCCCTGTCTCCATAAGTGTCAACAATCAACTTTCTTCCGGTCAATCCCGAATCCGCTGCCGGCCCGCCAAGTTCAAAGCGGCCCGTGGGATTTACGTGGAATTTGGTTTCCGAATCTAATAGCATGGGGTCTATAACAGGGCATACCACTTTCATCCAAAGCTCTTCTTTAAGCTCTTTCATAGAAATGTCCGGGCCATGCTGGGTGGATATGAGAATGGCATCAACCCTTTTGGCCTTGCCGTTTTCATATTCAATGCTGACCTGGGTCTTTCCGTCAGGTCTCAAGTTCTTGACCAGGCCCTTTTTTCTAACATATGCCAATCTCCTGCTAAGCCTGTTAGCCAAATAAGCGGTCATTGGCATATAGGTCTCAGTCTCTTTATTTGCATAGCCGAACATAATGCCCTGGTCTCCGGCACCTTGAAAATCCAGATCGTCCGACTGGCCCTCCCTGGCTTCCTCAGATTTATCAACCCCAATGGCAATGTCCCCCGACTGCTCATGCATACAAACAATAACGGCACAGGCATTACCGTCCATCCCGGAATCGGTTGAATCATATCCGATTTCAAGAAGCTTTTTCCTGGCAATGGTTTCAAGGTCGATATGAGCCTTGGTCTTTATTTCTCCCATTATAAAAATGATGCCCTTAGTTGCCACAACTTCGCAGGCACATCTGGACTCGGGGTCCTTCTTCAACATGGCATCAAGAACTGCATCTGCAATCTGGTCACAAACCTTGTCGGCATGTCCTTCCGTGACTGACTCGGCCGTCAACAAGCGACGATTTTTACTCATTTTTCTCTCCTCCTATATTTCCCTGATAAGCAAAATCTGAGCAAAAGCCGCTAAACCCTCTTCTCTGCCAACCGGTCCCAAGCCTTCAGTCGTTGTTGCTTTAACAGAAATTTTTTCCTTATCCACTTTCATAACACTTGCTATATTTTCTCTCATCTCATCTATGTATGGAGCGAGTTTTGGCTTCTGGCAGCAAATAACTGAATCCACATTATTAACTTTCCAGCCCCTCTCCCCGACAATTTTCATGACCCTCTCTAAAAGAATCATTGACGATATGCCTTTATATTGGGGATCCGTATCCGGAAAGAGTTTGCCAATGTCTCCCAAAACCAGGGCTCCGCACAGGCCGTCCATTATGGAGTGGACAAGCACGTCCGCATCCGAATGGCCCAAAAGTCCCTTTTCAAAGGGTATTTCAAGCCCGCCTAAGATGAGCTTTCTTCCTTCTACAAGCCGGTGAACATCATAGCCCAAACCGGTCCTGAAATCAATATTCATCAAAACCTCCAGCCTTAACAATTTGACGTGCCAAGAGCAGGTCGAAAGGTTTGGTTATCTTTATATTATACTCTTCTCCGGCGTATATGGCGACCTTGCCCCCCGCATTTGAAACAACCGCGGCATCATCTGTCGGGAAATATTTTTCACCATAGGCTTTTTCATAGCCTTTCAGAATGGCATCCTTCTTGAAAATTTGAGGAGTTTGGGCCCTGAAAAGCTTTGACCTGTCAGGATGGCCGTCAATGAGGCCCCCATCTTCTGAAAACTTCACCGTGTCGGTTATGGGAATGGCCGCTATAGCCCCGTCAATCCCGCCATGTTCCATTCTCTCTAGCCCTCTTTCGATAAGGCCCCTGTTTAAAAATGGCCTTGCACCGTCCTGGATCATGACAATATCCGTCTCCTCCGGCAGGGCCTTGAGACCCTCCCTGATGCTGTCCATGCGCTCATCGCCACCCTCAACCAGTATGACCCTGTCCTCAGGGTCAAAAATTTTTTTCAGGGTATTTTCCCTGACGAATTCCATATCTTCTTTTTTTAATATAATAATGCAGCAGGAAACAAGGCCGGACTCTTTCACGGCCCTAAGGGTCCTTTCCAAAACACACTTGTCCCCAAGACCCATGAGGATCTTGTTTTTATCCGGTCCCATTCTCCTGCTCTTCCCGGCAGCCGCCACCAGACAGCTGATATAATTTTTTTTCATATTCTTCCTTGTAGTGGCCATCAGCCCACTTCCCTGTCCTGTTTTTCTCTCAGCTTATAGATATGTGTGGACTTGTCCAGGTCCACGTCGTCAAAGGTCAGGATTTGACCTTTCTTTACCGGCCTTTTGCAAATAGTATTTCCTGCTATCAGACCTATTGGTATGTGTCTTTCTTGCTTGGTAGTTTCATGTTTTTCTATCTGGCCCCTGAGACAGAAGCCGCCCATGCCGTCCAGCCTATCTCCGGGCTCCAGATCTTTTTTCGCAACAGCCACGGTATCACATACCTGCCCCTTTAAAGGCACTATGGCATCAAGTCCATATAGGCAGGCCTTGGCAATGGTCATAACCGTTTCCAGGCTCCCCAGATGAAAGGGCCTATATAGGATATGGCGGTCTCCATCTTCCTTCAACATATAGTTCAGCTCATCACATACAAATTTATTTTGTCCCTTGACTATGGCAAAGACACCCGGAGCAATTCCGTCCACATATTCAACCACCCCGTAGCTGTTCAAAACCCCACCTTCTTCTTTCAGCCTGAGTTTTTCAACTGTCCCCTCAAGATCTCCGCTAACCCCGTGCATACCGGCTATATCAGGGACATATCCGGTTGCATTGGCAAGCAGGTTCATTTCGGCCATGGTCTTTGATCCGTCTTTAAAAGACGCCAACATGCGGGGATTCATCCCCTTGGCCTCAGCCTCTTCCCTGCAAGTTTCGAGATCTGCTTCAAAGTCAACCTTGTTGTTCTTTCCCTTGCCTATAACAAGAACTTCCATCCCCATTGACTTGGCGAATTCATATAATTTAAATGTCTCCGCAGGTTCATCCCCCTCTGACCCTGTATAAATGAGATTTTTTTCTTTAAAAAGCTTATATAGGATTGGCCCGGCAGTAATATCCAATTCCACATTTAAAAGAACCATGTGTTTGTTATGGTCCAGGCAGGCTTGAGCTATTTCAGCTCCCCCATCAACCGATCCTGTTGCTTCAACTATAAGGTCAATGTCCTCGCTTGTAAGGAGGTCCATGTAATCATCAGTAGCTATGGGCATCTTTTTATCATATTTATGGCCGGATAAGTTAAAGTAATTATCCGCCGCCTCTTTGGCCTTATATAAATTATGGTCACATATACCTGCAAGCCTCAAACCTGCAAGGCTTGAAAGCTGAGCCGCCATGCCCAGGCCCATCTGGCCTGCCCCGATAATTCCTACCCTTATCGCCTTCTTATCTTTTTCCAGCGATAATAAATCTGTATATATGGTTGACATTCCGATTACGATTCCCTTCCGTTTTTGCTGTATTCCAAAATATCCCCCGGCTGACAATCAAGCACTTTGCAGATCTCCTCCAAAGTCGAAAATCTGATAGCTCGGGCCTTTCCCGTTTTTAAAATTGATAAATTGCTCATGGTGACCCCGACCTTGTTGGACAGCTCCGTTAAGCTCATCTTCCTTTTGGCCAGGACCACATCAAGATTTACAATAATTCCCATTTTGCCCTCAAATCGTCAGCTTAAGATCGTCTTTCATCTCAATTCCCTCACTTATCATATCCGCCAGCAAGCGCATAGTCTGGCTTGCTAATAGGGAAAAGATGAATCCGACCAGTAAGTACAAAATCATAATTGAGCGGACTTTTTGTATTAAAAGGAGTAGAATGAGTAAAGCGGTAACAACCTCACTGACTTCCAGTGCCTTTGCCGCTCCTTTTAAATATAGGAAACTGCTCAAGGTGTATAAGGCGGACTTGTCGCGATATATCCTTAAAAAAGCAATAAAAATGATGGCAACCGAGATTCCCACTCCGGCCAAGATTACCCAAGCCATGCACAATATCCATGGCCTAAAGACCGCAAGCTCCACCGAATCCTCTGCCATCCTATAAGACAGCGATATCACAGGTCCTGTCGCCGCATATATTACTAAAATAACTATGCTGACCAACAGTCCCAGTATTACAGGCATACGCCAACTTTTCATACTGACCTCCTTTTGATTAAGTATAGTTTATAATTTATCGACAATCAAATTATATTTATTGTTTTTTGATAAATATTGTATCTTCATCGTTAAAATTAATGAGAGGAGTAAAGATGTCAACTTCAAATCAGATAATTGTAAACTTGCCCGCAATTAAACGAAATTTTAATAGGATGAAAAACCTATCCAAGGAAGGCAGCTATTGCATGGCTGTTGTCAAGGCTGATGCCTATGGACTTGGTGCTGTAGAAGTAGCCAAATATTTAGAAGACGATGCGGATGCTTTCTGTGTTGCCCTTCCCGAGGAGGCAAAAGAGCTCAGGGAGGGGGGAGTTGAAAAACCGATACTGTGTTTGGGCTATATGCCCGAAGAATGGGATGATTATTTTATAGAGAATTCTATAAGGCCCTCAATTTTTAATGTTATGACAGCTGAAAGGATTAACAGGAAGGCTGAGAAAAAAGGGCTTGTCGCCCCCATACACCTGGCCCTTGATACCGGCCATTCCAGAATAGGTTTCATGTGGAACAATCCCGAAACTATAAAAAACATGGAATATATTTCAAGACTCCCGAACCTTGAGATTGAGGGGATTTTCTCACACTTTGCGACAGCAGATGAAGAAGATCCTGAATTTTTTGAGGCCCAGCAGGATCGTTTTAACAGAGTAACACAGGAGCTTGAAAAATCCGGCCTTAGGATTCCCATTAAGCACCTTTCCAATGATGCCGGAATTATGCGGGACTCATCGATATCTTATGACGGGGTCAGAATAGGCATAGGAATTTATGGTTCCTACCCGTCTGATTTCATAAAACAAGACTATCCCAATGACCTGGAGCCTGTCTTCTCCTGGAGATGCAAGATCAGCAATGTAAAAAAAATTTCCAAGGGTACCGGAGTCAGCTACGGAAGAACATGGACTGCCCCAAGAGATTCGATAATTGCAACCTTGCAGAACGGCTATGCCGACGGTTACCACCGCCTGCTTTCAAACAAGGCCAGGGTCCTGATAAAGGGTTACAGCTGCCCACAGGTTGGAAGAATATGTATGGATCAAATGATGGTCGATGTTACCGGCCTTCCCGTCTCCGTCCAAATCAATGATTATGCCTATCTTATAGGCAGACCTTTCGATGATCCGGCGGCTCCTGTTGACAATCCCGTAACGGCCGATGAGCTGGCTGCCAAGGCTTCCACCATCTCCTATGAAATCCTCACTTCAATAGGTAAGAGAGTAAGCCGGTTCTATATTAAATAGCTGCGTCAGATTTCAAAACAAGCCCCCCGGTTCGGGCCATTCGGCCCTTTCCGGGGGGCTTATTAAAATTTCTTTCTTTGAACTATTATATCAGGTCATCCTCGTCATTATATTGATCCGGGATCTGATTCTCCTGACCATAACTTGGTTTTCCTGTAAAGCTTTGGTCTTCTATTACCTGATTTTGCTTATCTTCATAAGCCCGACTTACTTCTTCATGAGTTTCTTCTTCAGCAAAATCCGGACTGCCTGCGAACTCATGATTTTCCTGCTCATAGTTGTGATTTTGTTCAATCGGCCTATTCTTTTGAGCCTTTTTAACCAACTTAAATATTACAAAGCCGGCCAAGGCTAAGCCCAATATCGCCCCGCCTATCACCAGAACCATCATGGTTGTGTTGGTTATTTCCATATTCAGATAGACTTCATTGCCAAGCATCTTATTGTTTTCAAGGTTTGATCTCTTAATCTTGGCTGACTTGGGCAAGCTGAATTCCGAGCTCAATTTTTTGGTATTCATCTTTGAGAACATTGTTTCGTTATATTCTAACAAGCTTTTGAACATTCCGACCTTTTTAACTTCCACAGCAGGATTGTTCTCAAAAAACTTGCTGTTTGTCTCATCGAATTTGTCGCCTTCGTAGGTCACCACGAAGCCCTGGTCATTCGTCTCATACTTTATTTCATTATCTTTGAGGAGTTTCTCAAAAGCATCCCCGCTCATTTTTCCCAGGAGGTCATTGCTCTTTTTTACGGTCAAGGTCCTCTTTAAGCTTCCGTCATCTTTTATCTCGGTATTTACATCTATCTCTTCCAATGTGGCCATGAAGCTCTTTTCAAGATCATTATCCCCATTTTCTAGATATGTGTTCATGCTTATGTCTTCATTTTCAAGATAGTAGGGTTCTGAACCCTCCGGCAGGGGCCCGGGATAATATACAGATTGAATTCTCATATTTGATTCATATGGGAAGTTGGTCATCTTATCATTGGCTTTAAAAAGTATTTCATTGTCTTCGCCCTTGCCTATAGTTATGGATGTGGAAACCTGACAATTCGTGACTTTTGATGTGATCTCTGAAAGCTTGGCTTCATCCAGATTGCTTGCTTTAAACAGCCTGGTAACCTGAGTGGGCTCATCCCTTTTGACAGGGTCTTCTGTCAAGCCCGTTTCCTTCAAAATCTCGGCCATCCAAGCATCTGCAGGCTTTCCGTCATCCTTCTTTGGAAAAGTTACATAAAAGTCTCTGTTCCACTTGCCGTCATCGGCTCCATATGTGACCATCTTAATCTCGGTCGGTCCTGTGTATTCAAGCGTATCTTTAGAAACTGTAGAGGTTTGTTCCCCATCAACAAGTTTAACTCCTCCAATTTCAACATAATATTCTGCTTGGTTGAAAAGGCTTCCGGCATTTTCAATAAGGCCCTGGGCCTCCATATCATCAACTATATATTGGAGAAGGTCCTGGCTTCTAATACTGTCCTTATACATGATGCCCTTGGAGAAAACTGAGTCCTCATTCACATAGGCAGCCTCCGCCGTCACCGAGCTATCCACGTTCTTTTTTGAAAAATTCAGGATTTCCTGAGACTTGCTAATATAGTCATCCATGTTTTCAAATGAATATTCAGCTACAAGAGATATCCCCTCTGCTGTTTCATCTATCGAAATCAATTTTAAGGGTTCTTTGGATTCACCTTTTATAAATGATAAAAAGGCATCCTTGCCACCCTTGAAATTTTTTAAACTATCTTCTGATACCAGGGCCGTTATAGTCCTTGTGCCTTTAAAATTATTGTCAACAACGGTTTTGTTTGTCAACGGAATTGAACAAGCTGAAAGAAATAATAATAAAACCAGCAAAAATGCCGTAATTCGTTTTTTCATATCTTATCCCCTTATCCAATTTAACGGAAGAAACTGTTGAAGTTGTTATAATAGCTGTTCATTTCACGCTGTGCCTGCTTAGCCATCATGTCAGCAAAGATAACAGGAATACACAAGGTGATTGCAAGGCTTACAACCCTGGCTATTACTATTCCCCAAAACGGAGATTTTGCTCCCGGGGCCAGTTTTTTCTGGAAGCCCACATAAATAGCCGCCCAGAAAGCGTTGATTCCTACGGCGTATACAAGCAAAGAAATTTTAGGCAATAAGGCTCCAATGATAAGCGCTGCCAATGAAAACATGGTCAAGAGGCTAGACGAAATTGCCACTGTCTGGAAGACTGAGTTTCTGGCTTTCTTTCTCATTCCATATATTCTTGATACCAAGGTCAAACTTAATAGTGACATTCCCATATAAATCGCGCAAAGGGAAAATACTAAAAATGCAACCCCAGTACCCACATTGGAAGATGGGTCATATGCATTGGCAAAGGCTGCAATAAAAGAAAATTTACTATTAATAAAAATGGTGATTGATAAAATGGAAAGAATAAAAAGGCAGGCATTTTCAAGTCCGCTTAAACTTAAATTAAAGTTATTCATGGGCCGACTTGTGAACCAACCTGTAAAGACCCTGATTATCTTATTAATATCAAATGAGTTTTGCTGGCCGAAAGCCTGACCCTGCTGTCCTTGGAACGGATTTTGTCCCTGTCCCGGAGCCTGGCCCTGATACTGGCCTTGACCTTGGTTCATGGGCTGACCCATATTTGGATTTTGTTCCATATTAGTCTGTTGATTTTGATCCATGTTGTCCATGATTTCCTCCTTAAAATTAAGTTAAAAAATAAACTTTATTTCATTATACCAAATAAAGACCCGGGCTACTGCTCAGGCTTCTCTTATTAAGAAGTCATGACATAAAAAAAGACCCGAGCTATTGCTCGGGTCTTCTTTAATTTGGCGACTTCCTACTCTCCCAGGCCGTCTCCAGCCAAGTACCATCGGCACTAAGAGGCTTAACTTCCGTGTTCGAAATGGGTACGGG
>OKQS01000010.1 GCA_900290095.1 Khoudiadiopia massiliensis | reverse complement strand
TGTGGTGACCCCATAAAGTTGGACCAAATACCAGAGAGAATTTATATTTTCTCTGGTATTTTTTATGCTGCATTCTTTTCTCTATATTCTATTGGACTTAAATATCCTAATTTTTCTTTTATCCTATCTTTATTGTAATATCGGATATATTCTTCTATTGTTTCTTTTATTTCTTCATATGAGTAGAATTTTTTGCCATAGTAGATTTCTTGTTTTAGTATCCCAAAGAAGTTCTCCATTGGGGAGTTATCTAGACAGTTTCCCTTTCTTGACATTGATTGGGTTATCCCTTCTTTTTCTAGTCTTGATGTATATTGTTTTATTTGATAAGCCCATCCTTGGTCTGAATGAAATATCCTCTTATCATTATTCGTGCTTGTTATTTCTATTGCTTTGTCTAAAGCTTTCAGTATTGGTTCTATTGTTGGTTGTTTTGATAATTCGTAACTTATGATTTCACCATTATACATATCTAGATATGGGTTTAGATAAAGCTTTTTTACTTGGTAGTTTCCTGATTTATCTTTTTCTAGATACTTAAATTCTGTTGTATCTGTTGATATATGCAGGTAGGGTTCGCTTACTTTAAAGTTTCTATTTATTTTGTTATCTGCTACTTTTCCTATTGTTCCTTTGTATGATGAGTATTTTCTTGTTTTTCTTGAGAAACTTGTTACTTGAAGCTTTAGTTTTTGTACTAGTCTTTGAACTTTCTTTTTGTTTATCAACATTCCTTGTTTTCTTAGCATTGCTGTTATTCTTCTGTATCCATAGTTTGGATTGCCTTTTCTAGTTTCTAGTATCTTCTTCTCTACTTGCTCATTTTTGCTTGGTCTGTCTAAACGTTGTTGCCAATACATGTACGTTGATTTTGGTAGCTCGAAATATTCCAACAAGTCCTTTAGTTTGAATTTATCTCTTAGTGATTTAATGACCTCAGATATCTGTCTATTTCTTCCTGTGTCATTTGAGAGAATTGAATCTTTTTTTTTAGAATTTCCACTTCCATTTGAAGATAGTAGTTTTCTTCTCTAAGTTTTTCTAATTCACTCAATTCTTTTTTTGTTTTATTACTTTTATTCTTTAGATCTTTATTTTTATCTGTGTTTGGCATATTTGAAGGTCTTCCTCGCTTTTTTGGTTTCAGTCCCTCTATGCCTTTGTCTCTAAATTCTTTTACCCATCTAGCTATCATGGATGGATTGTTGATTTTAAATTCATTTGCTAGGCTTTGATAGGACATTTCTCCTGTTAAGTACAAGTTTACTATATTTAGTTTGAAGTCTAAAGAATAGTTATTTTTCTTTCTTGATACTTTTAGTCCATCATAGCCTTGAAATTCATAAGCATTAACCCAAGTTCTAAGAATATTCTTGTCTGGGATAGAGTGTTTTTTTGCTAATTCTCTGTAACCTATATTTCCTTCTAGATATTCTTTTACTACTTTAATCTTAAATTCTGTTTTGTATTTTGCCATTAAAAAACTGACCTCCTTAAGTTGGTTTATTGGTCCAACTTTTGGGGGTCAGTTCA
>OKQS01000007.1 GCA_900290095.1 Khoudiadiopia massiliensis | reverse complement strand
TAGCCATAGCACCAGAAACAAAACTAGGGACGGCCTCATCAGGGTTAGGAACATTAGAGCCTTGAATGGCAGATTTAATACCAGCATCACCCATGCCTACAGTATTGTTATCGGTAGCAAGCACATCACCTTGAATGCCACCGGAGGCGGCTTTTTGACCGCCTCCAAACAATTTAGACATGGCGCCACCAGCAAGAGCAGAAGCAATACCGCCAGCAATAGCACCAAACATAAATCACCTCACTTAAGTGGCTGGAGACAAATAATCTCTTTAATAACCTGATTCAGCGAAACCAATCCGCGGCATTTAGTAGCGGTAAAGTTAGACCAAACCATGAAACCAACATAAACATTATTGCCCGGCGTACGGGGAAGGACGTCAATAGTCACACAGTCCTTGACGGTATAATAACCACCATCATGGCGACCATCCAAAGGATAAACATCATAGGCAGTCGGGAGGGTAGTCGGAACCGAAGAAGACTCAAAGCGAACCAAACAGGCAAAAAATTTAGGGTCGGCATCAAAAGCAATATCAGCACCAACAGAAACAACCTGATTAGCGGCGTTGACAGATGTATCCATCTGAATGCAATGAAGAAAACCACCATTACCAGCATTAACCGTCAAACTATCAAAATATAACGTTGACGATGTAGCTTTAGGTGTCTGTAAAACAGGTGCCGAAGAAGCTGGAGTAACAGAAGTGAGAACCAGCTTATCAGAAAAAAAGTTTGAATTATGGCGAGAAATAAAAGTCTGAAACATGATTAAACTCCTAAGCAGAAAACCTACCGCGCTTCGCTTGGTCAACCCCTCAGCGGCAAAAATTAAAATTTTTACCGCTTCGGCGTTATAACCTCACACTCAATCTTTTATCACGAAGTCATGATTGAATCGCGAGTGGTCGGCAGATTGCGATAAACGGTCACATTAAATTTAACCTGACTATTCCACTGCAACAACTGAACGGACTGGAAACACTGGTCATAATCATGGTGGCGAATAAGTACGCGTTCTTGCAAATCACCAGAAGGCGGTTCCTGAATGAATGGGAAGCCTTCAAGAAGGTGATAAGCAGGAGAAACATACGAAGGCGCATAACGATACCACTGACCCTCAGCAATCTTAAACTTCTTAGACGAATCACCAGAACGGAAAACATCCTTCATAGAAATTTCACGCGGCGGCAAGTTGCCATACAAAACAGGGTCGCCAGCAATATCGGTATAAGTCAAAGCACCTTTAGCGTTAAGGTACTGAATCTCTTTAGTCGCAGTAGGCGGAAAACGAACAAGCGCAAGAGTAAACATAGTGCCATGCTCAGGAACAAAGAAACGCGGCACAGAATGTTTATAGGTCTGTTGAACACGACCAGAAAACTGGCCTAACGACGTTTGGTCAGTTCCATCAACATCATAGCCAGATGCCCAGAGATTAGAGCGCATGACAAGTAAAGGACGGTTGTCAGCGTCATAAGAGGTTTTACCTCCAAATGAAGAAATAACATCATGGTAACGCTGCATGAAGTAATCACGTTCTTGGTCAGTATGCAAATTAGCATAAGCAGCTTGCAGACCCATAATGTCAATAGATGTGGTAGAAGTCGTCATTTGGCGAGAAAGCTCAGTCTCAGGAGGAAGCGGAGCAGTCCAAATGTTTTTGAGATGGCAGCAACGGAAACCATAACGAGCATCATCTTGATTAAGCTCATTAGGGTTAGCCTCGGTACGGTCAGGCATCCACGGCGCTTTAAAATAGTTGTTATAGATATTCAAATAACCCTGAAACAAATGCTTAGGGATTTTATTGGTATCAGGGTTAATCGTGCCAAGAAAAGCGGCATGGTCAATATAACCAGTAGTGTTAACAGTCGGGAGAGGAGTGGCATTAACACCATCCTTCATGAACTTAATCCACTGTTCACCATAAACGTGACGATGAGGGACATAAAAAGTAAAAATGTCTACAGTAGAGTCAATAGCAAGGCCACGACGCAATGGAGAAAGACGGAGAGCGCCAACGGCGTCCATCTCGAAGGAGTCGCCAGCGATAACCGGAGTAGTTGAAATGGTAATAAGACGACCAATCTGACCAGCAAGGAAGCCAAGATGGGAAAGGTCATGCGGCATACGCTCGGCGCCAGTTTGAATATTAGACATAATTTATCCTCAAGTAAGGGGCCGAAGCCCCTGCAATTAAAATTGTTGACCACCTACATACCAAAGACGAGCGCCTTTACGCTTGCCTTTAGTACCTCGCAACGGCTGCGGACGACCAGGGCGAGCGCCAGAACGTTTTTTACCTTTAGACATTACATCACTCCTTCTGCACGTAATTTTTGACGCACGTTTTCTTCTGCGTCAGTAAGAACGTCAGTGTTTCCTGCGCGTACACGCAAGGTAAACGCGAACAATTCAGCGGCTTTAACCGGACGCTCGACGCCATTAATAATGTTTTCCGTAAATTCAGCGCCTTCCATGATGAGACAGGCCGTTTGAATGTTGACGGGATGAACATAATAAGCAATGACGGCAGCAATAAACTCAACAGGAGCAGGAAAGCGAGGGTATCCTACAAAGTCCAGCGTACCATAAACGCAAGCCTCAACGCAGCGACGAGCACGAGAGCGGTCAGTAGCAATCCAAACTTTGTTACTCGTCAGAAAATCGAAATCATCTTCGGTTAAATCCAAAACGGCAGAAGCCTGAATGAGCTTAATAGAGGCCAAAGCGGTCTGGAAACGTACGGATTGTTCAGTAACTTGACTCATGATTTCTTACCTATTAGTGGTTGAACAGCATCGGACTCAGATAGTAATCCACGCTCTTTTAAAATGTCAACAAGAGAATCTCTACCATGAACAAAATGTGACTCATATCTAAACCAGTCCTTGACGAACGTGCCAAGCATATTAAGCCACTTCTCCTCATCCAACGCGTCAGTTTTTGACAGAATCGTTAGTTGATGGCGAAAGGTCGCAAAGTAAGAGCTTCTCGAGCTGCGCAAGGATAGGTCGAATTTTCTCATTTTCCGCCAGCAGTCCACTTCGATTTAATTCGTAAACAAGCAGTAGTAATTCCTGCTTTATCAAGATAATTTTTCGACTCATCAGAAATATCCGAAAGTGTTAACTTCTGCGTCATGGAAGCGATAAAACTCTGCAGGTTGGATACGCCAATCATTTTTATCGAAGCGCGCATAAATTTGAGCAGATTTGTCGTCACAGGTTGCGCCGCCAAAACGTCGGCTACAGTAACTTTTCCCAGCCTCAATCTCATCTCTCTTTTTGCGTTCTGCTTCAATATCTGGTTGAACGGCGTCGCGTCGTAACCCAGCTTGGTAAGTTGGATTAAGCACTCCGTGGACAGATTTGTCATTGTGAGCATTTTCATCCCGAAGTTGCGGCTCATTCTGATTCTGAACAGCTTCTTGGGAAGTAGCGACAGCTTGGTTTTTAGTGAGTTGTTCCATTCTTTAGCTCCTAGACCTTTAGCAGCAAGGTCCATATCTGACTTTTTGTTAACGTATTTAGCCACATAGAAACCAACAGCCATATAACTGGTAGCTTTAAGCGGCTCACCTTTAGCATCAACAGGCCACAACCAACCAGAACGTGAAAAAGCGTCCTGCGTGTAGCGAACTGCGATGGGCATACTGTAACCATAAGGCCACGTATTTTGCAAGCTATTTAACTGGCGGCGATTGCGTACCCGACGACCAAAATTAGGGTCAACGCTACCTGTAGGAAGTGTCCGCATAAAGTGCACCGCATGGAAATGAAGACGGCCATTAGCTGTACCATACTCAGGCACACAAAAATACTGATAGCAGTCGGCGTGTGAATCATTAGCCTTGCGACCCTCGGCAGCAAGAACCATACGACCAATATCACGAAAATAGTCACGCAAAGCATTGGGATTATCATAAAACGCCTCTAATCGGTCGTCAGCCAACGTGAGAGTGTCAAAAACGATAAACCAACCATCAGCATGAGCCTGTCGCATTGCATTCATCAAACGCTGAATAGCAAAGCCTCTACGCGATTTCATAGTGGAGGCCTCCAGCAATCTTGAACACTCATCCTTAATACCTTTCTTTTTGGGGTAATTATACTCATCGCGAATATCCTTAAGAGGGCGTTCAGCAGCCAGCTTGCGGCAAAACTGCGTAACCGTCTTCTCGTTCTCTAAAAACCATTTTTCGTCCCCTTCGGGGCGGTGGTCTATAGTGTTATTAATATCAAGTTGGGGGAGCACATTGTAGCATTGTGCCAATTCATCCATTAACTTCTCAGTAACAGATACAAACTCATCACGAACGTCAGAAGCAGCCTTATGGCCGTCAACATACATATCACCATTATCGAACTCAACGCCCTGCATACGAAAAGACAGAATCTCTTCCAAGAGCTTGATGCGGTTATCCATCTGCTTATGGAAGCCAAGCATTGGGGATTGAGAAAGAGTAGAAATGCCACAAGCCTCAATAGCAGGTTTAAGAGCCTCGATACGCTCAAAGTCAAAATAATCAGCGTGACATTCAGAAGGGTAATAAGAACGAACCATAAAAAAGCCTCCAAGATTTGGAGGCATGAAAACATACAATTGGGAGGGTGTCAATCCTGACGGTTATTTCCTAGACAAATTAGAGCCAATACCATCAGCTTTACCGTCTTTCCAGAAATTGTTCCAAGTATCGGCAACAGCTTTATCAATACCATGAAAAATATCAACCACACCAGAAGCAGCATCAGTGACGACATTAGAAATATCCTTTGCAGTAGCGCCAATATGAGAAGAGCCATACCGCTGATTCTGCGTTTGCTGATGAACTAAGTCAACCTCAGCACTAACCTTGCGAGTCATTTCTTTGATTTGGTCATTGGTAAAATACTGACCAGCCGTTTGAGCTTGAGTAAGCATTTGGCGCATAATCTCGGAAACCTGCTGTTGCTTGGAAAGATTGGTGTTTTCCATAATAGACGCAACGCGAGCAGTAGACTCCTTCTGTTGATAAGCAAGCATCTCATTTTGTGCATATACCTGGTCTTTCGTATTCTGGCGTGAAGTCGCCGACTGAATGCCAGCAATCTCTTTTTGAGTCTCATTTTGCATCTCGGCAATCTCTTTCTGATTGTCCAGTTGCATTTTAGTAAGCTCTTTTTGATTCTCAAATCCGGCGTCAACCATACCAGCAGAGGAAGCATCAGCACCAGCACGCTCCCAAGCATTAAGCTCAGGAAATGCAGCAGCAAGATAATCACGAGTATCCTTTCCTTTATCAGCGGCAGACTTGCCACCAAGTCCAACCAAATCAAGCAACTTATCAGAAACGGCAGAAGTGCCAGCCTGCAACGTACCTTCAAGAAGTCCTTTACCAGCTTTAGCCATAGCACCAGAAACAAAACTAGGGACGGCCTCATCAGGGTTAGGAACATTAGAGCCTTGAATGGCAGATTTAATACCAGCATCACCCATGCCTACAGTATTGTTATCGGTAGCAAGCACATC
>OKQS01000009.1 GCA_900290095.1 Khoudiadiopia massiliensis | reverse complement strand
AAAGCTAATTCTTGTAAAAATCGATTTTGTCCTGTCTGTGCTTGGAGAAAAGCTAGAAAAGACGCGTTGGGTTTATCTTTGATGATGCAATATATTAAGCAGCAAGAGAAAAAGGAATTTATTTTTTTAACGCTTACGACACCTAATGTACAAAATGAACAGTTGGAAGATGAGATAAAACATTATAATAAATCTTTTAAAAAAATGGTTGAACGTAAAAAAGTTAAATCAATTATTAAAGGTTATGTTCGTAAGTTAGAGATTACATATAATAAAAAAAGAGATGATTATAATCCTCATTTTCATGTGTTAATTGCAGTAAATAAATCGTATTTCACAGATAAAAGATATTATATTAGCCAACAAGAATGGTTAGATTTATGGCGTGATGTAACGGGCATTTCAGAAATCACACAAGTTCAAGTTCAAAAAATAAGACAAAATAACAATAAAGAGTTATATGAAATGGCTAAGTATTCTGGTAAAGATAGTGATTATTTAATAAATCAAAAAGTATTTGATGCATTCTATAAATCACTTAAAGGTAAACAGGTATTAGTTTATTCAGGATTATTTAAAGAGGCTAAAAAGAAATTAAAAAATGGGGATTTAGATTATTTAAAAGAAATTGATCCAACCGAATATATCTATCAAATTTTTTATATTTGGAAACAAAAAGAATATTTAGCTAGTGAACTTTATGACTTAACAGAACAAGAAAAAAGAGAAATTAATCACAAAATGATAGACGAAATCGAGGAAGAACAATAACAAAATATAAGTGCTAACAGCTGACCTCCCGATAACACCATGTAGTTATTGGGAGGTCAGCTGTTGAATTATGCACGAGTATTTTAAAAGTTATTGTGATGACGACGATAAACGATTATGAAAAGTATAATGTTAAAATGCTTTATTATACTAACGTTATATAAATAATATACTTTCGTTATACAAATTTTAACCCTGTTAGGAACTATAAAAAATCATGAAAATTTTAATTTGCATGTAACTGGGCAGTGTCTAAAAAATTAGTCACTGGTTTTGATCAAATTTCAGTTTGTGGAATTAGAATATATTTATTTGGTTCATATTTACGTTTTAAAAGCTTGTGTAGGTTTTTAGGTATAAAACTATATGATTTACCCCTAAATCTTTAAAATACCCCCTTAAAATTCAAAATAAAGGCATTTAAAATTTAAATAGTTCTTGTGATAAAGTTTGCTAAAAAGGAGTTTGTATATTTTATGTGGTTACGTTTTTCAGTGCAATTACTTTTGTCTATTTTGATGCTAGTTTTTATATATCGACAAATAAATCAAAGTCATTTAGATTTTTGGTTTATTATTTATTACTTATTTTTTATGGCTGTGGTTTTATTTTGGAAACCTTCAGAAAACAAAAAATAGACCACGCATTTATGCCGAGAAAATTTATTTATGTTGAGAAGAACCCTTAACTAAACTTGAAGACGAATGTCGGCATAGCGTGAGCTATTAAGCCGACCATTCGACAAGTTTTGGGATTGTTAAGGGTTCCGAGGCTCAACGTCAATAAAGCAATTGGAATAAAGCAACTTACGGTTGCGGTATTATTAATTAAAACTATCGTGACATTTATCTTTTTCCTTTATACAGTATTGCTTAAGAGGTGATTTTATGGAATTAGGAGAAAGAATAAAAGAAAACAGAGAATTGAAAAGTATGTCTCAAGATGATTTGGCTAATTATTTAAAAGTCTCTAGGCAAAGTGTATCGAAATGGGAAAGTGGTAAAAATTATCCTTCATTAGACATTCTAGTTGTGATGAGTGATTTTTTTAATGTTAGCCTAGATGATTTTATAAAGGGAGATGTTCAGTTAAAAAAAACGATAATAAAAGGAGAATATCAAATGTATGAGGAATGGGAATCTAAGGGCCGAACTATGGGGGATTTTTTAGCTACACATTGGTGGACTGCTTTTCCTGTAGTTGCTTTTATTTTATTTTTGATTAAAGCGTTTTGGGGTTGATTTTTGAAACGAGTGAAAACGAGTTTCTTCTTGTCTTGATAATAAGGGTAACTATTTCGATTTTGAACAGTTACCCTTAAAGTATTGGTATATCTGGCTTAGAGCCTAAAAAAAGTTGCTTTTTCGTACCTATTAATGTATCGTTTTAAATGACTAGTAAAAAACATACATAGAAAGGGGAAAAAGCAACTTTTTTTATTGTCATAGTTTGGGAAAACTAAGTTGTTTTTATGTGTTATAACATGGAAAAGTATACTGAGAAAAAACAAAGAAATCAAGTGTTTCAGAAATTTATTAAACGTCACATTGGAGAGAATCAAATGGATTTAGTTGAAGATTGTAATACATTTCTGTCTTTTGTAGCTGATAAAACTTTAGAAAAACAGAAATTATATAAAGCTAATTCTTGTAAAAATCGATTTTGTCCTGTCTGTGCTTGGAGAAAAGCTAGAAAAGACGCGTTGGGTTTATCTTTGATGATGCAATATATTAAGCAGCAAGAGAAAAAGGAATTTATTTTTT